>NZ_CP135444.1:0-242500 GCF_045278885.1 Thioclava litoralis
ATGCACAGGGTAAGCGAACATATCCGCGAAATCGAGGCTGTCTCGAACGGGGGGGCCGTCGGGCGCGATCCTGCCGTGGCCGCAAGCTGGCGGCGCTGCCTGCAAGAGCACAAACTCGATCCGGCCCGCCGCTCCGAAGCCTATATCGTTCCCAGCCGCATCCTGCGCCAGCATCGGGAACGTTCGGGCGATCTGATCTCTATCGCGCGCTCGGGGATCGAACAGCTTTATAAACTGGTGGCCGAACAGGATTATGTGCTGCTTCTGGCCGATGCGGCCGGTGTCACGGTGGAGTTTCTGGGGCAGGACCAGCGCAAGGCCGATCTGCAGCATTCGGGCCTTTATCTGGGCGCGGAATGGTCGGAGGCGCGGGCGGGCACCTGCGCCTTGGGGGCCTGTATCGAGGGCGGCGAGCCGATCATCGTCCATCAGAGCGACCATTTCGACAGCACCCATAGCGGGCTGAGTTGCACAGCCGCCCCGATCCACGACCTGTCGGGACGGCTGAGCGCGGTGCTCGACATCTCGCTTCTGTCCTCGCCGCGCCCGCGGGCCAGCCAGTATCTGGCGCTCAACCTTGTCAAACAAACCGCGCGCCGGATTGAAATGGCCAATATCATGGCCGAGAGCCGCCGCGACTGGGTGTTACGCCTTGGCACCAGCGCCGAATTTCTGGATACCGATCCCGAAGCGGCGATCCGGCTGGATGCGTCGGGGCGGGTGACCGGCATGACGCATGGCGCGGCACGGGTGATGGCGGCGGCTCTGGGCTGCGACTGGCGGCGCCCCGATCTGCTCTTGGGGCGCCCGATTTCCGACAGTTTCAATCTGGATCTGAACGGGATCGAGGCGCTGACCCGCCATAGTCCGGCCCGTGAACGCAATGTGGAGACCCGTAACGGGTACAGGCTTTTTGCCCATGCGATCGAACCCCGACGCGAGCCTGTGCGGCGGATGACGGCCTATCGCGGCACAAGCCTGCCTGCGGTGCCGCAGGGGTTGCGGGATCTGGCGCAGAATGATCCGGCGATGGCGCGCGTGATCACGCAGGCCGCCGGTCTGGTCAACGGGCAGGGGGCGGTTTTGCTGACCGGCCCGATGGGCAGTGGCAAACGCCATCTCGCCCGCGCCATCCACGAGGCGGGCATCGGTGGCCCCTTTGTCACCCTGCGCTGTGGCGAGTTTCTGGCCGAGGAAGAGGCCACAATTTTCGGGCGCGAAACCCGTGGCCTGACAGAGCCCGGCATGATCGACGAGGCACAAGGGGGCGCGCTGTTTCTGGACAAGCTCGAAGAGTTGCCCTCTCGCGCACAGGCACGGCTTCTGGCACTGATCTCGGAAGGGGCATGGCGTCCGATCGGGGCGGTGCGGGCGCAAAAAGCCAATATGCGGATCTTCGCCTCGCTTGGCATGCCGGCACAACAGGCCGTGGCCGAGGGGCGCCTGCGCCGCGACCTGTATTTCGCGCTGCGCGGCACGGTGCTGGACCTGCCCGCCCTGCGCGACCGGCAGGATCTGGTCTGGCTGGCCGAAACCGCACTTTCCGAGGCATTCACCCAGCCAGTGACGCTCGGCGCAGAGGCTGCCAGCTGGATCACGCAGCAAGAATGGGCGGGCAACCTGCTGGAGTTGCATGATTTCGCCCGTCACAGCGCTGACCGTCTGGTGGAAAACGGTGCTTTGCCCCGACAAGGGCTGCAGCTGGCCGATCTGGCCCGTGACTATGTTCAGGACGCAGCCTCGAAAGAGCACGGCCACGCGGCGCTCCTCAACCATATCCTGCAACAGACCGGCGGCAATATCTCCGAAACCGCGCGACGGCTGGGGGTAAACCGCTCGACAATCCACCGGCAGATGCAGCGTTACGGGATCAAACGCCGCTAAAGCATGTTGTCAAATGCCGCTTTGCCTGCCAGATGCGGGGGCAAGAAATTCCAAGCGGAGAGCGTCATGCAGATATTGCGTCTCATCGATACTGGCGGCACCATCGGCATGGTGCCTTCCGAACAGGGGCTTGTGCCCGGTGCGGGTGTCGTTGAACAGCATCTGCGCGCGGCGCTGCCACAGGGCACCGCACTGGATGTCGTGACCTTCGACCCGCTGATCGACAGTGCCAATATCCGCCCCGCGGACTGGAACCGGCTGGCCGATCTGATTGACGAACATGACGGACCCGTGCTGATCACACATGGCACCGATACGCTGGGCTTTAGCGCCGCAGCCCTGTCGCAGGTGATCGCCCCCGAACGCGCGGTGGTCCTGTGCGCCGCCATGCAGCCGCTGGGCCAGAATGCCGATGCCGAAGAAAGCCTCGCGCAGGCGCTGGAGTATCTGCTTTCGGGGCGGGCGGGTGTGCGGGTGGCTGTGAATGGCCAGATCCTTGAGGCCGAAGGGGTGACAAAGACCGACAGTCACGCCCGCGCCGCCTTTGTGTCAGTGCCGCAGGCCCCGCCAGCCCCTCGCGCCACCGGCGCGCGGTTCGGCACAGGGCCGCAGATCGGCGTGCTCACCCTGACGCCGGGACTGTCGGGACAGGCACTGGCGGCACTGCTGGGCTGTTTCGACGGGGTCGTCTTGCGCATCTACGGGGCAGGGACCTTTCCCGAGGATCCGGCACTTGTGACCGCTGTGGCCGAGGCCGTCGCACGCGGCCTTCCGGTGCGCGTCGTCAGCCAATGCGTGCAGGGCGGGCTGGCACCGGGGCTTTACGCAGCAGGTGCCAGCTTTTGGCAAAGCGGTGTCACCAATGGCGGCACCGAAACGGTCGAACTGGCCTTTGTGCGGCTTTTGCTCGCGGCCTCTGCGGCCTGAACCTGACGGCCTGAACTTAACGACCGAACGGGCGGTTTTGCAGCGTTACGCCTCGTCGAAGAACAGGCGCGGCGTCATGCCTTTATCGCAATGCACGACATGGGTGAGATCTTCGAAATCATCCACCGCCGCCCGCAGGACAAAGGTCATCCCGTCCACAAAATCGCTGGCTTGCGGATCGAGTATGATCACGATATCCACGCCGACCGGACGGAATTTGAACGTGACCGATTGCGGCTCCGTCCGCGCGCGCGAGCGCAGACAGAGAATATGCCGGATATCGTCATACAGCCCGTAAAGGCAATCCCGCTCGTCCTGCGTCTCGAACAGGGTGCCCGCCGGAAATGTCGCACATAGCGACCCCGAGGCAATCAGCCGCTCCAAAAGCACGTTCATCAGTTTCTTGTCCTTGAGCTTAGCGCTCAGGAAACGATGTTCGATCGCCTCGAAATTCTCGATGATCTGCGATGAAACGCGGTCGATATGTGTCCGTAAAGCCATGTGATCCTCCTCCGGTTCTGGCATGAATTGGGGTTGGTGCCTCCTGCCGCCCATGATGCGGCGATAGGCAGATCGGTGCGGATCAGGCGGATCGGGACCGACCCGACCGCGCGCATAGGGGCAATATCCGCTGTCGTATAAAGAAATGCGGATGCCCGACCTGATCTTGCCGACCGGATCTTGCCGACCGGTTCGGGGCAGGCCCTTTGCCGAGACACAGCCAAACGGCGGATAAAATCGGGACGACATTTTGAACGAGAAACCATTACGGGACATCGAATGAAGCTGCACAGGACACCCAGCTTTGCTCAATGGAATGAAGGTGATCTTAAAATGACCATTCTGCCGGAAAAATTTTACAAAACGGGCAGGATCACGTCACAGATAGCGCGCAGTGGCAGGTCCAAGCGACAAGAGCCAGAGGCGCCTGACAGAACAGAGTGCGAGGTCTCCGAGCCTGCATAAAGCTCCGCCAGAAAAATCTCTGGCCCGTTCGTCCTGTGTCAGTCCTGCGCCAGGTCTGCGTCGGGGGCAGGGGCGGGGACCAAACCGGCTGCGCCTTTGCGATACTCCGACGGGGGCATGCCCATTGCCAGCCGGAAGGCCGTTGCGAAAGCTTCCGGCGTTTCGTAGCCCGCCTGCCGTGCCGCGCTGGCCACCGAAGCCCCCGCATGCAGGGCATGGCCCGCCCGTTCCAGCCGGATCTGGCGCAACCGCCCATGTACCGACATGCCGCGCAGGCGCCGGAACAACCGGCGCATGGAGGACACGCTCATGCCCGCGCTTTCGGCCAGAGCCTCGGACGAAGGCAGCCCCCCCGCGATCAAGGCCTGCGCCTCGATCCGGCTCAGCCGTTCCTGATCCGTCCGGCTGATCTCCGGCTCCGCTCCCATCAGCCCCACCAGCATCGTCTGCAACATGGACAGGGCGAGCGCTTCCGCTTCGATCTGGCAGAAGGGCGTCTGCCGATGGCGTTGCAGCAGGGCTTCGGCCCGTAACACGTCGGGCATGGTCGCCGTCCAGCTTGCCCGCAGATGGGCTTGGCCCTGAAGGATCGATTGCATCGCCACCCCGCGCGCCTCCAGCCAGTTCCACGGGACCAGCACCGACACTTTGCGCACATGGTTGCCTGCCGTGATATTGCGGCGGAAGGCCGTCGGCTGACCAAGCGCACTCAGATGCAGTTGCGCAGGCTGGCCCGGCATCGGCCCGAAACGCTCGCTGCGCGGCCCGAGCCTGCCCTCGACCTGCCCCTCCAGAATGAGATGCAGCAACAGATTGGCCGGACGGGTCAGGAAGGTGACGAAATCTTTCGCGCTGACCGTATCCTGTAGCTGCACGTTGAGGCCCGAGGGCAGCGCAATCCGCCGACGTCCGCCGCGCAGCACGATGTCGGAGACGGGCAGGCTTGCGCCGAAATCCGTCACATCCCCCCGTAGCCCCGTGGCGATGTCATTCAGGCTGATATCCATCTGGACCTCCAAGGTCTGATCCTTTGCGGGAACGCCAGCCGATTGGCGCTTTGACGAAGATATATGGCCGTATGGCACAGGCCGGATACTGGCCAGATACCAGATCCGGCTCTAATGGTCGATAAAAATACTCGGTTATTAAGGGATAGTGCCATGTCACCTGCTGGACGTACCACGTTGAAACTGTGCCTGCTGGCCTCCACCGCCCTTGCCGCACCGGCATTCGCGCAAGATGCGGTCGCACTGGACGAGATCGTTGTCGAAGGGTCGAGCTACGAGACCGAAGGCTCCGATAGCTATGCGACCGATCTGATCTCGGTGGGGGAGAAGGCGGCGATGAGCCCGCGCGAGGTGCCGCAATCGACCTCGGTCGTGACCCATAAGCAGATCGAGGATGGCGGCTACACGGCGCTGGAAGAGGCGCTGTCGGATGTGGCGGGCATCATGATCCTCAATAATGATGTCGGGCGGTCGTCGATCTATTCGCGCGGCTACGAATTCGACTATCTCTATTTCGACGGCCTCCCCGCGCCGGTCAGCTCGATCTACGGCACCCAGCCGGATCTGTCGATTGTCGATCACGTCGAGGTCCTCAAAGGACCGTCGGGCCTGTTCATCAGCACCGGCGAACCGGCAGGCTCGATCAATATGCGTCTCAAACAGGCCACCGCCACCGAGTTTACCGGCTATGCCACGACTTCGGCCGATAGCAACGGGCAACTCCGCGCGGAAGTCGATATGTCCTCGGCACTCAACAAGGACGGCACGCTGCGCGGGCGCTTTGTGGCCGCCTATGGCGATGGCGATACGTTTATCGACGGTGGCTCGAACGGGGTGCAGTCCTATTACGGCACCGTCGCGTGGGATGTGGACCCGAATACCAAACTGACTTTCTCGCTCAGCCATATGGAGCGCGATATCGCGCCGTTCAACGGTCTGCCCACCTATGCGGATGGCTCGCTGATCTGGACGGATGTCGAGGCGGGCGTGATGCCCGACTGGAACGATTTCGACAACGAAACCACCGATGCCGTGGTGGCGGGCGAGCATTTCCTCGATAATGGCGGGCGCATCAAATTCTCGATGCGCAAATCGTGGCAGGATGCCAATTTCCTCTACGGCTATGCCGGATCGACCGCCGATGCCGATAACAACATCTCTTCGATCGCCTATCTGGGCCGCGATTTCAGTCAGGACAGCCTCGCGCTGGACATCCATGCGGATCTGCCCTTCCAACTGGGCCAGATGGAAGGCAACGCGATTGTCGGGGCCGATTGGCAGAAGGTCACCAGCACCACCTACACCGCCCGCGGATCGATCTCGGGCAGCTGGAACCTGAACAATTTCGATGGCGCGTCGGTGGCCAAGCCGAGCTATAGCTATTCGACCCGCGCGGACTCGGAGACCACTTCCACGGGGCTCTATTCGCAGCTACGGCTCAAGCCGATGGACAAGCTGACCGTGATCGGTGGCGCGCGCCTGAGCTGGTATGACGGCACGGTCGACACCACGACGCTGTCCAGCGGCGCGGTCTCGACGGCCGATTATGACGTCGATGCCCATGTGACACCGTTTGCCGGTGCCACCTACGAGCTGACGCCCGATGCCTCGCTCTATGCCAGCTATTCCGAGATCTTCATTCCGCAATCATCGCGGGACACGGATGGCGATCTGCTTGATCCCGTCGAGGGGCGCCAATACGAGCTGGGCGTCAAGGCGCGGCTTGCCTATGGTCTGGATGTCACGGCGGCCTATTTCAACCTGCGCGAGGCGAACCGTCCTGTCGCGATCACCGGCACCGATTACTACAAAGCCGAGGAAGAGGTCGAATCCAAAGGCGTCGAGCTGACGGTATCGGGCGAGTTGCGCGAAAATCTGCACCTCTCGGCAGGCTATACCTATACCGAGACCGAATATCTCAACGGCAGCTCGAAGGGCGAGGATTTCTCGACCTATACGCCCAAACACATGTTCAAGCTTCAGGCCATGTATGACTTCAAGGACGGCGTGATGGCCGATTGGAGCCTCGGGGGCCGCCTGACCATGATGAGCGGTTTCTCCTCCAAGGGGATCGAGGCACCGGGTTACGGGGTGGTCGATCTGATGGCGGTCAAAACCTTCAATGATGACCTGACTTTGCGCATGGGCGTCGATAACCTCTTTGACAAAGAATATTATTCGCGCGTGGGCAGCACCACGGTGTTCAACTTCCGCGGCGAACCGCGCACCTTCAACGTCTCGCTGACCAAGACCTTCTGATCCGCATCCGGCCCGATCCGGCTGCACCCCCCCGCCGATTGGCGGGGGTTATCTTTTGCGCAAAATTCAATCATGACGTGCATGGATATTTTCCTCGACAGGCCAACCCCCCGCACTAATTCCGTTTTTCGGGCCGGACCTCCGGGCATTTTGACGTGACGGATAAGCAAAAAAATGCTGTCAACTGGCGAGAAAATCGGTTTTTACCGCCGGATGGCCTTGTCTTGGGCCGTTGGAAAGCCGAAGCTGGCGCAAAATAAAGAACATGTGGGCTAAGGGTCTATGATTGAACACACCTCCCTTCCGGGCGTTATCCTCATTACGCCCCCGCGTTTTGGTGACCATCGCGGTTTTTTCTCTGAAAGCTGGAACAAGAAGAAGCTTGAAGCCGAAGGGGTGAACCTGCCGGAATTCGTGCAGGACAACCACTCGCTCTCGCGCGAGAAGGGCACGGTGCGCGGGCTGCATTTCCAGTCGCCGCCGCATGCGCAGGGCAAACTGGTGCGCTGTGGCCGCGGGTCGATCTTTGATGTGGCGGTGGATGTACGCAAGGGCAGCCCGACCTATGGTCAATGGGTGGGCTTTGAACTGTCCTTCGAGAACGGCAAACAGCTATGGATTCCGGCAGGCTTCCTGCATGGGTTCATGACGCTGACGGATGATGCCGAGATCTGCTATAAATGCACCGACCATTACGCCCCCGAATGCGATGGCGCGGTGAAATGGGACAGCTGTGGCATCGACTGGCCGATTGCCGATATTACCCCGATCATTTCCGAAAAAGACGAGAAGGCGCAGCCGCTTTCCGCATTCGACACCCCTTTCACCTTCGAGGCCTGATCCTATGAAACTTCTTGTCACCGGCGGGGCCGGATTTATCGGTTCGGCTGTTGTGCGTCTGGCGATGGCGCGGGGCCACTCGGTGGTGAATGTCGATGCGCTGACCTATGCGGCCTGCCTCGAGAATGTGGCCGAATGGGCCGATCATCCGAATTACGCCTTCGAGAAGGCCGATATCCGTGATCGCGCCGCACTGGATGCGGTTTTCGCCAAGCATAAGCCTGATGCGGTGATGCATCTGGCCGCCGAATCCCATGTGGACCGGTCGATCGACGGGCCGGGCGATTTCATCGAGACCAATATCACCGGCACCTATAATATGCTGGAGGCCGCGCGCAGCTATTGGGTCGCGCAGGGCAAGCCCGAAGCCTTCCGCTTCCACCATATCTCAACCGATGAGGTGTTTGGCTCGCTGCCCAATGATCCGTCGGTCAAGTTCACCGAAGACACGCCCTATGATCCGCGCTCGCCCTATTCGGCGTCCAAAGCGTCTTCGGACCATCTGGTGCGCGCATGGCACGAGACCTATGGCCTGCCGGTGGTGCTGACCAACTGCTCCAACAATTACGGTCCCTTCCACTTCCCCGAGAAGCTGATCCCCGTGGTGATCCTGAACGCACTGGCCGGTAAGGACCTGCCGATCTATGGCAAGGGTGACAATATCCGCGACTGGCTCTATGTCGAGGACCATGCCGATGCGCTGCTGCTGGTGGTGGAAAAAGGCGAGCTGGGCCGCAGCTATAATATCGGCGGCGAGAACGAGCGCACCAATCTGGAACTGGTGAAGACGCTCTGCGCGATCCTTGACCAGAAGCGCCCGAAGGCGCAGGGCTCTTACGCCGATCAGATCACCTTTGTGACCGACCGCCCCGGCCATGATGCGCGTTATGCGATTGATCCGACCCGCATCCGCAACGAGCTGGGCTGGCGTCCCTCGGTGACGGTCGAGGAAGGGCTTGAGCGCACCGTTGACTGGTATCTGGCCAATGAGGCCTGGTGGAAACCGCTGCAGGCGCGGGCGGGCGTGGGTATCCGTCTGGGCACGGGCGAGGCAAAAAAGGAAACGGCATGAGCATCCTCGTTTTCGGTTCCACCGGCCAAGTCGCGACCGAGCTGAAATCGCTTCTGCCCGAGGCGCAGTTTCTGTCGCGTGCCGAGGCGGATCTGTCTGACCCCGAAGCCTGCGCTGCCGCCATCACGGCGGCCAAGCCCGAGGCCGTGATCAATGCGGCCGCCTATACGGCGGTGGATAAGGCGGAAAGCGAAGAGGATCTGGCCGAGGCGATCAATGGCGCCGCGCCCGCCGCTATGGCGCAGGCCTGTGCCGGGCTTGGTATTCCCTTTGTGCATATCTCGACGGATTATGTCTTTGACGGGCAGGGCGAGACGCCGTTCAAACCCACGGATATGACCGCGCCGCTGGGGGCCTATGGCCGCAGCAAGCTGAAGGGCGAACAGGGGATCGCGCTGGCGGGCGGGGCCTATGCCGTGCTGCGCACCTCTTGGGTGTTTTCCGCGCATGGCAATAACTTCGTGAAGACGATGCTGCGCCTGTCAGAAACCCGTGACAAGCTGACCGTGGTGGCCGACCAGATCGGCGGCCCGACCTCGGCGCGGGCGATTGCCAAGGCCTGTGTCCGCATCGCAAGCCAGCTTGCCGAAGACCCGTCGAAAGCGGGGATCTACCATTTCTCGGGCGCGCCCGATACAAGCTGGGCCGGTTTCGCGCGCGAGATCTTCGCGCAGGCAGGGCGCGCGACCGCGGTCGAGGATATCCCCACGACGGCCTTCCCGACGCCTGCCAAACGCCCCGCCAATAGCCGGATGGATTGCGCCACGACGTTTGACGCTTTCGGGATTTCCCGCCCCGACTGGAAGGCCGATCTGGCGGAGGTTCTGCACGCGCTGAGAGGGGTTGATGCCGCTTCTGCAAACTGACAGCACTTCTGTCTTTTTCGCGCATGTCCCCAAGACCGGCGGCACGTCGGTCGAGGACTATCTGCAGCAGCATTATGGCCCGCTCTCGCTTTACGACCCCGACTGGTTGGGGCGTAAGGCGGCGGGTCTCCCCCGCAAGTTTCCCTGCTCGGAGCAGCATCTGGTCTGGGCCGATGCCCGCACCCTGTTCGACACCAAGCCCGATCTTGTTTTCGGTCTGGTACGTGACCCTTTGCAACGGGCGATATCGGAATACCGGTTTCAGGCGCGCAGCTTCCCCCATATGAAGCGCCTGACACAGCGCGGCTTTTCGGTCTGGCTGGCGGTAATGGAGGCCGCCTACCGGCGCGACCCCTATGTGATGGACAACCATCTGCGCCCCCAGTCGGATTTCCTGCCGCATGAAGCCACAGTGTTCCGCCTTGAAGAGGGTATGGAGCCTGTTGTGGACTGGTTGCAAACCCATCTTGGCGGGGTCGCAGGGCAGGTGCCCCATGCGCAGAAATCGGCAGAATGCCCGACCCTGCAGGACCGGATCGCACCGAGCAAGGCGGATATGGCCCGCATCACGCGGCTCTATCACAAAGACTATGTGCGCTTTGGCTATCAACATCCGATCGGCGGGTTCGAATTTGCAACGCTTTACCGCCCCGCACCCGTAAAACACACGCTTTATGCAATGGTGAAAGGCCGCAAAGTCACCCGCGCCTATCGCCGGAAATATATCTAGATTTCTAAAGGACAGTTCTCATGACAAAACAGCGCAAAGGTATTATCCTCGCCGGCGGTTCGGGCACGCGGCTCTATCCGCTGACGATGGCTGTCTCGAAGCAGCTGATGCCGATCTATGACAAGCCGATGATCTATTATCCGCTGACCGTGCTGATGCTGACCGGCATCCGCGAGATCGCGATCATCACCACTCCGGCGGATCAGGAGCAGTTCAAGCGGCTTCTGGGCGATGGCAGCCAATGGGGCATCAGCCTGACCTATATCACCCAGCCCTCGCCCGACGGTCTGGCGCAGGCCTATATTCTGGCCGAGGATTTCCTTGACGGTGCGCCTTCGGCGATGGTTCTGGGCGATAACATCTTCTTCGGCCACGGGCTGCCGCAGCTTCTGGAAGCCGCTGACGCGCAGGGTGTGGGCGGGACGGTCTTCGGCTATCGCGTGGCCGATCCCGAACGCTATGGCGTGGTCAAATTCGATACGGCAGGCAAAGTCGAGGAAATCATCGAAAAGCCCGAGGTGCCGCCGTCGAACTATGCAGTCACCGGCCTCTATTTCCTTGATGGCGATGCCCCCAAGCGCGCCCGCGAGGTCAAGCCTTCGCCGCGGGGCGAGTTGGAGATCGTGACGCTGCTGGAAAGCTATCTCAAGGATGGCACGCTGACCGTGAAACAGATGGGCCGTGGCTATGCATGGCTTGATACCGGCACCCATGCCTCGCTTCTGGACGCCGGCAATTTTGTGCGCACGCTCTCGACCCGTCAGGGGGTGCAATCGGGCTGCCCCGAAGAGATCGCCTATGAAAAGGGCTGGATCGACGATGCGAAAATGGCCGAACATGCCGAGACATTCAAAAAGACGGCTTATGGCAAGTATCTGGCAAGCCTGCTGAAATAAGCAGAACGGACGTTCAGTACAGAGATGCGGAAGGGCATTCGGGCGCGCAGGCACCGGATGCCCTTTCTTCTGGCACCTGCGGCCCTATAACGGATAGACAGACCCGCCAAGCCACAGAATGGCGACCGGTTTCCTGTTGTTTTTGGGGCAAAAAACTGCAAGGTGCATAGTCAAGTTCGGGCATCCGGCAGGATGTCTTCCGTATTGCGAGGTTTATATGTCATTGGGATCTTTCGGTACGTCGTTTCTCCGGCATATTGCCCAGCGGTTCTATCTGTCCAAAGCCCGTGCCGGACGCCCCGGAGAGCGGCTGTTTTCCGAGCTTATGGCAAAGTCGCTGGCCTCGGAACTGGCGCTGCGCGAGGATCTGTTCGACAATGTCACGGTAGATGCGGAAAAGCGTGCGAAATTCCTGCGCGCGCCGCTGCCAGAGCGACGCTATATGCTGTTTTTCACCGCGCGTTCGGGAAGCTCGCGTCTGGGCGAGATGCTGGAACGTGCCCGCGTTCTGGGCCAGCCGAACGAGGCGTTCAATTTCCGCTTTGTGCCCAATATCGCCCAAGCCTATCAGGCCGACACGCTGGAAGCCTATGTCGATATGCTGCTGCGCAGGCGCAATACGCGCGGCACCTATGGCGTCGAGATCACCTATGCGCATATGATGAACCTCTTCGGATCGATGGACCGGCTGATCGAGATGATGGCCCCCACCTCGTATATCTGGCTGATCCGCGAGAACCTTCTGGCGCAGGCGTTGTCGCTGTCGAAGCTGATCCAGACCAAGGTCGCCCATTCCACCGCAGCCGACCAGACCAGCCAGATGGCCGCAGATGCCGCCTTCCAGTATAAACCGCTAGAAATTTTGCATGCGATGGCGCGCTATTGCGTCGAGGAAGACCGGCTCGAGGCCGATATGGCCCGTTTCGGGATCAAGCCGCTATGCCTGAGCTACGAGCAGACCGTCGGTCAGCCCGACACCGTGATCCTCAGGACGATCGCCGATCATATCGGGGTCGGGGCTGTGGATCTGCAGCCCGCGCCCACATCCCATCACAAACTTCTGGGGTGCCGTAGTGCGGAATATGCCGAGCGTTTCGCGCAGGAATATCCTGATTTTCTGGCCCGCATGACTGACTATCGTGCGGCGCGCATCGAACGGCTGCACAAGTTCTGACTGGCCTGGCCACATAGGCCGCGCCCGTTTCGGGGTTTCACGCAATCTTAAAAGGATATCGGTTAACTCTGACCGCAAGGGCCGCTATGGCCCGTTTTGTGTGACGAGTAACCTATGCTTGAAAACCGGTTTCGCGCCGATATCCAAGGCCTGCGGGGTCTTGCCGTTGCGGCGGTGGTGCTGTTTCACGCCTGGCCGAAGGCTTTGCCGGGCGGCTTCGTGGGCGTCGATATCTTCTTCGCGATTTCGGGGTTTCTGATTGGCGGCCATCTACAGCGCGACAGCCTCACGGGGCAGGTCTCTTTGCTGACCTTCTACCACAAGCGCGCCAGACGCCTTTTGCCTGCTCTTCTGGTGATGCTTGCCGCCACTCTGGGGCTGGGGGGCATTCTGCTCAGTCCCGATAACTATCAAGAGCTTGCCCGCACCGCTTTGTCTTCGGCGCTCTTTGCCTCGAATATCGATTTCTATCTGTTCAGCGGCTATTTCGACCAGCAGGCGGAACTGCGACCGCTGCTGCATACATGGTCGCTTTCGGTCGAGGAACAGTTCTATCTGCTATTTCCCTTCCTGCTGTTCATAGTGATCAAATGGCGCCCCTCTGCATTGGTGCCGTTGACCCTGCTGGGGATTATGGGCGGGGTGATCCTGTCCGAATGGGGCCTGCGGCATTCTCCGACGGGGGCCTATTTCCTGTTGCCGTTCCGTGGCTTCGAATTCCTGATCGGGGCTCTGGTCGCCTATCTGCCAGCCCCCCGAAAAGACCGGCCCATCCTGCGTCCGCTGGCGCTGGCCACGCTGGGGCTATGCATGGTCTGGCTGACACCCGATATGCCTTTTCCCGGCCTGCGGGCGGGCGTGCCCAGTTTTGCCACAGCGGTCCTGTTATGGGTGGGGCGCTTTCCTTTGCCCCGACAGACCGGCGGGATGCTGGCCGGCGGGATGCTGGGGGCCGGTTTTCTGGGCCGGATCTCCTATTCACTCTATCTCTGGCACTGGCCGTTGATGGCGTTTCTGCGCAGTCTTGCCGGAGAGGTGCCCGATGCGCTGATGGCGCTTTGCGTGGGGGTCTCGGTCATACTGGCATGGCTGAGCTGGCGTTATATCGAGCAGCCCTTCGCCCGCCTGCCCATCGGCCACAGCCCCATCCTGCGCTGGAGCGCGGCGGGGCTTGCCCTGATCATGCTGCTCGCTTGGGGGATCTGGCACGGGCAGGGGATACCGCAGCGCTTTGCGCCGCAGGTGCTGGCCTTATATGATGCGGCACAGGATATCAGCCCGTGGCGGGAAAGCTGCCATCAGGATGACCGCGACAGAAAGCCCTATGCCCGGACCTGCCGCCTGGGCGGCAGCGGCGCGCCACCTCTTGTGGTCTGGGGAGACAGCCACGGGGCCGAACTCGCCGCAGCCTTGGCCCGGAACCAGCCCCTGCGGCAGATCACGGCCTCTGCCTGTCCGCCGGTTCTGGGCCCCGATCTGCCCAGACGTCCCCAATGCGCCCGCGCAAACCAGCGGATGCTGACGGCGATCAGCGGCGATCCGGCCGTCGAGACCGTGCTGCTGGCGATGAACCGCGAGGCCTATCCCGAACTTCCGGCACAGGTTCTGCAAGACGGCCTGCGCGAAACGGTGACGCGGCTCCGGCAAGCGGGCAAACGGGTTATCCTGCTGGGCCAGATCCCCAACCCGCATCGCGATCCGGCACAAAGCGTGGGAAATGCGCTCCGCTTCGGCAGGCTTGCCGCCACGGCCATTCCAGATCCCGAAGCCCATAGCGCCCGTTTGCGCGCATGGGCGGAGATCGAGCAGCAGCTTGTCACGGCGGACCGGATCATACGGATCGACCCGCGCAAGAGGCTGTGTGCCGGTGGCGAATGTCCTTTTGTGATGGGGGGAGAGGTGCTCTATTTCAACGACACCCATCCAAGCATGGCGGGGGCGCGACGGCTGGCAGAACAGATTCGCGCGGAAGCGGCCGACATCTTGCCCCAACCGCGCACCCCCACTCCGCCGCGCATGTCCCATAGGGTGAATTCGGCTGATAGGGTCGCAATTCGTGGTGAATTTAACTTTTGACGCATGCTTCGTTAAGCAGCCATGCGTCAGGCACAAATCAGCACTGCAGAGAAAGCGCTTTCTGCATCGCAGCATATAGGCTAAATTTAATTCAACGCAGCCAAGGTTGCACAGAATTTCGAAGGCTCTCTCCTCCTCCCTGAGCCTTGGAAACAGGCGGCGATCTCCTCCTCCTCCCTGAGATCGCCGCCGCTCCTCCCCTCCGTTGATCCAAATCTGCCTCAGGCCTTCAGGGTCGCGCCGCCATCGACATAAAGATCGGCCATTGTCACATGCCCCGCTTGATCGGACAGCAGGAACATCGCGGCGGCGGCAATATCTTCCGGCACAGCCAGCTTGCCCAAGGGGATGCCGGTTTTATGCAGCGCAAGATTTCCGGCAATCACCCGTTCCGCGCCGTCCGGCCCCGCCCACATGCCGGTCTGCATCGGCGTAAGCGTCGACCCCGGTGCCACGATGTTGCAACGCACACCGGCGGGCGCAAGCTCTAGCCCGAGGCAACGCACGAACATATGCAATCCCGCCTTGCTGGCAGGGTAGCTGCCCATATTGAGCCGTGGAATATCGGCGGAATTCGAGCCGATCACAACAAGGCTCCCGCCGCCATTGTCCACCATATGCCGCCCCAATGCCGTGGTCACATGGAACGCCCCGTCCAGATTGACCTCGATCACCCGCCGCCACTGCGCGGCGCTGGTGCTCAAAAGCGGGCCCTCGGCCAGAATACCTGCGGCATGCACCCCAAAGCGGATCGGGCCAAGATCGCGGATCGTCGCCTGCACCCGCGCCTCGACCGCCTGCGCATCGCAGACATCCAGCCCGTGCCATGTCACACCCGTCATCTGCGGCGCGCGTGCGATCACATCGGGATGGTCGGTCGCCACGACCTGCGTGCCAGCCTCCGACAAAGCCCGCACCAAAGCCAGACCGATACCGCCTGCCGCGCCGGTGACCAGAGCCACCGCCCCCTCGAACCCTGTCAGTTTCATGCCTGCCCCTCCAGCGTCGCGACCATATCCTGCGCCAGAACCGGCACGCCCGAGCAATCAGCCACCCAGTCCAGCGCGCGGCGATGCCAGTCCTCGGAGAAATCGGCCAGAGCATCGGCCACAAAGAACGGTTCGATATCGCGCTGGAAGGCCTCGGTTGCCGTCGCCAGACAGCCGATATGCGCGTAGATCCCGGTGATCAGCAACTGGTCACGACCGCGCGCACGCATCAGCGGCGCAAGGTTGGATCTCTGGAAGGCGCTATAGCGGTGCTTGACCAGAGTGATATCGCCCTCTTGCGGGGCCAGTGGGGCGATGATCTCTTCATGTTCGGGCTGTGCCTTCATACCCGCCCCCCAGAGATCGGCCTGCAAGCCACGGTCGGGGCGGAACTGGTTGCCCTTCTGGGCGGTGTAGAAGACTGGCACGCCCGCCCGCCGCGCCGCCTGCGCAAGGCGGCCAATCGCCTCGACCGCCTGCGACAGCGCCGAGGTCGGGCGCGTCAATGCCCCCTCGCCATAGGCGGCGCAGAAATAGGCCTGCATATCATGAATCAGCAAGGCCGCCCGCGCAGGGTCAAGCGTGAAGGGCGCGCGGGTCTGCGGCAAGCTGCGGGGAAGCGGGTAATCGGGAATTCCCGGAAGGCTCATAAGGTCAATCCTTAATGCGTGAGGTCAATGCCAAGCGCATCGCTCATCGCGATGAATTTGGCCTGTGTTTCAGCGATTTCGGCGGCGGCGGTACTGTCGGGCACGATGCCTGCGCCCGCATGCAGACGCGCCATGCACCCCTCGATCATCGCGCAGCGCAACGTGACATACCATGTGCCGTCGCGCTCGTTCTCAAGCCAGCCCACCGTCCCTGCGTAGAAGCCGCGCGGCTCGGGTTCCAGTCTGGAGATCAGATCCAGCGCGGGACGCAGCGGCGTGCCTGCCACTGCAGGGGTCGGGTGCAGCTTGCCCAGAAGGGCAAGACAGGGCAGGTCGGCATCGCGCAGCACACCGCTGATCCGCGTGCCAAGATGCCACATGCTGGCCGTCTTTTGCAACGCAGGGGTCTGGGGCCTGGTCAGGTTGTGGCAATAGGGGGCAAGAATATCGTGAATATATTCGACCACATAGCGGTGCTCGGCCAGATCCTTGGTCGAGACCAGTAGGGCCTCGGCACGGTGGCGGTCTTCGACCGGATCGGCGCTGCGGGGCGCTGAGCCTGCCAGCGGATGCGACATGACCGCCGCCCCTTTCTTATCCAGCAGCAATTCAGGAGTGGCCCCGACCAGCCAGCGCATATCGCCTTGCGCATCGGCGGTTTTGCCAGAGCGGATCTGCGGCACGGGCAGGGCATAGCTGGTCACATGCGGGTCCTGCCCGAGACGGCGCGCGACCGCCATCGGGTCCACAGGCGCGGCGGTACGATAATCAAGCGCGCGGGCCAGAACCACCTTTTGCAGCGGTGTCTCATAGGAGCGAAGCTGTTCCACCGCATGCTCGACGGCAGCCCCGTAAACCTCGGGCGCGGGGGAAAACTGCCAGGCGCCAGACTGTGCCTGCGGCGGGGAAGGAACTTGTGCGGTGACGGCAGGCGGCCGTTCTGCCGGTGCCAGCGCATAAAGCCATCCGGGATCGGTCGGGGTGAAAGGAAAGACGCCCGCACAGCGCCCTTTGGACTGCGGCACCCCGTTTTTTGCAAATGCCGCAATCGTACCTTGCCACGCGGTATCGATCTGCCCCGTCACATCGCCCAGCACCAGCGGCACCCCCTGTGCAAGAAGCGCATCGTTCATATCAATTCTTTGATGTTCCAAGGCCATATCCATCCGGTTGAAGCTGCAAGGATGCAGCGGGGGGTGAACGGGTGCCTGACGGGAGGTTGGGTGCCGTTTCGCCCCAGATAACCCGACAAAAATTATCAGTCAATATTCGCGCGAGGTCGGGAGCACGGTAACCGCGCGCGAGGAAAACCGGATAACCTCATGTTTTCGTGATATTATAAGGCAAATTCTCAGCGGGAAACCCGCCGCGGCTTCGCCCTGACCTGGCGAGAACCGGCAACAGATCGCCCGTTTGGGGCCATCCGGCAGCAGACACGCGCCCTTCAAAAGATTGTGCGTATTTTCGTGATACCCTGTGAGCTGACGCACTTGAAATAATCTGTGATAAATCGTTACTGCGCCATAAGAGCCAAGATGGGGGTAACGAATCCCCACCCCAGCCACCGCGATTTTCCAGCCTGTTCCACCAGACTCGCCTGTCGGGAAGGAACCGGCCTGCTATCATGGAGGCAAAGGGGGAGCATTCCATACCCCCCTGAAAAGCAAGCTGATTATGCGCATTTCGTCATGCATAGGATGCTGTTTTACGCCTTCCCAGCCACATGCCTTCTCTTTTGCAGCAACCGGTGCAGAGGAGGGGCCATTCCTCACAGGCCAGCCCTTCGCCAGCCGAATTGCAAACTCAGAAGGGCTTTCCGAATGACACTTCACGCACGCCTCGCCTGTGGCGCGGCCATGTCTCTCATCCTGACAAGCGGGGCGCTCCCCGCTTTGGCGCAATCAACGGATACCGGCGAGGTACTCCAGCTCGACGAAATCATCGTGACCGCTGAAGAGCAGATCAAACAGGCGTTGGGTTCATCGACCATCACCGCCGAGGATCTGGAAAAGCAGCCCGTGGTCAATGACGTCGCGGAAATCATCCGCAAGATGCCGGGCGTCAATATGTCGGGCACGTCCTCGACAGGGCAGCGCGGCAACCAGCGCCAGATCGACATCCGTGGCATGGGTCCGGAAAACGTGCTGATCCTCATCGACGGCAAGCCGGTGCTGTCGCGGACCTCGGTCAAAATGGGCCGCTCGGGCGAGCGGGACACGCGCGGTGACACCAACTGGGTTCCGGCAGAGATGATCGAACGGATCGAAGTCATTCGCGGACCGGCAGCGGCGCGCTATGGCTCGGGGGCTGCGGGCGGTGTGGTGAACATCATCACCAAGCAGCCCGACCATGATCTGGTCCAGCTCGGCTTCAAATATGACATGCCCGAAAGCAGCCTCGAGGGTGCGACCCAGCGCTATAACATGCTCTGGGCCAAGCGGATCTCGGATACGCTGTCATTCCGCTTCTCCGGCAATTACAACAAATCCGAAGGCGATGATGCGAGCATCAATGCGAGCGTCGGCACCTGCGAGACCGACTCGACCACCGGCGAGGAAACCTGCAGCTATGATGCGGGGATGGAAGGGGTGGTCAACAAGGATGCCACGCTGCGTCTGAGCTGGGCCCCGACCGATACCGATAAATTCGACTTCGATCTGGGCTATTCGCACCAGAGCAACGAATATGCCGGTGACACCCAATTGGGCGGGCGGGTGACCTCGACCGGTGACAGCACGGTGGACGCGCTGGCCGATGAGGGGGCCGAAACCAATACAATGGAGCGCAGCACCTTCGGTGTGACCCATCACGGGGATTACAACTGGGGTCGCACCATGAACTACCTCCAGTACGAGCACACCAAGAACCGTCGCCTGAGCGAGGGCACGGCAGGCAGCAGCGAAGGCACGATCAACGCAACCGATACATGGGATACCGCCATTCTGGATGCGGTCGCGGCCAAGAGCGAAGCCTATATCGACCATTACGTTCTGGGCCGCCCGTCCGCCATCACGCTGGGGGCGGAGATGCGCTGGGAACGGCTGGACCTGAGCGATTACAGCTCCTTCTCGAGCCTCACCACCGAGGACGGCGCGATCGATACCGCCAATGCCGATCCGGTGACCGAGCAGACGACACTGGGCCTCTATCTGGAAGACAATATCCAGTGGAACGAAGCCCTGACCCTGACCCCCGGTCTGCGGGTGGATTATGCCGATACGTTCGGGATCAATATCTCGGGCGGGCTGAACGCATCCTATGCGCTGTCCTCCGAATGGACCCTGAAAGGTGGCGTGGCGCGGGCGTTCAAATCCCCGACGCTCTACCAGTTGTCGGATAGCTATGTCTATTCCACCAGCGGCAACGGCTGCCCCTATCCCTATTACCGGAACGGCCCGTGCTATGTGATCGGCAATTCGGATCTGGACCCGGAACATTCGATCAATACCGAGATCGGCGTCGCCTATAGCGGGGCCAACCAGATCAACGGCACGCTGACCTATTTCCACAACTTCTATAAAGACAAGATTCAGGCGGGCACCGATCAGGTGGGCACCGTCAGCATTTATCGTAATGGTGCGTGGACGGATGCACGCCTGTATCAATGGACCAATATTCCCGATGCGGAAGTCTCCGGCCTTGAAGGCAGCTTCGCGGCACCGCTGGCGCAGAACCTGTCGCTGTCGGTCAACGGCACCTATATGATCTCGTCGAAGCAGAAGCTGCATATCGACGGTGGCACCACCACCAGCGGCACCAGCTATGATGCCATCGATATCGAGGTACCGCTGTCGCTGGTGCCGAAATACACGATCAACGCATCGCTGAACTGGGCTGTGACCGACCGCTTTACCGTGACCCCCTCGCTGACCCATTACGGCAAAACGAAAGCCACCAGCTATTCGGGCGTGACGGGCTACGAGGCCAGCGATACGACCGATCTGGGTTCCTATACCATCGTCAATCTCGGGCTGAGCTACGAATTCGAGAACGGCGCGAATGTGTCGGGCGGCGTGACCAACGTCTTCGACAAGTCGATCCTGCGTTCGGGCGACGGGGCCAACACCTATAACGAGGCAGGCCGCGCCTTCTATGTGGGCCTGACAAAAACCTTCTGATCCGGACAGGCGGAAGGGAGGCTGTGTCTGCCTTCCGCATCCCGTCCCCCAACCACGACCAAACCAATGATCTTGCTGAAACTACGCGATACGCTGCTGCGGTTCGATCCGCTTCTGGCAAAGGCCGAAATGGCTCTGAGTGCGGCCTGCCTTGCAGCTGTGGTGCTGATGATGGGCGCGGGAACAGTGGCCCGAAGCCTTGGCCATCCCTTCGTTTTCAGCGATGATCTGGCCATCAGCCTGATGGTCTGGGGGGCGCTTTTCTCGATCTCGGCCAATCTGGCGCAGGGCGGGCATATGCGGGTCGACCTTCTGCTGCCGCATCTGCCGCATCTCCTGATACGCCTGATCGATGCGGTCTGCGCGGTGATGCTGGCGGGTTTCGTGCTGACGCTGTGGCTCTGGCTTGATCCGCTGGGCCTGATCGGGGCAGGCGGGGCCATGCAACTGGCCATGACGACCGGAAATTACACCTATACCGAACCGGTGATGACACTGGGCATCCTGAAAATCTGGATCTGGCTGCCGCTGGTTCCGGCCAGTCTGGGCGCGCTTTACCATGCGCTGATCCGTCTGGTGGCCCCCGTACAAAGAGCGGCCCCATGCTGAGCCTTGCCATTTTCATCGTTCTGTTGCTGCTGGGGCTTCCGGTGGCTTTTGCCATGATTGCGGGGGCCGTGGCGCAAATCCTGCTGGCGGGCAATGGGGTGTTGCTGCTCAGCCTGCCGCAGCAATTCTTTCAGGGCATGGAAAACTATGGCCTGCTGGCCCTGCCGGTCTTCATCTTTCTGGGGGAGTTGCTGAATGCCAGCGGAGCGGCGGCGCGCCTTTATGCGCTGGCCTCGCTATTGACACGCGGACTGCGTGGCGGGTTGGCACAGGCCAGCCTGATTGCCAATGCGCTTCTGGCGGCGGTGTTGGGCTCTACGGCGGCGCAGATCACGCTGATGTCGCGCCTTGCGGTCCCGCAAATGGAACGGGCAGGCTATCCCCGCGATGTGGCCACGGGCCTGACGGCAGCAGGGGCGCTGCTGGCCCCGATCATTCCGCCCTCCATGCTGCTGATCGTCTACGGCGTGATCGCGCAGGTCCCCGTGGGCGACCTGTTTCTGGCAGGGATCGCGCCCGGAGTTCTGCTGGCGGCGGTCTTTGCGCTTGTGATCGACCGCATGGCGCGGCGCGGCGCGTTTCCGACGCCTCCGGTTGCCGCAGCCCCCGCGCCCTCGGCGGCTCGGGCGGGGTTTCGCGAGGCCCTGCTGGAGGCCTTACCCGCCATCGTGATTCCGGCGGGGATGATCGCGGCGATCATGCTGGGCTTTGCCACACCGGTCGAGGCCGGTGTGGCCGCCATCGCGCTGACCCTTCTGGTCGGGGCCGCGCTGTACCGCACGCTTACATTCGGGCGGATCTGGCAGGCGCTTCTGGTCAGCGCCAAAATGAGCGGCGCGATCCTGTTTCTGATCGCGGCGGCCAGCCTTTATGCATGGATCATCGCCTTCGAGAACCTGCCCGCGCTGGTGGCACACTTCCTGTGGACCCTGTCCGACAATCCGCTGGTTTTCCTGCTGCTGGTCAACCTGCTGCTGCTGGGGTTGGGAATGATCTGCGATCCGCTTCCCGCATTGATCCTGACAGTGCCGGTGCTGCTGCCTGTCGCGGTGGACCATTACCATATCGACGCCATACATTTCGGTCTGGTGGCCTGTTTCAACCTGACCATCGGCCTGATGACGCCGCCGGTCGGGGTCGGGCTGTATACGGCCGCGTTGCAAAACAACCTGCCCACCGCCGCGCTGATCCGCGTGCTACGCCCGTTTCTGGCCGCCGCGCTGGCGGTGCTGGCGCTGCTGACCCTCTGGCCGCGCTTCGCGCTGGCCATTCCCTCGTTTTTCCAGTGACCCACCACGGAGACCCCTTTCCATGTTCCGCAGTCTCGCTCTGGCCGCCATTGCCCTTTCGATCCCGCTGGCCGTTTGCGCCCAGCCTTTCCGTCTGGGGCTGATCACCCCGCCCACCCATCAATGGACCAAAACCGCGCAAGAGATCAGCCAAGAAATCGCGCAAGGCACCGAAGGGCGCGTGCAGATCATGGTCATGCCCTCGGGCCAGCTGGGCAACGAGGCGCGGATCTTGCAGCAGGTGCAGACCGGAGCGGTGGATTTCGCCTTTCTGACCGGTGGCGAATTCGCCAATCGCGATCCCGATTATGGCGTGTTCTACGCCCCATATCTGGTCAGCAACACGCAGGAGGCCGCCCAGATCCTGCAAGGCGGTGTGGCGCATACGCTTCTGGACCGGCTGGATGGCTTCGGCCTGAAGGGCTTGGGCTGGGGCATGGCGGGAATGCGCCAGATCGTGATGTCCGGCCCCATCGAGACCCGTGACGATCTGCGGGGCAAACGCATCCGTACCGTGCCACTGGCCCCCGAGATGGCGTTCTGGTCAGAACTCGGTGCCGCCCCGACACCGATGCCGCTGCCCGCGCTTTATGACGCCTTCGCCAATGGCCAGATCGATGGCATGCAGATCGACCATGAAGGCACATGGACCGCCGGATACTGGCGTAATGCCAAGGTTGTGCTGAATTCCAACCATATGATCTTCCCGATGCTTGCCGTCGCCTCGCAGCGCAGCTGGGCCAAGATCTCGCCCGAAGACCAGACCCGTATCACCGCAATCATGGAACGCGAACTGGCCCAGATGAATGCCGCCTATGCCCGGATCGATGCCGACAATCTGGCCGAACTCCGGCAGGCAGGGGTGGATGTTCGAAATGTTGATCGCGACTGGTTTGGCGCGGCGGTCGATCGCTGGTATGCCGCATGGCGACAGAAAGCGCCGCTTCTGACGGTGCTGGAACAGGAGATCAACGAATGATGTATCGTCGGGAGATGGTCATGGGCAGCATTCTCACTCTGGCCCTTGCCGTTCCGCTACGCGCGCAGCCCTCGACCAAGCCGCTGCCCCCGTCGCAACTGGATACCGGATCGGCAGTCCGCGATGTCTACAGCTTCACCTTGCCAGCGCCCGCCGCACCCGCCCCCGAGGAAGGGGCGGCCAATCCGGATTACCGAATCGGCGTGCTGGTGCCGAAAGGGCCGGCACCGGCCAAGGGCTGGCCGATCCTTTACATGCTGGATGGGCAGGCCGTGATGGAACGGCTGACCGACGCGATTCTGGCCAAAATCCCGCAGGCCGCACAGCGGATCATCGTCACGGTGGGCTATCAGACCCCGCAGCGTTTCGCGACGGCGGCCCGCGCCCGCGACTACACGCCGCCGGACCCGAAAGGCCTTGCCATCAAGGACCCGCGCACCGGCACCTCGGCGGGGCATGCCGACAGTTTCCTGCATTTGCTGGGCACACAGATCATCCCGCGCGCCGAAAGCTTCGCGCCTGTCGACCCGCAGGAGCGCACATTATGGGGCCATAGCTATGGCGGGCTCTTCGTCCTTTACGCCGCAAGCCAGCCCGACAGCCCCTTCGTGGCCTTCACCTCGGCCAGCCCCGCCCTGTGGTGGGACGAGGCGCGCATCGGCCCCGCCTTCGAGGCACAGATGCGCGCGGGCCGCTGGTCGCGCCGCCCGCTCGACATCCATATCGGCAGCGCCGAACGCGCCAAAGCCACCGATCCGGGCACGAAACAGACGGAAGCTTTCGTGAAAATGCGCGGGGCCTTGCCCGAACATGCGCTGGAGGATCTTGTGAGCACCGCACGCGCCGCCGGTATCCCCGGCCAATTCACCCAGTTTCCGGGCCTCAGCCACGGCCAGAGCTTCGTCGCCTCCCTCTATAAGACAGTGGGGGTTGCAGAATAGGTTTCTTCTCCGGTAAATGCCGGAGCAGAGACGTAAACGGGCCGCCCTGGCCCGGTTCGCCCCGACATCGGGGACGACAAACGCCACGGAGAATTCCGAAGCCAGAGGGTCATCCATCAGAACTTGCACACCTGAAAGGGCGCAACATGACACACTCTCTTCTCCGGTCTCCGGTCTCGGCCAAAGGTCAGGCTGTCGGGGCTGCCGCAACGGCATTGCTTCTTGTGTGGAGCAGCATCGCACTGGCCGACCCCTTCACCACCCCCGGCGGGTATGAGGGCCGCATCTCGGCGCAGGGCGCGAACCGTTCGCCGATCTTTGCCGGAAGCAAAGCCGAGATCGAGGCACAGGGCCTTGCCCCCAATCAGCCGGTCTCGCTGCGTCAGGCAGGTGAAGTGCTGGGCAATGGTGCCAGCTTTGCGGCCGATGACAAAGGCAATCTGAAGGCCGAGCTCGAGATCCCCGCAACCGCCAAGGCCGGGCTTTATCCTGTGGTGGCAGAACTGGGCGGCGACACCCCTTCGGCCACCGTCTTCGATCTGAAAGTCTCGAAACAGCTTCCCTTCAGCGGCAGCGAGAATTACGCGCTCAAATCCGTTGAAATCGTGCGCAACCCCTATCAGGTAGCGGTTGGCAAGGACGCGATCTATGTGACCGGCGCCGTGGGCCGCCCGCCCGTCAAGGAAAGCGAGCTGGCAAAGATCGACCCGCAATCGATGGAAATCACCACCCGCGTGACGCCGCAGGCCGCCCCCTCGAAAGGGGATCGTGAAGGCGGTGTCTTTGCGGTTTACGGTATCGGTCTGGACGAGCAGGACCATCAGGTCTGGGTGACCAACAGCCGCCAGAACACCGTGGCCGTCTATGACAGCAAGGACCTGTCGCTGATCAAACAGTTCCCCGAAGACAGCGTCGACCACCCGCGGGATGTTCTGCTGGCCAATGGCAAAGCCTATGTCAGCGCGACCTTCACCCCCGAGATCTATGTCTTCGATGCCAAGCATCTGGATGCGGAACCGGCGGTGATCGAAATCCCGTCCTCGCAGCGCGGCCAGCGTTTTGCAGCCGCCAGCCTCTCGCTCGCCCCCGAGGCGAACGAGCTGTTCGTCTCGTCGCTGGGCAGCAATGAGGTTGCGGTGATCGACCTGAAAGATGACAGCGTCAAAGCCACGTGGAAAGTGCCCCATTCGGTCAGCACGATCGGTGTGGCCGCCAGCGCCGATGGCAGCAGGGTCTATACCGTTGCGCAGGGCAATGATGCGGTCTCCATCCTTGACGGAAAAACCGGCGCGCTGATCAAACAGGTCAATGTTGGCGCGAACCCGCTGAATGCCGTGGTCGAGCCGAAAAGCGGCAATATCTTCGTGGCCCTGCGCGGCGCGCATGCGGTGGCGGTGATCTCTCCCGAGGGCGAGCTGCTGGCCAATCTGGATGTCGGCTCGACGCCGAACCATCTGACGCAGGACGGCGCGGGCAATGTCTATGTCGTCAACAAATCGGGTGGCGAGGATGATCCCACCGCGAACCGTCTGACCCGCATCAGCGCAAAATAACCCCCAAAGCAAAACATTGTGCCGCGCAGCCGTCTGCGGATTGCGCGGCCCCTCTGTTTATCGGAGAGTGACATGTCCAACCCGACCCAGATCTGGCCCGCCGACCGTGCCCGCAGCTATCGCGAAAAGGGCTATTGGCGCGGAGAAACCTTCCCGGCCTTGCTGCGCCAGCGCGCCGCGGCCCATCCCGACCGCATCTGCCTGACCTCCGGCACCCAAAACTGGAGCTATGCCGAACTGCACACGCGCGCGCTGCGCTTCGGGGCGGGGCTTGTGGCACTGGGGTTGCAACCGGGCGAGCGTATCCTGATCCAGATGGGGAATGTGCCCGAATTTTTCCAAGCCGTGTTCGGTGCCTTTGCCGCAGGGCTGGTGCCGGTTTACGCGCTGCCCGCGCATCGTCGCGCGGAAGTGCAGCATCTGGCCGGAAAGTCACAGGCCCGCGCGATCGTGGTTCAGGACAAGATCGACCGTTTCGACCATGCCCAGCTGGCGCTGGAGGTGCAGGCCGAGCTTGACGGGCTGGACCATGTCATCATTTCCGGCACCGCCCCCGAGGGCACACTGGCGCTTGAGGATATTCAGGGCGATCCCGCCTGCCTTCCCGCCGACCCCGATCCGCAATCGGTGGCCTTCCTGCAGATCTCGGGCGGCTCGACGGGCCTGCCCAAGCTCATTCCCCGCACCCATGACGATTACATCTACTCCCTGCGCGGCAGTAACGCGCTTTGCGGGATGGACGAGAACAGCGTCTATCTGGCCGTGCTGCCCAATGCGCATAACTTCACCATGTCCTCGCCGGGCACCTTCGGGACCTTCTATGCCGGCGGGCGGGTGGTGCTTTGCCCGACACCGCTGCCACAGATCGCCTTCGGGCTGAGCGCGCGGGAAAACGTCACCATCACCGGCCTCGTGCCGCCGCTGGCCCTGCTGTGGCTGGACGCTGCGGAAAAATTGCAGCCCGATCTCTCCAGCCTGCAAATCCTGCAGGTGGGCGGGGCGAAATTCCTGCCCGAGGCCGCGCGCCGCGTGACCCCCGTTCTGGGCTGTCGCCTGCAACAGGTTTTCGGCATGGCCGAGGGTCTGGTCTGCTATACCCGCGCCGAAGACAGTGACGCGCTGGTCATCGGCACTCAGGGCCGCCCGATCTGCCCCGATGACGAGGTTCTGGTGCTGGACGATGCCGGTCATCCGGTTCCCGACGGCCAGCCGGGCAACCTGCTGACCCGCGGCCCCTATACGATCAGCGCCTATCACGACGACCCGTCCGCCAATGCGCGCAGCTTCACCGAAGACGGGTTCTACCGCACCGGCGATATGGTGATCCGTCTACCGTCGGGGCATCTGGTGGTGCAGGGCCGCAGCAATGACCAGATCAACCGCAATGGCGAGAAGATCTCGGCGGAAGAGGTCGAGGATCTGCTGCTCAGCCATCCTGCGGTCTTCGACGCGGTGGTGGTATCGATCCCCGATGCGCGTCTGGGCGAACGGGCCTGCGCCTTCATCCAGCCGAAAGAGGGTCAGAGCACCGATGCCAGCGCGCTGCGCGCCCATCTGCGCGCGCGCGATGTGGCGGCCTTCAAGATCCCCGACGAAATCCGCATGGTGACAGGGTTTGCCACCACCGCCGTCGGCAAGATCAGCCGCCGCCAGCTGCGCGAGAGCCTGCGCGCCAGTGTTCTGGCCGAAGAAGCTGCGGCACAGGAGGCCTGATCATGCGCGACACCCTGACCTTTGCCCAAATGCTGGATGATCTGGCCGGTGTTCTGGATCTGCCGGCCAATGAGATCGACCCCGAGGGCCATCTGGGCGATCTCGGGCTTGATTCCATCGCCCTGATGCGGCTGCTTCTGCTCTGGCAGGAAACCCAGCCCGATCTGCCCGTCGAGCGGCTGTATGAATGCGAGACCCTGAACGAGTTCTGGGCCATCGTCGAGGCGGCGCCATGAAAGACCATCTGTCGCAGGATAGCGGTGTCCAGCTCTGGTCGCCGCTGACCGAGGCGCAGGAGGGGATCTGGTATGCGCAAGCGCGTATGCCGCATAACCCCGCCTTCATGACAGGGCAGGCGCTGCATCTGCACGGGCCGCTGGATCGCGCCCAGCTTGAGGCGGCGCTGGCCGAACTGGGGCAGGAGGCGCACTGCCTGTCGCTGCGGTTCCGGCAGGTCGCGGGACAACCCGAGCAATCGCTGGATCCGGCCTTTGCGCCACGCCTGCAGCACATCACCTTCGACACGCCCCCCTCCGAAGCGGACCTCCGGACGCGCCTTCTGGCCGAGGCCCGCCGCCCGCTGGATCTGGCACGCGATCCGCTGGCAAGTTTCACCCTGTGGCAGATCGCCCCCCAGCACCACATCCTGACCGAGCGCATCCACCATCTGGCCGCCGATGGCCGCGCGATGGTGGAGATCACCCAGCGTCTGGCGCAGCTTTACAACGCCCGTATCACAGGGCAGCCCGCAGGCACGCCGCTGCCGCCACTTGCACGCGCCTTCGAGGAAGATGCGCGCTTCCGCGCCTCCCCCGCCCGCGCGAGCCAGCACCGCTTCTGGCAGGAGAAAATCCGCCTTCTGCCCGAGGTCGAAGACATCGCCGCCCGTGGCGGGCAGGGCGACGGCACATGGTTCCACCGCCACGAACTGCCGCTTTCCGCCGAGCTTTGTGCCGATCTGGCGCAGCTCGCGCATATTGCGGGGGTGCATTGGACCGATGTTCTGGTCGGGCTGGCCGGCGCATGGCTGGGGCGCCATCTGCCCTTGGTCTCACGCGGGGAAAGCGACGAGGTGGTGATCGGTCTGCCATTGCAAAACCGTATGGGCAAGCTGGCCCGCGTGCCCTCGACACAGGTCAATGTCCTGCCGCTTGCCCTGCGCGTGCAGGAAGACGCACCGCTGGGGGACTGGCTGCAGGAGGTGGGCCGGTCTCTGGCGGAGATGCGCCGCAACCCCCGTTATCGCGGCGAATTGCTGGCCCGCGAGGCAGGGCGCATCGGGGCAGGGCGCAGGCTCTGGGGGCCGCTGATCAATATCCTGCCCTTCGAGGCCTGCCCGACATTCTCCGGTTGCACAAGCCAGCTACAGATCCTGTCGGCGGGCTCGGTCGAGGACCTGACCATCTGCTATCGTGGCACGCCCGAAACAGGGCTTTTGCTGCAGATCGATGCCAATGATGCCCGCTACAGCGCCGAAGAGACCGAAACGATGACACGGCGTCTGGGCTGTTTTCTGGCCCGTGCCGCCCTTGCGCCGCAGTTGCGCCTTGTCCCGACCCTGACCGCAGAGGAAACGCAGGCCCATCTGGTCGCGCGCAACCAAACCGCCCATCCCTTGCCCGAGACCACGCTTTGGGACCTCATCGCCACGCAGATCGCCCGAAGCCCCGACGCCTGCGCGCTGCGCTTCGGTGATCAGGCGGTGAGCTATCGCCAGCTTGATGCCCGCACCGAGGCTCTGGCGCAGCATCTGGCCGCTCTCGGGGCCGGACCGGGCCAGATCATCGCCGTGGCACTGCCGCGCTCGGTCGAACTGGTCGTGGCATTGCTGGCGGTGATCCGCGCGGGGGCGGCCTATGTGCCGCTCGACCCCGAGGACCAAAGCGCGCGCAGCGCCGGTATTCTGGCACAGGTCGCGCCTCTGGCGGTGATCGCGCAGGACGGCTACCCCTGCGGCGACTATCCACAGATCGACTGGCCACAGATCGACTTGTCACAAGTCTCTCCGACCACGACAGGCGGCCCCGGCAAAGGCACCACACCGCGCCCTGCCGGCCCCGACGATCTGGCCTATGTGCTGTTCACCTCTGGCTCGACCGGCGCACCGAAAGGTGTGATGATCGAGCACCGTGCCATCGTGAACCGCCTGCTATGGATGCGCGAGACCTATGGTTTCGGACCCGCAGACCGGATCCTGCAGAAAACTCCCGCAACCTTCGATGTCTCGGTCTGGGAGTTTTTCCTGCCCTTCCTCTGCGGGGCCAGCCTTGTGGTCGCCCCGCCCGGCGCGCATCGCGATCCTGTGGCGCTGGCGGGGATCATCCGCCGCGAAAAGATCACCACCCTGCATTTCGTGCCTTCCATGCTGGAGCTGTTTCTGGCGGCCCCTGCCTCTGAAGGGCTGACAATCGCGCGGGTCTTTGCCAGCGGCGAGGCGCTGCCCACACGTCTGGCCCGCCTGTTCGCACAGCGTATCTCGGGGGCGCTGCACAATCTGTATGGCCCGACAGAAGCGGCTGTGGATGTCACCTATGCACCGGCAGATCCGGCACAAAACGGCCCGCAGATCCCGATCGGTCATCCGGTCTGGAACACCGGCTGCTATGTGCTTGACCATTGTCAGCGCCCCGTGCCCGACGGGCTGGCAGGGCGGCTCTATCTGGCGGGGGGGCAGCTTGCCCGTGGCTATCTGGGCCGCCCCGATCTGACCAAAGAGCGTTTCGTGCCCAACCCGTTCCCCGCCGCACCGTTTTCACCGAAAACCGCGACCGGAACGGCGATCATGTATGATACCGGCGATCTGGTCACCGCCGATGCGCAGGGCAGCCTGACCTTTGCCGGTCGGGTCGACCATCAGATCAAGATCCGTGGGGTGCGTATCGAACCCGCCGAAATCGAGGCCCGCATGGCGCAGGCGCCCTGTCTGAAACAGGTGGCGATGATCGTCGATCAGGATGCAACGGGGCAGGCGCGCCTGCTGGCCTATGTGGTCCCGCGCGAGGATGCCTCGACGGCCGATATCCGCAAGGCCTTCGAGACGGCGCTGCCTGCCATGATGCAACCGGCCCATATCCTGACCTTGCCCGCGCTGCCGCTGAACAGCAGTGGCAAGCTGGACCGCAAGGCCCTTCCCGCACCGCAGACGACGGCAGGCGAGACCAAGGCACTGCCCCGCGCAGGCACCGAAACCCTGCTCTCGCGGCTGTATGCGGAAATTCTGGGGCTGCCCGAGCCGGTCGACCGCAAAACGGATTTCTTCCTTGCGGGCGGGGAGTCGCTCAGGGCGGTCCGGCTGTCTTTGCGCATCGAAGAGGAAACCGGTCGCGATCCGGGGCTGGGGGTGTTGCTCGAGCATCCGGTTCTGGCCGATCTGGCAGAGGTGCTGGATCAGGGCGCAAACCGGAGCGCCGCGCCGCAAGATCACGGCACGAAACCCGTCTTGCGCTTGCAAAAGGGCGCGCCAACGGGGCCTGTCATTTTTGCCATCCACCCTGCGGGCGGTCTGGCATGGTGCTATCGCAGGCTGGCGCAAAGCCTGCCCGAAGCCACGGTCTACGGGCTGCAATCGCCGCTATTGGAACACGGCGGCCCGCTGCAAGGCGATCTGAACGCGCTGGCCCGCAGCTATCTTGACGAAATCGCCGCTTTGTGGCCGCGCGAGGGCAAGGTCTATCTGCTGGGCTGGTCTTTGGGCGGCATCATTGCCCATGCGATGGCCGCCGAAGCCGAGAGACGGGGGTGGCCGCTGGCACGGCTGGTGCTGATGGATGCCTATCCCTCGGCCTGCTGGCGCGATCAGCCCGAACCCGATGACGGCACCGCCCTGCGGGCCATTCTGGCCATTGCGGGCTTCGACCCCGAAGCGCACCGGCATCTGGAAACGGTCGCCGAGGTCACCGGCTTCCTTGCCGCCCGTCAGCACCCGCTGGCCCAGCTTCCCGCCGCCATTCTGGCGGGGGTGATGCGCTCGGTGCGGGCGACCAACCGCTTGGTGCGCGACCATCACGAACCGCAGGTCCATTGCCCGACGCTGCATCTGGCGGCGCTACGGGACCAGATCGGGCAGGGGGGCGCGCAGGGGCAGGGGGGCGATCCGCAAGGCCATCATGCCGGATTGTGGGACAGCTATTGCCAGACGCTGGAGCGGATGGAGTTCGACTGTCACCATCCCGATATGATCGGGCCGGAGGTGGTCGAGGCGCTGGCCGGAACCCTGCGTCTCCCCAGCCCGAAATAAGGTCACCGGCAGCGCGGGAGGGTCCGCGCTGCCGGTCTGTTTCCGGCCGATCTCCGGTCAGGCCTTCAGGTCGGCATTATAGACCGTCCCATCCGGTGCCTCCCCCTGCGGCGCGGGCAGGGCGCTCGGGTCCTGATGCAACGAACGCAGCAACCCGAATGCCATCAGCAGCACCAGCACCGAGATCGGCAGGGCTGCGGCAATCGCGGCTGTCTGCAACGCCGAAAGGCCGCCTGCCGCCAGAAGGGCCGCCGCAACCACGCCCTGCGCCGCGCCCCAGATGATCCGGTGGCGGGTCGGCGGATGCGGATTGCCCATCGACAGGATTGTGGTCACCACAAGCGTGCCGCTATCGGCGCTGGTAATGAACCATGTCGCCAGCAGGAAGGTCGCCAGCGCCGAAACGCCCCATGCCAAGGGGCCATTGCCCGCAAGACCGTCAATCGTGGCGTAAAGCGTGCCGCCGAGATTCCAGTTGTTGACCATCTCCAGAAGACCCGCCGTTCCCACCCCGTTCGGTGCGGTCAGCTCTTGATAGAGCGCGTTGCCTCCGAAGATCACGATCCAGAGAAACGCGATAAAGGTCGGCACCAGCATCGCGCCACACATGAACTGACGGATCGTGCGGCCATAGGAGATCCGCGCGATGAACATGCCAACGAAGGGCGCCCAGCTCAGCCACCATCCCCAGTAGAAGATCGTCCAGCCGCCCTGCCATTTGACATTGCCCGGCTCGGAGGCGGTCCAGAATCCCATCGGAATGAAATGGGTGACATATTGCCCGACCGAATTCAGCAGGAAATCCGTCAGCCAGCCCGAGGGGCCGACAAGGAAGAAAAACGCCACCAGCAGCAGAGTAAGCAGGATATTCCACTCCGACAGGATCCGCACGCCGCGGCCAAGGCCGGACACCGCGCTCAGCGTGGCCACCGCCGAGATCAGCAGCACCAGCGTGATCTGCATGCCGGTTCCGGTCGAGGTGCCAAACAGCACGTTCAGCCCCTGCACCATCTGGGTGGCCCCCAGCCCCAGCGAGGTGGCGATGCCGAAGACGGTGCCAAACACCGCCAGCAGGTCCACCGCATGGCCCAAAGGCCCGTAGATCCGCTGGCCCAGCAACGGATAGAGCGCCGAGCGGAAGGTCAGCGGCAGCTTCTTACGATAGGCAAAATAGCCAAGCGCCAGACCGGTCAGCGTGTAGATCGCCCAGCCATGCAGCCCCCAGTGGAAATTGGTCACGCGGACTGCATCAAGCGCACGCTCCAGCGTCATGGCGTGATGGCCCTCGGCCTCGGCAAAGGGATTGTTGGGATAGCCCCAAGCGGCCGTATTGTCGAAATAGAACAACGGCTCGGCCACACCGAAGAACATGATCCCGATCGAGACGGAGGCCGAGAACAGCATCGCGAACCACGAGAAATTGCCGAATTCGGGGCGGCTGTCATCATCGCCCAGCCGGATCGCGCCGAAGCGCGAACACATGATATACAGGGCGACGGCCAGAATCGCGAGGATCGTGGCGATATAATACCACCGCAGCACGCTTTCGACCCATGCACGGATCGCTCCGAACACATCCGTCGCCATATTCAGATTGAGGATCGTGAACAGCACGAAGACGGCCACCATAACCTTGGCCGCGATACTCATTCCATTATGCAATCCGCGCATGGGACCGCGTTCCGCGACGCGAGGCGGCGCGGGGATCTTGTCTGGCTGTTGCGCCATTGTCATTCTCCCTGTTGCAACAGGCGCGGCACTGGTCTGCGCCACGCCCAGCCTTTCAACGCCTCAGCGCATGATGAAAGGATCGGGGATCGGATCATCGCTGGTCCGAAGCCACACAGTCTTGACAGTGGTGTAATCCAGCGCCGCCGCCAGACCACCCTCGCGCCCGTGGCCCGAAAGCCCGTGCCCGCCGAAAGGTGCCATAGGCGAGACCGCGCGATAGGTATTGACCCAGACGATCCCCGCACGGATCTGCCGGATCATCCGGTGTGCCCGTGTCAGGTTCCGGGTAAACACCCCCGAGGCCAGCCCGAAGGCCGTGTCATTGGCCAGCGCGATGGCCTCTTCCTCGGTGTCAAAGCCCACGACCGACAGCACGGGGCCGAAGAATTCGCGGGTCACACACTCGGCGTCGCGCGCCGCCGAGCAATCCAATATGGTGGGCGGGAAATAATAGCCCGCGCCCTCGGGGGCCTTACCACCTGTCACCAGCTTGGCCCCCTGTTCCAGCGAACGGGCGATCAGCGCTTGGGCCATGTCGCGCTGGCGTTTGGTGCAGAGCGGGCCGATCTCGGTCGCCATATCATCGGGCGTACCGATCACGCAGGCTTCGGCCTTGGCCTTGAGCATTTCCAGAAACGCCTCTTTGACCGAATTCTGCACCAAAAGCCGCGAGCCCGCGACACAGCTTTGCCCCGTGGCCGCGAAAATCCCCGAGACCTGCGCATTGGCGGCGCTTTCCAGATCGGCGTCGTCAAAGACGATAAAGGGCGATTTCCCGCCCAGTTCCAGCGAGGTCGAGGCAAGGTTTTCCGCCGAGTTCCGCACGATATGCCGCGCGGTTTCCGGCCCGCCGGTAAAGGCCACATGGGCGACCTTGGGATGGCTGGTCAGCACCGAACCGCAGTCTGCGCCAAAGCCCGTCACGATGCTCAGAACACCCTTGGGGAAGCCTGCCTGATCGAAGATCCGCGCGAATTCCAGCATCGGCGCGGGGCCCTCTTCCGAGGCTTTCAGCACCATCGTACAGCCCGCCGCCAAAGCAGGGCCGATCTTCACCGCCGACAGGAACAGCTGCGAGTTCCAAGGCACCACAGCCGCCACCACGCCGATAGGCTCGCGGCGCAGCCAGACCTCCATATCGGGCTTGTCGATGGGCAGATGCGCGCCCTCGATCTTATCGGCCAGACCGGCGTAATAGCGGTAATATTCAGCGACATAGGCGATCTGGGCGCGGGTCTCGCGGATGATCTTGCCGGTGTCGCGGGTTTCAAGCTCGGCCAGCACCTGCGCGTTTTCCGCGATCAGATCGGCCAGCCGCAGCAGAAGCTTGCCGCGCGCGCTTGCGGTCATCCCCGCCCATTCGGGCGCCAGAAAGGCGCAATGGGCGGCTTCGACCGCGCGGTTGACATCACAGGCCTTGGCCTCGGGCATCAATGCCCAAGGCTGGCCCGTCGCCGGATCGAGGCTTTCGAATTGCGCGCTGGCGTCTTCGAACTGGCCGTTAATGTACTGCTGAAAGCTCTGCATCGGCCCCCTCCTTCTGGAAGGCGGGCATCACCTCGTTGATGAACCGCAACAGCGAGGCCTTTTTCCGCTCGAAGCTCTGGCTGGAATCGATCCAGAAGGAATATTCGTCATAGCCCTGCGCCTCGTAATGACGGAGGCGCTCGATGACCTGATCGGGGGTGCCGATGACCAGATCGCGCTCCATCGCCTCGGGGGTATAGAAGGGATGGGCTGCGATTTCTTCCTCGCTCAGCGGTTTGATCAGCCCTTGGGTGATCTCGCGCTTGTTCATGAACCATGCGCCGAAATAGTTGTAGAAGCGGTTGAACTCTTTCGCCGCCTGTTTCGCATCTGCCGCATCCTCGGCGACATAGCTATGCATCAGAAGCATGATCTTGGGGCGCGGCACCTGCGGATTTTTGGCGCAGGCATCGTTGAACGTGTCGATGAGATGCTGGACCTCTTCCTCGCCCTTCCACAAAGGCGCGACCTGCACGTTGCACCCATTGGCCACGGCGAATTCATGGCTGTTGGGGTCGCGGGCGGCCACCCAGATCGGCGGGCCGTTTTCCTGCAAAGGCAGCGGTGCCGAGGTGGTTTTGGGGAATTGGAAGAATTCGCCCTTATGCGCGTAATCGCCCTTCCACAGCGCCTTGACCGCAGGGATCAGCTCGCGCAAGCGCTGGCCCGCGCCCCAAGCATCCAAACCCGGCATCATCCGGTCATATTCAAACTGATAGGCACCGCGGGCAATGCCCAGATCCAGCCGGCCCTCGGTGATGATATCGGCCATCGCCGCCTCGCCTGCCAGCCGGATCGGATGCCAGAAGGGCGCGATCACCGTGCCGGTGCCGAGGCGCACGGTCTTGGTATGGCGCGCCACATCCACAAGGCTGAGCAGCGGGTTGGGCGCGATGGTGAAATTCATCCCGTGATGTTCGCCCGTCCAGATGGCATGCATGCCGCCCTCATCGGCAATCTTACACAGTTCGATGAATTCGTCGTAAAGCTGTTTCTGGTTATCTTCGGAAGAGATGCGCTCCATATGCGCGAAAAGCGAGAATTTCATACCGTTAGCTCCCGGCAAAGACCCCGCGGACCTCGCCGCTGGTCTGATTTCCGTAATAGACCCCGAAGCTGCCGATGCGGGCTTCCTCGACGAAGCGCTTGAGCATCTGGCAGGTGGCTGGATCGGTAAGATCCATCAATGTCGACGGGACGAGTTCGGTAAAGGCGCCAAGCGCGGGCGCCCCTCCTTCGGCATCACAGTGAAAGGTAATATGCTGGCACGATCTGGCGGTATCTTCATAGACCGCATAGAGAAATCCCGGCTGGGCGTTGAGCCCCGTGGCGGCAAGCAGTCGCGCCAGCGCCGCCGAGACCCCTTCCGCCCCGACCTTGATTTCCGGCAGGGTCAGACCGCCCTCCCGGTCATTGACCAGCAGAACACGCTCGCCCTGCCGGATCAGCGCCGAGACCCTGACCTCGACCCCAGCCTCGATCCTGTCGAGCGCCTTGGTCTCCACCTGCGGGCGCACATAGGCCCCACGGGCATAGCCCAGTCCGGAGGCGGGGCTTGTGTCAAACGCCTCGACACGGCCAAGCAAGATCACATGGTCGCCCGCCTCGATGATCTGGTGCAGCGCGCAATCAAACCATGCAGAGACATCACCGATCACGGGCGCTCCATGCGGCCCGGGCCACCAATGCAGATCGCGGAAGCGGTCCTCGGAGGGTCTGGCAAAGGTGTTGGAAATATCCTTCTGGTCTTCGGCAAGGATATTCACCGCAAAACCCCGCCCTTGGGTAAAGGCCTGATAATTGCGCGAGCTATTGGCCAGACAGACCAGCAGAAGCGGCGGGTCCAGCGACACCGAGGTAAAAGAATTTGCCGTAAACCCCAAAGGATTGCCGGTGCCGTCATGGGTCGTGACCACGGTCACACCGGTCATGAAGGCACCAAATGCGTCGCGTAGGGCGCGTGGATCGATTGCGGTCATGGTACGACCTCCCCGAGAACCGGTGTTGCAAGCCATTTCTCCAGCGCGGCATTCACCCGCGCAGGGTCCGTCAGATTGACCATATGGCGCTGGCCCTCGATGGTCAGCGCGTGCCCATAGGGCGCGGCCTTGGCCATAGCTTCGGCCATTGCAGGGGTCGAATTGGGGTCGCCCGATCCGGTCAGGGCCAGCAGCGGGCAGCGGATCTGGCCGAACCTGTCGGCATAGAGACTGTCGCCTTCGGCAAAGGCCCGATAGGCTGTGGCATAGCCTCTGGGATCAACCGCACGCAGCCAATCCGCCACCTGCGCCCGCACCGCCTGTTCTTCCGGAGCATCCGAAAACCAGCGCGCAAGCGGTGTGGTCAGATCGAAGACACCCTTGGCAATGAGGGCGGCACGGGCAATCACCGCCTCGCGGGCCGCCACGTCACGACGGAAGACCCCGTTCAGAAGCGCGACCCGCGCCACCTGATCGGGATGCTCGACCGCCATACCACCACAGACCAGCGCCCCCATCGAATGGCCCACCAGATTGACCGGCCCCAGATCCAGCGCCTTGAGCACCTGATGCAGCCAGTCCACAAAATCAGGCAGGCGGGCGGCGTCGGGCAGGGGGGAAGACCGCCCATGACCGGGCATATCAAGCGCAATCACCCGATAGCGCCCCGCCAGGGCGTCAACCTGCGGACCCCAAGCGGCGGAGTTCATCCCGACGCCGTGGATCAGCACCAATGGCGCGCCTGTCCCTGCCTCTGTAACCCCGAGCGTCCCCAGACGCTCAGACAGATGCAGGGTTGTCGACATCGCCACCCATCTCCTTCAGATCCTGATAGCGGTCACCAATGCGGTGATGCGGACGGCCACCGATCGAGGCCCCCAGCGCGATGACGATCTCGTCTGCGGCGGGGGCATCGGCCACCGACAGCTGCATGGTCAGATAATGGCTGCGACGGCCGCCATCATTCTTGTCCATCAGCGGGATATAAAGGGGGGCATTGGCCGGACCGCGCGTATTGCAGAAGGCCAGATAGGATTTCGCACCGACCGCTTCGCGGTAGTGGTTGCCAAAGCGCAGCGTATGGATCAGCGCCGAGGCATGTTCGACCTCGCCATTCAGGCCGACGATGGCCGATTTGCCATAGCCCTCGACCCTGTCGCCGCCACCTGCGGCCTCAAGGATCATCTTGGTCAGCAGGGCCCCGAGACCCGGTGCGCAATCAAGGATTTCAGGGCGGAGGTCTTCAACAAAACCCTTTCCCGCCCAAGGGTTACGGATAACCGCAATGGCCGCGATCATGCGCAAGGGGGTCTCGGCCACCTTTCCGCCCTCGATCAGCGTGTCTTCGATATGCAGCAATGTCTTGCGAATCTCAGCAGGCATTGAACGCTCCCAGTTGGATATTTTTTAGTATTATGGACTCATGGAATACCGTAATACAATCTTACAATCAAGCTTGTCGTTGCGCCGTGGCTCTGTTACGAAGGGGCATGACAAATCTTGGCCTGAATAAGATCGACCAACAGCCTGTCACCCTGCGCGAAGTGGTGCTGGACCGGCTGCGTGACGCGATCATCAATGACGTGTTCAAACCGGGAGACCGGCTGATAGAGCGCGTGCTGTGCGAACAGCTTGGCGTCAGCCGGACGGTGGTGCGCGAGAGCCTGCGCTATCTCGACGCGGAAGGACTGGTCGAGCATGTGCCCAATCGTGGCCCGATCGTCGCGCGGATGACATGGGATGATGCCCGCCAGATCTATGACATCCGTCGCAAGCTGGAAACCGACGCCGCCGAGGCCTGCGCGCGCAATATGACACCGGCGCAGGAACGCCGCCTGCGGCAGGCACTGGCGGAGCTGGAATCTGCCGCGCTCCAGAAGGAAAGCTCGGCCCTGTTCAAAGCCACCACACGATTTTACGAGGTGATCTTTGAAGGCGCGGGGCACACGATTGCATGGGAAGTGGTCAGCCGCCTCAACAGCCGTATCTCGCGACTGCGGATCATGACGCTCACCAGCGACGACCGCGCGATATCCGGTCCAAGCCATATGCGCAAAATCTGCGAGGCCATCGCCGCCCATGATCCACAGGCCGCGCGACGCGCCGTGGAAGAGCATGTCACCGATGCATCGGCCATCGCCCAGAAACTGCTGGCCCAAACATCCGGCACTTGAGGAGAAACCGCATGGCCAAAGCCTATTGGATCGCCCGCGTCACCGTCACAGATCCCGAAGCCTATACCGGCTATCAGGATCTGGCACCGGCGGCGTTCCGGAAATATGGCGCGGTGTTTCTGGCACGGGGTGGCCACACCCACAGCGTGGAAGGCCCCGAATGGGAACGCCATGTGGTGATCGAATTCGCGGATATGGCCACGGCGCGCGCCTGTTATGACTCGCCCGAATACCGCACGGCCCGCGCCGCGCGTGCAGGTGCCTGCCATGCCGAGATCTTCCTGACAGAAGGTCTCTAGGCGGAAGTTCGTGCGCCCACGCACGGTTGAGGTGAATTGTTTTACATAATTCGCATTATCAGAATCCCGCCACCAACAGCGGTAATTTCACCTCCTTTATAACGTGATTGCACGAGTTTGCCAAATGTGTTCTTATTTCGTTCTTGGGTGCGCCGAATGTCTTATGTTCATCCTGCTACGAACCGGTACTTTGGTCGCGTCCAGCGCTACATCCTCGCAGACGGCGAACGCTTTGCCACAGTTATCGACGATGTCGGCGCACCAGCATACTACCCGACTGCTTTGGCTCTCTCGCGGCGTTCCCATGGTCACTCGTCAGAGACCATGGGTGCGGAAGCCGCAGATCTGGTCCACCTCGGACTCTGGGCGCTTCGGGAGCGCATCGATCTGAATGCGCGTCTCGAGGCCGGCGCCTATTTTGATCTGGTCGAGATCGAGACACTGGCAGAAGCCTGCGGGCTGAAGACCGAGGCTCTGCGACGGATCACTTCACCCGCGGTGACGGAAATGCGCAGCGGTCTCACCATGACGAAGGCCGATATCGTCAGTAATGCCTTGAAGTCTCGGCGCTTGTCGACGGCTGCCCGATATTTCGATTTCGTTGGGCGTATGTCCAAGGCCCATCTTCCAAAGCGTTCGTTGGAACTCGCCGAGCACATCAGCGCGCGTAAGGATAGGCGATGGTCTTCAGCCATTCGGAGCTGCAGTGATGGAGGAGTTCATCGCCCGCACCATTACTGATTGCCTGAGCTCTGAACCCTATCACGATCTGGTGGTGCCGAAGCCGGACCTGAATCTGGTCGAAGCTCGCATCCAGGCCTTCGACGCCAGCCAACTCCATTCTCTTACCGACAGACAAAAGATGGCGATCCGAACGGCACTTTCTCAGCGAGTGATGATACTCGGTGGATATGCCGGCTCTGGCAAGACCACGTGTCTTCGCGGCATCTGTGACCTCGCAGAGTCTTTTGGCCGTGCGCTGCACCTGATGGCACTCTCTGGTCGCGCTGCGCAGCGCATGGCCGTTGCGACCGGCCGCCCGGCCCGGACCATCGCTGGGTTTCTTCAATCCATGGTGCGCCCCGACGCCGAAACGCTGCCACCTGGTGCTATGGTGATCGTCGACGAAGCGTCGATGCTCGACCTGCCGACGCTCTGGCGGATCCTGAAGGTGCTGGGAGACGCCAACCTTATGCTGGTGGGAGACCCTGCCCAGTTGCCCCCGATAGGCTTCGGATTGACGTTCCATGTTTTGTACCAGACCGAGCGCATACCCCATGTGGTGCTGGATCGGGTGCTTCGACAATCCGATGCGAGCGGCATCCCCTCTGTCGCAGAAGCGGTACGGCTGGGAAACCCCCCTACCCTCGCAACCTATGAAGGGATCCGCCCTGGAGTTTCCTTTATTCCCACCGCGCCCGAAGACGCGATTGGCCTCATCAGCGCGATCGGTCGGGATCTACGCTCCTGTGGTGCCGACCCGAGAGACACCCGGATCATTGCACCGGTGAAGGCCGGCCCGGCCGGTATCGAAGCCATCAATCGCCATTTCCATGAGCTACGTCGACGGGCCAAAGATGGCGCCCTCTTCCCGGGTCGCAGCGACATTGCCGAGGGCGATCCGATTATTTGGACCCGGAACGACTGGGACCGGGATCTCATGAACGGGTCGATGGGCCGCGTCCAGTCGGTGATCGACGGCATCGCGCACGTCACGCTGGATGGAAAACCGTTCGAACTCGATGCAGCCGATGCAGGCAATCTGGACCCGGCCTATGCCATCTCGGTTCATAAGGCCCAAGGCTCTCAATGGCGGCGCGTCATCATTCCGGTCTTCCCGTCCCGTCTTCTGGACCGGACGCTGATCTACACCGCCATAACGAGAGCCACGGATCAAGTCATAATGCTGGGGGATCGATGTGCCCTAGCGGGGGCCATTGCGAACATGCCCGCTTCCACAGCACGCTCTGTCGGGCTTCATGAAAGGTTGCAGCGCGCACAAGGCTTCTCTGCATGCGCAGATTATGTACCGGAGGCGATGGAAGCAAAGAATGAATGACGTTGAGTTTGATGCCCTGATAACGGAGCTCCGCAACGAGGCGGAGGAGGCAGCTTGGTATATTGGCTTCATGAAGGTGGCGATCGACCAGACTGAGCTGATCGCAGATCGTCTCAACGGATCTTACTCCGGATATGCCGGATTGGTCGTGACCTGCCCCCCGGAAGTTCCCTCGCTGTGATGTAGAGTCTGCCCAACCTGAGAAGGAGCAGACGACATGAGGAAAAGCCGTTTCACCGATGCGCAAATCATCGGGATGATCAAGGAGCAGGAGGCTGGCTTGGCGCACGTGGCGAGTTTAGGATACCGGACGTTCATACGCCGCGCATCAAGGAACGCTGCCTTTTGTCCATCACGGCGGCAAGCTGACCTTCGCTGCTGTCTGCGCCAACGTCAGCAATGTCGCGGAACGGAGCGGACCTCGAACTCTTACATGAAGCATTGTTTGAAGCGCTGAGTGTCGCCTCAAACCAGAAATGTCAGCCCGGAGGTCGGTCGGTCAGGCACATCCTCCTGAAGGAAATCAAGGAATTTCTCCAGATAGCGGAGCTTCTTGCAGCTTTCAGGCCAAACCATGAAGTACCCGTCATACGTCTGCACCGCTTCAGGGAACGGCATTACAAGCTGGCCATCCGATACCGCACCCGAGGTTAAAACGAGATCACCGATCGACAGCCCGTGCCCGGCTGTCGCGGCGGCGTTGCCCTGTTCAAGCGTGTCAAAGACCTGCCCCTGCGAGATGTCCACCTGTTCTGCCCTCCCGCTCCGCCTGAGCCAGCGTCGCCAGTCGCGGCGATCGGGCGAGGGATGGATAAGAGCGTACCGGCCGAGATCCTTTCCAAGATCGCGATACAAGGCCGGAGCACAAATCGGGATCAGCCATTCATCGAAGAGCTTGGCGCTTCTGGTGCCCTCCCCGAACTGCCCCGAGCCGAGCAGAATCGCGCAATCGTGGGGCTCGGTAAAAAAATCAACCGTGTCGATATCCATCCACACGCTGCTGATCTGCACGTCAAAGCTAGGCTCGATGGCCCGGAACCGGCTCACGGCATCAAGCAGCCAACGCATCGTCAGCGTCGAGGGGGCCTTGAGACGCAAAACGTTCCGCTCGCTCTGAAAGACGGCACAAGCATCCTCGATGTGTTTGAATCCGTACTTCAGACCGTCCGCGAAGATCTGACCTTGCGGCGTCACCTCCAGCCGGGGTCCATGACGATGGAACAGCTTACGCCCGAAATGCGCCTCTAGCGTTTTGATGTGCTTGCTGATCGCACTCTGCGTCAGGTTCAGCTCCTCGGCCGCACCTGTCGCCGATCCGGTGCGGGCAGCCGCTTCGAACGCTCGCAAAGCATATAGCGGAGGGAGAGTTTTTGCCATCACCGCACCTCTCAATCAAAACTTTTACTCATAGCAAGAAGCAGGAATTTCCATTTTTCAAGGGTATTTTTCATCGCGATAACTACTGAGAGATTATAGAGGAGAACATTTTTTCATGTTTAGAGGGATATCTCCAGGGGTGCTTGTAGAACAGTCTACAATTGAGGCAGAGCTTATTGAGAGACGCGACAAAGAACTTGAAATGGACTGGAGAGCCGTGGCGTTTCGGGGCTTTTCTTCCCACCTCCGCAAGCCTGATTTCCCATGCCTGTTTGGAAAAAGTGGCTTCAAGAGGGAGGCGTTCAAGTTCCTTTTCATCGATGAGGACGACGAAGCAGGCCAATTTTCAGAGGGCCTGCGGCGATACACGGAATTCACCCGGCAAGTGCCCGCGCGCACCCGGCTTTACACGCCCCTGATTGTGATTTTTCAGAGAATTTTTCCAACGCTCGCCGATCAGCACCAGTTCGGCTGGCGACAACTGCAGGCATTACATCATAACGACACAAAAGACTGGCCTTCCAACGTCCCCATTGACCCCAAAGACAGTCTCTGGAGCTTTTGTTTCGACGGGGTGCAGCTGTTTATCAACATGAGTTGCCCGGGTCATGTGACCCTGAAAAGCCGCAACCTTGGAGGCTACATCACCTTCGTCATCAATCCGCGTGAAAACTTCGATCTGATCGCCAATCGGAACAGCCGCAAGGGTATCCGGGTGCGTCAGACGATTCGCAAGCGCGTCGAAAGGTATAACGCTGCGCCGGTTCCCGATGTGCTTGGCTTCTTCGGTAGCCACAGCAACCTCGAATGGCGACAGTACCAGTTAGCCGAGGAGCATAGTCCGCCGAAAACCATTTGCCCCTTCCGTATGCGCACTCGAACCAGAGAGGTCGAGCCCTCATGAACCTTACGCTTCTGTCGGTCTATTTGACCTCCATCGTTTTGCTGATCGCAACCCCTGGCCCCGTTGTCGCACTCGTTCTCAACACGGCCGCAAAGCGCGGGTTGCGTGAGGCCGTGCTCACTGTATTCGGAACTAACTGGGCCTCGCTTTTCCTGATCGGCGCAGCTGCTCTGGTGATTTCCGGCCTGATGACCATCAACGTGAGGATGCTGACCTGGGTCAGTCTTATCGGCTGCCTGTTCATCGCCTGGATGGCCATTCAGTCGTTTCGTCACAGGCCGACCTCGCAGGAAACAGATCCCACAGAGGCATTGGGGATGGCACGACGCGGCTCCTCTCCTCTGTTGCACGGGTTTCTTGTTGGCATCTCCAACCCGAAGGACATCCTGTTTTTCGTCGCCTTCTTCCCGCAATTTGTCGGCATCACCAGCCGACACGAGATCAGTCTCATCATTCTGACTTTGCTCTGGATTCTCTTCGACTTTGCGATCCTCGTCAGCTACGCCGCCGTCATCCACACCCGCGTGTTCCGCCGCCAGGCGCATCGGATCGCACAGATCTCCGCAGGGTTCCTGCTCTGTGTCGCCATCGCAGGCTTTGCCTACTCTCTCAACGAGTTGCTCTCTGTGCCCCGTTAAATGATAAGCCGAAACCTCTACCGCAAAAGACCACCGACAACTGTCAATGTCATGCCAGCGGGGCTCTGATGATGTGACCGACCGCGCCCATCGGCATCAATGTGCCAAGGTGGGGCTGCGATGATCCACAAGGGTGGCCAGTCATGTCGAAGATTATCACGGTCGGGCTCGACCTGGTGGAAAATGTGTTCCAGGCACACGGGGCGGACGGAGAATGAAGACTGCGCCATGCCATTAGCTTTTCCCTTGCGCGCGGGCATTGCCACCCGAGAGATGTCAAAGTGGGCTCGAAGCTGCCTTCAGCTGCCTAAATCATGAAAGTCCGGTTTGGGCCGATCGCGTCGATACGGTGTCGCGGCCCTCATGATGGGGCCCCGCGCCGCCGCATGACCGCTTCGAGCCCACTTTGACCAATGCTGCGAACTATATGAACGGCAGCTTTCGCAGTTTGCCGCGGTCACTCCACCTTCAATTTCAGCGTCGCAACGAGCCATTCATTGTAGTCGCGAAGTGCCGCTTCGTTGCGAGAACAGTACGTCCATTTTTGCCGCCTTCTCGCCGAGAGAAAATTCGCCCGCTTCAAGAGCTCGACATGGCGGCTCATCGTTGGCTGGCTCACTCCGAAATGCTCCGCGAGGAGTTGGACGCAAACACCAATCTCAACGGGGTCGGCCGACTCCTGATGTGCGAAGTGACGTCCCGGATCATCAAGAACACGAAGAATGTTCATCCTTGTCTCGTTTGCCAGCGCCTTGATCTGATCGGTTCGAACTATCATTCCAACACCATATAGCTACTTCGCTAATTGACAATGGGTGTTGATCATATAGTTTATTCGCTAATTGACAATGAGAGGTATCCACGATGCTTGAGCTCAACCAACGCTATGACCATCGGGGCCAGTCCGTCGCCTGGGGCGTGATGGGCGACGGCGATCCGATCATACTGGTGCACGGCTTCCCTTGGTCGGCGCAGGCTTGGCGGCGGATCGCGCCATGGCTCGCACGGACCCATAGGGTTTACTTTTTCGACATGCTCGGCACCGGCCTGTCGGAGAAGTCTTCGGATCAGAGCGTCGCCGAGTCGGTCCAGAGCGATCTTCTGGCCGCCCTGATCGGGCATTGGCGACTCGATAAACCTCAGGTCGTGGGACACGACTTCGGCGGCCTCGCCTCGCTGCGCGCGCATTTCGTGAACGGCGTTCCCTACGGCAAGCTGCACCTCATCAATGCCGTCGGCGTCCGGCTCTCCGTTCTACGCTCATGTGCGCCAGCACGAGGCAGCGTTTGCGGGTCTGCCCGACTATGCCCACGAGGCGCTGTTTCGCGCCTATATCCAGAATGCAGCGCACTATCCCCTCCGCGAGGAGTCCATCCGCCTCTACTTCGAGCCCTGGTCGGACGCGGTGGGCAAAGCTGCCTTCTATCGGCAGATCGGACAGGCCGATACGGCGAACATCGCGGAAGCGCAGGAACGCTATGGCAAGACCGACTTCGACGTTCACCTGATCTGGGGTGAGGAAGACACCTTCATTCCGTTGGCGCAAGGCGAGGAGTTGGCGGGGCTGGTCCATGCGAAGAGCTTCACACGAGTTCCGAGTGCCGCTCACATCGGTCAAGAGGACGCGCCAGAAGCGCTTCTAGGTGCGCTACTAGCTAACATCTGATCTGAGGCGTGTGAGCCGATCCTTTCGGCGGAAGCGCGCCCGGAACGGGCCTTCGCGCCTCGCGCAGCGAAATTCTGCTCCGTCCCGCATTGCGGACGTCGAGCAACCGGGTCTCGCTGCACAGTGCCACGATTGTCTGGTTCAGTGAACCACATCACCGCGCAGATCGGCCCGTTGAATGTCCGGATAGGGCCGATCGCGTCGATACGGTGTCGCGACCCTCGAAAACAACCTGCCGCACCGCCGTATGACCGCTTCGAGCCCAAAACGTTCATTCAGATGCAAGATCGATAGCACTACGTCTTATCGACAGGGTGTCCGCAGGGTTTCCCTCCACCGTCACGTAGTATACGAGGCGCAGATGCCGGTCCTGATCGACGATCAGCGTTGTATGATCGAATGCAACCTGACCTCGGTCTGGCATCTCGAAACTGCGACGCCCCTCACATTGGCCCTGCACGTCATGGTCGCGCCACAGGCGACGAAAGGTGCGGGACGCCGTTTGCAAATGATCTGCCAAGTCTTGCATGTCGCTCCGGTGATGTCCGGCAGCATAGTCACGTCGGAAGCTGGCGACGATCTGGGCCGCTTGCCGGGGCCAGTCCTGCACGCGACAGCTCAGCCGTTCATCTGCGAAATACATCCAGAGCATGTTCCGCTGGCCCTTCGGGTAGTCCGAGAACCCGAACAGGCCGTCGCCCGCGGCATTCCATCCGATCACGTCCCAGCGAAGGTTCATCACGAATGCAGGTCGCTGCGTCAAGTCGTCCAGAAGCACCCGGATCAACGGCGGCATCTCGCACCATGTATCTGCCGGGGCCGAGGGCGGACGGTTCTGCGCAAGAAGGTACAGGTGCTGGCGTTCTTCGGGGCTCATCCGAAGGGCGCGCGCGACGCTGTCGAGAAGATGAGCAGAAACACGGATGTCTCGTCCCTGCTCCAGCCACGTATACCAGCTCAGGCCGATCCCCGCGACGGTCGCGACCTCCTCGCGCCGCAGGCCGGGGGTGCGGCGGCGTGGACTGCGCGGCAGGCCGACCTCCTCAGGCTGTACGCTGGCGCGTTTGCGGCGCAGGAAATCCGCCAGATCCTGACGAGTACGGAATAGACGGGTGTTCATGGTGCTGCCAGTAATAGGATAACTTCCCCCATAGTAACAGAATGAGAGGTGCGCGAAAAGACGTCATGATCTCGAAGAAGGAGTTGACATGACGACCGAACCCGCCCCTCGCCACCTTGGCATGCTCCCGCTTTTCGCCCTTTTGCTTGGTGGCTTCATCACCGTCTTCGATCTGTTCGTGGTGAACGTCGCGTTGCCGTCCAGGCGGCATGGCGCAGACGATGCTGCGCGGCATCGAGAGTGCGCGCGCCCGCTTCATCATGACGATGGCCGTAGGCAATCTCGCCAGATTGCCGAAACTGCTCGCCATGTGAGGCGCCCGGGGGCCTGTTGGGAGCGCCACAGCGACGCAAGAGGGACAAAGCACGACGGGCGTCAGAGGAAAGTGTTCCGCAGGCCCGACTTCTTCAGCGACCTGCTAACCTGCGGGTGGCTTCGGGCTGTGGTCTCGGCCCCAGCTGCACAGTCATAAAACTACCGGTCAGCGCTCAATCGATTCCCAAACCACCGCAAAACGACCGGTAGTTTTGAAGAGCAGCGTGCAGTGCGGTTCGAAACCTCTGTGCCGCAAGCAGTCATCACCACACACACAGTTCGGAGTGTCGCATTTTTGGTATTATGGCACGTTGCGATGCCTGTCAGGCGTTGTGGTGCAGCAGCGTTGCCGGATAATCCGGACGCAGGACCGGCATGTGCGGCATCTGCGCTTGCGCAATATTCACGCGCCCCAATCGGGTCGGCACCCCGTCGAATTTCCGCGCATCACCGATATAATCCACGTCATATCCGGCGCGACGGATCAGCCTTTCGAAAATGAATTGCGGCATGACCATCAGGAAATGGTCCAGATCGCGGTTCTGGCCGAATTCATAGATTGTCCGGAAAAGCGAGCTGATCGCATCCTTGCGCTGTGCGGCATTCAACTCGGCAGAACAGCCAAACCTTGTCGCTTCCCAGATCTTCGGGGATTTCGGACAGGCCGGTCCGGGCCATTCCGGCCAGAGCGTCTCGATCATATAGGGCGAGGTTGTCGGCACCAGACGCGACAGGGCGCAAACATGGTCATCCTCGTCCAGCGCCACCACATAATGGGCGGCAGGTGTGTCGAAGCTGTCGAATTCCAGATCCCCGTCCTCCGGCAGATCCCATTCGAGACGTTCCACGAAAATGCGACGGCGGAGCTGGAAATGCTCCAGCCAATAGCGGTGGAATTTCCCCAAATTCAAAGCATTGATCACAACGGTACGCATTCGGTCGGCTCCAGTTTGACACGAGGGTTCAGTCCGAGGTCGTCGCGCCGCAAAAGCCGAAAAGTGCTTATAACCTGACATGATACAACTTTAGGTCACTACGTCACTTCGCAGAGCTTGCGCCACCGGAAGTCGATATCGAAATATCTCATCCATAATTTTTATTAGTTATCCGTGATTTAATGATAAATAACCAATTTTGGTGGTTTTGTTAACCAAAACTTTACGCATTCATGGCGCAGAAATCGCCGCCGGACGACTCAGCTTAAGGTTGATCTTTGGCGACGTAGTGGTAACGGTTGAGGACGTTATGGGGCAGAAAAAACCGCGTGATCTTGTCGATTATGCCCGCTGGATCTCTGGCGGATTATGCCTGGCCGCTGGCATCGCCAAAGCCTTTCCGCAGGTCGAGGATGTTGCCGCCACGCTCGAACTGATGGCCGCCGCCAATGCCGCCAACCTGCTCGGGCCGCTCAGCGCCTTTATCGTCGCACATGTCGCGCTGGTGACAACCCTTGTGGGGCTGGCCCTCGGGTTGACGGGGCTGGCTTTCCTGACCAACCGCTATCTGGTCGTGGCCTGCCTGATCCAGCTCGTCCTGTTCAGCTGTTTCGTGACATTTCTCTTTAGTGCCATTCCCGCCATCCTACTGGTCGATGCGCCCTTCTTTGCGGTCACGCTCTTGGTGCTGTGGCGGGCGCTTGCGGCCCCCCGTGCCCACTCCCACCCCTCGCTTATCAAGGAATAGACCGTGGACCGGCGCATATTTCCAGACACAGCCCCGCGGGTCCTGCCCCTTGTCGATCCGGGGCTCCCCCATATTGCCGTGGTCGGCGCAGGCCTTTCGGGGCTGCGGGCCGCCTACGAGCTGATCAAGGCGGGCGCGCGGGTGACTCTTTACGAGGCCGCCTCGAGCCCCGGCGGCAATGCCTGGCTGGAAACGCATGGCCATCTGGAATTCCCGACGGCGGGCTCGTGCTTTCGCTTTCCGGCACCGGGTTCGGATACGGACACCCTGCTGCGGGAGATCGGGCTGCGCGACAGCTGTCACTCGACGACGCGCTCCATGCAGGTGCTGTTCCGCACCTCGGCCTTGGTCCGCAGCCTGCCGACAATCACTCTGGCCTGCCTCAAGCATCCCAGATCGCTTCTGGACCCGAAGCTCTGGGGGCTGACCGCCAAGCTCTGCCTTGCCAGCCTGACGAACCAGCCGCTGGTCAAGGCGGACAAGTCACTCGGGGATCCGATCTTTCATGATCTCTATACTTTTCTGGACCGCCTCGCGCCGGACGGGGGCAGCTACCCTGCCCTGCCCTGGACGGAAAGCTGCGGTATCTCGCGCGAGGATATGGAACGGCTCGACCGTCTGAGCATAGAGCAGTTCCTGTTCGATCCCGCCGCGCGGCAGACGCTGCCCCGACATCTGCAACCGCCCGCAAAGATCGGTGCGCTGGCCCGCACGGTCATCACCACGACACTGGCGGTCGAAGGGCTGTTGCTGAGCAACTGTTCGGCCTATGTCGGCCTGCATTTCCTTGTGGGCTATCTGCGCGGCGACCTGTTCAGCTGTCGTGGCGGAAACGGCGCCGTGGCCCGCCGTCTGCTGGAGCATCTGTCGCAGACCCCGCGCTTCACCCTGCATCTGGAGGCCGCCGTGTCGGAGGTCTCGCAGAACGAGCGCCGCTATAGCCTCTGCGTCAACGAAGGCGGTCAGGACCGCATCTTCGCCTTCGACGGCGTCGTGGTGGCCACGCCCAAGGATGTCGCGATGCAGATCGTGCAGGGGTTGCCGGTCGGCCAGCTTTCGGCCATGCGCGAGATCGAATATTCGGATTACGCTATCGTCAATGCCGAGCTGTCCCAGCCGATCTGGACCGAGACCTTCGGCGGTTATTTCATTGGCGACACGGCCCCGCGCGCCCAACCCGGCAGCTATTGTCAGGCGGGGGGCATCGTGAATGCCAGCTGGTCGGCCCTCGGGGCGCAGACCGAGCGCGGCGGCCTGACCTTCCTGAAACCCGTGCCGCAGCGCGCCGATCAGGGACGGCTGGCCAATGACCCGCCCGCACAGCTACGGCAGGCCGCCGAGGCCGAGGTCCGGCGGGCGCTGCGGGCCATCGGCGTTGAGGAGACCCTGCTGGAGATGGTCTGGCTGCATCGCTGGCCACGCGGGCTTGTGTCCCCCCGCCCCGGTCAGGTGGCACGCGATCTGTTCAAACAGGCCAGCCAGCCTCTGGGCGCGATCACATTCGCCAATCAGGACAGCGTCGGGGTCGGCGCATTGGAATCCGCGATGGAGGCCGGACGTCAGGCCGCCCAGTATCTGATCACCCATCTTGCCATCCCCCCCCAACGCGCCGAGCGCGCTGGCTCTACCCGCGTATACAAGGAGACACCGCAAGATGTTTATACACCAGCTTGACGGGCGGGCCCCCGATCAGCGCAGCCTACTTGGCGGCAAAGCCCTGTCACTAAACAAGATGGTGGCCGAGGGTCTGCCGGTGCCAGAGGCCTTCTGTATCACGACCGAGGCCTTCACGCATTTTCTGCAAGCCAACCGGCTTGATCCGCAAGATCCCGAGATTGCGGGCAAGGTCACATCCGCGGCCCTTCCTGCCGATCTGGAGGCCGATCTCCGCGCGGCCTATGCGCGTTGGGGCGACCGGCCGGTGGCGGTCCGCTCGTCTGCCGCCGCCGAGGATTCCGCGCAAAGCTCCTATGCGGGGCAGTTCCTGACCTGCCTGAACCTGCGCGGCGCCGACGCGGTCATCGCCGCCATGCGCGCCTGCTGGGCGTCCTATTTCAACGGCGCGGCACAAAGCTATGCCAAACAGCGCGCCGAAGACAGCAGCGCGCCGCTGATTGCGGTTGTCGTGCAGCATATGGTGGATGCCGATATTGCGGGTGTGCTGTTCACGCAGGACCCGATGGCCAATAACGCCCAGACCATGCGGATCGAAGCCGCGTGGGGCGTGGGCGAGGGGCTGGTCTCCAGTCAGGTCAGCACCGACAGCTATATCGTGGCCCGCGACAGCCTGACACTGCTCTCGCATACCATCCGCGCCAAGACCATGAGCACCCTGCCCCAGCGCAGTGGCGGCATCGCCCTTGTCGAGACGCCCGCCCACAAGATCGACAGCCCGACCCTGTCGGAAGACACCGCCTGCAGACTGGCGGGGCTGGCCGACCGGCTTATGCGCTCTGCCGCCTATGCGGGGCTGGATCTCGATATCGAATGGGCCATACAGGGGGACACGCTCTGGATCCTGCAGGCCCGCCCGATCACCACACTGGCACAGGACCAGAACACGAAGGTCTATGCCGATAGCGACGAGACCGACCCCGAGCGCCGTGAAAACGCGCTGTTCTCGCGGATGGATACCGGCGAGATCGTGACCGGCCTGATGTCGCCGCTGGGCCTGTCTTTCTGCCGCTTCTACCAGAACCATATCCACGGGCCGGCGGTCAAAACGATGGGCCTGCGCAAGCTTCTCGAACCGCATACCTTCATGGGGTATGTGCGCGGCCATGTCTATCTGAACATCTCCGCCTCGGCCTTCATGCTCACGCAATGCCCGCCGACCCGCGACATGCGTAAATTCACCCAGCGTTACGCCACCGACGATGTGGATCTGCGCGCCCATACCAACCCCTATGGCGTGCCGCCCAAGGGGCTGGAATATCTGCGGGCGGTCGGGCATTGGGCCCGCCAGCAGGTGCATAACCTGCGCACGGCCGACAAAACCGCCCAGGCGATGGTCCAACAGCGCAAGGCCCGCACCGCCGCCTCTCTGGCGCTGGACCTGCCACAGATGAGCCTGCCCGAACTGAATGCCGAGCTGGAGCGTATCGATATCGCCTTCCGCGCGGCCTGCGCGGCCTATATGCCCTTTTTCCTGCAGAGCTTCGCGCTTTATGACGCGCTGGCCGAGACCTGCCAGAAACTGTTCAAAACGCAGGGCAAGGGGCTGGAAAACCGGATCAAGGCCTCGCTGAACAATCTGCGCACCATCGAGGTCACACGCGGCATCGCAGCCCTTACGGAAACCGTGCGCGCTCAGCCCGCCCTTGCCGACCTGATCCGCCGCACCCCCAGCGCCGATCTGGGCAGGGCGCTGGACAGCACCGCCGAGGGGCGCGCCTTTCTGACCGGCGCGTTCAAGGCGTTCATGGAGGAATTCGGCTCGCGCGGGCGGCAGGAATTCGAGCTGACCCTGCCCCGCTGGGCCGATGATCCCTGTTATATCTTCGATGTGATCCGGCTCTATCTGGAAAACCCCGTGGATGTCGATGCCATCATGGCCCAAAGCGAGGCCCTGCGCGGGGCCGATACTGAGGCGCTGATGGCCAGCCTGTCGCGCAAGGACCGGATGAAGCTGCGCTTCATCATCAAGACCTATGCGAAAATGGCCGATCTGCGCGAGACGGTGCGCCCTGCCTTCATTTGCGAGACATGGTTCTATCGCCGGATCATCGTCGAGGTTCTGGGTCGGCTGGAACGGCAGAATATCCTCAAACAGTCCGATTTCCCCTATATCGACTTTGCCCTGTTCCGCGATTACGTGGCAGGCCGCAAAACCGCGCAGGAGGCCTTCCCTCCGGCGCTGATCATGGCCAACCGCCGCGAGAACCTGATCAACCTGCGCTCGGAAGAGCCGCCGATGGCCCTGCTGGGCGGCTATGTCCCGCAACCTGCCGAAAGCGTGAAAATCGCGGAAGATGGGCAGCTGAACGGCATGGGCGCAAGCCCCGGCATCACCGTGGGCACCGCCCGCGTGATCACCGATCTGCCGCATCAGGCGCAAAGCTTCAAGAAGGGCGAGATTCTGGTGGCCCGATTTACCGATGCCTCATGGACGCCGCTGTTCACGCTGGCCAGCGGCGTGATCACCGATATCGGTTCGGCGCTGTCGCATAGCTCGATCGTGGCGCGCGAATTCGGCATTCCGGCCGTGGTCAATACCCGCACGGCCACAGCCCAGATCCGCACCGGCGATATCGTCGAGATCGATGGCGACCGTGGCATCATCTCGGTCGAACGCCAGAGCGCCGCCAGCCCCCTCCAGCCCCCCGTCGATCTCCCCCTGACCGTTCCGGCCTGACAGGTCCAGCAGACATCCCTTCGACCCTAAGGAAGATATTATGGATATTTGCGTCAGCGTCATAGTTGTCACGCGCAATGCAGACCTGTTCCACGCCGGTGCCTCGGTGATTTCCGACCTGCGCGACACATTGTTCGACGAGGTCACGCTGGACAGTGACTGGAGCGTGCTGGACCACGCCATGCCCGAGGCCGGACCGCATTACCAGACGGCGCGGACCCGCGCGATCCGCGCCCTTGCGGGGCATCAGAACCGGCTTTCGCTGAATGTCGTGCATGCCCAGAGCCTGTCGGGCGCGCTTGACAGGCTTCAGGCCTGTGACCGGCGCGATAACGTGCATCACATCGGTATGGCCTATATCGATTATTCCGACCCCTATCACGCAGGGCGTTCGACCGCCGAGATCGAGAATGATCTGAACTGGTTCTATGACCGGCTGCGCGCGCGCAACCTGCAGGCGTTCCAGACGCCGACCTCGACCGCCGTGTTCCAGTCGGCGGAGATGCCGCATTACCATATCCACCCGATGAATTTCATCCGCTGCCTGCTGCCCGGCGATATGGATGTGCTGCGCGCCCATCTGCTGTCGCTATGGATGGATTTCTACGAACTGAGCCTTGCCAATCGCAAGATCCGTCCCGGTAGCCAGAAACGCCCCACCAGCCTTATGGCCTCGACGCTTGCGGCGTTTCTGGCGCAGCAGGCGGGGTCGAACTGGGTCTTGCAATATTACACCGGCTCTGTGGTCTCCAGCCTGATCACAGCGTTCGAGGATCAGGCCGCCGCGCAGAACGTGCCTGTCCTGCGCGGCCCGAACGAGCATTCTCTGGCCTGCGGGGCGATGGCCAACTGGCAGCTTTACGAAAAGCCCTCGGTCACCATCGTCACCTCGGGAATGATCGATGAATTCCGCGGCACTTTTGCCAATCTCTACGAGACCCGCGCGCGCGGTTTCCTGATCTGCGCCGAACAGAAACCGGCGCTGTGGTATGCGTTCCAATCCACCATCAACCCCGAATTCGACAGTCGCGACGTGCTGCATGCGCGCGGTGTGCCCTTTGTCTATATCAGCGAGCCGCAGGATCTGGCGCGGGGGCTGGAACAGGCGATGGCGCTTTATGCCGCAGATCGCGGACCGGTGGTCATTCTGGCCACGCAGGCCGTCATGAATATGGCCGCGCCGCCCACCCCCCGCGTTCCCGCCCCCTGCATCCCCGTCCCCGCACAGGACCAGACGCAAAGCCACGCGCCGCCCGCCGCGCTGGATGATCTGGTCGATCTGGTCAATGGCGATGCCGAACGCCTGCTTTTACAGCCCGGCGCATTGCCGCCCCGCTGCCGCCAGCTTGTGACCGAGCTGGCCGAGGCAAGCGGCATCGCGCTGGTCGACAGCATCCTGCATCCGGGCATGGTGGCCAGCCATCACAACGGGCGTCCCAACCCCAATTATCTCGGCACGCTTGGTGTTTATGGCTTTTCCGATCCGGTCTACCGCTATCTGTATCGCGGCGGCCGGATTGCCCCGCGCGAGACGCAGGCGCTGATTTTCATGGAGGACAAGATCTCGCAGGCGGCCACGCCTTTCGGTGAAAGCAAGCTGCGCCAGCAGTTCCAGATTGCGCAGATCGTCCGCCGCAGCGACCACCTCGCCCCCTTTGCCGATCTGGCGATCCGCCACGACCCCGAAGCCGCCCTTGCCTATCTTCTGGCGCGGCTGGATATCTCCGACGCCCTGCTGGCCCGCCGCCGTGCTGCGATCGCACTGGCCCGCGAGGGCGAGAAGGACCTGTCCAGCAGCCTGCCCGTCCTGCCGATGACACCCAATTATTTCTTCGGTCAGCTGGGCGCGCTCCTGCGCCATATGATCGAGGCCGAGGGCTACGATTTCACGGGGCTTTACGATGTGGGACGCTGCGGCATCTCGGCCATCCGCAACCTGCCCAGAACCCGCGCGGGCTTTTCGGGCTGGTACGGGCGGGCGCTGATGGGCGATGCCTATACCGCAACGGTCGCATTGGCGCAGACCGCCGCCACCGATCTGCTGGTCTTTGTCGGGGACGGGGCACGCGCTCTGGTGCCCGACATCCTGCCCAGCCTGCTGGAAAACGCCCTTGCCAACGGGGCGCGCCGCGACCTGAGCGTGACCATTTTCGTGCTGGCCAATAGCGGCCTCTCGGCCATCAATTCGTATCAGGAGCGGATCCTGTTCAACCGCACGTCCCGGCAGATGCGGGTGCTCAATCTGGGCACGCAGGACAGCCAGCAGGATATGTGCGGCTATCAGGTCGTGACCCGCGCCATCAACACATTCGACCCCGACGCCCTGCGCCATGATCTACGCAAACGCGGGCGGATCAATCTCTTTACCGTCAATCTGGCCCATAACAACGAGGGCGACGGCATGTCTCTGGCCCATGTTTCGGGCTGGCAGCAAGACCAACTGGCGGGACGGCGCAACCGCCCGCTCCGCGCCCATACCGAAGAAAGGATCTAGCCATGCGCTTCGGTTTCATCGCCCATCCGACCTCTGTCCCTTTGAAACGCTATGTGAAAATGCTCGATCTGGTGCAGCGCAGCAGCCAGGATTTCCACAGCGGCTATTCGCGCGATCTCTGGTCGCATAACAACCTTGTGCCCTTCATGAATTTCGACCGCATCGTCAGCGCGACAGGGGCCGAGACCTCGGGTCAGGTGCGCTATCTGCCGCTGACCGCACAGGAAATGATCCATGACGCTCAAGGCAGCCTGCGCCGCGTCATCCAAGGCACGAAATCGCTGGCCGCTGACGGGGCCGATCTGGTCGGGCTGGGCGGGTTCACCTCTATCGTCGGGCGTCGCGGGATCGAGGTCGCCAATGCCAGCCCCGTTCCTGTCACCAGCGGCAATTCCCTGACCGCTTATGCCGCCTATCGGGCGCTGCAACAGGTCATGCGCTGGATGCAGCTACGCCCCAGCGATCACCGTGTCTGCATCGTGGGCTATCCCGGCTCTATCGCGCTGGTGATTGCGCGGTTGCTGCTGGAGGAAGGCGTCGAACTGGATCTTGTCCACCGCCAAGGGGCCAAACCCGAGGATCTGCTCGCGCATCTGCCCGAACGCTGGCACCACAAGCTGCGCCTGAGCGGCGATATCTCGGCCTTCTATGGCGAGACCCGCTTTTTCGTGGCCGCCACATCGGCGGGCGGGGTGATCGACGCACATCGCCTTGCCGCCGGTTCGATCGTGATCGATGTGGCGCTGCCGCGCGATGTCGAGGAAAGCGTGGCCACCCAGCGCGAGGATATCCTGATCATCGATGGCGGCTGTGTGACCGCTTCCGATCAGGTGCGGATCGGCGGCGAAAGCCTGAACCTGACCATCAAGCAGCAACTCAATGCCTGTCTGGCCGAAACGCTGGTGCTGGCGCTGGAAGGCCGCGCCGAGATCTATTCCATCGGGCGCAGTCTGGACAGCGAGAAGGTGCTGGCGATTGGCGAGATCGCCCAGCGGCATGGCTTTGCCCCCGATCCGCTGGCCTCCTATGGCCAGCGCGTCGAGCCCTCGTTCGTTGCCAGCTTCCGCCGCTATCACTGCACCGACCGCCCAAAGGAAAGCGGGCTGACCGCGCAACCGATCCTCCCCGAACGCCACAGCCAGACCCATTATGATACCGCGCAGCGTTTCCGCCGCCATATCAACCCCTATCTGGCCGATTTCCTGCAGACCCTGCATTGCGACCGCGTCTTCGAGACGGCGCAGGGCGTGGTGCTGACCGATACCGAGGGGCAGGACTATCTGGATTTCGTGGCGGGCTATGGCTGCCTCAATCTGGGGCATAACCCGCCCGCCGTGGTGACCTCGCTACAGGCGTTTCTGGCCGGATCGCAGCCCAATTTCGTGCAATATGTCTCGTTCCCAAAACAGACGGCGCTGCTGGCCGAGCGGCTGTGCCAGACCGTGGGCGGGCGGATGGAGCGGGTGTTCTTCTCGAATTCGGGCACCGAGGCCATCGAGGCCGCGCTGAAACTGGCGCGCGCCGCCTCCGCGCACCACATCATCGCCCATGTCGAGAACAGCTATCATGGCAAGACCCTCGGCGCGCTTTCGGTGACCGGACGCGACAAACACCAGCGCCCGTTCCGCCCGCTGCTGCCGGGCACGGTCTCTGTGCCCTTTGGCGATCTGGACGCGCTGGAAGCGGTTCTGTCGCAAGGCGATATCGCGGCGTTCATCGTCGAGCCGATCCTGGGCGAAGGCGGGGTGCATGTGCCGCCCGAGGGCTATCTGCGCGGCGTCCGCCAGCTGTGTGACCGCTATGGCGTGCTGCTGATCCTTGACGAGGTGCAGACCGGCATGGGGCGCACGGGGCGTTTTCTGGCCAGCCAGTGGGAGGGCATCCATGCCGATATCCTGTGCCTGTCGAAATCGCTCTCGGGCGGTCTGATGCCGATTGGCGCGACGCTGTGCCGTGCGGAGACATGGGACCGTGCCTATGGCAGCAGTGACCGCTTCGTGGCGCATAGCTCCACCTTTGGAGGTGGCAATATGGCCGCAGTTGCGGGGCTTGCCACGCTGGAGGCGATGGCCGACGGGACGGTGATGGACAATGCCCATCGGGTCGGTGAGGCGCTGCGCCACAAGCTGGCCGAAGCCACCGCCGAATTCCCCTTTATCGGCGAGATCCGCGGCAAGGGTCTGATGCTGGCGGTGGCCTTTGCCGCCGACTTCTCGGGGGCGGTCTCGGCAGGGGCGCATGAATTTGCCACCCGCCTGCCCGGCGACTGGCACATGACATGGCGCTTCCTGCCCGATCAGGTCCGCGAGAACCTGCTGGACGCGATGCGCCGCTTCGAAGGGTCGCTGTCGGAAATGTTCTGCATGCGCTTCGTCACCAAGCTGGCACAGGATCACAACATCCTCACCTTCGTCACCGCGAATTCCAACACCGTCATCCGTCTGCAACCCCCTCTGACGCTGACGCAGGATCAGGCCGACCGTTTCGTCGAGGCCTTCCGTGCCGTCTGCGCCGACATGTCGACCTTCCTGAACTGAGGACCAATTCATGGACACTCCCCTTGCCCATGTCAGCGGCACCCTGTTGTCATTTTTCAACGCACAGGCGCTGATCAGTGGCTACGAGCTTGGCATTTTCGAGGCCGCCCGCGACGGGGCCGAGGCCCGCGAGATCTGCGCCACCTGCGCCCTGCCCGAAAGTTCGGGCCAGCAACTGCTGATCGCGCTGGCAACGATGGGCTTTCTGAGCCGCACCCAAGCGGGCTTCGCGCTGCCCGCCGATCTGCGCCCCTATCTGCTGCGGGACGGCGCAGCCTATATGGGCGGGCTGGCCCGCCATGCGGCCAAATTCCTCTACCCGCTCTGGGGACAGGCCGCCGCTGGCATCCGCGAGAACCGCAACCAGCGCGAGAAGGTCTTCAACGACCCGCGCAAATGGTTCGAGATGCTGTATTCGGACCCTGCCGATGTCGCGGATTTCCACGCCTTCCTCAGCGTGCTGGCCGATCCTTTCGTGGAAAGCTTCACCCGTGACTTCGACTTCACCCCCTATCGCAGCTTCCTCGATATCGGCTCGGGGCGCGCCGCATTGCCGCGCGCGGTGCTGGCGGCCAATCCGCGGCTTGACGCCGCGGTCTGCGACCTGCCCGAGGCCGCGACCCATATGCGCAAGGAACTAGCGCAGGCGGGCATGGACGGGCGCATCGCGGTGTATGAAGGGGATGTGATCACGGGGAACCTGCCCGAGATTTCGGCCGATCTCGTGCATATGGGCTGGATGCTGCATGATTACAGCGCCGAGACCCAAGCCACGATCCTGTCCAACCTCTTTGCAGCCCTGCCCCCCAAAGCCACCTTCATCGCCAGCGAGACACCGCTTGATGATGACCTGTCCGGCCCCGCCTTTGTCGCTCTGTTGTCGATCAATATGCTCGTCTCCTGCGATGGCGGCATCGAAAGCACGACGGGGCAATATCTCGAACGTTTCCGCGCGGCGGGCTTTGTGAACGTGCGTGCCGCATCGCTGGCGGGACCGCGTGTCCTGCTGATCGGCGAAAAACCCTGACCCTGAAGACTGGACCCGATTATGGAACAACAGATCCTTGAGATTATCGAAGAGAATTACGGCCTTGGCCAAGATCAGGCGCTGACGCCCGACACGCCGCTGCTGGAGCTGAACATTCTCGATTCCAGCGCCTTCTTCGACCTGATCGAGCTGCTTCAGGCGCAGTTCGACATTCAGGTGCCGCTGACGAAAATCGTGCCGGAAAACTTTGCCGATATCCGCGCGATTGCCCGCATGACCACCGAGTTGATGACACCGGGCGTGGCCTGACACGTCCTGCGGACGCCCCCAACAGGAGAGATGAGATGAGCGACGACCAGACCACCCTGGACCTTTCGCGTGACGAAACCGCGCTCGCGCTGACCCTTACGGTCGTGCAGCACCATACCGGCTACAGCCCCGAACAGCTTTCGCCCGAGGCCGAATTCGAGGCCGATCTGGGCATTGACAGCATCGTCCTGCTGGAGATCCATTCCGATCTGATGGGCCGGTGCAACTGTGCAGGGGGCAGTCTGGACGGGATCCGTTCGATCCGTGATCTCACCCGCCAGCTGCTGGAGCGGCTTGGCGCTGCACCCCTGCCCGAATTGGCGGCGCAACCGGCCCCGAGCGGGGCGGCGGATCTGGTCGACACCCTGCTCAATGCCGCGCAGGACGCCCCCACCGAGGACGTGCGCCCCGTTGCGCCGCAAGACACCCGCACCATGCGCGATTTTGCCGACCTGCCCAGCCGTGACCTGTTCCATAAGGCCAGGGAATTCAGCGCCTTCTATCAGGCCCAGCGGACGCAGGGCTATTACTGGTACGGAATGCCGCTGGAGACCCCCTGCCAGAACCGCGCGGTGATTTTTGACGAGGTGGCGGGCCGCCCCCGCGAATTCCTGATGTTCGCTTCGAACAACTATCTCGGGCTGGCCAATGACCCGCGGGTGCTCGAGGCCATCCGCGATGCCGCAACCCGCTATGGGGCGACCAATACCGGCTGCCGCCTGATTGGCGGGTCGAATATCCTGCATAAAGAGCTGGAAACAAAACTGTCGCTGCTGAAGGGCACCGAGGATTCCATCGTGTTCCCCTCCGGCTATTCCGCCAATCTGGGCACGATCTCGGCGCTCTGTTCGCAGCGTGACATGGTCTTTACCGATGCGATCAACCATATGAGCATCCAAGATGGCTGCAAGCTGTCGGGGGCCTCGCGCAAGATCTACCAGCACAGCATCGCCTCGCTGGAACGCACGCTGGAACGCAGTGCCGATGCCGAGGGCGGGCGCCTGATCGTGACCGATGGCGTGTTCTCCATGCATGGCGATATCGTCGATCTGCCGCGTCTGGTGGAGCTGGCGCGCAAATACGACGCCAAGGTGCTGGTGGATGATGCCCATTCCACCGGTGTGCTGGGCAAGACGGGGTCGGGCACCAGCGAGCATTTCGGGATGAAGGGGCAGGTCGATCTGGAACTGGGCACCTTCTCGAAAACGCTCGCAGGCGTTGGCGGCTTTGTCGCGGCGCGGGCCGAGGTGGTGGAATATCTGCGCTTCTACGCCAATTCCTATGTGTTCGCCGCCACCATCCCGGCCCATGTCGCGGCAGGGTTGATCATGTCGATCGAGCTGATGATGACCGAGCCGCAACGGCTGGCCACGCTCTGGCGCAATATCGACCATCTCAAAAGCCGCCTGCTGCGGGCGGGCTTCGATCTGGGCGAGACCCAGAGCGCGATCCTGCCCGTCGTCATCGGTGATGACCGCAAGACACTGGAACTGGGGCGTGCGGTCCGGTCACGCGGGATGTTCTGCCAGACCGTGGTCTTCCCCGGCGTGGCGGTGGGCGATGCACGGCTGCGTATTTCGGTCACCTCGGAACATACGCTGGAAGATCTCGATCTGGCCGCCCAGATCCTGATCGAAAGCGCCAAGGAAGTGGGGATCGAGGTCGATGACTGACATCTCCCGCCAGCAGGCCGCGCCGTTCACACCGGTCACACAGGGGCTGCGCGTTCATGCAGCCCGCACGCCCGAGGCCCCGTGCCTGAAGGGCGAGACGCCGCTGTCCTATGGCGCGCTTTACACACAGGTCGCGCGTCTGGCCGGTCACCTGCAGATCGCGGGCCTCTCGGAAGGGCATCGCCTCGCGATCTGGACCCAGAAGGGCCCGCAGGCGATCACCGCGATCTGGGGGGCGCTGGAAGCGGGGCTTGCCTATATCCCGCTTGACCCCTCGCAACCGGGCGAGCGGGCGGCAAGAATTCTGGCCGAGGCGCACCCCGAGGTGCTGGTGGTCTCGCCCGATCTTCTGGCCCATCTGCCCGGTCCGCTGCCCGACAGCCTGCAACTGGTCATCTTCAGCGATTGTGCCGACACGGCGGAACTGCCCGCGCTTCCGGTGCCCAGCCTGCGGCTCGACCGGCTGGCTCCGGTGCCGCACCACCCTGCACAGCCGCAACCCGACTGGATTGCCGCGATCCTGTTCACCTCGGGCTCGACAGGTGTGCCGAAGGGCGTGCAGATGTCCTATCGCAATCTCGATGCCTTTATCGGCTGGGCAGTCAAGGAATTCAGCCTCGGCCCCGCCGATGTGATCGGCAACCATGCCAGCTTCCACTTCGATCTCTCGACCTTCGATCTGTTCGCGGCGGCGCGGGCGGGGGCCTCTGTCTGGCCGATCCCCACAACAGAGCAATCCAATATCATCGCCATTTCCGAGGGGCTGAAGCGGTATAGGGTGACAACAGTTTATGCCGTGCCCTCGATCCTGACCATGCTGACCCGTGCCAAGCGGCTGGCCCCTGCCCATGCCCCGGCGCTGCGCCAGATCGCCTTCGCAGGCGAGGTCTTCCCGATTGGCGATCTGCGCGCGATGGCCGCGCAGGTCGGGGCGGATATGCCGCTTTACAATCTCTATGGTCCGACAGAGACCAATGCCTGCACGTTCCATCGCATAACCCCTGCCGATCTGGCAGCCGACCATCCCGCCCCGATTGGCCGCCCCCTTCCCGGCCAGCGCGCGTTCATCCGCGACCCCGAGACCGGCCATGCCGTAGCGCCGGGCGAAAAGGGCGAACTGGTCATCGAAGGGACGATGGTCACGCCCGGCTATCTCAACCATCCCGACCCCGCGATCCAGCGCGATCATGCGGCAGGGCGCCATGCGACGGGGGACATCGTGTCCGAACAGCCCGAAGGTCTGGTCTATCACGGGCGCATCGACCGGATCGTCAAGATCAACGGCAACCGTGTCGAGCTGGGCGAGATAGAGGCCGCGCTGGCCCGCCATCCGGCGGTAGCCCAAGCGGCCGTGGTGCAGATCCTCGGCCCGCGCGGGGCGGCACTGGTGGCCTTTGTCACTCCGGTCCATGCCGCGCATCCGCCCGCGCAAATGGAGATCTTGGAGCATCTGCGCGACCTCCTGCCCCGCTTCATGCTGCCCCGCCATATGAAGATCATGTCGGATCTGCCGCGCACCCCCAATGGCAAAACCGATATGCGCCACCTCCAGCGTATCGCGGAAGATGCCTTCCTGCCGGGCCCGCGCCACAGCCACAGGGTCGAACCCGTATGACCCAGCCCCCCCGCACCCTTGCAGGCACCAGCCCCGCAACGCCATATCCACAGACCCGTCTGGCCTGCAAACTGGCGATTGTCGCGGCCAGACACGCGGTAGCGGGGCCGGTGCAACCCTATCCGCCGAACCGGCTGGCGGCCTGCGACCCGCGGATCGCGGCGGAACTGTCCGGCCTACGGGTGGCGCTTCTGCCCCCGCCTCCCTGCCCGGCGGCAAGTTTCCGGATCCCGCCGATCTACGAACGGGCCGTCTCTATGCTGACGCTCAATCTGCTCTGGCTCGCGCGCGAGGCGGTTTCGGCGCAGCCGCTTTCGGACCATGCGGACCGCACCGACATCCTTGTCACCATCTGCGGCGGGTTCGATGCCACATTGCGCAATGCGCTCAAGGTGGCGGGCGTGCGCGCATTGGCCCAGTCCCCGCCCAAGCCTCTGGCGCAGGGCCGCAAGCGTTTGCAGGAGGCCTTCGGCTCGACCACCCATGACAAGGTCGGCGAGATGGCCAGTATCATCGCCGCCCGCATCGGCATCGAAACCAAGGCACGGGGCCGGATTCTGGCGCTGGAAAATGCCGAGGCCGGTCTGGTCAACGCCTTACAGATGGCCTCGCTCAACCTGAGTGACGGAAGCAGCGACAGGGTGATCATCGGCACCGGCCAGCGTATCGAAGGGGCGCATATGGCGGCGGCGCTACAGCATCGCTTCGGGCCGGATCTGGTGCTGGAGGAAGGCGCAAGCCTTCTGGTCCTGCGCAGGCTCGATCTGGCGCAAAAGGACGGCGACCCCATTCTGGGCGTGATCGAGACCGCCGATCTTGGTGCAGTCGACCCCGTTCAGCCCCCCGCTCCGACAGGGCGTTACGGGCTGGGCCACGAGGTCGCACGCCAGTTGCGGGACGCGCTGGAAACCCTGCCACAAACCGGACAGGCCGTGCTTGCGGGCCGTTCGCTTTACGGACAGCGCTGGCAGTTGCGCCTGTCGCGCGACGCCCAGCACGGCACTGAGAACGGCGCACAAACCAACGCCTCCCCGCCCCCGCGCGCCGCCCCCTTGGCCATTCTGGGCAGCGGGGCCTGCTATGGCCCCTTCACCACGCGCGCGCAGGTCGGTCAGGCGTTTCGCGACGGCGAAAATGGCATCGGCCCTGTCAGCGCGGAAGCCCTGCCCCGCAGCTGTGCCTTCGATCCCCAGAAACAGGCCCCCCTGACCAGCTATTCCGATCAGGGGGCCGAAAGCCCTGTCACGGCGGCTCCCGATGCCACCCGCGCCTTGGCCTACAGGGTCGCGAAGGAGGCGCTGTCTCAGGCGGGGGCCACGCCGGACTGGGGGCGCTGGTCGATCATTCTGGCAACGCAGCTTTGCACCAATCTGGAACGTCAGGTCTCGAACGCGGTGCACCAAAGCGCGCTCGAGGCCATTCTGGGCAGCGATATCGCCCCGCCGCCCACCCCGACGCCCGCCCCGCTGCCGCAGACCCCGCTTTGCGAGATGCTCCCGAGCCATCTGGTCAGGCAGCTCAGTGTGGAATTCGGGCTGGCGGCCAGCGGCCTGACGGTCGAAAGTGCCTGTGCCTCATCACTGGCGGCGCTGGATCTGGCCCGCGCCCAGTTGCGCGCGGGGCAGGCCGATGCGGTGCTGGTGATTGCGGCGGAAACCCCGATCAACCAGCGCGATTTCACGCTCTGCTCGGCGCAAAGGATGCTCTCGGCGGGCCGCATCGCGCCCTTCTGCCAGACTGCGGATGGTTTCTCGCCCGGGGACGGGGCGGGCGCGGTGGTGCTGCGGCGGCTGGCGGATTGCGCCACCGAGACCAGCGAGGCCAGCACGATCGAAGGGGTCATTCTGGGCATTGGCGGGTCGTCGGATGCGCTGTCCTTTACCGCCCCCGATGCCAGCGGCCAGATGCGGGCGATGCAGCGTGCGCTGGAAGATGCGGCCATTGCCCCCGAGACGGTCAGCTATGTCGAGGCGCATGGCACCGGCACCCGACGCGGCGACGGGATCGAGATCGAGGCGCTGAATGCGGTCTATGCCGCGCAGCGCCACGGAGCGGCCAGTCTGGGTTCGGTCAAATCGCTGATCGGGCACAGCTTTGCAGCCGCCGGTATGGCGGGGCTGTTCCGTGCGCTGGAGGCCGTACAGACAGGACAGACCCCGCCCACCCTGCTGCGCGGCGCGCTGAGCACGGAACTGGGGCTGGAGGCTGGAGGCTGGCAGATCCGTCCGACAGCGGACACCTCTTCCCCTGCGGACCGCATGCCCGCCCCCCATCGCCGCGCCGCCGTCAATGCGCTTGGCACGGGTGGCACGAATTTTCACATGATTATCGAAGCAGCCCCCGCTGCATTGGACGAAACGGATCATATATGCATTTGATTATCCACAAAATCCGCCTGCTCGCCCCCGAACAGGCCGCGGCCTTCGAAGCATGGGTGCTCGGCACCGATTACGCGACCTGCCCGCAGCTGCCCAGCGTCGAGGCCTTCAGCGTCCAGCGTGCCGATGCCGGACAGGGCTTCGACTATTTCGAGGTCATCACCGTCACCTCGCAAGCCGCCTTCGAGGCCGATATGGCCAGCGCGGCCTTTGCCAGCCTCGTCGCGGCATTTTCCGGCATGGCCGAGGTTGTCGAAGAGCTTTCCGGCGCGCAGCTTGGTCAGGGCTACCGGCGCGCGGCCTGCCTATGATCACCGTCACCCATCTGCGTCTTGGCCCCCATTGCCCCACCGCCCTGACGTTACAGGACGGGCCAAGCGACAGGCTGCGCAGCTTGGCCGCAAAGGTGCTATCCCCACCCGAGCACGATCTGTGGCACAGTTTCGGACAGCACAAGAAGCAGCGCGAGTGGCTGGCCGGTCGACTGGCCGCCAAGATCGCATTGCGGCGACAGATGCCCCGCTTGGGCCCCTTGCGGACGCTCTCGCTGCTGCCGCGCGAGGGGCGCAGCGGGCCGGTGGCGGGGCCGCAGGGCTGGCAGGTGTCTCTGGCCCATAGCGGCGCATACGCGCTGGCTGCCTGCGCGCGCCATCCTCTGGGGGTCGATATCGAGACGCGGACCACGTTCCGGCCCGAGATCCTGCCCTATTTCCTGAGCACGACCGAGCGCGATCTGCTGGGCCAGCTCCCCCCGAACGACCCGCGTCTGCCAGTGCTCTGGGCGGTCAAGGAAGCCGTGCTGAAAACCCGCCTTGCCCGCAGTCTCGCCGAGATTTCCGACATCTTCTGGACAGGCTGGGGCCACGGCTGCCGCATCGCCGTCAGGGATGCCCGCCTGCCCTGCCTGACCGCGTTTGGCGGGATCTGGCGCGGCACGGCGGTTGCGGTGGCCTCGGCACATATCCGCACGGAGGCCCGCGCATGACGCAGATCCCACCGCTGATCACCCAAGCCGCCTCGATCGCACGATGGGCACCGTCATCTCATAATTGCCAGCCGTGGCAGGTCAGCCTGCAGGCCCTGCCGCAGGAGCGCAGCTATCAGGCGCTTCTGACACTGGATGAGACGGCCCGTCTGGCGGCGCTGGACACGCTTGCGGCGGAGATGGCCCTGAGCCTCGGGCTGTTTGCAGGCATTTTCTGCCATGTGCTGGACTTGGGCGGCGCGCAATGGCGCTGCCATGTCGAAGGGGACAGGGCGCTGCGGATCACGATCACCCTGCCGGCTGTGGAAACGCGCACGGGGCTGGATGCCTTTGCCGAACAGGTCCGCAACCGGCGCACCACCCGTGGCCCCTTCGCCGCAACCCCCATCAGCCGCGCCGATTGCGCGCGTCTGGCGGCACGCCACTGGCCACTGCTGGGCACCGGCCAGCCGGCCGACCTAAGGATCATCCAAGACCCGCAGACCCGTCAGAAGGTGGCCGCTCTTGTGGCCCATTACGGGGCGCTGGATTTCTCGAATTTCGCCGCATGGTCAGAGACCTACCGCCATATCCATTTCCAGCCCGCGCCACAGGTCGCAAAAACGCGCGGCTTCCCGATCGAGGCGCTGCTCGGGCCGCTACCGACGTTCAGGCGCAAGCTGCTACAACTGCTTCTGCATCCGGTCACGATGCAATGCCTGCGCCCGTTCGGGCTGGCGCGGACATTGGCACGCGAACTGGCCGATCTGGTGCGCACCACCCCTGCCATCCTGATCTTGCAGGCACGGACACCGAACCTGTCCTTTGGCGATCTGCTGGAAACCGGCAACCGGCTGGCCGAGCTGTGGCTGGCGGCGGCGCAGCTGGGGTTGCAGATCCATCCGCTGAGCGTGCTTCTCCAACACGCGCGCCCGCGTGACGCATTGCGCCTATCGCTCCGGCTCACGGAGTGGCCCTGTTTCATCGCCCGTCTCGGGGCACAAAAACCGGCGGAGATCGTCACCCCGCGCGTGGAAACCAGTGTGATCCTGCATGCGACCTCCGCGCAGCGCGACCCCTGTGCCGCTCCCTATGCCGACCATTCCCCCTTACTGTCTGACTGAAGGTCTGTCATGGATTTCTCCCTTTCCCCCGAACAGCAGGAGCGCAACAGCCATCTGGCGCGCTTTGCCCAAGATTTTGCTGCAACCTGCGCCAAGGACCTGCAGTCTTCGTCCGGCTTCTCGCGCCCGCAATGGGACAGGCTCTGCGCGATGGGGCTGGCGGGGCTGCCGCTGCCCGAGACCTATGGCGGCACCGCGGCAGGGGCGCTTGAAACCATCCAGAGCTACGAGACAATCGCCCGTCATATCCCCGATCTGGGCTTGCTGTTTTCGCTCTGTGCGCATCTTTTCGCCTGTGTCATTCCGGTCTGGCGGGGCGGCACAGACAGCCAGAAAGCCGACTGGCTGCCCGCAATGGCACAGGGCGGCAAAATCGCCGCCAACGCGATTTCGGAAGAGGGGTCCGGCTCGGATGTCTTCGCCATGAAAACGCGGGCAGAAAAACAGGGGGGGCACTATATCCTCAACGGCACAAAGCGGTTTATCACCAACGCCCCTGTCGCGGATATGCTGGTGGCCTATGCCCGGACCGATGCGACCTCTTCCTTTTTCGGGATCAGCTGTTTCGTGCTGCCCACCGATCATCCCGGCGTGACGATCAGCGCCGAGGAAAGCAAGTCAGGCCTGCGCTCCAGCCCGTGGGGCAGCGTGCATTTCCAAGATTGCGCGCTGCCGGAAAGCTTCCGGATCGGGCCGGAAGGTGCCGGAGCCAGCCTGTTCCACGAGAGCATGGTCTGGGAAAGATGCTGCCTGTTTTCCATCTATCTGGGCGCGATGGAGCGCATTCTGGCGCTCTGTCTGGAGCATGCGCGCACCCGCGTGCAATTCGGGCGCCATATCGGGGCCAATCAGGCCATCTCGAACCGGTTGGTCGATATGCGCCTGAAAATCGAGACCGCACGGCTTTTGCTGTATAAGGCGGCATGGCTCTATGATCAGGGCAAGCCCTGCGAGCAGACCGTCGCCCTGAGCAAGATCTGGATCGCGGAATCGGCGGTGCAGATCGGACAGGATGCAATGCAGATTTTCGGCGGCGAGGCGATGACGGCTACCCATCCCGTGAACCGGTTTCTCAATGACGCCATGCCCGCGCGGATTTTCTCGGGCAGTTCCGAAATGCAGCGCGAGATCGTCGCCCGCGCGATGAAATTACGTTAACCATTCAAGAAAGATATAGAAATGACCCCTGTCTATTGGATCATGATCGCGATCACCGTGCTGTTCACGCTTTTGGGCATGCTGTCGGCATGGCGCACGGGCGACACCAAATGGCCCTTTGTCTTCGGCTTTTTCAGCATCCTGCCCGTCACCATCGTGCTGGCCGTTCAGGGCGAGGGCGCTGCGTGGCGGCGCTGGATGATCGTGGCGCTGGTGGCGGTCTATGTGGCGCGGATGCTGTATACGCTGTTGATCTGGTTCAATGCGACAGGGGCGGCCAAGCTGAAGGATCAGGTCAAGCCCAGCCAGTTTCTGGTCCTGCCGCTGGTCTTGGTACCGGTGTTCTGCTGGCTCTATCCGCTGCCCTTCTTTGCCGCGATGGACCGCACCGATCCGTTCGGGCTTTATGATGCGCTGACACTGATCTGCTATGCTTTGGGCACGCTGTTCCATCTGGGGGCGGATTACCAGAAATGGGCCTTCAAGCAGAACCCCGAAAATCGCGGCAAGCTGCTGCATGGCGGGTTCTGGGGCCTGTCGCGCCATCCCAACTATTTCGGGGATTTCCTGATTTACCTGTCTTTCGCACTGGTCTCTGTCTGGCCTTGGGGGCTGGTCGCGCCGGTGGTGAACCTCTTGCAGTATTTCTTCGATGCGATCCCGAAAAACGAGAAACTCTCGCAAGAACGGCATGGCGAGAACTGGGCGCGCTACTGCCGCTCGACCCCGCTCTTCCTGCCCTATGGCGCGTTCAAATCCTGACCACCGCGCGGGTTGATCGCGCCAATATCTCTCACGACAATAAAGGCAGAATGTCCATGTCGGGTCTTCCCTCTTTCCGCCCTCGCTTGAGGATCTTCATGGCCGTTCTGGCACTGGGCACGGCACAGGCCTGGCCCGCGCTGGCGCAGGACGCGCCAAGCGTGCAAAGCCCCGCCCGCGTGTCGGGCTTTGCACGGCTGCGCCCGCAAGATGGCGTGCGCTATCTGACGGGGCCTGCGGGGGACACCACCTATCGCATCAGCAAGGTGCTGGTGCATGAGGGAGAGATGGTCACGGCCGGTCAGCCGCTTCTGGAACTGGATACCGGCGGGCCACTTTCGGCCACCGTGGCTTTGGCCGAGGCCGGTGTGACCGAGGCAGAGGTCTCGGTCAATTTCGCCCAGATCGATATCGAACGGAAATCGCGACTGCGCAAATCCTCGGTCTCGCCGATCTCGCAAAGTGATTACGACACCGCCCTGCAAACGCTGGAACTGGCCAAAGCCCAGCTGGTTACGGCGCAAAAACAGCTTGATTACGACAAGATCCTGCTGGAACAATCGGTGATCCGCGCGCCCACTGACGGAATGATCCTCGACCTGAACAAGCGCATGGGCGAAGGGGTGATTGCCGGAGAGGACCTGATCGAGATGGGCGATGTCGCCCATATGGAGGCACTGGCCGAGATTTTCGAGACCAAGGCCCGCTTTGTCGCAGTCGGGCAGACCGCCAGATTCGAAAGCCCCGCGCTGGCGCATCCCGTCAGTGGCAAGGTGCTTCGGGTCCTGCCGAAAGTGACCGAAACGACGATCTACGCCACCGATGCGCTGGAAAATCTGGAAAAACGGGTGGTGCAGGTGGTTATCGCGCTGGATCGCCCCAAAGATGTCCTGCTGCTGAACGGTTTTCAGGGGACCGTGCTGATTGAGACGCGTGGGGCGGCCCGATAATGCCCGCACGCAACCAAAGATTTTCGCTGGCATGGCGGCTGCTGAGCTTCGAGCCGCGGCGGCTGCTGGCGGCCATTTGCGGCGTGGCGTTCGCTGTGGTGCTGATCCTTGTGCAGATCGGTTTCTACAACGCCATGATCGACAGCGCCACCAAGGTGCATAGCAGCCTTGAGGCCGATCTTGTCATGCTGCCTGCCGATTTCGAATATTTCGGCGCCGAGCACCAGTTCTCCCGCATGCGTCTGCACGAGGCGATGGCGACCGAAGGGGTGCAAGAGGTGGCCCCGCTTTATGTATCGCTGATGAATTTCAAGAATATCGAGAACGGCTATTCGCGGTCGATCATGGCCATCGGCGTAGAGCCGGACAAGCCCGCGATCAACCTGCCGGAACTGGTCGCGGCGCAGGACCAGTTTGCCGTCAGCGGCGCGGTGCTGTTTGACCGTAAAAGCCTGCCCGCCTATTTCGGCGACATCACCGGTGCCTTTGCGAAAACCGGCCATGTCGATACACAACTGGCAGACAAGCCGGTGCGGATCACCGGACTTTTCGATATGGGCACGTCGTTTATCGCCTATGGCACCGTCGTTATGGGCAGCCCGACCTTCTTTGCGCTCCGCCCCGATCTGAGCGCGGCGGAACCCAGTCTGGGGCTGATCAAACTGGCCCCCGGATATGATCCGGCAACGGTGCGCGACAGGTTGCAGGCCGATCTGGAGGCCAAGGATATCAAGATCGTGACCCGCGCCGATTTTGTGGCGCTTGAGGCGAATTACTGGAATACCACCGCCGCTATCGGGTTTATCTTCATCACCGGTGCCTTGATGGGCATTCTGGTCGGCTCGGTGATTGTCTACCAGATCCTTTACACCGATGTGACGGACCACCTGCCCGAATATGCCACCCTCAAGGCGATGGGCTATCGCGACAGCTATTTTTCGGCGCTGGTGCTGAAACAGTCGCTGATCCTGTCCTGTCTGGGCTATGTGCCGGGCGTGGCGATTTCGGCGCTGATCTATTATTTCACGGCCCAGAGCACCGGCTATGCGCTGCGACTGACACCGGGCTGGTCGCTTGCGGTGTTCCTGATGACCTCTGGCATGTGCCTGTTCTCGGGCATTCTGGCCCTGAGACGCCTGCGCAAGGCCGATCCGGCGGAGCTTTTCCAATGACACATCCCGTAATCGAATTTTCCGGCCTGTCGCATAGCTATGGCAGCAAGGCATTGCGCCGGCAGGTTCTGTTCGACCTGAGCGGCAGGTTCGATCCCGGCGAAATCGTGATCGTCAAAGGCCCCTCCGGCTCGGGCAAGACCACATTCCTGACCCTGATCGGCGGACTTCGCGCCACACAGGAAGGCCAGATCAGCGTTCTGGGCCAGCGTCTGGATGGCACATCGGCGCAGCAGCGACTGCAAATCCGGCGTCATATCGGTTTTATTTTCCAGATGCATAACCTGATCGGGGCGCTCACGGCCACCCAGAACCTTCTGATGGCGTTACGGCTGCATCCCGAAATCCCTGCGCCCGCCAAAGCGGCCCGCGACCTGCTGGAACAGGTCGGCCTGTCCCATGCGCTGGACAAATATCCGCGCGAGATGTCGGGCGGCGAACGCCAGCGGGTGGCCATTGCGCGGGCGCTGGTCACCCGTCCCAAGATCGTGCTGGCCGACGAGCCGACCGCCTCTCTGGATGGCAAGACCGGCAAGATGGTGGTGGAGCTGTTGCGCGATCTGGCGAGCCAGAACGGCTCTGCGGTGCTGATGGTGACCCATGACGCGCGTATCCTCGATACCGGAGACCGCGTGCTTGAAATGGAAGACGGGCGCATCCGCGCGGCGTGATGCCGGACGGGTCGCGTCGTCAAACTGTCATCCTCTTTACGTTATCCTACCTTTGAAGAGTTTCTGTGCGCCGGTTTTGGTGTTACGGTCGCGTCAGCAATTATCGACCCCGCTCAAAAGCGCCGTAATTATTTTATCGGATATGTTCAGAACCGCGTTTGGGTAGCTATTTGACGTCATAGACGAGGATTTAGACATGCGAGACAGCACAGGCGCGGCAGCCACGAAATTGACGGACACAATCGAGCATAATCTGGCGCATCTCGATTTCGACTATTACGCGATTTGCGCCATCGGGGCACAGGATTTCACGGCGGCAAAATCCCTGCCCACCATGCATGTGACGAATTACCCCGAAGAATGGGCCCGCCATTATGCCAGCCAGCAGCTTTATAGCTATGATCCGGTGCTGCAATTCGGGCGCCTTGTGTCCTATCCGGTTAAATGGTCGGATCTGAAACATGCGTCGGGCTATGGCGACACGCATGGCCATGTCCAACGGCAGGCGCAGGATTTCGGACTGTATTCCGGCATCTGCATGAGCATCCACAATCTTGATGGGAGCCTGCTTCTGGCCTCGCTGTCCAAAGCCAATCCTTGTGCGTTGAACGACACGTTGATGAACGAGGCCGCGCGCGCCTTACAGTCTCTCAACGGGGTGTCAGCATCGCTGAAGCTGGCCGGAAAAAACGATTACGACCTGACCAAACGCGAGATCGAATGCCTGAGCTGGGCGGCCATCGGCAAAACCTCCAGCGATATTTCCGCGATCCTGCATATCAGCAATAACACGGTGGATTGCCATTTCAAAAGCGCGATGCGCAAGCTTGCGGCCAATAGCCGGACTTTCGCGATCATCAAGGCCATGCGCAGCGGCATTCTGTCGATCTGAGGCGACCGGAAACACAACGCCTCCGCTTCGGACATCCAAAGCGGAGGCGCAGGACATACGGGATGACGGGTCTTAGAAATCCCAGTCTTCGTCTTCGGTGGCCACGGCCTTGCCGATCACATAGCTCGACCCCGAGCCCGAGAAGAAGTCGTGGTTCTCGCTATCGGGCGAAAGTGCGGCCATGATCGCGGGGTTCACCTCGCAGGCTTCCGGCGGGAAGAGCGGCTCATATCCCAGATTCATCAGCGCCTTGTTGGCGTTGTAATGCAGGAAGTGGCGCACATCTTCGGTCAGCCCGATACCGTCATACAGCTCTGCCGTATATTGCGTCTCGACCTCATAGAGATCGAACATCAGCGCAAAGGCAAAATCCTTGACGGCGGCGCGCTCTTCTTCCGAGACTTTCTCCAAAGCGCGCTGGAACTTATAGCCGATGTAATAGCCATGCACCGCCTCGTCGCGGATGATCAGGCGGATCATATCGGCAGTATTGGTCAGCTTGGCGCGGCTGGACCACCACATCGGCAGATAGAAACCCGAATAGAACAGGAAGCTTTCCAGAAAGACCGAGGCCACTTTTTTGCGCAGCGGATCTTCGGCCTTATATTCATTCAGGATCAGATTCGCCTTGCGCTGAAGATGCGGGTTTTCTTCCGCCCAACGGAAGGCCTCATCCACCTCTGCGGTCATGCACAGCGTCGAGAAGATCGACGAATAGCTGCGCGCATGCACGGCTTCCATGAAGGCGATATTGGACAGAACCGCCTCTTCATGCGGCGTCACCGCATCTGCCATCAGCGTCGGCGCACCAACGGTGTTTTGCACCGTGTCGAGCAGTGTCAGGCCGGTGAAAACGCGGATCGTCAGTTGGCGCTCTTCGGCTGTCAGATTGGCCCAGGAGGGCACGTCATTCGACAGCGGCACCTTCTCCGGCAGCCAGAAATTCGAGGTCAGGCGGTTCCAGACCTCAAGGTCCTTATCATCCTGAAGCCGGTTCCAGTTCACGCCCTTGAGCGGCGCTTTTTTCGTTTGATCAAGCATAACTCTTCCTTTCCCGACAGTTACAAGCTGCAGGAGACACAGCCCTGCACTTCCGTGCCTTCCAGCACGGCCTGACGGAGCCGGATGTAATAGATGGTCTTGATCCCCGATTTCCACGCGCGGATCTGCGCACGGTTGATGTCGCGGGTCGTCGCGCTATCGGGGAAGAACAGGGTCAACGACAGGCCTTGGTCCACGTGCTCGGTTGCCGCCGCATAGGTATCGATCAGCTTTTCGGGGCCGATCTCATAGGCATCCTTGTAGTATTCAAGGTTGTCATTATCCATATAGGGCGCCGGATAGTAGACGCGGCCGATCTTGCCTTCCTTGCGGATCTCGATGCGCGCGGTGATCGGGTGGATCGAGGCGGTCGCATTGTTGATATAGCTGATCGAACCGGTCGGCGGCACGGCCTGCAGGTTGCGGTTATATAGCCCATGCGCCATCACATCATCCCGCAGCTGCGCCCAATCGGCGCGGCTGGGCAGGGTGATGCCGAATTTCTCGAAAAGGGCCGTGACCGTCTCGGTTTCCGGCAGCCAGTCGCGGGTGACATATTTCTCGAAGAATGTGCCGCTCGCATAATCCGACTTCTCGAAGCCCACGAAGCTTTCGCCCTTCTCGCGGGCGATCAGATTCGAGGCCCGCAGCGCGTGATAGGCCACAGCCGCGAAATAGACGGAGGTGAAATCGATCCCCTCTTCCGAGCCGTAATGGATACGCTCACGCGCCAAGAACCCGTGCAGGTTCATCTGGCCCAGACCAATCGCATGGCTCTGGTCATTGCCCTTACGGATCGAGGGCACAGCGTCAATCGCCGACATTTCCGACACGGCGGTCAGCGCGCGGATCGCGGCCTCGACGGTCGCGCCAAGGTCACCACCATCCATCGCGCGGGCGATGTTCAGCGAGCCGAGGTTGCACGAGATATCCGTGCCCATATGTGCGTAGCTGAGGTCTTCGTTGAAGGTCGAGGGCTCGGCCACCTGCAGGATTTCCGAGCAGAGGTTCGACATGGTGATGCGCCCGTCGATCGGGTTGGCGCGGTTCACCGTGTCTTCGAACATCAGATAGGGGTAGCCGCTTTCGAACTGGATCTCGGCCAGAATCTCGAAGAAGCGACGCGCACGCATCTTGGTCTTGCGGATACGGGCGTCAGCGACCAGCTCTTCGTATTTCTCGGTGACCGAGATTTCCGAGAAGGCGCAGCCATAGACTTTCTGGATGTCATGCGGCGAGAAGAGATACATCTCGGCATCGCGTTTCGCCAGCTCGAAGGTGATATCGGGGATCACCACGCCCAGCGACAGCGTCTTGATACGGATCTTCTCGTCGGCATTCTCGCGCTTGGTATCGAGGAATTTCAGAATGTCGGGGTGGTGGGCGTTCAGATAGACGGCCCCTGCCCCCTGACGCGCACCCAGCTGGTTGGCATAGGAGAAGCTGTCTTCGAGCAGTTTCATCACCGGAATGACGCCCGAGGACTGGTTCTCGATGCCTTTGATCGGCGCACCGGCTTCGCGCAGGTTGGTCAGCATCAATGCCACACCGCCACCGCGCTTCGACAGCTGCAGCGCCGAGTTGATCGAGCGACCGATGGATTCCATATTGTCTTCGAGACGCAGCAGGAAGCAGGAGACCAGCTCGCCGCGGCTTTTCTTGCCCGCGTTTAGGAAGGTGGGCGTTGCCGGTTGGAAACGGCCTGCCAGCATCTCTTCGGTGAGCGACAGCGCCATCTTGCGGTCACCACGCGCCAGCGCCAGAGCCACCATCACCACGCGGTCTTCATAGCGTTCGAGGTAGCGCTGACCATCACGGGTCTTCAACGTATAGGCAGTGTAATATTTGAACGCGCCAAGGAAGGTCGGGAAGCGGAACTTCTTCTTATAGGCGGCATCCCAGATCTGACGGCAGAAGTCGCGATCATAAAGCTCCAACACAGCAGCGTCGTAATAGCCCTCGTCCACGAGGTAATCGAGCTTCTCATCCAGCGAGTGGAAGAACACGGTGTTCTGGTTCACATGGTTGAGGAAATAGGCGCGCGCGGCCTGCTTGTCGGCCTCGAAACGGATCTTTCCATCCGCATCATACAGGTTCAACAGCGCGTTCAGCGCGTGATGGTCGAGCCCTTTTACGGCGTCTGCTTTGTCAAGCATTGTGCTCTCCAGAATTTCTCGAGCCCGTCTCTGACACGGGCAATATCTAGGTCGGTGCCACTCAGCTCGAATCTATAGAGCAGAGGAATCTTGCATTTTTCGGCAATCACTTTGCCCGCATAGCCATAGTAGATCCCGAAATTGGTGTTTCCGGTGCCGATTACCCCTTTGATATTCTTGCGTATCTCGGGGTTGTTCAAAGCATGGATCACGGGTTTCGGAACCGCCCCCCGACCCTCGCCATCGCTATAAGACGGGCATATTAGCACAAAAGGTAGCTCGGCCAAACTGGCCGAGCGATCTTCTGTACCACCAATGCGGATAGCGGGCAGTCCAAGTCGGGTGATGAAGCGATGCGTGTTTCCGGTGGCCGAGGAAAAATAGGCCAGCCCGGTCATCGGATCGGGTCAGGCGCCAAGGCTTGCGATGCGGTCCGGACGGAAGCCTGCCCAGTGGTCGGCACCCGCCACAACAACAGGTGCCTGACGGTAGCCAAGGCCGGTCACTTTTTCCATCGCTTCGGCATCCAGCGTCAGATCGATGACATCATGCTCGATCCCACGGGCATTGAGCGCGCGGATGGTCGCAGTGCATTGAACGCAAGCGGGCTTGCTGTAGACGGTAATAGACATAGGCTCTCGACCCCGAAGCAAAGGGGCGGACATTCGGGAAGGTGGATCGCATTTCTGCCAAACTCCCCCCGGACGCACCGCCCGTGGACATTATCGCATTCAGGCTGGCCGCTGACAGGCCAGAGACGGCCTGCCCACCTGTCCGCTCCGGCATTGCAACAGGATAGCCTGCCACAGCGGAGATCTCGGACGGGCCGGAACTGTAGCGGCCCTTTGCGTGAGGCTGATATAGTATCCCACCCCACCTGATGCGCTATATATAGTAGCCACTTTGCGCCCAAAGTCCAGTGCCTTTTTCATCCGGCCCTCTGCAGGCCGAACGGGGTATATCACCTTGGCCCTGCATCTGAATCGCGGGACCTTCGAGTTACAAAGAACCCCGCCCAAAGCAAAGCGCAAAAAAATAATTCTGGGGCTAGACGGGGCTTTCCGACAGCGCACACCGAATCGACGCTCCGGATTCGTTCACGGGAGGTTCAATCCCGGGCTGAAAACCGGAGACGGCCTCGCCCTGCAAAACATAAAAGGGCCGCCCCGAAGGACGACCCGAACCGGCATGCGGCCACTATATCTTGCGGAAAGACGCGCGCCTTAGCCCATACGCTCCGACGAGAACGATCCCGGAGACGCAGGAAAGACCACCGTTTTCGACCCGTTGATGAAGACGCGGCGATGGGCATGGGCATGGATCGCCCGCGCCAGCACCTGACTTTCCACATCGCGCCCCAGCGAGACGTAATCCTCGGGCGATTGCGCATGGGTCACCCGCACGGTGTCCTGCTCGATGATCGGGCCCTCGTCCAGATCGGCGGTCACATAATGCGAGGTCGCCCCGATCAGCTTCACCCCGCGGGCAAAGGCCTGCTTATAGGGGTTCGCGCCTTTGAAGGACGGCAGGAAGGAATGGTGGATATTGATGATCCGCCCCGACATCTTCTGGCACATCTCGTCCGAGAGGATCTGCATATAGCGTGCCAGCACGATCAGCTCGGCACCCGCATCCTCGACCACCTGCATGATGCGGGCTTCGGCCTCGGGTTTGTTTTCCTTGGTCACCTTGATGCAGTGGAAGGGGATATCCTGATTCACCACGACCTTCTGGTAATCCATATGGTTCGAGATCACCGCCACGATCTCCACCGGCAGCGCGCCGATGCGCGCACGGTACAGAAGGTCATTCAAGCAATGCCCGAAGCGCGACACCATGATGACGACTTTCATCTTGGTGGCCTCGTCGTGGAAGGCGAAATTCATACCGAAACTTTTCGCAGTCTCGGCAAACTCGCTGCGCAGGCTTTCACCATCATTCCCCGTTTCCGAGGTAAAGCTGACCCGCATGAAGAAATTCCCCGTCTCGAGATCGTCGAACTGGGCGCTATCGGTGATGTTGCAGCCTTTATCGGCCAGAAAACCCGAGATGGCCGCGACGATGCCGCGCTGGGTAGGACAGGTTACAGTCAGGCAATATTTGGTCATGTGAGTATCCGAAAGTCTTTCGCCATAGAGGTATAGCCCCATCGGAGGCATGAAGAGAAGAGGAACCGGTCAAAGACCGCCCCGATTGCACGTGATATTCCCTGACGCCCCGCCCGCAGGCAGGCCGCCAGCCGCAAGGCCTGATCTCGGGCCCCGCCGCATCAGGCCCCGCATCAAGACAGCCGCGAAGCCACCTCGTGAAGGGCATGCCAGAGGCTTCCCGCATAAGAGCGCATGCCCCAGATCCGACAGTGGTCGTCCGCAAGCCGCAGCAGGAAGACCGACATATGATGCAGGCCGGTGCGGGTGGCCTGCCCTGTGGCCTTGGCGCTATCGGGCAGGTTGACCAAACGTTCCAGCAGGCGGTCCATCTCGGGGCCCGTGATGTCGAAGGCCACCCAGCCATCGGTCTGTTCGGTGACCGATGCCGCAGGCGCTTGGGTTTTGACCCATGCCGCAAAGTCTTCCTCGGCGCGGGCCTCACCCTCGATCAGCCATTGGTCTTGCCCCGCCCAAAAGGCGGTCAGCCCCGCGCCCTGCGTCAAAGCCCCCGGCGCAGGCAGTGGCAGCCCCGCCACTTCGGTCAGGCTTTGCCCGTGGCGCGCGGCCACAGAGGCCAGCGCGATATCGGGGCGTTCGGTCAGGGTCATCGACCCGAGGGTTTCGGTTTTCGGACGGGTGCCGCCAAGGGCGGTCTGTGCAATCAGATCAGTCACGGGCTTAGTCACGGAGACGCTCCCCTTCGGGGTCAACAAAATGGGCAGGCACAATCCGGCAATCACAGCCCGTATTTTCCAGCGGGTTATAGGCGACGATCACCTCACCGATCCGCTTGTCGCCCTGTTCGACAAAGCCAAGCGCGATATGGCTTTTGACATGGGGCGAATAGCAGGCCGAGGTCACCCAGCCCTGATCGCTCTGCATCGTGCGCTGATCGCCACGGGTGAACAGATGCGAGCCCGCAAAGATCCGCTCTTCGGCATTCAGCGGTTGCAGCCCCACCAGACGGCGCTTGTCAGCGGCCAGCCCCTCGCGGCGCGACATGATCGCCCCGATGGAGTCTTTCTTGGCCGAGACCATCTTGCCCAGACCCAGCATCTGCGCGGTGGTCTGCCCGTTCAACTCGGCGCCCGCAGCATGGCCTTTCTCGATCCGCAGCACGGCCAAGGTTTCCGTGCCATAGGGGGTGACCCCCAGATCCTGACCCTGCTCCATCAGCCGCTCCATCAGCGCATTACCGTAACGCGCCGGCACCGCGATCTCATAGGCCAATTCGCCCGAGAAGGAGATGCGGAACAGACGCGCCCGCAGACCGCCGCAGAGGGTAATCTCGGCACAGCCCATGAAGGGGAAGGCCTCATTCGACAGGTCCACCCCATCGACCACACGCGACAGAAGCTCGCGCGAGTTCGGCCCCGCCACGGCAATCTGCGCCCAGGCGTCGGTGGTCGAGATAAGCTGCACATCCAGTTCCGGCCAGAGGCATTGCCGCGCGAATTCCATATTGCGATAGCATAGCCCCGCATTGGCGGTGGTGGTGGTGACCACATAATGGTCCTCGGCCAGACGCGCGCAGGTGCCATCATCATAGATATGGCCATCCTCGCGCAGCATCAGCCCGTAGCGGACTTTGCCAACCTTCAGGCTGCCCATCATATTGGCATAAATCCGGTTGAGGAATTCGCCCGCATCCGCACCCTGCACATCGACCTTGCCCAGTGTGGTCACATCGCAAAGCCCCACGCCCGAGCGCACGGCCAAAGCCTCGCGGTCCACGGTTTCGCGCCAGTCTTCCTCATTCCCTTGCGGGAAATACTGCGCCCGCATCCATTGGCCGACCTCGACAAAGACCGCCCCGCGCGCCTTCGCCCAGTCATGGGTCGGGGTCAGGCGGGTCGGGCGGAAATCCTTACCCGTATCGCCACCGCCCAGCACACCCAAAGACACGCCGGTATAAGGCGGGCGGAAGATGGTGGTGCCGGTTTCGGGGATGGATTTGCCGGTGAGTTCGGCCATAACCGCCAGCGCCGAGACATTGGCCGTCTTGCCCTGATCGGTGGCCATGCCCAAAGTGGTCCAGCGTTTGAGATGCTCGACCGGACGCATGTTTTCCTTATGCGCCAGCGCGATATCCTTCACCGTCACATCGTTCTGGAAATCGACCCAAGCGCGCCCTTTGCCGGCCACATGCCAGAAGGCCGTGGGGGTAACAGGGCTATCCTCGGCCTTGGGCAGATCGGGTGCCATGGCCGCAATCCCCAGATCCGCCAGCGCCGCAACAGCCGCCTTCGCGCCCGAGGCCAATGCCTGCGCGGTCGTGCCCTCGCCATTGCAAGCACCTGCGGGGATCAACCCCGTGGGTCCGCCCTCGCCCGGAACAAAGGCCAGCAGATCCTCGCGCCAGACCGGACGTCCACGATGATGCGAGGCCAGATGCACATTGGGGTTCCACCCGCCCGCGACACCCAAAGCGCCACAGTCGATCCACTGGCGAGTGCCGCCGCTAGTGATCTGCACCTTGCTCACACCCAGACGGCCCTTGCTGTCCGAGACCACCGAGCCAGCATAGACACGATAATCGCCCAACGATTTCGCCTCGGGCCGCGTGTCGATGACGCCTGCAATCTGCGCGCCCTTGGCGATCAGATCCAGCGCGGTGCGGTGACCATCGTCGCTATTGGTGAAAATGGCGATCCGGTCCTCGGGCGCCCGCACAGGCGCCACCGCCCAACGGTTGGCATAGGCACGCATGGCACCCGCCAGCATGATGCCCGGACGGTCGTTATTGGCGAAGGGGATATGACGCTCGGTCGCACCCGCCGCCAGAACCGCCCGCCGCGCGGTGATCCGCCAGAGCGTCTGGCGAACCTTCCCGCCTGCATCGGACAGGTGATCCGAGACCCTCTCGACCGCGCCATAGACGCCGTGGTCATAGGTGCCGAAAACCGTCATCCGCGTCATCACACGAACATTGGGCAGGCGGCGAAGTTCGGCCTCGGTCGCGCGCAGCCAGTCGGTCGCGGGCGCGTCATCCAGCGCATGGCTTTCGGCCAGAAGACGCCCGCCCAAGGCGAAATCCTCATCCGCCAGAATGACCTTGGCCCCCGCACGGCCAGCGGTCAGCGCCGCCATCAGCCCCGCCGCGCCACCGCCGATCACCAGCAGGTCGCAATGCAGATATCCGCGATCATAGGCATCGGGATCAGGCAGACCCGACAGCGCCCCAAGCCCAGCCGCCTTACGGATCATCGGCTCATAGAGCTTTTCCCAGAAGGCGCGCGGCCACATGAAGGTCTTGTAGTAGAAACCCGCCGCAAAGAAGGGCGACAGCAGGTCATTCACCGCCAGCCAGTCATGCTCCAGAGAGCCCGCATAATTCTGCGATTTGGCTTCAAGCCCGTCATACAGCTCGGCCACGGTGGCGCGGGTATTGGGTTCGGCCTGCGCCCCCGTGCGCAGGGTCACCAGCGCGTTGGGCTCTTCCGAACCAGCGGCCACCACGCCCCGCGGGCGGTGGTATTTGAACGACCGCCCCATAAGCTGCACGCCATTGGCCAAAAGCGCCGAGGCCAGAGTGTCGCCCTGAAAGCCCGTGTAATCGACCCCATCAAAGCGGAATTTCAAAGGCGCATTGCGATCTACCAGACCGCCAGACAAACGGCTCATTTCGCGCCCTCCGGTTTCATCGCAAGCTCGGCGCCCAGAATTTCGTGGGTCAGCGTGTTACGGGTGACAATCAGCCACGAACGGTCGCCCTGTTCGTGATACCAAAGCTCGCGGTGCACACCTGCCGGATTGTCGCGCAGAAAGACGTAATCGGCGAAGGCGGCCTCGCCCGCGTCAGGCGCGGGACGGTTCATCAGGCTGGCATCGCCCAGATAGGTAAACTCCTGCGCATCCCGCAGGCCAAGAAGAGGATGGGGTATCAGCATGATCGTGCCTCAGTGCAGGTTCGGTTGGGCACCAACGCCCTTTTCATCAATGACATAGCCGCGCGCAAAGCGGTCAAGCCGCATCTGCGCCGTGACCTCATGCGACCGCCCTGTGGCCAGCAGATGCGCAAAACAGAAGCCCGAGGCAGGCGTCGCCTTGAAGCCGCCATAGCACCAGCCCGCATTCAGATAGAGGCCCGAGACCGGCGTCTCGTCGATGATGGGCGAGCCATCCATCGACATATCCATGATGCCGCCCCAGTTACGCAAAAGCCGCGCCCGACCGATCATCGGCATAAGCGCCATACCGCCCTCCAGCACGTCTTCCACCACCGGAAGATTGCCGCGCTGCGCATAGGAATTATAGCCGTCGATATCGCCGCCAAAGACAAGGCCGCCCTTATCGGACTGGCTGATATAGAAATGCCCCGCGCCAAAGGTGATGACATTATCGATCAGCGGTTTCAGCCCTTCGGACACAAAGGCCTGCAGCACATGGCTTTCGATGGGCAGGCGCATCCCCGCCTTCTCCATCACGCGACCGGTCGAGCCTGCGACCGCAACCCCCACCTTCTTCGCGCCGATGAAGCCACGGGTCGTCTCCACCCCTTCAACCTGACCATTGGTGATGCGGAAACCGGTGACCTCGCAGTTCTGGATGATGTCCACGCCGCGCTGATCGGCGCCGCGCGCATAGCCCCAGACCACGCCATCGTGACGCGCCGTGCCTGCGCGCGGCTGGATCAAAGCGCCCTTGATCGGGAAACGGGCATTGTCGAAATTCAGATAGGGCAGCATCTCGCGCAGATCGGCCGCATCCACCAGTTTCGCGCCCGCCCCCGAGATCATCATCGCATTGCCGCGCCGACGGTAGGCATCGCGCTGGCCGTCGCTATGGAACAGGTTGAAGATGCCGCGCTGGCTGACCATCGAGTTGAAGTTGGTTTCCTGTTCAAGGTTTTCCCAAAGCTTCATCGAAAGCTCGTAGAACGGCTGGTTCCCCGGCAGCAGGTAATTCGAGCGGATGATCGTGGTGTTCCGCCCGATATTGCCCGACCCGAGCCAGCCCTTCTCCAGCACCGCCACCTTCAGATGGCCGAAATTCTTCGCCAGATAGAAGGCCGTCGACAGGCCATGGCCGCCGCCACCGACGATGATGATATCATAGCTGGGTTTGGGGTCGGGATTGCGCCACAAAGGCCCCCATCCCTTATGTCCGGTCAGCGCTTCTTTCAGCACCTTGAACCCTGAAAACTTCATGACCTGCGCTCCTTTGTCCCAGACAGGCTAGGCGAGGCAGGGTGAATAAACTTCTTTATAAGTGACATTTTTTATCCTAAAAATGCCATTAGGATTAATCGGGCAAGCCTATGCAAAATATCGCCTTTCTTCTGCTGGATGGCCATGCGCTGATGTCAACGGCTTCGGCGCTTGAGCCTTTACGCGCGGCCAATCAGTTTCGGGCGGGAACCTACCGGATTACGATTCTCTCGGGGTCGGATCGGGCGGTGTCCTCCATCGGGTCCGAATTTCCGGCCCTGCCCTTCCGCGCGACCCCGCCTGATTTCGATCTGGTCTTCGTGGTGGCGGGCGGAGACCCTGCGCGGGTGAATGATCCGGCGTTGATGGCTTGGCTGCGCGAGGCCGACCGGCGGGGCGTTGCCTTGGGGGGAATCTCGGGCGGGGCGATGATCCTTGCGCGGGCGGGTCTGCTGGAGGGAAGGCGCTTCACGCTGCACTGGCATCACTATGACGATATTGCCGCACTGCCGGGCGAGTGGTTGCTGGAGCGGCGGCTGTTTGTGATCGACCGCAACCGCTATACCTGCGCGGGCGGCATCGCGCCGCTGGATATGATGCATGCGCTGATTGCGCGCGAACATGGTACGGGCTTTGCGCAGCGCATTTCCGACTGGTTCATCCAGACCGAGATCCGCGGGGCCGATGCGCCCCAGATGGCCTCGATCGAGGCGCGTTACGGGGTGCTGCCCAAGGTGGTGGCCGCAACGCTGGAGCTGATGGAAAGCCATATTGCCGACCCGCTGGACCAAAGCCAGCTTGCGGGGCTTGCGGGTTTGTCGCTGCGCCAGTTGCAACGGCAGTTCCGCCAGGCGATGGGCGCGCCGGTGATGGAGGTTTACCGCCGCATCCGTCTGGAAAAAGCGCACGAGCTGATCGCCGGCACGCGGCTGCCGCTATCAGAGATCGCGCATCTGACGGGCTTTGCCAGCCAGTCGCATTTTGCCGACCGTTTCCGCGAGGCCTATGGCCATCCCCCCCGCACCTTACGCGACAAAAAAAGCCCGACGTCACCGAAGTGAACGCCGGGCATCAGGAGGGGTAAATCAAGCTCAGATATCGAGCGTATTATCTTTCTCCCATTGGGAGAAATGCGACACGAAGGCGGTCCATTCCTGCATCTTCATCTTGATGTAGGAGGCCGAGAATTCGGCACCCAAAGCAGCTTTCAGCCCCTCATCCGCGTCAAAATTGCGCAGCGCGTCCAGCAGGTTCAGCGGCAGACGCGGCGCGTCCTTGATCTTGAACCCTTCGGCATACATGTCGATATCGTGGCGCGGCCCCGGATCGGCTTTGGATTTGATCCCCGACAGACCCGCCGCGATGATCACCGCCTGCAGGAGATAGGGGTTCACCGCCCCATCGGGCAGGCGCAGCTCGAACCGGCCCGGACCGGGGACGCGGACCATATGGGTGCGGTTATTGCCGGTCCATGTCACGGTGTTCGGCGCCCAAGTTGCGCCCGAGGTCGTGCGCGGCGCATTGATCCGCTTGTAGCTGTTGACCGTGGGGTTGGTGATCGCGGCCAAGGCTTCGGCGTGCTTCATGATACCGCCAAGGAAGGTGCGGCCCTGATCGGAGAGGCCCAGCTCTTTGGACTTATCGGCAAAGGCATTGACCTTACCGTCCAGATCCCAGACCGAGATATGCGCGTGGCAGCCATTGCCCGTCAGACCCTCGATCGGTTTGGGCATAAAGGTGGCGCGCATCCCGTGCTTTTCGGCCACGGATTTCACCATGAACTTGAAGAAGCTGTGGCGGTCGGCGGTGACCATCGCATCGTCAAAGCCCCAGTTCATCTCGAACTGGCCATTGGCGTCTTCATGGTCGTTCTGATAGGCGCCCCAGCCAAGCTCCAGCATATAATCGCTGATTTCGGCAATGATATCATAGCGGCGCATCACGGCTTGCTGGTCATAGCAGGGCTTGGCCGCCGTGTCATAGGGGTCGGAGATCTGGTCGCCCTCGGGGGTGAGCAGGAAGAATTCGGCCTCGATACCGGTCTTCACGCGAAGCCCTTCGGCTGCGGCCTCATCCACCAGCTTTTGCAGCACATTGCGCGGCGCCTGTTCGACAGGCTCGCCTTCCATGACACAATTTGCCGGCACCCATGCCACCTCGGGTTTCCACGGCAGCTGGATCGCAGCCGACGCATCCGGCACCGCCAGCATATCGGGATGCGCGGGCGTCAGGTCCAGCCAGGTGGCAAAACCGGCAAAGCCCGCGCCGTCTTCTTCCATATCGGTGATCGCCTGAGCGGGCACCAGCTTTGCGCGCTGGCCCCCGAAGAGATCCGTGTAGGAGATCATGAAATATTTGACGCCCTTCTCGCGGGCAAACTCGGCAAGACCTGCCATCTGAACACCTCTTTATCCCTGTTGAGAATGGCGGGGCGTTTGCCGCCCTCGCCCTGTCTTTCGACCAATCTGGAAACGGGCTTAGAAGCCGCCCTTGCCCGGCCACCAGCTCGTGCCCGCCAGAGGCACCTGCGCCATAGCAGCGGCCTCCATAGTCAGCGCGCAAAGATCCTCGGGCTCGAGGTTGTGGACATGGTTATGGCCACAGGCCCGCGCGATGGTCTGGCATTCCAGCGTCATCACATTGAGGTAGTTGCGCAGACGACGACCTGCCGCCACCGGATCAAGGCGCTTCATCAGCTCGGGATCCTGCGTGGTGATGCCCGCCGGATCGCGGCCCTCATGCCAGTCGTCATAGGCGCCCGCCGTGGTGCCAAGCGCGTTATACTCGGCCTCCCATTTAGGGTCATTGTCGCCAAGCGCCACCAGAGCCGCCGTGCCGATTGCCACCGCATCCGCGCCAAGGGCCAGAGCCTTTGCCACATCCGCACCGGTGCGGATACCGCCCGAGACAACCAGCTGCACCTCGCGGTGTAGTCCCAGATCCTGCAACGCCTGAACGGCGGGGCGGATACAGGCCAGCGTCGGTTGGCCAACGTTTTCGATGAACACATCCTGCGTGGCAGCCGTACCGCCCTGCATGCCATCGAGCACCACCACATCAGCACCGGCTTTCACAGCCAAAGCGGTATCGTAATAGGGGCGCGCACCCCCGACCTTGATGTAGATCGGCTTTTCCCAGTTGGTGATCTCGCGGAGTTCAAGGATCTTGATCTCCAGATCATCGGGGCCGGTCCAATCGGGGTGACGGCAGGCCGAGCGCTGGTCAATGCCGACCGGCAGATCGCGCATGCCCGCCACGCGTTCGGTGATCTTCTGACCCAGCAGCATACCGCCGCCACCCGGTTTCGCACCTTGGCCCACCACGATTTCAATCGCATCGGCGCGGCGCAGGTCGTCGGGGTTCATCCCGTAGCGCGAGGGCAGATACTGATAGACCAGCTTTTCGGAATGGCCGCGCTCTTCCTCGGTCATGCCACCGTCACCGGTGGTGGTCGAGGTGCCTGCAAGGCTGGCCCCACGACCCAGAGCCTCTTTCGCGTGGCCCGAAAGCGCCCCGAAGGACATGCCCGCGATGGTGATCGGGATTTTCAGCTCGATCGGTTTCTTGGCAAAGCGCGTGCCCAAGGTGACCGAGGTATCGCATCTCTCACGATAGCCTTCCAGCGGGTAGCGCGACATCGACGCGCCCAGAAACAAGAGGTCGTCGAAATGCGGCACGCGACGCTTGGCCCCGCCGCCGCGGATGTCATAGATGCCGGTGGCGGCGGCGCGACGGATCTCGGAGTTGACCTCCTGCGAGAAGGTCCAGCTTTGGCGCGGTTCGGTATGCGGTGTCTTATCCATGATCGCGCTCCTTAATACTCGTCGGCGTGGTCGATATTGAAGTTGTAGAGCTTGCGGGCCGAGCCATAGCGTTTGAACTCTTCGGGCTTGGCGTCGGCGCCGGTCTTCTCAAGGATGTCCTTGAGGAATTCGAGATGCTCGGGGCGCATCTCTTTCTCGATGCAATCAGCCCCTAGCGATTTCACTTTGCCCCGCACAAACAGACGCGCCTCGTAAAGGCTGTCGCCCAACGCATCGCCCGCATCGCCCAGCACAACCAGATTGCCACGCTGTGCCATGAAGGCCGACATATGGCCGATATTGCCATGCACCACGATATCGATGCCTTTCATCGAGATCCCGCAGCGCGACGACGCATTGCCCTTGATATTCAGAAGGCCGCCGCGACCGGTGGCACCGGCATATTGGCTGGCGTCACCTTCAATGGTGACCACGCCCGACATCATATTTTCGGCCACACCCGGACCGGTCGAGCCTTCGACCGTCACCGTGGCTTCCTTGTTCATGCCCGCGCAGTAATAGCCGGTCGAGCCCTTGATGGTCACATTCAGCGGCCCATCCAGACCCACGGCCACCGCATGGGAGCCCCGCGGGTTGGTGATATCGAAAGCTTCGTTCTTGCGGTCTTTGGCGGCCGCCTGCAGGGTGGAGTTCAGCTCGCGCAGGGCAACCTGCGACATATCCAGAACAGTCATGGATCAACGCTCCCAGAAATAGACAGTGGCGGGTTCGGGTTCCCAGACGCGGGCCGCCTCGATGCCCGGCAGGTCGGCAAAGGCGCGATATTCGCTGGCGAAGGCCACATAGTCTTCGGTCTCGGCCATGATCGCGGGCTTGCAAGCGACCGGATCGCGCACGACCCCGAAGCCGTTCTTGGTGCCGGTCACAAAGGTGAAGAACCCGTCGAGATCCTCAAGCGTGCCCTCCAGCGCCTCGCCAAGGCTGGCACCATCGGCAATGCGCGAGGAAATATAGGCCGCCCCCACTTCGGTATCGTTTTCGGTCTTGGTGAAAACGCCCTTTTTGGCGAGCTTGCGGCGCATCGAGTTATGGTTCGACAGCGAGCCGTTATGCACAAGGCATTGGTCATCGGCGGTGGAAAACGGGTGCGCGCCCAGCGTGGTCACGGCGGATTCGGTAGCCATACGGGTATGGCCAATGCCGTGACTGCCGCCCATCTCGCGGATGCCGAAACGCTCGGCCACATCCTTCGGCAGGCCGATCTCTTTGTAGATCTCCATGCTTTCGCCCACGCCCATCACCCGCAGGCCCTTGGCCTCGATCGCAGCCAGTAGGGCGGCCTCGGCGGCAAGCGGCGCTTTGATCACGGCATGGGTGGAGACAACCTTCACCGAAACCGCAACACCCGCAGCCTTCGACAGATCGTCTTCCAGACCCGCAAAATCCACTTCCGGCGTGTCCGATTGCACGGTGATTTTCACACCTTCGCCGTCATCCCCATAGATCGCGATGCCCGCACTATCGGGGCCGCGTTCGGTCATGGTGATCAGCATATCGGTCAGCATATCGCCCAGCTTCGGGCGCAGATCATCCTTTTTCAAAAAAAGGCCAACAATCCCACACATAGGTCCTCTCCATTGCGTTCGAGACCGGCGCAGCGCGCCTTCAAGAACATCACTAAAGAGAATATTTTATTCCTTCTAGGAAAACCGCCGTTTTCTCCGGTCTTTCCGGAAGGCCGCATGGAACCGCATAGATTTTACGCAAAATCCGCAGGGCCAAGCGGCACAACGCCCAGCCCTTAGGCGGAAGATCAACGCGCTTGCGGATAGGTGATGATGGACAGGTAGCGGATCGGCAGGGCCGCCAGATCTTCCGGCCCGTGCGGCGCATCCGAGTCAAACACCAGCGAGTCGCCCGGTTCCATCAGATAGCGCTGGTCCCCGTGCCGATAGGTCATCTCGCCTTCCAGCATATACAGGATCTCGATGCCCTCATGCTGGAAGATGGGGAAGCGTTCGGTGGGATTTTCCAGCGTGATCATATAGGGCTCGACCACAACGCCGGAATTGTTCGACCCGATATGGCCCAGAAGCTGGTATTGATGGCCCGCCCGCGTGCCCTCCCGTTCGATTTCGACCCCGTCACCGGCTTTCACATGCATACAGCCGCGTTGCTCCTCGAACCCCGAAAACAACTGGACCAGCGGCACCCGCAACGCATGGGCCAAGGTGGAAATCGTGCTGAGCGAGGGCGAGGTCACACCATTTTCGATCTTCGACAGCATGCCCACCGAAAGCCCTGCCTGCCCTGCCAGATCGGCCACCGTCATGCGCTGGCGCTTGCGCAATTCGCGCACCTGACGGCCAATCGCCACCTCGAGGTTCTTCTCGCGGATCTCGCGCACGGCATGGGGGTTTTGTTGCAAACCCTTTTTGGTTTCAGACATGTCTGGCTCTCCCTCATGACAGTGCGGGGCCGCTTTGGAAACCCGGCCTGCGCAAAGCCATTATTCAAAAAAGTTTCTTGTCGGGAAAGGCCCTAAAACGCTGTCAAAGGGTTATATGCCTGAAAACATCCGCGAAATCCGCAACGCATAACGGTCTGTCATCCCCGAAACGAAATCACCCATCGCATGCAGCGCCGTTTCCGCCGATGTCACATCCCGCAGGTCCAGCCCCAACACCCGCACGATCTGCGCCGCATGGGTGTCCAGCGCCCCGGCCTGCCATCCCCGCGCGCCAAGCTGCTGATAGATCGGGGCGATCCCGTCCAGCACATTGGCAATGACCCGATAGCCCGAAACTTCCAGCTCTGTCTTGCGCGGGGCGGTGAAGATGCGCGTTTTGGCAAGATCGCGGATCGCGGAGAACTGTGCGCCCAGATGACCGGCCTCGACAAGAGCGTGGCTGAACCGGCCCTCCATGATCGCGCTGTAATGTGCCTTGAAGGCCTCCACACAGCTTTCGATGGCCCGCCCGATACTCATTGCCCGCAGAAGGGCGATCTCTTCCGCAGGCAGACGCGACGGGCGGCTTTGCACGGGCCTGTCCTCGCGCCCCGCCAGCCGGAGCAACGTGTCGCGCACCACCTCGAATGGCAGCTCGCCCGTGGTAAAGGCATCTTCGAGATCGACGATATTATAGCAGATGTCGTCAGCCGCCTCGACGACATAGACCAGCGGGTGACGCCGCCACCACTGGTTCGGGCCGATCTCGATCTGGGGCAGGCCAAGGCTTGCCGCCACCTCGGCAAAAAGCCGCAATTCCGAATGGAAAATCCCGAATTTCTTGGCGCCGAAATACCCATCGGCGTGATAGCTCTCCGCGCCCAATGCGGTTTTCGTCGCTGCCGAAAGCGGGTATTTCATGAAGGCGCCCAGCACCGCCTTGGAGAGCCGCATCCCGCCATCATTGCGATACATCTCGGTGCGGGCGATAATACGGAACCCTTGCGCATTGCCTTCGAACTGGCGGAACTCGTCTTGCAGAGCGGGGTCCAGATCACCAAACACCCCGCGCCCCTCCTCGAAGGCCCGCGCGAACCATGCGCCAATCGAGGCCTCGCCCGAATGACCAAAGGGCGGATTGCCGATATCATGGGCAGCGCAGGCGGCCTGCACGATATTGGCAAGGCTGTTTTCCTCGCCCGCCGCGATATGGCCCTGCGCCACCAGCCATTGCCCGATGGCCATCGCCAGCGACCGCCCGACAGAGCCCACCTCGATCGAATGGATCAGCCGGTGATGCACGTGGTCATGTTCGTATAGCGGCTGCACCTGCGTTTTATTGGCCAGACGCCGGAAGGGCTGGGAAAACACGATCCGGTCGTAATCCTGCGTGAAGATGGAGCGGTTGCTCTGCTCGGAATAGGTCCGGTCGCACAGGCGTTCGTTCGACAGAAGCTTTGTCCAGTCCATGTTCATCTCCGTAGGGGCCGTCCCTTTCTAGCCCCAAGCCCCGCCAATAGCGAGACGGCATCACACACCGCGCTTATTGCCCCAGATCATCACATGCAACTGCGGCAGCACCCGAGGGCGGAACCATTTTGCGGCAAGGGTCTGCTGGACCAGCCATTCCAGCCGCTTGGCCGCCACATCCAGATTGACGGGGGTCGCGGGGTCCACCTCGCGATTGCCCGGCTGCAGGTAAAGCGGCAGATCGGGATAGCTTGCCGCGGTGGCACGGGCAAAGGCGAAATCGTCCTCGTCGAAAACGACGATCTTCATCACCACCTGCGTATGCGGACCCGCCGCCTTGAGACAATCCTCAAAGCGCTCCCAGACGACCCGTTCCCCCGATGAGGGCGGCTTCGGGCTCAGCACGAGCGTATCAAGCCGCCCGAACCATGCCGCAGGGATCGACCCCTGTGTCTCGCAGGCAAAACGGTAGCCTGCCGCCTGCCCCATCTCGATCACCGGTGCCAGATTCTGGATCGCCGGATTGCCGCCCGACAGCGAAACGGTCAGCGGTCTATGGTCTGACAGATGCACGATCTCGTCCCAGACCTCGGTCGGGGTCATGACCTCCCAGTCATGGCGATAGGCGCTGTCGACCGCGTGCAGACTGTCGCACCAGCTACAGCGATAATCGCAGCCGCCGGTGCGCACAAACACCGTCGGCTCGCCGATCAGCACCCCTTCCCCCTGAATGGTCGGGCCGAAAATCTCGCAGATCCGCAGGCTCATGGACGATATTCCGCCCATGTCTTGGGCGTCTCCGAGACCTTCACCGCTGCAACCTCGGGCCAGCGCGCCTTGCACCAGAGATAGAAGTGACGTGCCATATGTTCGGCCGTCGAGGGGCAATCGAGCACGTCATTGAGATGGCGATGATCGAAGGTGCCGTCGATATAGTCTTTCAGCGCGGCCAGTTCGTGATAATCGCGCACGAACCCGTCGGCATTCAGATCGGCGGCGGCCAGTTCGACCACGACGATATAGTTATGGCCATGCAACCGCGCACATTGATGGCAGGCGGGCAGGTGGTCCAACTGGTGAGAGGCGGAAAAGTGGAATTCTTTCGTGATCCGGAACATTACGGCATCTCCTTGGGCGCGGGCAGGACATGCGGCAACACAACGGCACAGGGGCGACACCCCTTTAGGATATAGGTCATAGGATCAGTCCTTGTTTTGATAACCGGGTAGGCTGCGACCGGTGCGCCCTCGATACAGCCTTCGTGATTTTCGCGCAAGCGGTCTGAAAAGACGAAAACCATCGTAAATTTTGGTCATTGCAATCGAATTTTCTTGCCAAAAGCTGCATGGCCCCCTATCCGCTGCGACCATGATGGATACATTGCCCCCCTGCCCCAATTGCGCATCCACCTATACCTACGAGGTCGATGCCCTGCTCACCTGCCCCGAATGCGGGCATGAATGGTCGGCTGACATGTCCGGCTCTGACGAAGAGGTCATCCGCGACGCGGTTGGCAATATTCTCGCCGATGGCGACACCGTGACCGTGATCAAGGATCTCAAGGTCAAAGGCAGTTCCTCGGTCGTGAAAGTCGGCACCAAAGTGCGCGGCATCCGCCTTGTCGGCGGCGATCACGATATCGATTGCAAGGTTCCCGGGATCGGCCAGATGGGGCTGAAATCCCAATTCGTCAAGAAAGTGAACGACTGACCCCCAAGACCGCCCTGCGCGCCCCGCCGGGCGCAGGGCATGCCCTTTCGAACGGGCTTTGAGGCGGGCTTGGATCGGCCAAGCCCGCCTGCCTGTTTCAGGCGATCTCTGCGACGATCTGGCCCGCCGCGAGGCTGGCGCCTTTTGCGGCCTGCAGATGGATCACCCCGTCCTTTTGCACGACAACCGGTGTTTCCATCTTCATGGCTTCCATCATCGCCACAGTCTGCCCCGCGCGCACGGTCTCGCCTTCGCCGACCGTCCAGTCCAGAAGCAGGCCCGAGATGGGCGCGGCCACCCCGTATCCGGCGCCTTCTGCCGGCCCCTCGTCCGCGCAGCGCACAGAGGCTTCGGCGGCTCTGGCAGCACCCTCTGCCGGTATCGTGCCCAGATATCGCGTAAGCTTTGCCACAAGATCGGCCCCGAAGCCGACATCACACAAAGCCCCATCAATCTCGATCCGACCGCGCAGAACGGCGGGCGCAGATTCGGGCGGCACACGCAGCGCCGCTTCCAGCGGTTCGGCAAAATCGGTTTCGATCCAGCGGGTATGCACCGCAAACCCCGTCTCCTGTGTGAAATCCTCGGCCTCCAGCGCGGCACGGTGGAACGGCAACACCGACGCGACCCCCTCGATCCGGAATTCTCTCAGCGCGCGCCGCGCCCGTGACAGCGCCGTTTTACGATCCGGCCCCCAGACCACCAGCTTGGCCATCATGGAATCAAACGTGCCGGGCACGGTGCTGCCACTTTCCACACCGCTATCGACCCGGACACCCGGACCGGATGGCGCATGGAACATCGAAATCCCGCCCGGCGTCGGCAGGAACCCCCGACCCGGATCTTCGGCATTGATCCGGAATTCGATCGCATGGCCATTGGGGCGCGGGGTCTGGGTTACGGATAGCGGCAGACCATCGGCAATCCGCAGCTGCTCGACCACCAGATCGACGCCGGTGGTTTCCTCGGTCACCGGATGCTCGACCTGCAGGCGGGTATTGACCTCGAGAAACGAGATCATCCCGTCCGCCCCAAGCAGAAACTCCACCGTCCCCGCCCCTTCATAACCGGCCTCGGTGCAGATCCTGCGTGCGGCATCATGGATCGTGTCGCGCTGTACCTCACTGAGGAAGGGCGCGGGGGCTTCTTCGATCAGCTTCTGGTTCCGGCGCTGGAGCGAACAGTCCCGCGTCCCCAACACCACCACATTGCCCAGACGGTCGGCAATCACCTGCGCCTCGACATGGCGCGGGCGGTCGAGAAAACGTTCGACATAGCAGGCCCCGTTGCCAAAGGCGGTCTCGGCCTCGCGGCGGGCGGCGTGATACAATTCCTCGATCTCGGCCATTTCGCGGGCGACACGCATGCCACGCCCGCCTCCACCATGCGACGCCTTGATCGCAATCGGCAGACCATGCGCCCGCACGAAAGCCAGCACATCTTCCGGGCCATCCACCGGACCGGGCGTCCCCGGGACCAAAGGCGCCCCCACCTTCATCGCAATGCGCCGCGCCGCGACCTTATCTCCCAGCTCGGCAATCACCGCGGGCGGTGGGCCGACCCATGCAAGCCCCGCCGCAAGCACCGCCTGCGCGAATTCGGCACTTTCCGACAGGAAGCCGTAGCCCGGATGCACCGCATCCGCCCCCGCACGCTGCGCGATTTCGAGAATGGCAGGGATATTGAGATAGGTCTCGGCAGGGCGCGAACCGGGCAGGGAAAAGGCCCTATCGGCTTCGCGCACATAGGGCGCATCCGCATCGGCATCCGCGAAAATCGCCACCGAACCCACTCCGTAATCACGGCAGGCGCGCACCACACGCAAAGCGATTTCGCCGCGATTGGCAATCAGTACAGTCTTCATTGGAACGTCTTTCGTGTCACATGCCCGCGCAGGGCTTGATTTCGGCAAAGGGCGCGACCGGATTGAACCGGATTTTCACGCCGGGCGGCAACTGGCCCGCCAGATCAAGGTGATAATCGGCAACGGCCCCGATCACCGGATAGCCGCCTGTCAGGGGGTGGTCGGCCAGAAACAGAACCGGCTGGCCGGAATGGGGCACCTGTATCGCGCCGGTCGCGGTGCCTTCGGAGGGCAGTTCGCTCTGGTCCGGACGGGTCAGTGGCGCGGCCCCGTTCAGCCGGATCCCGACACGGCTGGATTGCGCCGTCACCTCCCATTCCTGCTGGGTGAAACGGTCCAGTATCTGCGGCTCGAACCAGTCGCTGCGTGGCCCCATCACCACATCCAGCACCACCAGATCACCCGCTTTAGGCAGGGCGGGCAGGGAAATCGCAGGCCCTACGGCATCGGCGGGAGCATGGGCCAGCGCCAGATGCGCGCCCTGGCGAACCGGCTGCGGCCCGATCTCGGCCAGACTGTCCCATGTCGCAGCCCCCATCACCGGTGCCACGGCAAACCCGCCCCGCACCCCGAGCAAGGCGCGCAGCCCCGCTTTGGGCACCGAGAGGGTGATCCTGTCGCCCGGATCCACCGCAATCGGCGCATGCGACCCGAAATCCCAGTCATTGACGCTGACGCGACAGGGCGCGCCCGTCACCGCAATCACGGCCGGTTCCTTGGCGCGGAAGGCAAACCCGCCGCCCGTGATCTCTAGCGCGGCGGTTCCCGCAGGATTGCCCAGCATACGGTTGAGCGCGCGCAGAGCGCCGCGATCCAGCACCCCCGAGGCCGCAACCCCTTGTGCCGCCTGTCCGGCCCGCCCGTTATCCTCGAACATCGCGGGGAAGGGCGCGGCCAGAACCTCGAAGCCACCCTGCCCCGATGACATGTCCGCAGACGGCGGAAGGGCCGCAACGGGATAGGCCGCAACCGCGTCATGGCGCTCGAATTGCACCTGATCTCCGGGCTGCAGCAACGCCGGAGGCGTGCGCCCCAGATCCCACATCGCCAGATCGGTGGTGCCGATGATCTGCCAGCCACCGGGGCTGGCCTTGGGATAGATGCCCGAAAACGCACCCGCCAGCGCGACCGATCCTGCCGGAATGCGAGTCCGTGGCGTGCGGCGGCGGGGCACTTCCAAAGCCGGATCGCCCCCCGCCATATAGCCGAAGCCCGGCGCAAAGCCGCAAAACGCCACGGTCCAGGGGCGGGCCTGATGACGCTCGATCACCTCGGCCACGCTGAGCCCTGTCAGCTCTGCCACCTCGGCCAGATCCTCGCCATCATAGCGCGTCGGAATGGTCACAACCCGTGCCGCCTTCTGCACATGTGGCGTCAGATCCAGCGCATCGATCTGTGCCGCCAGAGCCTGCGCCGAGACCTCTTGCGGATCAAACCGGACAAACAGGGTCCGCGCCGCGGGGATCGTTTCGCGAAGACCCGCCAGCGGGGCCTCGCGCAGCAGCGCATGCAGGGTCAGAACCTGTTCGAGATCGGCAAGTTCGACCAGCAGCGCATCCAGCGCGACGGGCAGGAAACGCAGATGGCTCATGCCGCACCACCCGCCCCGAAGGCCGCAAGCGACACGCCTTCACGCAGGAACAGCGCACGGATCTGGCGGGCCATTTCGACCGCGCCCGGGCTGTCCCCATGCACACAGATCGACTGTGCGTCAACACGGACATCATGCCCGTTGATCGAGCGGATTACCCCCTCGCGCACAAAGCGCAGCATCCGCTGTGCCACCACATCCGCATCATGCAAAACCGCACCCGGCAATTTGCGCGACACAAGCTGCCCCCCGTCATCATAGGCACGGTCGGCAAAGGCTTCGGCCACAACGCTCAGCCCCGCCTGCCGGGCGCGCTGCTCAAGAGGGCTGCCCGCAAGCACCATCAGGGTCAGGCTCGGGTCCACCGCCCCGAGCGCCGCGATCACGGCCTCCGCCTGACGCATGTCATGGGCAATGGTGTTATAAAGCGCCCCATGCGGTTTGACATAGCTCACCTTGGTGCCTGCCGCACGGGCCAGCCCCTGGAGCGCGCCGATCTGGTAGATGACCTCTGCTGTCAGATCCGCGCTGGCGACATCCATATTGCGCCGCCCGAACCCCGCCAGATCGCGATACCCCACATGGGCCCCGACCTGCACGCCGCGTTCTGCCGCCGCACGCAAAGTGGTCAGGATGCCGTTCGGGTCGCCGGCATGGAACCCGCAGGCCACATTGGCCGAGGTGACGATCTCCAGCATCGTCGCGTCATCCCCCATCGCCCATGCACCGAAGCTTTCGCCCAGATCACTATTGAGATCCATGTTTTCTCCCTTCAGGACAGTCTGTGGCAGGTTCGGGCCTTACTGCCCGAGGAACGCGAAGATCGAGCCAACCGATTTGAACCCCATATACCATGTCAGGGCGCAGACGATCGTCCCGAGGATCAGCAGGCTGCGCGGATAGCTATAGCCATTCAGCAGATCCCTGCGCGCCCAGCCCACATAGATGAAGAGGCTGAAGCCCAAAGGCAAGATCAACCCGTTGAACCCGCCCGCAAAGACCAGCAGCGCCGCCGGTGCGGTGCCAAGCCCGACATAGGTTGCCAGCGAGGCGGCGATGAAAGCGACAGTCGCATAGGCCCGACCGCGCTCGGTCAGCGAGGGGAGGAACACTGTCAGGAAAGACACGGATGTATAGGCCGCGCCGATCACGCTGGTAATGGCCGCCCCCCACAGGATCGCGCCGAACACCCGCAGGCCCAGATCGCCCGCAGCCGCCTGAAAGGCCTGTGCCGCCGGATTGGCCGCATGCCCCGTGGTATCCATCACCAGACCCGCCGAGACCACGCCCAGCACGGCCAGAAACAGCACAAAACGCATCACGCCGGTGACCACGATGCCGGTCACGGACGCACGGGTGACCGCGGCAAGATTTTCCTCGCCCACCATCCCCTGATCCAGAAGACGATGCGCACCGGCATAGGTGATATACCCGCCAATCGTGCCGCCGACGATGGTCACGATCGTGGCGAAGTTGATGCTATCGGGCCAGATCGACTGCGAGAGCGCCTCGCCCACCGGAGGATGCGAGACCCCCGCCACGAAAAGCGTCATCAGCAGCATCACCACCCCCAGCACGACCACGACACGGTCCATCAGCAGACCCGCGCGACGCGAAAGGAAAATGGCCACCGCAATCAGCGCACTGATCAGACCACCGATCTTCGGGTCCATGCCCAAAAGTGCGTTGGTCCCCAGACCGGCCCCTGCGATATTACCCACGTTGAAGACGAAACCGCCCAGCAGGATGAAAACGGCCAGCAGATACCCCGTCCCGGGCACGGCACGGTTGGCCAGTTCGGCCGCACGGCATTTCGACAGGGTCACGATCCGCCAGATATTCATCTGCACGACAAAATCGATCAGCACCGAGACGAGAATGGCGAAGGCGAAGGTGGCGCCCATGCTGGCGGTGAAGGTTGCGGTCTGGGTAATGAAGCCCGGCCCAATCGCCGAGGTCGCCATCATGAAAATCGCCGCAACCAGCGCGTGACGGCGCAGCTTGGCCCCTTTGCCGGTCGCAGTGGTCGCTGTTTCTATTTCGGACATTTCTATCTCCCTTGATCCCTGTCGGGCGGATTGATCCGCCTCTCCTGTCACAAAAGAGAGCAACCATATTCACATTGTTCAACAATATATTTGTATCGTAGGCCATATTTGCAGGCATCACCCTATATTCGCATGATTTATGATCAATAATTATGCAAATTCGCCCAATTATTACGCGATGCCAGAGGCGAATGGTGCTTGGGGGCGGGATATGCGATAGAGCGGAAGAGTCACTTTGAAGGTCTTTCCATGTCCGCACCGCCCCTCTCCCTTGCCGAACGCACCGCGCAGCGGATTCGCGATCAACTGATCATGGGAGAGCTTCTTCCGGGCCAGCGGCTCTCCGAAACCGCCTGCGCCGAGGGGCTGGAAGTCTCGCGCAATACGCTGCGCGAAGCCTTCCGCATCCTGACCAAGGACGGTTTGCTCCATCACGAGGCCAATAAGGGGATTTCGGTGGCCAGCCCGTCGATGGCCTCGATCATCGATATCTATCGGGTGCGCCGCGTGATCGAGGTGCAGGCCATTCGCGGCAGTTACGCCCAGCATCCGGCACTGGCGGCAATGGAGGCCGCCATCGCCAAGGCACATCGCTCTGCCGCAGAGTGCGACTGGCGCGGTGTGGGCAGTGCCAATGTCGATTTCCATAGCGCGATTGTCGCCCTGAGCGACAGCCCGAGGCTTGCGACCTTCTATGCCAATCTGACAGCAGAGTTGCGGCTGGCCTTCGGTGTCATTCAGGACCCCGAATTCCTGCATGCACCCTTTATTCCGCTGAACGAGAAGCTGCTGGGGCTGATGAAAGCCGCCGAGACAGAGGCCGCCGCCCTGATGCTGGAAGGCTATCTTGACCAGTCCGAACGGATGCTGATCGCTGCATTCTCACGCAGCGATGCCGCAAAGGCCGCCCGCTAACCCACCTCCCCCTTGCGACAGAAAAGACGCTTGGGGGAGGGGCGCGGCCTTAGGCCGACGGCAGCCGGTTTTCCAGCCAACGCAGCGCCAGCGTCAGCGTGCCGCTGAGCACCAGATAGACCGCGACCAGAAACAGCAGCGGTTCATAGGTCAGGAATGTGGTCTGGCGCACGCGGGTGATCACCGCATAAAGGTCGGTGATCGTAATCGTGGCCACCAGAGGCGTTGATTTGAGTTGCAGGATGATCTCGCCGGTCAGCGTCGGCAGGGCGCGATGCAGCGCCCGCGGGAACCATACCCGACGGAACAGCATGAAGCGCGGCATCCCGAAGGCGCGCGCGGCCTCCAATTCGCCCTCGGGCACACCCGCAAAGGCCCCGCGCATAACCTCGCCCTCATAGGCCGCGAACGAGACAGTCAGCGCGATCAGCCCATAGGGCCATGCCTGCCGCAGATAGGGCCAGAGCCAGGAGTCACGGATCTCGGGAAACTGCGCGAAAAGCGACCCGAGCCCGTAATAGAACAGCCACATCTGCAACAGCAGCGGCGTGCCGCGGATCACCGTGCAGAAGGCCGTCGCCGCCCATTTCAACGGGCGCGGCCCCGTCACCTGCACCAGACCCAGAGGCAGGGCGCAGAGAAATCCGATCACCACGCTCGCGACCAGCATGATCATCGTCATGCCCAGACCGCTCCAGAGTTTGGGGAAATAGGTGGGCAGCCAGCTCCAGTCCATATAATGGACCATCGCGGCCACGGCCCCCACAGCCAGCAGCGCCATCACGATCCGGTGCGGCATCAGCGCGGCCCGCCATTGCCCCAGCAAACGGGACAGGGGCGCAGGTTCGAGCGGGGTGACAATATCGCTATCAGGCATCTCGGGCTTCCCAGATCAGCGGGCCAGACCACGGCGCGCGCGTTTCTCGAACCAGCGCAAACCGAGATTGGACACAAGCGTCAGGGCCAGATAAAGCGCCCCCGCCGCGAAAAAGAACAGAAAATAGGACCGCGTCGCCGACGCCGCCTGACGGGTTGCCAGCGTCAACTCGGAGAAGCCGATCACCGCCAGAAGCGCGGTATCTTTGGTGGCGATCATCCACAGATTGGCCATCCCCGGCAGGGCATGTGGCGTCATGGCGGGAAGTGTCACACGGGTCAGCACCTTGCGCGAGGACATACCGAAAGCATGGGCCGCCTCGATCTGGCCATAGGGCACCGCCTTGATCGCCCCGCGGATGACTTCGGTCGCATAGCCTCCCTGCACCAGCCCGATCACCAAGATCCCCGCCGTCAGGCCATTGATGTCGAAGCCCTCATAGCCCATCGCCTGCATCGCCTTATTGGCCAGATCGGTGCCGACATAGTAAAACAGCAGCATCAGCACCAGCTCGGGCACCGCGCGGATGAGAATGGTGTAAAGCTCGGCCACATCCCGCAGCACGCGCCCGCCATAGAGTTTCGAGACCGCGCCGATAATGCCGATCACAATGCCAAGCAGATAGCCCCCAGCGGCCAGTTCGACCGAGCGCACGAACCCCGTCAGAAGGGTCCCGCCCCATCCCGGCGCGTTCAAGGCCAGCAGGCTGAAATCTATCCCCGTCGCCATGATACGGTTGCTCCTTCTGTCAGGGTAAAAGCCGGAAGACCGGGCGCCTGAACGCCCGGCCCCACCGCTTATTCGCCGTAGATATCAATCGTGAAATACCGCTTGGACAGGGTGTCATAGGTCCCGTCGGCACGAATATCGGCAATGGCCTTATTGACCCGCGCCAGAAGTTCGGTGTCTTTCTGGCGCACGCCGACGCCCACGCCACGACCCAGCGTTTCGGGGTCGCCCTTCACAGCACCGACATAATGGCAGCAGGCTTTCCCTTCGTCGGATTCGATGAAGGGCTGCATCGCCAGCGTATCGCCGACCACCGCATCGATCCGGCCTGCGGCAAGATCCTGCAGCTCTTCGTCCAGCGTCTGGTAGACGCGCACGCCACTGGCGCTATCGGCCAGATGGGCATTGACGAAATTCTCCTGGCTCGAGCCGGATTGCGTGCCGATATACAGCCCCTTCACGCCTTCGGCATCGGGGGTGATGTCGAGCGATTTCGCGGCCAGAATACCGGTCGGCGAGTCATAGTATTTATCCGAGAAGGCGATCTGCTTGGCACGCTCGGCGGTAATCGCCATCGAGCCCATGATCATATCGATCTTGCCGGTATTCAGCGCGGGAATGATCCCTTCCCATGCCACGGGTGCCACCACACAATCCGCGTCGATCCGTTTGCAGACCTCATGCATAAGGTCGATTTCCCAACCACTCCAGTTGCCATCGGCATCGGGGGTATAGAAGGGCGGATAGGGTTCAGCCGAGACACCGACCTTCAGGGTTTCAGCCATAGCAGGGATGGCCATACCGGCGGTGACCAACAGGGTCAGGGCGATTTTTCTGATCATATGCAGTCCTTTATCGGATGATTCAGGTTGAGGAGAAAACGGCAGCGCCTAGGGCCTAGCTGACCGAGCGAAGAAATTGCTGCAGATGCGGCGATTGCGGCGCCCCGAAGATCTGCTGGGGCGGGCCCTGCTCTTCGATGCGGCCGTCGCGCAGATAGACGACATGGCTTGCGACATCACGGGCAAAGGCCATCTCGTGGGTGACCAGAACCATCGTGCGCTTTTCCTGCGCCAGATCGCGCAGCACGGCCAGCACCTCGCCCACAAGCTCGGGGTCCAGCGCCGACGTCGGCTCGTCGAGCAGCATGGCATGGGGATCAACGGCCAGCACCCGCGCAATCGCCGCGCGCTGCTGTTGGCCACCCGAAAGCTGCGAGGGCCATGCCTGCAGCTTGTCGCCCAGCCCGACCCGTTCCAGATAGGCAATCGCCCGCGCCTCCGCCTCGTCCCGCGACAGCCCCAGCACATGGATCGGCACTTCAGTCACATTGCCCAGAACGGTGCGGTGCGGCCAGAGATTGAACGACTGGAAAACCATGCCCAGATGCGCCCGAATCCGCTGCACCTGCTGGCGGTTGGCAGGCTCCATCTCGCCGGAGCGGGTCTTGCGTAGCTCATAGGCCTCGCCCTTGATGCGGATCACCCCCGAGCTGGGCACCTCGAGCAGGTTGATGCAGCGCAGCATCGTGGACTTGCCCGAGCCGGAGCCGCCGATCACCGCGACCACATCGCCGGGATAGGCTTTCAGAGAGACCCCCTTGAGAACCTCAAGCGGGCCGAAGCTTTTGTGCAGATTGTCGATTTCGATGGTCGGGGTCATGATCTACCGGAGAAGTTCTGGCTGCGCCTGTTACGAAAAATTGCGAAGGTGTCTTGTCTTTTGGCCATTACTATACGATCGTATAACAGCATAAGACCCGTCTCAGAAACACGCACTGCCGTAACAGCGCCCCGCCAGAATGGAGATGTCGAACTATGCTCATTTCACAGGCACCCGCACCGCACTACGCACCAATGCTAGGCAGTTTGTTTCTTTCATCGCCCCGTCTTTGGGACTTTCCGCGCGAAAAAGCAACAGAGAGGGCCCCGTTATGAGCCGAAAAACATTCCAGCGCCTGCCAGAAGATGCCCGCCGTCTGGAGCTTCTTGAAGCGACACTGGCCTGTATCGGGGAAGACGGGCTGAATGGTGCCAGCGCCCGCAAGATTGCCGAGCGCGCCGGTGTCACGGCCGGATTGATCCGCCATTATTTCGGCTCGAAAGAGGAAATGCTGCGGGCGGCCTATGCCCATCTGATGACCCAGTTGACCGGTCAGGCCGAGGCGGTGGCGCAAACCCGCGCGCTGACGCCTGCACAGTCTCTGGCCGGTTTCATCTCGGCCAACCTGATGCGCCCGAACCTTTCGGCGCGCAAAGTCTCGCTCTGGTCGACCTTTATCGGGCGGGTCGAGCACGAGCCGGGATATTCGCAGATCCATCGCGCCAGCTATCAGGAATTCCTCGACCTGCTTGCCACGCTGATCCGCGATGCCCGCCATGCCTGTGAGCTGCCCCATGACGCGCCCCTGTGCCATGATCTGGCCATCGCGCTGAACGGGCTGATCGACGGCCTCTGGATCGAGGGGTCTCTGGACCACGGGATTTATGACCCCGAACGCCTGCCCCTGATCGCCCTTCAGGCAGCGGAAGGCCTGCTGCATCTCCCCAAAGACAGTCTGACCCAACATCAAATTGCCTCTTGAGAATGCCTGCCTCCTCGCAGGCTCGAAAGGATTTTTCCATGCGCTACGCTTCGGTGACCGACAGGCTCTATACTCTTGGAAGTGACAAATGGGCGGTGCATTTTGCCGCGCGTGACAGGGTTGCCCAAGGGCAGGACATCCTGGAACTGACCATTGGCGAACCCGATATCGCCCCCGCGCCCGAACTGGTGGAGGAATGCGTGCGCGCCCTCAAGGCAGGCCGGACCCGATATTCGAACGGACGCGGCGAGCCCGATCTGGTCGCCGCGCTGGCCGATCTCTACCGCCCCAGACTGCCCACGATCCGTGACGAGAATATCCTGTGCTTCCCCGGCACCCAGACCGCCCTGTTTGCCGTGATGACTGCGCTGGTGCAAAGCGGCGATGCGGTCTTGCTGGGCGATCCCTATTACGCCACCTATGAAGGGGTCATCCGCTCGACCGGCGCCATAATGCAGCCCGTGCCGCTACAGATGCGGCACGGATTTATCATGCAACCCGAAGATCTGGCCGCCGCGATCACCCCTGAAAGCCGCGTGCTGCTGTTGAACACGCCGCATAACCCGACCGGCGCGGTGCTCGACCGCAACACATTGGAGGCGCTTGGCGCGCTGGCTATTGCGCATGATCTGTGGATTGTCTGCGACGAGGTCTACGAGGCACTGATCTTCGAGGGCGGCTTCGCCTCGCCACTGGAAATCGATGCGCTGCGCGAGCGCACCATTGTGGTGTCCTCGATTTCCAAAAGCCATGCGGCAACCGGCTTCCGCAGCGGCTGGTCCATCGGTCCGGTCGAATTTTCGCGCAGGCTGCTGCCGATCTCGGAAACCATGCTCTTTGGGAACCAGCCCTTCATCGCCGATATGACGACCGCCGCACTGCGCGGCAATCACACCACCAGCGCCCAGCTGCGCACGGCGCTCGGACGGCGGGCGCGCATGGTGACACGCATGATCGAAGAGAGCACGGGGCTGTCCTGCCACATGCCCTCGGGCGGCATGTTTGCCATGATCGACGTGTCGCAAACCGGCATGGATGGCGAGGCTTTCGCGTGGCGGCTGCTGGACGAAGAGAATGTGGCGGTCATGCCCGGCTCGGCTTTCGGGGCGCAGGGGCGCGATCTGATCCGCGTCGCGCTGACGGTTCCGGATGCGGAACTGGCGGATGCCATCTCGCGCATGGCCGCACTTGCCCGAACCGCCCTAACCGGACAGCCCTGACCGGAGTGGCAAAAGACTGACGCCTTAAGACGGCTTAAGACGGCGCGCCCGTTTCCTTCCGTCCGGAACGCCGCGCCGCCTTGGTGCGGCAGTCAGTCCGAAGACATGGGCAGGAAGCCTTCGGTGGTCGCTGTCGCCTTGGGACGTGTCAGCAGGCTTCCCGCCACAAAGAGCAGGCTGGCCACCGGAAAGCCCAGAACACCGGCATTCAGCCCGAACAGCCGGTTCCCGCTCAGATACATCCACAGCACGAACGCCACCCCGCCCAGAATGGAGAGCAACGCCCCCGTGGCCGTCCCCCTGCGCCAGAAAAACGCACCGATCGTGGCCGGAACCACCACCACCAGCCCCGCAGAGGCCGCAACCGACAGAATGGAGATCATCGAAAGCTGCAAGGTTGCGAAGACCAGCGCCAGAACGGAGATTACCGGAATGACAGCCTTCCCCACCCAGAGCTGGCGGCGTTCGGGCGCGTCGGGGCGCAGATTGCCATAGACGTCACGGGCAAAGATGGAGGAAAGCGTCAGCAGGATGGAATCGATTGTCGAGACCGCCGCGGCGAGAATCCCGACCATCACCACCACCCCCAGCACGGGCGGCACATAGTCCGAGGCCAGCAGGGTCGCGGTCGCCAGATCGGGGGTTGCCAGATCGGGGAACGCCACAAAGGCCGAAAACCCCCACAGGACCGAAACAAGCGTATAGACCAGCCCGAAACACAGGAAAATCAACAGCATCTGTCGCAAGGCCGCCAGAGATTTCGGCATGAACAGACGCTGGCTCACCTGCGGGTTGGAGATCGCGAAGAAGAACCACGGAATGGTCAGCCCCAGAAAGGTCGGGAAGCTGAAAAGACCCGGACCGGGCACCTGCAACATCTGCGGCGCACGGCTGGCGATGGTCTCAAACAGGACCGCGGGGCCGCCGAGTCTGGCCACCACAAGCCCCCCGACCAGCACCGAGGCCACAATCATCACAAGGGCCTGCAGGCTATCGGTCCACATCACGGAACGGATACCGGCAACGAAGGAAAAAGCGATGGCCAGAAGCGTGGCCAGCACGACCCCCGCCCCGAACGGGATCGCGCCTTGGGTCATCCCCGACAGCAGATACCCCACCCCCGCAAGCTGCACCGCCGAATAGGGGATCAGGAACCCCAGCGCCGTCAGCCCCGCCGCAACCGCCACCCAGCGCGAACCATAGCGCTTTCCCAGCATTTCGGAGGGGGTGACAAAGGCATGACGGCGGGCCGCTTTCCAGAAGCGCGGCCCGAAGATCGACACCAGCGAGACACCGGCGAAATAGATAATCTCGAAGCCTAGCGCGCCGACCCCGCCCTTATAGGTCAGCCCCGCCAGCCCGACCATCATGAAGGCCGAATAGGTCGTGGCCGAGTAACTGAGCGCCGAGACGACCCCGCCCATCGAGCGGTTGCCCAGAAAATAGCGCGACATCGATTGGCCGCCCTGCGGACCGCGCTGGCGTGACAGATAGGCGACGACCGAAGAGAGCAGGACATAAAGAACCACACCCCACAACACCAGAGACACGGTCATTGCGTATCCTCCTCTTGCGCGGCAAAGCCTGCCGTGGCCACGACATTGAGACCGATCACCGCAAGACCGGCCAGTGCCCAGAACAGGAAGCAGCCATACCATGCAGCGATATCGCCCAACAGAAGGTAGGGGACGCCATAAGAGGCCAGAATGACGAGAGCCGTCAGGAAAAGCGCGAGGGGCCGTGACATGAGTATCCTTGCTTTCGGAAGACCGCAGACATGATTTCGGCGGCAAGATGCGGCATCGCGCGGCAGATGCCAATACGCCTTTACGCCGATGCTGCCGCCCAGCGGCGCGGGCAGAATGGCGGCTTTATGCACACAAGGCCTCACCGGATCTTGAAACCCGCATTATCTTGCCTGTAAGGTAAGCCAAAGTTTTCAGCACTGGCTCTTATTATGTCTGTATTTTTCTCGCAGGATGCCCGTATGGGGCGGCTCACCACGGTTCTCGGCACGGATGAGCTGGTGCTGCAGCGGTTCGATGGGACCGACCATATCAACGCGCTCTATGACTATCAGGTGGACTGTCTGGCCTCTTCGGCGGATGTCGATTTCGACGCGCTGATCGGGACGCATGCAAGCGTTGCGCTTGTCACCCGCGAGGGGAGTGACCAGTATTTCGACGGGATCGTGACCGAGGCCCGTTGGCTGGGCACCGGCGACAACGGCCACAAGTATCGGCTACGCCTTCAGCCGTGGTTCTTCTTGGCTAGCCTCCGCCGCAACCAGCGGATCTTCCATAATAAAACCGTGGTCGAGATCCTGACCGAGCTTTTGGGAAGCTACTCGGATGCGGGCAAGCTGACGGTCAATCTGGCGAATGACTACCCCGAGCTGGAATATACCGTGCAATACCGCGAATCCGATATGGCTTTCGCCACGCGGATGATGGAGCGCCACGGCATCAGCTATCATTTCACCCATTCCGAAGGCGCGCATGAGATGGTGCTTTCCGATGCCGTCGAGGCCCATGCGACCATCGGCGCCGTGCCCTTCAAGCCCGACGATGGCCACCATCAGGCCGATTTCGCGCATTTCTGGGACTGGCATCCGGCGCGGCGCATCACCACCGGCGCGATCCGCCTGACGGATTACAACTTCAAGACCCCGAATGCCGCGATGGAGACCGATCAGATCGGCGATGCCGAGTATGCTCAGGGGCAGATCGAGAGCTTCGACTGGCCCGGCGATTATCTGGCGCAATCGCGCGGGCGTGTTGTGGCGCAGCTGCGTACGCAGGGCGAGCGCGGTCAGGATCGCCGCTATGAAGCGGTGGGCGACATCATCACCCTGCGCGGTGGCACGCGGGTCGATCTGGCGGGCGACACCGTTCCGGGGATTGGTGAGGAATATATCTGCCTCTCCGCAAGCCATTCCTATACCTCGGATAATTACGGCTCGGGCGGGACCGAAGGCGATGGATATGCCTATTCGGGGCGCTATATCCTGATGCCGTCTTCGGCGCCTCTGGTGCCCGAACTGAAGACCCCGCGCGCCGATGTGAAAGGCCCGCAGACGGCGGTCGTTGTGGGCGATGGCGAGATCGATTGCGACGAATATGGCCGTATTCTGGTGCAATTCCACTGGGATCTGGACGCCGATTATTCGATGCGCTGCCGTGTCTCGCAAAGCTGGGCCGGCAACGGCTGGGGCGGCATGGTGATCCCGCGGATAGGCATGGAGGTCGTGGTCGAATTCCTCGACGGCGACCCCGACAAGCCGCTGGTCACGGGCTGTGTCTATAACGGCAAAAATGCCGTGCCCTATGATCTGCCCGCCAATAAGACTGTCTCGACCTTCAAATCCGACACCCATCAGGGCTCGGGCTATAACGAATTCCGCTTCGAGGACGAGAAAGACCGCGAAGAGGTCTTCATGCATGCGCAGAAAGACCACAATACAATCATCGAGAATGACGAGAGCCATTCCATCGGCCATGACCGTTCCAAGACCGTGGGCAATGACCAGTCGGAATCGATTGGCCATGACAAGACGATCTCGGTCGGCAATGACCACCGCGAGAATATCGGTCAGGATATGTATTACGATGTGGCCCGCAACCAGCAGGAAAACTACGGCAAGGACCACATCCATCGCGTCGGCAATATCCACAAACAATCGATCTATGCCGACCACCTCTATGAGGTAGGCCGCAATTATCAGGGCGAGGTTGCGGGGAAATTCACGCTGGATGTGGGCAGCTCGATCACCAATAATACCGGCAAGCACACGCTGATGGCCTTCGAGAAATTCCAGATCAAGGGTCCGGGGGGCAAGATCACCATCGACGCCTCGGGGATCACGCTGGAAGCGGCCAAGATCAACCTCAAGGGCGCGGTCTCTATGGGTGGGTCTGGCTCGGCTCAGGTGCCGACGCTGCAGATGGCGGCCAAGGAAGGCCTGCCGCTTTGCGAGGAATGCGCCGCCGCCAAGGAGGACAGCTGATGCCACAGGTCGCACGGGTGGGCGATAAACATGTTTGCCCCAAACAGGGTCACGGAACCAATGTGATCGTCTCCGGCGGCACGGCAATGGCGGATGGCAAGCCGATTGCACGGGTGGGCGATAAATGCGCCTGCGGCTGCACCATTGTCACAGGGTCGTCGCAGCAGACCCTTGACGGGCGACCGGTGGCGATTGTCGGCTCCAAAACCTCGGGCGGTGGCACCATCGTTTCCGGCTCGCCCAACCATACCGCCTGACAGAGCGCAGAGGGCGCACCATCGCCAGAACCTGACGATGCCAGATCAAACAGCCAGATCAAACACGGGGGCCGACAGGTGCCCCGTTTCTGTTTGCGATATCCCCTGCGCCAGAAAATCCGGCCCAACATAAACCCTGCCCCGCAACCGCATGACACATGAAGCTCGTAAAGAGCCGGTTCCGCCGCAGAATGCGCGCGCTTTCAGGTCTTTTCCCGCCACGACTTCAGAATGACAGACGTCGTGACGGTCAGCACCTCGGGATGCCGTGACAAACGGTCACGCAGCTCTTCGAGAATGCTCAGATTGGCCGCCTCCAGCAGAATACGCATGTCGGTATCGCCCGTCAGCGACCATGCTGAGACCACCTCGCTCCAGCGCTGGATCGAGGCGTAGACGATCGAGCAGGTATTGCGCTTGAGTTGCAGATCGAACATCGCCCGCGTGCCGGTGACCGAATCCACCTGCGTCGTGTCCACCTCGATCGTGAAACGGCTGATGACCTTACTCTCGATCAGCTTGTCGACATGATATTTCACCGTCGGGCGCGACAGGCCGACAATATCGGCAATCTCGGTCAGAGACCGGCGACTGTTTTCGCGCAGCAATTCCAAAATCAGGTTCTCTGTCGGACTCAAACGCATCGAAACTCTCCCATTACGTGTCAGGATAACGAGTTTTTCTTCGAAACGAAGAGAGAATTGCGTTTTGAATTGTAGGCGGCGCCACGTCAAGGCGGCCACACTTACCATGTCATTCAACGAAGGGATCATGATTCATGGATTTAGTCTTCAAGAGTAGCGAGGTCACCGAGGCTTTTTCCGGACAAAGCTGGGAAAAGACCGTTTTCTGTGAATTCGACACTGCATTGACAAGCAAGAGCCGCCCCTTCCCCTGTGTCTTCGGCGTTGCCGGTTTCAAAGCGGATCGCCTGCGCTTCGCTTTCCCCGACCCGCTGACACCGGAAACTCTGGCCCCCATCCTGAAATCCTATCTTGCCCAGGCGCGCGGGATCGGCCCGATGACCTCGCTGGTCATCTTTGCCCGTCCCGGTCCGGTTCAGTCCTTCGACCGTTACCGCGAACAGTTCTGGGACCTGCTTGACGGTCTCGTCGCACTGGATGACAGCCCCCAACCCGACGGGGTCTCCCGCAATCTCGATGATCCGACATGGGAATTCTCCTTTGGCGGCGAACCGATTTTCGTGGTGTGCAACACACCCGCCCATGTCATGCGTCAAAGCCGCCGCGCCAGCAGCTTCATGATCACCTTCCAGCCGCGCTGGGTGTTCAACGGCATCACCGATAGCGACGAGCCGGGGGTCCAGCGTTCGCTCAAGCGCGTGCGCGACCTGTTGGAAGATTACGACCTGATCGCCCCCTCGCCCTCGCTGGGCCATTACGGCGATCCGGCCAACCGCGAATATACACAATATTTCATCGACGATACCAACGAGACCCCCGCCTGCCCGTTCCATCGGCTGGGCGAGGCCCGTCTGCAGCTCGTCAAGGAAGGATAACCCCATGAAAGACCTGACATCGACACCCGAAACCACCGCGACGCCCTCGGTCAAACAGATCGCACTCGCCAAGGCCGATTACTGGTCGATCATCGAAAAGCTCATGCCACAGCAGGGCTGTATCGAGGTCCAGCAGGACGCGCCGGGCAAGGAACATGCATGGCACCAGCACCCGACCGATGAAACGCTTGTGGTGCTGGAAGGACAGGCGCGCTTCTACTGGGAGGGGGGCGAACAGATCTGCGGCGCGGGGGCCGTGATCTCGCTACCGGCGGGGGTGCGCCACGGCTCTGTCGCATTGGACGAGGGCGTGCGCTATCTGATTTCGTTCCATGCCGTCGAGCTTGCCGATCATGGCTGAGCTGAAAAAATCCCTTGGCGTCACGCGCGGCACGGCGATGATGCTCAATATCGTTCTGGGGGCGGGTCTGTTGACGCTGCCGGGACTGGCGGTACAGGAAGTGGGTAGCTCCGCGACCCTGATCTGGATCGCCTGCGCGGTGGCCGCCGCCCCTCTGCTTTGGGTCTTCGCCATTCTCGGGCGGCGCTACCCCGATGCGGGCGGCATCGCCTCTATCATGGGCCACGCCTTTGGCAAATCCGGCCGGATCTGTGCAACCTTGCTGTTTCTGGGGGCGGTTTCGGTAGGGCTGCCCGCTGTGGCTCTGACCGGCGGGCATTACGTCGCCGCAACCTTTGGCGGCCCCGCGGCAGTATATGCAGGCGCGCTGATCGTGGCCGCTCTGGGGGTCAATTTCCTGTCTGCCGAAATGGCCGGACGGGTCAACACCTTCATCGCCTCTCTGGTTCTGGTCTTCATTCTGGGGCTGGCCATCGTGGGCTATCTGGCCGTGCAACCCGCCTTCGACCTGTCGGCAGCCAGCACACCATCCGCCGATACCGACCTGCGCCATCTGGGCATGGTCTTCATGATGGTGTTCTTCGCCTTTACCGGCTGGGAAGTCAGCGCCAATCTGGGCGGCGAATTCCGCAACCCCAAGCGGGACGTCCCCCGCGCGATGGCGCTTTCCTTCTTTCTGGCGGTGGGGCTCTATCTGGTGCTGGCGCTGGTTGTGGCCAAGGCGGGCGCATTGGGCGCAGGCCCCGCACCTTTCGCGCAGATTTTCGGCCAGTCCTTCGGCCCTGCGGGCCGCATCACCATTGCCGCACTCGCCGTGCTGCTGATCTTTGCCAATCTGTCAGCCGCAATCTGGGCGGTCTCGCGCATGGTCTATTCCGCCGCCCGCGACGGGCTGCTTCCGGCCCCGATTGCCCAGATCCGCAACGACGTGCCTCTGAATGCCGTCATGGTCACGGTCGTCGTGCTGCTGAGCGTGGTCGGTCTGGTCGGCGCGGGTATTCTGGATATGTCGCATCTTCTGGCGGCAGCGGGGCAGAACTTCCTGCTGCTCTATACCGGTGCGGCGGCATCCTTGCTGCGCCTCGAACGCCGCACCGCCTACCGGCTCCTCTCGCTGGGATGTCTCGCGCTGGTCTGCCTGCTGTTCATCGGGCGCGGCGGACAGGGGCTTCTCTACCCTGTCCTGCTGATCGCACTGGGACTGGCAATCTCGTTCTTGCAGAAGGGCGATGCGGCCCTGCGCAACCAGTCCCCTGCGGAATAGGCGGAGCCCGGCCTTCTCCCTGACGGGCACTCCCCCAAACTGGCCGGTCGCAAGACCGGCCTTTTTTCATAGCCGACCGCTGCCCCGCGCCGATTGACCCGCCCGAGCAGGAAGCGTATCGCAAAGATCCCACGACCGATGCCGCCAGCCAACGGATCCCAAGCCATGCCCCATCCGCCTTTCGTGATCTCGATCCAAAGTCAGGTTGTCTTTGGCCATGTCGGCAATTCGGCGGCAGTCTTTCCGATGCAGGCGGCAGGGCTGGAGGTCGCAGCCATCCCGACCGTCGTCTTTTCGAACACCCCCGACTATCCGACCCTGCGCGGACAGGCCCTGCCCGCCGCCTTCTTTGCCGATCTGCTGCGCGGCGCGCAGGAAAGGGGCCTGCCCGAGCGGGCGGATTTCCTTCTGACGGGCTATATCGGTTCGGTCGAGGTGGCGCGGCAAACCGCCGCGTTCATCGCGCAGGCCAAAGCCGACAATCCGGACCTCTTCTATCTCTGCGATCCGGTGCTGGGCGATAGCGGGCCGGGTCTCTACGTGCCGGAAGCCATTGCCGATGTCATGCGCGACCTGCTCCTGCCGCTGGCCGATCTGGCCACCCCCAATCCGTTCGAACTGGCATGGCTGACCGGCCAGCCCTTTACCACGCTGGAGGCACTGGAGCACGCCCGACACGCGCTTGGCATGGGGTCGGATGCGCGGCTTGTGGTGACCGGCTGCACATTGGAGGACACAGCCGATGGCCATATCGAAAGTATCATTCTGGGCCCCGAGCCTCCCAGCCGCCATCCTGTACGCAAACTTCCGATCGCCCTGCCCGGCACAGGGGATCTGTTTGCCGCGCTGATCATCGCGGGGCTGGGGCACGACCTGTCGCTTGCACAGGCGGTTGAACAGGCGCAACAGCTTGTGGCAATGGCGCTGTCCCATGCCAAAACGCTGGGGGCGGGCGAGGTCGTGCTGAGCAATCCGGATTTCCGCAAGGCCCTGCTGACCCTTTCGCAAGACCGCTAGGCCAGAGGCAGACCTCAAGGCCTGCCCTTGGCCGTTCCGCCCGCCAGCTTACAACCCGCCGAAGTGGAAGGCTTTGGTTTCGAGATATTCCTCGATGCCTTCCTGCGCCCCTTCACGACCCAGACCCGAGGCTTTGACGCCGCCGAAGGGCGCCTCGGCATGGGAGACCGCACCGGTATTCAGACCCACCAGACCGGTTTCCAGCGCCTCGCCAAAGCGGAAGGCACGGGCCATATCGGTGGTGTAGAAATAGGCCGCCAGACCGAAGGGCGTGCCATTTGCGATCTCCAGCGCCTCTTCCTCGGTCTCGAATTTGAAGACCGGAGCCACAGGGCCAAAGGTCTCTTCGCCGGCGCATTGCATATCCAGCGTCGCGCCCACAAGCACGGTCGGATCAGCATATTGGCCGCTCAGCGCGCGCTTCTTGGTCGCGCGGGTGGCACCTTTGGAGAGCGCATCCTCGATATGGCGGTTGATCTTGTCGATTGCGGCCGAATTGATCATCGGGCCGATGGTGGTGTCTTCCGCCGTGCCGGGGCCGACTTTCAGCGCATCTACCTTCTCGGTGAGGCGGGCCACGAAAGCGTCATGGATACCCGATTGTACCAGCAGACGGTTGGCACAGACGCAGGTCTGACCGCCATTGCGGAACTTCGAGGCCATAGCCCCTTCGACAGCCGCATCCAGATCGGCATCATCGAACACGATGAAGGGCGCATTGCCGCCGAGTTCGAGAGAGAGCTTCTTCAGCGTCGGCGCGCATTGCTGCGCCAGCAGCGCGCCCACACGGGTCGAGCCGGTGAAGGACAGTTTGCGCACAACGGGGCTTGCGGTCAGCGCACCGCCAATCGCCTCGGGGCGACCGGTCAGGCAGTTCAGCACGCCTGCAGGGATGCCCGCCCGTTCACCCAACAGGCACAGCGCCAGCGCCGAATAGGGCGTGAAATCCGAGGGTTTGATGACCATCGTGCAGCCTGCCGCCAGACCCGGTGCCACCTTGCGGGTGATCATCGCGGTCGGGAAGTTCCACGGCGTGATGATCGCGCAGACGCCCACGGGCTCTTTCATCGCGAAGATCTTTTTGCCCTTCACGGGGCTGGGGATGATATGGCCGTTGATGCGACGCGCCTCTTCGGCAAACCAGCGGAGGAAGGACGCGCCATAGACGATCTCGCCCTTGGCCTCGGCCAGCGGCTTGCCCTGCTCGGCGGTCAGGATCAGCGCCAGATCATCGGCATTCTCCAGCATCAGATCATACCACGCCATCAGGATATCGGCGCGTTCGGCATGGGTCTTGGCCTTCCACGACTTCATCGCCTCAGCCGCGGCGGCAATCGCCTCTTCGGTCTCGGCGGCGGTGTTGTCGGGCATATGGCCCAGCACATCGCCGGTGGCGGGGTTCATCACCGCCATATCGGCCCGTGCGCGCCACTCGCCATTGATCAGGGCTGCCTCAACAAACAAGGCGGGGTCGCGCAGCTGGGCGCGCAGATCAAAGCTTTCATGCAGGGTCATCTTATGCCTCCAATGCGGCTTTCACCGCTGCGGTAATTTCATCGGTGGTGCTGGCGCCCGGACGGGTGCCGATGCCACGGGCGGTGGCGGCCTCGATGGCGGCCAGAATGGCCTCGGCGGCGATTTTCTCGCCCAGATGCTCAAGCATCATAGCGCCCGACCAGATCGCGGCAATCGGGTTGGCGATGTTTTGACCCGCGATATCGGGGGCCGAGCCATGCACCGGCTCGAACATCGAGGGCACGGAACGGTCGGGGCAGATATTGGCCGAAGCCGCAAAGCCAAGCCCGCCCTGAATGGCCGCGCCCAGATCGGTGAGGATATCGCCAAAGAGGTTCGAGGCCACGATCACATCCAGATCCTGCGGCGCCATCACCATCTTGGCGGCCATCGCGTCGATATGCATATGGCTGACGGTCACATCGGGATAGTCTGCGGCCAGCTTGTCGGTCATCTCGTCCCAGAACACCATCGAGTATTTCTGGGCGTTGGATTTCGTAACGCTCGTCAGATGCTTGCGCCGCGCACGGGCCTGCTCGAAGCCGAAGCGCAGGATACGTTCGACGCCCTTGCGGGTGAAGATCGAGACCTCGGTCGCTACCTCATTGTCCTGCCCCTGATGCACGCGGCCACCGGCTCCGGCATATTCACCTTCGGTATTCTCGCGGATGCAGAGGATGTCGAACCCTTCGGCCTTCAGCGGGCCTTCCACGCCCGGCAACAGGCGGTGCGGGCGGATATTGGCATATTGGGTGAACGCCTTGCGGATCGGCAGCAAAAGCCCATGCAGCGATACCGAATCCGGCACGGTCTTCGGCCAACCCACTGCCCCCAGATAAATCGCATCGAAGGGGCGCAGCTGCTCGATCCCGTCATCGGGCATCATCTTGCCGGTCTCGACATAATATTCACAGGACCACGGGAAGGTGGTGGGCTTCAGCGCAAAACCGAATTTGGCCGCAGCCACATCCAGCACGTCCATCGTCGCATCGGTCACATCAACGCCAATCCCGTCACCGGGGATAAGGGCAAGCGTATAGGTCTTCATCTTTACTCCTTTGGCCGATTACAGATCGATCAGCACAGATTTCGTGCGCCGGTTAGCGCGGTAAGCCTCGCGGCCCAAGTCCTTGCCCAGACCCGAGGCTTTCCAGCCGCCCGTCGGCAGAATGTGATCACGCGAGCGGCCATAGCGGTTGACCCAGACGGTGCCGGCCTCAAGCCGACCGCTCAGACGCAGCGCACGCGAGAGGTCTTGCGTGAACAGCCCCGCGCACAGCCCGTAGGTGTCATGTGCCGCCAGCGCCATCGCGTCTTCCTCGCTGTCAAAGGTCTGGAAGGTGGCCACGGGGCCGAAGATTTCCTCTGTCACGGCGGGGTTCGTCTCATCCACACCTGCAATCAGGGTCGGCTGGTAGAAGCTGCCCTCGCGGTCAAAGGCAGCCCCACCGCAGAGGATCTCGCCGCCCTTGGCACGGGCCGCCTTCACGATGGAATCGATACGCCCCATCTGACGGGCGGAAATGATGGGCGAGAAACCCGCAGCCCCCGCATGGGTCACATCGGGCACCTGGCGGCCAAATTCCGCCATCAGCTTGGCGGACAGCTCATCAGCCACCTCACGCGCGACCAGAATGCGCGAACCCGCCACGCAGAATTGCCCCGCATTGGGCAGGATACCCTTGGCCAGACATTCGGCCGCCTTATCCAGATCGGCATCGGCAAAGACCAGCATCGGGCTTTTGCCGCCCAGCTCCAGCGTCATAGGCTTGATGCCATGGCGCGCGATATTTTCCATGATCGCCGCACCCGCGCGGGTCGATCCGGTGAAAGAGACCTTGTCGATGCCCGGATGGCCGGTGATCGCATTGCCGGTGGTGGGGCCATCGCCCAGAGCCACATTCACCAGACCCGCCGGAATCCCCGCCTTGACCGAAAGTTCGGCCATATAGAGCGTGGTATAGGGCGTCATCTCGGAAGGTTTGATCACCACGGCATTGCCTGCCGCAAGCGCGGGGCCCAGCTTCCAGCCCGCCATGGAGATCGGGAAGTTCCACGGGGTCACCGCACCGATCACCCCATAGGGATGGTCCGAGATATAGCCGAACTGCCCGTCCGAGGTGGGCACCAGATCACCGCATTCCTTATCGGCGAATTCCGCGAAGAAACGGATCTGCTCGGCGGTGACCGCGATATCGCCGGTGAGCGCCTGCGCATAGGGGCGCGAGGAACAGATCGCCTCAAGTTGCGCCAGATAGGGCGCCTCGGCCTCCATCAGATCGGCCCATTTATGCAGCGCCTTTGCACGGTCACGCGGAGCAAGCCCGCCCCAGTTCGAGGTCTTCAACGCCTGACGCGCCGAGGCGACAGCGCGATCCACCATCTGCGCATCGGCACAGGCAATGGCGCCGATGCGTTGGCCGGTCGAGGGCGAGATGACCTCGATCGCCTCGGGGGCTGCAACATAGTCGCCGCCGATGAAATGGCCCGAAGGCAGAGAGACCGAAGTGGGGTCGAATGCGAAACTCATGCTATCCTCATCATGCTTGGCCCCAGCCTAAGCGAGACCGGCGCGTGAATTCTGGTTAAAACGCCCGCGCCGACGGCATAATTGTCTGCGCAAGCGCTCTGGCAGCATAATATGCTGGCTTAGAACTTCGAGACCTTGCCCCATTGGCTTTCGTTGAAACGCGACAGCTTGTATTGCGCGGTCTCGGTGATGGGGGTGCGGCCCAGCAGCATATCGGCCACCAGATGCCCCACGCCCGGACCGATGCCGAAGCCATGGCCCGACAGGCCCGCCGCCAGCGTCAGCCCCTTCAGGCCGGTGTCGGTGTCGATCACCGGCACACCATCGGGGGTGGAATCGATGAAGCCCGCCCAAGAAGCCTGCACCGGCAGCACCTTCAGCGCAGGCAGCAGATCGCGCGCGCGTTGCAGGGTCAGAGTGACCAGCCCCTTGTCGGGCACGGGATCCAGAACGCGGGCGCGCTCCATCGGGGTGATCTGGTCAAGCGCCCATGTCTTGCGGGTCTCGAAGCCCGCCTTCCACGCCTGCAACCCGCCCGGAGTGAGGCTTTTCCAGCGCTTGGTGAACATCGGCAGGAAATGCTTGGCCTGAACGATCATGCCCGGCGTCGGGTCCACGGCGGCCTTGCCCGAGATCGCCAGTGTATAGGCACCATCGCCGCGCCGCGTGATCGAGACCGCCGCCGTATGCAGCGCCTCGGGGATGCCTTCCGCCCCCGGAGCCACCGAGAGAATCGAGCTGCGCACCGAGGCCTGCGGGAAGGCGATGCCCAGCTGATGCAGGAAGCTCGATGCCCAGGCGCCGCCTGCCATCACCACCTGCTGCGTCTTGATGGTGCCGCGTTCGGTCACCACGGCGCTGACCTGCCCTGCGGAGGTCTCCAACCCGCGCGCCGCGCAATTCTGGATCACATGGCCGCCATGTTTCAAAATGCCCTTGGCAATCACAGGGGCTGCGCGCGAGGGATCCGCCGTGCCGTCGCTGGGCGACCAGACACCGCCGGCCCAGGGCTTTTGCGTGGCGGCTCCGCGTAGGGCGGCCTCGGCGGCGCTGAGCATACGGGTATCAACCCCCTCGCCCCGCGCGAATTCGCCCCATTTCGCCCAGCCCTCGATTTCCGCCGCATCATTGGACAGATACAGCAGACCACAGCGTTTGAACCCCATATCCTCGCCGATATCGCGGGTCATATCCTCCCATAGATCCAGGGACTTGGTCGACAAAGGCAATTCCCGCGCATCGCGGTTCTGCTGGCGGCACCAGCCCCAGTTGCGGCTGGATTGTTCGGCGCCCACGCGGCCCTTTTCCAGCAGGACAACCTTCTGCCCTGCCCGCGCCAGCCAATAGGCCGCACAGGTGCCGACAATCCCTGCGCCGATGACAACGCAATCCGCCTCGGCGGGCAGCATGTCACTGCTTTCCAATGTCAAAAGAGGGGCAGGCATCGGCGTCTCCTTATTATTTCCCGCAGGCTAACCGCCCCCGCGCAGCGTCATCTGCCAAATCTCGGGCTTTTGTGGCATTTCATGTTGTATGCGCCGCCTTGCACACTCTTCCTTGCGCTGTAAAACACGCTAAGAATGGTCGGAAAAGCGATCACGGCAGGGGAAGACATGAGCACGGCCTATAAACTGGACAGAATCGACCTGAAGATTCTGGCGGAGCTGCAACGCAATGGCCGCATTACCAATGTCGAACTTGCCGATCTGGTGGCGCTCTCGCCCTCACCCTGCCTGATGCGGGTCAAGAAGCTCCAGCGGGCGGGATATATCAGCGGCTATACCGCACAGATCGACATGACGAAGCTCGGGGAAACCCTGACGGTGTTCACCGAGTTCACCCTCAAGAACCATCGCCAGATCGACTTCGCCCGCTTTCAGGAGGCGTTGGAAAAGGTGGATAGCTGCATCGAATGCCATCTGGTCTCGGGGGGCTATGACTATCTGGCCAAATTCGTCACCGCCTCTATTGGCGATTACCAGACCATCCTCGAAGGGCTCGTGGACCGCGATATCGGCATCGACAAATATTTCAGCTTCGTGGTGATGAAAACGCCCTTCGTCAAAACCCAGATCCCGCTGACGCGGATCTTTGCCGACCGGCTGTGAAAAAGCCCCGCGAAGGGCGGGGCTTTCACTTAGCGGTTGGCGAATGTGGCAATCAGTTCGGGGTCCTGTTCCAGCGTGTTCAGCCAGTTCGTATCAAGCTGCGGCACAGACGAAATCAGCAGCCGCGAATAGGGATGCAACGCCTCCGCGCTCATGCGGGCCGCAGGCAGCGCCTCGACCACCTCGCCCTTATACATCACCAGCACCTCGTCACAGATCGCCTCGACGGTCGAAAGATCATGGCTGATGAACATATAACTCAGGTGCAGTTCACGCTGCAGCTCTTTCAGCAGCTCGATGATCGCCGCCGCCACAACCGTATCCAGCGCCGAGGTGATCTCGTCGCACAGGATCAGCTCCGGCTCGGCGGCCAAGGCGCGGGCCAGATTGACGCGCTGTTTCTGCCCGCCCGACAGTTCGCCCGGCAGGCGGTGGCGCAGGCTGGCAGGCAGACGCACCATGTCCAGCAGCTCGATCACGCGGGCCTCGCGCGCCTGCCCCCGCAGCCCGTGATAGAAGGTCAGCGGACGGCCCAGAATGGTGCCGATGGATTGTGCCGGATTCAGCGCCGTATCGGCTAGCTGGAACACGATCTGCGCACGGCGCAGCTGTTCCTTGGAGCGTTTGGCCAGATCAAGCGGCATTTCCTGCCCGTCCACCATCGTATAGCCGCGATAGGGCGGCAAAATCCCCGCAATCGCCCGCGCAAGGGTTGATTTCCCCGAGCCGGATTCCCCGATCACCCCAAGATTGCGGCCCCGATCCAGCTTGAAATTCACGTTTTTGAGGATTTTGGCATAGGGCACGCCATCGCGCATCGGCCCGTATCCGGCGCAAAGATCATGCACCTCCAGAATGGGCGTGTGCTTGACGCGGTCCGGCACGCCGGAGGGTTCATGCAGCACCGGCTCGAAAGCGGCCAGAAGCTGTCTGGTATAGGGATGGGCAGGCGCATGCAGGATCTGCTCGCAGCTGCCTTCTTCCTGTATCTCGCCGCCCTTCAGCACCACGATCCGGTCCGCAATCTGCGCCACCACCGCCAGATCATGGCTGACATAGACACCCGCCGCCCCGACCTCGGCCATCGCATTGCGAAACGCCCGCAACACCTCGATCTGGGTGGTCACATCCAGCGCAGTGGTCGGCTCATCGAAAATCACCAGCTTGGGGCTACCGATCAGCGCCATCGCCGCCGACAGCCGCTGCAACTGCCCGCCAGAGACCTGATGGGGATAGCGTTGACCGATGGTCTCGGGGTTGGGCAGAGCCAAGGCACGGAACAGAGATACAGCCTTGGCCTCGGCCTCATCGCGGGGCATCAGGCCGTGGATTGTGGTGATTTCCACCACCTGATCCATGATACGCTGGCTGGGGTTGAAGGCCGCAGCCGCCGATTGCGGCACATAGGACACCTCGGTGCCGCGAATACGGGCACGGGCTTTTTCCGACATCGCGGTCACGATATGCCGGTCCAGCCGGATTTCGCCGCCGGTGATCGCGCAGCCGGTGCGGGTATGGCCCATCAGCGACAGCGCGATCGTGGTTTTGCCCGAACCGGATTCCCCGATCAATGACACCATCTCGCCGGGGGCGATGTCGAAACTGACCCCCTTGATGATCTCGATTTTACGCCCCGCATCGGTGGTCGCCCCGATCCGCAGATCACGGACCGAAACAAGCGCGGTTTCTTGTGCGAAATCTTTCATGGTTCAGCTCCTGTCGCGGATTTTGGTGGGCAGGTTGTCGATGAACAGGTTCACCGAAATGGTCAGCGAAGCGATGGCCAAGCAGGGGAAGACCACCGCCGGCGCCCCCAGCGACAGACCTTCGATATTCTCGCGTACAAGCCCGCCCCAATCGGCATTGGGCGGCTGCACCCCGAGGCCAAGGAAGGACAGCCCCGAAAGCACCAGCACGATGAACACGAAACGCAATCCCAGATCGGCCAGAACGGGGCCGAGGATATTGGGGAAGATCTCGCGGGCGATCAGATAGGGGGTGCCCTCGCCCCGCGCACGGGCCACCGTCACGAAATCCATCGTGTTCACATTGACCGCCAGCGCGCGGGCAAAGCGATATGCCCCGGGCAGATAGATCACCGCCAAAGTCCCGACCAGCACCGGAATGGAGGAGCCGATGGCCGCCACCGTCACCAGCCCGAACAGCAGCGAGGGAATGCCGTTCAGCGCATCCAGCAGCCGCGACAGGATCATGTCGAACCAGCCCCCCGCGACCGCCGCCACCATGCCAAGGATCACCCCGCCCGAACAGGCCAGAAAAACCGAGGCCAGCGCGATGCCGACGGTGTAACGCGCGCCCAGCAACACACGCGAGAATACGTCGCGCCCCAGATAATCCGTGCCCATCCAGAACTTTCCGGAGGCGGCACCGAAGAAATCCCAATCGACGATCTCGCCCGGCGGATGCGGCGCAAGGGCACTGCCGCAGATCGCGATCACCGCCCAGAACAGGATCACGGCCAGACCGATACGGCCGACCCAATTAAACGAATAGCCAAGGTTTTTCGGCGTCGGGAGGCGGAAACTTGTCATATTCATCAACGGCGCAGCCTCGGGTTGGAGAGAATGGCGATAAGATCGGCCAGCGTGATCAGCAGCAGATAGCTGACGCAGAAGATCAACGCGCAGGACTGGATCAGCGGCAGGTCGCGGGTGGAAACGGCATCGACCATCAGCTTGGCCACGCCGGGATAGTTGAAGATCGTCTCGACGATGATGACCCCGCCCACCAGATAGCTCAGCGACAGGGCGACCGCATTGGCGATCGGCCCCAGCGCATTGGGCAGCGCATGTTTGAGCACCATCCGCTTGCGCGAGGCCCCCTTCAGCAGCGCCATCTCGACATAGGGGGTGTTGATCGTCTCGATGACGGCCGCACGGGTCATGCGGATCATCTGCGCCGAGATGACGAAGCTCAGCGTGATCACCGGCATCGCATAGGCCTTGAGAAGCGCCCCGAACGAGGTCACCTCTGCCGCCCCGTAGCTGAGCGCGGGAAGCCAGCCCAGCCAGACCGCAAAGATCAGCACCGACAGCGTGGCCACCATGAATTCGGGCACCGAGATCACCGAAATGGTCAGGATCGACACGATCCGGTCAAACCAGGACCCGCGCCACATGGCCGCCCCGATCCCGAGACCGAGCGCGACCGGCACCGAGATCACGGTGGTGATCCCCGCCAGTTTCAGCGAGCTCAGAAGCCGCCCGCCCACCAGATCGGCCACGGGGATATTATTGACATAGGAAATACCGAGATCACCGTGGAAAAAGCCCAGAAGCCAGCCCAGAAAGCGCAGGAGGGCGGGCTTATCAAGGCCCATCGCCTCGCGCAGACCGGCCACGGCATCGGGCGTTGCCGCCTGTCCCAGCAGGATTTCCGCCACATCTCCGGGCAGGAGTTCGGTGGCAACGAACACGGCGAAAGACACGATCAGCAATGTCAGGATCGCGATACCAAGCCGTTGGAAAACAAGAACCCAAGGCATAAACGACTGGGGCAAGGGGCACCTCCCTTCGGAGCAATCTTCAAGAATGGCCCCTGCGCGCCAGGGCGCGCAGGTCCGCTCGGCTATGATCAGGCGTTCAGCCAGATATGTTCGGCAAAGGTGAAGCCCATCAGCGCCCCCAACGGGTTCGGGCGCATCCCCCCGACCTTATCCGAAAGCCCGTCGACATTGGAGATATAGGCCGGAATGATCGTGCCCGCCTCATTGGCCACCATTTCCTGCATTTCCCAATAGATCGAGGTCCGCTTCTCCTCGTCCAGCGAGCCGCGCGCCTCCAGCATCATCTTGTCGAATTTCTCCGATTTGTAATGGCTTTCGTTCCACGGCGCATCCGAGGCATAAAGCAGCGAGAACAGGATATCGGGGGTCGGGCGCGGGTTGATATTGCCGAAATGCACCGGCGATTTCAGCCAGTAATTCGACCAATAGCCATCGGGCGGCACCTGATCGACTGTGAATTTCATGCCGATCTGCGCGCCCATCTGCTGGATGATGGTCGCCATATCCACCGAGGAATTCGCCGCCGTCGAGGCCACAAGCGGGATCTCGACCCCCAAAAGCCCCGCTTTCTCGAAATGGTGTCTGGCCTGATCGGGGTCGTAAGCGCGCGGTTTGAGATTGGGATTGTGATACCGGTCCGATGCCGAAACGGGCTGGTCATTGCCGATTTCGGCCATGCCCCGCAGGATCGACTTCTGGATCGCCTCGCGATTGACCAGATATTTCATCCCCTCGACAAAGCCGGTCTTGGCACCCGGCTCCATATCCAGCCGGATATTGAGGTCGGTATAGCTGCCCGAGCGCGTGATCGAGGTCTGCACCCCCGGCTTGCCGTCCATAAAGCGCACCGAACGCGGGTTGAGCGAAGCCCCGACCTGAATATCCCCCGACAAAAGCGCATTGACCCGCGCATTGGTATCGGCAATCGCGAAGAATTCGAAACTATCAAGATAGGGAGCTTTGTCCTTGAAGTAATTCGGGTTTTTCACAGCGATCGACCGCACACCCGGCTCGAAGGTTTCGCAGATGAAAGCACCTGTGCCGTTGGCCTTGCTGAAATCGGTCGTGCCATCGGCGATGATCATGAAATGGTGCATCGCCAGAATGGTCGGCAGATCGGCATTGGCGCCGGCCAGCACGATCTTCACCGTCAGATCGTCAAGCTTGGAGATTTCGGTCATCTGCGCGGCCATCGCGTTGGCCTTGGACCCTACGGACGGATCAAGATGGCGCTTGAGCGAATAGACCACATCCTCGGCCGAGAGGGTCTTGCCGTCATGGAAGCTCACACCGGATTTCAGCTTGATTTCCCATGTCTTCGCATCATCGGTCTTGAGACTGTCGGCCAGTTCCATCTGCACGACGCCCTGTTCGTCGAGAATGGTCAGGCGGTTATAGAACGCACAGCAGCGCACGTAATCGGTCGACATGGAGGCCTTGGCCGGATCAAGCGTATCGGCGGTCGAGGACGACCAGCCCGCAGCTTTCAGATGCCCGCCATAGACAGGGGTCGCCGCGACCGCCTGATCGGCCCGCAGCAGAAGCGACCCGCCCGCCGCCATCCCGATCCCCGAGGCCATCAGCATCTTCAGAAGATCCCGTCGCGAGGCCCCGCGACGGATCATCGTCTCGACCATCGCATCATCGCGACCGGACCAGTTTGTCGGCTTATATGTCATATCGTGGGTATCCCTGTCAGGGGTGCGCAGCCGCACCGTTTTTATGATCGTTGGACGGAAGCCCGGGCGGTCTTGATGCCGCCCTGGGAAAGATGTGTCAGCCGCGAAAGGCCGCGTCTGCCGCTTGCGCCAGACCGGCCAGCGCATGGAAATGGTAATCGGGTTCGGTGAACTCTTTCGGGGCGATCGTGCCGCCATATCCGCTTTGCGCGTGCCGCCGCTGGATCCAAGCGTTTGTCATGCCCAATGCGCGCGAGATGCCGATATCATGATACTGGCTTTGCGCGGTATGCAGGATGTCCTCCTTCGACCCGCCATCCTGTTCCACATAGGCAAAAACCTGATGGAAGTAATCGGGGTCGGGCTTCTCGCAGCCGGTATCGTCGGTGGTGAACCCCGCCCAGAACGGCTGGCCCAGTTTCTCGGCATATTTCTCGAAAGCCCAGCGGCGGGCATTGGTCATGGCCACCAGCTTGTAATGCTGTTTGAGCATCGCCATCGCCTTGACGCTGTCGGGGAAAGGCTTGGCCTCGCCCACGATGTCGATCATCAGCTGACGGTATTCTTCGGTGTCGGGCAGGCCCATCGCTGCGGCAATGCGCGCATAGCACCGCCCCAGATCATCGGGGAAACGCTGCGCGCCCTCTTCATAGCGCGCCTCGCGATAGACCGACAGTGCAGCCTCGCCGTCAATCGCCAGACCTTCCCTGGCCGCGATCTGCGCAAGCCCTTCTTTGATGGCCCCTTCGAAATCGATCAGGGTGCCGACCACATCGAACGTGACATAGCGAAAGGCGGTCAACGGTTTGGTGGCGGTGGTGGTTGCCATTTTCGGCAGTCCTTTCTGCGGGTGGACCGGAGGAGAGATCCGGCAAAAACGCGGGCGGGAGAGGTGGCGGCGGGCCTGCCTCCGCGCGAGGGTAGGCTGAGCTGCGGGCGCCGGTATCTCCCCTGCAATCTTGGTCTTACAAACCCCAGTGTGCCGAAGGATCCTGCGCTTGGAACACCGAATTGAGGGGGCTTCACGGCATAATCTTCTGTATCGATCCGCGCAGGGACAGAATTTCATGCGGCAAGGGCGCAACCGGCCCGAGGGCCGGCCGGCAGGGGTCAGTAGCCTTTTGCCTGATCGACCTGACCGGGCACGGGCGTTCCGTTGGTGGTGGCCTCGATCACGGCAAGCACATGGCGCGCGCCCTCCTCATGGCCGGTTTTCGCGGCAATATGCGGCGTAATCAGCACACGCGGATCGGCCCATGCCCAATGATCGGCAGGCAGGGGTTCGGGGTCGGTCACATCCAGCATTGCCGCAGCAATCCGGCCGCTGTCCAGCGCCGTTCTGAGCGCCTCCAGATCAAGCTGCGGCCCCCGTCCGGCCTGCACCAGCCGCGCGCCCTGCGGCAGTTGCGCCAGAAACGCGGCATCCATCAGCCCCCGCGTCTGCCCGGTCAAAGGCAGAAGACACACGAGAATGTCGCTGCGCGCCAGAAATTCCGGCAGGCCCGCCTGATCATAGACGGCACATTCTGCCGTGGACTGCCCCGAGCGCGACCATCCGGCCACCTCGAAGCCGAGCGCGCCCAGCGTCTGCGCGACAAGCTGCCCGATCCGCCCCATTCCCATGATCCCCACACGGGCCTCATGGGCAGAGCGGGGCGCATGCAGCTGCCAGCATCCCTCGCGGGCCTGCGCGATATATAGTGGCAGATCGCGATGCAGCGCCAGCACCGCCATCACCACCCAGTCCCGCACCATCTGTTCGATACCCGGCGCAATCGTGCGCGACAGGATGACCCCTTCGGGCATGGGCGGCATCTGGTCCACCCCCGCCCCGACCGAGATCACCGCCCTGAGATTGGGATAGCGCGCCAGATCCTCCGGCGGTTGCCAGCAGGCGATATGGGTGATGGCGGCAGGATCTGTCACTGCCGCCTCGCCCATCACCATCTCGACCCCCGCACGGGCCAGCATCTGCGCCCAGACCGCACCGCGTTCGGGAACCGAAAGATACAGAAGCGCCATCAGGCCATCGCCGCGCGGACATCCGCATCATCCAGCGTCTCGTCCAGCACCGCCTTGGTGCGCGCCACGATCTGGTCGATCTCATCATCGGTACAGCAGAGCGGCGGCGCATAACCGAAGATCCCCTGAGCGAAGGACCGCACGATCAGCCCCTTGTCCCATGCGCGATCAAACAGCCGTGTCGCCGGCTGGACCGAGGCAGGCAGGCGGGTTTTCTTGTCCTTATCCGTCACCAGTTCGAGTGCGGCCAGCATCCCGCGGCCCCGCACATCGCCCACAAGCGGGTGATCGGACAGGCTCTGCAATCCCTCCATCAGACGCGCACCGGCCTTGCGACCATTCTCCAGCAGCCCCCCTTCGTAAAGCGACAGCACTTCCAGCGCGACCGCCGCCGACACGGGATGCGCCGAATAGGTGAAACCGTGGCCCACCGCCTTGGCGCCCGCGCCCTCGGCAATGGTCTCGAACACATGGTCCGACATGAACACCGCCCCCATCGGCACATAGCCCGAGGTCAGGCCCTTGGCCGTGGTCATCATATCCGGCACGATGCCCTCTTCCTCGCAGGCAAAGAGCGGGCCGGTGCGCCCGAAACCGGTGATGACCTCATCCGCGATAAACAGGATGTCCAATTCGCGGCAGGCCTCGCGCATGGCCTTGATCCAGCCCTTCGGCGGCACGAGCACACCGCCCGACCCCTGAATCGGCTCGACATAGAATGCCGCGACGCGCTCCGGCCCGATCGCGGCCACCTTCGCCTTCAGTTCAGCCACCGAGGCGGCAATGATTTCGGCGTCGCTTTTCAACGGGTTGCGATAGGTGTAATGCGACGAGATCTTGTGCTGCCAGCTATAGGGCACACCGAACCCCTCGTGGAAACCGGCCAGCGCGGTCAGGCCCGCGCCCATGCTGGTCGACCCGTGATAGCCTTCCTCGACCGAAATGAACTGGTCCCGCCCGGGCTGCCCCTTGGCATGCCAGTAATAGCGCACGAAACGGATCGTGCTGTCGACAGCATCCGAGCCGCCCAACGAGAAATAGATATGGTTCAGATCCCCCGGAGCCCGTTCGGCCAAGGCCGCGGCCAGCTTGATCGGGGCTTCGGACCCAAGGCCGAAATAGCCCGTGGCATAAGGCAGCTTGCGCATCTGTTCAGCCGCCGCCTCGACGACGCTTTCATGGCCATAGCCCGCATTCACGCACCAAAGACCGGCAAAGCCGTCAATCAGCTCGCGCCCTTCGGCATCGGTCACCCGCGCCCCTTTGGCCGAGGCCAGCACCCGCACACCACGCGCAGCATGGCCTTGAAACGAGGACACGGGGTGGATCAGGTGCTGGCGATCCATCTCGATCAGGGAATTGGTCAACATTGACAGTCTCCTAAGATCAGCCCAGGGCCTGTGACACGAGGGCATAGGTTTTCAGTTCTAACGATTGCGCCGGTGCTGCGGCGCGGTCGCGGGTGCGGGCGCGCTCGCCCGCAGGGCGCACCATCGCGATCCCGCCCCCTGCATGGTGCAGCCCCAGCGCCTTGGCGTGATCGGCCAGAGCGTGCTCGGGCGCGAAATCGACGCGCAGGAACTGCCCCGCCGCGCGGCAGGCCGCTTCCGAAAGCAGCGCCCGCGCGGCACGGTCATCTGCCGCAAGGATCGGCCCGATCACGTGCCCGCGTCCGAAGGCACGGATCATCGCCACCCCGCCCTGCGTGGCGATCACCTCGCCCTGCGCGGCAATCTCGTGCAGCACGCGGCTCCGCTCCATACCGGTCGCGGCGCGATCCGCCGCCAACAGGACGGCCAGATCTTCGGGCGTGCCCTCCCGCACCGGCTGTTCGGGGGCTTGGGCCTGTGCGACACCCTGATATTGCGCCACCTCGCCCACGGCCTGAAAGCCGAGCTTGCGATACAGCGGCAAACCGTCGGCAGTGGCCACCAGCCGCAGCTCCATGCTGCCCGCCCGATCCAGCAGCGTCTGCATCAATGCCCGCCCCAACCCGCGCCCGCGCATCGCCGCGTCGACGATAATCATATTCATCGTGCCGACATCGCCCAGCAGCGACAGGATCGCGGTCCCCACAACCTTGTCCCCCTGCAGCGCCACCACTGCCTCGGACACGCCCAGCACCAAGGCCCAGTCTTCGCGACGATGGGGCCATGCAACAGCCTGCGACATCGCATGGGCCTGCGCCAGATGCGCAGGCTCCATCGGCGCAATAGTGATTTGGGCGGCATCGGTCATGGCTCGGGTCTCTTTCCTTCTTGCATCTGTCCGGTCCAGACTAGCGCCTGCACCACGGCAGTTTCCCTTGCATCGCGGGGTCGGGCCGCAGCCTAGATCGCATTTGCCGCAGCCCGACAGCATTTTATGCCGCCCTTCAGACCGCCTGCCGGTCGATCAGGGAGGACAACATCGCACAGGTGCCCTCGAGCTCGGACAGGGTGAGATATTCCTCGGGTTTATGCGCACGCGCAATATCTCCCGGACCACAGACAATGGCCGCAATCCCCGCTTGCTGGAACAAACCGGCCTCGGTGCCAAAGCTGACCGCGCCCTGTGCAGCCCGCCCCGTCAGGGTCTCGGCCAAACGGGCAAGAGGGGCCTCGGGAGCCAGCGCAAGGGCGGGATATTCCGACAGCCAATCGAGGCTGACCCCTTCGGGCAAATCCACCAGAACCTCCTGCAGGATCGCTTTGGGGGACACGCCGGCAATGGCCCGGGCCTCGATCTGGGCTTCGGCGAAATCCGGAATGATATTCACCGCCTGGCCTCCGCAGATCGTGCCGATCTGCACCGAGCTGTAAGGCGGGGCGAAGCGTGCATCCTGCGGCCCCCGCGTCAAGGCTTCCGCCTGCGCACAGATCCGCGCCAGCACCGGCACCAGCCGCTGGATGGCATTCTGGCCCAGATCGGGACGCGAGCTATGACCCGAACGCCCCTTGGCCGAAAGCCGCAGCGCCGCCTTGCCTTTATGCGCCAGCACCGGCACCAGTCCGGTGGGCTCGCCGATAATCGCCCCCTCGGGCGGCGCGCAGAGCGCAGGCAGGGCGTCCAGAAGATGCGGCACCCCTTTGCACCCCGCTTCCTCGTCATAGGACAGCGCGATATGGAGCGGCGCACGCAGAGCCATCCGCCCCATCGCGGGAGCCGCCGCCAGCACCGCAGCCACGAAGCCCTTCATGTCACAGGCCCCGCGCCCGATCAGCCGGTCCCCCTCGCGGCGCAGCACGAACGGATCGGCGCGCCATTCCGGTTCGGTGGCAGGCACCACATCGACATGCCCCGACAGCACAATGCCGGGCACGTCTTTCGGACCGAAGCTTGCGAAGAGGTTGGACCTGTCGCCCTCGGGCCCTGCCAGAACCGTCACCTCGGCCCCATGCGCGCGCAGATAACGCGCCACATCCTCGATCAGCGCTCCATTGGGCTGGCCGACCACCGTTGGAAAGCCCACCAGACGGGCCAGAAGATCCGCGGGCGTAAGCGTGGCGGGCATAAGCGTGGCGGGGCTCATGCTGCGATCACAAAGATTTTGCGCAACGTTTCGAGCGTCTGCCATGTACCGACAAAGCCGGGCTTCAGGATGAAACTGTCGCCTGCCGCGAATTCATGGCTGGCCCCGCCCTCTTCCGAAATCAGGCAGCGCCCCGACAGGATGTGGCAGAACTCGAAAGTATCGCCCTTCATCGAGACCGTCTTGCCCGGCGTAGCCTCCCAGATGCCGGTACGGATCTTGCCCCATTTGGCGGCCTCGGCAAGCGCGGCATCAAGCTCCCATGTCTTATACTGCGGCTGCCCCTCGATCAGCCGCTCGGGCGCGGCGGTCGCTTCGCGCGGGGGAAAGGCGGGCGAGGTCTCTAGAGGAAGAAGGCACGTCATGGGAGATCCTTTCGGCTAGGTGTGGGACGCATTCCGATAGACCCATCCTGCCCGATCCCGCCTGCGCCAAGGCATCGAAACCGTGGCACAGGCGGCAGCGCATGCCGATCTGCGTGCTGCAAACGGTATTTCCTGCGCTAGAGGCCGCACTTGCGGCACCTATGGTCGCGGCAAAGGCGTCAGGCTGGACCCATCTTACAGTTCCCGGAGACAGCTATGACCTTCCGCCCGAAATTCATCACCTTCGACTGCCACGGCACGATGATCAACTTCGACATGGCCGGTGCGGCGCGCCACCATTACAGCGCGCATCTCTCCGCGCCCGCAATGGACGCCTTCATCCGCGATTTCTCGGCCTACCGTCTCGACGAGGTGCTGGGCGCATGGAAGCCTTATGCCGAAATCGTCCATAACGCGCTGGAACGGACCTGCAAACGCAATGCTGTGCCATTCGATGCCGCAGTGGCGCATGATATCTACACCCGCGTGCCCACTTGGGGGCCGCATGCGGATGTGCCCGCAGGGCTGGCCCGTATCGCACCGCATATTCCGCTGGTGGCCCTGACCAACTCGATGAATGCGCAGATCCCGCATAACATCGCCAAGCTCGGGGCCCCCATCGCCCATGTTTTCACCGCCGAAAGCGCAGGCGCCTATAAACCGCAGATGAGGCCGTTCGAATATATGCTGGACGAGCTGGGCTGCGGGCCGGAGGACATCCTGCATGTGTCGTCGAGCTTCCGCTACGATCTGATGACCGCGCATGACATGGGCATCAAACACAAGGTCTGGGTCAACCGCGCCCATGAACCGGCCAATCCGTTCTACGGCTATACCGAGGTCAAGGATATCTCCGGTCTGGCCGAGGTTGTCGGCCTGTAGGCCGCAAGAAGGGGGAAGAGATGGATTATCACTCCTACTGGCATGACACATCGACCCCCTTCGCCCATGCCCAATCCGGCGCGGTCGAGGGGCAGTTCGACGTGGTCGTGATCGGCGCAGGCTTCACCGGCCTGAACGCCGCACGCAAACTGGCGAAGGAAGGTGTCCATGTGGCGGTTCTGGACGCCGCCCATGTGGGCGCGGGCGGATCGGGGCGCAATGGCGGGCATCTCAATAATGGCATCGCTCATGGTTATGGCGACGCCAAGGCACATCTGGGGGCCGAACAGGCACACCGCCTTTACAAAGCCTATGACCGCTCGATCGACATGATCGAGGCGCTGGTGGCCGAAGAGGGCATCGATTGCAACTTCCGGCGGTCGGGCAAGCTCAAACTGGCCTCGAAACCGAGCCATGTGGCGGGGCTGCGGGCCAATTTCGAGCTGATCCACCGCGAGGTCGACCCCGAGACCCGCTGGATCGAACGGCCGGGACTGGCACAGGAGATCGGCTCGGACGCCTTCCATGCCGGAATGCTCTACGAAAAAAGCGCGATGATGCATATGGGGCGCTATGTGAACGGTCTGGCCGAGGCCTGTCACCGCCACGGCGCGAAACTCTGGGAATATGCCCCGATGACGGCGCGGCGCAAAACCGCGACGGGCTGGGACATCCTCACACCGCGCGGCACCCTGTCGGCCAACCGTGTGATCCTTGCCACGGGGGCTTACGGAGGGGTCGTGCCCGAGGCACCGCTGAGCTATTTCCGCAAGCGGATGATTTCGGTCGGGTCCTTCATCATCGCCACACGCCCGCTGAGCCCCGCAGAGGCGGCCAGCATCGCCCCCGCCAACCGGACCTATGTCACCTCGATGAATATCGGCAACTATTTCCGGCTCTCGCCCGATAACCGGCTGATCTTCGGTGGCAGGGCGCGGTTTTCGGCACGCTCAGATCAGGCCTCCGACGCGAAATCCGGCGCAATCCTGCGCCGCGCGATGCTGCGCCTGTTCCCCCAGCTTGCTCCGGTGGAGATCGACTATTGCTGGGGCGGGCTCGTGGGCATGACCAAAGACCGTTACCCGCGCGCGGGCGAAACCGATGGTCTGCTTTACGGCATGGGCTATTCCGGCCACGGGGCGCAGATGTCGACGCTGGTCGGGCAGGCGCTGGCCGATATGGCCTTGGGACGCGCCGGAACCAACCCGCTGGCCGGGCTGGAATGGCCCACCATCCCGATGTATAGCGGCAAACCGTGGTTCCTGCCTCTGGTGGGGATGTATTTCGGGCTGAAAGACAGGCTCTCCTAACTCCCGCCCCGCCCCCCCCCCCCCGCGCCAAGGGCCGCACCAAGAGGGCCGCACCAAGGGCCGCGCGTCCTGCGCGGCTCGTCGTGCGGGGATAGGGTGTAATGCGGCGTCAGGCGCGGGAAAGATGCTGTCTTTTTCCTCCGACGGTCGGGGGATGTGGAATATCGGCCTCTGCTCGGTTGCCCGATCTGTCACGCCGTTGTAATCAGCTAGAACCTGCCCATCCGCCGCCTCTCAAGGGAGATAGAGTGTCCTATCAGCCAACCACAAAATCGGATACTATCGCCCAGCAACTGTCCACGCGCATCATCCGTGGCGAATTTGCCCCGGGCGAAAAGCTGCGTCAGGATCTGATCGCGCGCGAATACGGGGTCAGTCAGGTCACCGCCCGCGAAGCCCTGCTGCGGCTGGCCTCGCAGGGGCTGGCCATCAGCCTGCCCCGTCGCGGCATGTGCGTCACCCCGATCGACAAGGATGCGATCGAGGAATTGCGTCTGATGCGCCACGCGCTGGAGCCACTGGCGCTGGAGCGGTCGGTTCCGTATCTGAACCCCGCCCAGATTGCCGAGATCGAACATCTGCACGAGGCCTGCAATGCCGCCGCGACCGCCGAAGATTGGGAAGAGGCCAATCGCGGCTTCCACATGGCGATTATCGCAGGCTGCCACATGCCGCGCCTTGTCAGCGAGATCAGCAACCTCCAACTGCTGTATGCGCGGCACTTCAAAGCCCGCTATAGCGACAAATGGCGCCGCAGGGACGACCCTGACCACGCCGCGATCCTCAGCGCCATCAAGGCCCGCGATGCCGCACGTGCCCGCACGGTGATGCAGCGCCATCTGATGCGCTTTTCCTGATCGGGGCAGCTCCGACCGGTTTGCGCGCCACGATCCACACCGCCTGATAGGTCAGCGACACCCCCTGCGCCGTGCCGAACTGCTGTCGATAGGCGGCCTCGAAACGGGCAAGGCGGGCGCGGGTCCAGTTTTGTCGCGCCTGTCCGTTGACCCCTGTGCGGCGCAAATGACGCAAGACCTCGCGCGGCGAGGGGAAATAGAGCGGCAAGAGATCCTCGCCACAGGCCAGAACGTCCAGATCGGGCGCCACGGCTGCGGCCAGAGCGTGGCGAGGACACAGCCCAGGGGCCTGTGCCTGCGAGCCGAGCGCGGACAGTTCACGGAAATGCCCGGGCCCGAAGCCCGAAAGCGCCAGCCACCCCCCCTCCGGCAAGGCCCGCGCGGCCCGTCGCACCAGCGCCAAAGGGTCGGGCAGCCACTGGATCATCGAGGCCGACGCGATAAGCGAGGGCACCTCGGGCCAGTCGAGCGCGAGGGCATCGCCGCAGAGGAACGTCGCTCCATACTGCCGTGCCGTCTGGCAGGCCGCAGGGGAAAGGTCATTGAGCGTCATCTGGGGACAATCGAACTGGCGTTGCAGCCGCGCGGTCAGATGCCCCGTGCCGCAACCGAGTTCAAGCACCGAGCCGAACCGCGCCGGTGCACCGGCACGGGCCAGCGCCCCCACCAGCAGATCCGCAATCCGCGCCTGCGGGCAGGCCGCTTCGTGATAACTGTGGAAGCTGCGGCTGAAGCTGCGCTGCACCCGCTGGGACAAAAGTGCGCTCATTGCAGCCAGTCCTGCCAGTCCTGCCCCGCCCGAAACGGCACATGGGGTGCATCGACAAACCGCACAGCCGCAGCGCGGGAGTGCCACGCATATTCCTGTGCCTGTGGCGGCACGATCCTGTCGCGGCGGGGAATCCAGATCCGGTCGAAGGCATAGGCGGGCGCAGGGCCGCGCGCCATCACCGCCAGCAATTCGGCACGGGCCGCCTCCAGATCAAGCTGCGGCGCAGGGCCTGCCAGTCCGGCGCGACGGCAGAAGGTGGCAAATGTCGCCGCCGTCAACCCCTCGGCGGTGGCCCGCACCCGCTCGGGCGGTATGCCGGAGGTGACGGATGCAGGGGTCAGGGTTCCGGCGATCGCGACAGAGCGACGGAGGCGGAGACCCCGCCCCGCCAAGTTCTGCCCCGCCAACCAATGCGCCGCGCCTGCAACGCCGAAGGAATAGGCCAGAAGATCGATATGGGCATATCCCTCCAGCGGGGGCAGATCGACCGTCAGATCCTTGTAATCATCCAGCAAAAGCACATCGGTCTGGCCCACCATCCCCGCAAAAGCCGCCGCGCCAAGCGCCCATCCGCCAAAGACCAGAAGCAGGTCGCGGTGCTTCCGTGGCCCGAGCCATTGCCCTTTCATCGGGCTCCCTCCGCCAGTTCCAGCATGGCAGTGCTGACCTTGCGCAATTCGGCAGGGGTGATCACGAAGGGCGGCATGCAATAGATGTTGCGCCCAAAAGGACGCAGCCACACGCCCGTCTCGCACGCCCGCCGATGCACAGGATATCGGGGGTGACGGCGGCATGATCGGCCGCAAACAGCCTGCCCGTGCGCCCGAACCCCGTGGCGATCTCGTCCAGGATCAACAAAATGCCATAGTCCCGACACAGCGCCTGCGCGCCCTGCAACCACGCGGGGTGATAGAAATACATCCCCCCCGCCCCCTGCACCACCGGCTCCACGATCAGCGCCGCCAGCCGGTGCGCGTTCCGCGACAGGAGCACCTCCAGCGCGCCCAGCCCGTTCTGTGCCGGATCGGCAGACCAGTCCTGCCCGAAGGCAATCGGCGGACGCGGCAGGAAATGCTGGATCGAGAGCGCGCCCTGAAACAGGCTGTGCATCCCCGTCTGCGGGTCACAGACGCTCATCGCCTTCCATGTATCGCCGTGATAGCCACCACGGATCGTGGCAAACTCGGCCCGCTCCGGATGGCCCATCGCCCTTTGGTATTGTACCGCCATCTTCAGCGCCACTTCCACCGCGACCGAACCGCTATCGCAATAGAACAGCCGGTCCAGCCCCTCGGGCAGAAGCGCCACCAGACGCTGGCCCAGATCGATTGCGGGCATATGGGTCAGGCCACCAAACATCACATGCGGCATCCGGTCCAACTGGCGGTGCATCGCTGCGGTAATGGCGGGATGGCGATGGCCGTGCACCGCGCACCACCACGAGGACATCGCATCGATCATCCGCCCGCCATCGGCACGGGTCAGCCACACGCCCTCGGCCTCGGTGACAAGATGCATCGGACCGGGATCGAGCACATTGGTATAGGGGTGCCACAGATGGCGGGCGTCAAAGGCAAGGGCTGTCACAGATGGCTCCGGATGGTGGCAAGATCGATGCCGTCAAAGGCGCGGGCAAGGCTGTCGCGCCCCAGATCGGGCAGCAGCGGCAGGCGGCCCAGACGGGGAATGGCGCAGGTGTCCACGATGCTCTGCTCGACATCGGGGGCCGGATCGCCCACGAACGCGACGCCAATCACCGAACAGCCCGCCGAACGCAGAGCCAGAAGCGACAGCGCGGTATGGTTGATCGTGCCAAGCGCCGTGCGCGCCACCAAGATCACCGGAGCCTGCCAGAGCCGGAACATATCCAGAAAGAAGGCTTTGCGCGTCAGCGGCACCATCACGCCCCCCGCGCCTTCCACCACCAGCGGCCCGTCCACCGCAGGAAGGGCCAGCCGGTCCGGATCGATCTCGATGCCTTCCGCCTCGGCAGACAGATGCGGCGAGGCGGGGCGGCGCAGGCGGTAGGCTTCGGGCAGAGGCGTCACCCCTGCCAGTCTTGACACGATCAGGCTGTCGGTCTCCTCCTCCAGCCCCGACTGGACAGGTTTCCAGTACTGCGCACCAAGCGCCGCTGTCAGACCTGCGGCAAACACGGTTTTGCCAATGCCGGTATCGGTTCCGGTAACGATGACGGCGCTCATGCGGCCTCCTTCTGATAGGCGGCGAGGGTTTCGAACAGGGCGGCAATTTCGGCAGGGGTGACATTGCCCGTCACCGAGATCCGCAGCCGCGCCGTGCCGCGCGCAACGGTGGGCGGGCGGATCCCACGCAGGTCGAACCCCTGCCCGCGCAAACGATCTGCCCATGCCATCACCTGCGCATCCCCGCCCAGTATCACCGGAATGATCTGGCTGTGCAGTCCGGCGCGGTCGATCCGGTGCAGCCGCGCCTGATCATGGGCAAAGGCAATCCGCGCCTGCGCCTGTGCCACCAAGGCAGGCGTTGCGGCCAGATGCGCGAGAACCTCGCGCAAGAGTGCAGCCGTAAACGGGGCCGGCGCGGTGGCAAAGATGAAAGGCCGCGCACGGGAGACCAGACTATCGATAAAAACCTTCGCGCCACAGACAAGCCCGCCCGAAACGCCCAGCCCCTTGCCGCATGTATGCAGGCTGAGAACCTCGGCCTGCAGACCATGCGCCAACCCGCGCCCCGACGGGCCAAACACCCCGGTGGCATGGGCCTCGTCCACCACCAGCACCGCCTCTTCCGCCTGTGCGAGGCGGTCGAAGGCAGCCAGCGGCGCCAGATCGCCCTCCATCGAATAGACGCTTTCCACCGCAATCCAGACCTGCCCGGCCCCCCCCGATGCCCGCCAGTCCGCAATCGTCTGGCGGGCCGCCTCGACATCATTATGGGCAAAACTGCGCAGGTCGGCCCGCCCCAGCCGGAAGCCCTCATGGGCGCTGGCATGGACCAGCGCATCATAGGCCACCAGATCGCCCGCCGCAGGCAGCGTCGAGAAGATCGCCTGATTGGCCTGAAAACCGCCGCCCATGAACAGCGCCGCTTGCGCACCGAAAAAGGCGGCGGCTTCGGCCTCCAGCGCCTCGTGTTCGGGATGGTTGCCGCGCAAGAGCCGCGAGCCCCCCGCGCCCAGAGGCACATCGCGCGCCAGAACCCGCAGCGCGGCTTCCTTGAGAAAGGCCGAGCCGGTCAGGCCAAGATAGTCGTTCGAGGCAAAATCCACCCCCTGACGTGGCGCGACAACCCTGCGGCGATGGCGTGCCTCCAGATGGCCGAGCATATCGTCCAGACGCGCGAGAGCCTTCATTGCGCCGCCCTCACTCTGCGGCTTTTGTCTCGCAGCGCCCTGCCATTGTCTCGGCACGCAAGCCGAGCTTGGCAAACAGGACCGCATCCTTGTCCTCTTCGGGGTTTTCTGCCGTCAGCAGGGTCTCGCCCACAAAGATCGAATTCGCACCCGCCAGAAAACACAGGGCCTGCATCTCGTCGCTCATCTCGCTGCGCCCTGCCGAAAGCCGCACATAGGAGGCCGGCATCATGATCCGTGCCGTCGCGATCAGCCGCACGAAGTCGATCGGGTCCACCGGCTTGGCCTCTGCCAAAGGCGTATCCGCCTGCGGCATCAACATATTGATCGGCACGGAATCGGGCGCAGGGTTCAGATTGGCCAGCGTGACCAGCATATCGACGCGGTCCTGCGCATGCTCGCCCATCCCCAGAATACCGCCCGAGCAGACTTTGATCCCCGCCTCTTTCACGCGGTTGAGGGTGTCGATCCGGTCAGCGAAACTACGCGTGGTGATCACCTCGGGATAATAGCGCTCGGAGGTGTCGATATTATGGTTATAATAATCGAGACCGGCATCGCGCAGGCGGATCACCTGACTGTCATCCAGCATACCAAGCGTCATACAGGTTTCCATGCCCAGACCGCGCACCCCTTCGACCATCGCCACAAGAGCGTCCATGTCGCGCTCTTTGGGCTCGCGCCATGCTGCCCCCATGCAAAACCGCGTGGCCCCTCCGTCACGCGCCTTGCGGGCCGCGCTGAGAACACGCTCCACCTCGATCATCTTCGAAGCGGAAAGCTGCGAGCCGTTCCGCGCCGATTGCGAACAATAGGCGCAATCCTCGGCACAGCCGCCGGTTTTTATCGATAGAAGACGGGAGGTCTGGATCTGGTTAGGATCGAAATTCTCCCGATGCACCGATTGAGCGCGAAAAAGGAGATCCATTAGCGGCATATCATAAAGAGACTTTGCGGCCTGGCTGGTCCAAGTGCTGGCTGTAGTAGACATTATCGACAAAAACCCAATATTTCATATCTCGTAAATTTATTATCGATACTATGAAAGGCATCAAGCCCTTTTCTTGCCCTGCGCCAGACAAGCCTAGCAACCAGCGCCTAACCTCCTACAGAAAAAAGAAAAAACGTTACGTCCGCCCCGCAATCCGCGCGGACCAAAGGCAAAAGCGCATAAAAACGCCCCCGCGAGGGAGTGTCGCGGGGGCGGGCTCGCCCTGCGGCATAGGGACCGCAAGACAAAACGGATGGATCAGGCCGCTTCGGGCTGACGCCAGCGCGGGAAGGGGTCGGGCAGGTCGGCCCAGCGATGCGGCGGGCACTCTTCGGGGTCGACAAGGGCCGCATCAAGCGCCTTGGTGATCCCCTCCTTGTCGAGCCCCGCCCCGATAAACACCAGTTCCTGACGGCGGTCGCCATAGGGCTCGGCCCAGTGATGTTCGAGATATTGCCGCGCGCTGGGGCTGTCGGGCCAGCGATCTTGCGGCACCGATGCCCACCAGATCCCCATCGGGCGCACCGCCGAAAGCGCCCCCGCCAGCGAGAACTCCGCCAGCCAGTCGGGGCGGGTCGCAAGCCAGAAATGGCCTTTTGCACGGATCACCCCCCGCAGCGGCCCGTTCAGCGCATCATGGATGCGTTGCGGATGGAAGGGCAAACGCGCGCGATACACGAAAGAGGACACGCCATATTCCTCGGTTTCCGGCACATGATCGGCAAAACCATACAGCTCTTTCGCCCAGAGCGGGTGGTCATGCGCGGTGTCGAAATCGAACAGGCCCGTGTCGAGAATACGCTCGGGCGCAACCTGCGAATGGTCCGTCTCGATGATCTGCGCATCAGGGTTCAGCGAGGTGATGATCTTGCGCGCCGCATCCACCTTGGCAGGCCCCGCATCGCTGACCTTGTTCAGCACCACCACATCCGCGAACTCGATCTGGTCAACCAGCAGGTCGACAATCCGCCGCTCGTCGCCCTCGCCCAGACTTTCGCCGCGATCGGCGATGAAATCATGGCTGGAATAGTCGTTCAGCAGGTTGGCCGCATCGACCACGGTCACCATCGTATCAAGCCGCGCCACATCCGAGAGGCTGTCGCCGTTTTCATCGCGGAACTCGAAAGTCGCCGCCACAGGCAGCGGCTCGGCGATACCGGTGCCTTCGATCAGCAGATAATCGAAACGCTTTTCTTCCGCGAGACGGCGCACCTCGGCCAGAAGATCGTCACGCAGGGTGCAGCAGATGCAGCCATTCGTCATCTCGACGAGCTTCTCCTCGGCATGGCTCAGCTCTGCCCCGCCCGAACGCACCAGATCGGCGTCGATATTCACCTCGGAAATATCATTCACGATCACCGCCACACGGCGGCCTTCGCGATTGTTCAGGATCGCATTCAGCAATGTCGTTTTTCCGGCGCCCAGAAAACCTGAAAGCACCGTGACCGGCAAGCGGGTATCTTCGACTGACATGGTAGGCCCATCCTTTATGTCATCTTTTGTTATGTTATACTATAACAAATCATATCCTGTCACAGAGTGCAAGAGGCCATATGACCGGCGCCCACCCTATCTGTCTCGCGCCACCAAGAGAAAAACCCCTCCGACGGCTGGACCTGTCGGGATCTTTGACCTAGCCTGCCCCTATCGACCGAGTGGCAACTAGGGTTCCGGGCGCGATGCGCCGTCAGCGACCGAGCGTTGCAGAGACCGGAGGCCATATCCTCTGGCTGCACCCGAGGGATAAAATCCCAGAGGCGGAGACGTCGAGATCAACCAACGCCCGAGCACGTCTTCGGGCGCATCAAGGGGGTCTCCATGACGCTATCTGCCATTCTTCTGGTGCTCTGCGCCGCTTTTCTTCACGCGGGCTGGAATTTGCTGGCAAAACGGGCGGCTCAGGCCGGACCGGTTTTCGTGCTGGCCTATTCGGCCTGCGCCTGCCTGATCTACACGCCTTGGGTGGTTTGGATTTTCTGGCGCAGCCACATTGCGGAAAGCGCCGCAGGCCTTGATGCCACCGGCCCGAGCCTCACGGGGCTACTGGTGATGGTGGCCAGCGGGCTGATCCATCTGGCCTATAATCTCTGCCTGCAACAAGGTTATGCCAAGGCCGATCTGTCGGTCGTCTATCCGGTCGCCCGCGGGACGGGGCCGCTTCTGTCGGTGCTCGGGGCGTTTGTTCTGCTGCAAGAGCCTGCCAGCCTCACAGGCATCGCGGGGATGCTCTGCGTGGTGACAGGGATCGTGCTGATCGCGTCACAAGGACGACTGGCGATGTTCTGGCGACCGGAGGGGCGGACGGGCCTGCTTTGGGGGCTTCTCACCGGCAGCCTGATTGCCTGCTACACCCTGACCGATGCGACCGCCGTCAAGCTGCTGGGGGTGGCACCTGTCCTGCTGGAATGGGTGTGCAACCTGATGCGCGTGGCCATGCTGGCCCCTCTGGCCCTGAAAAACCGCCATCTTGCAGGTCAGCGCATGCGGGGGCACTGGCGACGGGCGGCGGCCATCGGGCTCTTTTCGCCACTGGCCTATATTCTGGTGCTCACCGCCATCGCGCATGGGGCACCGCTCAGCCTCGTGGCCCCGCTGCGCGAAAGCTCGATGATGGTCGGGGCCTTGCTGGGGATGGTGCTGCTGAAAGAGGCGGTCGGTCCGGCACGTCTGGCAGGATGCGCCATTCTGGTGCTGGGGGTCGTCTTGCTCTCGGGCAGCTAGGCTCGCCTGCGCAAAGCTGGTATGGGCGGAACCACCGATGATGATGAAAGGATGTCCCCATGATCGCCCCCACCGCCTCTTTCAAAGACAATCTGGCGCTTTTGCCACCCATCGACGGGCTGAGCCATATCGAATTGCTGGATGCGACAGGGACGGTTCTGGCCTGCATCGAGAACAAGCCGGGCAAACAGGGCTCGCTTGCCGTCTATCACTATCTCGCCCAGATGTTCGGGGCGCTGGATGCACAGGCCGCAACCTACGCCATCGCGCTTTTTGCCGAACATAGCCTTGATGCCAAGGCCCGCCCCGGGGCGCATCCCAATATCGACCGGCTGTTCGAGATCACCCAAGGAGCGCCCGCGCAGACACTGCGCGTGGTCGCCAAGGCCTAAGCATAAAACGCCCCTCCCCGCCAAGCGCGCGGGAAGGGGCGGCCATAGGGCGATGGCTCAGCCAACCAGCGCGGCGTCGTCACGCTTGACCGCGATCACGGTCGAACGCGGCAGGCCACTGTCCGAAGGCCAGCTTCCGCCGGGGTGCTGGATGCCGACAAACATCGTGCGGCGGTCTGCCGACCAGCACAGGCCGGTGATCTCGCAGCCCGTCGGGCCGGTCAGGAAGCGCGCAATCTCGCCGGTGACGGGATCGCCCGCAAGTTGCTGGTTGTTGCCCATGCCTGCGAAATCGCCTTCATTGCTGTCTTCGCCATCGGTCTGGATCCACAACAGGCCCGCGCTGTCGAAGGTCATCCCGTCGGGCGAGTTGAACATATTGCCCTGCGTGACATTTTTCGAGCCGGCATAGGCATCGCCATGCACGGTCGGGTTGCCCGCCATTACGAACAGATCCCATCTGAACGTATCCTTCGCGTGGTCATCCTCGTCGGGATACCAGCGTACGATCTGGCCGTAATGGTTGGCCTGACGCGGGTTCGGACCACCAACGGGGGTTTCGTCACCACCGGCATTGGGCTTCACACCACGGTTCTTGTTATTGGTCAGGCAACAATAGGCCTCGACCGCATAGGGGTTTACGGCAATCCATTCGGGACGGTCCATCGTGGTCGCGCCCAGCTTCGAGGCCGCCTGACGCGCGAAGATCAGCATCTCGGCCTTGTCCATGCCGGTGCTCTCCGGCGTCAGCGCCATCCATTCGCCGGTCTGGTCATCATTGAACTTGGCCACATAAAGCGTGCCGTCATCCAGAAGACCATCCGTCGGCTGACCCGCGACATAGGGGTTGGTCGACACGTAGCGATACAGGAACTCGCCGCGCTCGTCATCGCCCAGATACACCACCACACGCCCGTCGGGCGCCAGCGTCACCTCGGCGTTCTCGTGCTTGAAACGGCCCAGAGCGGTGCGTTTGACCGGCGTGCTATCGGGATTGGTCGGATCGATCTCGACCACCCAGCCGAAGCGATGCGGCTCGTTGGGGTTATGCGAAAGATCGAAGCGCGCATCGAATTTCTCGTAGCCATACTGGCTTTCGTCTGCCAGCCCGTACCGTTCGTAACCGGCCTGCACCAGATCCGACAGCCCCTCGGCCTTGCCACCGAAATAGCCGTTAAAGTTTTCCTCGCAGGTCAGATAGGTGCCCCACGGGGTTTTGCCCGCCCCGCAATTTCCCATCGTGCCCAGCACATTCCGGCCCTCGGCATCCGCAGCCGTCTGCAACAGCGCATGACCCGCTGCCGGACCGGACATGGTCATCGGCGCATTGTGATGCAGACGGCGATTGAAGCGCGATCCCTTGACCGGCGCGAAACCGCCCTGCCCTTCGGCGATTTCCATCACCGTGACACCTTGGAAATTCTGCAGCATCCGCACATCCTCAGCCGATTGCGGCACGCCGTCCTTGGTGTGGGGAAGGTTGGTTTCGGGGTTCACATATTCATTGTTCACGGCAAGGATCTCGTGCCCGCCGATCTGGAAGGTCTCCATACCGTCGGTATTCTCGCCAAAGACCTTATCGGAGTCTGCCAGCGACACACCTGTGGTGGCCTCGAACCCGCGCACATCCTCGAACAGGGCATCGCCCCAGCTGACCATCGGCTTCCAGTTCCAGCCCTCGGGGACGTGGACAGTCATATCGGTCTGCGCGTCAATCGGCGTGAAGGGGAAGCGCGACACGGCCTGCGCCTGTGCCGAGGTCGAATTCAGAAGCCCCGCCCCCATCGCGACCGCGCCCGAACCAAAGGCTACGATCCCGCTCAGGAAACCACGGCGCGAGATTGCGCGTTCGACAACACGATCGAAGTCATTCTCTTCCGGACGGGGGAAATGCAGCTCGTCCCATTCATCTGCGGGCATCTTGTGTGGCGGCAGCTTGCTCATCTTGGCGATCCTCAAAGGTAATTCGTGAGCAAGGAGTTAATAAGCCCATGAAAAAGTTTCGTGACAGTCCGGACAAGAAATTGCGACACACATGCCGGGGGAATGCTGTGAGCGCTGACAGAAGTATTTTGCGATTTATGTAGAAAAAATCTTGACTTGTCAGCCAAAGCCCCCAAATCTTGCGATGACATGGTGGGCAGAGGTTGTGCCCCGCGCCAAAGATCAAGCAAACCACTTGTTCCGGCGGCATGTCAGGTAAGGTCCCGATTGCGCCGCATTCCGGCCCCGTTCGGGCATTTACCGCCTGTGTCAGAAACATCTTTCGGGATGCACGGCACATTGTTCTCCGGCTCGCCAGCTTGGAAAATTCATGAAACTGTCATGGATTTGTTTCCAATTTGGAAAGTTTCGGGGCGCATACTCTTCTCGTCCTCCCTCTGCAACCTGCAGGAAGACGAAACACGCCAAGCTTGCTTTACGAGCATATAATAAAAAAAAGGAAATCCGAATGGGATTGAAACTGACTGAACTGAACAACCATCGCGCCAGCGGCGAACTCGATGGACAACCTTTCGAACTGATCGTCGAAAACGGTCAATACTATGTGCGTATCACATCGGAAGACGCAGCCACCGGCACGGACTGGACGCTTGCAGATACCTTTGTGGCCCCCGCATCCGCCCGTAAGGGCGTGGCAGATCGCGTCCGCTCCTATGCCTATGCAGCGACCGCGAAATACCGCCAGTTCCAGCGCTTCGGCACGATCTGAAGCTCTGGCTGAGCCTCTGGTTTTTTCCAGACAGGATTGACCAGCCCCAGCAGAGCGGCCTTGTCTGGCACCGCCACGCTCGGGCTTTGGTCCGCCATTCCCCCGCGCCAATCCCCGTGCCAAGACCGCCACGGCTTGGCGCTGCGGCCCGCGGGACAGACGGCCTGCGCCCGATACCCCGTTTCCTCCGCATTTCCTCCGGCCCTACCCGAGATCGCCACCGCCCCGCACGTGGTCCGGTTCCATCCGGTCGGGAAAGCTCTTGCCGCCAGCCGCATTCGGGGCTGGTTTTTGCACATCCGGTTCCTGTCGTCTCAATGCGGCAGACCGGGAGATGAAACCATCTCCCGGCCCGTCGGAGGTACCACTTAAAGGAAACATCCCGGGCGGAGGACCCGGAACATACACTCAGTATGCAGCTTCGAGGATGGCAATCACCTCCTGCAACGAGGCCTTGCGCGGATTGGTCAGCATGCAGGCATCCTTCTGGGCATTCTGCGCCATCAGCTCGAAATCTTCCCGCTTCACGCCCAGCTCTTCCAGTCCGGACGGAATCCCGACCGACACGGTCAGATCACGGATGGCCTCAAGGCCGGCCCGCGCGGCAGTCATATCATCCATGCCTTCGGTATTGACCCCGAGCAGTTGCGCGATCTGCGCATAGCGTTTCGGAGCCGCGATCAGGTTGAAGGCGCAGACATGCGGCAGAAGCACCGCGTTACACACGCCGTGAGGCAGGTTGTAAACGCCCCCCAACTGGTGTGCGATGGCGTGAACATAGCCCAGCGAGGCGTTATTGAAGGCCATACCCGCAAGGAACTGCGCGTAGGTCATCGCGTCACGGGCCTCGATATTCTGGCCATTGGCCACCGCCGGACGCAGATATTCGGAAATCAGCTTGATCGCCTTTTCCGCGCAGGCATCGGTGATGGGGTTGGCTTCCGTCGAGACGAAGGCCTCGATCGAGTGGGTCAGCGCGTCCACACCCGTGGCCGCCGTCAACGCGGCAGGCTTGCCTTCCATCAGGCGCGGATCGTCAATCGCGATCAGCGGCGTGCAGCGCCAGTCGACAATCGCCATTTTCACATGCGTATCGGAATTGGTGATGATGCAGAAGCGGGTCATCTCGGCGGCGGTGCCCGCCGTGGTGTTGACCGAGATCAGCGGCGTCATCGTCACCGTGCTCTTGTCGATCCCCTCGTAATCGCGGATATGGCCACCGCCCGCAGTCACCAGCCCGACGCCTTTGGCGCAGTCATGGGCCGAGCCGCCCCCGAGCGAGACGATAAAATCACATGCCCCGCCCTGATAGGCCTTGACCCCGTCATGCACATTGAGATCGGTCGGGTTGGGTTCGGCCCCGTCAAAAACCACGGTCTCGATACCGACCTCGCCCAGTTGCCGGACGATCTGGTCGGCAATACCAGCGGCGACGATCCCCTTATCGGTCACTAAAAGCGCCTTCTTATAGCCAAAGGCCTTCGCGCGCGGGCCAACCTCGGCCGAAACACCCGGGCCGATCAGACTGACATTCGGAATGAAAAAGCTATAGGTGCGATCCGCAAGCTGCTTGAAAGACATAAATTTCTCCTCCCAGAGATTTTGTAAGGCGGCATGGGTCCTCCCCGCCTCAGGGGTTATTTATGTTATAACGTAACTAATTTAAGCAACCCGATTTCCGGCATTTCAAAGCCCGAAAACCATATTCCCACCTGAAAACTGTCTCAGTTCCGAGACAGGGCGCGCGCAAGCACCCGCCTAGCGAAGGTCGAAACTGGTGATGGCCAAAGCGGTGCCCGGGGTCATGGCGGCCTCGGCAAGCGGCATCACATCCTTGGCCAGATGGCCCAACTTGGCGCGCAAGGCCGCCAGAGGTTCATCGCTGGCCAGTGCCAGCACCAGATAGGAAGTGTCGCGCGCCGGACCGACCCGTGTCACCGGCACCGCGAAATCGGCGCGATTCTCGCCAAAAAGACTGAAGCGCTGCAGATCCTGCACAACACCATTGGTGTCCACCAGCATCAGCACGACATACCGGCCCGAAGTGCCGCGCACCCCGCCCCGCAACCAGCCACCGCTTGCCGTCGTACTGGCCTCAAGCGAGACCCCAAGACGTGTCGCGGGGTAGTTCGGGCTATGGGCTACGAAATCCAGCGCCGCGCATTGACGCGGGTCGACAAGACGCCGCGTCTGCACAAGCGGGGCATCCTCGGTGCCGAACCCTTTGGACAGGGCGGCGCCATATTGCTCCATGAGGGTTTCCGAGGCGCCCAGCATTTCCAGCCCGAGCCCGCCCTGCAAGGTCCGCCGCGGCAGGGCCACCACGCAGTCGGGCTGCGGGGTCTCGCGGATTTTGCGGATCAGGTCGCCCGCAGCCAGGTCGATGGCCCGCGCGGCAACCGCCCCTGTCCCGTCAGGCCCGACCGTTTCGGCGGCATTCCCTGCGCCGCTGGGCTCTTGTGCCACATCCGGATCGGACGAGGGTTCGGGATCTTCCGCCTGCGACAACGCCGGATCTGCAGCCCCGTCCTGCGGCACGGGCAATGCAACTTCCGGCTCTGGCGCAGCAGGCGCCACAGCCGCCCCGCCCGCCCCCACGGCTTCGCCTTCGGCTGGCAACAAAGGCGACGTCCGCGAGGCAGGTTCCGCCAAAGCAACCGGCGGATCTTCGGGGGTCTGCTGTGTCTCTGGCGGCACTTTGACGGCATCCGATCCCGTTTCAGAACCCGTTTCCGGCCCAATATCCGACCCTGTATCCGGCACATTCTCGGGCCCTGCCTCAGGAGACGGCGTGTCCTCGGGCGGCTCCGGCATCGCGGTCAGCGCGGTCTCGGGCAAAGGCGGCGATACGGCGGCGGGGTCGGTCGCAGGCGTGGGGGCGACCTCGGGCATGGCGCCCTTCTCGGGGTCGGGCAGGCGCGTGCCCGCACCGGCATTGCCATTGGCGATCCCGTTGGAAAGGGACATCCCCGCCAGAGTATCGGTATCCAGCCGCTGCAAACTGATCGTGAAGGCGGGCTCGGGCGTATCGGTCGCAGGCGCGGGCGCATAGGTCAGCGCCCACCAAAGCCCGCCCAAAGCCATGCCATGCAGGCCCAAAGCCGCCACACCGGCCCAAGCCCAATCGCGATAGACCCAGCCCCTGTTTCCGCCGGAGGAATAAGGCAGATAGCTCATGGCTGCGGCCCCGCCTCCGGTTGACTATGGACCGTCACCAGCACGATATCATGGCCGCTCAGCCCCGGTAGTGCCAGCAGCGAGGTCAGCTCGAAAGCGGGCGCGGTCTTGTCGATCAGCACATACACATCCCCGACAGGCGCAAGCGCGTTGCCAAGCGCGTCGGGCGTCACCGGCGCATCATCCAGATACAGCCCGCCATCGGGACGTTTTTCCAGCAGCGGTTTCGGCAGTTGCGTCACCGCCAGATCGGTGGTCTGCGACAGGCTGACGCTGCTGGGCGCCGCGCGGTTGAACAGCGCCCCAGTGGCCAGAAAGAACATGATAAGCAGCAGCACCACATTGACGATTGCCAAAGCCATATCGGGCTTTTCGCGCGCGGGGGCAGGCGGCAGAAGCGGGGATTTGCGCGCCATCAGCGACCACCTTCCGCATCAATGGCCAGCCGCACATTCTGCAGCCCCTGCGCGTGCAACCGCGCCATAACAGTCACCACATCCTGCACATGCGCCTCGGCGCGCGCCACCAGAACGACATCCGGCACCGGTTCTTGCTGCGCCAGCGCCTGTGCGAGAGCGTCGATCTGGGCGAAGGGGAAATGCTGGCCATTGGTCTCGACATCGCCCGCGCCGATACGCCAGAGCTGCTGGTCCTGATCACGACCTCGCGCCGGTTGCGCCCCCCCCTGCCCCGTGCCGGATGCGGTCATCGTCTGGCCACCCGCCCCCGAGGCACCGCTGAGCCCCAGCAGCGAATAGGGGGTCAAGCCCGAAGACAGCATGAAGAAGATCAGAAGCTGGAACATCGTATCCGCCAGAGGCGTCAGCGCCACGCGACGCGTGCGGCGCGGCGGAGGCGGCAGAAGGGGACGGGCCGCACACATCGGGCCTTATCCCTTATGCGCCGGATCAACCCGCCCGTAGATCGCCGCGGAGATCAGCGCCTCGGCCATGATCCGTTCCTGATCGATGCGGCTTTCGAACCATGTGGTGATGAAACTTGCCACCAGCGCCAGAGCCAGCCCCGCCGCCGTGGTCGTCAGCGCCGTCCAGATCCCTCCGGCAAGGCTGGCCGGATCGGCCATCCCCTGCGTGGCCGACAGCGTGGCGAAGGCGTCGATCATGCCCAGCACCGTGCCCAGAAGCCCCAGCATCGGGGCCGATTGCACACAGATATCAAGGAAGCGCATGTACCGCCCCATCCGCGCCAGTTCGACAAGCGCGGTCTGGCGCCCAAGCTCTTCGGCAAATCCGGTATCGCCCGGGCGGGCCTGAAGCCCCGAGATCACTCCGGCCAGAATACGCCCCAGCACGGTCTTCTGGGTGCGCGCGGCGGTAACCGCCTCGTTGACGCGCCCCGCAAGCCACAGATCCAGCGCGGCCTCTGCCTTATGCCCCCCGCCGACGCCCATCTTGCGGAATTGCGCCAGTTTGCGAAGGGCCACCGTCAGCATGGCCAGAGACAACAGTCCCAAAGCCGCAAAAACAGCGAGTGAAAGCGGAGAAAGAAGCTGTGACATGGAAACCTTGTCAAAATCAAATCGAAATAGGTATGGCAGGGATCTGGCACAAAGGCCCGAACGTCTCTGTGCCGACCTATCATAAGCTATAGTAACATGGCCAGCCCGATCCGCCGCAGAGCGCCGATCGGCTTCCTGTCTCTGCCGCTTGCTCTTCGCACATCATGTCTGGCACTTGCGCAAAAGCCGCCCATAGGTAGCCGTCCTGTCTGTCGCGAGGCGCGGATCATGGCGGCCTTGGGCTTAGACTCGCGCCACGGTCCAATCAGCGGGAGAGTGCATGGCGGCAAACTCCGGATCAGCCAGACCCAGCTTGGGCAGCAAAAGCTGATAGGTTCTGGCCTCCCCTATAAAACCAGGCACGCGGCATCAGGCGTCCAGAACACAACCGAAACACGAACCGCACGGATGCCACCATGCGGAGGATCCGCCGCGACGATTGACAGTTTCTATCCTATATGTCTGACTGGCTTATGATTTTAAGAACCAGGTAGCGCAAAATGTCATTTGATACGGCTGAGGAACACACGCGCGGCCAAGTCGCGTTGGAGATTGACGTCGCCCAAAAAGTGAATTTCGCATCCTCCCAGAATGGCGTTTCCGTGCTGAAGAACGTTGCGCTGCAGAACCTGACAGATGTGCCGCTGGAGAAGCTGACCCTCGAGCTGTCCTGCAGCCCCGGATTGATCCGCCCGAAAATCTGGACGGTGGACCGGTTGATGCCCGGCCAAAATCAGCAGTTGCCTGACCTTGAAACGCCGCTTGATACGCAGCTCCTTGGGGGGCTCAACGAGGCGGAACGGGGCGAGTTGCGATTTGTCGTCAAACAGGATGGGGCGGCGCTGCTCGACGAATGCCATCCGATCGAGATGCTTGCACGTGACGAATGGGGCGGTGTTGGCGACATGGCGCATCTGCTGGCAGCTTTCGTCTCTCCGAATGATGCGGTCGTCGCAGCTGTCCTGAAAGACGCCGGGCGGCTGCTGGAAAGTGCTGGGCAGAGCGGCGCGATGAATGGCTATCAATCCGGCGACCCGTCCCGATCATGGATGCTGGCAGGGGCGATCTGGTCGGCGGTCACGGGTATGGGGCTGACGTACGCGGTACCGCCTGCAAGTTTCGAACTGAACGGCCAGAAGATCCGCGATCCCGGACGGATCAAATCCGAGGGTCTGGCGACCTGCCTCGACACGGCCCTCCTACTGGCGGGCTGTTTCGAGGCAGCGGGCCTCAATCCGGTTATTCTTTTCTCCGAAGGCCACGCCTGGACCGGTGTCTGGCTGACCGGACGCGACTTCGGGAGCATCAGCGAGCCTGATGTGATGACAGTCCGCAAAGCCATCGAGGCGCGTGAATTCGTGGTCATGGAAACCACCTTGCTGACGCATCGGCCCAGCGTGGGATTCGAGCAGGCGGTTGATACGGCGCGAGATCTTGTGTCGGAACGTAATGAACATAACTTTGTCATGGCAATCGACATCCGGCGGGCGCGGGCCGCGCGCATCCGCCCGCTTGCCAGCCATCGCTCCGCACCGGAGGCCGAAGCCGAGGCGGTCGTTGCAAGTCCGGCGGCTTTGCCACGACCGCTTGATCTGGGGCTTCTGCCGGGCGAACTGATCGAGGAGGCCGCCTCGACCCCTGCGGACCGGATCTCGCGCTGGCAACGCAAGCTGCTGGATCTGTCCTTGCGCAACCGGTTGTTGAACTTCAAAGACAGCAAGCAGACGCTTCCCTTGCTCTGTCCCGATGTCTCGGCGCTCGAGGATCAGCTGGCAGAGGGCAGGAAGTTCCGCGCGCTTGCGCTCAAGGACGAAGATCCGGTCGGCACGCGTGACCTTCTGGCAAAAGACGAGCCCAAGCTCCTTGAAGAAGTGGCGAAGGACGCGTTTGCCAAGGGCCAGATTGCGGTACCACTGACGGGCAGGGAAAGCGAGCGTCGGCTGCTGGAGCTGCACCGGCGTGCCAAGAGCGACATGCAGGAGGGCGGCACGAACACGCTGTTCCTTGCGGCAGGCTTCTTGCGCTGGAAAAAAACCGAAGGGGACACCCGCAGCTATCGGGCGCCGCTCCTTCTGGTGCCGGTGAAAATCTCGCGTAAGTCTGCCCAGTCGGAATTCGTGATCGAAGATCACGAAGATGACGTGCGCTTCAACACCACGCTGCTGGAGTTTCTCAAGCGGGACTTCGACCTTAAGGTGCCCGAACTGGAGGGCGAACTGCCGCGCGACGAGAGTGGTTTCGACCTGCCGCGTATCTTCGAGATCATGCGCCGCAAGGTGCGCGATGTTGCGGGGTTCGAAGTGGTCGAGGATCTGGCGCTCTCGACCTTCTCTTTCGCCAAGTTCCTGATGTGGAAGGATCTGGTCGAGCGCACGGATGGCCTGCGTGAAAGCGCCTTGGTGAGGCACCTCGTCGACAACCCGACAGAACCGTTTCTGGCCGAAGGGGCGCCCGGGTTACCGGTTGCGGTTGATGTGGACCGCAGGCTTGCGCCGCGTGACCTTTTCACGCCGCTCCCAGCGGATTCCTCGCAGCTTGCAGCAGTTCTGGCCGCGCAGGAGGGGCATGATTTTGTCCTGATCGGTCCGCCGGGAACGGGCAAGAGCCAGACGATTGCCAATATCATTTCTCAATGCCTTGCCATGCAGAAGACCGTTCTCTTCGTGGCGGAGAAATCGGCCGCGCTGGATGTGGTGCAGCGGCGTCTCGCTTCGCACGGACTGGGCGATGCGGTGCTGGAGTTGCATTCCAACAAGGCCGACCGGAAATCGGTATTGGCGCAACTGGGCCGCAGCTGGGCGCGGGCGAGCAGTGCTTCTGAGGCCGAGTGGATCAGGGTGACAGATGACCTGACGGTCACCCGCGAACAGCTGAACGCCTATGTCGCGGCCTTGCATGCAAAGGGCACGCAAGGCTTCAGCGTGTTTCAGGCCATCGGAAAAGCCGCTGGTCCGGCACAACCGTTCAGCCTGTCTTTCGCCAATAAAGACGCGCATGATGCACAGAGCTACATGCATTTGCGAAAGCTGGCCGAGGCGCTCGGCCGCTGCCATGACATCATTGCAGGCCGTGCGCCGCTGCCGCTGATCGAGGCGGCGGAATGGTCCTTCGGCTGGCAGGCCGACCTTCTGGAACGCGGCGCGAAACTGAGCCTCGCGACCCAAGAGCTGTCCGAGGCGGCAGAGGCGCTTGCGCATCAAGCGGGGCTGGCGTGGACAGGTGCGGGCGATACGTCAGAGCTTCAACCGCTTGTGCTTCTGTCGTCGATCCCCGAAAGCGGTGAGGATGTCAGCTGGTCGCTCAAGCGCGATGTCCGCGAGCTACAGGCTCAGACAGAGGCGCTTACGGAAAACCTTACCGCCTACAGGGACGCCGCCGCGCGGACGTCCGGGCGATATCCGATGGATCGGCTGGACAGTATCCCGCTGGATCAGCTTGATGCCAACTGGCGGCTCGCGCAGACCAAGATGTGGCCGTTCTCGGCCTTTGCCAAATCTTCGGTTCGCAAGCTATTGCAGACCTATGCCGAGGGGGGCAGTGCCGATCCGCAGACCGATATCGTCGCTTTGGCCGATGCCAAACGTATCAGAGCCGGTATTGAAGCCACGCCACTCAACGGGTGTCCTGTGGTCAAAGGCGTGCAAACGGATACCGCACAGCTGAGCGCATGGGTCGATCAGGCGCGCGCGTTACACGCGGCTATTGCCCAAGTCACGCCGATGGTCACCGATCCCGTTCGGTGGGATCTGGCCTGCCAGAGCCTTGCGAGGGAAAGCGGCGGCCTGAGAGACGCGATCACGTTCTTCCGGCACAGGCAGGGTGTGTGGAAGGAACATGCCGATGCCTTCGCGCAGATCGCGCAGGTATCGCCCGACGGTATGGCGCTATCCGATGTGCTGACAGCTTTGCAGGTCATTCAGGACAACAAGGCGCATCTACAGGACTGGACCCGTTGGGTCGAAATACGGGCGCAGGCCACGGGCGCGGGGCTTGAGGCGCTGGTTCTGGCTGTGGAAGAGGGGCAGATCGCGGACGATATCGAAGCTGCCTTCACCTCTGCCTATGCGGCGTGGTGGTTGCCTCAGGCCATGGATGCCCAGCCCGAGCTGCGCGGATTCTCCCACTGGTCGCATGAGGATGCGATCAAGCGCTTCAGGGAGCTGGATGATCGGGCGACCTCCATGGCGGCGGATCAGGTTCTCTCCCGCATCCAGCACGGGTTGCCCGCGCAAGACGCCGTCGCGCGCCGCTCGGAACTGGGCACATTGCGCCATCAGCTGGGGCTGCAACGGCCCAGCATGCCGATCCGGGAGCTGATCTCGGAAATGCCCGATGCCTTTACCAAGCTGGCGCCTTGCGTGCTGATGTCGCCGCTTTCCGTGGCGCAATATCTGCCTGCGGGACAGGCCGCCTTCGATGTGGTGATTTTCGATGAAGCCTCCCAGATCACCACTTGGGACGCGATCGGTGCGATCGCACGGGGCAAGCAGGCGATCATTGTCGGAGACCCGAAACAGTTGCCGCCTACGAATTTCTTCGGACGCAGCGATGCCGGAGAGGAGGATCTGCCGGAAACAGAGCGCGATCTGGCCTCCATTCTGGACGAGGTTGCCGCAGCAGGGATTCCGACGCAGCAGCTTGACTGGCACTATCGCAGCCGGGACGAGGCGCTGATCGCCTTTTCCAACTGGCATTATTATGGCGGTCGACTGGTGACATTTCCCTCTCCGGCGACGGTGTCGGACGCGGTGCAACTGCATCAGGTGGATGGTGTCTACGGGCGGGGCATGGGACGGACCAACGAGTCAGAGGCCCGCGCGATTGTCCGCATGACGGTGCGCCGTCTCAACGAATGGCTGCGCTGGCCGGAAGAAGAGCGGCTGACGCTCGGGGTCATCACCTTCAATGCCGAACAACAGGGTCTGATCCTCGATCTTCTCGACGAGGAACGCCGCAAGAACCCCGATCTGGAATGGTTCTTCGAGGATGCGCGCGAAGAGCCGGTTATCGTGAAGAACCTCGAGAACATCCAAGGCGACGAGCGTGATGTCATGCTGTTCTCCATCACCTTCGGCCCCGATCATGCGGGCAAGCTCTCGATGGCTTTCGGGGCGCTCAACAGTGACGGCGGCGAAAAGCGTCTGAACGTTGCCGTCACGCGGGCCAGAGCCGAGCTGCATGTTTTCGCCTCGATCCGCGCGGACCAGATCGACCTGACCCGGACCAAAGCCATTGGCGTGAAACATCTCAAAGGCTTCCTCGATTTTGCGGCCCGCGGTCCGGTGGCACTTCCGGCGCAGGATGATGGCTCGCTTGGTCCGGTCGAGAATGTCTTCGAGGCCGCGATCAAGCTGGCGATCGAGGCCAAGGGATGGGAGTTGCGTCCGCAGATCGGCGTCTCGGGCTTCCGGATTGACCTTGGCGTTGTGCATCCCGATCACGCGGGCGTCTACCTTGCAGGGATCGAATGCGATGGCGCGACCTATCACGGCTCGGCCACAGCGCGGGACCGTGACAAGGTGCGGCAGGCGGTGCTGGAGAACCTTGGCTGGACGATCTTCCGGATCTGGTCGACCGACTGGTTCCGCAACCCTGCCACTGTGGTCGAGCGTATTCATGCCGCACTGAGCGCGCATCTCGAGGCGGATCGGGCCAGACGTGCGGAAGACGAGGCCGAACGTGAGGCCAAGTTTTTGGAAACGCTGGAGGAAGAAGACACGGACGTTGATGCGGACGAGAGTAACAAAATCGTCTCCGCCGAAATGCCGGTGCCGCAAGAGGTCAGGACATCCCCCGCACCCGCCCGTCAGCCGCCGAAATTTGCCAGCGGCGCGCAGGCAGGTATCGTGGAGCCCAATGATGCGACCGAGATCATTCCCGATCCAAGCAGGTTCTATGATGCCGATTACATTCCCATTCTCGAAAAGATGATCGCGGAGATCGTCGGGCAAGAGGGACCTATGCCAGTGGCCTTACTCGGCAAGCGTGTGTCGGGGCGACATGGCTGGCAACGGACAGGACGGCGGATCTCCGAGCAAGTGTCCGCAGCTCTTGGCCATGTCGAAATATATCGCGAGGGAGACGTTGATTTCCTTTGGGTCTCCGGCACGAAGACCGACAGGCTGGCGTTCCGCGCGGGCACGGATCGCGCGATCCGGGACATTTCCCGGGCCGAAATCGCCGAACTTTACGAGCGCCACGCAACCGAGTTGAGCCAAAGCGAAGATCCGGTGCTCGATCTCGCCCGTCATGCGGGAATCGCGAGACTTTCGGCGGATGCGCGTTCGTATCTTCTGACATGCCTGGAATGGCAAAGGGCCACAAGGCTTTAAGGCCGCAGACCATCGGGGAGGGTCCAGAACTTTGTGTATCGGCCCCGATCCGTGCGGTTTGGATGCAAGGGCGTCGAAGCGCCCGCCACAGGATGGCTAAAGGATTGCGCGGGTCTGTGGTGAACAGCAGTCCCGACATGCTGCAGCTTGGTGCAAATCGGTCGTAGAGTGGAAGGCATCGCGGCTTCAGGCACAGCCAAACCGGCCGGTGGAAACCGTCGATCGCTAGCGATAAACGCCGATAAAATAGCCCGGCTCGGCATCCGCCTGGGCGGCGACCGGTTTGCGCATCTGTGCTGCCTCACGGGGCGGGGCGGCATATGCGTAGGGCACAACCGTTGAAAGAGGCGCCCCTGCCGTGACGGGATAGGCTTCGGGCGCACGCGCTGGCACAGGTGCCGCGCGCAGGGCAACAGACCCTGTCGCCGGTGAAGGGGTCGCAACGGGGCGGTTTTGCGGCAAGCGGACGGGCGCATCAGCGGCGGGGGCAGGCATGGCATCGACAGATGGCAGCGCCGCCTGTTGTGGGAGCGGCACGCGCGGCAGGGTGCCTGCTGCGGGCCGTACGGCTCCGGCGCTTTGCCCCTCATACCGGCCAAGTTCGTAACGGGTGCTGCGCCTGACTTCGGGCAGGGCCGACGGCGCGGCAAGGCTTGGCGTGGCCGGTGCCTGCGTGCCATGCCAGACGGCCAGACCGACACCGCCTGCAACCGTGCCGCCAATCAGAAATGCCGAAACCACAATAAGTTTAATCATCTGTCGAGCGTAACCCAGAATACGAAAAGCCGATAGGCAAAAATCATTACTCGGCCGCCTCATCAGGAGCAGGATGCAGATGGATCGGTGTCACCCGCACCGAGACCTGTTGCCCCGTCTGCCTGATCTCGGCCAGCAGTCCCGGCATGATCTTGGCGGCCTCTGCGCCATCCTGCAGCGTCGCCAGACCCACAAGCGCCTGCGTGCTGGCGATGCTCAGCACAAGCTGCGTCTGTGCCTGCCCTGCCGCGCCGGTCGAAAGGGCAAAGGCCAGATCCTTGCCCGTCAACCGCCCGCCAAGATTGTAGATCTGCCCCTCGGGCGTCACCAGCCCGACCCATGTCTGGGCCTGCGGATCCGCCTCGAGCGTGGCCCGCAGGGTTTCCCCGGAGGCGATATCGTCATTGGCCACGGTCAGCGCCAGATCAGGGCCCGGACGGGCCTGCATCTCGCGGGCGAAATCCAGCACAGGGCATTGTGCATCGGTAATACGGGCATCAAACCGCCCCGGTGCCGCACCGAATGTCTTCGCATAATCGGACACCAGATCCGGTGCCGGCAGAGTGGTGCCCGCATCGGCCGTCGACAGCACCGACAGCACCCCCGTGCGCGGGCCTGCGGTGAGACGATGGGCATAAAAACAGGCCGGAGCCGACGGATAGCTGGCCAGAAACGCATCGCGCGTGCCTGCCTCGCGCGGGGCCAACCCGTTAGCGGCCTCGGCCACAGCCCCCGTCCCTGAGGCCTCCATCTGGCCCTGAGGCCGCAACCAGCCGCTTTGCCAGCCCGCAAAGCCCAGCACAGCGGCAAAAACCACCCCCATCAACAGCACAAGCCGCCGCGGCAGCGGGTCGCGTTTGCGCTTCGGAGCAGACGCCTTGTCCATGCCCGACCGCTCGGGCACAGGGGCCTCGGGCGGGAGCGGCCCCTGCAAGCCGGGCGGCAGGCTCAGACCGGCCACGGGGCGCGGCTGGGCGGGGGCACGCAAAGCCTCGATCTTGGCCAGAAGCGCCTCCATCGAGGCCGGACGGTCCGCCGGATCGGGGGCCAGCATCTGCCGCAGCAAAGGTTGCAACCGCAATGGCACCGCACTGATATCGGGCACCTCGGCACGCCGCTCGATCGCTTCTTCAATCGTGGCGCCCATCTGCAGCGGCTTGCCCTGCAAGGCCGCAATGACCAGCAGGGCCAGCCCGTAGATATCGGCGCGCGGTCCCGCATCGCCGCCGTAAAGGCCAAGCTGTTCCGGAGCCACATATTTCAGCTTGCCCGCAAACTGGTTATCAAGCTGGCGGTCGCTCTGGATAGCCGAGCGCGCGATCCCGAAATCGATCAGCCGCGCCTGCGCGATATCACCGCCCGGCAGCATCACGTTATCGGGCGAAAGATCGCGGTGGATCACTCCCAGCGCATGGGCGGACCCCAAGCCCCCCGCAAGCCGTTCCATCAGAGTCAGCGCCGCTTCCGAGCCAAGCGTGCCACGGCTGACCACGTAATCCGACAGCGCGATCCCGTCGATATATTCCATGACAAGGAAATACCGGTCGAGTTGCGGGTCCTGCACGTAATTGTAATAGCGCACGATGGCCGGATGGGTCAGCTGGCGCAGCGTGCGGGCCTCGCGGCGAAACAGCATGGCGGTCTGCTCGTGCTCGGCCAGAACCGACAGCACCAGCTTGATGGCCACCGGATCCCCCGTCCCGATTTCCACCCCGCGATAGACCGAGCCCATGCCTCCGGCCTTCAACTCGGCGGTGACGCGGTAATTGTTGTTGATCAGCGTCCCGATCTTGAGATCGGCCTGCCCTGCGGATGGCTTGGCCGAAGGGGCGCCCGCTGCCGCCCCCGTATCGAAGCGTGTCGCCTCCTCCGTCGCGGGCGCAAAGGCGAATTGCGTGCGCTCGTCATCGCCTTGCGGCACAGGCGCCTGCACGACCGGAGGCTGCGGAACGGAGGCCTGCGCAGCAGACGGCAGGCCCGCCAGACGGGTCGCTTCCTCATCGCCCTGTGGCGGATCGGTCGGCATATGCGGAGGGCGGGTCATACGGGTTGGGTCGTCTCGTCAAACATGGTCGGGCTGCAGCTTATCACAACCACCGTCACATTATCGCGTGCCCCGCGCGCCAGAGTCTCGCGGATCAGCTGGTTGCAGGCCGCCTGCGGCGGATAATCGCGCACGATGGCGGCAATCTCGCGATCGGCCATATGCTCCATCAACCCGTCCGAGCACAGCACGAACAGATCCCCCGCCCTGAGCTTGCCCGAAACAATGTCGCATTGCGGCTCGGCGGTGACACCGATCGCGCGGGTAATGACATTCTTGCGCGGGTAGCTACGCGCGTCTTCGGGGCGCAACTGTCCGCCGTCCAGCATGGCCTGCAACTCGGTATGGTCGCGGCTTTGCTGCACCAGATGCCCCTCGCGCATCAGATAGGCGCGGCTGTCTCCGGACCAGACGACAAACCAGTCCTCGCCCTGCACGAGGAGCGAAACCACCGTCGAGCCGATGGTCTGCCCGCCCAGTTTGACCGCATGGCTGCGGATCGCCTGATTTGCCCGCACCAGCCGTTCCATATACCGCGCCTGCAGATCCTGCTCCGAGGCCGCCACCCCGACCGAGCCGAGTTCCTGCACGATCATGCCACTGGCATAATCCCCCGCCGCATGGCCGCCCATACCATCGGCCACCGTCCACAGACCGAATTCGGGACGGCAGATCAGACTGTCCTCGTTGATCGACCGGCGGCAGCCCACATCGGTGGCGGCGCCCGTTTCGAAACAGAACACACCATTGCTGAAAAAACCGTCCATCCCCACCGTCTCCTGCCCTTACGCCGCCTCCGGCATGCCCCCCAAGAGCCAACCCATCACCCGCGCATCGGGCATCTGCGGTCCGGCAATCCACTGGGCCGCGCGGCCCGCCTCCCCCTTCGTCCAGAAATGGACCCGCGTCAACATGGCGCGCTCGCGCTCGACCGTCGCAGCCGAGCGCAGCAGCGCCGCAAGGTCGCCCTCGGGGTGATGCGCCCAGACCTGCGGCCCCTGACTGGCTTTCGCAGCCTCGTCGGGCAAGGCCAGATCAAGCCCGTGCAACAGTGCCGCAGCCCCCTGTCCCGGTTGCGCCTTGTCGAGATGCGCCGAGAACCTGTCCCACAGGCTCTGGTCCGAGGCGGGGTCGGTCGGGGCGGGCAGATCCGCCCCCTGCGTCAGCAGCAGCAGCGGGAACCGCCGCCCCACCTTGTCATGGGACGGCCGCAGAACCCCCGCCAGCGTCTGACCGAAATGGCCGCGCCCGACCCAGAACCGCAGCTCTTGCGCACGGTCCCAAAAGGCAGGCCAGTCATTGCCCATCTCGTCACGCAGCCCCCCCAAAGAGGCATCAAGCCACTGGTTGAGCGCCTCGACAATCGAGGCCCCCAGCCCTGCCTGCAGGAAATCGCCATAGCCCGGATGCTTGCCCAGAAGACCTATCGGCGCGGTGTTCAGAACGGATGCCTCCTGCATGGCTTACTCCACCGAGACGGGACAGGTGAATTCGGACAGTTCCGGCATAAGGAACGGCACCGTGGTGCTGTCGAATTCGAAGCGATAGGTGATCGAGCGCCCGCCCACCTGCTCTGCGACATTGGCGACATTGCCATTGATCTTGACCACGCCATTGCGCAGGAACGACACGATATCCCACCGCCCGTCATTGAAATTCAGCGCGGAATTGCCCCCCTCGCTTTGCGGATAGAGGCTGAGATTGACCCCCGAGGATTGCCCCGGCCACACCATCTCGGCGGCTGTCGAATTGGGCTGGGTGCGCAGTTGCTTGCCATTCATCGTCAGCACTGCAAGCTGCACCGAAGGGCTGGAGCTGACATGGGTGATCGACATCGACACTTCCGGCTCGGACGAACCGGAGGCAAAAAACGCCATCCGGATCGCTTCGGCCTGCGAGAAAGAGCGCAGGAGTGCGGGCGACAGACGCTGCCCCAGCGCATTGTCGGGCGCGGGTTCCAGACCGTTTTCACCACGGCTGACATAGGGTTGCAGATAGGTGGTGAAATAGCGGTCCATCCGCCCTCCGGGACCGAAGAACTGCCCGAAAATCGCAGGCGACACATGGCGGCCATTTTGCGCGAAGGGGAAATAGGGCGCGATGAATTCGCGGCAGAAGGCCCCCACATCATCATTCAGCGCACGATTGAGCTGGCTGACTGTCGCATCCTGCGCCACCGAGGAGAATTCGCGCTCGACCCCGTTGAGCATGGTTGCCAGCGGCTTGGGCAGGGCCGAATTATTCATCGTCAGCGTCGCAAGCTGCTGGCGCAGCATGGTTTCATCGGCCGGGGTCGGTGCCAGTGACGCATTGCGCCGGTTCTCGCGCAGCGCCTGCAGGTTCGACAGAACCACGTCAATCGCGCGCCCGCCCTGTTCGCCGTCCAGCAGACGGTGCCAGATCGCGAAATCGCCGCTGATACGTTCGACCTGCGCGCGCTGGCTGTCATCGGTGGCCGAGGCCCCGCCCGCGCTTTGCGCGCGGGTCTGGCTCTTGCCGGTCGAGCTGGCGCGCAGCTGGTCCATCACCACGCGCTGGAAGACCCCCGACCCCGCATAGATCTGGTTGAAGGCCGTATCGCCCAGAGCCGCCCCCAGATCGCCCCCGCCTGCGGCCATCTGAGCCGCCTGTTCGGGGCTGAGGGTATCGAGCTTGTCGTAAAGGCGGCTCAAACGGGTCTGGCGGTCCACCTCTTCGACAAGGCGCAACAGCGGCGAGTTGACCGACGACCCCGCCACGGCCAGTTTATCATAGCGCGGCGGGTCCGCCGACATCCGCTGCAGGGCCAGACGTGACAGCACGTTGTTCCATGCCGCATCGAATTGCTGGCGATACATGCGATGCAGATCGCGCGACAGCGACCCCAACTGACGCTGGTAATCCACACGGTCGGCGGCATCGCCCAGCACCCAGCGATCTTCTTCCAGACGCGCGCGCGCATTCGTCAGCTCGTCAAGGAAGAAGCCCCAATAGCCCTCGAACGTATACAGACCGGGCACCACAAGCTGATGCAGGTCGGTCCCGTCATTGGTGGTCAGCACCTGATCGACCTGCCCGCCAATGGCATCGGCCAGCCCGAAGGCCGTCTGACCCGAACTGATGGCCCGATCCTTGATCGAGGCATAGGCCTGCTCGGCCAGCGGCAGGTTGACAATGGCATCGCGGGCCTTGGTCACGATGGCATTATCGATACCGATCAGGTCGGTACGGTCACCATCGAGTTGCAGCATGGCTTGCAGATGGCCCATAAGCTGGTCATGGATACGGGTCTCGCCGGGGGCGGAATATCGCGCGCTCCACAGATCGTCGAAATAGCTCTCGACCGCTGCCATATCGGACGATTTCGCAGGCCCCTGCCCGCCCAGCAACAGATAGACCTTCAGCGCCCGATAGACGCCGGCGGTATTGCCGTCGGCAATCAGTTGCGGAATGGTGTTTTCAAGATAGAGCACCAGACGCGGGCGCAGCATCCGCTCCAGCCCGTCGGAATAGGCGCGATTGGCCGCCTGATGCAGCTCGCTCCAGCGCGACAGGCCCATATTCTCGATCAGCGGCGGGGCGGTCTTGTCGGCATAGCCCGCGCGCATATCGCGCAGACGCTGCAATTCCGGCAGAACGGGTGCCGGATCATCGTCCGAGATCACCGTCTTCGACAGTTCCTCGCGGGCGGTATCGGCATAATCGCTGGCATCCACCTGCGCCGCGCGCAGCTGGTCGGCGCTTTTCCAGAACGCATAGCCAAAGCCTGCCATTCCCAGGAGCGTCACCACCGAAATCAGCGCCAGCCCGCCGGTATGCAGGATCTGGCGGCGGCGCACGGCCTTGCGGTCAAAGCCCACCCAGTCGCGCTCGGCAAAGATCACCTTGCGCAGAAGGTCATGCAGGAAATAGCTCTTGCCCTTGCCCGACATGAAAGCGGGACGGAAGCCCTCGGACTGGCTGTCACGCGCCATCGCCCCCAGCACCTGATCGACGGGCGTACCCTCCTGTGTGCCGGAGGTGAAATAAAAGCCGCGCAGGATCGCCGCCGATTTGTAGCGCGTCGGTTCAAAGACCAGCCGCAGGAATTCGGCCATCTTGTCGCGCAGCATCTCCATCTGCCCCGGCAGGCCGAAAATCGCGATCCGCGAGGCGGGATCGGGCTCTTCGGTCATGCGGTCCACGACCTCGTCGCTCAGCCGCGTCAGCAGCGCGTCAAAGGCGGCGGGCACCTCTTCATGGGTGGCGGCCTTGCGGTCGCGGGTCTGGAAGGTATGCCCCCAGACCAGCTTGCGCCGCGACTGCGAGAAGGACCCGAAATATTCGCGGAACCCCGAGATCAGGTCGGCCTTGGTGAAAATCGCATAGACCGGCACATCGATGCGCAGGGTCTCGTGCAGTTCGGCCAGACGGGCACGTACGGTCTCGGCATGGGCCTGAAGACTATCCTCGGTGGCGTTCATCACGTCTTCCACCGAAAACGCCAGCATCACGCCATTGACCGGCTGGTCGGGGCGGCCCTTTTTCAGCAGGTCCAGAAACGCCTTCCATGAAGCCTGATCGGCCTGACGGTCGCTGTCTTGCGTGGTGTAGCGGCCAGCGGTGTCGATCAGCACGGCATCCTCGGCAAACCACCAGTCGCAGTTGCGGGTGCCACCAAAGCCGCGCGCATGATCGGCCAGACCGTCCTGCCCCGGAAACTCGATGCCCGAATTGGCCAGAGCGGTCGTCTTGCCCGCGCCGGGCGGACCGATGATGACATACCACGGCAGATCATAGAGATAGTTGCGCCCGCCCGATTTGCGCAGCTTGGCCATCGCCTCCTGCATGCGCTCGTTCAGCACCTTGCTGTCGCTGGCGGGGGCCGAGAACAGGCTGTCTTCCAACGCCTGCGCCTTCTTGCGCCGCTTGCGCCAGCGCAGGAACCAGACAAGCCCCACCACCGCATATAGCAGGGCGATCACCCCGCCGCGAAGCCAGGGCGAGGCCAGAAGATCAAGGCCGGTCATCACAAAGCCGAACCAGATCGCCAGCCCCGCGCCCACCAGCGCCAGCGCGATCATCACACGGCGCACCCATTTATGCCGGAAGCCGGACGCCGTCGCGCGGGCTGCCTTTTTCAGAAGAGAAAATGCCATCTCAGTCCTCCCGCGGGATCATGATCTCGACCCGGCGGTTACGGGCGCGGCCTTCAGCCGTCTTGTTATCGGCCACCGGATCGGTCGCCCCTTTACCTTCGGCGCTGATACGGGCGGGGTCTTTGACCAGCCCCTCGAGCACACCGGCAACGGTCTGCGCCCGCGCCTCGGACAAGGCCTGATTGGTCTTGAAACGCCCGCGGCCCGACATCGGCACCGAATCCGTATGGCCCACCACGCGGATCGGCCCGTTTTCCTTATCCAGCGTCTGCGCAATCGCGCCCAGAAGCGGCATCACCGATTGCGTATCGGCCAAGGTCTCGCGCCCTGTGGCAAAGCGCAGTGCATCGCCCACGCGCACCAGAACCCAATCTGTGCTCTGCGTCACCTCGACCCGCCCCGCATCGATTTCGGATTGCAGCGCATCGCTGATCCGCTGCATCTGGGTCGAGCTGGCCTGATAGGGGGTCACCACGGGCTCTGTCCGTTCGATCGTGACATCGGGGATCCCGCGATGCAGCGCCAGAACCTGATCGCGCACCGTGGCAGACTGGCGGGTCAAAAGCGTGGAAAGCGTCGCAAACAGCGCCACCAGCATCGCACCTGCAATCAGCCCCACCACCCAGACGGGCGTCGCGCCGCGCTGGCGGCGGCCATGCATCGGCACGCCCTCCCAAGCGGGCGAGACATCATCATCGGGGCGCGGGCTGACACGGCGCAGGGTCTCGTAGATAGCGGAGCGGATACGCGCCAGCTCGACCGAGCCATTGGGCAGCGTCCGGTACTGGCCTTCGAAGCCAAGCTGAAGACAGCTCAGCATCAGCTCCAGCAGATTGAAGCTCTGCCCCGGCACCTTCATCGCCTCGTCGACCTTCTGGAAGAAGCCGACACCCGAGGACCGCTCGCCAAAGAAGCGCGCCACCATCGAATATTGCAGCCACATGCCACGGTCGGCACCGGGAAGGTTCTGCACGATATCATCGGCCGTGGCCGAAAGCGCATATTTCGCATCGCGCACCTGCGGCGCGGGCAGGCCACGCGCCAGGGCCCGCGTCTCGAAATCATCGATCGCGCGGGCGACATGGTCCAGCAGCGGGCCGGACTGCATCTCGACCAGCCCCGTGCGCAGACGGCCCAGCAGGATCAGAAGCCCCGTGGCCTCGGCCAGAAGCGGGTTCGAGGCCGCCCCCTCTCCGCTTTGCCGTGCCGAAGCGCGCAGTGCATCGGCCAGCGCGATGCGCGGGGCCACGCGCGCGGCCTGCGCCTGTGGCTGGTTGAGATCGGGAAACATCCCCGCGCCTTCGGGCCGCGCACCGGTATCGGGCTGGTAAAGCGGCTGGCCATAGGGAGTGGCCGCAGGCTGCTGGGGCGGCAGATAGGGGTTGGGATCGGGCGGGTTCTGCCCGGGATAGCCGCCTTGGGGCACGTGCTGCGGTGGTTGTGGCGGCACCGGATGCCCCCAGCCCTGCGGGGGCTGAGGCGCAGGATAGGGCGGCTGTTGGGGGGACGCGGCAGGATAACCCTGCTGCGGCTTCAGCGCCCCGCCAAGCCATGTGTCATCCTCGCGGGCGGGCGGCTGGGGCGCCGCCGGTCGTCCTGCATCCTTGCGCGGCGGGAAAGAGGGCAGCGGCTGCCCGAAGACGGTCTTATCGTCATCATCCGACATTAGGCGCTCTCCGGTACGGCCCAGAGTTCCAGCTTCAGATCCGGCCAGTTACCGGCAAAATGCATCCCGATCGCGGGCGCGGTCGAGAACTCGCGCCAGAGCTGGGTGGATTTGTCCAACAGGAAATAGACATTGGTGGACACAACGCGGATCTGCCGCGGCGGATTGGGCAGATGCACCAACCCGATACCGGGGAGGTTGTTGTTGATGATGGTCTTCATCTGGGTCGAGGGCCCGACCTTGCACAGCTGCGGGAACTGGCTTTGCACCTGCGTCAGCGGCAGCCCCGAAGAGACCTCCAGCACGAAGGTCGCCTGCGCGAAAAGCGAGCGGTCATTGACAAGGGCTGCGAAGGAATTGGCGCGCACCTCCTGTAGCGGCAGGCGCACCGCACGGCCCACATCGCGCGCCAGAAGACGCTGGATATCCGAGACCACGGGCTGAAAGCTTTCATTGGGCAGATCATGTTTATAGCCGCCGTAATCGCGCGCATGGCGGTCGCCCTGATCAAAGGTCGTCAGCTCGCCGGCCAGCGCGATCAGCCGTTCATACAGCCGCTCGGGATGGACATTGGCCATGGATTTCAGATGCCGCAGCACCGGAAGCTCGCGGTTGAGCACCATCAGCATCAGATAGTCGCTGGCCTGCATCCCCCCGCCCGAGGTCGGGTCGGAGGCATAGCGGGCCAGCGTCTCCAGCTTGGCCTCGATCCAGCCGATCACACGGCTGAGATAGCCATCATAGGCCGGATGCGCGGGCAGGCGCAGCGCCGAGGGCGGCACGCGGTCATCCAGCGTCACGATGCCGTCGCGCAGCTCCAGCACGCGGCCCAGACGGATGTTCTGATAGCCCGGACGCGGGGTCTTGCGGATGGCGATCTCGAGGCGCGGATGGGCCACTTCGATCACCTGTTCGGACCGGCTAGCGGACTGGTTATCGACCACGGTATCGCTGTCGAGCACATAGCGCGTGCTGGCATCCTTGGCCTGAGGCGCGATGTCCTGACCATTGATCGCCGCATCGGGCAATGTCAGCCAGATATCCAGCCCCGCGCCATCCTCGGGCACCTCGACCGCCAGCGGCAGGGGCGAGACCCCCGGCGCATCGAACGGCGTGCCATCCGGCATGATGCCGGAAACCTCGGTCAGCCCGATCTGGCCAAGCTGGGCCTTGTCACGATCCAGCCGCAGGGTCGCAATCCCCCAAGGATAGGGGCTGAGCACCCCCACACGCGCGCGCGTCAGATACTCGTGATAGCGATCTGCCTGCTGCAGGTGGTGCGGCTGCAGAAACAGCCCCTCTTTCCATGCGACCTTACTGAAAAGTGACATCGTCCCGAAAGCTTTCTTCCAAAGGTGCGACCAGCAAGATAGCCGCGTAAAATCCGTTCCTTTGTAGGGGGTCACCCGATTTGGTCAACCCCCCGCCCCTGTTCCGGCCCGACCGGATCAGAACTGCCAGCGCAGCTGTGCCGTAACCCCCCAGCCGTCAAGCTGATCGGAGAAGCGCCCGTCGAAGCGTGCCGAGGCATCGAACTGCCGCGCCGGAAGCGCCATACCGGGGTTGAGAACCTTGGTATAGTTCAGACCAAAGCTGATCTCGCCGTAATCGGTCAGCAATTCGTTGGTGGCATCCAGACCGGTGCCCGATTTGTTGCCCTCATCATCCAGCACGTAATAGGTCGCCTTCGCGGAGTCACCGAAATCGTGATAATAGGTGCCCGTCGCGAAATAGTTGATCGCTTCGGTGCCCGAGGCAAGGATCTGCCCGCGCGACAGTGTCAGCGAGGTGAAGGCGATCTTGTTGGTGATCGGATCGAATTCCAGCACGCCATCATCGGTGCTATCATCGGGATCGTTCGAGAAGTAGATATCATCCGCCTGCGAACGCGTCCACGAGAAGCCCGCCGAGGGCACGAGGTTCATCCCCGACACAAGGCTGTCAAGCGAGAAGGCATAGCCCACAGAGCCCGACACCGTATAGCCGTGGCTGTCGTAGCTCTGGTCATCCAGCCCCAGCGCCTCGCCATATTCGTTCGCGGTCGCACGGTTCTTGATGTCATAGCTTGTGCGGTCCACCCGCGCCTGCAGATCGGCCACCCAGCGCCCTTTGGACAGGCCGATATATCCGCCGCCATAGATCTGGTTGAAATCGATCTTGTTCTCGCTGGTCTTGATCGCGGTGTTCAGCGTCGCGGTCGAGGTATCGAAGAGATAGACCGGCTGTTCGATCTTGCCGATGTTGAAGCCGCCGATCCCGCCAAAGCTGACATTCCAGCCGCCGATGATATCCTTGAAGCAGCTATGGTCAAAGCCCGCCTGTGCCCCGCCATAGGTCGCCTCGACCTCGTTCTGGAAGGTGCCAAGCGCGGTCTGCGACGCGCCGGTGGCGGTGGCCTTACCCCCAACGAACCGGCCCCAACCGCCAAAGCCGCACAGATCGTCATCTTCTGTCGCAGCGGCCAGACCCGAGATATAGGGGCTGGTCGGACGGTTGATCACCGAGCCCATCAAGGACTGGGTCAGCGCCAGCCCCGAGGCGATCCCGCCGAAGGCAGGGTTGGCACCGGAAATCAGGTTGATGGTGTTCGAGCTGCTGTCATCGGACAGCGCATAAAGCACCGCCCCCGTCTCCGGCAGACCCGAGGTCGTGGCGCTGAAGCCGTTATTGCTGCCATAGGTGAGGATCGCCAGATCGTCGTCAAGCAGGGCGTAATCATCGCCTGCCAGATTGTTGAAGACGATCGTGGCATGGCCGCTCAGCGCGCCCGACACCGCGATCTTATCCGCCGACTGATCCGTCGCACCCAGAGCCGCATCAAGGACGATGGTCCCGTTCAGCGCCGCATCGCCATCAATGCTCAACGTGGTGGTCGTGGTATCATCGGCCAAGGACAGAAGGCTGCCCGACGCATTGCTATAGCTGCCCGAAATCGACGCGCTGCCCGTGACATAGACGGTGGAATAGTTGGTCGTCGCGGCGCTGACCGCCGCATCCTCGGACAGATAAACGGTGCCGAAATTGCGGAAGCTGCCCGCCGAAAGCTGACCGCCTGCCAGCGTCAGGACCGCGTCCTGCGCATCGTCATCCGCCGTGCCGAGGGTGAACTCATCGCCAATGGCCAACGCCCCATCAATGTCGAACTGGCCCAGCCCCGACAGCGATCCGGTGATCGTCGCGCTGTCATCTGCCGCCACCGTCAACACGCCGCCGGTGGCTTGGCTGACATCGCCATCCACAGTCCCCGCAAGCGCCAGAAGCGCCCCGCTGGCATTGGAGACCGTGCCGGTGACCTCGCCCCAAAGCGCGAGCGCCGCACCGGTTTCATTGCTCACATCGCCTGTCAGCGAACCGGTCAGCGACACGGTTCCGGCATTGACGAGATCGCCGTTCATGGCACCGGCCAGTAGCATCTGGGCCCCGGCCTCGTTCTCGACATCCATCGAGAGCGTGCCCCCCGACGCAACCGAAAGCGTGGCATCTGCCGCGTTGGTGAAGACTGCACCTGCGTCAGATAGCAGCGTGCCGCCGGTGATCGACACCGTGGTCGCATTGCTGACGCCTTGCGCGCCCGTCAGGCTGAGCGTTCCAGCCGACAGCACCAGCGCGCTGCTGCTGGTCTGGCTGATCGAAATCACCCCGTCCAGATCGCCCGTCACCTCGACGCTGGCAGCATCGGTGATGGCCAGCGCCCCGTTCAGGCTGCCCGCCAATGCGGTCTGCGAGCGACCACCCGCCGCCAGATCACCCTCAATCACCCCAGAGGTCATCACCAGCGTGGCCGCGTTCTCGACCGCGGCCTCCAGCGTGCCGCCCGCGATCTCCAGCGTGCCGGTATTGGTCAGGCTGCCGCTGGCAACCGCCAGAGTGCCCGCGCTCAGCAGCAGGCTGCTCTCGGTCGTGTTCGTGACATCGGCCACCGACAGATCGGAGAGGATCTCGGCGCTGGCCGTATCGCTCAGGGCCAGAGTGCCCGCGATGGTGCCGGACAGCTGTGCCTGCGCCGCCCCCGACAGCGTCGCGCTGCCAAGGATAGTGCCGGTGGACGTGAAGCTGCCGCCGGTGATCGTGGCATTCCCCGTCACCGTGCCGCTTGTCACGGTCGTGCCCGCGCTGACCAGATCGGCCAGTTGCCCCGCATTGGTCAGGCTGCCGCTGCTGCCCACGCGGGTGGTGCCGGACACGCTGGCGGCTCCGGCCAGCTCCGCGCTGCCGCCGGTGATACCCAGATCGCCCGTGACGCTGCCCGCCGAAAGCGTGGCGCTGCCACCGGTGACCGACAGCGCCGCAATGCTGCCTGCGCTTTGCGTCAGCGTGCCGCCCGCCAGCGTGACCTCGGCCAGAGTACCGCTATTGGCCAGCGTGCCTGCCGTCATTGCCAGATCGGCGCTGACCGCGCCACTATTGACGATCTCGCCGCCCGCATTGGTCAGGCTGCCAGACACATCCAGTGTTCCGGCATTTTCCAGCGTGCCGGTATTGGTCAGGTTGGCAAGGCTCAGGCTGGCCCCGCTGCCGATGCTCAGCGCCCCCGCATTGTCCAGATCGGTCTGCGTCGCCACGACGCTGTCCAGCGCACCGATGACGAAAGTGCCGGTGGCGGTATTCTCGAAGCTGTTGGCGCTGCCATCGCCGATCACGATGGTATCATTGCCGCCTGCGACAGTCTGGATCAGACCGTCATTGACAAGCGCGGTGCCGTTATCGCCCGTATCGGCGGCCAGAACGCCCGACCCGTCATAGGTGATGGTGCCGCTGTTGTTGATCGCGCCCGCATCGGTGACCGTGCCGCCATCGCCAACGGTGATCGTACCGTCATTATTGAGCGTGTTGCCGGTGCCCGAAAGAACGGCCCCCGCGCCCAGCGTGATCTCGCCGCTATTGTTCATCGTGGCCGAGGCCAGTTCTGCCCCTGCGCCCAGATCGATGGTGCCGCTATTGTCGACCACCCCCAGACCGGTGAAGGCCACGGCATCCGCAACAACCAGCGCGCCCGCATTGGTCAGGTCATAGCCTGCGCCCGACACATCGGAGGTCACGGAGATCGTGCCGCCAAGCTGGTTGGTGACATCGTCTTCCAGATCATTGGTCAGCTCGACCATGCCCGCATTGACCAGTGCGCCCTCCAGCACGACATCGCCCAGAACCGAGGCCGTATCGGCCACGATAATGGTCGAGGCCGTGATGCTGATCTGGCCTGTCGAGCCGTCAATCGTGCCGTTATTGGTGAAATCACCGGCCACGCTGACACCGGCCCCCGTGCTGTCGGCGGTCGTGATGGTGCCGTCATTCACCAGATCCCCGCCCACGCTGGTCTGGCCCGAGAGTTGCAGGACAGCCCCGCCCGCGCCGCTATCACCGGCAAGCACAACATCGCCCGCGAAGCTGCCACCATCCGACACCAGCAGCGCCCCGTCCGACACGCTGGTATCGCCGGTCACGCTGCCGCTATTGGTCACACTCCCCGCAAGCAGATCAAGATCGCCGCCAATCGTCCCCGCATTCTCGAGGCTGCCCCCCGACACGGTGGCATCGCCCGCAAGGGTCGCGTTGCTTTCGTTGATCACGCTGCCGCCGGTCTGGGTCAGGGTGCCATTCAGCGCCCCGCTATTGGTCAGCGCGCCCGCAGAGACGGTGATCGCACCGGTCACGCTGCCGCTATTGTCGACCTCGGCATCGGTGCCCGCCAGTGTCAGCCCGCCGGAAATGGCACCGCTCGTGTCAAGACGACCGCCGGTGACCGTCGCCAGACCGCCAATCGTCCCGTCATTGTCGAGGCTGCCCGCCGCAATATCGACCGCTCCGAGGATCTCGCCCGTCGAAAGCGCCGTGCCGCCCGAAAGCTCCAGCGCGGCCAGAATGCCCGCATTGACCAGATCGCCGCCCGATTGCGTCACGCCCCCCGTGAGCCCGCCGGCGAGGTTGGTAAAGCTGCCATTGGTCAGCATGACGCCGCCCGAAATCGTGCCGCTATTTTCGGTGCTGCCGCCATCCTGCGCCAGATTGCCGCTCAGCGTGCCCGCATTGGTGAAGCTGCCCGACGCAAAGCCCAGATCCCCCGCGATGCTGCCCGCAGCCGTCAGCGTCAGCGCGCCCTCTTCCAGCGTCACAGCATTGGTCAGCGCCATGCCCACCGTCACATCCGCCGTGCCGGACACCGCCAATGCACCGGCCAGCGTGCCGCCCGAAAGCGTCGCCTCTCCGGCACTGGCCACAAGCCCGTCGGCCACGCCGCCCGACAGCGTGACGCTGCCGCCCTCCTGCGTGATCACACCCGACTGCCCCGAGAGATCCAGCGTGCCGCCGGAAAGCGCGATGCTGCCCACCGTGCCGTCAATATCGACCTCGCCGCCGGTGATCACCCCCGCAGCGCCTGTGCCCGCAAGCGACAGACGCCCGTCGCTCACCGTCCAGTCGCCAAGGCTGCCGGTGCTGGTGGCCGTCCCGCCCGCAACGATCAACCCGCTTGTGATCGTGCCGCTATTGACCAGCGTTCCGGTGCTGGTCAGGGCGGTGGTGGTGGTCAATGTCCCGCTATTGGTCAGGCTGCCGCTTGAGGTAAGCCCCGCCAGCACGAGGCTGGCATCCTGCCCGACGATGATATTGCCCGCGCTATCGACCGTCGTGGCCTGCCCGTTCAGGCTCTGGCCGTCCTCGACTGTCAGACGACTGCCCGAGGACAGCGTCAGCGAGGCGCTGCTGCCCAGCGAGGCCGCCGCCCCCGAGACCGTCAGAGCGGCCCCCGATCCCAGCACGAAACTGTCCGAGATATCCAGCACCGAACCGGAATTCAGCGTGAGGGTCCCGCTGCCTGCAAACCGCTGCGCCGCAAGGCTGGCCGTGTCGGCCAGAACCAGATCGCCCTCGTTCTGGAACAGGTCCAGATTGCCCAGCCCGAAACCTTCCGCGATGGCGAATGTGCCGCTGTTGGTGACATCGAACCCGGCCCCATCGACATTGGCCGTCACCGAAACCTGACCGCCCGTCTGGTTGACCAGATTGTTTTTCAGATCCTGACCAAGTTCGACCAGACCGGCATTGGTGACCGTGCCGTCATAGGTGACATCGCCGGTCACGCTGAAGCCCGCCAGAATCTGGATCTCGCCCGCCGTAATGATCAGGCTGCTGGCCGAGGCATCGATATCACCACCGGCATAGAAACTGCCCGAGGTCAGCGTCAGCAGGACCGGCGTGCTGCCGGAGGTGGTCAGCGTGCCGGTATTGGTGAAATCGCCATCCACATTGACCGACCCGCTCAGCACGACAGTGCCAGCATTGTCGATCCCGCCCGAAACATCGGCCTCCGACAGCGTCAGCGTGCCGCCCAGCAGCACCGCCACCGAGCCGTCAAGCATGCTGGTCACCGTCAGGTCACCGCCTGCGCGCAGCGTCACATCGCCAGTGATCGTGCCTGCACCGGTGACCGTCGCGTCGCTGATATCGAGATCCGCGCGGATGGCGCCGTTATTGGTCAGGCTGCCGCCGGTCAGCGTCAGATCGCCCGAGATCACGCCCTCATTGACAACACTGCCTGCCAGAAGCGACAGGGCCGATGTCAGGGTGCCGCTGGCGCTATTGGTCAGCGTTCCCCCGCTGACAATCGCCGTGGCCAGAGTGCCGCTATTGATCACGCTGCCGGTCTCGCTCAGGCGCAGAGTGCCAATCGCCCCGCCAAGGTCATTGGTCAGCGCCCCCGCCTGCACCAAGGCCTCGGTCAGGGTGCCACTATTGCCCAGCGTGCCGCCCGTCATCTCGACCGAGGCCAGCGAACCCGCATTCGTCACAAGCCCCGTGCCGGAGACCGTCAACGCCCCCGTCACCTGAGCGCTTGCATGATTGACCAGCGTGCCGGCAGAAATATCCAGTCCGGCCAGCGCGCCATCATTGGTAAAGGTGCCGCCCTCCACCGTCACCAGACCGGTGATGGTATCGGTATTGTTCACCATGCCGGAAGCAAGCGTCACGCTGCCGCTGACACGACCGTTATTCTCAAGCGTACCGCCCTCAACCGTGGTCGCGCCCGACAGCTCGCCGCTATTGTCCAGCGTCCCGTCCGAGAGTAGCACATCCCCTGACAGGAGGCCACTATTCAGCAGGCTGCCGCCCGTAACCGTCGCCGTCCCCAACGTGCCGGTTGTGGTCACGGTGCCAGCGCTCAGGCTCAGCGCGGCCAGCGCGCCCGCATTCGTGACCACGGCCCCGCCAGAAACCGCCAGCACGCCCGCGATCGCACCCTCTGCGTCATTCTCCAACTGCCCGCCCGAAAGGCCGACCGCACCGGTAATGGTGCCGCTGTTCACAAAACTGCCCGCGCTCTGCACCAGCCCCGAGATCTCGCCCGCATTGCTGCCCGATCCCGCCAGCGTGATCTGCCCCGCAGAGCCGCCAGTCAGCACATCCATCTGCGCACTGGCGGCCACATCGACATCCCCAACACTGCCCGCCACCGTCAGCGTGCCGCCGCTGACCTCCGTCGATCCGCTATACTCCGAGACCCCCGACAGCGTCAGATCGCCGGTCGAGACCAGCGACAGCGCGCCCGAAAGCGTCCCGCTGAACGTGCCATCGGCCAGCGTCAGAACCGCCGCCGACGTGCTGCTGACCTCGCCCGCGCCCTGCAGATCCGCCAGCGTCAGCGCCTGACCGTCCAGATCGAGCACCGCGCCGCTTTGCACCTCGGTCGAGGACAGCGCCGCCAGAAGATCCGCCGCCTCCTGATCCACCAGCCGCAGGCTGCCAGAGGTCAGCGTCAGCGTCGATCCGCTGTCGATCACCCCCGCCGTCATATCCAGCGCCAGCCCGTCGCTGCTGCCCAGAGACAGCGCCCCCGACAGATCCAGCGCCCCCGACAGCCGCGTCTCGCCGCTGCCCGTGGCCATGATCGCGCCCGCGCCCGTCACCGAGACCCCCGCCGACAGCGCCGCCGCGCTGGTCGACAGCGTGCCCGAAGACAGCGTCACAAGGCCCGAGAGATCATCGGCAATCGACAGATCGGCATTGATCAGGGCCAGAGTCCCCGCAAAGCCCGACAGATCGCCGCTCAGGCTGTTGCCCGTGCTGCCCGCAACCGACAGGACCGCCGCAGACGTGCCCTCCACCGTGCCCGAGAACCCGACCGAGCCCAGCGTCAGATCCGCATCGCCAAGCCCCAGAGCCCCCGTGCCCGACAGCGACGCCACCGTCTCGTCGCCCGACAGCGTCCAGCCGCCATCCAGCACCACCGAGGCCTCGGCCTCCAGCGCCCCGCCTGCGGTCGCAAGCTGCCCCGAACCGCCCACCTCGACCGACCGGCTGGCCAGAGACCCCGTCCCGGTCACCGTCAGCGTGCCGCCGCTGACCTCCGTCGATCCGCTATACTCCGAGACCCCCGACAGCGTCAGATCGCCGGTCGAGACCAGCGACAGCGCGCCCGAAAGCGCCCCGCTGAACGTGCCATCGGCCAGCGTCAGAACCGCCGCCGACGTGCTGCTCACCTCGCCCGCGCCCTGCAGATCCGCCAGCGTCAGCGCCTGACCGTCCAGATCGAGCACCGCGCCGCTTTGCACCTCGGTCGAGGACAGCGCCGCCAGAAGATCCGCCGCCTCCTGATCCACCAGCCGCAGGCTGCCAGAGGTCAGCGTCAGCGTCGATCCGCTGTCGATCACCCCCGCCGTCATATCCAGCGCCAGCCCGTCGCTGCTGCCCAGAGACAGCGCCCCCGACAGATCCAGCGCCCCCGACAGCCGCGTCTCGCCGCTGCCCGTGGCCATGATCGCGCCCGCACCCGTCACCGAGACCCCCGCCGACAGCGCCGCCGCGCTGGTCGACAGCGTGCCCGAAGACAGCGTCACAAGGCCCGAGAGATCATCGGCAATCGACAGGTCCGCATTGCTCAGGGCCAGAGTCCCCGCAAAGCCCGACAGATCGCCGCTCAGGCTGTTGTCCGTGCTGCCCGCAACCGACAGGACCGCCGCAGACGTGCCCTCCACCGTGCCCGAGAACCCGACCGAGCCCAGCGTCAGATCCGCATCGCCAAGCCCCAGAGCCCCCGTGCCCGACAGCGACGCCACCGTCTCGTCGCCCGACAGCGTCCAGCCGCCATCCAGCACCACCGAGGCCTCGGCCTCCAGCGCCCCGCCTGCGGTCGCAAGCTGCCCCGAACCGCCCACCTCGACCGACCGGCTGGCCAGAGACCCCGTCCCGGTCACCGTCAGCGTGCCGCCGCTGACCTCCGTCGATCCGCTATACTCCGAGACCCCCGACAGCGTCAGATCGCCGGTCGAGACCAGCGACAGCGCGCCCGAAAGCGCCCCGCTGAACGTGCCATCGGCCAGCGTCAGAACCGCCGCCGACGTGCTGCTCACCTCGCCCGCGCCCTGCAGATCCGCCAGCGTCAGCGCCTGACCGTCCAGATCGAGCACCGCGCCGCTTTGCACCTCGGTCGAGGACAGCGCCGCCAGAAGATCCGCCGCCTCCTGATCCACCAGCCGCAGGCTGCCAGAGGTCAGCGTCAGCGTCGATCCGCTGTCGATCACCCCCGCCGTCATATCCAGCGCCAGCCCGTCGCTGCTGCCCAGAGACAGCGCCCCCGACAGATCCAGCGCCCCCGACAGCCGCGTCTCGCCGCTGCCCGTGGCCATGATCGCGCCCGCGCCCGTCACCGAGACCCCCGCCGACAGCGCCGCCGCGCTGGTCGACAGCGTGCCCGAAGACAGCGTCACAAGGCCCGAGAGATCATCGGCAATCGACAGATCCGCATTGCTCAGGGCCAGAGTCCCCGCAAAGCCCGACAGATCGCCGCTCAGGCTGTTGCCCGTGCTGCCCGCAACCGACAGGACCGCCGCAGACGTGCCCTCCACCGTGCCCGAGAACCCGACCGAGCCCAGCGTCAGATCCGCATCGCCAAGCCCCAGAGCCCCCGTGCCCGACAGCGACGCCACCGTCTCGTCGCCCGACAGCGTCCAGCCGCCATCCAGCACCACCGAGGCCTCGGCCTCCAGCGCCCCGCCTGCGGTCGCAAGCTGCCCCGAACCGCCCACCTCGACCGACCGGCTGGCCAGAGACCCCGTCCCGGTCACCGTCAGCGTGCCGCCGCTGACCTCCGTCGATCCGCTATACTCCGAGACCCCCGACAGCGTCAGATCGCCGGTCGAGACCAGCGACAGCGCGCCCGAAAGCGCCCCGCTGAACGTGCCATCGGCCAGCGTCAGAACCGCCGCCGACGTGCTGCTCACCTCGCCCGCGCCCTGCAGATCCGCCAGCGTCAGCGCCTGACCGTCCAGATCGAGCACCGCGCCGCTTTGCACCTCGGTCGAGGACAGCGCCGCCAGAAGATCCGCCGCCTCCTGATCCACCAGCCGCAGGCTGCCAGAGGTCAGCGTCAGCGTCGATCCGCTGTCGATCACCCCCGCCGTCATATCCAGCGCCAGCCCGTCGCTGCTGCCCAGAGACAGCGCCCCCGACAGATCCAGCGCCCCCGACAGCCGCGTCTCGCCGCTGCCCGTGGCCATGATCGCGCCCGCGCCCGTCACCGAGACCCCCGCCGACAGCGCCGCCGCGCTGGTCGACAGCGTGCCCGAAGACAGCGTCACAAGGCCCGAGAGATCATCGGCAATCGACAGGTCCGCATTGCTCAGGGCCAGAGTGCCCGCAAAGCCCGACAGATCGCCGCCCAGGCTGTTGCCCGTGCTGCCCGCAACCGACAGGACCGCCGCAGACGTGCCCTCCACCGTGCCCGAGAACCCGACCGAGCCCAGCGTCAGATCCGCATCGCCAAGCCCCAGAGCCCCCGTGCCCGACAGCGACGCCACCGTCTCGTCGCCCGACAGCGTCCAGCCGCCATCCAGCACCACCGAGGCCTCGGCCTCCAGCGCCCCGCCTGCGGTCGCAAGCTGCCCCGAACCGCCCACCTCGACCGACCGGCTGGCCAGAGACCCCGTCCCGGTCACCGTCAGCGTGCCGCCGCTGACCTCCGTCGATCCGCTATACTCCGAGACCCCCGACAGCGTCAGATCCGCGCCAGCGACGATCAAAGACCCGGTGCCCGAGATCACCCCGCCATAAGTGGTGGGAAAGGGTGTCATCCCGCTCGCCACGGTCAGGTCATCATTGAGCGTGACCGTGCTGCCCGCGACACCACTGAGCCCGCCGACGGTCTCGGCGGTCTCGACGATCAACGCCGTGCCCGCGCTCTCCAGCGACACCACCCCATAATCGCTCAGGGCCGAGCCGCCGATTACCTCAAGGGTGCCCGATTGCACCGACGTGTCGCCCAACTGGGTGTTGAGGCCCGTAAACACCACGGTATTGCCATCACCTGCGTCCACGCTCAGGTTGCCTGCGCCGGAGAAATTCGCCGCGATGGTGGTCAGCGGGGCCGCGTTGGTGATCTCGGTATCGGCGGCCAGAAGGAAATCCACGCCCGTCAGATCGGGACTGGTCGGGCCGAGGAAGTTCAACGCAGCAGGATCGCCGCTATCTGTTGCCACAAGCATGATGCCGCCATCGCTGAGCGTGTAGGGCGTGGTGCTGTCAAAGGTCATCCCGCTGAGCGACCAGCTTTGCCCGTCGAGGTCGACCTGCCGGGTCGTTGCGACATCGCTGAAGGTGACCGTATCGTGATTTGCGACATCCGATCCCGGCGTCGCGGCGAGATCCCAGTTGGCATCCGCGCTCCACTGGCCATCAGAGCCGGTCCAGATATAGCTATCCGCCCAGACCTGACCCGCGCCGACCATCATTGCCAAGGCCAGAGCCGTGGTGCGCAGGAGAAGGGCAATCCGTTTGCCGCGCGGGGGGCGGGCCACTGCTGCAAAATCGTTACGCTTGAACTTTGTAACAATGAAATGACGAATTACCACACCAGCCCCCAAAGAATATCGAGATAGAAAGCGATCAGAAAAGAAAGTTATCCTCTCTTATTAATGATCGACCGTGTACGGCAAGCCCCAAGTTCTAATAAATGCTGAATATCTCTGCCTGTGAGATAAATCGTGTCCGGTTATACCGCCTCGACCCGGCGCGCGTCCCGAAAGTCGGGATGCGAATTGCCGCAAGAAGCTGTTTTACGGGCTTGCATGAACGGGCCTGTCGCTCTAGCGATGGGCCAATCATCATTAGACCTATTTAATCAGGATCAGATCATGCGCTTGTCCCCTATTGTTCTTCTTTCGCTTTGCGCCCTGCCCCTGTCGCTTCCGGCAACATCCATTCCGGCGCTGGCCCAGCAAACCCAGACCGCCCCGACAGATGACCCTCTTGCACCGGCAGTGGCCGCGCTTGACAAGGGCGATGTGAAAGCGGCCGCGAAAGGGTTCGAAGACGCGTGGAATGCCGGCAATGCCGATGCAGGGTTCTATCTGGGCCGGTTCTACGAATTGGGTCTGGGCACCGCCAAGAACCCCGCCCGCGCGACCGAATTCTATCGCGCCGCTGCCGAGAAGGGGTCCGCCGAGGCCCAGAACCGTCTGGGCCTGATGTATCTCGACGGGCGCGGCGTGGTGCGCGATTACAAAGAGGGCGCAAGGCTGGTCTGCGCGGCCGCCGACCAAGGCGATGCGAATGGCGCGTTCAATTGCGGTGTCGTCTATATGAACGGGCGCGGCATGGCCAAGGATGAGGCCAAAGCCGTGGCAGAATGGACCAAAGCCGCCGATCAGGGCCATATCGCGGCCCGCAACCTTCTGGGCCTTGCGCTGAAAAACGGCACCGGCATCAAGGCCGATCCCGCCAAGGCCGTGGCGCTGTTCCAGAAGACCGCCGATCAGGGCAATGCGCTGGGGCTGTACGAGATGGCGCTGGCCTATCAGAGCGGCACCGGCATCACCGAAGATCTGGGCGAGGCCTATGTCTACGCCAATCTGGCAGCCGCACGGAACCATCCCGACGCAGCGAAGCTGCGTGACCAGCTGGAAGAAAAGCTCTCGGCAGAAGATCTTGCCAAGGCGCAGGAAGAGGCCCGCACCAAGATGGACGCCCTGCGCGCAGGCACCGCGGCCAAAGCCAATCCCTGAGCCGCGCGCCAGATCAGGAAAACACATGGGCTTGCCACAGGCCCATGTGCTATGCTTTGGGATATGATGACCCCCGGAGGCCGTGACGTGAAAGCCCGTGCTTTCCCTTCCCGCGCCTGCGCCGCGACTGCCCGCATGGAGTGCGACATGACCGCCGCCGCGATACAGCAGCCCCGCTTCCGCTTGCGCCCTTGCGCGGGCAGTTGGCTGGTGGCAGGGCTTCTGGCGGGCGCAATCGGGGGGCTTGCCGCGGACAGGAGCGCGGCACAGACCGAACCGGCGGGCTTCCGGCTGTGCAATGAAACACTGGATGTCTTCAGCGCGGCATTCGGCCAGTCCCGCGACGATCTCTTTGAAACGAAAGGCTGGTGGGTGATCGGGCCGGGCCAATGCGCGCAGCTGACCGACCAGCCGTTACAAGCGCGGTTTGTCTATGTGCTGGCCACCGACCCGTTCGGAAAGGTGCTGGTCGAGGGAGCCACCCCGATGTGCGCCGCACCGCAACAATTCGATATCCGCGGTGAGAGCGACTGCCTTGCACGGGGCTATCTCGAAGCGCGCTATCTGGAAGTCGATACGAAAGAGGAAAGAGGCTTTACGCTCTCTGTCTATCCCGATGCGCCGTAATCACCCTATCGACACGCCCCCCAAGAAAGAAGCGGCGCGCAGGCTGCCGGACGGCCCCAGCTTGGTTATGACATGCCTGGGGGTGGGCTTGGCTTCGGGCTTCGGCCTTGGTGCAGGGCAGGCAATGGCACAGGACGCCCCCGCCGAAATCTGGGATGCGCTGGTGGTCGACCTGACGCAAAACGGGGCGGGCCTGCCCCAGAGTGCCGCGAAGGCCCTGACCACTGCCGGTGCCACCCGCACAACCGTGGCCCGCGCGCCGGATCAGACGGCAATCGCCACAGCGCTGGGGCAGGCGCATCAGGCAGGGCGCGGAATGGTGGTGGCAGTCTATGGCGATATGGCACAGAGCGGCGCGCGGCTGACCGAAAGCGCCCTGCGCAACCTGATCATCCAGAGTGGCCTGTCACAGACCGTGCTGCTGAGCGGTAATTGTGCGCAGGCCTCCGGTGCCCCTGCCGCTCCGCGCACCCTGCCACGATCGGACCGGATCCGGCTGATTGCCAGCGCCGCGCCGGGCGAGACCTGCCCCGACGGCGGAGACCGGCTGTTTGCGCGGCTGCAACAGGCCGGTGATCTGGCCTCCGCACAACCGGTTTCGGCCTATTTCGCGGGTTTCTGGAGCGATGCGGCCAACGATGCGCCGGATCTGATGCTGACACCGGTTGCCCAAACGGCCCCTGCCACGGTGCAGATCTCGGCTCCGGCCCCCGAGGACAGCAGCGCCGCCCCCCTGCCCGCCGCATTCCGTTACGCCCCCCCGCAAGGCGCGGATCTGACGCAGGTGCCCGACGAGACACTGGCCGCCATTCCGACCGCAAAAGGTCTGCCCCAGCCTTCGGTCATTCTGGGGCTGATCGGCCCTGCCTTCCTGACACCCACGCCCGAAGATGGCACCCAAGCGCGGGATCTCGCCAGCCGGATCGCCCTGCGTCAGGACAATCCCGAAACCTATCGGGCGCTGGTTAATGAAGGTGCCTTCGACCCGCCTGCCGCACAGATGGCCCGCGCGATCCAAACCGAACTCGCACGCATGGGCTGTTACCGTCAAAGCATCGATGGCAAATGGGGTGCGGGCTCGCGCGCGGCCGTGCGCGGCTATTTCAACGAGCGTGACGACACAAGCGAAGCCGTCACCGAAGACGCCGCAGCCGCCCTCTATCGCCAGATCATTCTGGCCCCCGATGTGGCCTGCCCCGCGCCGAAAACCGTCGTCAGGGAAGAGACACCGCGCACATCGCCTGTCCGCCAAACGCCCCAGCGCACCGCGCCCCCGCCTGCCGCGCCGAAAGAAGATACACCCGTCATCAAGAAGCTGCGGCTGATGAACGGGGTGTACAAATGAGCCCTAAAGACGGGATCGACCCCGCGTTCCGTGCCGCAAATGCGCGCGCGCGCGCGCGCCGGCGCGCACGGATTGCACGGCGTCTGCTCCTTGGCGCAGCCGCTCTGGCGCTTGGAGCCGGTGCGCTGGCATGGTGGTGGCAGCCTTCCCCCGAGACGCGCCAGACTGCACCCCTTGAGGGGCCCGCACCCCCCCGCACCCTTACGGCACAAACGGGCGCGATTTCGGAAGATCAGGATCTGGCGATGGTCGAAGACCCGCCCGCCCCGCCTGACACAGCCACCAAACCCGACCCGTTCGTGGCGCTGTTGAACCTGCCACGCGATCCGCTGATGCTATGGCTGCCGCAACCCGATGCGCAGACCGAGCGCTCCCTTGCCACGCGGGCCGAGGACGGCCTGCCAGCCGCGCGGCTGCAAGGAAGCTTGGCGCTGCATCTGTCGCAGGCGCGGCTGGCAGTCGATAGTGACCGGCTCCAGCTCAACCCGCCCTCCAGCCCCGAAGATTTCGCCCTGTATCAGGCCCGTCGCAATCGTGCGCTGGCCCAAAGACGCTCTGCCCCCTTCCGGCCCGCCGCCAACCGTTTGGCCATCATTGCCCGTCCGCAGGCCCAACGCCGCGCGCTGTTTCAGGACCAGATCCTGCTGGCACGGCGCGAGGCATCGGGGGCGGGTTTGCTGGAACAGGCGGGGTTTTCGCGGGCCGGTGCACAGGCCGTCATGCGCCAGCTTGCACCGCTCTCCACCGCACGGACAGACGCAGCGCCCGACACAGGGAGCGACGCAAATACCGGCGCAAAGACATCTGCGCTGGCGGCAAAATCGGTCATGGCGCTGCGGCTGGAACCTTCGACAGCCACAACCAAGGCCAACCAGCTTCGGCAGGTCTCGCTTTATGGCCCCGAAGGGTATCGCGGCAGTCTGGCACAGGTCGGGTCTGGCAGATGGGTCCGCGCGGCCAATCCGTGGGACGGCATGGAGCTGCCCGCACGCGCGGCCAAAGCCTTCCGCACGGAAAACGCCCCGCCGCTTTTGCTGGATGCGCTTTACACAACCGCATTGCAAAGCGGCTTGTCCCAAAGCGTGGCGGGCAATCTGGTGGCCATGGTGGCGCAGCGCTTCAGTCTGGACAGGCGCGCCCAGCCCGAGGAGAAGATCACACTGCTAAGGGTGACGGGTGCGGCAGAACAGGGGGGCGCGCTGGGGCAGATCCTTTATGTCGGGCTGCCCGCCGAAACCGCCGGCCACGCGCCGCGCCAGTGCTATGTTGTCGAAGAGGCGGGCGAATGGGCCTGTGCCGGTGCCGCCACCCCCTTGGCAAACGGGGCCCTGCCGCCTGCCGGAACGGCCCCGTCCGCAAGCGGCCCTGCGGACGAGGATGATCAGGCGATCCGGACCCTGATCGCCCGCATCATCCATGTCGAAAGCGGCGGGCAGGCCAATGCGCGCAATCCGCGGTCCAGCGCGCTTGGTCCGGGGCAGTTCATCATCTCGACATGGCTGCGGATGATTTCGCAATATCACCCCGAACTGATGCAAACCCTGACCCGCGACGAGGTGCTGGCGCTGCGCACCGATCCGGTTCTGTCCGTCGAGATGGTCTATGCCCTGACCCGCGAGAACCGCCGTTATCTGGCTGCAAACGGCATTCCGATCACAGCGGGACGGCTGTATCTGGCGCATTTTCTGGGGCCGCAGGGCGCGGTACAGGCGCTGCGGGCCGATCCCGATGCGCTGGTGAGTACGGTGATGGGGGCGAATGTCGTGTCGGCCAACCCGTTCCTGACAGGGCGCAGCATAGCCGACCTGCAGATCTGGGCAGAACGCAAGGTTGGCGGAAAAAGCACGGCATCGCTGCCGCTGGCCAGCACACAAAGCCCCGCCACCCGCGCCTATCGCCGCGCCATCGACACGATACTGGCGCGGGCAGACGCGGGCTGAGCGACCTCAGGCCGCGACCTTGGCGGCCTTCATCGCCTTTTCCATGAAGGTCTTACGGCGTTGGAAACGGTCTTGCGGCACGCCCAGCCAGTTCATCCGTTTCACGATCTCCGCCCCGAACGCCGCCAGATCGTTAGCAGCCACATGCTTTTGCAGGAATTTGCGTGATCTGGGATCATAATCCCCGCGGAATTTCAGATCGACCAGCATCTCCTTGATGGCCCCATGCAGCTTGCCCCAATTAACCGCGCCATAGGTGGCGACCGTGTCGGCCTTGCTACAGATGCGCATCACAACAGCTTCTGTCTCGGCATAGCTGATATCAAACAGAACCTTCTGGCCCTGCTGGGAAATCTCGAATTTCTCCAGCTTGTTATCGGTGATGAATTTCTCGGCCTGCGCGCCCGATTTTCCCGCAGCCCCCGCGATAAGCGTGGCGTTTTCGGTGCTGACACCTGCGCGCTTGAGATCGGCCATGATCTTCGTTTTGGTCTTTTCTTTCATGTCATAGCCGCGCCCGATCGTAAGGCCCGACGCACTGCTGGGCACATGCAGCCTGCGCGAATGGTAATAGCCCCCCTCGGTGCCTTCGGAATTCCATGTCAGCGACCCTTTGGTCGGCGCGATCTGCACATTGGAAAGCGGTTGAACATCAGCCATAAAGAAATCCTTGTTTGTAAAGTAAAAGGGGAAAAGACGCCCCGCGCGCCGGAGGAAGATCCCCACCCCTATCACGCGCGCAGCGCATCACATCAGGGCGCCTCGACCATATCGGTCAGGAAGGCCGTGCGTGCCTCGGTCATCTTGATGCGGCAAGAGGCCACAAACACACCATAGCCCGAGCCACCGCGCGAATAGTAATTTTCCAGCGCACATTGCTGGTCACGATAGGCCAGCCAGCCGGGTTCGGCGACTTCCAGCATTGCCGCCAGTCCCGGCTCCTCGGCATTGTTGTTTTCCAGTGCCTTCGTATAGGCCGCCTGCAGCTTGGCCTCGGCCTCGGTCAGGGCTTTGTCATAGCACTGGTTCATCTCGACCTGCGTCTTGGCGCTGGCACAGACTTCATCGACATCGGCATGCGCCGCGACCGGCCCCATGAGCGGCAGCGCCAGAAGCGCCGTCATCATCAGCCAAGAACTAGACAATTTCATATGCAAAGGCTCCGTCTTTCATCGCGATGGTCACGCGGGAAATATCCTCGCCCGAGACCATCCGGCGCAGCACCTCGCGCGAGAGTTCGGGCAAAATCGTGTTGGTGATGATATTGTCGATCATCCGCCCGCCCGAATCCGGGTCACGGCATTCCGAGACAATATGCGCGATCACGTCACCGGTATAGGACAGCTCTGCATCATGGGCGGATTTCAGCCGTTTTTCAACCGCTTGCAGCTTGAGCTTGGTGATGCCACCCAGCACCTCCTGCGAGAGCGGCAGATAGGGGATGGTCACGATGCGGCCCAGAAGCGCAGGCGGGAAGACCGTCAGCTGATGCGGGCGCAGGGCCTCGGTGACCTGATCGAGGTCAGGGATTTTGCGCCCCTCATCGGCCATCTCCATGATCACCTCGGTGCCGACATTCGAGGTCAGCAGGATCAGCGTATTGCGGAAATTGATCGCGCGGCCATTGCCGTCTTCCATCACGCCCTTGTCGAACACTTGGAAGAACAGCTCATGCACATCGGGGTGGGCCTTCTCGATCTCGTCAAGCAGCACCACCGAATAGGGCTTGCGGCGCACGGCCTCCGTCAGCCGGCCACCCTCGCCATAGCCCACATATCCGGGAGGCGCGCCTTTCAGCAGGCTGACCGTATGGGCCTCCTGAAATTCGGACATATTGATGGTGATCATGTTCTGCGCGCCACCGTAAAGCGCCTCGGCCAGCGCCACGGCGGTTTCGGTTTTACCGACCCCCGAGGGGCCTGCCAACATGAAGACCCCCAGCGGTTTTTCGGGGTTGGCAAGCCCTGCCCGCGCGGTCTCGATCCGGCGCGCGATGGCCCCCAAAGCGTGGTCCTGCCCGATCACGCGGTCCTTCAGCGTGTCCTGCAGCGTCAGCACGGCCTCCAGCTGGTCTCGCACCATGCGCCCCGTCGGGATGCCCGTCCAGTCAGAGACCACCTGCGCCACGGTCTGCGCATCGACATGGGCAAAGACCATGCGGTTTTCGGGGTCTTCGGCCTCAAGCTCGGCCAGCTGCGCCAGCATATCGGCCCGCAGTTGGGCGGGGTCGTCCTGTACCTGCAGCGCATCCGTTTCAGGGGCCGGCCCCTCCGCCGCTTCGGCGGGTTCCAGAACCGGCTCGGGCGCGGGTGCGCCTTCCGCAATCTTCGCCCGTAGCGCAATGATCTGGTCCACAAGCTTCTTCTGCGTGGCAAAACGCGCCTCTAGCGTGGCAAGGCTTGCCTCGGCCTCGGCACGTTCGGCCTGCGCCTCGGCAATGCGGGCCGAGCCATCCTCGCCCAGATCACCCGAGGCCTCTTTCGCGCCGATCTCGGTGTCCAGCGCGCGGATCTTGGCCTGAAGATCGGCAATACGCGCAGGCGTCGAGGCCTGCGAGACGGCCACCCGCGCACAGGCGGTATCCAGAAGCGACACGGCTTTATCGGGCAGCTGGCGCGCAGGGATATAGCGCTGCGACAGTTCAACCGCGGCCACCACCGCCTCGTCGGAAATACGCACGCCATGATGGCTTTCCATCGGTGCCAGCACGCCGCGCAACATGGTGCAGCAGGTGGCGACGTCGGGCTCGTCCACCGTCACCGGCTGGAAGCGGCGGGTCAGCGCGGGGTCTTTCTCGAAATACTGGCGGTATTCGGCCCAAGTGGTGGCGGCAATCGTGCGCAGGGTGCCGCGCGCCAGCGCCGGTTTCAGCAGGTTGGCGGCATCGCCGGTGCCCGCCTGACCGCCTGCGCCGATCAGCGTATGGGCCTCGTCGATAAAGAGGATGATCGGCACGGGCGAGGCCTGCACCTCGTCGATCACCGCCTTCAGGCGCTGCTCGAATTCGCCCTTCATCGAGGCGCCTGCCTGCATCGCCTGAATATCCAGCATGTAAAGCCGCGTGCCCTTCAGCGCGGGCGGCACCTCGCCGCGTGCCAGTGCCTGCGCGAAACCTTCCACCACGGCGGTCTTGCCCACACCGGCCTCGCCGGTCAGGATCGGGTTGTTCTGGCGGCGGCGCAACAGCGCATCGGTGATCTGGCGGATCTCGTCATCGCGGCCCACCACCGGATCAAGACGCCCCGCTTCCGCCTCTGCCGTCAGATCCTGCGCAAAACGCCCCAAAGCCGTCTGCCCCTTGCCCGAGGCGGTCGAGGCTGCATCGCCGCCTGCCACCAGCCCCGAGCCGTCCATCGGGCGCATGTCCTCTTCATCCGAACCGGCCCAGAGGCTGCGCGCCTCGGAAGCCACCTGCTCGGGCGGGATCTGCGCAAAGACCGACGACAGCGAGATCAACTGCCGTTTCAGCGTGGGGTCCGACAAAAGGGCCACCAGCACATGGCCGGTGCGGATCTGCGCCTCGGCGAAAAACAGCGTCGCATAGGTCCAGGCATGGTTCAGCGCATCGGCCAGAAATTCCGAAATCCCCGGAATGGTGGTCACATTGCGGTCCATCTCGGACAGGATACGGTCGAGGTCCTTCAGCGCGCGCCCACGATCCAGCCCCAAACCCGTCAGCGTCAGGGACAGATCGCTTTGCTGGTTGGACAGCGAGGCAAAGACCCAATGTGCCAGATCGACATGGCGATGCCCTTCCGAACGCGCCTGCCGCATCCCTTGCAAGAAGGCATCATAGCCCACGCGGTTCATCTTGCCGGCATAGGTTTCAATGGTGATTTCTGTCATCAAAAGGGCTTTCGTCTGGAACTGGAAATGTAAGAAAGGGGGCGCGGCCTATGCCGCGATCCCTTGGGGTCGGGGCGGCGTCTGATCGCCGTCGGGAAGGCTGAGCGTGTAGCGCGTGGCATGGACCTGCTGCTCAGGGCGGCCCGGATCGGGGGCGATGCACGCCATCCAGCCGATCCGCGTCGACTGCCCCAGCACCGCAGGCATGATCTGCGGTTTGGGCAACCAGAGCGCCACATCCACCTCGGTCACAACGCCCAGATACCAGCGCACGAGGTCACGCAACTCGGCATGCCCCTGTGCGCCGGGCAACATATGGTTGAACTGCACCATATCCGGCACATGCAGATGGATGGTGATCTTCTCTCTGATCGAGCGCACCTGCGCCCCCAGATGCAGATTGCGCCCGAGCCCCGCACATTGCAGCCCCAGCGCACTGCGCGCCTCGGGTTCGATGCGCAGCCATGTCGGCACCATCTCTTCAACCTCGACACGCAGGCCCGCGCCGAAATGCACCGACAGCATCTGGCGCAGCTTGACGGGGCTTTTCACACGCCCGATCGCAAAAGGCGCAAGATAGGCACGGCTGGTGGCGGGCAGCGCCTGATCGGGGTAGCTGTCGGGGGTCGCGGTGCCGGTAAAGGCCTGCAGGAACGCGGTAAATCTGTCGTCGCGATGATCGAACTGGGTGATCGCGCGCGCATCCGACCAGACGCGGAAAAACAGCTCCTGAAAGCGGGCCGCGAAAATATCGGTAAAGGCGGCAAAACTGCCATCGCCGCTTTCGAACCAGCGCAGCACCTCTTCGGTCCAGTTCAGCGGCAGCGCCCCGAAGGCCCCGAAGAACCCCAGAAACTGCGCCCGCACCGAGGGCACCTGCCCGCGCTCGCCCATCCGCGCCAGATCCTGCGCGGGGAAGCTCAGGAACGGGTCCTGCCCCAGCCGCACAAGCGACTGTTTGAGCCGCGTATTCCGCCCGATACGGGGCCGACCTGCGGGGGCCTCGCGCTCGATCCGGCGCAGCGCCGCCAGCAATCCCCTGCCCACCGCCCGCGCCATTTCACCCTCGCGGCGTGCCAGCACGGTGCTGGCCTGCGACACCGCACTGCGCGTGGGGTCCAGAACAGGGGCGGTCTCGGCGCTCACAATAAAGGCCCCCGTCCGGTGCGCGGGGGGAAGCTCAGGATGTGACCGCGCTGGCGGGTCTCGATCCTGACTTGGGTGAAGGCATTGACCGCCGCATATTCGGCCAGAAACCGGTCCAGCACCGCGCCAATCAGAATGGGACCAGAGCCTTCGTAATCATCGTCATTGAAGGTCAGCGTGACTTCCAGTCCCCGCGCGGCATGGAAGCCATCGGCCATCGCCACGGTGCGGGTAATCGGGCGTGTGGCAAGATGGGTCACCCCTGCCACGGCGGCCCGTGCGGCCGGATCGGCATGATTGGCAAACACCGAAAGGATCTCGCGCAGCGCCGCCGCCCCATCCTCGCGCCCCTGCCCGCTCAGCCCGAACTGGTTGAGCGACAGGAAAGAGATCAGCCGCCAGTAGACATGCCCCTCCTGACCGCGCACCCCCGCCAGCGTCGCGTCCTGCGCCAGCGGATAGCGCGGTGCCGACGGGCCCGAGCGCACGCCCAAGGTGACGGACTGGTCATCGTTCAGCGTAAAATCATCACGGCTTTCGGCAATCGGCAGGCTCTCGGCCAGATGGCGGTTCGAGGCCAAAGCCTTGACCTGCAGGCGCTGCACCTCTTCCTGTCCGGGCGGTTCATAGATCGAGATGAAGGTCTCGGTCCCGCGATACTGCGACCGCTGCATCCCCAGACGGCGTTCCTTCGCCGTCAGACGGCGCTGTTTGCGGCGGGAGGTGTAGTAATAGCTCTGGCGCGGGTCGGTGCCGCCTTCGGGCTGGGCGTAAAGCGGCAGCACATCGGCCTTGCTTTGCAGGCTGGCAAAATGCGCCTGCACCCCCGTAATCGCATGGATCTCGTAATGCGTCATCGGCGTCGAATTGGGCATGACGACAAATTCGCTATGGCGCTCGTCCACCCGCACGGTCGAGGCCATTTCCTCGAAGAGATTCACCGCAGGCACGCAATGCAGCGCCAGATCGCGCCGCCCCAGCCGTTGGGCAAGACGGCCATTGGGCTGGTCGAATTCGAAGATCACCTGAAGCTCCGAGCCCGGCAGACGCTTGAGATAGCCCGCCAGCCCCGTAAGGCGCAGATTGAGGAATTTACGCGGAAAAATGAAGAACTCGCGCAGCAGCGCATAGCCGTCAAAAAGGCGGTCATGATGCGGCAGCAGCCGTTCGTCCAGATCGAAGCCCCCCTGCTCCAGCGCCTCTTTCGGCAGGCGGGCAAAGCAGGCATCGCCGTTGCCATCAAGCCAGCGCAGGCTGATGCGGGTCGTATCGGCCAGAAGCTGCTCATAAAGCGCGCAGGCCTCGGCCATCGGGCCGGTCAGATGCAGGTCCAGCCGGTCCATCGCAAGTTCCGCCAAAGGCGCGGAGCCGTCCGTCAGACCATTCGTGCCAACCCGCGCCAGATCCAGCACAAGCCCCGCACGGGTGTCGGAATGCGGTTCCTGCCCCAAGGCTCCGATCGGCCCTGCCCCGCCGTGATAGGTCACTCCCGTCAGGGCGATCGGCCAGATGGTCAGCGGCGCGGCCAGCGTGAAGCGGCAGGCAATGCGACGGTCGGCATCACGGAAGCGGGCATCCATATAGGCCCCGGGCGCAAAGCGCAGCCCCTCGGTAATCGCCGAAGCATCCGCGGGAATGCTGGCCTCGGCCAGCAGCACCGAGGGCACAGGGGCCAGCGCCTGCGGGAAAATCTGCTCCAGCAGCGTTTCGGTGAATGTCTTGAACTCTTCATCGATCTTCAGCTGCACCCGTGCCGCCAAAAAGGCAGAGCCTTCCAGCAGCCCCGCAACCGTCGGGTCCAGATTTTCGGCCAGCAGGCCGCCCAGGCGGTCCGCAAGGCCGGGATAATCGGCGGCAAACTCCGCCGTGCGTTCCTTCAGCAGCGCCAGTTCGCGGTTATAGGCATCACGGAACGCGCGGTTCATGCTTTCACCCTGAGCGTCGACATCTTCATATTGCCCGATCCGAGATCGACCTCGGCATCGAAATCGACCGGAATATCGACAGGATCCCCCGCCATCTCGGCCTCGACCGAAATGGACAGCCGCTGGCGGGCATTGCCATCGGGCTCCACCACGCGCACATGCAGGCTTTCGGCCAGAAGGCGCGGCTCGTGGCGCAGAAGGCTTTCACGAATGGATTGCACAAGATCCTGCCGCTGCAATTCGGCCAGCGACACGGAAGACAGGTCGCGAAACCCGTAATTCAGGATCGAATCGGCCACATAGGGGGCGTCGTCCAGATCCTGTGCGGCATCCAGACGGATCGTGTTGAGAAGCGCGTCGAGATCGCTTTTGAGATGGCGACGCAACTGATCGGCAGACACCCCTTCGCGGCGGGGCTTCGAACGCTGGGTCACCTCAACCTCGCCGCCCTGCGCCGGACCGTTGGCACGACGGGCATCATGTTCCTCGAAGGCCGAGCGGAACACCTGAAAGATCGAGATTTTGGCGCGTTCATGTCCGTTCCAGTGTTTGAAACCGGATTTCGGCTGCGCTGGATCACGGGCGGCCATCACACGTCCCCTTCGCACAGTCCGGCCCACCCCAGAAGGCCTGCCAGAGCGTCAGAAAGCGGAAGCCGGACAAGCCGGCTCCCGCAGTGATCTGGATCACAGATCCGAATGGGCGGATTAGGCCGACCACTCGATGTTTTCTGCGATTTCCCAACCGGCTGCGCTTTCCGGACCTGCGCCACCATCTTCTTCCTGCATGGTGTAGGTCACTTGGAAGGCGCGGAAGTTCAGGGTCAGCGTCTCTTGAACGCGGTCCAGACCATCCTTGGTGCCACCGGTGAGGTAGGACGTGATCATCACGTCTTTGAGGTCGATTTTCAGGTAGTCCACCGGTGCGGTGCCGCCCGATTTACGCACGACCAGCTGACCGCCGGTGATGTGCTCGCCCGAGCAGCAGCGCTTGATCAGGTCGTGGGTTGCCGCATCGACGTATTTGGTGATGGTAATGTCTTGAACATCGACTTTACCGCCGCCGCCACCGTGGCCTTGGTGGGTGGTGCCGGATTGGCTCAGGCCCCAGTTCCACGACAGGACGTCGATCCAGTCTTTGTGTTTATCATCATGGGACTCGCCCTTGATGTTGTTTTCGAGTTTCAAAAAGCAATCAATTGCCATAGCGCGGTCTCCTAGTTTGCTGCGCTTTCAGAAAAACTTGGTTTTGTGCGATGCTTACTTCCCTGCCGGCAGCTTCGATACCAGCGACATGCCGATATCCATGCCTTCCAGCTGGAAGTGAGGCCGAAGGTAGAACTTACCCTGGTAATAGCCGGGGTTGAGCTCGTCTTCGACGACCTCCACCTTTGCACCTGCCAGCGGTTTACGGGCTTTTTCAAGCTCGCTCGCGCTTTCAGGATTGCCCGAAACATATTTGTTGATCCAGGCCTGCAGCTGTTTTTGCAGCTGGAGCTGGTCGGGGCTTGTCCCGATTTTATCGCGCACCATCACCTTCAGGTAATGGCTAAACCGAGACACAGCAAAGATGTAGGGAATGCGCGAAGACATATTGTCGGAGGCCGTTGCAAGGTCATCGACATAGGTCTTCGGACGATAGAGCGATTGCGCACCGATAAAGGCGGCCTTGTCGGTATGCTGACGATGGATCAGCCCGATCAGACCGGCTTTCGACAGCTCGCCCTCGCGACGATCGGTGATCGACACTTCGGTCGGACATTTCATGTCCTTCGAGCCGTCCCCGGTGTCAAACAGATGGGTCGGCAGGTTTGCCACTTCGCCACCCGAAGTCACACCACGAATACGCACCGTCCAACCGTATTCCTTGAAGGCGCGGTTGATATTGGTCGCCATCGCATGGGCCGCGTTCATCCAGGCATATTTCTTGCCGTCATGACCGTCAGTTTCTTCTTCGAAATTGAACTCTTCAACAACTGAATTGGAGTTCGGGCCATAGGGCTCGCGCGCCAGAACACGGGGGGCCACCAGCGCGAGAAAGCGCGAATTCTCGCTGTCACGCAGGCTGTTCCACTGTGCATATTCGGGGGTCTCGAAGACCTCGGACAGATCCGGCGGGGTGCCGATCTCGTTCCAGCTATCAAGACCCAGAAGCTCGGGGGCCGTGCCAGAGATGAAGGGCGCAAGGGCGGCCTCCGAAATCTTGCCCAGCGAATTGAGCAGATTCACATCCGGCGAGGAATGATCGAAGTAGTAATCCCCGATCAGACAGCCGAAGGGCTTGCCGCCCAGCGTGCCGAGATTTTGCTCGTAAACCGCATTGAACAGCGGCGACTTGTCCCATTTTGCACCCGGATAGCGGCGCATCATCGCCTGCAGTTCCGGTTTGGACATGTTCAGGACCTTCACCCGCAGCGAGGCATCGGTTTCGGAGTTATTGACCGTATAGGCCAGACCGCGCCATGCGGACTCGATCTTCTGGAACTCTTCCGCATGCATGATCTCGTTGACCTGATTGCTCAGCTGCTCGTCGAGCTTGGCAATCATCGCATCCAGCGTATCAACCACATCTTCCGAGATCAGATCCTGCGAAAGAAGCGCCTCACGCGCAAGCGCACCCACTGCATTATCCACCTCGCGCGCGGCCACTTCGCTGCGCGGTTTGATGGTCTGCTTGAGGATGTCGGAGAACTCCGAGAGCTCGTCAAGAGCTGCGGCGGGCTGGCCGCCTTGGGCCTGAAGGGAATCAGTCATTGCGCGTCATCTCCGGATTTTGCGTCCGCTTCGGCAGCCTCGCGCTCTGCACGATCTGCCAGCGCGGCCAGAAGTTCGGGGTCTTCGAGAAGGCGCTGGATATGCTCTTGCGCCTTGGGTTTCGCGGCAAGATAGCGCTGCAGGTTGGCCAGTTGCTCGCGCGCCTGCAACAGCTTGTTCAGTGCCGGAACCTGACGGGCGATCGCAGCCGGTTCGAGATCGTCCATTTTCTCGAATTGCAGATTTACGCCCATACGGTCGGTGGAGTTCGGGTCCAGAGTATTCTTGACGACGAAGCTGACGCCCGGTTTGACCGAGCCCATATAGTCATCAAGCGTCGCGCTGGTCACATCCGAGAAGCCACGATCTTCAACAGCAGGTTTTTCCACGCCGGGATTGTTGCCTGACAGATCAGACATCACCCCCATGACAAACGGCAACTCGACCATTTTCTCGCTGTCGTAGGGATCCTGATACTGAATTTGAACGCGCGGCGGACGGTTGCGCTTTACAAAATTGGAACCAGAATCTGAAGCCATGGAAAACCAACTCCTTGATAATTAATTAATGTAGTGAGTAAGAACCCCGAGAGGCGTTTCTTGTCAATCTCTGTTTAGGCAGACAGCATGAAGTTTCTGCGAAAAATTTGATTTGAAACGTATAATTTCCTACCCGTCTGCTTTTTTCGTTAGAAATTCCTTCAGGATTCCCTGAAAGTCCCGTCCTATATAGCTTGCCGCTCGGGCAAGGAGTAGGGGCACGGGGCTCGATTTTTCGCTTCGGCGGAAATACGCCTCGACCGCCGCAATGGCTTCGGCGGCTTTCTGCCCATCCAGAATATCGGCCACGGCGGGCAGGGGCGGCTTTTTCTCGGCCACCGCCGTCTCGGGCAATGTGGCGCTGAGTTTTTGCAGCCTTGCACTATCGAGCACGAAGCCCGTTGCCGGACCAAAATCGATATGCGCCTCGGACAGACGGTTGGGCATCAGGGTCTCGATGGCCTCCAGAAGCGATTTCCCGATCAGCAGCCGCGCCTGCGTTACCAGAACCAGCGCCGCCGATGAGGGTTCGGACTGGCGGTAATATTGCTCGACCTTCTCGAGAACCGCCCGCGCATGGTCATGGCTTTCCACCCGTGGCCCCGCCGCAGGGTTGACGGGCGCGGGCGGAACCGGTTGTGGTGCCGGATCGGCGATCTCCGGCGCGGGCTCCGCTGCCGCCTGCGCAATGTCCTGATCGGCGCGGCGCACCATTCCCGGACGGGCATGGGCCAGAACATCGTAAATCTGCGTCAGCACCGCCGTCAGCGGCGTTAATCCCAGCGTGATCGGATGGCTGCCGCGCAGGCTGGCCGCGCTGATTTCCGCAATGGCGGCCAACACCCGATCCACGGCATCCGCGATTTTTTCGACGCGCGAGGCCTGACCGGCATCGGCCAGCAGCGATGTCATGGCCTCGCCATCCAGATCCTGTTCGTTCTGCAACGCGGTCAGCTCTCCCGAGGCCACGCGCAACTTGCGCAAAGTGACCTCGGTCGAGCCGGTCAGACCGGCAAATTGCAGCGCCTGCACCATCGTCACCGGCGCCGCCAGATCATTCAGCGCCTCGCGCCGTTCGCTTGGCCCGTCCTGCATCGAGGGGTGCAGATCGTCGCCGAAAGTCTTCATCAGGGCGGCGATTGTCTCGAAGGTCTCGGGCAGATCCAGCAAACGACCGGCCAGCGCCTGCCATTGCGCGCGCAGCACCAGAAGCCGCAGGTCGCGGCTGCGCGCCAGCAATGTGTCGATCTGTTTCAGCTCGGCGGCCAGATCCACTTCCGAGGGGTCGAAAACCCGATCCGGCGACAAACTGCCATCGGGCCGCGAGACACCGGGCACAAAGTAACGATCCGGCAACCGGCCAAGCGCGCCGAAATAATACTCGTCGTAATCCGGATCCATCAACGCGCTCAGATCGGCACCGCAAGGGGCCTCTGCACTGACGGGGGTCAGCAGCTTTTCCATATTCATGATCGCTCTCCCAGAATAGAGTTGCGGACCGGATGGCCAAGACCCGCCTTAGCCATGATCGCTATGAGCCTGCGCATAGGCCTGCGCGAAAGCCTCCAGAAAGACATCCAGCATTCCGTTCTCGCCACTTGCCGCACGTTTGTCCCAGCGGGACACATATTCATCCCATGCCCGCCCCTTGCGCGCCCCCGGCAGGATGCCCCCCTGCAATCCCTCTTCCACCTCTTCGGGCGAGAGATCCTTGAGCACGGCGCTCAGCGCGGGCTGCAAGGCCGCAAAAATGGCCTGCTGGTGGCGCTGGATATCCCGCAGCGCCGCCCCCACACCTTCGGCACCGCTCTGGAAACCGTCACGCGGCTGCAAGAAGAGCGCCGTCACCGCCTCATCCACATTCGGGATGAATTTCAGCGGGTTATTCCCGCTTGCGGCACGCATGGTGCGCTCTCCGGAGCGGGTGAACTGTTTGACATGCGCGCGTTCGCGTAAAATGGCCATGATCAGCGCGGTCGACACCTGACTGGCCTCGCCAAGGCTGCGCGCCAAGGCCAGCGGATCGGTTGTTTTGGCAAGCTCCGGGTCAAGCCCTGCGCCTTCGCAGAATGCCTGCAAAATATCCTGCCCCTGATCGCGCGGCGGCGCTTCGGCACTGCGCTGCGGCACGAAAGGCCGCGGTTCGGGCGCATTGGGCGGGCCACCCTGCGGACCGGCACCGGACATGAATTCCGGTGGCGAAAGCGGCGGGATCGGATCGGGGCGCGGTGCCGCCCCCTCCGGGCCTTGCGGGAAGGCCGGCATGGGCATGGGCGGGGGCGCGGGCCAGCCTTGCGGCTGCGCCTGCGGTGCAGGAGACGCGAGCGGCACGAAGCCGCCCAGAGACTGGTCGATATCGCCCGAACGCGATGCGGGCGCCAAAGGCGTGGCCGCAACGGCCGGTGCGAAACCGAAATCCCAAGGGTCATCCGACGCCGGCGCTGCGGGTTCGGCGGCGGGCATCGCATGGCCCGTAGAGGGCAGCAGCGCCGCGCCCTGTTCCTGCACCACGATGACATAGCGCCCGACCAGAAAGCGCTCGCCTGCCCGTAGCGGGTGCGGTGCCTGCAGACGATGCGACTGCCCCTGCAGATAGGTGCCGTTGGTGGACATGTCGATCAGCCAATACTGCCCGTTTTCCATCCGCAACGTGAAGTGATGGCCGGAAATCAGGCGCGAGGGGTCGGGCAGCACCCAATCCATCGCATTGCGCCGCCCCACATGCAGCTCGCGGCCATCCAGCGGCAGGGAAACCGGTCCGCCAGTGTCAAGATGATCGATATTCTCGAGAGTTAGGATCAGGGTCATCGGGTTTGAACAGCTTTAACAAAACAGGGGCGAAAGACGGACAGGGGCCGGGCCATGGCGTCAATGTGCCGCAAAAAGGCGCGCGGCCTCGTCAATGATCTTCGCAAGCAGGATCGGGCGGTCGCGCAGATCCTGCATGGCAACGGCAGACAGGATGGCGGCATTGATCGCCTGCGGCATCCGGTGGCTGGGGACGGGGGCCGGATCATTGGGCGCGATGGCACCGCCCGACCAGCCGACAGCCAGACCCAGATAGACCGCCGGACTGCGCACCGGCGCAAAAAGCGCGCTTTGCATCACCCGCCAGCGGTTGGTCGCATCCGAAGAGCGCGTCCAATCGGCCACCAGCGCCAGAATGGCGCGGTCCGGCGCGGTGGGCTCGGGCAGGGTCCGGCGCAGGCACTCATAGGCCCACCAGACCACCAGATGGGGCACCGCCGCAAACGCCGTATAAATCACGGCCTCTTCCGGCGTGGTCGAGCCGCGCAGCCGCAACAGGAAATTCAATCCGGTTTCCTCGGCTCCGGGCCGAAGCTGGGTCATCCGTGTAAGATAGGGTTCGGCCCCGTAGAGTTCGGCAGGGGTATCAAAGCGCAGGAAACGGATGGGCGGCTGGGTTTTATCCGACATTTCGTCTTCAGAACGGAACGGTTCGGGCAGATCCATCGGGGTATCCATCAAATCCAAGGCAACCGGACCTGCACCACGACAGGACCAGACGGCCACCTTTCAATAAAGCCTAGCAATCGCCGCGAACCCTAAAAGCAAGCTCGCCACATAGCAAGTGCCCCCGACGGCCGTCGCGTACCCCGCGACACACCGCCCCGCCCCCGCGCGGATCATCCCGCCATGACCGGCGTCTTGGCTTCGGCATGCAAAACCACCAGAGCCGCCGCCCGTGCATCCTCGCCCGCATCGTGATGCACGAAACTCAGCCCCAGATGGTCTTTCAGCGAGGCAAGCCCGTGCCCGCCCCGTCCCTTGAGCTGCGGCCAGGCCTTACGCGCCACGATCACACTGTCGCGCCATTCCCAATCAGGCGCGGGCAACTGCGCCTGCAGACTGGCCCGCCCGATGGCACTCCGGTCGAAACCGGAATGCTGATAGATCACAAGCCCCTGTAACGCGGGTCGCAAGATCTCGATCACCTGCGCGAAAGACGGCGCCCCGAGAACGGTCTGGGCCGTAATCCCGTGCACCCAGCTGCACGACCAGTCCGCCGTTGCCGGATCGATATAACAGGACCATGTCTCGATCTTATTGGCAGGGGCCACACCCGGATGCACGAAGGCCAGCCCGATCTGGCAGATACTGCTGCGATCACGGTTCGCCGTCTCCACATCCAGAGCGACAAAACGGAAACCGCCCTGCGGCAAGGGCGGCATAAAGGGATCTGAAGGGACATGTGTCATAACCGCCTTAGAACCCATAAAATCCAAGCGCGCAAGCATGGGCGGCATGGCTCCCGCCATACGGGAATTCCCGAAAGACCCGAAATAACGTGCCGTCACTCGGCGCGCATATATCCGCTTACGCGACGGTTGCAAGGCAGTTGTGGGCCTGCCAGCCCTGCAGAAAAATGCTAGCATCTTTAGTGATCCGTCCACGCGCGATCACATCACAAGACATCCTTAACCCAAACGCGCCTAATACTGGCGCATTAAGGCTAATCGACACAAACGGGGGCTCCGCATGGTCGCACCACGAAATAGCAAGCCGTCTGGCGAGCTACGCCACATCTTTGGTCCCGCCCGCGGGGCGCTCTGGGCGATTGCCTTATTCTCCGTTGCAGTGAACGTGCTGCTGCTGACCGGACCGCTTTTCATGCTACAGGTCTATGACCGTGTGATCGGCTCGCGCTCAAGCTCGACATTGCTGGTGCTGTTCCTGATCGTCGGGTTCCTGTTCACCGTCATGGGGCTTCTGGACTATTTCCGTGGCCGCATTCTGGCGCGGATCGGCGCGCAGCTTGTTGAACGGCTGGATGCCCGCATCATGCGCGCCACGCTCGAACGCACGGCTTCGGCCACCTATCGCAACCAGCCCGCCACCGGCGCGACAGAGCTCAGCCGGATCAATGCGCTTTTCGGGTCTCCGGCGCTCGGGGCGGTATTCGACCTGCCCTTCACCCCGATCTTTGTCGCCCTGCTGTTTTTCTTCCATCCGCTGATGGGGTGGTTTGCCATCGCCTCTTCGGTCATTGTGTTCACGCTTGCGGTGCTCAACCAGCGCTATACCCACGCCGCCCATGCCGAGGCCAATCGCGCCGCCGCCGAAGCCGAGATGCGCAGCACGGTCATGCGCAGCGGGCTGGAAACCCTGCGCGGACTGGGTATGAGCCGCCAGATGCTCGACCGCTGGCAGAATGCCCGTGATCGCGCCTTGCTGCATGGCATGAAGGCTGCCGATCGCAGCGGTGGCTTCACACAGGCCACGAAAGCATTCCGGATGTTCATCCAGTCGGCCATGCTGGCTTTGGGCGCATGGCTGGTCTTGCAGAATATGCTCACGGCGGGCGCGATGATTGCGGGCTCGGTCCTGCTCGGGCGCGCCCTTGCCCCCGTCGAACAGACCGTCGGGCAATGGGCCGCGATCCAGAATGCGTGGAATGCCCGTAAATCCCTGTCGCGCCTGCTGGACGAGACCCCCGAAAAAGAAGCCCCGATGTCGCTGCCCCGCCCCAAGCCGGAGCTGACGGTCAGCGATATTCTGGTGGCCCCGCCCGGCAGCCGCACGCCCACCCTCCACCAGCTCAGTTTCGAAGCGGTTGCAGGGGACGCGATTGCTGTCATCGGCGTCTCTGCATCGGGAAAATCCACGCTGGCCCGTGCGCTGGTCGGGCTCTGGCCCACCCTGCATGGCGAAATCCGCCTTGGCGGCGCGGCGCTGGCGCATTTCGACCGCGAAGCCCTTGGGCGGCTGCTGGGCTATCTGCCGCAGGAGGTCACGTTTTTTGCCGGAACCGTGGCCGAGAACATCGCCCGCTTCACCCCCAATGCCGACCCGAAGGACATCGTCTACGCGGCCCAGACGGCCGCTGCCCATGAGCTGATCCTGTCGCTGCCGCAAGGCTATGACACCCCGCTCAGCGACGGGGCGCCCGAACTGTCCGGCGGTCAGCGGCAGCGGATCGGGCTGGCCCGCGCGATCTTCGGCAACCCGATCCTGCTTGTGCTCGACGAGCCCAATTCCAGCCTGGATGACGCGGGCACGAAGGCGCTGAACCAGTCGATTTCGATCGCCCGCAAACAGGGGCAGATCACCCTTGTGATGTCCCATCGTCCCTCGGCACTGGCACATTGCAACAAGGTGCTGCTGCTTGACAAAGGACAGATCCGCGCCTTCGGCCCGCGTGACGAGGTCCTGCGCAGCCACGTGAAAAATGCCAGCAACTTCGTGCGCCCCAAAGCAGTTGGAGAGAATTGACATGACACGCTATTCTGTTCGTGGACCGATGATGGCAGGGCTTGCGGTGCTGGCTTTGGGCTGCGGCGGCTTCGTGGCGTGGGCCGTCGCCACCGAAATCGACGGCGCAGTGGTGACCCAAGGCCGTGTCGAGGTGGAAGCCCGTCGCCAGACGCTCCAGCATCCGGACGGCGGGATGGTCGCCGAAATCTTCGTGCGCGACGGCCAGACCGTCAAAGCGGGGGCACCGCTGATCCGGCTCGACGATTCCGAACTGCTGGCGCAACGCGCCCTTCTGCATGCCAATCTGACCGAAACACTGGCGCGGATCGACCGGCTTCAGGCCGAGGTCAGCGATGCACAAACCATCACATTCGATGAGGAACTTCTGGCGGATGCGACGGAAAATGCCCAGACTCAACGGCTCCTGGCCTCGGAAACCGCCTTGTTCGACTCCCGCCGTGATACGCAGGCCCGCACGCTGGAACAGCTGACAGAGCGCAAGAAACAGACGCAATCCCTGATCGGGGGCTATCAGCGTCAGGTTCAGGCCGGCAACCGCCAGCTGCAACTGATCCGGCAGGAACTGACCGATCAGGCGAGCCTGCTGGATCGGGGGCTGACACAGGCAAGCCGTGTCTCGGCGCTGTACCGGCAGGAAGCGGAACTGCAGGGAAATATCGGCCAGCTCGAAGCCTCGATCGCCGAGGCTCGCAGCTCGATTGCCGGATATGAGATCGAGGGGCTGCGCACCCAAGCCTCCCGCAGGGAGGAATCGCAAGACGCGCTGCGCAGCGAGCAGCCCAACGAGCTGCAAATCCGCGAACAGCTTGGCGTCACAGAGACCCGTCTGGGACGGCTGGTCCTGCGGGCTCCCATGTCGGGACGCGTGCTTGGGCTGAAAATCCACACGATTGGCGGGGTGATCGCGGCCGGACAGGAAGTCGTGTCCATCGTGCCGCAAGACGTGCCGCTGATCTTCATGGTCCGCATCGACCCGCTGCAGATCGACCGGATCCATGCCGGACAATCGGCGATGGTGCGGTTCCCGAATTTCAACAGCCGCACGACACCGAGCTTTTCCGCCACCTTGCGGACCGTCTCGCCCGACACGATCACCGACCCAAACACGCAAAGCACCTATTATACGGCAGAGCTTGAACTGACGCCGGAGGCGAATGAGGCGCTTGGCGATCTGCCGCTCCAACCCGGTATGCCGCTTGAAGCTTTCATCCGGACAGGCGCACGCAGCCCCGCCTCGGTTCTGGTCAAACCGCTCTCCGATTATATGGCCTATGCCCTGCGCGAAGACTGACCCTGCGGGAGAGCCCCTTTGCGCCGCACGCCGGTCGCACACGGACAAAGGAGGACCGGTCTGCGGTCACAATCCGATACCGATGGGCATCCGGCATATGATCTGCCCGTCTCCGGTCGCTCTTCGGCCGCGCTGCAGCCTGATAGCAGGCCGTCCTGATAGGACAGGCCTCTATCGCCAATGAAAACGGGGGCCTGCGGGCCCCCGTTCCGGATCATCGCCATATGGCTCAGCTTTGCTGGTCCTTGACGAAGGTCTTGTCGGTTTCGCCGCGGAAGAAATCCCGACCATAGACAAGAATGCACAGCACAACCCCAACCGCGAAGGCCCAGGCCGCACCCCGCGTCGCAAGAACAGCGGCGACGATGCCCGCGATACCAAGATCGCGCTGCGAGCGGGCTTCCATCACACCGATCCGCACGGAGACATAGCCCTGAATAAGCAGGGTCAGCGCCAGCGCAATGCCGAGGATGGGCTGCACGAGGGTCACGATCGGCATCAGCAGAAGGCCGGTATTCGTCCCCCAACGGAACGACCCCGCCCCGCCAAAGATCGAATCCATCGCCTTTTTACCTTGCGAGAACCGCTCGACAATCACCACATGCATCGCCGCCCAAAGCGGACCACACATCGCGACATCGGGACCGATGATCGACATGATCGAGTTCCGCGCCCCGAAAATCATATGCGCGCGGTCAGGATTGTAATGCACGACCTCATCGGGACGCTCGTGATCGGCCTCGTCCAGAATGGCCTTGCTTTGCAGCACATCGCCAAACAGCACGATATAGGCCGCCAGCACCGTCGGAACGGCGGACACGAACATATGCAGTGGCGGAAAGCCAAGCCCGAACACGGTATATTCTTTCCACAGCGTCACGAAATCGGGCTTGGAGATCCCCCATTCGATCTTGGGCCAGGGGGCCTCGCCGAAGACCGGCGCGATCACGATAGCCAGTGCCACAATCGGGAAGATCCCGAATTTGCCGACCATCCCCCAGAAGGGGCTGACATTTTTCAGCTTGGCGAAATGGCGCGAGAAAATCACATAGAAGGCGATACCGACCGCGATGGAGATGGTGAAGGGAAAGCTGTCAAAGCGCCCCCCGACCTTGAAGACCGAGATCACCGCCGCGATCCCCGCACCGATGATGATACCGGATTTGATGGCTTGAGGGATCAGTTGCACGACCCGATGCGCCAGCCCCGAGGCCCCGATAAAGATCGAGAACACCCCGAGCATCAACTGGAAGGCGATCAGCGCATGCACCCGCTCGGGGCCTTCGGGGAAGGCCGCGCAATAGGCCATCAGCAGCGGGATCGCGGGGGTGATCCAGCCCGGCACGACGGGGTCACCCAGCAGGTGGTGGGTCAGATACAGAATGCCGTTCATCATCACGACCGCCAGCGCGACCTCGAACGGCATATTGAGAAGCTCAACCATCAGCGGGATCGCCGCAAGATCCACGGCACACATCAGAAGGCCCTGGAAATAGTCCGGCCATTCAAACCGATAGTGAAGGAATGGCAGGCGGATTTTGAACGGCCCCGCCGGCCAATAGGGCGTTTCCTGCCCGTCGATGCGTTGTTGTCTCACAGAAGTCTCCTCGTAATCTACGCAGTTCGCCCTTCCCTCCCGGGCGAGAATGTTTTGTGTCAGGCGCCCCACCTGCGATGCGTCGAGGCGCCTGACAAGAGGGTCAGAACGCTTCGCGATACAGCGCGAGCGCGTCTTGTTCCGTCACTTCGACAGGGTTGTTGACCAACAGTCGGGTCTGCAGCATCGCATCACGTGCCAGCATCGGCAGATCGGCCTCGGGTACCTTGACATCGCGCAGCTTCAGCGGCGCGCCGGAGCGGTCCATCAGATCCTGCATGAAGTTCACGAAATTGGCCGATTTGGCTTGCGTGCCTTCGTCGGACGGCCCGATCACCACATCCGCCAGCTCGGCATAAAGCGCGGCGGCACCGGCCATGTTATAGCGCAGGACCGGGCCCAGCATCAGCGCGTTGGTCAACCCGTGCGGCAGGTGGTAATGCCCGCCCAGCGGATAGGCCAGCGCATGGACCGCGCCCACGGGGCTGTTCGAGAACGCCTGACCGGCCAGATTGGCCCCGAGCAGCATCGCTTCACGCGCCGCGCGGTTGGTGCCATCCTGACAGGCCGTGATCAGGTTCGCGCTCATCAGACGCAGCGCTTCCTTGGCGAAGACATCCGACATCAGGTTCTTCTTGTGCTGGCCGGTAAAGGCTTCGATGGCATGCACCATCGCATCGATACCGGTGGCAGCCGTCTGCACCGGCGGCAGGCCGGTGGTCAGTTCGGCATCCAGCAGCACGCGGTCGGCATAAAGCTGTTGCGAGACGATGCCCATCTTGGTGGTCTCGCCGGTGGTCAGAATGGTGATATTGGTCACTTCCGATCCGGTGCCCGCCGTGGTCGGCACCTGCACCAAGGGCGTGCGCTTGCCCTCGACCTTGCCGATCCCATACAGCTCGGACAGCGGCTGTTCAGAGACCAGCATCACCGCCACCAGCTTGGCGATATCCATCGACGAGCCGCCCCCCAGCCCCATGACAATATCGGAGCCTGCCGATTTCGCACGTTCAACACAGGCCATCAGCACGGCCTCCGGCGGATCGGCAACCACATCATCAAATACGGTGACACTGAAGCCATGCGCCTTGAGAGACGCAATCGCCGGATCGAGCAAGCCATTTTCATGCAGGAACTTGTCGGTCACGATCAACAGGTTACGTTCCGGGAACCACGCCCCCAGAAGTTCGCCCATCCGCTTCGCGCCACCCCATTCCACCAAGGTGGAGCCGGGTGTGTCGAAGGAGAACGGTTTGATACCATCAGTCATTGATCTTGTCCTTGAAGAGAAAAACACAACTGTCCCGCGCCCGGAAGGCCGCGGGACTTACCAAAAGGGTCAGAGCGCGCTACAGATGTATTTCAGCTCGAGATATTCCTCGATGCCGTACTTGGAGCCCTCGCGCCCCAGACCGGACTGTTTGACACCGCCGAAAGGCGCGACCTCGTTCGAGATCAGGCCGGTATTGTGGCCAACCATGCCATATTCCAGCCCCTCGGACACACGCACCATCCGCGCATGATCCTTTGTGTAGAAATAGGCGGCCAGCCCGAAGATCGTGTCATTGGCCATCGCCACGGCCTCTTCCTCGGTGTCGAAGGCAAAGAGCGGCGCCAGCGGCCCGAAGGTCTCTTCCTTGGCGACCTTCATCTCGGGGGTGACGCCGGTCAAGATCGCCGGTTCGAAGAACAGCCCGCCCAGACGTGTGCCGCCCTGCAGCAGGGTCGCGCCCTTGGACACCGCATCCTCGATATGGCTTTCGACCTTATCCAGCGCCTTGGCCTCGATCATCGGACCGATATCAGTGCCCTCTTCGGTGCCATTGCCGACCTTGAGCGCCGAGACTTTCTGCGAGAGTTTCTGCGCGAAGGCCTCATAGACCCCGCGCTGCACCAGAATGCGGTTGGCGCAGACACAGGTCTGACCGGCATTGCGGTATTTCGAGGCCATCGCCCCTTCCACCGCCGCATCCAGATCGGCGTCGTCGAACACGATAAACGGCGCATTGCCGCCCAGTTCCAGCGAGACTTTCTTGATCGTGTCGGCACATTGCGCCATCAGCAGACGCCCCACCTCGGTCGAACCGGTGAAGGAGAGCTTGCGCACGATATCGCTATCGGTCAGCACCTTACCGATTTTCGACGCCGGTCCCGTCACAATCTGGAACACGCCTGCCGGAATCCCCGCGCGTTCGGCCAGAACGCCCAGGGCCAGCGCGGTCAGCGGCGTCAGATCGGCCGGACGCACAATCATCGAACAGCCCGCCGCCAGAGCGGGCGCGGCTTTGCGGGTGATCATCGCGGCCGGGAAATTCCAAGGCGTGATCGCCGCCGTGACACCAATCGGCTGACGCAGAACGGTCAGGCGCTGGTTGCGCGCCGGAGCGGGGATCGTGTCGCCATAAACGCGTTTGGCCTCCTCGGCGAACCATTCCACAAACGAGGCCGCATAGCCGATCTCGCCTTTGGCCTCTTTCAGGGGCTTGCCCTGTTCGAGCGTCATGATCAGCCCCAGATCGTCGGTATTCTCGACCATCAGCGTGAACCATTTACGCAAGACGGCGGCCCGCTCCTTGGCGGTCCAGCGCGCCCATTCGGCCTGCGCCTTGCGCGAGGCCTCGATCACGGCAGGGATCTCCTCGGGGGCGAGCGCGGGCACCGTCCCGACAACGGATCCATCAGCGGGATTGAGAACATCGATCGTTGCGCCGGAGGCGGCATGCACCCACTGGCCATTGACCAAGCAGGCATCTTTCAACAGCGACGGGTCTTTGAGTTGGGACATTGCGGGCCTCATCGTTTGGAGTTGCGTAGGTCTTGCAGTATCGTTCCATATATGAAACGACGTTTGCTATATGGAACGTATGCCGATGTATACACCTATGTCAATCGCTCACATCTTCGCGTAAGACTGCGGCTCAAAGGAAATGGCAGATGGCAGAACCCTCCAAACGACGCGCCCCCGCCGCAGAGCGGACAATCCTGATACTGGACAAACTCTCCGCGCATCCCTCGCCGCTGGGGGTCTCGGAACTGGCCCGCGAAATGGGCCTGCCCAAAAGTTCGGTCTACGGAATCTGCGAGACACTTGTCGCGGCCGGTGTGCTGCATTCGGAGCCAGACGGTTATAGCCTCAGCGCCCATTGCCTGCGCTGGAGCAGCGCCTATCTGACACGCTCCTCGCTGATCTCGGAATTCCAGCGGGTTCTGTCGCGCGATGACCGGCTGGCCAATTATACCGTCACCCTGTCGACCCTCGAACAGGGGCAGGTCGTCTATCTGGCCTGCCGCAATTCGGACCGCCCTCTGGGCTTTACCTTCCAGATCGGAATGCGCCTTCCGGCGGTCTATTCCGCCACAGGCAAGGCGATGCTTTCCCATCTGCCCGAGGCCGAGCGGACAGCCATCCTGCATCTGCCCTGGCCCGCCCCCTTCACGCCCAATAGCGTGCGCGACATCGCCGCCTTCGAGGCCGACGCGCAGATCTGGCGGCAGAACGGCTATGCCATCGATAACGGAGAAATCCGGGAGGGCATGGTCTGCCTTGGCGCCCCAATCCTCGGCCCCGCGGGCAGCCCCGTCGCGGGTATCGCCATCTCGATGACCAGCGCCGAAGCCAGTCAGGTCAAACAGACCGAACTCGGCGCCGCCATCCGCGATATCGCAAAGTCTCTGGCGCAGCATTACACCGGCTAAAGTCGGCCCGTCCGCGCGCGAGGCGCTTAGGGACCACCCTCCTGCGGACCGGCCCCGCTTCTCCTTGCGGCACCCTGTACATATCCGGTTGATTTGGAACAGGTCATTTCCTATTGAGGAGTCATGACCGATTCCACCGCCCAGACCCCGCATTCCAAACGTGGCCCCGGCCGCCCGCGCGAGTTCGATCTCCCGCAGGTGCTTGATCAGGCCGTGCTGGTGTTTCGGGAAAAGGGCTATAACGCGACATCGATCGGCGATCTGTGTCAGGCCACAGGCCTGACATCAGGCAGCCTCTACAAGGCGTTCAAAGACAAACTCGGCATTTTCCTTGCGGCGCTCGACCATTATCTGACCGCCCGAAACACGGCGCTGACTGCGCGCATGGCACAGGGCCAGACAGGGCGCGACCAGCTTCGTGCCTTCATCTCGGTCTATGTCGATGCAAGCCAGGGCCGTGAAGGGCGCACCGGATGTATGGTGATTTCGGCCCTGACCGAGATCACCACATTTGACGAGCGGATGGCCCTGCCCGTCCTGAAAGCCTATGAGCGCCTTGAAGCGACCCTGCTGAAGATTTTCGATGCGGGGCGGGCCGATGGGAGCCTGACGCTGACCACGGACCCGCGCATAACCGCGCGTCTTCTGCTGTATACACTGCAAGGCATGCGCCTTGCGGGCAAGATCGGCTATGCCGAAGGCGACCCCGCCGACCCTATCGATACCCTGCTACAACTCTTCGCCTAATCCCTTCCGCCCCTCGTCATTGCCCTGCGCCAAATTAGGGAATGATCGTTTTATAAAGTGCAAAACCCGATGCCCCATCCCCGACCTGCCACCGCTCCAGCCCCTGCCCCCAACAAGGCACCCGGCGCAGGGATCTCGTTTCTTCTGGCACTCTCCTGCGGTGTCCTTGCCGCGAATATCTATTATGCGCAGCCACTGGTCGGCCTGATCGCCCAGACCGTGCAGATCCCCGACCGGCTTGCAGGGCTTGTGGTGACGCTGACACAGCTCGGCTATGGTCTGGGCCTCATCCTTCTGGTGCCGCTGGGCGATATCTTCGAGAACCGGCGTCTGGTCCTGACCCTGATCGGGCTGAGCGTTCTGGCCCTTGCGGGAACGGCCCTCGCGCCCGGCCAATGGCTGTTTTTTGCCGCGAGTTTCTGCACGGGGCTCGGGGCGGTGGCCGTGCAGGTTCTGGTGCCCTATGCCGCGCATCTTGCCGATGACGCCCATCGCGGCAAAGTGGTGGGCAATGTCATGTCCGGCCTGATGGCGGGCATCATGCTGGCCCGCCCCGTCTCCAGCTTTATTGCCGGTTCTTTCGCATGGCAAACCGTCTTTGTGCTGGCCGCGCTCGCGCTTGTGATCCTTGGCATCGTGCTGGCCCGCCGCCTGCCCGAGCGCCACCCCGCAAGCCGGATGGGCTATGGCGCTTTGATGCGCTCGATCGGGCATATCGCCATAACGACCCCTGTCCTGCGCCGCCGCGCCCTTTATCATGCGGCCATGTTCGGCGCATTCAGCCTGTTCTGGACGGTCACCCCGCTGCTGCTGGCCAGCCCCGCCATCGGCCTGACCCAAGGCGGGATCGCGATCTTTGCCCTAGTCGGTGCCGCCAGCGTGGTCGCCTCGCCCGTCGCAGGCCGGATCGCCGATCGCGGCTGGGGATATCCGGCCACACGGCTTGCGCTGCTGGCAGGCATGGCGGCATTCGTGCTGTGCCTTGCGGTCCCGCACAACCGGATCGTCGCCCTCGCAGGGCTGGTCACCGCCGCCCTGATACTGGATTTCGCCGTGACCACCAATCTGGTGCTGGGGCAGCGCGAGATCTTCCTGCTGGATGCGGGCATCCGTGCCAGATTGAACGGAATCTACATGGCCAGCTTCTTCCTTGGCGGGGCTCTGGGCTCGGCAGTAGGGGTCTGGGCCTATGTGGCCGGAGGCTGGTCTCTGGCGGCGGGTCTGGGGCTTCTCGCCCCCGCGCTGGCCTTCCTTTACGCCCTGACCGAGAAACGGCACGGCTGATCCGCCCTGCCCCGCGATCTCCGGAGCGAACGGCCTTCCGCTCCCCCAACCAGAATGCGCCCCGCCTGCGAACGGGGCGCAAAAACATTTCATGTTCTATTAAAGCTGAATCCAACTGCCCGATTTTCGCCCGAATTCGGGCACGCCGCGACCACCCGTAAATGGGATCCAGAGGCTATCGGGAAGCGGCAAAGATCGACCCTTCCCCGCGGAAGCGCGCAAAACGTGCGTACAGATTGCAGCAAAGCTGCTCTCACCTCGGTCATTCCTCAGGGATCTGTTCCATGTGCTCACTTTGCGGCAATCCACTCCATTTCGCGCCTCTGACGGATCTGGCAACCGCCACGACCTCTGCCTCGGGCACCTCAAGCAGCAAACCGGTCTGGAGCGTGGAGCAAATCGCCACCTATCTTCAGGACGGCTACTGGGAAGACAAGGGCAGCAGCAGCCACAAGTTCAACATTACGGCCTCGGGCTCTTTGACGGTCAATCTCTCCGCGCTGAGCGCCACCAGTCAGGCCTATGCCCGCGATGCGCTTTCGGCATGGACCGATGCGTCGGGGATCAGCTTTGTCGAAACCACCGGATCGGCGCAGATCACCTTTAGCGACAGTGCCTCGGGGGCATGGACCTCGTCGGTCTATTCCTCCGGAATCACCAAATCCGCGAAAGTCAATATCGACGAGGGCTTCGCCTCCAGCGCCTATATGCTGCAGACCTATATCCACGAGATCGGCCATGCGCTGGGTCTTGGCCATACCGGCAATTATAACGGCTCGGCCACCTTTGCCTCGGATGCCGCCTTTGCCAATGATACATGGCAATATTCGATCATGTCCTATTTCTATCAGACGCTCAGCGCTGATACGGGGGCAAGCTTTTCCTATGTGGTCACGCCGCAGATCGCGGATGTCTTTGCCATCCAGCAACTCTATGGCACCTCCAGCAAAGTCCATAGCGGCAATACCACCTATGGCGATAGCGGCGAGACCCTGCTGGATGCCCGCGCGCAAACCATTGTCGATGCAGGCGGCACCGATTTCATCGACCTGCACAGCCGCAGCGCGGACCAGCGCATCGACCTGACCCCGGGCAGCTTCTCCGATATCGGGGGGCGCACGATGAACCTCGCCATCGCGGTCGGCACCGTTATCGAGAATGTCTCGACCGGCAGCGGCGATGACACGATTACCGGCAACAGCGCCAATAACGCGCTGTCAGGCGGGGCCGGAGCAGACCAGATCTTCGGCGGCGCGGGGGCGGACCAGCTCAGCGGTGGGCAGGGCAGCGATCTGTTGCAGGGCGGGGATGGCAATGACCTGCTGGCAGGGGATGCGGGCAATGACACGCTGATCGGCAATGCCGGCAGCGATACACTGGATGGCGGCGCAGGCCAGGATACCGCCTATTACGAATTCGCCTCCGATGATGCGCTGGTCTTCTTCAGCGGCACACAGCTCCAGATCAGGAACGGCACCGATACCGATATCCTGACCAATATCGAAACGCTGTCTTTCGCGGATGGAAGCTGCAATGTCTCCGATCTCGATCCCGTGATCGGCAGCGGCTGGATTGCGGCCAGCAGCATTCTTGACGGAACCGCCCTGCAACCGGTGACAATCACCCCCCCCAGCACGGCGACCGGCACGACGACGCCCAGCACGACCACCCCCACCACCAGCGAGCCCACCACCAGCGAGCCTGCCACAAGCACGGCCAGCACGGCACGGATGGAAGTGGGCGTGACCGATCTTATGCGCCATGCCAATACGGATGGCTGGGTGCATATCAGCTTTAGCGCCGAAATTACCGATGCGGTGGTTGTGGTTGGCCCCGTCACCTCGAACGGCGGGCATACGCTTGTCCCCGAAATCCAGAACGTCACCAGCACGGGCTTCGACATCCGCCTGAGCGAATGGGCCTATCTCGACGGCGCCCATACGCTTGAATCGGTTTCGTGGATGGCCGGAACAGCGGGGGACTATTTCCTGAGCGACGGCACGAAGATCACCTTCGGCTCGGCCGATATTTCGGGCGCCGGAAACACGACCATCGCGCTGGACGGCTATGAGGCGGGCAGCTCTGTCACGGCCTATGGCTCGCTTGTCGGCACCGGCGACCAGATTCTGACCCACCGTCTGGTGGATGTCTCCGCCGATCAGCTTCAGGTGCGGATGCAGGCAGAAGAAGCCGAGCGCGGCACCGAGGCCACCGAGGCCCGCAGCTTCGATTATGTGGTGATCGAGAACGGCAGCACGCTGATGACCTCCGGTTCGGTCGGGCTGGCTGGCGGGTGGCAATCCATCGGCACGACCGGCGCAACCGCGCTGTTTGCCGATATGCAGTCTATGGCAGGCGGTGACACCGCGACCCTGCGTCAGACCACCAGCAACGGCTCGACCTATCTGAGAGTTGCGGAAGAACAGTCGCGCGATGCCGAAACGGGCCATGTTGCGGAAAATGTGGCCTATAGCGCCTTGGCCACCGGCAGCTATACGCTACAGGCAACGGGCGAGACAGAAGTCAAAAGCGATCCGGTCCTGTCCAACACCACCGAGGGCGCATTGGAGGTTGGCACGCTCAGTCTGGGTCGCACGGCAGGTGCCGATGGCTGGGTCCATGTCAGCTTCAGCGAGGCTATTCCCGATGCGGTCGTGGTGCTGGGTCCGATCACCACCAATGGCGGCCATGCGGTCACGACGGAGCTGCGCAATATCACCGATGAGGGGTTCGACCTGCGCCTGTCCGAATGGAGCTATCTCGATGGCAACCATACCGGCGAAACCATCTCGTGGATGGCGGGCACGGAAGGGGCGCATATGCTCTCGGACGGGACGAAGATCACTCTGGGCACGCAAGAGGTGACCGGCAGCCAACAGGTCACCCTCGGCTATGACGGCTTTGACGGCACACCGACCATTCTGGCCTCGGTCTCGGGCGAAGGCGGCCAGACGGTGACCCATCGGATCAGCGATGTCGACAGCGACAGCGCCACGCTGCGCCTTGCCGCGCAAGAGGCCGATTCCGGTGTCTCCAGCAGCACAAGCCGTGTCGTGCAATGGGCCGCGGTGGAAGACGCCTCGGGGTCTCTGGTGACGGGCGATACCAGCTCGGTCAATCATCTGGCCAGCCTGATTGACGCGAACGAGGATCAGGTGCTTTTCGCGGATGTGCAATCCTATCTGGGCGGTGACACAATCGTGCTGCGCAGCCTCGACACCGCCAAAGGCACCGCACTGTATCTGCAAGAAGAACAGTCGCGCGATGGCGAGGTCGGCCATGTCTACGAAACCGTCTCGTGGCTGACGATTGGCGAGGGACGGTATGACCTGACCGACCTCAATGATGACACAACGACCAGTGTCGCGGCCAATATCCCCGACCTGTCCATCCTGACCGATGATCTGCTGCTGTAACAGCCTGTGAAAAAGGCCCCGTTTTCGGGGCCTCTCCTCTGTGCCTGACCCTAGAGAACCGGCTCGAGCGCACCGCGCAGGCCTGCGGCCCGCTCGACCATCGCACGGTTCATGACCTGCCAGACACGGCTACTGTCATTACGTGCCACCAAGAGCGCCAGACGGTTCGGGGCGCGACGGATCACAAACACCTCGCTACCGGCCAGATGCGCCGAGCGTGCCGAACCGGGTGCGAAACTGTCGATCTCCAGATCCGTCAGCCGTGCCATCAGCGCCTCGACCGTCTGGGCATCGCAGGCCACCAGTTCCAGCATCACCCGATGGGCGCCCTGCGCACTGATCGACAGACCCGGCATGCCGTGACGCAGATTGCGGGTCATATCGACCTCGGACATATGCTCGGCTTCCAGCATCCATTGGCCCGGACCAGTCCAGAACGCCCCCAGACCACGGCCCCCATGCCATGCCCCCGGCCCCGGCAGGGAAACCCCCATCGGCACGGGCACCTGCGCGCCCCGTTTCACACCCAGCGAAATCAGCGCCATATCGGAACGTTCCGACAAAACCGTCGTCCCTACGCGGGTTTCTCGGACAGTCTGGGCTGCGATAGTATCTGCGGTGCGCGCATCGGTCATCTGGGCAATCTCCTTACATTCACAAGCTCCCTCGGGGCCTGCCTTGCCACTGGAACGAGGGGGATAGTAGCGCGTTCAAACCCGTGATATTTTCGCGCCACGGACATTCTGTTTTCACTTAGGGACAAAGATGACCATCAGACGTATCGGATTCGTGCTGATTGACGGGTATGCCATGCTGTCAACGGCAGCGGCGCTTGATCCGCTGCGCGCCGCCAACAGCTTTGCGGGGCGCGATCTTTACGATGTCCGCATCCTCACGCCCGAAGGGACGCTTGCCACCTCGTCCTTGGGGGCGCGCTTTGATGCCATCCCGCTGGCGGAGGCGGGCATGGCCTTCGATCTGGTCTTCGTCGTGGCGGGGGGCGACCCGATGCGGCTGCGCTTGCCCGCGCTTGACACATGGCTGCGGCGCGCCGACCGTGCGGGGGTCGAGCTTGGCGGCATCTCGGGCGGCGCGGTGCTGCTGGCGCGGGCGGGGCTGCTGGAGGGGCGGCGCTTTACGGTGCACTGGCACCATTATGACGACATCGCGCATATCGACCCGACCCTCCTGCTGGAGCGCAAACTTTTCGTCATCGACCGCGACCGGTATACCTGCGCGGGCGGTTCGGCACCGCTGGACATGATCCACATGCTGATTGCCCGCGATCATGGCGCACGTTTTGCCCACGAGATCTCGGACTGGTTCATTCAGGCGCAGGTCCGCCCCTCCGAAACACCGCAGAAAAGCTCGATTGCCGCGCGTTACGGGGCCTTGCCCCCGATGGTCGAGGCGGCGCTGGAACTGATGGAAGCCCATATCGCCGACCCGCTCTCGCCCGCGCAACTGGCCGATCTGGCGGGCCTGTCAGAGCGCCAGCTGCAACGCCAGTTCAATGCCACGCTCGGGGCGCCGGTGATGGAGATCTATCGCCACATGCGCCTTGATGTGGCCCGTGCCCTTGTCCAGCGCAGCGCCCTGCCGCTGAGCGAGATCGCGCAGATGACAGGCTTTGCCTCACAGGCCCATTTCACCACGCGCTACGGGGCCCGTTTCGGGACCCCGCCGCAGGCCGACCGCAGCCATGTCCAGAAACGCTGAGCCCCCGCATCCCTGCGTCCGCCTCTCGCAAAACCGAGCGTGAATTGACTTTCCCTTATTCTGCGCCAAACCTCCCAGCATCTCGAAACGGCCAATGGATAGCCTATGCCCAAACAAAACCGCACTTTCGCAGTTATCGGCCTCGGGGCCTTCGGCTCGGCTGTGGCAAGCGAACTGGCGCGCTTCGGCAATACCGTGATGGGAATCGACCAAGACGAATCCCGCGTGGCCAAGCTGGCCGAAGCCCTGACCTCGACCATCATTCTGGACGCGACAGACGAACAGGCCCTGCGCGAGGCAGGGGTGGACCGCTATGATGTGGCGCTGGTGGCCATCGGCCATGACATCGAATCCAGCATCCTCGCCACCATGAATGTGCGCGTGCTTGGCGTGGACCAGCTTTGGGTCAAAGCCATCAACAAAACCCATCACCGCATCCTCTCCAAGCTGGGGGCGGACAGGATCATCCTGCCCGAACAGGAGATGGGCAAACATGTCGCCCAGCGGCTGAACAACCCCGTCGTGCAGGATTACGTCAATCTGGGCAACGGGTTCAGCGTCGTGACAATGGCGGTGCCGGAGCGGCTGAAGGGCCGGACACTTGCCTCGCTGGAAATCGGCAGCCGCCATGACGTGCGGATGCTGGGGCTGATGCGCGGCACCGAATTCCTGCCCTGCACCACCCCCGAACTGGAACTGGCCGCGCAGGACAAGCTGCTGGTGCTGGGGCGCCGCCCCGAGCTGCGCGCTTTCGGGGATGCGCTGTGAAAAAAACCACCCAACTTGTCTGGCGCAAATGCCAGCGCAAGCTGATCCATATGCCGCCGCCGCTGCTATTATCGGTGCTTTATGCCTCAGCGATCCTTCTGGGGGCGGCCGCCCTGATGATGCCGGTCTCCCATACCGCCAAAATCAGCTGGTCCGATGCCATCTTCACCGCCACCTCGGCGGTCACGGTGACGGGGCTGGTGGTCTTTGATATCGGCACCAAACTGACCTTTTTCGGGCAGGTCGTGCTGACCTTCCTGATCCAGCTTGGCGGGTTGGGGCTGATGACCTTTGCCGTTCTGGTGCTGGGGGCGCTTGGCCTGCCCATCGGGCTGACCGGCCAGATCTACCTGCGTGAGGATCTCAACCAGAATTCGATGCACCGGCTGATGCAGCTTGTCGGGGTCATCCTGAAAGCGGTGCTGATCTGCGAAGCCATTGGCGCAGCCCTCCTGTGCCTGAGTTTCGTGCCAAGGCTCGGTTTCTGGAACGGCCTGTGGCAGGCGGTCTTCCATTCGGTCTCGGCCTTCAACAATGCCGGTTTTTCCACCTTTTCCGACGGGCTGGTGGGCTATGCCACCGATCCGGTCATCAATCTGGTGATTCCCGCGCTCTTCATTCTGGGCGGGATCGGCTATTCGGTCCTGCGCGAGGTCGCCTCGGGCAAGGGCTGGAAACGCTATAGCCTGTCGACCAAGATCATGCTGCTGGGCACGGGCGTGCTGATCCCGTGGTCGGTCATCATGTTCGCCGTGCTCGAATGGAGCAATCCCGGAACGCTTGGCCCCTATTCGGTCTGGGGCAAGCTGATGATCAGCTGGTTTCAGGGCGTCACCACCCGCACCGCAGGGTTCAACACCACCGATATCGGGGCCATGCATGACAGCACGGTGCTGATGTTCATCTCGCTGATGCTGATCGGTGGCGGACCGGCCTCGACGGCGGGCGGCATCAAGGTGACGACCTTCGTGGTGATGATCCTTGCCACCATCGCCTTCTTCCGCCGCCAGACCCAGCTCAACGCCTTTGGCCGCTCGATCGGCTTCGAGGCCGTGCTCAAGGTCATGGCGCTGACCGCCATCAGCACCGTGCTGGTCTTTGTGGCGACCTTCCTGATCCTGATCACCCATGACGGAACCTTCCTCGATATCGCCTTCGAGGTCTCCAGCGCCTTCGGCACGGTCGGCCTGTCGCGCGGCTATACCCCCGAGCTGAACGGCTTCGGTCGGGCGGTGATCATTCTGGTGATGTTCCTCGGGCGGGTCGGCCCGCTGACCCTCGGCTTCTTTCTGGCCACCCGTTCCGTGCCAAGGCTGCGTTACCCCAAAGGCGAGATCCATCTGGGGTAGCGCCCCCACGCCCCGAAACCGTCCTGCCGGTCACTCCGGCGGGGCGGCCTTTCGCGCCATGCGGCAGCGGGGCGCGGGATCTGCCCCCCTTTTGCCCCCCCTTCTGCCCCCCTTGACCGCGGCCCGCAGCGTGCCGCTTCTTGCAAAAGCTGCGGCTTTGCGGCAGGACAGGGCATCTTTTGACAAGATCCGGTGACTTGATACTCATGGCGCAGTGCCCCCGCCTTACCCTGACCGATCTCCGGCTCGACCTTGCGGGCAAAACCGTTCTGTCGGACATCACCCTTGATCTACAGGTGCGCAGGCTCGGTATCGTGGGCCGCAACGGCTCTGGCAAATCGACGCTGGCGCGGGTGATCTCGGGGTTGATCGCCCCCGATGCGGGCAGCCTGCGCCTTGACGGCATCGATCCCGCCAGGGACCGCCATGCCGCGCTCAACCGCATCGGCATCCTGTTCCAGAATCCCGATCACCAGATCATCTTCCCGACCGTGCAGGAAGAGCTGTCTTTCGGCCTGCGCCAACAGGGGCATGGCAAGACCGAAACCGCAGAGCTTGTTCGGGCGATGCTGCAGCGGTTCAGCAAGGCGCATTGGCAGGAGGCCCCGATCTCGACCCTGTCACAGGGCCAGAAGCAACTGGTCTGCCTGATGGCGATCCTGCTGATGCAGCCGCAGCTCATCGTGCTGGACGAACCTTTCTCCGGCCTTGATCTGGCAATCCGCGGCCAGTTGATGCGCCTGTTCGAGACCCTGCCGCAGGCCTTGGTGCATATCACCCATGATCCGGACTGCCTTGCGGGCTATGACCATGTGCTTTGGGTGCATGAGGGCCGCATCCACCGTTCGGGCCATGCCAAGACCGTGCTTCCCGACTATCTGGCCTATATGAACCAAGCGGGGCTGGGCGATGATCTCTCTGACCTCGCCGGTTGAGACCCGCGCCCATCACTGGCCCGCAGGCCCCAAGCTGGTCGCCCTGTGTCTGGCCACGGCCCTGCTGTTCATGACGCCGGGCCTCTGGCCGCCGCTGCTGGCGCTGGCGGGGGCTGCGGGGCTGTATCTGGCAGGCGGGGGGCGCTTTGCGCGGGCGGGGCTGCGCGCCCTGCGCCCGCTCTGGCCGCTGGTGCTGGTGCTGGCGCTCTGGCACGGGCTGACCGCCGATTGGGCAGAAGGGCTGCGGATCGTGGCCCGTTTCAGCGCCGCCGTGGCGCTGGCCAATCTGGTCACCATGACCACGCGGCTGGCAGATATGATCGACGCGCTCAATACGCTGCTGCGCCCCGTCGCACGGCTGGGGCTGAACACCCGTGCGCTGGAACTGGCGATGGCGCTGACCATCCGCTTCACCCCGATTCTGGCGCAGAAAGGCCAGCTTCTGGCGCAAAGCTGGCGCGCCCGCTCGCCAAGACGGACCAACTGGCATCTTGTGCTTCCCTTGGGGATTCTGGCATTAGACGATGCGGAACATGTAGCCGAAGCCCTGCGCGCGCGGGGCGGGGTCATTCCGCCCGCCAAATCCCCACCTGTCAGGGAGGACAACTGACTATGGAACGCTCTATCACGCTGGTGGCGCTTTTTGCCGCCCTGACCGCCGCTCTGGGCCTGTTGCCCAACCTCACACTGGGCTTTGGCGTGCCGATCACCGCGCAGACATTGGGCGTGATGCTGGCCGGCACCGTGCTGGGGGCCAAACGGGGGGCGCTGTCCTCGCTGCTGTTCATCATGCTTGTCGCGCTTGGTCTGCCGCTTCTGTCGGGCGGACGCGGCGGTCTGGGCGTTTTCACCAGCCCGACGGCGGGCTTCCTGATCGGCTGGCCCATCGCCTCCTTCGTCACCGGCCTCTTCGTTGAAAAAACGCGCGGCCTGTCGCTGACGGTCTCGGGCATTCTGGGCTCGGTACTGGGCGGGGTCGTCGTGCTTTATGCAGCGGGCATCATCGGTATGTCGATTGTTCTGGACAAAACCATTTTGCAAGCCACATGGCTCACCACTGCCTTCATTCCGGGCGATATTGTGAAGGCAGTGCTGGCGGGCTTCATCACTCAGGGGCTCGCCAAAGCCCGCCCACAAAGCGTTCTCTCGCGCGCGAAATAACGCCACAAACAAGGACGACCCCACCGCATGCCGACAAGCGTGGAAAACCTGCTGAAGGCGCGCCAATCCACCCGCGCCTTCCTGCCCGATCCAGTCTCGCGCGAGACAACCGAGCACCTGCTCTGGGCCGCAAGACGTGCGCCCTCGGGGGCCAATCTGCAACCGGGCAGCTTTCACGCCCTGACAGGCCGCGCGCTGGCGGGGCTGGTCACCAACCTGACCACCGCCATCGACGACAACCGGCCACAGGTCGCGGAATATGAATGGTTTCCGCGCCCTATCCCGCCACATCTGAAGGCCCGCCAAAGGGCTGCGGGCTATGCGCTGTACCAGGCACTCGGCATCGAGCGCCGCGATATCGACGGGCGGCGGCGGCAGTTCAAGGCCAATTACCGCTTCTTCGACGCGCCCTTGGGCATCATCGTCTCGATCGACCGGCACATGGGCGAAGGCGGGTTCATGGATCTTGGCATGTCCATCATGGCGCTGATGCTGGCCGCGCAGGATCGCGGGCTGGGCACCGTGGGCATCGGCGCGATGGCCAATTACGCCGATGTCGTGCATGAAACGCTGGCTTTGCCGCCGGATGAAATGGTGCTCTGTGGCATCGCCATCGGCTATCCCGACGAACATGCGGTGATCAACGGCTTCCGCACCGAACGCGAGCCGCTGGACAGCTATGCCACGCTGCGCGGCTTCGACTAGACCTGTCTCAGGGATCGCGGTGCAAAAGCAGCGCGGTGCCGATCCCGCCGGCGGCGGCAATCGCCGCCAGTCCGGTTTCCCCCGGCAACAGGTCGTGAAACAGGCGCACCACCAGAATCGCCCCTGAGGCCCCGATCGGATGGCCCCGCGCCAAGGCTCCGCCCTTCAGATTGACCCGCGCCGGATCAAGCCCCGCCTGCCGCACGCAGGCCAGTGCCTGAACGGCATAGGCCTCCATGATCTCGGCCCGATCCGCGCCCGCACCGTCAATCGCGCGGATCGCGGCAACAGGTGCCAGCCCCGGCAGGTCGGGCTGCCCGCCCAAGCTGCGCCCGCGCCCGACCACAAGCCCCCTGCCCCGCGCCAGCGGTTCGGCCATCAGCACGAAAAACGCCGCCGCATCCGCCGCCACCGCCGTATTGGCAACCGTCACCGCTCCGGCCAGAACCGGAGCCCGCCGCATCACCCCTGCGGCCATCTGTCGGGGATAGGGGTCGGTTGCGATACCGGCTATTTCCACGATTTCAGGAAATTGCGAAGCCATTGCTTTTTCATGACTTATTACGGACCATGCATCGGCTTCCCCACGGGGAATATCGCAGATCTGGCCCAGCCGGTCCGCCGCTCCGGCCATATCGGGGTCGCGCTCTGGCCAGGGCGTAAACGGGGCCTGCGTATAGAATTCAGGCCCCTCCGGCCCGTCAAAAGCACGCAAAGGGCGGCGAGAGTAGCTCTCGACGCCGCCCGCAATCACCACATCGGCCTGCCCCGCGGCAATCAGCGCCTGCCCCAGCAACAGCGCATCCAGCCCGCCCGCACATTGCCGGTCAACCGTCAGCCCCGCCACCTCTTGCGGCAGCCCCGCCGCCAAGGCCACGACCCGCGCCAGATTGCCGCCCGGCCCGATGGCGTTGGAACAGATCAGCTCGTCAACCGCCCCCGCCGCAAGACCGGCATCGGCCAGACAGGCGGCAATCACCGGCGCGGCAAGCTGATGCGGGTCCAATCCGGCAAAGGCACCGCCACGCGGCACCACCGCCGAGCGCCGCGCCGCCACCACGCGCACCGCTCTCATAGCCGCGCCTCCAAAGCCCGTATGTCGGGCTTGCCCGTCGGCAGCAGAGGAAAGGGCGCAACCCGCTGCCAGCCATGCGCAGAGGCCACCGCCCCCAGTTCCTGCCGCAACCGGACCAGCGCCGCCTCGACGGCCTCGGGGGCAGGCCCCTCCCCGACCATCGCCCAAAGCCGTGCCCCGCGCAGCGGATCGGGCTGCGCCACAACGGCCACGTCACAGCCCAACCAGTCTGCCAGCCGCGCCTCGGCAGGTTCGGGGCTGACCAGATGGTCCAGCACCTGCACGATCCGCCCCTTGCGCCCGCGAATATAGACAAAGCCCTGCGCATCCACATGCCCGATCTCGCCAATGCTCAGAAACCCGTCGGCATGCCAGCAGGTGTCAGGGCTGCTGCCAAGCGCATATTCCGTGAACAGATAGGGGCTTTTCACCCGCAATTCGCCCGCCGCATCCACCGCGATCTCGACCTGAGGATAGGCCCGACCGACCGATCCTTCCGGCGCATCGCCGCGATCTAGCGTGATAAAACTTGTCTCGGAGGCACCGTAAAACTGCATGATCCGCGCCTGAGGCACACGCAGCGCAAGCCGCGCCCGCAGATCCGCCGACAACCGCCCGCCCCCGATGATCCAATAACGCAGCGAAGGACAGCCCCCCTGCCCTTTCAGCATCACCTCCACCTGCGCTGGCGTGGCATAGACATGGGTGGTGCCCCACCGCGCCATATGCGCCAGCTGCCGATCCCCGCGATGGACAGACAGATCCACAAGCGCGGCCCCGTTCCACTGCGCCTCAAGCGCTGCATAAAGGGTCAGGGATTGCGCCATGGTTCCGGGAAGCGCCACGACCGACCGCGCGTCGAGGCCGAAAATCTTAGCGTTCAGCGCGAAACTCGTGGTCCAGCTTACAACGGTCCGGCGGATCCGTTTCGGGGCACCGCTGCTGCCGGAGGTGGCACATTCGATCCATCCCGGGGCAATCGCACAAACCGCGCCCTCACCGACCCGCACGCCGCCGCCCGCAGTAACGGTCTCCTGCAGGTGACGGATCGTGCCACGGTCATCGGCCAGAACCGGCCCGCGCCACCTCAGCCCCTTGCCCATGCGTCAGCCCAGAAGGCTCAGTACATGGCGCAGCGCCAGTTCATAGCCCTCGGTGCCGCAACCGCAGATCACCCCGTCGGCCCGCGCCGACACATAGGAATGATGGCGGAAGCTCTCGCGCTTGTGGATGTTCGAGATATGCACCTCGACCACCTTGCCCTCATAGGCGTTCAGCGCATCCAGAATCGCAACCGAGGTATGGCTATAGGCCGCAGGGTTGATAATGACCGCCGCCGCCTTCTCGCGCGCCTCGTGGATGGTCTCGACGATCTCGCCCTCATGGTTGGACTGGAACAGCGCAATCTCCGCCCCCTGCGCCTGCGCCAACTGCCGGCAGCGGATCTCGATATCGGCCAGCGTATCGGTGCCATAAATCTCCGGCTGCCGCTTTCCCAGCAGGTTCAGATTGGGTCCGTTCAGGATATAGATGAGCTTGGCCATAGACCGTTCCTTTCACATTCGCCCAGATCTACCCCGCGCAGGCGCGCGCGTCAAAGCCCCATCCGCAGGGCCCCATCCGCAGGACTGCGGAGGCAGGTGCGACAACATCGACGATCCCGATTTCGTGGATGATATTGCCAGATGGCCCCCGCTTTCTATATACTGCCCAGCTAACATGTATATAACTCGTACCTTTGGGTGACCATGCGTAAAACAACGCTTGTCTCGGCTCTTTACCAATCGCTGCTGGACCGCCTGCTTGCCAATGAACTGAAACCCGGCGAGAAGATCAACCTCGACAGGCTTCGCGGCGAGCTTGGCGTGTCGATCAGCCCGCTGCGGGAGGCGATCTCACGCTTGACGGCGACGCGGCTGATCCAGTTCGAGGACCAGCGCGGCTATACCGTGGCCGATGTCTCGATGGAAGATTTCCGTGAAGTCATGGAGATCTGCCGCAACAGCGAGTGTTTCGCGCTGGAACGCGCGATCCGCGATGGCGACCTGACATGGGAAAGCAACGTGACGGCGGCGCTCTATCGGCTGCAGAACACCGAGTCGAATTTCGGGTCGCCGGAATCGGAAATGGCGCATCGCGACTTCCACCTGACCCTTGTCTCGGCCTGCAAGATGCCGCGCCTGCATGACCTGATCGGACAGATCGCCATTGCGCAGCGCCGCTATCGGGGGCTGATCGACATCCGCAAGCTCAGCGACCGCAGCGCCGATCATGTCGCCTTGGCCGAAGCGGCCCTTGCGCGCGATACCGAGCGCGCCTGCGAGGTGATGCGCCAGCATATCGATGGCGTAGCGGCCGAGACAGAGGTGCTGCTGGCACGCTATTTCGCCGCGCAGAGCGCCCCCGATAACCGCCCTGCCACCCGGCCATAAAAAAGGCGGCAGAGAAATCTGCCGCCCCCGTCTTCCCCGCGGGGAAGGTTCTATTTGAGACCATCCAGAAGATCGCGCAACGCGCGTTCAAGACTGGCGCGGTCCACCGTGGAAAAATCCCGATCCAGCCGGATTTCCAGACGCCCGTTCGACGCCGTACACTTGGCCGCCCCCGTCCGCGTCTGCACCTGAAACACGGTGCGCGCCTTGCCACTGCGCTGCTTCGGGGCGGCTTTCGCCACCAGCCCCGGACGCTCGGTTTCCTCGCCAATCACCTGACGCAGCACCTCCAGCTCGTCGGTGGCGGAATGGTTATCCCAGCCCTTCAGCGCCTCACGCACCTGCGTCACGATCTCGGGGCGGTCTTCCATCGCCGCCACGAATTTGAGACCAAGCGAGCGCGGCACATGCTGGATGAACTTCAGATCCTCGCCCAGTCGATCCACCAGCTTGATGAAGCTGCGGATATAGCTGCGCTTCTGATAGCCCGCGCTTGCGAACAGCTCCGCCACGGCCTTGTCGGGGTCCATCTGTGCGGTGCCGGGATCCTTGGCATAGTTCAAGGCCAGCCCGGCCATCTCGCCAAAAGAGATATCCTTCCGGACAAGGTTCTCGTCGACCATCCGCCGATAGAGCCCCTCCAAACCTTCCCCGCGGGGAAGGATGCCCGCCGGAATGGCGCCCCAGCGTTCGGCATCGCCGGTCTCCTCCAGCAATGCCTTATAGGCCGACATACGCCTAAAGCCTTGAATAAGCTCGTATTTTCCATCATCCCGCGCCTCAACACGGATCGGATTGGACAGGCCGATCTCGCGGATCGACTTGACCAGCTCGGACAGTTCGAAATCATCATCCTTGGCGCGGTCCCGCACCAGTTTCCATGTCTCGATCTGCCCGAGCGGGATCATATCCACGATCAGCCCGAGCTTTTTCATGCGCACATGCTCTGCCGCCAGCGCATCATTTTCCGCACGGATCTGCGCTTCCAGCGCAGTCCGGTCGCGCAGGCTGGCGGCATTCTCGCTGATCGCCGCAGCCATCGGCGACCGCCGCGGATGGGCGCTCGGCACCTCGGGGGTGTTATTCCCCGCGGGGAAGGTCTCGGCCTCGTCCTCTTCGGGAAGGTCGATGGCGAAGGTCCGACGCTTCTTCATTCAATCTCCTCCAATTTGTCCCATGCGCCCAAGAAGGTGGCGCGGAATTCATCATAGGCCCGATCGAACGACGCCCGCGCCCGACGCCATGTCTCGCGCGTCATCGTGCGGTAATCGATCTCGTAGACCGATGACAGGAACCGCCCCGACTGTTCGACGGCGCGCGTCATTTCGATCGGGTGGTCTGCCAAGCGTTCCCCGAAAACATTACGGAAGGCTTCAAACATCGCGCGGTGCAGGTCGTTGCCCGGCTCGAAGCGCGTCATCAGGAAGCGGACATCCAGAAATTCCTTCGGCAATGTCATATTCCCCGCGGGGAAGGTGCCCTCGAAGCCATGCGCCAGATCGCCCAGAGCCTCGGAAAGCTGACCGATAAAGGAGGTGGTGGAGTCATATTCCCAATAGCCGGGGCCGGAAGGGATATAGAGTACGTCGGCGGCAAAGACCGCATTCATCGACTGGTAGCCGATGGCGGGCGGGCAATCGAAGACGATGACATCATAGCTGTCATGGGGCAGGGCATCGAGATAGCGCGCGACGGCGGCGAAGAAGGACCAGTCGGGGTTGAGGTGCCGATACTGGGCCGATGCGAACTCGACAAAGGCCGCATTGGCGCAGGAGGGGATCATGTCGATGGTCGGCCATGCGGTCGGGCGGATGAAGTCGGTGATGCGCAGGGTATCGAGCCCGAGATCGAGGATCGAGCCGGGCAGCTTGCGCTGGGGCAGGGCGGTGCCGGATTCTGCCGCGCGCGGCGCGTTATTCATGCGCTCCGTTTCGCGGATGAGGTCGCGCGCGATGATCCCCCAGACGGTCAGCTCTTCGGACACATCCGTCAGCCCCATCGAATGGGTGAGGGTTGCCTGCGGGTCGAAATCCACCAGCAGCACACGATAGCCGTCAAGCGCCGCGGCATGTGCCATATGCAGGGCGACAGTCGATTTGCCCGCGCCGCCTTTGAAATTCGAGATCGCCACGCGGATGGCGCGCTTGTTATGCGGACGCGGCGGCTGCAGCGACCGGCGGTTCACCTTCATCTTGCGCCGCATCTCGTTGATCTCGGGCAGGGTGAACCAGCGCTGGCGCCCCTCTTCCTCGACTTCCCCGCCGGGAAGGTCGGGGTCTGAGGCCAGACGGCCCCGGAATGTGGACTGGTTCACCTTCAGGATCAGCTCGGAGACCTCCCAGCTGGAAAACCGGCGCAGGGTCTTCTCGTGCTCGGGCGAGAAGGTTTGCTTGCGGATCGCTGCCTGCATCTTGAGAGAGCGCGAGTGCAGCTCCTCCAGACTTTCATGCGTAAACATATATGCCTCATTCGGACGTTGATTATCTCTGACAACAGAAATACGCCGGATTTGCCAATGACGCAAAAAGAAAGTTATAAATATAGAGAGAAGTTCAAACAGCGTCCGCGCCCAAGGAAATAACGCTGCCCGAATGCGAATCGAATCTGTTGCGATTCGGCCCGTTTGGATGAGTCGCCCGCCCGGGTTTGGGGGACAAAACCGAGGCGTTTTGTAGAGTTAAGGTGACAAATAGGGGCGATTTAGGGGACATGCAGGGCGTCCCCCTTAACCTATAATTACCATTTTTTCAGATTTGAATTTATCAGTTGGGGTCTTGAAATTGCCACGGGCTTGACAGAATCGGATTGGCGGACGCAAATAGCCAACATCGAGAGGAAAGCGTTGTCTTGCGGTGGACCATCGTGCTACTCTCGGCTAACGAGGCGCAAAATAGCGTCCGAAGAATGAAGCGCCCTAAAGCGCCGGAGCAGTGTCATGATGAAAAAGGCAGTGGGTCGCGGTGCGGCCACACGTAAATACGATTTGCTTTCTGTATTGGGAAGCTATGCATTGTCTCAGGACAAGCATGTCCAGAAACAGGCGCTGCGCCTGATTTGCCTGATAACTGCGCGATATAACTGGCAAAGTGATGAACTTTCGATTGGCCAGAACGAGATCTCGAAACTGTGGTCGGTGGATGTGCGCACCGTCAAACGCGAGATGGCGGCACTGCGTAAACGCGGCTGGCTTGTTGAAAAGCGTCCGGCTGCACGGGGCAGGGTCGCGCTTTACGGGCTGAACGTGGTGCAGATCCTTGAAGACACGCGCGAGGGTTGGGCCAAGATCGGGCCAGATCTGGTGGAGCGTCTGGCTCCGGTCGAACAGAGTGCGCCGCAGACCAATGTGGTGCCGCTACGGGTGGCCGATATGCCCAGCGACGGGATCTGGTCGGAGGTCGCCCGCCGTTTGCAGCGCCATCATCCAACGGCTTGGGGCGCGTGGTTTGCCCAGTTATCGGTGCTTTCGGAGGATCGTGAGACGCTTGTCCTGCGGGCAGGCTCCGAATTTCAGGCGAGCTATATCGATACCCATCTGCGGGCGACGCTGGAGGCGGTAATCCGCAGCGTGGCCCCCCAGATCCAGCGCGTCCAGATTATCGCGCATGTCTGACAGGAAAACGCCCCGCCAGAGAACCGGCAGGGCGCAGGAAAGATCAGGATTGCGGTGCGCGGCGTTTGGCCGCTCCCGGATCGGCGGGGCCCCGTTTGGCCCCCTGCGGTTTATTCCGGCGCCGACGCGGGCCACCGGAATTGGCCTCATTCGCGGGTTTGAAGGCCCGCACGGCACCGGCTTTCGGCGGACCGCCGCGACGACGGCCACGCGGGGCAGGGGAGGTGCCTTCGGGGCGCGTGCCTGCCGCAACCGGAATATCGATCTTCATCAGCTTTTCGATCTGTGCCAGAAGTTCGACTTCTTCCTCGGAGCAGAAGGCAATCGCCTGACCTTCGCGGCCCGCACGCGCGGTCCGGCCGATCCGGTGGACGTAGGAATCGGGCACTTCGGGAAGATCGAAGTTGATCACATAGGCCACGCCCGGAATGTCGATGCCGCGGGCAGCCACGTCGGTGGCGACCAGAATGGTGGTCGAACCGGCACGGAAACTCTCGATTGCGCGATCGCGCTGGTTCTGGCTTTTGTTGCCGTGGATCGAGGCGGCCGGATACCCGTCTTTCTCGAGGCTTTTCTTGAGCTTTTCGGCCCCGTGCTTGGTCCGGCAGAAAACCAGTGTCAGCGCGCCCATATCGTTGGACAGGATCTTGCGCAGACGGTTGGGCTTTTCGGCCTTGTCCATGAACTGGACCGACTGGCTGACCTTGTCGGCGGCCTTGCCGGGGGGGCTGACCTGCACGCGCTGGGGGTTGTTGAGATAGGCTTTGGAGAGCTCTTCCATCTGTTTGGGCATGGTGGCCGAGAACAGCATGGTCTGGCGCGGCGTGCCCAGACGCGGCGCGATCTTGCGCAACGCATGGATGAAGCCGAGATCCAGCATCTGGTCGGCCTCGTCGAGCACCAGATGTTTGGTCTGCGACAGATCGACCGACCCGCGGTCCATCAGGTCGATCAGACGGCCCGGCGTTGCCACCAGAATGTCGCAGCCGCGATGCAGCGCACCGATCTGGCGGTTGATCGACTGGCCGCCCACCACGGTGATGATATGGATGCGGGTGCCTTTGGTCAGCGCGCGCAGCCCGTCGGCGATCTGGTTGACCAGTTCGCGGGTGGGGGCAAGGATGAGCGCCTTGGCGGTTTTCGGCGCGGGCTTGCCCGGGGCCTGCAGCAACTGGTCGATCAGCGGCAGGCCGAAGGCCAGCGTCTTGCCGGTGCCGGTCTGGGCGAGCCCCAGAATGTCATGGCCTTGCATGGCCAGCGGAATGGCCTTGTTCTGGATCGGGGTCGGCTCGGTAAAGCCTTGCGCTTTCAGCGCATCTTTCAGCGCCGGGGACAGCCCCAGCATATCGAAATCGAACATAAATATCCTTTGCTACCCGATGCCATCATGGCTGGGCGTGGCCGCGGGGAGGCGGCCTGAGGGGTGTGACGCCGCGACCTCGAAAGCCACGGGCGGATCCCGTCTGCTTTGGCCGGACGATACGAACCCTGCGTGATGGGGAACGGGTGGGTCTGGTGCCGATGCGTCAAACGGACGCGGCTTGCTCACGCGGCAGCGCGGCACCAATGCCTATATGCGGTGTTTTTCCGATTTTGTCAATTCTGCTCTTTGCAATCTTCCCCGCGGGGAAGGGGCAGGCCCCCGTGATCCGGAAAGCTAAGCTTAACATATTTTGCGTAGCCTCGGTGGGTAATAAGTGATTCTTACGACTCGCGGGAGAGCCGATGTTCAAGTCCAAGAAACTGCATCAAGAGATTGACGAGCTGAAACGCGAAGTCAGTGCATTCGAAAACTCCCATGCGGTTGCACGCGTGGATTTTGATCGTAAGTTTTTGTATCTAAACGATTTATTTGCAAAAACTTTCGGGATTTCTCGTGAGGACGCCCTTGGGAACAACTATGATACCCTCGTGCGTGAGAAAGACCTCGAACAGGAGGATTTCAACGAGATCTGGCGTGTTCTCAAGCAGGGCACGCCCGTCAACAAGATCGAACCGCGGCTGAATGCCAAAGGCGAGGAGATCTGGCTGGATACGACCTATTCGCCGATCACGAACAAGGACGGGGTCAGTGAGCATGTGCTGATTGCCGCCCGCGAGATCACCTATATGCATATGCGCCGTCGCGACAACCGGAGCCAGGTCGATGCGCTGAAACGTTCGATGGCGGTGATCGAGTTCGATCTGAAAGGCAATGTGCTGGATGCCAATGATCATTTCCTGAAGGCGACCGGTTACACGATTGAGGAAATCCGTGGTAAAAATCACCGGATATTCATGCCCAAGGACGCGCTTGATACGCCCGAATATGCGCAGTTCTGGCAACGTCTGGCCAAGGGGTCTTCGGAATCGGGGCAGGTGAAACGTGTCCGCAAGGATGGTGAATTCTGCTGGCTGCAGGCAACCTACGAGACGCTGATTGACCCCGAGGGCCGCCCGTTCAAGGTGGTGAAATATGCCTTTGACATCACCGAAGCGCGCAACTTGGCCGCCGATGCGGAAGGGCAGATCCACGCCATTCAAGGGGTGCAGGCGGTGATCGAGTTCGATCCCTATGGCAAGATCGTTTCGGCCAATGACCTGTTTTGTAAGGTGATGGGCTACGAGCGCGCCGAGATCATCGGTCAGTCGCATCGCATGTTTGTCGAACCGGGCTATGGCGAGAGCCAGAGTTACAAGGATCATTGGGCAGATTTGCGGAAGGGCAAAACCCTTGAGGGCGATTTCCTGCGTGTTGGTAAAAACGGTAAGGAAGTCCATATTCGCGCCAGCTACAACCCGATCAAGAATGCCGCAGGGCAGGTTGTGAAGGTGGTGAAATTCGCGGTGGATACCACGCCTTACATGCGTATGAACCGCGTTATGGCCGAGAGCTTGGGCCGGTTGTCCGAAGGTGATCTGAGCACGCGCATCGATCAGGATCTGGGGGAATTCAACACGCTGCGCCAACAGTTCAACGATGCGATCAGCCGGATCGAACGTGTGATTGTCGGGGTTTTGGAACAAACGGCCTCGATTGCGCAGGAAGCCGCCTCGATTACAGCGGGCACGACAGAGCTGTCGCGCCGGTCCGAACGGCAGGCTGCGACCTTGGAAGAAAGTGCCGCTGCGCTGGAAGAGCTGACCACCTCGGTGCGCGGGGCTGCCGATATGACCCTGACCGCCCGTGCGAAGGCGGAAAAGGCGAAAGAACAATCCGACCGTTCGAGCCTTGTGGTCAATGATGCGGTCACCGCGATGAATGAAATCGCCGCAAGTTCGCAGTCGATTTCGCGCATCACCAGTGTGATTGACGATATTGCTTTCCAGACCAATCTTCTGGCGCTGAATGCCGGGGTCGAAGCGGCCCGTGCAGGGGATGCGGGGCGCGGATTTGCCGTGGTGGCCTCCGAGGTGCGGGGACTGGCGCAACGGTCTTCGGATGCCGCGCGCGAGATTGCGACGCTGATCGAGGCGTCGACCCGTCAGGTCGGACGGGGGGTCGAGCTTGTCGGGCAGGCAGGCGAGGCGCTGCAATCGATCGATGAATCGATTACCGGTATCCGGGATTCGATCCAGCAGATCGCCTCTTCGGCGCAGGAACAGAGCAATGGTCTGAACGAGATGAACAGCGCCGTGAGCGACCTCGACCGTGCCGTGCAACAAAATGCCGCGATGGCCGAGGAAAGCTCCGCCGCTGTCCAGATGTTGCAGCGTGGAATCAACACGATGAGCGAGGATGTGGGGTATTTCCGCTGTAGCGAGCTGGACCTCGGCGCCGAAGAGGACCGTCTGGCAAGTTAAGGAGGCTTGCCACATCAGTCCGAAGGGGCAATAACGGCCTCGGTAATTTGGAGGTCTTTCATGCCGACGCTTCTCGTGACGGGTGCTGCCGGGTTTATCGGCTCTTTCGTGTCCCAGCGGTTTTTGTCCGAAGGCTGGCGTGTCGTCGGGTTGGACGGGATGACCGATTATTATGACGTCACTCTGAAGGAGGCGCGGCTGGCAAAGCTGCGCCTTTCGCCCGATTTCCGTGACATTATCGGTATGGTCGAGACCCCCGGTCTGCTGATGTCCATCATGGAAGAGGAACGTCCGGATGTGGTGATCCATCTGGCGGCACAGGCTGGGGTCCGCTATTCGATCGACAATCCGCGGGCGTATCTTGAAGGCAATATCATCGGTACATTCGAATTGCTGGAAGCCGCGCGGGCCTATCCGCCCAAACATATGCTGCTGGCTTCGACCTCATCGGCCTATGGGGCCAATACCCAGATGCCCTATCGCGAAACCGATCGCGCGGATCACCAGATGAGCTTTTACGCCGCGACCAAGAAATCCACCGAGTCGATGGCCCATTCTTACGCCCATCTGTTCAATCTACCGGTAACCATGTTCCGGTTTTTCACCGTCTATGGGCCGTGGGGGCGTCCGGACATGGCGCTGTTCAAATTTACCCGTGCCATTTTCGAAGACAAGCCGATCGATGTCTATAATTTCGGCGATATGAAGCGCGACTTCACCTATATCGACGATCTGGTCGAAGGGATCCGCCTATTGGTCGATGTGGTGCCCGAGCGTTGTGCCGATGTGCCCGCGGGCGATAGCCTGTCGCCGGTGGCGCCCTATCGCGTGGTCAATATCGGCAATAACAACGCGGTGCAGTTGACCGAATTCATTGCCGCGATCGAAGCGGCGACCGGGCGTGAGGCGATCCAGAATCTGATGCCGATGCAGGCCGGAGATGTGCCTGCCACATGGGCGGATGCCAGCTTGCTGAAATCACTGACAGGATATGCGCCCAGAACGTCGGTGCGCGAGGGGGTGCAGTCTTTCGTGGACTGGTATCGCAGCTATTACGCGCTGTAATCCGTAAATGTCGCGTGTGCTCCCGTTCGCGGGGCGATCTGCCATGGTGCGGATAGGGCATCCGACACCCTGCAGGCTTGGGCTTTCGGAGTGCGGGTTTGGCGACAGGACGTATGCCGGTCGCCGCAAAGACGATCTGCTCTACAAAACGCAGGAGCCTGCCGCGCGCTTGAAGGCACGGGGCACGCTTTGTTTGCCCTGCCGATTGCTGCCGAATTTACGGGCAATTCCAACGGGTTTTGCGGACAAGTGAAAAATCCTGCCGGAACACGCTGGAGTTGCCTTGCGCCGACAGCTAGCCTGAACAAAACAGATTGCACAGGGAGCGCCAGCCATGTCCACGAAAACGGTGATGATTATCGGAGCAGGGATTGGCGGGCTTTGTGCGGGCATTGCGCTGCGCCGGATCGGTTTCGAGGTGCGGATTTTCGAGAAGGTCCGCGAGGTGCGCCCTGTCGGCGCGGGGCTATCGCTTTGGCCCAACGGTATCCAGTGTCTCCACCATCTGGGTCTTGGCGCGCAGATCCGTGATCTGGGCGGGCAGATGGAGAGGATGGCCTATATCGACGGCCTGACCGGAGAGACGATGTGCGCCTTTCCGCTGACCCCGCTTTGGAACAGCGCGGGCATACGCGGCTATCCGGTGGCGCGTGCGGCAACGCAGGAAATGCTGATGGATGTGTTCGGGCGCGAGCATATCGCGCTGGGAATGCGTCTGGTCGCGCTGCAGGAGGAGGGGGCGCAGGTGCTTGCCCGTTTTGCGGATGGCACCGAGAGCCGCGCGGATTTTGTGATCGGGGCAGACGGGGCGCATAGTCTGGTGCGCGACCATCTGCTTGGCCCGCTCGAGCGGCGCTATGCCGGCTATGTCAACTGGAACGGGATCGTGGATATGGATGCCGCGATTGCCCCCGCCGATTGCTGGACGACGTTTGTCGCGCAGGGCAAGCGGGCCTCGATCATGCCGATCGGGGCGGGGGAAAACGGGCAGGGGCGTTTCTATTTCTTCTTCGATCAACCGATGCCTGCCGGAGACACCCCCGCGCGTGAGGACTATAAATCCTTGTTACAGGGTTGTTTTTCCGGCTGGGCCGAGCCTGTGCAAAGGTTGATTGCCGCAGCGGATGCGGGGGCGATCAACCGTGTGGAAATCCATGATATCGATCCGTTCTCCACTTGGGCCAAAGGCCGGATCTGCCTGTTGGGGGATAGCGCGCATAACACGACGCCGGATCTGGGGCAGGGGGCCTGCATGGCGATTGAGGATGCGGTGGTGCTGGAAGAAAAGCTGCGCGGGACCGACGATATTCCTGCGGCGCTTCAGGCCTATCAGCAGGCGCGGGCCGCGCGCTGTGCTGATCTGGTTTTGCGCGCGCGCGCGCGTTGCGATGTGACGCATGGGGTTGATCCTGCCGTGACCGAGCGCTGGTATGACGAATTGCGGCATGAAACCGGCGCGGCGATTCTGGCGGGGATCGCCAAGACGGTGGAAGGCAGCCCTGTCTATGCCGAGTTTGCTGCCGGCTGAGCCTTTGCGGGCCTCGGGGCGGGTGGCGAGCGGGCGGAATGTCCGGCGCTCGCAGAATTCTCTTTGTTCTCCATATGCTTTTTGGATTAGGTTTGCTTTGGAATGCCCTATATGGGTCCCTGTCCGGTTGCGATTGCGGACGCAGGGGCGCAGACTCGCGGCGCGACAGGGTTTGACGGACAAGGACGGATTTTGTGATTACTCTGCGGAGCCTTCAGGCCCTTTTCATCCGGTATAGTTCGATCCATCGGCAATACGGTTTTCGCCCGCGCGCGATCAGGGCGGCAGGCGGCAAGGGGATAGGCTGGCTGGAATCGCAGGAGATCCGTGGCAATCACCGATGCGTTTCCGGTTGGGTCGAGGCTGATGAGGTGGGGCTCATCTGCGGCGAAGGGCATCGTCTGGCCGTGGAGCCGGTGCAGTTTCGCGCCGATGTGCAGGCCGCCTATGGCGGGACGGGCAAGGTCGGGTTTTCGCTGACATTGCCCTATATTGCGGGAACGGGGCGGCTTGTGATCCGCAAGGGGACCGAGACGGTCGAGATCGCGCTGCGCGATCCGGCGGCTTTGCGTCGCGGGGTCGAAACCCTGCGTCTGGCGGCGGCCTTCGCTTGGGCGGGGATACAGGGCTTGCCTGCGGCGCTGATCTATCTGCGCAGCACAGACCGTGCGCGCAAGGATCGTGCCAAAGCGCGGCTGAAAGCGCTGTTTCTGGGCCGGACAGATATGGTCCAGCCTCTGCGGATCGGGGCGGGGCAGCTGGGCTTGGCGGAAGACTCGCCGCTTTTGTCCCGCGCAGGGACTGCCGAGCGGGGCGCGGCGGCCCAGCGGATCACGATCATCCTGCCCGTCTATAACGCCTTCGACCTGCTGCAACTCTGCCTGTCGCGGCTTGTCGCCCATACCGATCTGGACTGGCATCTGGTGCTGATCGAGGATGGTTCGCCCGATCCGCAGATCCGGCCCTTTTTGCGCAAATGGTGTGAAAGCCGCCCTGCCGGTCAGGTGAGCTTGCTGGAAAACGCGCGCAATCTGGGCTTTATCGGTTCGGTCAATCGCGGATTTGCCGAAGCCCTGCGGCGGGATGCGCCGGTTGTGCTGTTGAATTCCGATGCTCTGGTGCCCGAGGGCTGGGCCAGCCGCTTGGTGGCCCCCTTGGCGGACCCGCGGGTGGCGAGCGTGACCCCGATGAGCAATGATGCGGAAATCATGAATGCGCCGGTCATCTGCCAGCGCGGGGATTTGCCCGACGGCGTGGCGGAGGGGCTCGATGCCTGCGCGCGCACGTATTTCGCGCAAGCCCCCTTGGCAGAGCTGCCGACGGGCGTAGGGTTCTGCATGGGCATCGGTCTGGACTGGCTGCGTCGTTTTCCCGAATTCGATCCTGTGTTCGGGCGCGGATATGGCGAGGAGGTTGACTGGTGTCGCAAAACGCAGGCCGAGGGCGCGCGGCATCTGGGCGTGCCGGGTCTTTTTGTCGAACATCGGGGCGGCACCTCGTTCGGGTCGGAAGAGAAGCGCCGCCTGATCGAGGAAAACGGGCGCCGGATTACGGCCCGCTATCCGCATTTCGATGCGGATGTGCAGGGGTTCATCGCGCGTGATCCGATGATTGGCCCGCGTTTGGGGCTTGGGCTGGCATGGGCGGGGGCGATGCAGCAGGCCCCGCTATCGGTGTTTGTCGTGCATTCTCTGGGGGGCGGTGCCGAAGACGCGATGCGGCGCGATATCAGTCGCCTCTGTGCCGAAGGCCAGTCGGCGGTGGTTTTGCAACTGGGCGGGGCGACACCTTACCGGATGACGCTTATGACCCCCTTGGGCGAGACCGTCGCCAATCTGGAAAGCGATGCGGTGCTGGCGCATCTTCTGGCGGCGGTTCCGCGGCGTCGGATTGTCTATATCTGCGGCGTGGGGGATGCCCGTCCCGAAACGCTTCCCGACAGGCTGCTGGCATGGCGTGGCGCGGCGGAAGGGTCCGAGCTTGTTGTGGAATTCCATGACTTTTTCCCGCTTAGCCCGTCTTATACGCTGCTGGGCGATACGGGCCGTTTCGAAGGCGTGCCACGCCCTGAGACGCATGGCGGACAGGCCTGCCATCGGGTGCGTGATGCGCAGGGCCTCGAGATCGGGTTGCAAGCGTGGCAGGACCTCTGGCATCGCGCGCTTGCCCAGGCGCGGATCGTGGTGTTTTCCGAAAATAGCCGCGAGATCGTGCAAGGCTGCTGGCCGGATCTGGCCCCGCAGATCACGCTGCGGCCGCATGATGTGCTGGAGGATGTGCCCTCTGTCGAGCGCGTGCCTCTGGAGGCACCGCGTACAATCGGGATTTTGGGCAATATCGGCTACCAGAAGGGGGCGGAGATCTTGCAGATCATGGCCCGCCAACTGGGCAAGAGCGGTGCGGCGCGTCTGGTTCTGTTGGGCAATATCGATCCGAATTATCCGCTTGGCAGGGCCTGCACGATCCACGGCAGCTATGCGCGGCAGGACATTGCCCTGCTGGCCGAACGTTACAAGATCGATTGCTGGCTGATCCCCTCGATCTGGCCGGAGACCTTTTCCTTTACCACCCGCGAGACTCTGGCCACCGGCCTTCCGGTCTGGTGTTTCGATCTTGGCGCGCAGGCGGATGCCTTGCGCGCGGCAGGGCAGGAGGCGCACCTTCTGCCGCTGCCGCAAAATGATGAGGATGTGGCGCAGGTTCTCCGGCGGATCTGCCAGAGCTGAGCCTGTCGCGTCACCCTTCGCGGTAGTAATAGCTGTAACCGTTCAGCGCAGGCGCGCCGCCCAGATGGGCGTAAAGCACCTTGGAGCCTTTGGGGAAGGCGCCCTTACGGGTCAGGTCGATCAGCCCCTGCATGGATTTGCCTTCATAGACCGGATCGGTGATCATGGCTTCGGTGCGGGCCGCAAGGCGGATGGCGGCATTGGTCTCTTCCGAGGGCACCCCATAGGCCGGATAGGCGTATTCCTCGTGGATGACGATCTCGTCCTCGCGGATTTTCCGGCCCAGACCGACCAGTGTCGCGGCATTATCGGCAATCTCGCGCACCTGCGCGCGGGTTTGTTGGGGGGTGGCGGAGGCGTCGATGCCGATCACCCGTTCGGCGCGGTTCTGGGCGGCAAACCCCACGATCATGCCCGCCTGCGTCGATCCGGTGACCACACAGACGATGATATAGTCGAACTGGAAGCCCAGCTCTTTCTCCTGCTCGGCCACCTCTTCGGCAAAGCCGATATAGCCGAGTGCGCCATATTTATGCACCGAGGCTCCGGCGGGAATGGCATAGGGTTTGCCGCCGCGATCCTTGACCGACTGGATCGCATCCTCCCAGCTTTGCCGGATGCCGATATCGAACCCGTCCTCCACCAGTCGCGATTCCGCCCCCATCAGGCGGGTCATCATGATATTGCCGACACGGTCATAGACCGCATCGTAATGGGGCACCCATTTCTCTTGCACCACAACGCATTTCATCCCGAGCTTTGCCGCCGTCGCGGCGACCATGCGGGTATGGTTGGATTGCACGCCACCAATCGAGACCAGCGTATCCGCCCCCGACGCAAGCGCATCGGGCACGATATATTCCAGCTTGCGCAGCTTGTTCCCGCCCATTGCCAGCCCTGAATTGCAGTCATCGCGCTTGGCATAGATCTCGACCTCGCCACCCAATGCGGCAGACAGGCGGGGCAGATATTCGATGGGGGTTGTGCCGTAGGTCAGGGGGTAGCGTTCGAATTTTTCGAGCAGGCTCATGCAGGATCTCCTTTGGACGATGTCCACAGGCTAGCAAGGCATTGCAGAAAGGTGCTTTCTAATTTGGCTTGCGATTTTAGGGAATTCTGTTCGAATCCGAGTATCGTGAAAGGAAAGCTGAAAATATGGTGTCAAAAGCGGAAGAGTCTTCCATCCAGGATCTGGACCGAATCGACATGGCGATCTTGCGGCTCTTGCAGCAGGACGGGCGGCTGACCAATGCGGAGCTGGCCAGCCGGTGCAATATCTCGCCCGCGACCTGCCATCGCCGGACGCAGCGGCTTTTCGAGACCGGCGTGATGTCGGATGTGCGGGCACGGATTTCGCCCGATCATGTCGGGTTGGGGGCTTTGGTGATGGTGGGCGCGGTGCTGGACCGTTCGACCCCTGAAAGCTTTGCCGCATTCGAGGCTGCGGTGCAGAAGATGCCTTCGGTGCTGGATTGCATTCTGGTGGCGGGGGATTTCGACTATCTGATGAAGATCCGTGTCGGGAATATGCAGGATTTCAACAAACTGCACGGGCGCGAATTGATTACCCTGCCGGGGGTGCGTCAGATCCGCACGTTTTTCGCCATCAAAGAGGTCAAGGACGACGCTCCGCTAAGGTTCTAGGGGAGGCTCTGGAACATGCTCCGGCACCGCAGGAGGTCGAGCGCGGAGACGGAGGTGGCGGGCAAGGTCCGGGGAATCCCTGCCCGCGAAGGGTTATTGCGAAATCGCCTTGGTGATCTGCGCCGCATTATAGCGCATCAGGGCTTCATAGCTGGGGGCCGGACCGGAGGCATCCGAAAGCGCTTCGGGATACAGCTCGCCCCCCGGTTCCGCGCCGGTGGCGGCCGCGATCTGTTTCACCAGACGCGGGTCGTTCGAGTTTTCCACGAAATAGGTTTTCACCCCGTCGGCCTTGATCTGGTCGATCATCTTGGCCACATCCGCCGCCGAGGCCTCGGTCTCGGTCGAGACCCCCTGCGGCGCAAGGAAGGTGATGCCATAGGCCTGTCCGAAATAGCCGAACGCGTCATGGCTGGTCAGCACCTTGCGCTTGGCTTCGGGTACGGCCTCGATTTCGGCGCGGATCTCGGCGTCCAGTGCGGTGAGCCTGGCCTTGTAGCTGGCGGCGTTGGCCTTGAAATCGGCGGCATCCGCAGGATCGGCCTTGCTTAGGGCGGCTTCGATATTATCGACCCAGATCAGCACATTGGGGATGGAATTCCAGACATGGGGATCGGTGACATTCTGGCCATCCTCCTCGAACTCGTGGGTTTTGATCCCCTCCGAGACGATGACCGGAGGGACCGTGCTTCCCGAGGCCTTGGCCAGACGGTCGAACCAGTTCTCAAGCCCTTCGCCGCTGAGGAAGGTCACCGGCGCGGCTTTGAGGGCCTTGGCGTCTTCGGGGCTGGGTTCGTAATCATGGGGGTCGCCATTGACGGGCACGAGGTTGCGGACCGTCACATGTGCGCCGCCCACGTTTTTCACCACATCGCCCAGCACCGTGAAGCTGGTGACGACATCAAGGGTTTCGGCATGGGCCGCGCCCATCATGGCCATCGAAAGGGCCAGCGCCGAAAGCGCGGGTTTCAGGAAGCGGGGTGTCGTCATGGAAATATCCTTTGCTTAGCCCTCGAGATGGGGGCGATTGAGAGTTCTGGCCAGAAAGCCCTGAGGGGCGACCAGAAGCGAAACGGCATAGAAGGCGCTGGCGGTCAGGATGATGGTCGGGCCGGAGGCAAAGCCCAGATGGTAAGACAGCAGCAGGCCGATAAAGCCCGAGATCATGGCGATCATCGCCGAGAGCGCGGCCATCGCGGGCAGGCTGCGCGCCCAGAGCTGGGCGGTGGCGGCGGGCAGCATCATCAGCCCCACCGCCATCAGGGTGCCAAGCGCCTGAAACCCCGCCACCAGATTGATGACCAGCAAAAACAGAAACAGCAGGTGATACAGCCCGCCCCGCCCGCCGACCGAGCGCAGGAAATTCGGGTCGAAACATTCCATCACAAGGGGGCGGTAGACCAGAGTCAGCACGATCAGAGTGAAACTGGTGATTGCCCCCACCATGTAAAGGGCGCCGGCGTCAATGGACAGGATGGTGCCGAACAGCACATGCAGAAGGTCGATATTCGACCCTTTCAGCGACACGATCAGCACGCCGAGCGCCAGAGAGGTCAGGTAGAATGTGGCAAAACTTGCATCTTCCTTCAGCCCTGTGCCGCGCGTGACCAGCCCTGCCAGTAACGCCACACCAAGGCCTGCGACGGCCCCGCCGATCCCCATCGCCAGCTGCGACAGGCCACCGGCCAACAGAAATCCGATGGCGGCACCGGGCAGGACCGCATGGCTCATGGCGTCGCCGACAAGGCTCATGCGGCGCAACATCAGCAACACCCCCACCGGCCCCGCCCCGAGCCCGAGCGCCACCGAGGCCACGAGCGCGCGTCGCATGAAGCCGTAATCGACGAAAGGCTGCAAAACGGTTGAATACAGGCTCATGCGGCGCGCCCCCTTGCGGGCTCGCAGGGGCCTGCATTGGCCATCCACGCGGTGGTCGTGCTGCGTGCCAGACGCAAATTCGCCTCGGTCAGAACCTCTGCCGTCGGCCCCCAGCCGATCATCCTGCGCGCGACGAGCAGGGTTTCGGGGAAGGCGGCGCGCACCTGATCGATGTCATGCAGAACCGCCATCACCATGCGTCCCTCCCTGTGCCAGCCTTCGATGATGGCCAGAAGGTCGGCTGTGGTGGCCTCGTCGATGGCGGTGAAGGGTTCATCAAGCAAAATCACCGGCGCATCCTGCAAGATCAGCCGTGCAAAAAGCGTGCGCTGCATCTGCCCGCCCGAAAGCGAGGCGATCTGGCGGGCCTCGAACCCTGTCAGGCCCACCGCGTCGATGGCGGCAGCGGCCTTGGCGGAAAGATCCGCCCCGAGGCTGCGGAACGCGCCGGTCTTGCGCCATGCCCCCATCGCCACGACATCCGCTACGGTGACGGGAAAGCTGCGCTCGATCTCGGCAAGCTGGGGGAGATAGCCGAAATCCTGCGGTCTCAGGCCGCCGAAATCGATCTTGCCCTCGACCCCGAGCCGCTGGCGCATCAGGGCCTTCAGAAGGGTGGATTTGCCTGCGCCATTCGGGCCGACAATGGCTGTCTTGCTGGCTGGCTGGAAAACCCCTGACAGGTGATGGATAGCCGGACGCCTGTCATAGCTCAGCGTGACATTCTCGAAGGTGATCCGGTTGTTCATGGCAGCGCCACCGCCCAGCCGATCAGCCCCCACATCCCCATCAGGATGAGGCAGGCAAACAGCCCCCGCCGCAGGGCGCTGGCCGAGAAGGTGGAAAGAGGGAAGCTGGGCATATCTGTGACCTTTCTGATATGTAATGTAATAATATTACATATTCTGGCGTTCCCTATCTCCGTCAAGATGACAGAAAAGGGAAGTCACATACGCTTGATCAGCTTTATTCCCGACACAGCAGGCGGGCGATGAGCGAGGCAGGGTCGGGTGTGTCAAACGGCGAGGGGGCGTTGCGATCAAGGATCGGCACGCAGGCCGAGGCCCCGTCTCCGGTCAGGCGAAGCGGCGTATCGGGCGCGGGGCGCAGATCCATCAGCGCGTCGGGATCGCTCAGCACAAGGCGCAGGGTGCGGGCGTCGAGCGGTTGCACCGGCCTGAGCACGAAGGAAAACCGCAGGCTGCCGCTGGCGGTCAGCTCTGCCGCAAAGTCCGAGACGGCCGGAGGCGGCGGCTCTTGCGCGCCGTCCAGCAGCCTTGTGTAAAATAACGAGGGGGCCGTATTCTCGCGCACGATGGCCACCAGCTGGTTCAGAGCATCGGGGCTTAACGGGCCTTGTTGCGGCTGGTTCAGGGACTGGACGAGCCATTGCGAGGTCTGCGCGCTGAACAGCCATGTCTCGTCAATCTCGGTGACGTTTGGGCCATTCATGACGAGGGCAAGCTGCGCCACGATCTCGTCTTCGGGATGCGCCGACGCCTCTGGCGGGGACAGGCCAAGCCCCCCGAGCACAAGCGCAATCAGTGCCGCGCGTCTCATGGCTGCACCCCCAGTTCGGGGCGGCTATGGGCGTCGGGGGCGGGGATCTGGCCCGTGGGGATCTGTCGCTGGGGCAGCAGGGTTTCGGGGATCGCCTGCTGGATCAGGGGTTGGGCGGGGGAGGCGGGGCTGGCGGGCATCTTCCAGATGGGGCGCGTGTCGGCGGGCACTGGCGAGGCCAGACGGTTGCCGATCAGGCCGAGACTGCCATAGAGAACCGCGATTGCAATCAGCCAGCTGCCAATGATCCGCGTGCCGATCACGGTGCCGCGCGGCGGGATGATCCGGCCCAGACAGGCGGCGCAAAGCAGGATCCAGACTCCAAGACCCAGACCCGAGAGCGCGATCGTCGGATCGCCGCCAGAGCTGGGGTCCGACAGTTTCAGCGCCACGGCATAGCTGCCCCCGCTGATCAGGGCCGCCACAGGGAGCAGGCGCTGTGTCAGCCATTGGCCCGGCGCCAGCACCAGCCCCAGAGCCAGCGCACCGATGGGCAGGGTGTAGAATTTGTGGCTGACCGCACCGGGCAGGGGTTCGATCAGCGCCATCAGCCCGACATGCGCCCAAAGACCAAGCCCGAACCCGAGCGCCCATCCAACGAAAGAGGCGGCCTTGCCTTGGCGTGCAAGCGGTACGGCGGCAAATCCCAGCGCCGCAAGCGTCAGCAGCATCGGGGCGCTCAGCGCCGATTGGCTGACCCAGAGCGAGATCGCCTCGGAAAGCTGCATCGCCACCAGCAGTGCCGCCCCCCCGAGCGTGAAGCACAGGACAAAGGCGTTGATGCGGGCTCGCAAGGCGGGGGAGGGCTTATCCGACAAGGAAGCCGACCCCCGCCAGCGCGATCACCGCGCCAAGAAGCCGCGAAATCCGCCCCTTCCAGAGCGGGTTGAGCACCAGCCCGACCCCCACACCGATCACATGGATCAGTCCCGTGGCCAGCACGAAACCGATGGCATAATCTGCCGGATCGGCTGCCAACGGCAGTTCGGCCCCATGCGCATAGCCGTGACAAAGCGCAAATACTGCAATCACCGCCAGGGCGACCCATTCCCACGGGCGCCACGCCGCCGCAATGGCCCCACCCAGCACGATGATCGACAGCGCGATACCGGTTTCGATGCCGGAAATGGTCAGGCCGGAAATACCGACGATGCCGCCCAACACCATGACCAGCGGAAAGGTGACCGGCAGGGTCCAGACCCGTTTGCCACCCATCTGTGCGCCCCATAGCCCGACCGAGAACATCGCCAGAAAGTGGTCATATCCTGTCAGCGGGTGCTCGAAGCCTGCGGTGAAGCCACCGGACCCCGCCGCCGTGATATGGGCCGAGGCCAATGTCGGCGCACAAAGTAGGCACGCACTCAATAAGAGAACGGGGAGAGATCGGAAGGTCATGGTGCAAGTCCCGTGTGGTTTTGGATGTCTTACGGGCAAGGACGCCACGGAACAAGCGCGCCTGTCGGTGAGGGCTTCACTTCGCGGCGATTGTGCCGAGCGAGAACAGCGTGGCGATCAGCCGCTCCGTCACCGTCCTATCCAGCGCATCACCGTTGAGAACGCGGCACCAGAAGGGGCCGTGGATCATATCGGATAGGATCTGAAGGTCGCATTCCGCTGCGATCTCGCCGCGACGGCGTGCATGGGTGCAGGATTTCGAGCCTCAACGCCTCGGGCTGTGTGACGAAGCTTCGCCGGAAATATGCGCGGACCTGGGAGGGCTGTCTGGGCGGCGATCGGCACGGTCAGGGCGCTGCCCATTTCTTCGAGCGTATGGAAGATCTGCTGTAGAAAGACCGTCAGCGCCGCAGGTCCCGATGCCTCGGGGTCGAGCGGGGTCAGGGGGGGCGGACATCTCTGCCGTGCTACAATAGAAGACGACGGTTTCGTATGGATACGGGACCGTCGTCTTTTAGTTTCCGTGCCACACCCGCCTCCACACCCGCCGATCAATCGGAATCGGTCCTGCCTTGCCAGCCGAGGGCGATTGGAGACGGATATCACATGCGACAGCGCCACCCGTCCTTTCGGGTCTTTGCACCGTCCTCGCTTTGCGGACCGTGTTCCCGCCGGTTGCAGGGGCCGCTGATCGAGAGGGACGGGCGCAAGGGGCCAATGATCTGCGGAGCGGTCCCCCGAGGCCCAGATCGCGCGCGGGTGTCCGGCGGATGTTGGGCAGGCGCTGGTCTTGCTGGGGTCAGCGCGGGGACCGCGTCGCTGTCATGTATGTGCATCGGCGTCGGGCAGGGCATTGCCATCGCGCTTGAGCGTGTCTGATCTTGTGAGGACGGGCGGCGATGAGGTCGCCCGTTTCTGTTTTGGCTGGTTACGACGCTCTTTGAGGTGGGTTTGTTCTCGCGTTGGGGGGCGGGTGATTCCTGTGGTTTTGGGTGTGTTGGGGATTGGTGTCATAAAACTGTTCGAAATATATACTTTAATTTCAGTTGGTTGGCTGATTTTTTTGGTTTTTGGCATGTTTTTGTGAAAAAAGGGGTTGCGGGTTGTGGGTGTTCTCCGTAAATACCGCTTCACCGCAGCGGCAGACGACGCAGCGGGGCGCGGAAGCCGCGGCGGACGGGATCGAAAGAGACGGTTTGAAGCGGTTGAAGCGATAGAAATTCGGAAGATTAGGTTGGCGGTTAGCACCTGAGGATTGGGTGCTGCTGGTAATTTTTGTCTTCGGCTCTTTGACATTGATGGTTTTACTGAAGAGATATGCGGGCGGTTTGGTCGATGATCGACTAAATGATCGTTTGCATATCGGCTCACTAGGGTTTCGGCCCGATGATGTGAGTGTCAGCTTCACTGTTTGTCGGTTTCACGCAAGTGAGAACGGTAAGCAGAAAGCGTTTATCCAATTGGATAGACGATGTGCGAAGGTTCATGCGTCAAGGTTAGCGATGTAAATCGCTTTCA
>NZ_CP135444.1:245000-504951 GCF_045278885.1 Thioclava litoralis
TCGAAGGCTAAGTACTCCTTACTGACCGATAGCGAACCAGTACCGTGAGGGAAAGGTGAAAAGCACCCCGACGAGGGGAGTGAAACAGTTTCTGAAACCGGACGCCTACAAGCAGTCGGAGGAGCCTCGAGCTCTGACGGCGTACCTTTTGTATAATGGGTCAACGACTTGGTCTTACGAGCAAGCTTAAGCCGATAGGTGTAGGCGCAGCGAAAGCGAGTCTTAAAAGGGCGACGAGTTCGTGGGATCAGACCCGAAACCGAGTGATCTAGCCATGTGCAGGATGAAGGTTGGGTAACACCAACTGGAGGTCCGAACCGACACCCGTTGAAAAGGGTCCGGATGACGTGTGGCTAGGGGTGAAAGGCCAATCAAACTCGGAGATAGCTGGTTCTCCGCGAAAGCTATTTAGGTAGCGCGTCGATTGTATTCTCCCGGGGGTAGAGCACTGCATGGATGATGGGGGCCCACAGCCTTACTGAGTCTAAGCAAACTCCGAATACCGGGAAGAACTGATCGGCAGACACACGGCGGGTGCTAACGTCCGTCGTGGAGAGGGAAACAACCCTGACCAACAGCTAAGGCCCCCAATTCGTGGCTAAGTGGGAAAGCATGTGGGACTTCCAAAACAACCAGGAGGTTGGCTTAGAAGCAGCCATCCTTTAAAGATAGCGTAACAGCTCACTGGTCTAGTCAAGAGGTCCTGCGGCGAAGATGTAACGGGGCTCAAGCCACGAGCCGAAGCTTTGGATGCACTGTGAAGTGCGTGGTAGCGGAGCGTTCTGTGATATAGAACGCTGCCTCCTTAGTATCCTCGGATACATTGGAGGCAATGTTCTGACTGTGAAGCCGGGCTGTAAGGCATCCGGTGGAGTGATCAGAAGTGAGAATGTTGACATGAGTAGCGACAAACAGGGTGAGAGACCCTGTCGCCGAAAGTCCAAGGGTTCCTGCTTAAAGCTAATCTGAGCAGGGTAAGCCGGCCCCTAAGGCGAGGCCGAAAGGCGTAGTCGATGGGAACCAGGTTAATATTCCTGGGCCGTGAGATGGTGACGGATCTGAACCGTTGTTCACACTTATCGGATTGTGTGGGCAGCCTACAGGTCCCTGGAAATAGCCTCTCTATAAGACCGTACCCGAAACCGACACAGGTGGACTGGTAGAGAATACCAAGGCGCTTGAGAGAACCACGTTTAAGGAACTCGGCAAAATGCCTCCGTAAGTTCGCGAGAAGGAGGCCCCATCGCTAGGCAACTAGTGGTGGGGGGCACAAACTAGGGGGTGGCGACTGTTTACTTAAAACACAGGGCTGTGCGAAGCCGTAAGGCGACGTATACAGTCTGACGCCTGCCCGGTGCCGGAAGGTTAAAAGGAGGGGTGCAAGCTCTGAATTGAAGCCCCGGTAAACGGCGGCCGTAACTATAACGGTCCTAAGGTAGCGAAATTCCTTGTCGGGTAAGTTCCGACCTGCACGAATGGCGTAACGATCTCCCCGCTGTCTCAAACGTGGACTCAGCGAAATTGAACTGTGTGTCAAGATGCACACTACCCGCGGTTAGACGGAAAGACCCCATGAACCTTTACTACAGCTTCACACTGGCATCAGGATTGTGATGTGCAGGATAGGTGGTAGCCTTTGAAACCAGAACGCCAGTTCCGGTGGAGGCATCCTTGAGATACCACCCTTCGCACTCTTGATGTCTAACCGCGGTCCGTTATCCGGATCCGGGACCCTGTGTGGCGGGTAGTTTGACTGGGGCGGTCGCCTCCCAAAGAGTAACGGAGGCGCGCGAAGGTGGGCTCAGACCGGTCGGAAATCGGTCGTTGAGTGCAATGGCAAAAGCCTGCCTGACTGCGAGACTGACAAGTCGAGCAGAGACGAAAGTCGGCCATAGTGATCCGGTGGTCCCAAGTGGGAGGGCCATCGCTCAACGGATAAAAGGTACTCTGGGGATAACAGGCTGATGGTGCCCAAGAGTCCATATCGACGGCACCGTTTGGCACCTCGATGTCGGCTCATCTCATCCTGGGGCTGGAGCAGGTCCCAAGGGTACGGCTGTTCGCCGTTTAAAGAGGTACGTGAGCTGGGTTTAGAACGTCGTGAGACAGTTCGGTCCCTATCTGCCGTGGGTGTAGGATACTTGAGAAGAGTTGCCCCTAGTACGAGAGGACCGGGGTGAACGGACCACTGGTGGACCAGTTATCGTGCCAACGGTAGTGCTGGGTAGCTATGTCCGGACAGGATAACCGCTGAAAGCATCTAAGCGGGAAGCCCCCTTCAAAACTAGGTATCCCTTGAGGGCCGTGGAAGACCACCACGTCGATAGGCTGGAGATGTAAGTGCAGCAATGCATTCAGTTGACCAGTACTAATTGCCCGATTGGCTTGATTTGATCCAGTAGTAGACAGACACTCCTGCAGATCAAAATCATGCATACAATTTGACTTGGACGCTCTTTATTCGGTTTGGTGGTCATAGCGCTGGCTATACACCCGGTCCCATTCCGAACCCGGCCGTTAAGGGCCAACACGCCAATGGTACTGCGTCTCAAGACGTGGGAGAGTAGGTCACCGCCAAACCTAATAAAGAGCGTCATTCATCTCTATAACGATAACATCCCCCAAATCAGACACAAAATAACGCGGGATGGAGCAGCCCGGTAGCTCGTCAGGCTCATAACCTGAAGGTCGTAGGTTCAAATCCTACTCCCGCAACCAGCTTTAGCGAACAAGCCGCGCCCGAAAGAGCTGCGGCTTTTTTGTTATCTGCAAAACTCAACATCTCCAACAACTTGCCCTCTATCTCGAGAGTGTGCCCAAGCTCTGCGTCGTGGCGGATCGTGATCCTCTCGATCAGTTCACCAAGGATCTCGGAGGCGCGATGCACGATAGAAGGGTCCGATAGTGTTTCCGCAAGGCTGTCAATTTGCGCGCGGTAAAGGTCGGCGATGTCGGGCGCGATCTCGGGTGCGGCGTTGCCGAGGGCTGCAGGCACAGCGTTACCAAGTTGGCGCATGCATTCCGACCAAGCTCCATGGAACTTATAAGTATCTGGAAAGGTCTGGATTCTCGCGCTTTCTCGGATAGTAAAATAGCGAACTGATCCATCCGCTCGACGCAACATGTTCTCACCACCTGGAACTCCATGCACTCCAGCCTTTAGTGTCTTGGAGGGATCATCGAGGTAGCTTCCAGTGTGTCCAGGATAGGTTCGAGCATTCGGCTGGAATCTATGGTTCGAGACGAAGTTTTCTGTTTCAGGATCTGGTAGATCGCCAATTGCGTCACGCGTGGTTCGCCAAGGGAGTGTGTCGGGCTTTTCTGTCACGGATAGGCGTTTTGATATCTGTAGCGAACGTCCTTCGTAAGCGTTGCATTTGAACCCTTCTGAGGGGCAGATCTCTCCCCTCGTCACTCTGCTAGGATCCTCGAAACACGAGGTATCATGCATGAATGACTTTCCAAAGATTCGGAACCACTATGGCTTTGCGATCGAGTTGCATCCAGGAGGCCGTCGCGTTTGGCCGCCGAGCTTCAAAAGGTTTATACGCGAGAAAATCGAAACAGGTCAACTGAGCGTCGAGGAAGTGCGAGAGGAATGCCGGGTTTCCAAATCCCTCGTGTACAAATGGCGCGATGATGTCGCGAAGGGGCGGGTTGCCGCTTCCGCGCCTGAATACGACTCTGACGAGCCGCTATTCTCGGAAATTTTGGTCCAGAATGACGAACCTCTACCGACAGGGGATGCGGCGCCCGAAAGCGTCATCACGCTCAGCGGAGAAGTCGTCAATCTGACGCTCCCAGCCAACTACCCTCTGAACGATCTGGTCGTTCTTATCCAGACGTTGGAGCGCGGATAGATGTTTGCGCCTGCTGGGAACTTCAAAATCTATCTCGCCAGCCAGCCTGTCGACTTCCGGAAAGGAATGGATGGTCTCGCAGGGATTATACAGGCGGAATTCGACCTCGACCCGTTCTCGGGCGCAATCTTCGTCTTCCGTTCGAAACGCAGCGATCGTCTCAAGCTGATCGTTTGGGACGGTACAGGGCTTGTGTTGGTGCACAAGCGCATCGAGGGGGCTGGTTTCCGCTGGCCGAAGAGCCAGAACGGGGCAGTCAGCCTGAGCAAGACCCAGTTCGAGGCGCTTTTCGAAGGTCTCGACTGGCAGCGTATCGTTCCACGCCATGCTAAACGTCCAAGCTTCCGATGAGCGCAGCTCGGACGTCAGGCGGCCAGCCCCTCATTCAATGCTCTGACGATCTGGATGATCTCGCGCGTCTGATCGCGGTCGAATATGCCCGCGATCCCCATGTCATCGAGGTCGGTAAAGGGGCTTTCGTAGAAGCATTCCGGATCAACATAACCCGTTTCCGTAAGGCTGTTGATGATGAGATCGAGAAACTCGGTCTGATCAGCGTTCAGCTGATGCAAACCAACGAAAGCGCTGAAGGCATCTTTGGCGGCTGCCTTGTCGAGACCGGTCAGTGACCGCAGGAACCGCGCGAGGCCGCCTTCCTCCTCCAACCCTGCCAGCAGGCTATCATCAGCGATCTGCTGTTCGATCAGGATACGCTGCAACTCGTCGAGATCCTGCTGCGTCAGAGCTTCCCCGCGTCTCACCTTGATGAGCGTGATGTGGTCGCGGTGTTCTTCGATGAAGCGGCGCACCTTCATCTTGAACCGTGCCTTATCCACGCCGCTGCCAACCTGGGGCATGGTCACTTCTGTGCCGACCCCGATCTCATCCTCGAAATCGGTAATGACGATCTTGCGTTCAAGGGGTTGGATCAGCCCGGTCAGATCGCGAAGCTTGCGCCGGATGGTCTCGAGCATCTCGGGCGTAATGTCTTCCCAGAAGAGATCGGTCTGGATCTCAAGGATCAGTTCCATCTCCTTGGCCACAAGAGGGACATTCTCCAACCCCTCAAGAGCTGCGGCAAAGCTGATGATCCGTGTCTGAAGCCTCAGGAAACCACCTGTTTGCCTCAGCAACTCCAATTGGGCGTTCAGCATCAGGAGATCGAACTGCTTGGCGGGCAGATTGCCATCTTCATAAGCCGTGGGCAGGCCCGCGACCTGTTCGATCAGCGCGAGGCGGTCATCCAGCGAAAGGCTGTTCCAGTTCTTGGGATCGCGGAATTGCTCCACGCTCCGGCGCTTGGCGCGAACGATGAAGTTGTCGAGCGGCATGCCAAGCACTTCGTCATGGAGCCGCGTTTTGATGTCCTGGATCAGTTGCTCATGCGGTTCTTCCGCCTCGGCCAATGCCTCGATCAGTTCCACGCGGTTGGTGAACAGGCGCTCGCCTAGCGGGCGAGCCGTCGGCCCATCCGTTTTGTTCGGGTTCTCTTGGAAGAACTCGAGGTTCTGGCAGAAATCGAAGATGACGAATTCACTCTTATCCTCGCCCGGGCCGAACAGTCCTGGGCTCAAACGCGTCCCACGCCCCACCATCTGCCAGAACTTGGTCTTGGAGCGGACGATCTTGAAGAACACCAGATTGACGACCTCTGGCACATCAATGCCCGTATCCAGCATATCGACCGATACCGCGATATGCGGCGCCTTTTCGGCCTCCGAGAAATCGTCGATCAGAGACTGCGCATAGGTCACGCTGTAATCGATGAGCTGCGCGAACTTGCCGTTGTAATGCGGATAGTTCTCGTTGAACCGCTCGACGATGAACTGGGCATGTTTGCTGTTCTTGGCAAAGATGATCGACTTGCCCAGACGGTCGCCGCCCAACACCTTGATGCCGTTACGCATCAGATGCTCGAGCACCTTATCGACGGTATCCTTGTTAAAGAGCCATTTGTTCAGATCAGCGCTTTCGACACGGTCTAGCTGGGTGCCCTCATCATCCCATTCGATCGCATCCCAGTCTTCCTTTTCTTCGTCGGTCAGCTGGCTATAGTCGATGCCTTCGCGCTGGAACTTCAGCGGCACCGAAATTGTCGTCGGCGGCACCAGATAGCCATCCGCCACCGCATCATCGAGATCATAGGCGTCGGTCGGCACGCCCTTCTCGAGCCCGAAAAGCGAATAGGTATCCTTGTCGATCTCGTCGCGGGGCGTCGCGGTCAACCCAACAAGCAGGCTGTCGAAATACTCGAAGATCGCGCGGTATTTACGATAAACCGAGCGGTGCGCCTCATCGATGACGATCAGGTCGAAATGGCCGGGGCCGAAGCGCTTCTCGCCGCCCTTCATCTCTTCGATCAGCCCCATCATCGTCGGATAGGTTGAAAGACATACCCGCGCACCGGCGTGATCATTCTTCTTGCTGTCATGCTTCTCGATCAGATTGGCCGAGGGCGTGGCAGGCAGGTGCTTTTTGAATGCCTCATTCGCCTGCCGCACCAGCGCAACCCGATCCGCCAGAAACAGCACGCGCTTCACACGGTTGGCCCGCATCAGCTGGTCGATCAGCGCAATCACCGTCCGCGTCTTGCCGCTGCCGGTCGCCATGACCAGAAGCGCGCGGCGCTGCTTGTCACGCTCGATCGCCTCGCCCACACGGCGTATTGCCCGCTGCTGGTAATGCCGCCCCGCAATCTCGGGGTCCACATCCACCTTCGCCAGCGCCCGCATATTCTCGCGCCGCTGCAACAGAAGCTGCAGCTCGTCCTTTTTCAGAAAGCCCGAGATCCGCCGCGGCGGATAGGCCAGATCATCCCAGATCCAATGCTCATAGCCATTGCTGGTGAAAATGACCGGCCGCCGCCCGTAACGCGCCTCGAGGCAATCCGCATAAAGCTTCGCCTGTTGCTGCCCGTTGCGGCTGTCCTTCTTGCTGCGCTTGGCCTCGACCAAGGCCAGCGGCTTGCCATCATCGCCCCAGAGCACATAATCGACATAGCCCTCGCCGCTCTGGCTCGGCATACCCACCACCGGAAACTCTCGGTCGCGGTCCTGATCCAAGGCCCAACCCGCCTCATGCAGCAACAGGTCGATGAACTTGTCGCGGGTCTCCGCCTCGCCATAATCATGGTCATCTTGCACCGCGCTATTGGCCTTGCGCAGCGCCAACACCTCGGCCCGCACCTTCGCCAGCTCGGCATCAAGCGCGGCGCGCCCCTCTTCCGACTCCTGCAGCGCCTTCTCGGCCTCATCCGCCCGCTTCCGCTCGGCCTTGATCTTCTCCTCGACCTTCTTGATCTCGGCCACAGTGCTGGCCGTAATGGTCAGGGATTTCTGCAGCTTGCCCGCGTCAAAGCTCAGCGCCGGATCGGGGCGCGTGGTCTTGGCATAGGTCCGCGCCAGCCAGTAGCAGACATGGAACAGCTCGCGCACCGTGGCGCTGGCATCATGGGCGGTCAGCGGCTTGCCGCTATCATGCGCCGCGCGATTGCCCTGATCCTTGATATAGCGCGCCTTCACGGTGATCGCGGGGCCGGTCAGCGTGGTCAGGCTTGGCTCGGCGATCATCGCGGCCAATGTCTCGGTATAGACTTTGCGCAGCGCGGGATCGCGGCGATAGAGCCATTTGAGCGCCATCTCCAGCGTCAGCCTTGCCCAGAAACACGCCCCGCGCGGATCGGAAAGCGCATGGGTCTCGGCCTTGCGGGCCGTCTGCAACAGATCGGGAAAATCACTCTCGAGAAAGGCGAATTGGGACATAAGCGCACCTATTGTAATGCGATCACTTTAAATCAGGAAACGCGGTTTGGAAGGCCCCTTTTGCCTCGGCCCATTTTGCGGCGCCGTCATCCGAGAGCGCCCATTTACAGCCCACGCTGTTCATCACCTCATAGCCGCCCGCCTTCATCCCGTCGCAAAGCAGCTTTTCCATAACCGCGACCTGATTGCGCAAAGGGATATGATGCGCCATCAGCGTGGCGCGATCCGCGCCCTCGATATGGATCTCGGGATAGATCGGCCCATGAGAATATAGCTCGAACCGGAGACAGTCTTCAGGGCGCAGGCCACGGGCCGCCAGTTGCCGCCGCAGGGCATTCTGGGTTTTGGCCTTTCCAAGATGCTGACCCATGCGGCTATAGGGGGCGGAGGCATGCGGGCTCGAATTATCCCCCGTTCGCCCGACATAATAAAGCGGCGGGGCATCAGGGCGCAGCACCTCCCAGATATAAAGCCAGAAACCGCGCTCGAGCATCTGCGCAGGAAGCGACAGGCGATGCAGCGCGGGGCCCATCTTACAGCTCGCCCCTGAAAGCGCAGTGTTGGAGGGAGGCGAAGAGCTTTTTTGCGCATTCTAAGCTTCGCCGAAGTCGGGATTCTTCAACGGTCAACGCGTTCACTGCGGCGTCAAATGCTTTCTGCCGAGCGATAGGTGGGACGCGAACCTCGAAAGATTGGCACGCCGGAAGGGGCAGATGTTTGACCGTCGAGCCGGAGCCCGATTGGCTGAACTGTAAACTAAAGTAAGGGGACATCATTTGGTATGATAGGAACTCTGGCGACATGATGTCAGGGTTGGGTCGATACAAGAACAAACGCTGCCCCAAAAATACACCGTTCTCACGAAGTACACCGACTTCACCAACGGGGGCCTCTCTCGTCAGCAGAACATCACCGGGCCGAGGCGTGAGTCTTCGGTTCCAACGTTCGAAAGTTACTTCCTCCACATACCGCACAGTGTCGAGGTTAACCACTCCGTGCCTCACGTTAGTGGTTCTAATCATCCGCCATGGGGTTGGGCCATCAACAACCGGCGCTGTTCGGTTGACGCAGTCAACCATAGCCTCGCAAACTTCGTCTATTGGCTTCGTCTTCCATTCCTCGGAATTGTCTCGCAGATCCCCGAACATCTCATGAAAGATGGCTTGGCCGAGGGTGTTGAGTTTTTCGAGGGCGCGGGTGCGGAGGCGGCAGAGCTCTGCCGCCTGATCCAATATCCCCGCAATCCGCTTCTGCTCCTCCAACGGCGGCAGGGGGATTTCGAGGCGGTTGATCATCTCTCTCGTAATAACGCCTTGGGCCATGCCCTGAGCTTCAGAACGCAGAGAAGCAGTTTGCAGCTGCATAAAGCGGTAGATGTAACCATGATCGAGTACGTCAGTATTTGGACGAACTGCGGCAACCGACCTCCCGATTGCGCAGTCTATGGCGTCATTCACTTTACCAGCGGTAGCCCCGACAACACAGACTAGGACATCGCCCTTCTTGGCATGTTTCTTTGGCGAAGTGGTCCACTCCCGAATAATTGGGAACCTCTCTGAAAACTCGCCTGCTTTGACGAAGGGCGTCCCTTGGCCCTCTTTGTTACAGTCTTTTCCGGCTGGCGCTTGTCCCATGACCAAAGTGGTTAGCTCGCCCAAGGGTACAGAGATCATCCCAACATCTCCTCAAGCCGATCCAGTCCCTCGGCGATATCGGCTTCCAGCGCGCGCAGCTCGGCGATGATATCGGCAGGGGCGGCATGGGCCACCTCCTCATGCTCGATCTCTTTGTAGCGGTTGAGCGACAGATCCCATGCGCCGGTGGCGATGATATCGGCGGCAGGCACCATGAAGCTTTGCGCGGTGCGCGGGCGCGCGTCCTCCCCCGCAAGATCCGCCCAGCGGGCCAGAATATCGGGGAGGTTGTTCTTGGCGTGCTCGTCCTCGGTCAGCGCGGCCTCTGGCGTGGCGCCCAGCTTTTCTGGGTCCAAAAGCGGGCTGCGCTTGTCATCAAGGCTGAAGCCATCCGCCGCCATGTCATAGAACCAGACATTTTCCGTCCCGCCGACGCCGGTCTTGGTGAAGACCACGATGGCGCAGGACACGCCCGCATAGGGGCGGAAGACGCCCGAGGGCAGCTTGATGATGGCGTCAAGCTTGTGCTCTTCGACCAGTAGGCGCCGGATTTCCTTATGCGCGGTGGACGAGCCAAAAAGCACCCCATCGGGCACAACCACCGCCGCACGCCCGCCAATGCGCAAAAGCCGCAGGAACAGCGCCATGAACAGGAGTTCGGTCTTCTTGGTTTTAACGATCTTCAACAGATCCTTGGCCGTGGTCTCGTAATCGAGCGATCCGGCGAAGGGCGGGTTGGCGAGGATCAGGGAATAGTCGCCCGCATCCTCGCCATGTTCCTGCGCGAGGCTGTCGCGATAGGAGACATCGGCATTCTCGACGCCGTGCAGGGTCATGTTCATCGCGCCGATCCGCAGCATGGTCGCGTCGAAATCAAAGCCGTGGAACATGTGGTTGTGGAAATGCTCGCGGCTGTCCTTGCTGCGCAGCATCTGAGGGTGATGGTCGCGCAGATATTCGCCCGCCGCGACAAGGAAGCCGCAGGTGCCCGCCGCCGGATCGCAGATCGTGTCACTGGGCTGCGGGGCCATGAGGTTGACCATCAGCTCGATGATATGGCGGGGAGTGCGGAACTGGCCGTTGGTGCCGGCGCTGGCGATCTTGCCCAGCATATATTCGTAGACATCGCCCTTGGTGTCGCGGTCGTCCATCGGGATGTCGTCAAGGAGCTGCACCACTTTGGCGAGGAGGTTGGCGTTGGAAAAGCCCAGCCGCGCGTCCTTCATATGGGTGCCATAGGAGGAGCCTTCCTCGCCCAGCTGGCGCAGGAAGGGGAAGACATGTTCGTCGACGATGCGCATCATCTCGCGGGCTTCGAAATGCTTGAAGCGGGACCAGCGGAGATTGTCGTAGGGCTCGCCTTTGTCGTTAGCGCCCTCGGGGAAGATGCGGCGGGCCATCGGGAGACCGAGGTCTTCGGCCTTACGCTCTTCGACCGTATGCAGATCGTCGAGCCGCTTGATGAACATCAGGAAGGTCAGTTGTTCGATCACGGAAAGCGGGTTCGAGACGCCTCCGGACCAGAATGCGTTCCAGATCTGATCGATCTGATTTTTGATTGTACCGGTAATCATTTAGGGGCCCGCCTTAGGTTTGGCGCGATGATAAACTGTGTAGTGATACGCGCAACCGGCAACCTTCAGGGCAGTCGCCTAGTGGGTGATGAAAGCGAGAAATGTGGAATTTCCAAGTAGCTTATGAGCGTTCAATGCTTGGCATAAGTAATTGAAAAATATGCACTTTAAACCGATTTTATCCTTGACCGGCTGGATTCAACGCTACAGAATCGAGTGGAATGACCCAACATGTGAGGCCAAGGCCCTATGACCACGATCGCTGAACGAGAGTTTGTCAAATCCCAGCTGCGGATTGCCGGATCATCGATGGCGGCCGTAGGGCGTGAGCTTGGTCTGACGCGGAGCACCGTAGCCGGAGTGGTTGCCGGCACATGCAGGTCGGCGAGGGTCGAGCGAGCGGTTGCCGAGAAGATCGGTATGCCACGCGAGCAGCTTTGGCCAAGCAGGTTTATGGATACTGGAGATGACGATGTCCTAGATATCAGATGACAGGGCTCTGAAATAGGTTGAGGCCCCGGACTGCAATCCAAAGGGCCTCGTAAAATCGCGCCGTGCGATACCTATACCATCCCCCCGCAGGTTCGAGAAGTCAAGCGCCGCGTTCGTCTGAACGCGCGGCTCGACTTATGCCGTTTGCGGCCATGTTGCCGCCCGATCGGGATGTTGAAATCCATGGACGCAATACAGGAGGCCTGCGAGCTGCTCGCGGGCCATCAGGACAGTTCTGTCCAAGAGGTTGCATCGGTCATATCCACGCATGATCTGGCGCGCGATCGCGAGATGGTCGTCCTTCAGGCGCGGCTTTCGACGGCGACTGCGCAGATCAAGACGTTGCGCGCCGAAGTCAGGCGCCAGGCAGAGATCATTGCAAAGTTAAAGGCCATGCATTTTGGTCAAGCTTCTGAAAAAACATCCAAACGGAAGCGGGATGTGCCCCCTGAAGACCAGCCTCAGGCGCCTGAATTTGATGAACCGGAGGACGACGCCGAGGATAGTGCGAATAATGATGCTCCCCAAGAAAACTCAGAACTCAAAAAGGCTCGTGGCAAGCGCGGGCGTCAGCAGGTATTAATCCCCGCGCATCTTCGGCGGGAGACGATCGTCATTGAGCCTAAAGACGGGCCGCCGTGCATGTGCGAGCGGGGCGCTTCTTTGGCTGGGGAGCAGAGGGTCGAAAGGCTCGCCTATAAGCCTGCAGAAGTGTATGTCATTGAAGAGGTTTACCCCAAATACTGCTGTCGAAAATGTAGCACGTTTTTTCAGGCGAAAGCGCCGGAGCGGGTGTTCGATTATTCCCGTTTCGACGACACGATGTCCCTTGCTGCCGTGATTTCGAAGTTTGCGGATTTTCTGCCACATTATCGGCTGCAAGAAATATTCGGACGGAGCGGATTAAAGATAAACCGCTCCACACTCTGGCGACTTGCCAAGCGGACGGGTGACGTTTTGCGGCCCCTGTACGACCTACTGATATCTGATCTACGGCAATCCGGAAAACTCTTCATGGATGAGACGAGGGCACCTTTGCAGGCCCCAGGATTGGGAAAGACGAAAACTGCCTATATGTGGGCGATGACCCGCGATGACCGACGCTGGAAAGGCAATCGGCCTCCAGCAGTGGCGTTCCGATTTGCCCAGACACGTGAGGGTGTTCATGGCGAGAGTTTCCTCGGAAATTTTGCCGGAACGCTGCAAGTTGACGGCTACGCTGGATACAAGCGCCTAACCGCAGCGGACCGAGTTGGTGCGCCGCTAGTCCTTGCTTATTGTTGGGCACATGTCCGCCGCAAATTCTTTGAGGCCTGGAAAAGCGGTAAATCGGAGAAGGCGTTCGAAATCGTGGAAACCATCGACGACTTGTTCGCAATCGAGCGAGGTTTAAAAGGTCAGCCGCATGTTGTGCGCCAAGCAGAGCGTGCCCGTCAAAGCGCCCCTATAGTCGATGCGCTATTCAAAGATCTCGAGGCTTTAAGCTCTGAGATCATGATGAACTCGCTGCTGGGCGAGGCCATCAACTATACCATGAAGCTGCGTGAAGGCCTGAAAGTATTCCTCACCGATGGCCGTGTCGAAATCGATAATAATCCAGTGGAGAACGTCATCCGGCCTCTGGCGCTCATCCGAAAAAACTCCCTGTTTGCAGGCTCGCTGATTGGCGGTGAGATCTGGGCCATTCTGTCGAGCCTACTGGGAACCTGTAAGCTGAACGGTCTCGAACCCTACGCTTATCTGCAATGGGTGTTCGAAAAGATTAGGGCCAAGACCCCATTGGCGGATTACCACAAGTTACTACCTTGGAACTGTCCGCTCGAGCGATATACGGATGATGCAGAAGAGCCCAAGTCTGAAGAAGCGGATGAGGATGCTGCTAACCCATAGATTTTGATTGCGTTATCGTTCTGACAGGGAAGACGAATAGCGACGGCTGGAGGCTGGCGCTCGGCCTCCAAATTCACGGATGAAAAATTTTGGGCACCAATGAAGCCGCGGTTGAAGACCGCCGGTCAGCATGTGATTGGCAGGGACCTGGCGCTCCAGATCGAAATCGTAAAACAGCTGCGCCGGTGCTTCTTGCCTGCCCATAACGCTGAAATCCTCCCGTCCTCTCATAGTCGAGTGAAACGAAAGACTTCCGGCAGCGCAACATAGACTTTTTCAACAGCATCGGCGGAAACCGGCCCTTCGCTGCGTGTCGCTTCAATGGCTGCTTTGGAAAAAGGTAGCCGCTTCGGAAGCTATTTACTTAACTCTGACACGTAAAAGGCCGCCATTAAAAATCTAAGGCCTGCAAACAGTGCCATCAATACTCTGTGGACCTATGTTCGACGCGTTTCATCGGGCTGCGTGATCTTCGTTCCGAACCTACTGAGACTATCCAGTATGGCGCAGTCAGGGTTGTCGTCGTCACGGCATCTGGCCATCATCTCCTCGAGCCGCATTTCCAGAGCCTTGAGATCGGCAATACGTTTCTGGACCTCAAGAAGACGGGTATGGGCCAGATCATGGACATCACGGCTGGCGCGCGATCTGTCGGCCAACAAATCCAAGAAGCTTCGGCATTCCTCGAGAGGAAACCCCATCGCGCGCGCTTGAGAAAGGAACTGGAGCTGTTCGAGCTCCTTTGCGTCATAGAGGCGATACCCGTTGGGCGCACGCGACGGGCTGATAAGGCCGATCTCCTCGTAATAGCGCAAGGTCTTTACTGGCAGGCCGGTTGCTTTGGATATCTCGCCGATATTCATTTTGTCCCTCCATGTGCAACAGATCACAATAGCGCATCGAGGCAGCGGGAACAGGGTGGGGACCAGCACGTTGGGCCAAAAGCCGATCTTTTCGTCCTTCATGCTTGACCCTCCAGCTACTGGAGGCCCTATCTGGAGAGGCGGACCAGCCAAAAGGACCCGCGATCATGAAAGACCACGCCCATTCCAGCCCTGTCACCCGCGATCCTGTTTGTGGAATGACTGTTGACCCCCATGCCGGAAAGCCCAGTGCCACGCATGATGGCCATAGCTATCATTTCTGCTCGCAGGGCTGTCACGACAAGTTCGTGGCCGCGCCCGAAGACTATATCGAGGCCAAGGATCCGGTCTGCGGCATGACGGTCAATCGCGGGACGGCGGTGCATTTCCACAAGCTGGAAGGCGAGAAGTTCTATTTCTGCTCCGAAAACTGCGAGAGCAAATTCAAGGCCGATCCCGAGGCCTATCTGGGCGATCGGCCCGCGCCGAAGGCAATGCCCGAGGGCACGCAATATACCTGTCCGATGCATCCCGAGATCGTCGAGGACCAGCCGGGTGACTGCCCGAAATGCGGGATGGCGCTGGAACCCATGACACCTTCTGCCGATCAGGGGCCGAACCCCGAGCTTGTCGATTTCCGCAAGCGGCTGTGGATCGCGGGGCCGCTGGCGGCGGCGGTGTTCATCCTCGAGATGGGGACGCATATAGGTGTCCCGTTCGAGGACTGGATCGGGGCGCGGCCCTTCCTGTGGCTGCAATTCGCCTTAGCGACGCCGGTTCTGTGGCTGTGTCGCCCGTTCTTCGTGCGGGGCTGGAAATCCGTCACCAACCGCTCACCCAATATGTGGACCCTGATCGCGCTGGGGACGGCGGCGGCCTACGGGTTCTCGCTGGTCTCGCTGCTGGCCCCCGGTATTTTCCCCGAGGCGCTGCGCGATATGCACGGCCAGCCGCCGGTCTATTTCGAGGCGGCGGCCGTCATTCTGGTGCTGGTGCTTCTGGGCCAGATCATGGAGCTGACCGCCCGCGAGAAGACGGGCGATGCGATCCGCGCGCTGATGGATCTGGCGCCCAAGACCGCGCGGCGGGTGAGTGACGCGGGCGAAGAAGACATGCCGCTTGATCAGGTGCAGGCAGGGGACCGGCTGCGGGTGCGCCCAGGCGAGACTGTGCCGGTGGATGGGGCCATCATCGAAGGCGGCTCGACCATCGACGAGAGCATGCTGACGGGCGAGCCGGTTCCGGTGGAAAAGGCTGAAGGCGATAGGGTGACCGGCGGCACGCTCAACAAAACCGGCAGCTTCGTGATGGAGGCGCAATCGGTGGGGGCGGAGACCACGCTCTCGCGCATCGTGTCGATGGTGGGTCAGGCACAGCGCTCGCGCGCGCCCATCCAGGGGCTGGCCGACCGTGTGGCGCTGTTCTTCGTGCCGGCGGTGGTGGCCTGTGCCGTATTGGCCTTTATCGCATGGATGGTCTTCGGGCCGTCTCCGGCGCTTGGCTATGCGGTGGTGGCCGCCGTTTCGGTGCTGATCATCGCCTGCCCCTGTGCGCTGGGGCTGGCCACCCCGATGTCGGTGATGGTGGGCACGGGGCGCGGCGCCTCCGAGGGGGTGCTGGTGCGCGATGCCGAGGCGTTGGAACGTTTTGCCAAGGTGGATGTGCTGGTGGTCGATAAGACCGGCACCCTGACCGAAGGTCGCCCGACGCTGACCGATGTCATGGCCCTCGAGGGCGAGAAGGAGCACATCCTGTCGCTGGTGGCAGCCCTTGAGCGCGGCTCGGAACATCCGCTGGCCGAAGCCATTCTGGCAGGGGCGAAGGACGCGCCGAAGCTCGAGGCCGAAGGGTTCGAGGCAATTACCGGCAAAGGCGTGATGGCGCGGATCGAGGGCCGTCAGGTGGCCTTTGGCAACGCCGCCCTCATGCGCGATTGCGGGGCCGATCCCGATCAGGTGGTAGACCGGATCGAGGCGCTGCAGGACGAGGGCAAAACGGCGATGATGCTGGCCGAGGCCGACCGGATCATCGGGGTGATCGCGGTGGCCGACCGGATCAAGGAGACGACCCCCGAGGCGATCAAGGCACTGCATGAAGCGGGGCTGCGCATCGTGATGGCCACCGGCGATAGCGAGCGCACCGCAGCGGCCGTGGCCCGCAAGCTGGGGATTGACGAGATCCGCGCCGGTGTCTCGCCCGAGGGCAAGGCCAAGCTGGTGGAGGAGTTGCGCAAAGGGGGCGCGTCCGTTGCCATGGCGGGCGACGGGGTCAATGACGCACCTGCGCTGGCGGCTGCCGATGTCGGCATCGCGATGGGCACGGGGGCCGATGTGGCTGTGGAAAGCGCGGGGCTGACGCTGGTGAAGGGCGACCTGCGCGGCATCGTCAAGGCGCGCAGGCTGGCGCAGGCGGTGATGCGCAATATCCGCCAGAACCTCTTCTTCGCCTTTGCCTATAATACTGCGGGCGTGCCGATCGCGGCGGGGATCCTTTATCCGCTCTTCGGGGTGCTCCTGTCGCCGGTGATCGCGGCGCTGGCCATGAGCCTGTCCTCGGTCTCGGTGATCGGTAATGCTTTGCGGCTGCGGGGACAGAAGCTCTGATCTCTGGAATGTGATCTGACGCCGGATCGGGCGCAGGATAGGTTGTAGGCATGGTCACGATGTTCCGGCTCCTGCGCCCCGTTCTGGTGATGACGCTCGTGCTCTGGTCCGTCTTCGGGCCGGGGACGAGCTTTGCATCCATGATCCAGCCCGCCGAGCGCTGCTGTGCCGCAATGGCCGAGCCTGACCATCACCATGAAGGCCATGCCCATAGCGCGTCCTGCACGATGGACTGCCTTCTGTCGCAGGCTACGCAGGACGAACATGCACCGCTCAGTGTCCGTCCGATTGCCCGCGATATGGATCGCTCGGGCTTCCAGCTCGATCTGGCCTCCCAGATCGTCGCTCCCCTGCGCCGCCCTCCACGTCTCTGATCTTCGCAAAAAACTCTTCCCCAACGGTTTTACGGAGATTTCCAATGATCACACTGACCCGTCGCGGCTTTCTGGCCGCAAGTGTTGCCACATCTGCTGGCCTGCTTCTTCCTGCCCGCGTGAAGGCGCAAAGTGCCGCGCATAGCCTCAAGGCGACCACCCGCACCCTTGAGGTAAACGGGCGCGCGGCCACCGTCATGGGCCTTGTGAATGCACAGGGCACCCAAGGGCTGACGCTTCCCCCCGATGAGCACTTCCGCGTCGATCTGACAAATGATCTCGATATGGAGACGATCATCCACTGGCATGGGCAGATCCCGCCCAATGCGCAGGATGGTGCGCCCAATACCAACCCGATGCTGGAGGTGGGCGAGACCCGCGCCTATGATTTCACGCCCCGTGCGGGCACGTTCTGGATGCATTCGCATGTGCCCCAGCACGAGCTTGGCCTGCTGGCGGCGCCTCTCATTGTCCGGAGCGCCGAGGAACAGGCGGAGGACCGGCAGGAGGTCGTGATGTTCCTCCATGATTTCAGCTTCCTCGCGCCAGAGGAGGTGCTCGACCAGCTGGCCGGTGGTCATATGGAAGGCCATGATATGTCGGGCCATCAGATGGGAGGCGGCTCTGCGCCCATGTCTCACCAAACTATGTCGCATGGGAATATGGCGGGCATGGATATGTCCGGTATGGCGATGGATCTGAACGATTTCGAGTTCGACGCCTATCTCGCCAATGACCGCACGCTCGACGATCCGGAGGTCGTGACGGTGGAAAAGGGCGGGCGTGTCCGTCTGCGCGTCATCAACGGCTCTTCGATGACCGCCTATTGGCTTGATCTAGGGGCACTCACAGGTGCGCTGGTTGCGGTGGATGGCGAGCAGGTCCAGCCCGTGGCGGGCAGCCGTTTCCCGATTTCTCCGGCTCAGCGGATGGATATCCTTGTGGATCTTCCTGCGCAAAGCGGGGCCTATCCGGTTCTTGCCAAGCGCGAGGGCAGCACCAAGCAGACCGGGCTTGTTCTGGCCAGTGCAGGGGCTACGGTCGCAAAGCTATCGGGCGATGCGGAGAACGAGACGCCGGCCGCCACACAGGATCTCGATTTGGAATACCGGTTGCGGGCAGTGCAAAGCCTTCCCGCGCGCGAGGTCAGCCGTCACCGCGATGTCATGCTGGGCGGCAGCATGGATCCCTATCGCTGGACGATCAACGGTCAGGTCTGGGCCGATCATGCGCCCATTCCGGTGATCCATGGCGAGCGGGTCGAGATGACCTTCCACAACATGTCGATGATGGCGCATCCGATGCATCTTCATGGCCATGTGTTCCAAGTCGTGGCAATCAACGGCCGCCGTTTTGCGGGGGCCAGACGCGATACGGTGGTGGTGCCGCCTATGACTATGGTCACCATCGCCTTCGATGCGGGCGAGGCCGCGCGCTGGATGCTACATTGTCACCATATGGGCCACCTCGCGACAGGAATGATGACTGAGTTGCAGGTTACTACGAGCGCCTAATAGAGTAGCCGAGCATGCGTGCTCAGTTGCGTCCGAAAAGCTTGTATCGAGAACCTTGGCTCTATGCGGACCTCCCTCATTTGGTTTCTAATGTCCGGATTGGGCCGAAAGTTTCACATCTTTCAGCATTTCCTATTGGCGCGTAGCGCCAAGATAGCCCCTCAGAACAATAGAGAAAAGTCCCCCCAAAAGGGAATAAAGCCCCTTTAGGAGGGTTCAGATGCAACGCTTACCGTCCTTCCAGAACACGATCTTTTAAAGCAACCTTATGTCTGTCCCAATAATCTCCGTAGAGTTGATCCCAAACCAAAGCTTCTTGGGTGTAATCTCCGGAATCAAACGACCAGCGCGTATCGACATCATCTCGAAAGCCCACGAAAAGAACACGTTCTCGTTTTTGAGGCACTCCGTAGTTTGCGGAGTTTAGGAGTTTAGTCACCACGCGATAGTGTATTTGCCATGCTGCACGAAGTGACGAACGGCCCCTTTGACGAAGCTGAGCTACAGCGAGGACTAACCTTGGAGATGTCCGGTCAGGGCCGAACATGTCGATAGGGTGGCGCGGCCCTCGTGATGGGGCGCCGCGCCGCCGCATGACCGCTTCGAGCCCATACTGCAACATGCCGCCCCGCAGCATCTCGCTGGTGCAGAAGGCGGTCTCGGTTATCGCGGCCCGAAGCGGGGCTAAACGCGATCACTATAGCCGCAGCGCAGCTTTCCCGAACCGGTCATTCATTTAGTCCGCAGCATTATGAAGGGCCGGGATTGGCCCTGTGGTATCCTCTACCATTTTCGTTAAAGGCGCTATCTGGAATATCATCGCGAGGTGGCCTGTCTAAGTAGAGAAAACCATAAAAATCAAGGCAGAACCAATCACGCGCTACCCGTTAGGTGGATTTTAGAGAATTGCGGAGGTGGGTGCGAAAGGGCAGAACATGAGGGGTCTGACATCGCTTGCGGACGGGCTCCGGAAAGCAAATGAACCAAAATCTGCAGTCACTTCCCAATACTGGTGGATATACCCGATAGAAATTTCGCGCCTTCCTTTGCCAGAACCGCCTTCTCAAGATCCAGCCCGTTATCATGCGTGAGCGTGCCTACCCAGATCCGGTCACCCGAGGATGTCGTGTAGGGACTTTGCCATAGACGGAGGTGGTCGGCGACTTCGCTGTCGGTCTCCGAGGCGCGGAAGAAGGATATATCATTGGGCATGGCTTTCCAGAACAAGGGTGCGAGGCTTTGCGGCTGGCCTGCATCGCGCAATACACCCCATCCCGTTTTCACCAGTCCCGCAACGGTCACCGGTTTTGCCGCCCTCCATCCGGTTTGGGCAAGGTTCTGCTCGAGCGTTCCGAGATCCGGCGCGACAAAGGCAAGCGTCATAGCAAAGCGGTGATCTCCGTCCAGTGTCTCGGCAAATTGCGGCTGTCCGAGCTGTGCCAATGCGTCCTGAACAGAAGAGACTTCAATCGTGGAGGCAGGCACTGGGCGCGGATTTTGTGTCTTGGCATAGGTCCAGTCCCGTAGACCAGCGCTCAGCGCCAGAAGCACTGTCAGCCCCAACGCAACGGCGCGGAGACCGCCCGACAGGGACGCCATCGCAGGTGCAGGCGCGCGCTGGAGCCATTCGGCGATCGTAACCCCGAGGATCAGGCACAACCCGCCCAGCGTCCAGCCTGCCAGCACATCGCTGAGATAATGCTCGACCAGAAACAACCGACTACCGCCAATCAGAAGGGCGATGAGCGCCGCGCCGAACATGGCGGTGAAGGCTCCCATGCGCCCGAGCCGCCAGAGCAGGTAAAAGAGCATCCCGTAAAATGCCACAGACAGCGTGGCATGGCCGGATGGGAAGCTGCCAGAAGTCTCGGTGAAATATCCCAAGGCCGAGCGCGGTCGTGCGAAGGACGATTTCAGCAAGATCACACTCACCAGATCGCTGCCAAGGGCTGTAAACAGCCCCGCAATCAGCGCCCCGCGGCGTAGAACAACCAGCCAGAGAAGGGCGATCGCAAGGAACAGCCCCACAACGAGCTTGTCGCCGAGAGCGGTAAAGAGCGTGAAAAAGCGGATCAGTCCCGGTGTCCAGAACAGCTGCATCAGTTGCGCAAGCCGTGCGTCGATCTGCACGATCGGGGCGGCATGGATAAAATCGAAGGCGAGGCCGATGCCGAGGGACAAGAGATAGAGTGCTATCATTGCCAGAATGCTTGATGGCAGGCCACCGAAATGGCTGCGATCCAGACGCTGTTGGATAAAGCGCGCAAAGCGGGGATGGCGCTGTGCCCAGCTGTTCAGAACCGGATGCTGGCCGAGCATATCCATCCAGCCACCGGCCATCGACATCAGATAGGGCAAGGCACGGTCGAGCCGCCGTAAGGTCCACCATAGCGCGGCTATCAGAACAATCGCGCCGCCTGCAAAAGCCGCGTCACGGGTCAGAACCGGATTGAGCTTGGTTAGACCCGCGCCAATCGCATAACCGATGCCCACATGGACAAAGGCGTAGGGAACGCCGCTGATCAGGTTCCACAGGCTGAATTTGCGCCGCTCCATACCGGCCATGGCGGCAGCGAAGGGCACGAAAGCGGCAACGGGGCCGAGGAAGCGCCCGATCACCAGCGCCATCCCGCCCCGTCTGTGAAACAGGGCTTCGGCGCGTTTGAAGACCGGCATCTCCTGCACATTCCAGCGCCCGAGCATCCCGCGCCGTGCATGACGGCCCAGCCAGTAGGTGGCCTCTCCGCCTAAAACCGATCCGATGGCCACGAACCAGACCAGATCGAAGAAATCGAGCACGCCCTGTTGCACCAGAACACCCCCCGCATTCACGACCAGCGTGCCCGGAAGGAAGATCCCTGTGAGGAAGAAGGCCTCAAGGGCGGCGGCGGACCCGATGACCCAATAGCCGATCATCCCGAGGGCGGCGATGGAGGGGAGAAGCTGCGAGATGGATGTCATGGAAGGCTCTTTTGATCGGCAGGAGGGCGCGAGGATCTTGCCCTCACGTCCCTCTTTTAGCTTTGCCAGATCATCGGTGGGCTGACCAAGTTCTTACAAAAATGTAAGAATTGCCCCGTCCAACTATGCTTTGGGCGGCACGGTCCGGCTGATGACCGCAACAAGATCGCGGCCGACCGCAACAAGATTTGCCCGAGGCGGCACTGCGATATAGACCGGCTCCCATCTGGGCGCGAATTTCTGCTTGAACGTGCGCAGCCCCTCGAAATTGTAGAACTGGCGCCCGTGTCGATAGAGGAAGGCGCCAAGATGCGTGCTCAGCCGCACACCGCGCCGCGCCTCGAGCCCCGAGAGCGGTGCATTGCCAAGCGAGAACTCGGCATGGCCATTCTCCTTGAACTCAAGAAGCAGCGCCGTGAACAGAAAATCCATCACGCCGTTCGGAATATCATCGCGGTGGCGCATGAGGTCGATGGCGGCGCGTTGTTTGCGCTCGGTCACCCAGAGATTGGCAAAGGCCACGATACGCCCTTCATGGCGGACAAGGGCGATGGGGGTGCGGTCGAGATAGGCAGGATCGAAACTGCCGACCGAAAACCCCTTTTCCTCACCGATCTTGGAGCGGAGCCATATGTCGGAAATGATCTTCAGCTCGGCCAGAAGCGCGGGATCATGCGGGCCGTCCACCAGCTCGAAGCTCATCTGGTCTCGCTGTGCGCGGGCATAAGCCGCGCGGATCTTCTTGCGCTCGGGGCCGTCAAGGCTGAAACTGCGCAGATCGACCACCGCCTCTTCGCCGAATTTATGCGCGACCATGCCCATATCGATCCATGTCGTGGCAGAGCCTGCCGAGACCGAATAGAAAACGGGGCGTGCATTGGCGGCATAGGCCGCATCATGGAACTCCCAGACCAGCGCCTGTAGCTCGTCCGCCCGCCCGATTGGATCATGTAGCGCGATCCAGCTACGGCCTTGCGTACGATACATCAGGAAGCTTTCGCCCGAGGGCGAGAACATCAGCGCCTTGTCGCCCGTCAACGCCACGGCAGCCTCAGGGCGGGATTGAGCGGCGATCACCTTGGCAGCCTGATCCAGCGTCTCGGCGTCGGGCAGCGCTTCGGCCACCCTGTCCGGACGCAGCGCATAAAACAGCACCGAAAGCCCCAGCACGACAAGCCCGACCAGCCCCGCCCGCATGGAACGCGGCGCGCTATGATCGGAGGCGAACTGCCACCAGAGGCTCGTCTCATAGGGCACGGCCTTATGCGCAAAGAAGAAGACCCCCGCGAGCGCCCCCGCCAGACAGGCTATCATCAGCGCCCATCGCAGGCTCATCACATTGCGGGTCAGACGAGTGGCACGGTAGAATTCGGAGCGCGCCGGATAGAGGATCAGCGCCGCAAGGCCCAGAAGGATTGCGCGGTCATAATCGATCCCGTTGAACAGGCTGACCGCCGCCCCCGCCGCCAGCACGCCCATGGCCAGCCACCATGCGCCCTCGACCCGCCGCAAAAGCCCATGCGCGACAAGCAGAAGAAACGCCCCCAGCGCGCTGGACAAAAGCGCACCGCCCTCAACCATGCTGAGCGGCACCAGAAGCTCCAGCTCTTCCGCCCAGTCGCTGGTGGCGGGCAGAAGCGAGGCCAGCATCATCACCGCCCCCGAGGCAAAGACCATTGCCGACATGGCGAGCGGCATCAGCGCCGAAATCGCCTTTTGCACCGGCACCAAGGTGGGGCTGATCCGGCGGCTGACAAAGCGCGCCTCGCCCAGTGCCATGAGGCAGAGCGCCAGCACGAAGGGCACAAGGTAATAGACCAGACGGAACAGCAAGAGCCCCGCCGCGATCTCGGTCACCGGCGCCCCGCTGGGCAGCGCGGCAATGATGATCGTCTCGAAAATACCAACCCCGCCCGGCACATGGCTGAGAACGCCCGCCATCACCGCGATGGCATAGATCGCCAGAAAGCTGCCAAAGCCGATCCCCTCGGAGGGGAGCAGGATATAGAGGGCAAGCGCGGCCATAAGGGTTTCCACCGCGACAAAGACGAATTGCCCCGCGATAATTCCCTTGGAGGGCGCGGCAAGGGTGATCCCGCGGACCGTCAGCGTTCCGCGCCGTGTGGCAAGCCCCGCCAGCACGATCAGGGCAAGCGCGCTCAGCCCCATCGCCCCCCAGCGGATGATTTCGGGCCGCCACGGGATCAGGCCGCCCAAGGCTTCGGGATGCCATGCCAGCGCCATAACGCCCACAAGCGTCGAGCCGATGCCGAAGGACACCGCCGAAAAGACCGAGATCCCCGCAATATCAAGGGCCGAAAGCCCGAGCGCCGAATAGATCCGGTAGCGCACCGCCCCGCCTGTTACGGCGGCCGCGCCCACCGTATTGCCGATCCCGTAGCCCAGAAACGACCCGATCATGGTCACCGAAAACGGTAGGCGCTGACCGATATAGCGCAGCGCGGACCAATCATAACCGACCAACGCCGCATAGCCGCCCGCCGTGCAAAGAAGCGCCGCAAAAAGCGTGGTGACAGGCGTTGCCCGCACCAAGGTCATGACATCGCGCAGATGGACGCCCTTTAGCAGATGATACAGCGCATAGCCGCCGGCTGCAAAAAGTGCGGCGGTGACAAGATAGGGCAGTAGCAGCCGGAGGCGGGCTTTGGGGTCGGTCATAGAGGCCTCTCCATAGTCGGGTCGAGGTGCGGCGGAACGGCGTGGGCCGCTCAAGGTTTCGTGAGGATTATTCCTGTTTCGGCCCGAATTGTGAAGACAATCGATGGCTTAGCGGCTTTACAAATTTGTAAGGCGACAGACAGGTAAAACCCCGACCAGATCCCCATATTAACCTTATGAACCGATTACGGGACAAAGGAGACCCTGATATGGAACGGATCAAAATGGCATTTGCGGCCATCCTCATGGGGGCCGTGGCTGTTGCGGGCTTGGGTTTTGGCCTGATGGCACTGCTGTTCGTAGACGTGATTGGCGCCGTGACCCTCTTGGCCGCGCGGGTGGCCGCGCCGGTAATCGTCAAGCGGATGGAGCGCCGCATGCAAGCGCAAGGCGCGCCGGTGATCTGGGACCATGTTCCGAACTGAGGCGCCCCGTTCTCTGATACCAGCCGGAGCCTCCGCTCCGGCTTTTTCCACGCGGGTCCTTCTTACAGAAATGTAAGATCGGCGTCAGAACTTCCGCCAATCCGCCCCCTATGAAAGGCCCGACGCGGCCAAGATGGGCTTTGCGTTCCCCCTGTCCCTCCCTTCGGAGTTATCTGATGACGCAGCCAAGCCTCTCTCCGGTGTCCTCGCCGGAATATACTGTCAACAAGATCGCGGAAGTCACGCTGGTCTTCTGGGTGCTGAAGATCCTCGCCACCACTCTGGGCGAAACCACGGGCGATCTGATCGCCCAGACCTTGGGCCTTGGTTATCTGGCGGGTCTCGGGATCACCGGTGCGGCGCTGGTCGTGCTGCTGGCGGTGCAGATCCGTGCGCAAAGCTTCCACCCCGCGCTGTTCTGGGCCGCCATCGTCGGCACCACCACCGCAGGCACCGAAATCTCGGATTTCATGGACCGCTCGCTGGGGCTTGGCTATATGTCCGGCTCGGTCGTGCTGACTTTGGGCCTTCTGGCCACACTCTGGGTCTGGCACCGCCGCGATGGCACGCTGTCGGTCGATCCGGTCACGCGCCGCGATACCGAACTGGCCTTCTGGGTGGCCGTTCTGTTCTCGAACAGCCTCGGCACCGCCTTTGGTGATTTCCTCGTGGATAATCTGGGCCTTGGCTATATGGTCTCGGCCGCAATCTGCACCGGCGTCATCGGGCTTGTCTATCTGGCCCATCGGGGCCGTGTCATGAATGAAATCGCGCTTTTCTGGCTGGCCTTCATCTTCACCCGCCCCTTCGGTGCGACCTTTGGCGATTTCCTGACGAAACCGCTGGAAAAGGGCGGGCTGGATCTGGGCACCTATAATGCCTCGGCGGTCTGTCTGGTGCTGATGGCGGGGCTGGTATTCATTGAGACCCGCCGGATGAAGACAAAAGCGATCCCCGCGCTTTAATTCCCCGATCCGGGCCAGAAAACTGGCCCGGATTTCGCGTTTTATGCTATGCCGTGACTACATCCCCAAAGGAAGACCGATGAAGATCCTGATCGCCGAAGATGATGCCGAAACCGGAGCCTATCTGCAAAAAGGGCTTCTGGCCGAAGGTCATAGCGCCGATCTGATCGCCAATGGCCGCGAGGCGCTGATCCAGGCCACCGCGCAGGAGTATGACCTGTTCATCTTCGACCGGATGATGCCGGGGCTCGATGGTCTGGCGCTCCTTAAGGCGCTGCGGGCGGCGCAGATCGCCACGCCCGTGATCCTTCTGACCGCGATGGGCAGCGTCGAGGACCGTGTGGCGGGACTGAAGGCAGGGGCCGATGATTATATGGTCAAGCCCTTCGCCTTTGTCGAACTTCTGGCGCGGATGGATACGATCGCCCGCCGTCCAAACCTGAAGCCCGAGGTGACAGAACTGATCGCCGGCGAGATCCGGCTTGATCTTCTGGCGCGCGAGGTCTGGCGGGCGGGCGAAAAGATCGACCTGCAGCCGCGCGAATTCATGCTGCTGCGGCATTTCATGGAGCGCCCCGGTCGGGTGCAGACCAAGACCATTCTTCTGGAAGCAGTCTGGGACATCCATTTCGACCCCAAAAGCAGCGTGGTTGAAACCCATATCTCGCGCCTGCGCGGCAAGATCGACAAGCCGTTTGCCAAGCCCTGCCTGACCACGATCCACGGCATCGGCTATGTGTTCGAGGCCCCATGAGGCTGCGCCCCTTAAGCTGGTCCATGCGCTTTGCGGCGATGATCTCGGGCGTTTTCGCGCTGGCAGCGGTCTCGGCGGGCGGGGTCTCTTATTACCTCCAATCGGGCGAGACCGCGCATAGACTTGAGGCCGATGTTGAGGCCACGACCGAGGCCTTGGCCTTTGTGGCGCAAAATGGCGACATGGATGATCTGACCGAGCAGATCGATGCCCAGATGGCGGTCATGCGCAACGCCTCGAACCTGATTGCCTTTATCCCGAAGGATGGCGGGGCGATTCTGGGCAATGCCTCTGTGCTGCCTGCATTTACCGGCGCGCGGCATCTGAAGGTCGGGATCGATATGCAGCTGCGCGCGGCGCTGGCCGACACGCCCGAGGGCTATGTGGCCTATGCGATCCGCATTCCCGAAGGGCTGATCGTCACAGGGCGCGATGATGAATGGCTGCGGGCGCAGGCCGAGATGATGCTGGGCAGTTTCGGCTGGGGTCTCGGGATCGCGCTGCTGCTTTCGACCGGCGTGGCGGTGGTGATCGCGCGGCGCAGCGAACGCCGCGTGCAGCGGATGGAAGACACGCTGACCGAGGTGGGCCATGGCGAACACGGTCTGCGCATCGCCGATACCGGCCGCGATGATATCGCGCGGCTGGCGCAAAGCGTGGACCGGACCTTGGATCAGCTTGAGGATGGGATTTCGGTGATCCGGCAGGTCTCGACCGATATCGCCCATGACCTGCGCGCGCCCCTTGCGCGGCTCAGGCTGCGACTGGAGCCTGTGGCGCTGGATGATCAGGCGCCGATGCCTGTGCGGCAGGAGATCGGGCGAGCACTGAGCGACCTCGATCAGGTGTCCGAGACTTTCGATGCAATCCTGCGGCTTGCGCGAATGCAGGCGGGGATGGTCGAGATTGCCCTGCAACCGGTGGATCTGTCAGCCCTTTGCGCCCAGATCCACGAGATGATGGAACCAATCGCCGAAGATCTGGGCCATCGGTTGGCGCTGGAAATGCCCGAGGGGCTGGTGATACAGGCGGATCGCGAACTCCTGACGCAGGCCATCGTCAACCTGATCGACAATGCCACCCGCCATTGCCCGACGGGCGCTGTGATTACACTGGCCGCCACGCAGGGGGAGATCACCGTGTCCGATACCGGCCCCGGCATCCCCGAACCCGATCTGGCCCGCGTGCGCGAACGTTTCGTGCGGCTTGACCGTGCGCGCAATACGCAAGGCTCGGGGTTGGGGCTCAGCCTTGTCGAGGCGATTGCCAGCTTGCATGGTGCGCGACTGGAGCTGGCAAACCTGCATCCGGGCTTGCAGGCGCGTATCGCCTTAGTGCAGTAAAGCCGAAAGAGGAGACAGGGCTTGCAAGAGAAACGGTTGCATCAGGCCTTCGAGATCAGCGTTGCGCTCAAGGGCATTCATGCGCTGATCGAGATTTTGGCAGGGCTATTCTTCTACGTCGTGAAATCCGACACGATCCTGCGCTGGATGAACTTCCTGACGCAGGACGAGCTGCGCGAGGACCCGCGGGATTTTGTGGCGAGCCATATCATGCATGCCGCACAGGGGTTTACCGGCTCGACCGAAGCTTTCTACGCCTTCTATCTTGCCAGCCACGGCGCAATTAAACTGGCGTTGGTCATCGGCCTTCTGAAGGAAAAATGGATCGCCTTTCCGCTATCGCTCATCGCGCTTGGCGGCTTCATGGCCTATCAGCTTTACCGCTATAGCTACACACATTCGACAGCGCTTCTTGTGCTGACAGTGTTCGATCTTCTGGTCTGCGGGCTTGTCTGGCATGAATGGCGGACACGGGCGCGGCAAATGCGGGGCTGAAGGCGGAAAAGGAAGGCCAGTGGCCTCCCTACCCATTAGTGTTCACGTCGCAGGGTCATAATGACTACTGTCAGCACGATCACCGACAGGAACATCAGGCTGGTCAGGATCGTCCCGAAGCCCATCCCGCCATAATCGACCGGCTGCGACAGAAGATCGCCAAAGCTCGCGCCCAGCGGGCGGGTCAGGATATAAACGAGCCAGAAGGCCAAAATCGCATCCAGCCCAAGCATCAGCCAACCGGCAAACAGGCTGAGGATGACCGACCCGAACAGCACCCCGCTGGCGAGATAGCCAAGCGCGAATTGTTCGGCCACCAGATCGCCCGCCGCTGTGCCAAGCGCGAAGGTGAACAGGATCGCCAGCCAGTAGAAGGCTTCGCGCGGCTTGGTATCGACCGCATGGATCGACAGCGTTCCCTCTCGCCGGAACCATGCCCAGAAGGTCAGGCCCAGAAGCCCAGAGAAGGCGATTGTGCAGGTGATCAGGCTGACGCCCATATTATCGACCAGATTATCGGTCAGAAGCGTGCCCACCACCGAGATCAGCACGACATTTAGCCAATAGGCCCAAGGAATATAGGTCGATCTGGTGAACTGGATCGCCAGGGTGCCGATCAGGATTGCACTCATCAAAATCGAGGTCGGCGTAAGTCCGAGCCCCAGATTGACATTGAGATAATCGGCCGCCGTCTCGCCCATGGTGACCGCCATCAGCTTGATCAGCCAGAAGGCGGGGGTGATCTCGGGCACCTTATTGGCGGGATTGACGGGCGCTTGATGCGCGGGTGTGAAGAGCATCGTGGTCATGGGTTCACCATTGCAAGGGCTTGGGCGGAAAAGGCATCGGCGCGGCGGTCGTCATCGGCATTGCAGCGCTCTATGGCGCGGGCTTGCAGATCGCGGATCTGGGCGCTGGCATCGGGAGCAAGGGCGGAGCCCGTCAATGCGGTCGAGAGCTCTTGCAACATGACCTCGCAGGCAATCGGGTGTCCGGTGGCATCGGTCACCGCGATCCCGCCTTGCGTCTGGGTGCCTGTCGCCGCCACCGGCTGCGGATTAGCCAGAGTATCCTGCAGGGAGGCCAGCGCCATGCTGACCGTAACACGGTCGGGGGTTTTGGCACGCAGCGCGGTGAAGGCCGCATCAGCCGCATCGTCAACCGCCGCCCATTCGGCAGGGGCCTGCGGGCGTAAGGTCGGCTCGGCCTTGTCCCATGCGGTTTCCAAATCTGTGATGCGGGTCTCGGCCTTGGCCAGATCGCCACTGGCGGCGATGGTCTGGGTGTCGGCCACGATGGTCGCATAGGGCGTCAGATCGCCAAGGCCTGCGGTCTGGGCTGCGGGTGCTGTCAGATAATGCTCGACGCCCGAGAACACGGCGACAGGCGCGGCAATCAGGGCGGTGGCAAGAAGGAGCTGTTTCATGTCAGAGCTTTCCGTTTTCTCGATAGGCTCTGTGTAGGGGGCGGGTTTGGCCCCCGCCTGTCCGGCTTCTTACGAATTTGTAAGGCGTGAAATTCCCCGATTACAGAATGGTAAGATCGCGGTCAGGCTAAGGTCAAACCCCCTCCCCAGATTGAGGTCATGGCAGGCAAGACCGCCTGACCCGAACCGAAAGGACCCAAGATGAAACGTATTCTGACCATGACCCTCGTGCCGCTGACCTTCGTGGGCGGATTTGCCGGTGCTGTCTGGGCCGCAGGGCCGCAAGCCGCCGATGCGCCCGATACCGCCGAGATCCAGGCTCTTGATCGAAGCGCCATGTCGATCACGCAGGCCATCGGCACGGTGTCGTCTCAGACCTCTGGCAATGTGATGTCCGCCGCGTGGGAGCAGGATGATGCAACAGGCGGCTGGGGCTATGAGGTCGAGATCGCCGGCACTTCCGGTCAGGTCGAGAACTGGTTTGTGAATGCCGCCGACGGTCAGGTGAAGAAAATGGCCGCAGAGGCCGATGACCATGAAAGCGCCGATGGCGAGTAGGAAGATGGTGAAGAGCAGGACGGCTGATCCAGACCCTCTGCCGATTGCGCAGCCCGGACATCATACGATGTCCGGGTTTTTCTTCTAGGGCGGGTGCTTATGCCCATAAGCATTTGCTTACGGGCCGCTCAATCAGCGTCTGTGCAATCGACCGGCTCTCCGCCCTGGGGCATCTCCAAGCCATCCGGACTGACCGGAGTTTTTGGAGGACTACCCTGATGACCAAAACGATCCTGCTTGCCACCGCCCTTATCGCAGCGCCCATGTTTGCTTCCGCTATGCCCGCCATCGGCGATCATGTTGGTAATACGCCGGAAACCGCAACCGCCGCGTTGGGTGATGCAGGCTGCACCGTCACCAAATTCGGTGCTGAAGACGGGATGATCGAGGCCAAATGCGACGATGCCAACAAAGCCCATTGGGAAGTTTATATCGACCCGACCTCGGGCGATGTCGTCAAGATCAAGGAAAACGACTGATGCCGCGGCATCGTCCCTTGGCACCCCAGAACCAGAAAAACTTGCACCAGACGGGGGGCGACATCGCGTCGCCCTCGCTCTGGGACCCGTTGATGCGGCTGACGCACTGGACCGTGGCCGTGGCGGTGATCGTCAACGGGCTGATCAGCGAGCCGGGCAAGACACTGCATGTCTGGATCGGCTGGATCGTTTTGGCAGTTCTGGCGGTCCGGCTGGTCTGGGGGCTCATGGGCCCCCCCGAAGCGCGGTTTACCAGCTTTCCGCCCGACCCGAAGGCCGCCACCGGCCATCTCTGGCAGGTCTTGCGTGGCCAGACACCCCGCGCCCATCCCTCGCATAATCCGGCAGGTGCGATCATGGTCTATACACTTTGGGGGCTTTTAACGCTGGTGATCGTGACCGGCCTTATCATGACGGGCGGTCAGACGCCAATGCAGGTAGCCGCCCAGAATGCCACCGTTGCGGCGGGCGACTGGTCTGCCCTTGCCAAAGCCTCCTCGGGCGCGGAAACTGCATGGATGGCGGGGCTCAAACACTGGTCCGGTCAGGTGCATGGGCTCGCCGCCAATCTGATCCTGATCCTTTCGCTCGTGCATGTGGCGGGCGTGATCGTGGAGGGGCGTGTGATGAGACGGAACCTGATAAAACCGATGCTGTTTGGATCACGCAAGGAATGAAAGATCTTTCGCCCAAGAACCGGCAGGCTGTGCTGGCGATCGTTATCCTGTTGCAGGGGGTGGCCGTGCTGTTCTTCGCGTCCGATGCCTTGGCCGATGCGGTCTCCGGATCAGCCTTCGTCGAGACGGCGATGGAGCTTTTCGTGGCCGTAATGCTGGTCGTTGGACTGTACATGGGGATCATCCAACTACGGGCGCTAATGGGCGATCTGGCTGAAAAGAACCGCGCGCTGGACATCGCCCGCGGCCATTTCTCGCGGGTGGTCGAGCGGCAGTTTGAGGACTGGGCGCTGACACCTGCCGAACGGGAGGTCGCGCTTTTTGCGCTCAAGGGTCTGGATGCTGCAGAAATTGCCGGCCTGAGAGGGGCGGCCAATGGAACGGTGCGCGCCCAACTGACCCGCATTTACGCCAAAGCTGGCGTCTCCAACCGCGCACAACTCGCGGCCTTCTTTGTCGAGGATCTTCTCACGGAGCCTGTGCCTGACGCTTAGGGGCCCGCTCCGTAAGTCGGATCAGAACCACGCCAAGATTAGTGGTGCTCTATGGAGCTGTAAGAGGCTGCCTGGCCGGCGTATTGTGAGAAGGAGGCCGCTCAAACTTGCATCAGCGTAGAACACATCTCGATCTGGTCCAGTTCCGAATGTCGGCTTCTGTTTCCCTTTGATCGAACGGTGCTCGCTACAGCGAAGTCCGGAGTCTATCCTCGCAGCAAAGACTCGCACAATCGTAACGCAGATCGTACCGTCGCAGCGAACGGCAGGAAAGTCCGCATTGCTGACCTTAGCGTGCCAAGCCTTGCTGCACGATGCCACGGATGGCCGGTTTGGGGAAGCTGCGCTGCAGCAGAGACAGCTTGACGAATGTCCGGAGAGGGCCGGTTGCGTTATGTGGCCCGCTGTAATGGTTCGGCGGGACACACTGCGGCGCGTCTGCAGCTGTTTCATGCCTAATGCCTGGTCGGCCATGCCGTAGAGATCCCCCTACCGGCAAGCACACAAGAATCTTCATCATATGCAACCGGCGGGCTTCTCGTAGAGTAAGGACCGAGGACATGTCGCATTTACTATTGGAAATTCCCGTTTGCCCCGAAAGATTTGTTGCTCAGGGTCTTGAAGCCGCCGGCTATGACGAAGATGGGGTTACGCGCCCCGACCGTATCGCGAGCAAGATAGTCAAGCCGAGCTTGTCAGCGGTTTGACTAACGGCTTTTTTGTATCTCGCAGGGACACAAATTTCAAAGGTTTTAAACCTTCATCTTCAATAGCCACCTTGCTCGATGATGTGGAGTTGGGCGATGGTGTCATAGCGCGCAATTGATAGTAGCTTGGCCGTCCTTCCTGCCGCAAGGAGTTCAGATGAAACACCAAATCGCTCGGCTGCGCGTGGAGCTTTTGCATATCAAGCCGACAATATGGCGTCAGGTGGAAGTCAACCTGACCACAAACTTACGCGCCCTCCACGAACTCATCCAAGCCATTATGCCTTGGGAAAACGCTCATCTCTATCAATTCACCATTGGAGAGCGCGTCTACGGGGAGCCCGATCCCGAGGACGCGGCAGGGGGCCAAAAAATTTATCAGGCCAAGAGCATGCGCTTGGAAACCCTCGTCGGGCGCGGTTTTACAGAGTTTGAATACACCTATGATTTCGGTGACAACTGGCAGCATCGCATTTCCATCGAGCATATCGGGGTCGCGATGCCAGGCGTCGATTACCCTCTATATCTGGATGGCGAGCGCACTGCGCCCCCAGAAGACGTCGGTGGCCCGCCCGGTTTCCTGGATTTCGTGGAAGCCATGGCTGATAACCGGCACCCAGCGCACAAAGACATGAGCCGCTGGTACGGGGGACCCTTCAATGCGGTTGATTTCGGCGAGCCAGTGGTTGCCGCGACCGTTCGCGATATTGCGGCCAAGAGGAAAGTGGCGATGTTGGCGTTCGAGCGGAGCCGCCAAGCGCGATAGTTAGCCCGCTGCGTTCAGGTCATCACATTGCTTGAAAGTGAACTAAGGCCGAACGCACCGAGCATTATAGACAAAAATTAATATTTGTCTATAAGCGGCGCGCGAGGCACTCCGTGGTGGTAGTTGCTGCAGATGTTATGCGCATGACCTTTCTAGATACGGCTGCCCAGCACCTCGGTTGATTCGAAGAATGGCCCCGTACTCCCGTCGAAAAGCGCTGAAATGTGCCGATCCTCCGTGCTGACGGCCAAAAATTTGCGAAAAACTTCGAGAAGCCGCCTCAGGAGAGTTTGCGAAAAATATTTTTTCAAGCCGGTTGCCGCCAGCGGGTTCTGGAGATCGGCCGCACTGCGGTCTTTGCGAAAAAATGGGGCGCTTCGCGAGGGGGTTGCACCGTCGAAAAGCCTGGCACAGACCTATAGAAATTCCGCGTGGATCAATCGCTTAATTGACCCGTCGGACATAACCGCGCCAGCACTTTCGCTGCCCGCGCGTAGGTCGTCAAGGAGGCGAAGTTGCCAGACCCCTCTGTTCTTGAAATCCCGGATAACGGCGGGCCCGTTGCGGTACTGGCCGACCTTCATCTCAAGTCCTACTTTTGGCTTGGAGGCAATCCTCTCAAATTCCACGGGCTGGAGGATCGCCTGTTTCAGCATGACCTCGATGCCCTGATCATTGCCGGAGATCTGTCAGATACTCTCGGTCCGTCCCTGCAGGACGCGCTTGCCTATCTGGCCCGTTACGTGCCCGCGGATCGCATCTACATCGTCCCGGGGAACCACGACTTTTACAGGGGCAGGCTCGACGATGACAGACGCCTGCGCGACATGGTCCGTGGCAACGGGAGTTGGTTTGCTCAGCAGACCTAACTCCGCCATCGCCGCGACCGCTACTTCTGCGCCACTCTCTGGATCGACTTCGACCTCATGGGCGTCAGAAAAGCAGCCATGCAATCCGCGCGCCGGTTCATGCGCGACTTTGATATGATTTCCACCAAAGCCCCTGATTATGAGAAGTACGATCCAGATGTGGTACAGCCGCTTCATCTTGTCCCGATCACGCCCGAGGATACCATCAGGCTGCATGGCGAGCATCGCGCCTGGCTGGAGGAGCGTTTGGCGACCCCACATTTTGCAGGCCAAGGCCGTACCTTCGTTGTCACCCATCATGGCCCGCACCCATCCGCCGCAGGCCCGCTGGATCTCCTGACGCCAGCTTTCCATTCGGATCTGACCGATGTGATAAAACAGGCAGATATCGACACATGGTTCTTCGGACATTCGCATCGACGGCTGTCCTCCACGGTTGCGGGTACACGCATTCAGAATATTTCGATCGGATACCCCGACGAGGATCATGGCCAAGACGAGGATGATCTGGCGGCGGCTTGCATCGTCAGCGAAGCTCCAGCCTTGCAGTCTCTGAACGAGCCGTGGGAGCAGCACGACATCCATCCGGCGCTTGAACGGGATTACGCATACGCGCTGCGGTGCCACGAAACCTACACGCCCGTTCTGCTGGATAAACTGTCAGCCGAAACATGCGTCATCCTGCGCTGTGAACTGGCGGGATGCGCCAGTCCCATCGTGCCGGAAGGAGACGCGTATTATGCAGCCGATATCATGCTCGCGCTCGGTCGAAGACTGGCAGGGTCACGATGATGTCGGTTAAGGCGATCATCGCGATCTCGGGAATACTGGTCTACCTGGTCGGTCTTGTCCATGTGATCATCGCCTATCGGGGAACAACGCGATCGGCTGAACCGGATCTGGAGCGGGTGAGAAGATTTGTCGAAAGCGCGCCCCCGCTCCCCAACCACTTGCCTCGCACCCCAAGCGATCCCAGCAACGAGACGCACAGCTATCGCTTGGAGGAAGGCGAGGCTGGAGCGGACACCGCAAAAGCCTATGAGGCACCGCGTTGACCGCCGCACTCATCGCGGATTTCCTGATTTCCACGGCTGGGCCCCCGAAAAACATGGGGGTCGCTTCGCAGAGCCATGATGGCGGGTTTGAAATCCGAACGAGACGCTAGCGCAATGAAGTTTCTGATCTTAACAAGGTAAATGGAGTCCTATCATGAGTGAACATCCTGACGCATGGATCATTCTGCGCGTCACAATCATCCAGCGCGGCGAGCCTGTCGAAGAATTGCGGGTGCTGGCAGGCTGGTTCGGCGGCTATATGAAGTCCGACCGGTGGCGGATCAACTCCGGTATTGTCAACGTTGAGGCCGATGAACATGAGTATCGCTTTCGCGGCCATTCGGGCTTTGTATATGTCTGCCAGCGAAACGCTTATGGCCTCTCGTCAATCATGAAGTCCGGGCTCAGATTGACCGAACGGTTGCCGCAATTCCGCAGCATCGAACTCCTTGAAGATCAGGATTGGACGGCAATCCAGCTTTAGGGCGGGTGAGGCTGGTAGGCGAGAGGGCTTTCAGCCTACTATAAAGCTTTACGCCGCCGCTTGGGAAACCTGACAGCTTTCCAGCCGCTGTACATCTCTGGCTCAGGCCGCGACCTTCCTGGCCGTCATCAAAGGAGAAGGTAATTGTAGCATCCATCGCGTTGAAAGGTCATATCCGCTCCCGAACATGACAGGGAGGAACCCTTGACCTGCAAACTTCCGTATTCATTCTCGATAACCTGAGCAAACCAAGAATATCCAGCTCGCGCGAACTTGCATAAAGCACTGATACATCTCATTCTATGGCTGATTTACACCAAGGTGCTTCATGTCGACTGCCGTTAATCAGAACCCCGAGCAATTGGCCCGAGACCGAATTGACGAATTGCTCCGCGCTGCGGGCTGGGTCGTGCAAGACAAGTCGGCCATCGACTTCGGTGCGGGCCTCGGCGTCGCCGTTCGAGAGTATCAGACGGATATAGGCCCTGCAGACTACGTCCTGTTCGTCGACCGTTCTGCCGTCGGTGTCATCGAGGCAAAGCCTGAGACATGGGGCGAGAAATTGACAACCGTCGAGGATCAGTCCTCCGGCTACGCGAACGCTCGGTTGAAATGGGTCAGCAACGCGGAGCCGTTGCCCTTCGTGTATGAAAGCACCGGCACGATCACAAGGTTCACCGATGGCCGGGATCCGTCGCCGCGGTCTCGCGAGGTCTTCACCTTCCACAGGCCGGAAACCCTGAAATCCTGGTCGAATGCGCCGTTTTCCTTCCGGACCGGGCTGAGCAAGCTCCCGGAACTCAACACCGACGGCCTCCGCGACTGCCAGATCACCGCGATCACCAACCTCGAGGCATCTCTCCAGGCCGGGAAGCCGCGCGCCCTCGTCCAGATGGCAACCGGATCTGGCAAGACCTTCACCGCCATCACCCAGGTCTACCGTCTGCTGAAACACACCGGCGCGCGCCGCATCCTGTTCCTGGTCGATACGAAGAACCTTGGCGAACAGGCTGAGCAGGAGTTCATGGCCTATGTCCCGAACGACGACAATCGCAAGTTCACCGAGCTTTACAACGTCCAGCGCCTGACATCGCCCTCGATGGCCGGTGATACCCAGGTCGTCATCTCCACCATTCAGCGGATGTATGCCACGCTGAAAGGCGAGGATCTCGATGAAAGCCTTGAGGACGAAAATCCGGCGGAACAGAAGTTCCGGCCAAAGACGCCCAAGCCCGTCGTCTACAATCCCAAGCTCCCGCCCGAGACCTTCGATGTCGTGGTGATCGATGAATGCCACCGCTCGATCTACAACCTGTGGCGTCAGGTCAGCGAATACTGGGATGCGTTCCTTGTCGGCCTGACCGCAACGCCGGACAACCGCACCTTCGGCTTCTTCAAGAAGAACGTCGTCAGCGAATACACCCATGAGAAGGCCGTCGCCGACAAGGTCAATGTCGGCAATGAGGTCTATATCATCGAGACCAAGGTCACCAAAGGCGGCGGCAAGGTGCAAGCCCAACAGCTGGTCGAGAAACGCGAACGGGCGACCCGCGCAAAGCGATGGGAAACCCAGGACGTGGACGAAGCTTATGCCGCCACGCAGCTCGACCGCTCCGTCGTGGCACCCGACCAGATCCGCACCGTCATCCGCACCTTCCACGATCAGTGGCCCGAGATCTTCCCCGGCCGCAAGGAACTCCCCAAGACCCTCATCTTCGCCAAGACCGACAGCCACGCCGACGACATCATCCAGACCGTCCGGGAGGAATTCGGCGAAGGCAACGAATTCTGCCGCAAGATCACCAATGGCGCAAAGAACCCCAAATCTTCGCTCACCGCGTTCCGCAACGAATATTACCCGCGCATCGCCGTCACCGTGGACATGATCGCCACCGGCACCGATGTGAAGCCGCTCGAATGACCGATCTCGACAGTTTGCCGGAACCTGACATCCTGCTCGAGGAAATCCTCGAGAACCTCGGCGCAGCGATGGAGAATTTCGCAGCGATCCGGCAGGCGAATTGAGGCTGAAGCGGCTATTCTGCCGCAGAAGCACCTCGCAGATTCCGCTATCCCAGAAATAGTACGGGCGCCCAGTGGGCGCCCTATATCTTGATCGAAACTTGGCTTCGCGGGATCCTTGCCCCGATTTCGCGACAACTTTGCCCCGATTTACACCCTCAATGTGTCCAGTTGCCGCGGCGGTCGGAAGAGAAGTTTTCGCCATAGCCGCGATTGCGGATGTTGGCGGCGCGTTTGTGGGGTTCGGTGACGGTGTATTCCAGACCTTTGTCCTTGGCATAGGCTTCGGCCTCGGCACGGGTCTCGAAGCGCAGGCGCACCTGCGACTGGGTGTCCGAGGAGCTGGTCCAGCCCATCAGCGGATCGAGGTCGCGCGCGCCTTCATGCGTGAAGTCCAAAACCCATTGCTTGGTTTTCGCTACGCCGGATTGCATCGCGGTTTTCGCGGGTTGGTAGATACGTGCGCGCATGAACGTCCTCCGAAATACTCTGCCTTGTCTTAGCCCATCACAGCGAAATCGCAAGAGATTCCGGCCATAAATCGCGACATTCCGTCACAGGATTTCTATAGGCCGGTTCTTTGGGGCCTTGCGCAAAGGCGGGCGGGGGCTATCGAAAATCGCTGCTACGGATGCCGTGTTTGGCCAGTTTATCGTAAAAAGTCTTTCGGGGAAGTTGCAAACGTGCCATCGCGGCGGTGGCATTTCCGCGTTCGGCGCGCAGCGCATTGCGCAAAAGAGCGGCCTCGTATCGCGTGACCATCTCGGAAAGGGACATGTCGCCGCCGGTTTCGGGGGCGGGGCCATTTTCCAGCCCAAGGCAAAAGGTTTCGGCAAACTGTTCCAGTTCGCGCAGGTTGCCGGGCCAGTCATGCACGTCCAGATGCGCCTGATCGACTTCGGTCAGGGGGGGCACCGTTTTCCCGCGACGTGCCGCGGCACTGGTGGCGAAATGGCGAAACAGCGGCCCGATATCCTCGCGGCGCGCCCGCAAAGGGGGGAGCGTCAGGCTGAGGCCACTCAGCCGGTAATAGAGGTCGTCGCGGAACCGGCCTGCCGCAACCTCGGCTCCAAGATCGATACGGGTGCCCGCGATGACCCAAAGATCGACCGCACGCGCCGAGGTGGCACCGACCGGCCAGAGCTGGCCGGTTTCGATGACCTCCAGAATGCGGGCCTGCATCTCGGGGCCGAGCGCCTCGATCCCGTTGAGATAGAGCAACCCGCGCGAGGCGCTTTCGATCCGCCCGAAGCTGCGCATATGGGGGCCGGAGCCACCCACGCGCCCCAGAAATTCGGCATCGAAACGTTCGGGCGAGATCGCGGCGCAATTGACCGAGACGAAGGGGCGGGTCCGTCTTGTGCTGAGGGCATGGATATGGCGGGCAAGTCGCTCTTTGCCCACACCGGCCTCCCCCAGAAACAGGGCGTTGACGCCGGAGGCCGCCACATGTCGGGCGGCATCGCGCAGATGCCGCATGGCGGCACTTTCGCCAATCAGATCGGGGGCTTGGCCGCTTTCATCGCGGGCGGCGCGTAATTCGCGGTTTTCCAGTACCAGCCGTCTTGCGGCAAGCGCACGATGCAGCGTCGCTTCCAGTGTCGCGCGGCTGACCGGCTTGGTCAGGAAATCATAGACCCCGTCGCGCAAGGCCCCGACCGCCATTTCCACATCGCCATGTCCGGTGATCAGGATGACGGGCAGATCGGGGTCGATCTCGCGCAGCCTGCGGGCCAGTGTGATACCGTCCATGCCGGGCATGCGCACATCCGACAGGATGACACCGGGCCAGTCCTCGGTCAGGCCCGCCAGCCCCTCGAAGGGGTCGGCAAACCCCTCGACCTCGAACCCCGCCATTTGCAGCCCTTGCCGCTGTGCGGCCAGCAGGGGGGCGTCATCCTCGATCAGGCGTATCAGGCCGTGGGTCATCGGGCCTCCCAGAGGGTAAGATCCATGCGCCAGCGCGCCCCCGTCCGGTCTGCTGCCGGATCATAGCTGAGATCGCCACCGAAATCGCGCAGGATGGATTGACAGATGACCAGACCCAGCCCCAGTCCTGTGGCCTTGGTGGTCTGGAACGGCGTGAAGGGCGCGCGTGCCACCATAGGCGCCAACCCCGGCCCGTTATCGCAGATATAGAGCGAGATCTGTGTCTCGTGGCGGACGATCTCCAGCCAGATCCGCCCATCCGACCGCCCCGAAAGCGCCTCTTGGGCATTTTGGATAAGGTTGACCAGAACCTGTTCCAGACGCACGGATTCCGCATCGATAAGCAGGTCTTCCGGGATTTCGGGCGCGCTGATCCCGACGGCTTCGGTGGCGCGGCGGCTGGCCGCCAGCCTGAGCGAGGCCTGCCATGCCGCGCGCAGCGAAACCGGCTCGCGATTGCCGCGCGATTTGCGCGCAAAGCCCCGCAGGTCGGAAGTGATGGTGCCGATCCGGTGCGACATCTCCACGATCTGGCGCAGATTGTCGCGCAGCGGGTCATGCTGCTGGCCTGCGGGAACCGCATCCTGCCCGTATTCCGCCAGCAGCCGGATTGTCGAAAGCGGCTGGTTGATCTCATGTGCCACCCCGGCCGAGATCTGCCCCAGCGAGGCCAGCTTGTTGGCCTGTACCAGCGCCGCCTGCATGCCCGCCAGCTGCGCTTCGGCCTCTTCGCGCTCGCGGATCTGGCGGGTCAGCGCCAGCGTGCGGGTCTCGACATCGCGTTCGAGCCGGTCGCGATATTGCGCGGCGACCCGCTGCCTGCGGCGGAACGTCCGGTGTGCAAGCCACAGCGCGGCCATCACAAGGGCGCCCCCCGCGGTGATCGCGCCTGCCAGCAGATGCGCGGGCCAAGGCGCGACATGCAGATGCAGCTGCCACCCCGATCCGGGCACTGCCTCGGAGACAGTGACCGGCCCCCTTACGGGCGAGGGGCCGAAGCGCAGGGCAGGGTCGGAGGTCAGCGTCACCCGCCCGTCGCGGTCCGTGATCCACGCCAGATGATCGGACCCGCGCCAGCCATTTTCGAGCACATCGAAGGTCAGCTTGACCACCACCACGCCCAAAGGGGCCTGTGCCCCGCCGATCCGGCGCGACAGATACAGACCCGGCTGGTGACTGACCGAGCCAAGCGCATATTCGCGGCCCTCTCCGGTCTGCAAGGCGTCGCGGATATAGCTGCGATACCCGTAGGAGGTGCCCACAAAAGACGCCTCGTCGCGCCAGTTCGAGGCCGCCACCGCCACCCCTTGGACATTGGTGACATAGATGACGGAGGCGTTGATATCGGCATTCAGCTCCTCGAGACGTTCCGAAAGGCGTTGCCATTGCGCGGGGGTGGCATCCTGCTGTGTGCCGATAATGCCCTGATCGGTTGCCAGCACCGCGCCGACAGATTTCTGGCGTGCCAGTTCCGAGGCAATCGCCAGAACCCGCATATGGGCATCTGTGGCGGCGTCTGCGGCAAGCCTCTTGGAAAGCTGGTGGTCGGCCACCAGATATAGGGCCAGCAGACAGAGCGTGCAGCCCGCCCCAAGCAGGGCAGGCCCCCAGCGCCACCACGAAGCCGAGTCTGTCTGTGTCATGTGGCGCGTATATCCGTCATGAATGTTTCACTTTCCACATTATGTGATTTTCAACTGTGTGGAAAGCGAAACAGTTTTGCGCGCCGAAAAATGTGAATTTTCATGATTTATAAAGAGTTAACAAAATTTCCGTGAAAATGGGACTCCCCGCTGGGTTTTCATATGCTCGCTGCAATCTCAAAGCATGTGGAGGAGCAGATGCAGTTCGAGAGCAGCGGCACGACCGCCCATCGGCATATTCCGTTCTATCGTCATCTCTATTTCCAGGTTCTGGTCGCCATCGCGTGTGGTGCCGTTCTTGGCCATTTCTATCCCAGCGTCGGCGAGGCGATGAAGCCGATCGGGGACGCCTTTATCAAACTGGTGAAAATGATCATCGCTCCGGTGATCTTCCTGACTATCGTGACCGGTCTCTCCGGCATGGGGTCGCTCAAGCATGTGGGGTCGGTTGCCGCCAAGGCGCTTGGCTATTTCCTCTTCTTCTCGACGCTGGCGCTGATCGTTGGCCTGATCGTGGCCAATGTGGTGCATCCGGGGGCGGGGATGAATATCGACCCTGCCACCCTCGATACCAGCAAGGTCAGCAGCTATGCCGAAAAGGCACATGAGACCTCGCTGCAGGGCTTCCTTATGGGCATTATCCCCACAACGCTGGTTTCGGCCTTTGTGGATGGCAATATCCTGCAGGTTCTTCTGGTTGCGATCCTGTTCGGGGTAAGCTGTATTCTGGTCGGCGAACCCGCCCAGCCGGTTGTGAAATTCTGCGAGAAACTGTCGCTTGTCGTGTTCCGTCTGGTGGCAATCCTGATGAAAGCGGCCCCCTTGGGCGCGTTCGGAGCCTTCGCCTTTACCATCGGCAAATATGGCATCGGCTCCATCGCCAATCTCGCGATGCTGGTCGGCACGTTCTATCTGACCGCCGCGATCTTCATCTTCGGCGTGCTGGGAGTGGTGGGCTGGCTCTGCGGCTTCTCGATCTTCAAGCTGGTCGCCTATCTCAAGGCCGAGCTGCTGCTGGTGCTGGGCACGTCCTCATCGGAATCGGCCCTGCCGGCCCTGATGGAAAAGATGGAGCGCGCAGGCTGTGCCCGTCCTGTTGTGGGTCTGGTGATCCCGACCGGCTATTCCTTCAATCTGGATGGCACCAATATCTACATGACCTTGGCCGCGCTGTTCATTGCCCAGTCGATGAATATCGATATTTCCTTGGGCGACCAGATCCTGCTCTTGCTCGTGGCGATGCTGTCCTCGAAAGGTGCGGCAGGTGTGACGGGGGCGGGCTTCATCACACTGGCGGCAACGCTTTCGGTGGTGCCGACTGTGCCTGTGGCAGGGATGGCGCTGATTCTGGGGGTCGACCGTTTCATGTCCGAATGCCGTTCGCTGACCAACTTTATCGGCAATGCCGTGGCAACCATCGTGGTCAGCCGCTGGGAAGGCAAGCTGGATAAAGAGCAGCTACACCGCGCGCTTAATGGAGAGTTGCCGCCGTTGCCGCAAAGCACGATCCATTCCAGCGAGGCCGCCGAGCCCAGTCAGGCCTGAGCCTTTCCCCCCGAGCCTTTCCCCAAGTCCGGTCCTCCCATAAACCGGCAAAGCACGAAAACCGGAGCGTCCCTGACGCTCCGGTTTTTTCGTGGTCCGGCATTTGCTGGCATGTGCGGAAGACGCGCCCGACCGGCCTCCGTCTGGCCCTATTGGTCTGGCTCCATAGGACTTGGCAGGGCGGGCAACCAGAGGCGCCGCGCTCCCGCCAGAAGGGTTGCAGGGTCTGGCCCGGGCAATGATGCCGCCTTGGGCCGCGCCTTGGCCCGCTCAGGCTTTGGTCTTCTTCAGGCTTTGGTCTTCGACAGCAGCCAGTCCCGCGCGGCGGAGATATAGAAGAACTTGCGGGCCGAGGCCATGTGATCGACACCCTCGAAGGTCAGGAAGGTGATATTGCCGCCCTCATCCAGATAGCCGTTCACCTGATCGTCCAGCGCCTTCTGATCGGTGACAGGGAAGATCAGATCGGGATCGAGCGTGGTATCGGGGCGGGTGATCTTGGCCCCCGCATCACGCCAGACCGGCAGGCAGGCTTCGGTCCAGGGGGTGGATTTCTGGTCTTCCGTGCCGGTGATGATCAGCAGGTTCTGATCGGCCAGCCCCACGACATCCTGTGGCCGTTGCTGACCGGCAATGATCAGACCCGCCGCGAAGGTTTCGGGATGGTGCGCCATCAGCCAGAGCGAGGTCATCGCCCCCATTGACCAGCCCGTGCAATAGACGCGGGCGGGGTCGATTTTCAGCACCTTGTCGCGCCGGTCGGACAGGTTGGGATTGCCGTAATTCCAGGTGTTGGACAAAAGCGACTGCACCAGCCGATAGGTGTTTTCCACATCGGCGGTATGCTCCCAGTAATCGTTCATCGTGGTCCGTTCGTAGCGGGGGGTGATGACGACGCATTCCTCCTTGGCCTGCTGTTCTGGCATCCCCCAGATGCTGGCGATGCAGGTTTCGGTCAGCGTCTCCTTACAGGTGCCATCATAGCTTGTGCCGGAATGGGTGATCGCAAGGATCAGGGGATAGGACTTTTCTTCCCCGCCCTCGGCAAGGAAGGATTTGGGCAGGTAGATACTATATTCCAGCCACGCCGAGCGGCTGTCATCCCACCACCAATGGTTCTGCTCCCATGCATCCACGCCACGAATGGCCACGGAGGTTCCGTGACCGGAGACATTGCTCCACTGCTTGTCCGCCGCCGGATAGCTGGCCCCTGCGAGAGTGCGGATCTCTGCCGTCTGGGTCAGGCGGACCTTCTCGCTATCGGTGGTGGGCTGGCTGAGATCGTCCGCATGGGCGAATTCGGCAATCACATAGCGGCCCTTGACCGAGCTCTGGTCCAGCCGCCGCATCGCGGTGTCGTTGGTATAGATCGCGACAATCTCGCGGGCGACAGGCGTTTTCTCGGTGTCGTTATTGCTGGGGCCTGCGGGCATGCCGGGGTAATAGCCATCGGCTGTGGGCACCACAGCGGCGCTATAGCTGCTGGTCGACAGGCTTTCGGGGTCGATCTCGGTGTCATATTCGACGGCGATGGCATAGACTTTCTCGCCGCCCCCCGTCACCTCGCATATCGCGGTGATGCCCTGCAGGCCGGGGGTCATCGGGGCGGAGTTTTGCGACATGGCAGAAGCCGCCGCCTGAAATCCGTTGGCATCCTGTGCCAGAAGCGGTGTCCCGCTGGTCATGCAAACACCCGTTGCCACGCCGGAAAGAAGAAAAGACCGTCTGGAAAGAAAAACCATGAGGATACCTGTGCTGTGATTGCGCGTGCCGGTTGGCCGCCATTACTGGAACCAATATGGTTCCTATATTGGAAAGGTCCAGCGCGACCTGTGTTTCTGTCCAATTCTTGAAGAGGGGTCTTGAATGGTGGGGCGCTCTGGCCTGGGTGCTGCGGCCCCGTGCGGCTTAGGGTAAACCCTAACCGCCTGCGGGTTGCCCCCAAATTGCCGGAGCGGTTGACGGGCGGTAGGCTCTGGGAACCCAGCAGCATATCCGCGAGGACACACATATGGCACGGCAGGCAGCGGTATCAGTCAGGAAACGGCTCGCATATGGGGCCGGTGCAGTGGCGCTTGTGATCGGGGGAGGGGTGCTTTGGGCGCTCCAGCCCCCCGCGCTGGATCCGGAACTTTCGCCGGGCTTTGTGGGCGAGGCGCCTACGGCGCTGGTCGCGCAGGGGCGCTACATTGCCGAGTTGGGCGATTGTGTGGCCTGTCACACGGCCAGAGGCGGGGCCGAAATGGCGGGCGGGCTGGCCTTGGAAAGCCCGATGGGGACGATCTATTCGACCAATATCACCCCCGATCCGGAGGCCGGTATCGGGGCATGGAGTTTTGCCGAATTCGATCGTGCGATGCGTAAGGGGGTGGCAAAGGACGGGCATAATCTCTATCCGGCCATGCCTTATCCGTCCTATGCGAAAATGAGCGCGGCGGATATGGGGGCGCTGTGGGCCTATCTCCGGCAAGGGCTGGAACCGGTGAAGGACACCCCGCCGCGTACCGCGCTCGGCTTTCCGTTCAACCAGCGCTGGGGCTTGGGGTTATGGAATACGGCTTTCCTGCAAAAGACCCCCTTTGCCGCTGATCCGGCGCAGAGTGCGCAATGGAACCGCGGGGCCTATCTCGTGCAGGGGCTGGGGCATTGCGGAGCCTGCCACACGCCGCGTGGCATAGGTTTTCAGGAAGTCACTATGGATGGCACGGGGCCCAAGGGGGACAGGTTTCTGGCCGGTGCCGAGGTGGAACACTGGAACGCGGTCTCGCTGCGCAACCTGTGGAGCGTGCCCGATATGGTCGAGCTACTGAAAACGGGGCAGAACCGTTTCGGCACGGTGTCGGGCAGCATGGTCGATGTGATCTCGCATTCGACCCAGCATATCAGCGACGCCGATCTGACAGCGATGGCCGTCTATATGGACAGCCTTCCCTCTGGCGCGGCTGTGCGGCAGGCCGATGAGGTGCCCACTGGCGCGCCCGTGCCGCTGACGACCTATACCACGGCGGGGGGGTTGGGCTATATGCAGTTCTGCTCGGATTGCCACAGACCGAACGGGGCCGGCGTGCCCGGCGTGTTCCCGCCCTTTGCCGGCAATCACACCATTGCCGCGCGCGATCCTGCCACGCTTTTGCACATCACCCTGACCGGCGGGGCCAGCGCACAGACCCAGACCCATCCGCGCGCCTTCCATATGCCGTCCTTCGCACGGCTGGGAGATGACGAGATTGCCGAGATCCTCAGCTTCCTGCGCGAGAACTGGGGGGCGGGCGCTCCGCCGGTCACAACGGCGCAGGTGGCGCAAGCCCGCAAGGCGCTGGACCCGTCGGTGGATGCGTCAAGCTTTGTCACGCCGCGCCTGCGGGGGCTGCTGGATGCGCCCAATGCCGAAGAACTGGTCTATGGGATGCGGCTCAATGCCGAAACCCGCGATCTGCTTCCCGACCATGTGGGTGACAAGCTGAACTGCACATCGTGCCACCTCAATGCGGGGACCGTGGCCGATGGCTCGCCCTATGTCGGTGTCACCGCCTTCTTTCCCACCTATATGACGCGGCCCGGCAAGGTGATCGATATGCAGGAGCGTATCAATGGCTGTTTCCAGCGGTCGATGAATGGCAAGCCTCTGGCCAGAGACAGTGCCGAAATGGCGGCATTCCTTGCCTATTACGACTGGATGCGCGGCAAAACCCGCCCCGAGGACAAGGTCGAGGGGCGCGGGATCGGCAAGATCGACACCTCGCTGACCCCTGATCCCGAACGCGGCGCGCAGATCTATACCGCGCAATGTGCCGCCTGCCACGGCGCGCAGGGCGAGGGGGTGAAGGATGCCGAGGGGCGGGTGGTCTATCCGCCGCTCTGGGGGGCGGAATCCTTCAATATCGGGGCGGGCATGGCACGGACCTTCAAAGCGGCAGCTTTCGTCAAACATAATATGCCGATTGCGATGCATGACGGTTTCCCGCTGGGGCAAGGGGGGCTGAGCGATCAGGACGCGGTCGATGTGGCGGAGTATTTCACCCACATGCCGCGGCCCGATTTTGCCGGTAAGGTCAATGACTGGCTCAAAGATCCCAAGCCCTTCGATGCGCGGTACTGACGCTATGTCCGGGTCCAAAGCCGTCCGCTAGGGCGGCTTTGGAGCGGCAGGCCTCCGGTCACGACCGCTGTAACACCCCCGTTACGGCAAGAGGTTTGCCGACCGGATATTGACACAGAGCAAAGTGCGATCTGCCCGATTGCGGCATTCTGTGGGCATGCTTACTGTGCATTCCGCCCTGCGCGGCCTTCTGGCGGCGCTTTTTCTTGTCGTGGCTTTGCCTGCGGCGGCGCAGGATATTCGTGTGGGGGTGCTGGCCTTTCAGGGGGCTGCGCGGGCGCGGCAGGATTTTGCGCCGACCGTGGCGAGACTGGCAAAGGCTTTGCCGCAGGCGGATGTCGTGCTTGTGCCGCTTGATCTGGGGGGGCTGACCAAGGCGGTTGCAGCGGGCCAGCTTGATTTCGTCATCACCAATCCCGGCCATTATCTCACGCTGGAAGCGCGGTTCGGGGTCACCCGTATCGCGACCTTGCAAAGCTTCGACCGCGCTTATCCTACCGATACGGTCGGGTCTGCGGTGATTGTGCGAAACCGTCCCGGACATGCCACCCGTCTGTCCGATCTTGCCTCGGCGCGGCTTGCCGTGGTCAGTACGGAGGCGTTTGGCGGCTGGCAGGTTGCCGCGCAGGAACTGCGCCGCGCAGGCGTCCCCTCTGACCGTCTTGCCGCATTGGTCGAGACAGGCTTTCCGATGGACCATGTGATCACGGCCCTGCGCGAGGGGCGCGCAGATGCTGCGGTGCTGCGGGCCTGTATGCTCGAGGATGAAATCGCGCGGGGGCATGTCGGTCGGGCGGAGTTTGCGGTTGTGGGCGCGCGCCAGAGTGCCGGTTTTCCCTGTCAGCTTTCCTCGCGCCTTTATCCCGACTGGCCCTTTGCACGGCTGGCGGGCAGCGATGAACGTCTTGCCAAGACCGTGGCCACCGCCTTGCTGGCCATGCCCGAAACCGCCGGGCAGGCATGGGCGGCACCGGAGGATTATACGCCTGTCCATACCCTGTTGCGGGCGCTGCATATCGGCCCCTATGCCTCGCTCGATCCGCCGGGGGTGCGGCAGTATCTTCTGGCCCATTGGCAATGGGTGCTTGCGGCAAGTCTGGCGCTGGCGCTGTGGGCGATACACGGGGCACGGGTCGAGATTCTGGTGCGTCGCCGCACGGCGGAACTCCGGCGTGAAAGCGCCGAGCGGGAGAAGGCCGAGCGGAGCGCGCAAAAGCACCTTGAGGAACGCAACCAGTATGCGCGGCTGGGGATCGTGGGCGAAATGGCCTCGTCTATCGCGCATGAGTTGAACCAGCCGCTGGCCGCGATTGCCAATTATGCCGAAGGGCTGACCCGCGTCCTCGACCGTGGTCAGCCCGATCCCGCCTTCTTGCGCCACGGCACGCGCGGGATTGCCGGTCAGGCCGAACGCGCGGGGGCCATTCTGCGACGGGTCCGTGGCTTCCTGCATCGTCGTGATGCGCAACGCGGCCCGCTCGACCTGAATGTGGTCCTGCGTGAGGTGGTCGAGTTTTTCACCGTGGCCACGGCACGACACGATATTCCGCTCCGTCTGGAACTGGCCGCGGATCTGCCTGCCGTTCTGGCGGATCGGGTCGAGGTCGAACAGGTGCTGCTCAACCTGTTACAGAACGCGCTGGAGGCCACAGAGGCCGCGCCGCAGGCGACGGGGCCGCGCGATATTGTTCTGGCCACCTGTGTCAGGGGGGGCAAGGTCGTGGTCACGCTCCGCGATCACGGCACGGGGCTGACAGAGGCCGCCGCCGCACAGCTTTTCGACCCGTTTTTCACCACCAAGGCGACAGGGCTCGGGCTTGGTTTGCCGATCTGTCGCACGATTATCGAAAGTCATGGCGGGCGGCTTTGGGCCGAGACCGCAGCGGGAGGGGGCGTGAGGATGTGCTTTGTCCTGCCCGCCAGTCTGGCATCACAGGAGGGTCGGCCATGTGCCAGTGCGACAGGGATCCGCTGATCTGGAGTATCGATGATGACGAGGGGTTCCGGCAATCGCTGCGCTTTCTCTTTGCGTCGGTGGGCCATGAGGTGCGGCTTTGGGACAGTGGGCAGGCCTTTCTGGAGGCGCTGCCGGACCTGTTACCGCTGCCGCCTGCGGTGCTGGTGATGGATATACGCATGCCGGGAATGAGCGGGCTGGAACTGCTGCGTCATCTCCGTGCCAGATCCTTCGTGCTGCCGATCCTGATCGTGACGGGGCATGGCGATGTGCAGATGGCGGTCGAGGCGTTGAAGGCGGGCGCGGATGACTTTATCGAAAAGCCTTTCAAAGAACAGCATCTGCTGGATGTGACCGAACGCGCGTTACGGCTGGCACCCGCGCGACTGGATGTTCTGGCCGGACAACAGCGGCTGGAGGCGCGGCTGGCCCGCCTGAGCGGGCGGGAACGCGAGGTGCTGGAGGGCATATTGGAGGGCAAGCCCAACAAGGTCATGGCCAGCGACATGGAGCTGTCGATCAAGACGATAGAGGTTCATCGCGCGGCCGTCATGAGCAAGATGGCCGCAAGCTCTGTGGCGGGGCTGGCCCATGCAATGGCAAGCCGCCACCGCCCGCATCCCTACGGATGTTTCTCCGCCGCAGAGTAGCCCCCTTCCAGCGGGATCCGGCATTTTGCGCGGGTCATGATGCCCATCCGGCACCGCGCGGCACGATGGAGGCTTTCGGCCGCAATCAGGGGCGCGTGCCTGCAATGCACGGTTTTGTCTGGCCGGAGAGGCTTTAATGCATCCCGATAAAGCTACGCAATTCCGGTGTCTTGGGGTTTGCGAACACCTCCTCGGGGGCACCGATCTCGTGGATGCGGCCCTCATGCATGAAGACCAGCCGCGAACAGACATCACGGGCGAAGGCCATCTCGTGGGTGACCATGACAAGGGTCATCCCTTCGGCGGCCAGATCGCGCACCACCTGCAGCACCTCGGCCACCAGTTCGGGATCCAGCGCCGAGGTGACCTCGTCACATAGCAGGGCCATCGGCTCCATTGCCAGCGCCCGTGCAATCGCCACACGCTGTTGCTGTCCGCCGGAAAGCTGGTCGGGATAGGCGTCGAATTTCGCCCCGAGCCCGACGCGCTCCAGCATCCGGCGGGCCATAGCCTCGGCCTCGCTGCGGGACCGTTTTTTCACGACCTGCTGGGCCAGCATCACGTTTTCGCCTGCGGTCTTGTGGGGAAAGAGGTTGAACTGCTGGAAGATCATTCCGACCTTCTGGCGTAGCGCTCTCAGGTGCAGGTCGTCCTGCAGAAGCTGCTCGCCTGCGACGGAAATCGCGCCCTCATTGATGGTTTCAAGCCCGTTGATGCAGCGCAAGAGCGTGGATTTCCCCGACCCCGATTTGCCGATCAGGGCAATGACCTCGCCTTTCTCGATATGCAGGTCGATCCCCTTGAGCACTTCGTTGGTGCCGTAGCTTTTGCGCAGGGCGTCAATGTCGATGAGAGACATTCATCTTCCTTTCAAGGATGCGGGCGCTGAACGAGAGCGGGAAACACAGCGCGAAGTAGATCAGCGCCACCAGACCATAGACGGTAAAGGGCATATAGGTTGCATTGGTCAGCACGGTGCCGGCCTTGGTGACCTCGACAAAGCCGATGATCGAGGTCAGCGCCGTGCCCTTGATCACCTGTACCGAAAAGCCGACGGTCGGCGGGATGGAGATGCGCAATGCCTGCGGCAGGATGATATGGCGCATCTGTTCGACATAGGTCATGCCCAGAGACGCGGAGGCCTCCCACTGTCCTTTCGGGATGGCCTCGACGCAACCGCGCCAGATTTCCACCAGAAAGGCGGCGGTCCATAAGATCAGGGCTGTGGCCGCCGCAACCCAGGGCGAGACCTCGATGCCGACGAGACCCAGACCGAAAAAGGCCAGAAAGAGCTGCATCAGCAGCGGTGTGCCCTGAAACAGTTCCGTATACAGGTGGATCATCCGGCGCAGCATGGCGAATTTGCCGATGCGGCCGAACAGCAGGATAACCCCCAACAGGCCGCCACCGATAAAGGACACAAGCGACAGCAGGATCGTCCAGCGGGTGGCAAGAAGAAGCTGCCAGAAAATATCCGTGAGGGTGAACTGGATCATCGGGCGGCCCTCCGGCGGGTGGCGAAGATGCGATGGCCGATCTGCATCAGGATCAGGCGTAAGGTTATGGCCAGCGCCAGATAGATGGCGGTGGATACGAAATAGGCCTCGAAGGCACGGAAGCTGCGTGATTGGGCGAAATTCGCGGCATAGGTCAGGTCTTCGACAGCAATCTGGCTGACCACGGAAGAGCCCAGCATCACGATCACCACCTGACTTGCCAGTGCGGGCCAGATCTTCTGCAATGCGGGTACCAGAACGATATGGCGGAAGGTCTGGACAGGGCTCATGGCCAGCGAGGCCCCTGCCTCGAACTGCCCCTTGGCCACGCCATTGATCCCGGCACGGATGATTTCGGCGCTATAGGCACCCAGATTGATCACCATCGCCAGCATTGCGGCCACAACCTCGTTCATCTGTATGCCGATCGCAGGCAGGCCGAAGAAGATGAAAAACAGCTGGATCAGGAAGGGTGTGTTGCGGATCAGTTCGACATAGATGGCAACACAGGCCCCAAGGCCGCGCGGCCCCGAACTGCGGGCCCATGCGCAAAAGATGCCGAGCGCGATGCCGACCGTGCCGCCCACGGCAATCAGCTGGACGGTCATCCAGACGCCCGACACGAAGACCGGCCAATAGGTGGCCAGCCAGTCGAAGTTGAAGTGATAGGTCATGAGGAGGTCCGTCAGCGGAAGGGGGCCTCCGCGCAAGAGGCGCGCGGAGGGGCGGTCTGTGCGTTACAGATCGGCAGGCAGATCCATGCCCAGCCATTTCTCGCTGATCGCGTTCAGCGAGCCGTCGGTCTTGGCGGCGGCGATGATATCATCGACCTTGGCCAGAAGCGCAGGCTCGTTCTTGTTCAGACCGATATAGCAGGGCGAATTCTTGATGAGGAATTTCATCTCGGGCTTTTTCGGCGGATTGCGCTCCAGAATAGCGGCAGCCACGACATTGCCGGTGGCAATCGCGTCGACCTGTCCCGACAGGAAGGCCGAGATTGTGCCGTTATTGTCCTCGTAGCGCTTGATCGTGGCCTCCGGGGGCGCGATCTTCGACAGCTCGAGATCCTCGATGGCACCACGGGTGACGCCGACAACCTTGCCCGAAAGATCATCGGCAGAGGCAATCGCCAGATCGGCAGGGGCAAAGACACCGTTATAGAACGGGGCATAGGCGGTCGAGAAATCGATCACGGCCTCGCGCTCGGCGTTTTTGCCCATGGAGGAGATCACCAGATCGACCTTGCCGGTCTGGAGATAGGGGATACGGTTGGCCGAGGTGACCGGCACCAACTCCAGTTTGACGCCCAGCTTTTGGGCGATCAGCGCGGCCATATCGATATCATAGCCCGCCGGTTTCATATCCAGCCCGACCGACCCGAAGGGCGGGAAATCCTGCGGCACGGCCACGCGCAGCGTTCCGGCTTTTTCAATATCGGCAAGCCCGTCGGCGCTGGCAAGTTGCGGGGCGGTGGCCAGTGTCAGGCAGGCGGTAACGGCCAGTAGGAGGCGTCTGGTAATCATAACTTTGGGTTCCCTATTGGAGGATGCCGATTGGTTGATTGTTCCCATCGTCTCCGGCATCGAGACGTAGGGTAGAGCGGAGCGCCGCCAGCGGCGTGGGCGCGATGTCGATGGCCAGCCCTTTCTCGACATCTTCGAGATGCTCGAAGGACAGACGGGCGGCGTCTTTCATCCGGCCCGCACAAAGGGCGTCATGGATGGCGACATGGTCATCATGGCTGGCCAGCGCATTTTGCGAGGACTGGTAGCGCAGCGAGATCAGGATGGTACGGGCCGTAAGGTCACGCATGATTTCGGTCAGCGCCTCGTTGCCGGATTGCGCGATGATGCGGACATGGAAATCGCCCATCAGATAGGTCAGTTGTGCCTTGTCGCCTGCGGCGATGGCTTGGCGTTCCTCGGCGATATGGGCGCGGATGGGAGCCAGTTGTTCGGGGGTGAAGCTGGGGGCCGTGTCGAGATAGCCATATTCCAGACAGCGCCGCGCCGCAAAGACCTGCGCGGCCTCCTCCGCGTCGGGAATATTGACAAACCACCCCTTGCGCGGGCGGGAGGCGATGATGTGGCGCGCTTCCAGACGTTGCAGAGCTTCACGGATTTTGGTGCGCGAAACGGCAAAAGCTTCGGCCAGCTCGTTTTCGGAGAGGCGGCTTCCGGGGGGCAGGCGCCCCTCGATGATAGCGGTCAGGATTGTGGTTTCTATTCCCGTCGGCACGCTGGTCGATCACCTTGTTGTCCAATCTTGTATACCACAGAGGACGACCGGAACCGGGAGGCAACCGAAAGAGGCCCGTAGCCTGTGGTTTTGCAAGGCGGGGCGGGAGACGCCTAAATTATCATCATTATTGCGCCCCATCTGCCGTCCCTAGGAGCGAAAAGGAAAGGCGCTGAGACGCGGGGGAGGGCCGCAGGGCTGATTGGAAAAGCGGCAGGTGCGGAGGGCGAATGCGATGGGGGCGTTCTTCGTTCCGAAACAGGGATGAGCGGGGAGCGCGAAGAATCCGGCCTTATGCGGCCATGTCAGAGGCCGCCTTGGCCGCGCATTCTGGGGCATTAAACAACGACAGAAGGCGCCCCGTCGCGGGAAGGGGGCGAGATGCGGCGCACAGGAGCGCCGCATCTTGAGGGATGCGAAGATGCTCCGCCCGTAGGGGCCTGTGCATCCTTGAGGTGCGAAGGGGGTTACTCTGCCAGCACTGTGTCGACATTCTCGCGGGTGACGGGCAGCCAGGGGACATAGTAGTGCTGGCTGGTGCCGTCTTCCCACGCAAGGCTGCCGCCATTGACATCCCACACCTTCGCCGCGGGGGTGTAGGAGGCGCCCGACAGCTTGCGCAGCGCAAGATCCACCGCGCCCTGCGCCTGACCATGCGCGTCTTGCAGGATCGACATTGCCTGATCGCCGTTCTTCACCGCCTGAAGCGCATCATGAATCCCGTCGACCCCGGCGACCGGCAGGCTTTGGGGATCAAGGCCATAGCTGCGGATGGCTTCGATCGCCCCGACAGCCATCTCGTCATTTTCGGCCAGCACCCCTTGGATATCACTGCCATGCGATGTCAGCAGGTTTTCCATAAGGGTGATCGCCTCGGCGCGCGACCAATTCGCGGAATTCTGCCCGATGACCGTCACACCGGGGTTTGCGGCCAGAACATTCTGGATCCCCTGAAGGCGCTGGACCTGTGCCGATTGTCCGATCATGCCTTCCAGTATGACCACTTTCGCCTCGGGGCCTGCCCGCGCGATGATCGCCTTCGCGAGCAGCTCTCCCGCCTCGACATCGTTCGAATTGATGTAGGCATCATAAAGGGACGTATTCGACACGACGGTGTTCGAGCCGAAAACAGGAATACCTGCCGCCTTGGCGCGCTCGATCGGATCATTGCCCGCATCGATATCCACCGGAATGAAGATGATGGCATCGTATTTTTCGGTGATCACGGTATCGAAGAGGTTCGATTGTGTCAGCATGTCCTGCCGCCCGTCGAGGATCGTCAGTTCGGCCTGACCTGCCTTGAAGGCGGGATGCGCCTTGGCCGCATCCGCCCAGAGCACGTTATATTCCGTGTTCAGGCTCTGGACGATGGCGGCAATCCGCAGCGGTTTGGTCTGGGCCATGACCCGACCCCCCATCGCGCCCATCGCCAGTAGCCCGACGCCTGATGCCAGAAGCTGGCGTTTGTTCATTTTCATGGGATTTTCCTCCTCCCTTGCGGCCGTGGCCGCGCTCCTTGGTAAGATGCAAGATCGGGGCCGCTCTCAGCTATGGCGGGACCGTGACCGGTCGATCATGACGGAGAGAACAATGATCGAGCCCTTGATGATTTGCTGGTAGTAGGACGACACCCCCAGCAGATCGAGGCCGTTGCTGATCACCCCGATCATCAGGACACCGATCAATGTATAGCCAATCCGGCCAACCCCTCCGGTCAGGCTGGTGCCGCCGATGACGACGGCTGCGATGGCGTCCAGCTCGTATCCCAGACCGGCTTGGGGCAGGGCCGCCGTCGTGCGCGCGGTCAGCATGACCCCCGCAAGACCGGCAAGCGCGCCCATGATCACATAGACGGAAAATACGATACGCGCCGGATTGATGCCGCTGGTTCGCGCGCTTTTGGGGTTGCCCCCGACCGCATAGATCCGGCGTCCGTAGACCGTATATCGCAGTACGAAAGCCGCGATGGCAAAGACGATCGCGAAAAGGATGACCGGCACCGGAATGCCGGCAACCACGCCTTGCCCCAGCCAGCGGAACTCTCCGCTGAGATTGGCGACGGGGCGTCCGCCACTATAAAGCAGTGTCGCACCACGCGCGACGCTCAGCATCCCGAGTGTCACCACAAAAGCCGGAACCGCAAAACGGGCGATGAGCACGCCATTGAGTGCACCGCAGGCCATGCCGGTGGCGGTGCCCGCAAGAACTGCGAGGACGGGGTTCATGGGGGCGCTTCCTGTCACCAGGCTGGCGGCCACCGCGCCGCTGAGAGCCAAGATCGCCCCGATCGAGAGGTCGATCCCCGCGGTCAGGATGACGAATGTCATACCGACCGCGAGCACCCCGTTGATCGAGACCTGACGCAAGACATTGAAAAGATTGTTCGGCGAAAGGAAGTTTGGCGAAATGATCGCCAAGGTGACGAGCAGTATGATGAACGAGAGTACGATCCCGTAACGGGTCAGAATGCTGCCCAGACTGACGGTCTGCGTTGGACTTTGTGACATCCTCATGATCTTCTCCTCCTAGAGATTAGGTCAGCTCACGAGGCCAGATGGACGAGGGTTTCCTGCGTGGCGTCCTGTGCCCGCACCTCTCCGGCGATCCGGCCCTTGCGAAAAACAACGATCCGGTCGGCATTGGCCAGAATCTCGGGGATTTCGGACGAGATCATCAGGACGCATTTTCCCGCCTTCACGAACGCGTCGAGAAACGCATAGATCTCGCGCTTGGCCCCTTCATCCACGCCTCGGGTGGGTTCGTCGCAGATCAGGATACGCGGGTCTGTTTCAAGACAGCGCGCAAGAACCACCTTTTGCTGGTTGCCGCCGCTCAGGAACTGTACGGGGATTTCAGGCGAGGCGGCTTTGATGGAAAAACGCGCCATATGCGCCTTGACGCTCTGCGTCTCGCGCGCCTCATCCATGACCCCGGCTTTCGCATATGCGTCAAGGTTGGCGACGGTGATGTTATGGGCAACCGACGCTGTCAGGGAAAGACCTGTCTGTTTGCGGTCTTCGGTGACAAGAGAGATCCCTGCCGCGATAGACCGCGCGGGCGCGTTTGCGGCAATGGGTATGCCACCGACACAGACCTCGCCCGTGTCACGCGGTTCGGTCCCATAAAGCGCATTGACAAATTCCGACCGTCCCGAGCCAAGCAGGCCATAGATGCCCACGATCTCGCCCGGATGGACCTGAAGGCTGATGTCTTCGAATTTTCCCGCAGAACTCATGTTTTTGGCATCCAGCAGAGCGGGAGAAGTGTCGAAATCGCGCGGGCTACGACGATGCTCCAGCAGGTCGCGCCCGACGATATGGCGTATCAGCGCCTGCCGGTCGATATCGGCTATGGCACCGCTTTCGACAAAAGCCCCATCACGGAAGACGGTGTAATCGTCGGAAATCTCGAAGATTTCTGTCAGCCTGTGGGATACGTAGATAATGCCGACGCCGTCTGTCGTCAGCCCTCTGATCGCGTCGAACAGCATCTGGGTTTCGCGCTCGCCAATGGCAGAGGTCGGCTCGTCCATGATCAGGATCTTGCTGCGGCGGCTGATCGCTTTGGCGATTTCGACAAGTTGGGCCTGTGCGACCGACAGATCACGCAGTCGGGCGGTTGGCGGAATGTCGAACCGGAGACGTGTCATCAGCGCCTCTGCATCCTCGATCATGCGCCGATCATCTACCAAGAGACCCGCGCGGCGCGGCTCGCGACCAAGATAGAGGTTCTCGGCGACGGTCATGTCCTGAAAGGGGCTGAGTTCCTGTGTGATGATGGCAATTCCGGCCTCCAGCGCCTCGGAGGGCGCATGGAAATCCACCGGTTTCCCGTCCACATGGATCTGTCCCGTGTCGCGGCGCAACTGCCCCGTCAGGATGTTGAGAAAGGTTGATTTCCCCGCGCCATTGCCGCCGCAGAGCGCGTTTACCGTGCCTGCGCGAAGCTGGATCGCCCCGTTGCGCAGCGCGGTGACATGACCAAAACTCTTCGCGACGTCTTGCGCCGAAAGTAGGGCGGCTTGTGAGCCCACCATTGCAATCTCCTCCTCCATTTGCGCCATCTGCTATGCGGCGCTCTCCTCCGACAGGTCGCCTCCTCCAAGGCGTGACAGGTCTGGTCGATCTCCGTGTCCGATACAGACGCGCATCGAGAGGCGTGACGGGCCTTGATGCGGGATCAGGAGCTTGTGCGTGCTCCTCCATCTGAATATTTGTTGCATTTAGATGCGAATATTCGGTTTTATTGCAGGATCGCGTGTCGAAAAGCGGTTTTCGGGCCGCTGCCTACCGGATGCGTCGGGGGTGATTGCCCGTTGAGACATCCGCATATCTCCGGCTGCCTGTCCGATTATGCGAAAGGCTTGTTGTGTGAGCGGCTGGCTGTCACAGGGTTATGGTCGGATGCCAGCGCGCAAGGCCTGCGTGACGTTTCCGGTTTGCTGTGCCGTGGCGTAGTGCGCGCCTGCTGGCCTATAAATCAAGCGTTTTCGCTTGAAATATACAGGCCCCGCCGTTTGTCTGCCGAGGCTGCGATTTTCTGGCGGCAGATCCTCTGTCAACCGGCCCGCATGCCTGCGGTCCGTCATGGCCTTGTCGGCTGCCACGATGCGCGGCGCCGGCATATGACTGCTGGTCCGGGGCGTTTCGTGATCTTCAAGACGTCGCATAATCGCTCTCTCCCTAATAGCGATTCCAACCTCATATTTGTATTTTTAGGAAACAAATATGAGGTTGGCAAGCGGTTTGCGATTGGCCGGCCGATATTCTGCACCTGCCGCCAAGGCGGTGCTGTCAGCTTTGGTGACAGTGTTGGGCATGCTTTGGGGGGGATGCTCCGGCGGTCAGACCCTTGGGGCGCGACCTCACTGAACGGGCGAAGGCGTTCTATGAGGCCTTAGCGGTCATGCATCGGATCGGTGTAACCGCTTTCCAGCCATCCCGAGAGGTCCAGCCCGGTGAGGTCCGCCGTGCGGATGATGTCGCGCCGGAACCGTTTGTTGAGCTTGGTGATTGTCGCGGCATCCTGCATGGGCACATGACGCGCATCCACCGGCACGATGTATTTCTTTTGCGCGGGCAGGGTATCACCGTAAGAGGTGTCGATCCCGAGGAAAGCACAGACGCGCCGCAGCGTGTCTTGCTCATGTGTCCAGAGTTGGTCGGTGGTCAGAAACAGCAGTTGCTCGCGCGGAAAAACCGTCAGCAGCCGCCGGATCTGCGGGGCATAACAGGACCGCTCCACATAAGAGAAAACGCGATGCACACCGCCTTTGGCGAACCTGACGCGGCATCGTCCGATCAGCGATACGGCGCGGCTGAAGGAATAGGTTTCCTGAGCGCGGGCGCGCTCCATTTTCCATGCCGAGAGCGCGCGGTAGGTGGGGTGGCGCAAAATGAAAATGAGACGGGCCTCGGGATTATAGCGATGGATGCGCTTGATCGCCTCGGGCCAGTAGAGATAGATCGGCGTGGCTTCCCCGAACAGTTTGGGCTGGCGGAGATCGAAATGGGCATGCAGATCGTCATAGGGCGGGGCCTGCCAGTCGATATCCTCACGGTCGAAAAAATGGATCTCTTTCTGTTTGGAAAAGGCCAGATCGGGGTGCTTGAGCAGCTTCGCCCGCAATGCTGTCGTGCCGCCCTTCTGGGTGCCGGCTATGAAAAAATCCACTTGTCTGTCTGGCATCGCTCGGCTCTTGTCGGTGTCATCAGGCGCGGAATCTGAATATTCGCAGCCTGCGATATATAACAAGTCGTATCCGGTCGATCCGTCGTATAAAGTTGCAAACCGTGGCGGAAAGTCTCGGGCAGGGGGGCCGCCTGCGCCACAGGAGCCGCCCCAAGGCTTTGCGGATGGTCCATGTTTTGAACGGGGGCGCTATGCTCATTCGTGTGGGTGACGAGAGGACCGATACTCTCAATATTGTACTGGCCGGGTTCCTGTCCTCGATCGCGGGCGGATTGAATGCCGTGGGTTTCCTGATCCTGGGCACCTTCACCGCGAATATGACGGGCAATGTGTCGATGATGGCGGATGATCTGGCCGATGGACGGGTGGGGGTCGGGCTTTCACTTGCGGGGCTTGTGATTGCCTTTATCGTGGGTGCCTGCGCGGCGGCGGTGATGGTCAATCTGGGCGAGCGCCGCCGGATGCGCATGGTCTATGCGCTGGCCATCGGTGTGGAAGGGTTTGTGGTGCTGGTATTGGGGGCGGGCCTGCTGTGTGGTGGCGCGGGGTCGGCGGCAGCGCTTGTCGGTTTAAGCGTCGTCATGGGGGGGCAGAACGCGGTCACCACGATGATCTCGCGTTCGAAAGTGCGCACCACCCATGTTTCGGGCATGGCAACCGATATCGGCATCGAACTGGCCGCGCTGATCGGGCCAAAGCCGTTACGCGGCGATGCCCTGCCCAAGCTGCGCCTGCATAGTGTGACGCTTGCGGCCTTCGCGTCGGGCGGTATTCTCGGGGCGCTGCTGTTCGATCTTTGCGGGGCGTGGCTCTTTGTGCTGGCGGGAGTGTCCTTGATGGGGATCTCGTTGGCCGAGATCTGCTGGGCACGGAGATATGTGCCATAGACAAAGGGGCCGGAAGACCGGCCCCTGCAGAGTTTGATCGCGGCTCTGATTAGTTCCAGAAGCCTTCGTCAACATCTTTCGCGTCTTTCAGCTGATCCTCGGTCTGCGAGGTCACAACCACATACTTACCGTCATCGATCGGGACCAGATGGGTTGCATCAACCGGAATGACCACATGTTTGTCACCGATATCGAGGAAGCCACCGACTTCTGCCACCACACCGACCATCTTGCCCTCGGGCGACAGGACGATGTCCTCGATCTCGCCGATATCGTCAAAACCGTCGCCATTCCAGTCCGAAGACACGGCGTTCCAGTCCATCGTGTCCCAGGTTTTGCCACTGTCTTTGGCGATGGTGTAAATGTCGCCACCGGTGATGTCGCGCGCACGGATCAGATTGGTCGAATCCGACATATCGAGACCATTCGCCGTGGCTTGGGTGGCCATTTTGGCGGGTGCCGCGGTGTCTGCGGTGGCATTCGCATTGGTGTCTTCTGCATAAGCTGCGCCAGTAGCCAGAGCCAGTGCGACGGCGGTGGTGGTCAGAAATTTCATAATGTTTTCCTCCGTTTGTTCACTGCATGCCCAACGGTTAAGCAATAAATCTGTTCCATGGTTTTTGTAAAAAATCTTATGAATTTTCGAAAAGGCGATCATCGGGGCGGATTTTGCGAGAGCAAGCGCGGCGCCGCGGGGTGGAGGAAAGCAGAAGCCCCCCGCCTGTCTTGCGACGGGCGGGGGGCTGGGCCGGATCGCCGGCGAAACGGGTTTAATGGGCGATCATCACATGGCGCACGGTGGAATAGTCTTCCAGAGCATAGGACGACATATCCTTGCCATAGCCCGACTGTTTCATCCCGCCATGCGGCATCTCGTTGGTCAGCATGAAATGGGTGTTCACCCAAGTGCAGCCATATTGCAGGCGGGAGGCCACCTGCATGCCCTTGGAGATATCTTTCGTCCAGACGGAAGAGGCCAGCCCGTAATCGCTGTCATTGGCCCAGCCGACCGCCTCTTCGGGCGCATCGAAGGGCGTGACCGACACGACAGGGCCGAACACCTCGCGGCGCACGATCTCGTCGGTCTGCAAGGCACCTGCGACGACGGTGGGTTTGTAGTAAAACCCCGGACCCTCGGGAATGTCGCCGCCAGCGGTGATCTCGATATGGTTGGCCTCGCGGGCGCGGGCCACGAAGCTGGCGACACGGTCGCGCTGGCGCAGGGAAATCAGCGGGCCGATCTCGTTGCGGCTGTCATCTTCATGGCCGAAGGGGATCTCCGCGACGGTCTGGGTCAGGTCGGCCACGAAACGGTCATAGATCCCGCGCTGGACATAGATGCGGCAGGCGGCGGTGCAATCCTGACCGGCATTATAGAAGCTGAACGCCCGCAGCCCCGCGACCGTCGCCTCGATATCGGCGTCGTCGAAGACAATCACCGGAGCCTTGCCGCCCAGCTCCAGATGGGTGCGTTTGATGGTCTTGTTGGCGGCTTCCAGAATTTTGCGGCCTGTGGCGATATCGCCTGTAATCGAGATCATCGCCACTTTCGGATGGTTGATCAGCGCCGAGCCAACCGTTTCGCCACGCCCGAGAATGATATTCACCACCCCTTCGGGCAGGATGTCCGCGAAGATCCTGGCCATCGCCAAAGCCGTCAGCGGCGTTTGTTCCGAGGGTTTGAACACCACCGTATTGCCCGCGCCGATCGCAGGGGCGATTTTCCACGCCATCATCATCAGCGGATAGTTCCACGGCGCGATCGAGGCCACGATGCCGATGGGATCGCGGCGGATCATGGAGGTGTGCCCTGCAAGATACTCGCCTGCCACAGGCCCCGTCATGCAGCGCACCGCCCCTGCAAAAAAGCGGAAACAGTCGATGATGGCGGGCAGCTCGTCATTCAGTGCCAGCGGGCCGGGCTTGCCGCAATTCAGGGCCTCCAGACCGGCCAGCGTTTCGGCCTCGGCCTCGATGCGTTCGGCAATTTTCAGCAGGTAGCCCGAACGTTCTGCCGGTGTGGTGCGCGACCAGCCCGCAAAGGCGGTTTCGGCGGCGCTGACGGCCTCTTCGACCTGTTGCAGCGAGGCTTCCGGCAGGGTGGTGATCACCTCGCCCGTGCGCGGATTGAGGATCTGCTCTTCGGTTTCGGTGCCTGCCACAAGGCGGGCGCCGATCAGCATCTGCTTATCCATGAAAATCTCCCAGTTATTTCTCGGAACCGGCGGTATGTTCGCCGTCTTTTGTCAGGTAGTAGGCGGCAAGGATGGGAAGCACGGTGACCAGCACCACCACCATCGCCACCACATTGGTCACGGGGCGCTGACGCGGTCTTACAAGCTCTTCCAGCATCCAGATCGGCAAGGTTGTCTGGTTGCCCGCGGTGAAGGTGGTCACGATGACCTCGTCGAAACTCAGCGCGAAGGCCAGCATGCCGCCCGCCAGAAGGGCGGTTGCGATATTGGGCAGGATCACCAACCGGAAGGTTTGCGCCCCGTCTGCGCCCAGATCCATCGCCGCATCGATCAGCGATCCCGACAGCCGCCGGAAACGGGCGACGGCATTGTTATAGACGATCACGATACAGAAGGTCGCATGCCCCAGCACGATGGTCCATGTGCTGAACGGGATATCCAGCAACGAGAAGGCCGAACGCAGCGAGATCCCCGTGATGATCCCCGGCAGGGCGATGGGCAGGATGACCAGAAGCGAGATCGTCTCGCGCCCGAAGAACCGCGATCTGGCAACGGCTGCGGCGGTCAATGTGCCAAGGATCAGTGCCAGAACCGTCGAGATTGCGGCCACCTTGACCGAAAGCCCCATTGCCTCCCACACATCCGCACGTCCCAAGGTCACGCCGATCCATTTGGTGGTAAAGCCGGGCGGGGGCCACTGGAAGCTCTTTTCCTCCGTCGAGAAGGCGTAGAGGAAGATCAGGGCAATCGGGGCCAGCAGGAAGAAGAGGCCCCCGAATGCGGCCAGTTTCAGGCTGGTTGGCGAACGGATCTCAGAGTGCATCGAAAGCTCCCATTTTGCGCGCGCCCCACAGGTAGATTCCCATGATCACGATCGGCACCACAGTGAACGCCGCCGCGAGCGGGATATTTCCGGCGGTGCCCTGCTGGGTATAGACCGCCTGACCGATGAACAGGCGCGAGTTGCCGACGATCTGCGGAACGATGTAATCGCCGAGTGTCAGCGAAAAGGTGAAGATGGATCCTGCGACCACCCCCGGCAAAGCCAGCGGAAACAGGACCAGCCGGAAGCTCTGTCTTGGGGTGGCCCCCAGATCTGCTGCCGCTTCGGTCAGGTCTTGCGAGACACGTTCCAAGGCGGCCTGTACCGGAATGATCATATAGGGTAGCCAGATATAGAGAAAGACAAGGAAGGTGCCCAGATAGCTGACCGAGAGCGAGTTGCCCCCGATGACGGGGATCGCCAGCACAGCCTCGAGAAGCCATGTCAGATGCAGTTTGGCAAAGACCCAGTTCAGGATGCCTTCCTTGGCCAGCACCAGTTTCCACGCATAGACTTTGACCAGATAGCTGGACCAGAGCGGCAGCATGACCCCGATGTAAAACAGCGCCTTCCATTTGCCCTTGGCGTAGCGGGCGGCAAAATAGGCGATGGGAAAGGCCAGAACGGCTGCCGCCAGCGTGACGGCGCCGGCCATGCAGACCGTGCGCAGGATGATGTCAAGATTATAGGGGCGCAGAAGCTCGCCATAGGTCTTCAGAGTGAACTCATGCACGATGACGCCGGAAAACTCGTCGATCGCGAAAAAGCTCTGCAGCAGTAAGGCAAGAAGCGCGCCGATATAGACGATGCCCAGCCAGAGCGTGATGGGCAGCACCATCAGAAAGACGAACATTCTCGGATGGCGGATGATCCAGTCGATCAGCCGTGCCAGAAGGCCGGAGCGCGGGCGGAAGATCGCGGCTTGCGACAGGGGCGCGCTCATCCGTCGCGCTCCATGATATGCACCCGCGCAGGGTCCCACGAGATCGCGGTGGTTTCGCCGATCTGCGGCGCATCCTCGCGGGCGGGAACCAGCGCGGTCAGGCTCTGGCCGTTCAGATCCAGCACCAGTTTGGTGACGCGCCCGTGGAAGAACCGCCCGCGCACCGTGGCCGCACGCCCTGCCGGATCAAGCACGATATCCTCGGGCCGCAACGACGCCCATTGTCCCGCCGGTCCGCCTCCTGCCAGATCGGCCGGAAGCACGTTGGAAGAGCCGACGAAATCCGCCACGAAACGGGTATTGGGGCGGCGGTAGATCTCTTCCGCGCTGCCGACCTGCTGGATTTTGCCATGAGCAAACACCGCCACCCGATCCGCCATCGAGAGCGCCTCGTCCTGATCATGGGTGACGAATACGAAGGTCAGTCCGAGCGCGCGTTGCAATTTGCGAAGCTCTTCCTGCATCTGCTCGCGCAGCTTCAGGTCCAGCGCGCCCAGCGGCTCGTCCAGCAGGACCACACGGGGTTTGTTGACCAAGGCACGGGCCAATGCCACGCGCTGGCGCTGTCCACCAGACAGCGCGCCCGCGCGGCGCTGGCCATAGCCGCCCAGCTCGACCAGCTCCAGCGCCTCTTCGGCGGCACGGTGACGCTCGGCCTTGCCGATCCCTTTGACGCGCAGCCCGAAGGCCACATTGTCGCGCACATTCATATGCGGGAAGAGCGCGTAATTCTGGAAAACGGTATTGACGTTGCGCAGATAGGGCGGCACGCCCTCGGCGCGTTCGCCGAAAATTGCGATATGGCCTGCGGTGGGTTGCTCGAAACCGGCAATCAGCCGCAGGCAGGTGGTCTTGCCAGAGCCGGACGGCCCCAGCATGGCGAAAAATTCTCCGTCGCGGATCGACAGGTCGACCTCGTCCACGGCCTTGACGGGTCCGAAATGGCGTGACACGCCCCGGAAGGTTACAGCATCTGTCATGTTTGGTCTTTCAGGCAGGGATGCCCGAACCCACAGGGGAAAGGGGTTCGGGCAAATCTGATGTGATCAGCGGCCGCCGATCACACCGATATAGTCAGAGACCCAGCGGTAATAGGGCACGCAATTGCCCTGACTTTCACAGCTGGATACCGGCGTTTGCCAGAACCGGATCCGGTCGAAATCGTCCAGACCATTGGCCGAGCAGCCCTCTGCGGTCTGTTTGCCGGAGCCGTCGGTGCAGGCCGAGGGCACCGAAGGGACGGCCCCGAACCATACCGACAGATCGGACTGGAGGTTGGAATTGAGCGAATGCTCCATGAAGGCATAGGCGCAATTTGGATGCTTGGCCTCGGAATGCAGCATCAGCGTATCGGCCCAGCCGGTCGCCCCTTCCTCGGGGATCACCGACGCGACCGGCACCCCGTCGGCTTTCAGCAGGTTGACCATGAACGGCCAGGACGATGATGCGACGACCCCCTCGTTCTTGAAATCGTCGATCTGGATGAAGGCATCATGCCAGTAGCGCGACACGAGTTTGCGCTGGCCACGCAGCAGATCAAGGGCTGCGGCATATTGGTCCTCGTTCAGCTCGTAGGGGCTGGTGATGCCCAGTTCGGGCTGGTGGGCCATCAGATATAGCGCGGCATCGGCAATATAGATCGGCCCGTCATAGGCCTGCACCCGCCCTGTATTGGCCTTGCCATCGGGCAAGGTCATGGCCTTGAAGACCACCTCCCAGCTTTTGGGCGCGTCGGGGAAGGTCTCGGTATTATACATCAGGACATTCGGCCCCCACATGAAGGGGGTGCCGTAATGTACGCCCTTGACCGTATGCCACGGCGCGTCTTTCAGGCGGTCATCCACGCGCGACCAGCTGGGAATGAGGTCGGTGTTGATCGGCTGCACACGTCCGCCCGCAATCAGCCGCAGCGAGGCATCGCCCGACGCGGTCACCAGATCGAAGCCGCCCTCGTTCATCAGGGCCACCATCTCGTCCGAGGTATTGGCCGTCTTGATCTCGACCTTGCAATTCGTGCTCTGTTCGAATTTGGTCACCCAGTCATAGTCCGGATCGGTCTCGCCGCGCTCGATATAGCCCGGCCATGCGACAATCGAGACGGTCCCTTCGCCCGGTTCGAGCGTGGTCAGCATATCCGCCGCCTGTAGCGGAACGGAGCTTGCGGCAAGCAATGCAAGGCCCGAGACACAGGCGCTTAAAATCGGTTTCATCATGGCTTTCCCTGTTGCAGCGGGAGTCACGGCTCCCTTGCACACAACCCTGTGAAACTCCTTTTGCTTTCACAAATTCAATTATCAGGTTTCAGGTATCGGAAATGCCGATACCGAAGAATTACTTCATGTTTTTATGGGCTTGTGCCGTCAGAATAAATTCTCTTGTGACGCGGCTCAGCGGGGCACCTTTGCGCCAGACAGTTCCAACCTGCACAACTGGTAGGCTTCCGGACACATCGCGCGACACGATGCGGTCCCCCTCAAGCGACCAGCGCCGGTAGACCATTTCGGGCAGCAGCGCGATTCCCGCCCCCGTGGCCACAAGCGAGCGGACCGCCTCGACCGAGCGGGTGCGGAAGGCAACCCGCGGGCGGGCCCCGAAGGCCGAAAGCAGCTTGCGCGTGGCCTCTTCGATCTCGTCGATTTTCAGCATGATCATCGGGGCATCGGTGAGATCCTCGATAGAGACCGAGGGGCGCGTGGTCAGCTCGTGGCCGTTGGGCAGCCATAGCTGATAGGGAGATGTGTCGATAATTTCGGTATGCAGCGCCATCCGGTCGCGCATATTGGAAGCCACCATAACCGCCACATCCAGCTCGCCGCCGACTAGAAGATGTTCGAGATAGTCGCCGCTATCTTCAAGGGCGGTCACCTCGACCTGCGGATTGGCGCGGCGGAAGCGGGCCAGAATATCCGACAGCACATAGCCTGCCACCAGCGAGGTCACACCGATATGCAACGTGCCGGTCAGAGCCTCGCTTTCCTGTGTCAGGGCGTGACGGGCATCGGAGACACCGGCCAGGATGCCGGTGGCATGGCGCAGGAACTGGTGCCCCTTATGGGTGATATCCAGCCCGCGCGGATGGCGGGTGAACAGCGCCACGCCCAGATCGGTTTCCAGTTCGCGGATGGCTTCGGTCACCGCCGATTGCGAGATCGCCAGCGCCTGCGCCGCCCCCGATACCGTGCCGGTTTCGGCCACAGCAATAAAATACCGCAGTTGTTTGAGTGTGAATGCCATCGCCTGCCGCCTGCGCGCAACGCCTCTGCGCTGCGCTATCTGTCCCGATTTGACGCGCCCGCGCAAGGGCCTGTCTGCCGGTCGGCGCTTCGGGGCCTAAGGGAGGGACCAAGGGCAAGGACCGGACACCCGGCGCCTATTTTCCGTCGCAAAGCTTCAGCAGCACGATGCCAAAGAGGATGCTGGCCACGGCGATCAGCCGTGCGGCTGTGGCCTGTTCGCCAAGAAACGCTATCCCCGCCACCACGGCCCCTGCGGTGCCGATACCCGTCCAGACGGCATAGGCCGTGCCCAGAGGCAGGGATTTCATCGCCACCGCCAGCAAGGCGAAACTTGCGATCATGGTGAGGACGGTGATGATGCTGGGAACAAGCAGGGTGAAACCGTCGGATTTTTTCATATAGAACGCCCAGACGGTTTCAAGGATGCCTGCGCAAAACAGAATGAACCAGGCCATTGGGCTCCTTTACGAAGGGGTTGGAGGGACAGGGAGCGTGTCGGGGAAGATCCCCGCCGAGGTCTCGGCCCCGTCATCGAAGCGCGCCAGATAGTCTACGATCAGATCGCGATTCACGGCAAAGCCTTTATACTCGGCCAGCGCCGGATCGAGATCGCGCAGCACGCGGTGCAGGCGGCGGGCCCATTTGGGCTGGGTGCAGATATCTTCGAGGCTCAGCAGATAGCAACGGATCGGGAATACCAGCGCATTCGAGCGCGGCAGGCGGAGGAAGGATTGCAATTCGACGCGCAGAAACTGTTTGCGCCCGACATTCTCGGCGGTGAGTGTGCGTTTCTCCGGTCCCCAATGCGGATAGTTTTCGGGGCTGGTGTCAAGGCGTGGATTGACCGTCATGGTCCAGTTGAGGCGGCGATAGCTCTGGCCCTGCTGCACCGCCAGCAGGAATTTCAGCGCCTTGGTAAACACCCCCATCTCTCCGGCTTTCGGTACGGGGGCGTGCCATTCGAAGAAGTTCATGCCGATATCGAAATCCAGCGACCAATCGGCCTGACTGGTGATCATACCGGCATCCATCCACAGATTGCCCTCGCGTTCATGCAGCAGCGCGAAATCGCCTTGGGCCTGACGGGTAATATATTCCATCGGGCCATAGGGCAGGGTCGCGGCCTCCAGAAAGGTAAAGCGCTGCTCGATGCCGAGAGGGCGGTTGATCCAGTGCCAGCGGTCTCCGTCACGATTGAGCGTGAACAGCTCGGGATAGTCGCGCGCCTTGGCCTGCATGATGCATTCCAGCAGATCCCAACCGGCCAGCTCCATATGTGGCAGCGACTGGCAGCGCAGCGGGTCCTGCGCCAGAGTGATCTCGCGGTCCCGCATCTCGGAGACGTAATGTTCATCGACATCGAAGGCAAACTCGAAGGGCGTGCCGGTCGGGCCGCCCGGATGTTGTTCGATATTGACCGAATACATGTAGCTGTCTTGGTCGAAGGGGAAGGGAAAACGGCGGATGGCCTGTGGCGAGTTGTAGAAGGTGTAATCGCCACGGAAGGTCTCGTCATTGAAGCGCAAAGTCATGGGATGTCCTTACAGATCGAGGGTGAGGTCTTCGCCGAGAAAGCGCGACATGCAGGGCATGATCTTGGTCTGTGCGGCGCGTTCGTCTTCGCTGAGCCAGTGATCATGGTGCAGGATGCGCCCGTGGCACGCGCGCACCGCCGTTTCGCAGCGACCGCAGGCCCCGCCACGGCAGGACCAGTCAATGGGCACATCCGCCGCCTCGATCGCCTCAAGCAGGCTCTGATGCGGCCCGACGGTCAGTGTCCTGCCCGAACGCCCCAGCGTGACCGAGAAAGCAGCCCCCGGTGGCGGGGCAGCAAAGGCTTCGGAATGCAGATGCGACTGCGGCCATCCCAGACGTGCCGCCGTGGCCTCCACTGCCGTGATCAACCCCTCCGGCCCACAGCAGAACACATGGGTTCCGGCGGGTTGCCCGTCCAGTAACGTGGCCAGATCCATGCGGTTGCCCTCGTCCGAGAAATGCAACGAGATGCGGGAGGATCGGGGCAGCAGGCCCAGTGCTGCGGCCTCCTTGCGCGAGGGGGCGGCATAATGCAGCGCCCAATCCAGATTGAGCCGGTCAAGCTGCCGGATCTGCGCCAGAAACGGCGTGATGCCGATGCCTCCCGCGATCAGCAGATGGCGTTTGGCGCGCGGATCGATGGCAAAGAGGTTTGCGGGCATCGACACCCGAAGGCGGTCTCCCTCGCGCACTTTCTCGTGCAGGAACCGCGAGCCGCCCCGCCCTTGCGGGTCCAGCCGGACCGCGATCTCGTAGCCCGAAGGGTCATGCGGGTCGGAAATCAGCGAATAGGAGTTGCGCCGCAGCACGTCGCCATCGGGCATCTCGACCACGATATGGGCGCCGCCCGAGAAAAGCGGCAGCGGGGTTGCGGCCTCGAAACGGAAGAGTTTGACCTGCGGCGTCAGGGCCTGCACCCGTGTGACGGTCAGCGGTAGGGCGGTCATGGACGGATCTCCTGCGGGTCCGGCCTCTGGCCGGGGGTTTCGGCATCGACACAGACGCCCTGAAACACGCCCAGTCGGCGCGAGAAATGGTCGCGTACGAACAGCGCCAGACCGCAATGGGCGCATATGAACGGGTCGGTCAGCACATCTTCGGTGACCCCTTTGCAATGCACGCATTGCACCGCCCGTGCGATATGGCCGCGATGCTCGGTCTGGATCATCTCGGCGGCGATGCCCGCGCCAAGCGCGCGGGCGCTGACCCTGCCGATCAGCCCTTCGCTGCCCGCAAGGCACAGGCGGGTGGCGATGCTTGCCTGTGCCAGAAGCCGGTCCAGCCGTGGCAGGGCGGCGGCCAGATCGGGTGCCTCGCCATAGCTGCGGCAGGGCAAGGCGGCAAGTTTCGGGCCATCGGGGCTGTCTTGCGGTATGAAGAGGATATGCGCCTGTTCGAGACAGCCGGGCATATGCTCGGACAGGGCCAGAAGAGCCGCCCCACCCGCGCCATCCGCCACACAAAGAAGCGGAGCACCGCAGGGCGGCTGCAATGTCCCGTAGGTCGGGCGGGTGGCGATGGAGGGGGTGAATACGGTTGCCATGAAAGACCTTCTTCTGGAAGCATGTCACGTCATGCGGCGCTCACGCGCGCGGGGCGGGTCGCGGTGGGGCGGGCCCTAGCCTTTGGCTGTGCGGCGCAGTTTCTGCGGATCGTGGAAAGGCATCTCGGCGGCCACCGCGCGGATCTCGCCGGTCGGGTTCTGCACGACGAGCGGCGTGCCCGGCACGGCGCAGTCCACCGGCATCCGCGCCATGCCCACCGTATGGTTGTTCAGCGGCGAATGCATCGAAATGGTCACAACCCCCACCTTCTTGCCGTCTTTCAGCAAGGGGGCCCCTTCGACCGCGGGCTGCGTGCCTTCGAGCTTCACGCCATAGATCTTGAACCGTTCCTTGCCCTTCAGGCGGTAATGCTCTTCGGCACCGCGAAAGCCGGTCTTGCCCTTGGAGACGGTGAAGTCCAGCCCCAGCTCCCATAGCGTGTCACCGCAGGGTTCGTCTTCAAACGGATACATTTCCGAATTGTCATAGGGAAAAAACAGCAGCTGGCTTTCGGCGCGCAGCAGATCGAGTGTGGTAAAACGCGTCGGGATGATCCCTATTGCGGCCCCTTCGGCCACGATGGTGTCCCAGATCAGACAGGCATCCTGCCTGCGACAGAAAATCTCGTAGCCGCGTTCGCCGGTATAGCCGGTGCGTGACAGCATGACCGGTTTGCCGAACAGTGTGGTCTGGATATGGCTGAAATAGGCCACATCGCGAAGGCCCGGCACATGTGCCTCCAGATAGTCCACCGCCAAGGGCCCCTGCAGCGAGATGTCGTGCAGATCATCGTCAAACAGCACGGCGGCATTGCGCCCATAGGCCGCCATCGTGAGCGCCTCGAAGCCGAGGCCCGAGCCATGCACCACCATGAACGCATGCGGGCCGGTGCGATAGACCACGCAGTCATCAATGAACTTGCCCTGCTCGTTGAGCATGGTCGCATAGGTGGACCGTCCGGGTTTGAGCGCCTCGATCTCGCGGGTGACGGCACGGTTGATGATATGGGAGGCATGCGGCCCGATGACATGGACCTTCTTGAGCCCCGAAACATCCATCACACCGGCTTTGGTGCGGATGGCCATGTACTCCTCGGTCTGGTCCTTGTCATAGGTCCAGGCGGTGCCCATCCCGCTCCAGTCTTCTAGCTGAGAGCCAAGCGCGCGATGACGGTCGGCCAGCGCGGAAAATCTCCACGATGCGGTCATGTGTTCGTCCTGATGTTAGGGAAGATGTGAGGGAAAGGGTCCGGACCCGTAGTCCGGACACCATCATCATTTTTTGTGGGTCACGGCCCTGTAGGCATGGCCCTCATGTCGCCAGCCGCCGATGACCGCGATGACCACAAGGATCAGGCAGACGATCAGCCACAGGCCCTCGACACTGCCATATCCGGCATAGATCGCGCCGGTCACTCCGTCCCAGCTGGTGGCGTTGAAAGGTGCTTCCATAGATGTAACTCCTGAGTGGGCAGATTATTCTGCGGGGCTGACAGAGGGATGGATGGCTTCGGGATAGGCGGAGGCTGGCACTTTGACCAAATCGAGCCCAAGCTCCTCGGCCTCGCGCGGCACACGCAGCTCGCCCATCAGTTTCAGGACCAGCGAGACGACATAGCCCGGTACGAAGCCCATCACCGCCATGACGGCTGCCCCGATCAACTGTCCGGTGAAGGAGATCTGGATGACATCCTCGCCGAAAAGGGCCGGATAGCCCGAGGCCGCGATGCCGACGACAATCACGCCCCAAAGCCCGAGGAAGCCGTGCACCGCAACCGCGCCCACCGCATCGTCAATGCCGCGCCGTTCGATGAACGAGGCTACAAAGGGCATGGCACAGGCGCCGATGAAGCCGATTGCAAAGGCCATAGGCGGATACCACAGGTCGATCCCCGCCGCGCAGGAGATGATCCCGCCAAGCGCCCCCGACATCATCCAGAACGGATCACGAGTAATCATCCATGCCCCGATAATACCGCCCGCAAAGCCCATCAGGACGTTGAACGTCATGCCCGAAAGCGTCATCGGCGTGCCGTAGATGCTGGCCTCGATCGTGCCCGACCAGCTCCAGCTTTCGCCCGGAACGATGACACAGCCCATCAGGAAGCCCCAGAAACCTGCAATGATCAGCATCAGCCCGACCAGCGTCATCGGCATGGAATGCCCCGCGATATGGTTGGCACTGCCATCGGCATTGAACTTGCCGATCCGCGGCCCGAGATTGATCAGCACGCCCAGCGTGAAGAAGCCGGCAATGGCATGGACGACGCCCGAGGCCCCGAAATCATGATAACCGAACTTGGTCACCAGCCAGCCATCGGCATGCCAACCCCATGCGGCGGCCAAGATCCAGACAAAGGCGCCCAGAACGATCGACAGGATGATGAACCCCGTCAGTTTGATCCGCTCGATCACGCCGCCCGACAGGATCGAGGCGGTGGTGGCGGCAAACAGCACGAAGGCGCCCCAGAACACGCCCGAGGACCGGTCGCTGAGATTGGGGCCCATATATTCGCTCCACGGCAGCGCGATGCCATTGGCATAGGCAAAGCCCGAAGTGCCCATCGGCCCTTCCGATCCGCTCAGACCGGTGGGGAAGGCCCAATAGATCCACCAGCCGACAAAGTAGAAGAACGGGACGATCATCGCGAAGGCGAGAATGTTCTTGATCCCCGCAGAAAGCGCGTTTTTGGACCGCGAGGCCCCCATTTCATAGGCGAGAAAACCGGCATGGATCAGCACCATGAGCGGGATGGTCAGAAAGTAGAAGGTCTCAGAGAAGGTGCCATTGGTGGCGGCGACACTTTCCTTGAGCTGGGCAAGCTGTTCAGACAGGGAAGCGAGCTCTTGTTCCAAGTGAGTCTCCTTGTTGGATGTCCTGAAGGCGCGATTCTTGTGGTTCAGACCAACTGACTTTATTGGTTCTTTTTGTTCGTATAGCCTCGGTGAGAAATTGCCCTTATTGCAACATTAATTCCCATCAGGAATAAACAGATCCGGTATTTGGCACATATCTAATCGCTCGCCCCCTGCCTCCTGCCTAGTTTCTTGGCGGTTTGTGCCTTAGCGCCAGAAGGACGGGTCGGGCCGGTCGCAGGGGGATTGCAAAGAAAATCCCCGTTCAGCGGCGCTGACGGGGAGAAAAGGCGTAAAATTGGTGCTCTGACGAAGGGACCAGTTCAGCTTTCCTGAAGCAGGAGTTTCTGGTCCTCGACCAGTGAAAGCTTCATGAACTCGGTTGCCTCTTCGATATCGCGGGCGGCGATCGCGTTGAAAAGCCCGTTATAGGCGCGCTGGTAGCTGGCCAGCTTTGCGGGGGTGAGATGGCGTTTATACATCGCCGCGCGGAAGGATTGACGCCGCGCATCCAGCACCAGATTGAAACAGGCGACCAGCAGCGGGTTTCCGGTGCCCAAAGCCAGTTGCCGGTGGAACTCTTCTTCCAGCCGGATGAAGGCGGTGGCATCGGTGCTCATGGCTTCCATCTGCGAGACGATCTCTGAAAGCGCCGTTATCTGTTTGGGGGACATGGACAAAATCGCAAGACGCACGATTTCCGGCTCCAGCACGCCCCGCACGGTCAGCAGATGGAGCGGGCCGGTTTCCTCGGCAACCGGCGAATGGGCCTGTAGCGTGCCAGCCGGATCATAGATCACAAAGGACCCCGATCCCTGCCTGCGCCGGATCATCAGGCGGGTCTCCAGATAATCCAGCGCCTCGCGCACGGTATTGCGCGCAACGCCCAGATCCTGCGCCATCTGCCGTTCCGATGGCAGCCGTTCGTCCTTGGCATATTCACCGGAGACGATGCGGCTGCTCAGGGTATCGATCACATATTGCACGGTCGATCCCGGAAGCGGATGCAAAGCGGATGGAGGTGGTGCAGAGGCTGGCACGAATTGGTTCCTTGAGGCCCGAAGGGACGTCCTGCCTTTTTCATAGGCGGCGGGCGCCTCAAGGTCCAGCATTAAGCGGATGCGCGGTAGCCTAGCTGCGTGGGCGCTCCTTCTTCGGGTCATAATGCGCCACGGGGCTTATTCTGGCCTGCCTGCGCCGCAGATGCCCGTCAAGCTGGCCCACTTCCAAGAGCGTTCCGCTGGCCGAATGGGCCACATCGACCCGTGCCAGCGCAATCGACATATGGCTGCGCGGGGAGCGCATGGCCGAGCACACAACACCAATCTGCGCCCGCCCCAGACGCAGGCAATCGCCATGCGAGACCGCTTCCTCGCCCTCGATCTCCAGCCCGACAAAGACACGGGCGGGATGCTGCTTGCGCCGGATCAGCGCCTCGCGCCCGACAAAATCGGCGGTTTTCGACTTCAGCGGGACGGTGAAGCCGATCCCTGCCTCGAACGGGTCGGTCTGGTCGTCGAAATCATAACCTGCAAAGATCAGCCCCGCCTCGATGCGCACCAGATCCAGCCCGGCCAGCCCCATCGGGCGCAGTCCGCAAGGCTGGCCCGCCGCCCATACCGCCTCGAAGACCTGTTTGGCGTCGCGCGGGTGGCAGAAGATCTCGTAGCCCAGCTCGCCCGTATAGCCCGTGCGCGAGACCACAAGAGGAACGCCGTCCGGACCGCCAAGGCGGCCCACCGTGAAGCGGAACCATTCCAGCGCGGTGAGGGCCGGCTGATGGGGCGCGGTCCAGAGAACGGTTTTCAGGATCTCGCGTGCGGCAGGCCCCTGCACCGCGATGTTATGCTGCTGGTCGGTGGAGCTGCGGATCATCACGTTCAGCCCCAGCCGCGCCGCCTCTTCCCGCATCCATGTCCCGCCCAGATCGCTGCCGCCGATCCAGCGGAAATTCTGCGGCCCCAGCCGGAACAGGGTGCCATCGTCGATCATGCCGCCATGCGGGTAGCACATTGCCGAATAGACCACCTGACCGCTGCCGAGTTTCGACACATCGCGGGTCAGCACCCAGTTCAGCAGGGCCTCGGCATCCGGCCCCGTGACCTCGAATTTGCGCAGGGCGGAAAGGTCCATGATCACGGCTTTCTCGCGGCAGGCCCAATAGCTTTCAACCGGATCGGTCTGGGTAAAGCTGTCGGGCAGCCAGAAGCCACGATAATCGGTGAAATTGCGGGTCAGGGGGGCAAAACTGGCGTGGAACCCGCTTTCGCGCGTCATGATAGGGTCATCCTCCGGGGTGGGGCGCCAGGCTGCCGCGCGGGAGAAGGTCTCCGCTCCGCTATAGCTGCGCATATGGATATCGGTCAAATCCCAGCCATTGGCGGCAGAGGTGTCATCGGGGCAGGCCGAAGAGACACAGACCAGATCGGTCAATGCCCGGAGCAGCACATAATCTCCCGGACGTGACCACGGCTCGTCCGCCACCAGAACACCATGCTGGTCAATGGCGGTGTTGAAGAAGAAATTGGCCGCCATCCAGCCTGCGCGCCCCGCAATGTCGTAAGGGGCCAGCGCGGCATTGAAATTCTCGGAGCAGTTCACATGCCCCGGATATCCCAGATCGTCATAATATTTCGCCGAGCAGGCCAGTGCGAACGCGTCATGACGGCCACAGGTGTCCTGAATGACCTCCACCAGCGGGGTCATGTCCTGATCGAAGTATTTCCCATGCAGGCCCGGCATCGGATAGGCGAGAGCCTGCAGGCTGCGGGTGGTGGTGACATCCAGCGGCAGGGCCTGTCCGCGGTCAAGCTTGCGCGCGTCGAAGCACTGGAAATCGGTGCATTGGCGGCCATCGACATCAATGATCTGGATGTAATCGCCCTTGGCGATCCGGTAGGCGCGCGCCGTGGCCGAGGCGATGCGCAGATCCTGTAGCGGCTCGGCCAGAGGGTCGGGCAGGGCATGGCGCAGCTGTGCCCCGGGATGCGCGCGGTGCAGCAGAAGCCCGATGGGTGTGGCGGTGTTCTGGGTCTCGAAATCCATGACAGGGGCGGGGGCCGCCAGCAGCAGCCATCCCGCAGAACGGGCGGTAAAACGGGCCTGGTCGCCGGCGGGGCTGCTCTGGCCGAAAAGGCCAATCCCCTGTCCTTCAAGGGGAATATTCCGCCGTTCCAGTCCGCGCCTGAGGCGTTCCATGCCGCTCCCTGCGGCGCGTAGAAGCGCCTGTAGGGGGGCAAGCGGGCTGTCGGCCCTTGCGCCGATCAGCCCTGCATCGGGGCGCCCGTCCGGATGGGTGACCAGAAGCAGCGCGGCCTGTCCCCCTTCCAGATTGGTGAGCGTGATCTGGTCCCCCTCGGCCAGCCGGACCAGATAGGCCCCGCGCCCCGGGATCGTGTAATGCTCGGTTCCCCGAGGGCGACCAAGGGCCGCCACGCGCCGCGCATGTGTCGGGAGTGGCGCACCGGGCCGGAACAGGGGCAGGTCGGAAAACAGGGTCATGGCGCAGGTCCTGACAAAAAGGGGGGAGCCGGTTCAGTTCTGCAGATAGGCCTGCATGCTGTCATCCAGCGCGTCTTTCCACGGCGTGTGATGCACAGGGGCCATCGTGCCGGTGATGACGGAGCGGTAGCTGTTATTGCGAAAGCCCATGATGTCTTTCTTCTTATGCGCCTTCCATTCGAAGAATGCCTCGCAGGCCCCGTCCACATCGAAGCTGGGATAGTCGGTTTCGGCGATAAGTTCCTTGATATAGTCGCCCTGATAGGTGATGGCGTATTTCACGTCATCCGACGCCTCTTCCGCAGCCTCGCGCGCGGCCACATCGGCCATCATGCTTTGCGTGTCATCGGGCAGGTCGATGCGCCCCAGAATGACATCACGCACAAACCATGCCTGCGCATCGAACATGTTGAAGGTGAACCACTGGTCCTGCATGCCCAGATAGAACAGCTTCGGATTATGCACATAGGCCACGCCTTTATACAGGTCGGCGGTGGCCAGACGGTTGGCGGTTTTCAGGCGCAGATCATCGGGCAGGAAGGGGAAGACATGCCGGTATCCGGTGCATAGGATGATTGCGTCGATGTCTTTGCTGCTGCCGTCCCTGAAATAGGCGGTCTTGCCTTCGACATGCGCAAGCCCCTGTTTCTCTTCCCAGTTTTCCGGCCAGTCAAAGCCCATCGGGGCCGAGCGATAGCAGCTTGTGATGCTGGCGGCCCCATATTTCCAGCATTGCGATCCGATATCCTCGGCAGAATAGGACGCCCCGACCACCAGCACGTTCTGGCCCGCGAATTCACGTGCGTCACGGAAATCATGGGCGTGCAGGATGCGCCCGTGGAATTTGTCGAACCCCGGATATTCTGGCACATTCGGTGACCAGAAGTGACCGGAGGCCACGATCACATGGTCGAATTCCTCCTGATAGACATGATCCTTGACCATGTCATGAATGGTCAGCGTGAAAAGGCCGCTCTGGGGGTCGAAAGAGACCCAGCGGATAACCGAGGAAAACCGGATCCATTTGCGGACATCGGCCTTGAGCACGCGCCCTTCGATATAGTCGAACAGCACGCCGCGAGGCGGATAGGAGGCAATTTGCTTTCCGAAATGTTCTTCGAAAGAATAGTCCGCGAATTCAAGCCCTTCCTTTGGTCCGTTGGACCAGAGATAGCGATACATCGAGCCATGTACGGGTTCGCCATATTCATCGACGCCGGTGCGCCAGCTATAGTTCCACAGCCCGCCCCAGTTGGATTGCTTTTCAAAGCAGACCACCTCGGGGATGGGCGCCCCTTTTTCGGCGGCGGACTGGAAGGCTCTGAGCTGGGCAAGGCCGGAGGGCCCCGCGCCGATGACAGCAACGCGCTTTGACATATCTCTCCTGTGCTCCTCTGTCTGGTTTGGACCAATTATAAATTTGGTTCATTTTACAATACCAATGAGCAATCCAATTATTTTACTGGTCAACCTTTTTTCTTTACAGGAATATCGGGCGGAGACATTCGCGCGATGAACTGGCATTTAATTATGCAGAGGCTGAATAAATGAGCGGGGCATCATTTGCACAAAGGCTGACAGTCACCGGCACCTTGCCACGATTGCGGTCAAGAAACGGGTCTGCGGTCCGTATCGGGTTCCTGCTGCCCAGAAGCGGGCCGGAAAAGATCTGGGGACAACCGGGTTTGGACGGGGCCTCGCTCTGGAGCGACTGGATCAACGAGCGCGGCGGGCTGATGATCGGCGGGCGGCGGCATCCGGTGGAGATCCTGTCGCATGATACCGCTTCGGGGCCGGAGGCCACGTTGCGCGCCGCGCAAGAGATGGTCGAGACGCATGGGGCCTGTCTGGTGCTGACCCTCGGTGGCAACGAGGTCGGCCCCGCCATCGACTATCTCATGTCGCGCCGCATCCTGACCACGACCCTGCTGCCGACCGATCTGTCGCCCGACCGTCCCTATCTGATCGCCCCCGCCGAGGTGCATCCGCTGTTCAATGTCACGGGGGTTGCACATCTGGCAACCGAATATCCGGGCGCGAAAATTGCCTTATGCAGCCAGAATGACCTGATGGGATTGCCGTCTCTGGCCTGCTACCGCGCCGCCTGTGCTGTGGCGGGACTGCCGGTCGTGGAAGAGGTGCTTTATGAGGAAGGCGCTGCGGCAGAAGGCATTGTGGCGCGGATGGTCGCCTCGGAGGCGGATATCCTGTGCTGGTGCTCCTCGACCCCGCCGATGGTCAGGGCGTTGACGCTTGCGGCTTTTGCACAGGGGTTCGGCGGTCAGATCCTGTCCTGCACGGGGGACGGTTACCGGCAGCTTGTTGCGGAAACTTCGGCGGATTTCATGGCCCGCTTTACCTTCCAGTTTCCCGATTTCGATGATCCGGCACTGGCGGATCTGGCCTTTTTCTTCCGGCGCCCGCAGCAGTTTTTCGAGAATTACAATAGCCGCTTCCCCGAAAGCTGGAGCGCGGTCAGCTGGGAATATGCCTCGGTGCTGGATCTGTGGCATCAGGCTGTCGAGCGGGTCGAGACGACATCTCCGGTCTCGGTGCTGGCGGCAATGAAACGCGGGCGGCAGATGCCGCATGCGTTCGGTCCGGCGCGCTGGTGGGGGGATGCGGTCTTCGGGATCGATAACGCGCTTGTCGGCAACTGGCCGGTGGTGCGCCTGCAGGACGGGCATGCACGGATCGTGGCGTTCGCGTCGGTGATCGACTGGCTGGATGCGCATGAGACCGTTCTGGCGAACGAGCTGTCGCGCTTTGGCCAGCTTTGGCACCAGAGGATAGCGGTGCGGCCCCCATTGCAGGATCGGGAGGGCCGAGCGGGAGGGTCGCCCCCTCCCGCCGGATAGGTTAGCTGATCGACAGGCCTTTTTTCATGGCCACCAGATCGATGTCTTTCGCCACGAAAACCGCGCCCGCTTCCAGCGCCTGATCATAGACAGCGGGATCGCTGGTCAGGATGCCCGGCGGTTTGCCCGCGGCGCGGATGCGGCGGATGGCCTCCAGCACCACGCGGGTGACTTCGGGATGCGACGGCTCGCCCGGATAGCCCAGCGAAGCGGCCAGATCGGCGGGACCGACGAAAATCGCATCGACGCCGTCAACGGCGGCCATTGCCTCGATTTCGTCCAGCGCCGCCTTGCTTTCCACCTGTACGATCAGGCAGATCTCTTCGCGGGCCTTCTTGTGATAGCCCGGCACGGTGGCAAATCGGGTGGCGCGGGTCATGCCCGACACGCCGCGAATGCCGCTGGGCGGATAGGCGACCGCGTCCACCGCTTCCTGCGCCATTGCCGCGCTCTGGACCATCGGCACAAGGATCGTCTGAGCTCCAAGATCCAGCAACTTCTTGATTTCGGCGGCGTTCAGGCAGCTCGGGCGGACGATCGAGCTGGCTTTATACGGCGCGACGGCCTGCAACTGCGACAGCACGGTTGCGGGGTCGATGGGCGAGTGCTCGGTGTCGAACATCAGCCAGTCGAACCCTAGCACGGCCAGCATTTCGGCCACGATCGGATCGCGCAGGCTGCACCAGCAGCCGCGCTGGACTTCAAAGGCTTGCATCGCGGCTTTGAAGTGGTTTTTGGGCATATCGGTCATGATGGGCTTTCTGTGATAGCTTTCCCCGCCCCGCTTGGTAGGGCGGGGCCAGAGAGACTGCGATTGCAGGCGGGGCGTGTGTTATTCGAAGCTGACGCCGATCGCGCCAAGCGGGCCGTAATCGGCAAAGATCACATCGCCCGAAGCAATATCGACGGGGCGGGTGAACGAGCCACCCAGAACGATATCGCCTTTCTTCAGGCCATCGCCCAGCGGGGCGAGCTTGTTAACCAGCCATGCAATCCCGGCTGCCGGATGGCCCATGATGGCCGCCGACACGCCGCTTTCCTCGATCACGCCGTTTTTCGAAAGCGTCGCCCCGATCCAGCGCACATCCACATCGAACGGGCGGAAGATGCGCCCGCCAAGCACGATCGCGCCAAAAGCGGCGTTATCGGCGATGGTATCGGCAATCGCGCGCGGCACCTGCGTGCGGTAATCGATGATTTCTAGCGCGGGCGTCACGTATTCGGTGGCGCGCATCACGTCATGCATCTGGCACCCTGCGCCTTGCAGGTCTTCGCCCATAACAAAGGCCAGTTCGGTTTCCAGACGCGGCTTGATGAACGTGCCTGCCGGAATGCGCGCCCCGTCCTTGAAGACCGCATCATCCAGCATCACGCCATAATCGGGCTCGGTCATTTTCGAGGCCATCTGCATGGCACGGCTGGTCAGGCCGATCTTGCGTCCGATGATTTTCGCGCCAGCCGCGATGCGGGCATTGGCCCAGCGGCGCTGGATGTCATAGGCGTCTTCCAGCTCCATCTCCGGCCATGTTTTCGACGGCTGGACACAGACTTCGCGGGTTTGCTCGGCCTTCAGGATGGCGTCGGCAGCAGCCTGCCTTTGTTCGTTATTTAGCATGGTAGTCCTCAGTTGGCGGCGACGGTCGCTGCGGCAAGCGAGAGCGCACCTGCGCCCGTGCCCAGCAAGATCACCGCGGTGGTGAACAGGGTCACATTGGCATCACATTCGCCCAGAACGGGCAGCATGAAGGGCGGCACGCCATTGACGTCATCCACAAGCGCCAGCCCCAGCTTCTTGCGCAGCGCCACAGCGGTCCAGAAGCCGCCATAGGCGCAGGCGGCCAGGCCCGCGGAGAGCCAGATCTGCCAGTTCACGCTGGACGCCGTCCAGATCAGACCCAGCGCGATCAGGGCCATATAGACGTAGCTCATCACCTGCCAGACGCAGTGGAACCGGCCATGCGGCGTCCATGAATCGTTGAACCAATGGGTTTTGTTGGAATCGAAGGCGAGCGGAATCGCCGAATAGCCGAGCGTTGCAAGCGTCAGCAGAATCTTTGCCGTAAGCAGCATGGTGTCCTCCCTAAAACTGCGCAAACCGGTCTTCCTCCTACCGGTTTGTGTATCAATAAATGATACAGTGTATGAATAAGTGAGACAGTTGAAACGAGCTGTCAAGCGATTCATTGGCCCCAGATGCAGGATAAATGATCACTGCTCGGCGAGGCGCAGGCTGAGGTAGTGCAGGCCGGAAGGGCTGCGCCCCGAGACTGTCCATGCGGTCGAAGGGGGCGGATGGTGCCGTTTTAATCCGAAGGAATGAATAATTATTATCTATTTATTACAATGCCTTGAATTCTAAAAATGATGAAAACTGTTGGTTTTGGCGCGGGTCGGCTGCGAAAATTCATTGACACGAATCCAATGTATCTTAATCATGGTATGGTGTATCGCAGAACAATACACACATAATTACAGGATCCGGTCTTCTGCAAATGAGGAGTGCAGGCGATAGGAATGATCCGCATTCGGCGCTGGGAGGTTGTCGCCGGATGAACAGGTGCATTCCCGTTGCAAACCGGATCTGTTCAGGGAGGAATTCTATGCTCACCAGACGTCGTCTGTTGAAATCTGCTGTCGCGACCGGTCTTGCCGGTGCGGCGGTGACCGGTTTGCCGATGCCTGCATTGGCCAAGACCCGCACGCTTAAGATCGGATTTGTGACCCCGACCACCGGCCCGCTGGCAATTTTTGCCGAACCGGACCAGTTCGTGCTGGACCAGTATCGCGCCGCGCTCAAAGACGGGCTGGAGGTCAATGGCACGCGCCATCCGGTCGAATTTATCGTCAAGGACAGCCAGTCCAGTTCGAACCGTGCCTCTTCGGTAGCACAAGAGCTGATCTTCGAAGACGAGGTCGATTTGATCTGTGCGTCGGCCACCCCCGATACCACAAACCCCGTTGCCGATCAGGCCGAGCTGAACGGCGTTCCCTGCATCACCAATGACACGCCCTGGCAGGCGCATTTCTTCGGGCGTGGGGGCGATCCGAAAGTGGGGTTTGACTATACATTCCACTATTTCTGGGGGCTTGAGGATATTATCGCGGTCTTCATGTCGCATTGGGCGGCTGTGGACAGCAACAAGGTCGTGGGGGCGATGTGGCCCAATGATCCCGATGGCAATAGCTGGTCCAACAGCCAGAACGGCTTCCCCGCCGAGATGTCGAAGGCGGGCTACAAGCTGGTGGATACCGGACGTTACCAGAACGGCTCGGACGATTTCAGCGCCCAGATCCAGGCCTTCAAGAAGGCTGGTGTGGAGGTGGTGACGGGGGTGATGATCCCGCCCGATTTCAACACCTTCTGGACGCAGGCCGCCCAGCAGGGCTTTACCCCGAAAGTGGTCGATGTGGCGAAGGCCAGCGAGTTTCCGCAGGCGATGTCGGCGATGGGGCCGCGCGCCGAGGGGCTTTCGGTCGAGGTCACATGGCACAAGAACTTTCCCTTCCGTTCGGCGTTCAGCGGCCAGAGCTGCGAGGCGCTTGCCGCCGCCTATGAGGCCGCGACCGGCAACCCGTGGACGATGCCGCTTGGCACGAAACATTCGCTTTTCGATGTCGCGACCAATGTGCTGAGCCGCACGCAGGATATCGATGATGCGGATAGCATCGTCGAGGCGATCCGCGCCACCGATCTTGAAACCGTTCTGGGACGGGTCAATTTTCAGGACGGTCCGGTGCCCAATATTTCCAAAACCCCGCTGGTTGGCGGGCAATGGAAACTTGGTTCGGGCACGCCGCAACTGGAAATCGTGACCAATTCCAATGCACCGCAGATCCCGCTGACCGCGCAGATGCTGCCGATCAAGGCCTGATGGTCTGGCGGGTTCACCGGACCCGCCCTCCTACCTATTCATGACATTTCAAGAGGAGGAAGCGGTGCAACCACTTCTCAGCTTGTCGGGCGTCGAAAAGAGTTTCGGCGCTCTGAAGGTCGCTGACGCGATCACATTCGATCTGGCACAGGGCGAAGCGCTCGGGATTATCGGCCCCAATGGTGCCGGAAAATCGACATTGTTCAATCTGATCGGCGGGGCGCTGAAGCCGAGCGCGGGCACGATCCGGTTTGACGGGGCCGATGTGACCGGCATGCGGGCGTCGGAACGCTGCCGTCGCGGGGTCGGGCGCAGTTTCCAGATCCCGCATCCTTTCGTCGGCATGAGCGTTTACGAAAACCTGCTGGTGGCCAGCCAGTTCGGTGGCGCGGGCTTCGATGACCCGCGCAGCGCCTGCAAGGAGATCCTTGAGAAAACGGGGTTGATCCACCGCGCCAACAAACCCGCAGGCAGTCTGACGCTGCTGGAACGCAAGCGTCTCGAGATGGCGCGGGCGCTGGCCACCAATCCGAAGCTGCTGCTTTTGGACGAGATCGCGGGCGGGCTGACCGAAGGCGAGTGCCACGATCTGGTGGCCACTATCAAGCAGATCCATGCCGGAGGTGTCTCGATTATCTGGATCGAGCATATCGTCCATGCGCTTCTGGCGGTGGTGGACCGGCTGGTGGTGATCGATTTCGGCAAGATCGTGGCCGAGGGCGAGCCGCGTGCGGTGATGGCCGATCCGTTGGTGCAGGAAATTTACATGGGGATTTCGGTCGATGACGAAGCTGCTTGAGACAGAGGGGCTGACCGCGCATTACGGCGATTTTCAAGCGCTGTTCGGGGTGGATATGACGGTCGAGCATGGCGAGACCGTGGCCATTATCGGCGCCAACGGGGCCGGAAAATCCACCTTTCTGCGCAGTCTGACGGGGCTGCAATCGACCAAGGGCCAGACCATCCGGCTGGACGGGCAGCCGATTGCGGGGCTTGCGCCGGACAAGATCCATAAGGCGGGTCTGGCGATGGTGCCCGAGGGGCGGCGGCTGTTTCCCTCGCTCTCGGTCGAGGAAAACCTGCTGATCGGTGCGGCGGGCAAGCGGAAGGGGCCTTGGGACCTGAAAGCGGTCTATGAGCTTTTCCCCGATCTGGTCGCCAAGAAAAACAACCCCGGAACGGCGCTTTCGGGCGGACAACAGCAGATGGTGGCGATCGGACGGGCGCTGATTTCCAACCCCAAGCTGCTGCTATGTGACGAGATCAGCCTCGGGCTTGCACCCAAGATCATCAAGGACATCTATCAGGCCGTCCCGCTGATCCGCGCGCGCGGCACGGCCATTCTGGTGGTCGAGCAGGATGTCGGGCAGGCAATGGCGGTCGCGGACCGGATCTATTGCTTCATGGAAGGGCGGGTTTCGCTTTCGGGCAAATCCTCCGAGTTGACGCGCGCACAGATCGCGCAGGCCTATTTTGGAACGGAGATCGCGTGATGGTTTGGATCAACGCACTTATTCAGGGTGTGATGTTGGGCGGCCTCTATGCCCTTTTCGCGGCGGGGCTGTCGCTGATGTTCGGGGTGATGCGCTTTGTCAATATCGCGCATGGTGATTTCATCGTGGTCGGCGCCTATCTGATTTTTACCTTCGTCATCAGCTGGGGGCTCAGTCCGGTTGTGGGTGTGGCGATGGTGGTGCTTATTCTGGGGCTTGCGGGCTATATCAACCAGCGCATCCTGCTGAACCGCGCCTTGGGCAAGGATATCCTGCCGCCGATCCTGATCACCTTCGGGATGTCGATCATTTTGCAGAACGGGCTGCTGGAACTCTATTCCGCCGATAGCCGCAAATTGCCGACCGGCATGTTCGAGACCGCCTCGCTGCAACTGAGCGACCAGATTGCCGTGGGTGTGCTGCCGCTTCTGATGTTCGTGACCGCCATCGCGGTGATCTGGGCCTTGCAGCTTGTGTTTTACAAAACGAGCCTCGGGCGGATGCTGCGCGCCACCTCCGATGATGCCGAAATCGTGCCGCTGATGGGCGGTAACCGCGGGCATACTTTCGCTTTGGCGACCGCGCTGGCCAGCGTTGTGGTGGGCATCGCGGGGATCTGGTTGGCGATGAAAACCAATTTCGATCCTGCCGCCGGACCGGCGCGGCTTCTTTTCGCCTTCGAGGCGGTGATTATTGGCGGGCTGGGCAATCTGTGGGGCACGCTTCTGGGCGGGATCATCCTTGGCGTGGCACAGACGCTGGGCGCGCAGGTCGATGCGGGGTTCCAGATTTTGGCAGGGCATCTGGTTTTCCTGCTGGTCCTGATTTTCCGCCCGACGGGGTTGATGCCGAAGGTGGCGCATTGAGATGAGCATGAAAGAAATGGATATGAGCCCGCAAAAAAGCGGAATGAACTGGGGCGCGCTGGCCACGGCAGGCCTTGTGCTGGCGGTGCTGGGCACTTTGGCTGCGGCTCCTTTCTGGGCCAGCCGCGCCGATCTTCGGTTCCTGATGGAGGTGCTGAGCTATCTGGCGCTGGCGCAGATGTGGAACCTGCTGGCAGGCTATACCGGCCTTGTGTCGGTGGGACAGCAGGCCTTTGTCGGGCTGGGGGGCTATGTGTTCTTCGCGCTGGCGATCTTTACCGGCATGCCGCTGCCTCTGGCGCTGGTGCTGGCCGGATGCGTGACGGCGCTGGTGGCGCTGCCGACGGGCTGGATCGCCTTCCGGCTGCAAGGGGCCTATTTCGCCATCGGCACCTGGGTGATTGCCGAGGTGTTCCGGCTGGGGGCCGCGCAGGTCTCGGCGCTTGGCGGCGGGTCTGGGATCTCGCTGCCCGTGCAGGTGGTGAAATCGCTTTCTGCCAGCCGCGACGGGCGCGAGATGGTGATGTATTACTTTGCCTTCGCCATCGGTATCGCCTCCGTGGCGCTGGTCTGGATGCTGCTGCGTTCGCGCTGGGGTCTGGCCCTGACGGCCATCCGCGATAGCGAGATCGCCGCTGAAACCGTTGGTGTGGCCACGCGGCGCGTGAAATTCCTGATCTATCTTCTGACGGCAGGGTTCACCGGTCTGACGGGGGCCTTCATCTTCCTGCAGAAGCTGCGCATTACCCCCGATAGCGCCTTTTCGGTCAATGACTGGACGGCTTTCGTGATCTTTATCGTGGTGATCGGCGGGATCGGCACGATCGAGGGCCCGATCCTCGGGGTGATCGTCTTCTTCGCGCTGCGCAGCCTCGCGGCGGACTGGGGCACATGGTATCTGATCGTCATGGGCGTGATCGCGATTGCGGTGATGATGATCGACAAGCGGGGCATCTATGGGGCGCTCAAGGCCCGTCTGGGGCTGACGATCCTGCCAGTCAGCCGCCGTCTCGACTAGGGGCTGCCCCTCCCATGCCCCTGTCGCGTGTCCCAAACGGCGCGGCAGGGGCATGTTGCAGCGAAGGCGCATTGCACAAAGGTATATTATCCGCCTAAACTCGGATGAAAGAGCGGATAACTGATCGGTTGGGCCATGCGGATTGACAGCGAACATCTGGAAATCCTTGCGATGATCGTCGAACAGGGGGGCTTGACCGAAGGGGCGGAGGCGCTTGGCAAATCCCAGCCTTCGGTCTCGCGGTCTATGGCCATTCTGGAAAAACGGCTGGGGCTTTCCCTGTTTGAACATGGCCGCCGCCCGCTGCGTCCGACCGATTTCGGACAGGAGCTGGCCAAGATCGGACGCCGGATCCATAACCTGTCGCTGGAGGCCAGCGCGCTGGTCGAGCGGGTGCAAAGCGGCCGCGCGGGATATCTGCGCATGGGGGGCACACCGCTGTTCATGGACGGGGTGATCACTCCGCTACTGGCGGATCTGCAAGAGCAGGTCAGCGGGCTGCAATTCGAACAGGTCTATGGCTATTACGACAGCCTTGCCAGCAAGCTGCGCAACAAGACCATCGATCTGGCGGTGCTGCCGCTGCCACAGGGGCAGGTGCCGATTGATATGGTGTTCACCCCGATCCTGTCAGGGCGCAATGTGATTGCCTGCCGCGCAGGTCATCCGCTGACGCGGCGGCGCTCGGTGGAACTGGGCGATATTGCCACCTATTCCTGGGTGGCCCCGCCGCAGGACAGCCCGCTCTTTCGGGATCTGAAACAGGCGATCGAGGCGACCGGAGCCTCCGAACATGCCAAATTCACCTTTTCCGGCGGGACCTTGGCATCGATCACCAGTTTTCTGGCGCGCACGGATTGTCTGACGATGCTGCCATCCTCGGTGGTGCATATGGTGCGCGAGATGCTGGGGATCACCGTGCTGCCGGTCAAGGTCGCCCATCCGGACCGGCAACTGGGCCTGTTACGCCTGAAAAATGCCGAGGCCCCTGCGGCGTTACAGGTGGTGTCGGACCATATCCGTAGCCATTGCGCTGCGCTGCAATCGCGGCTGGATGCCGAGATCGAGGCCCTCTGAGGCGCGGCGGCGCGCCTATGCGGGAAGCCTGTCGGGGACGGGGGGCAGGTCGCGTAGGGCAAGATCTTGCGCCTCTGCCGGTGGCAGTCCTGTCATACAAAGCAGCCGCATGACGATTTCCGGTTTGGCTGTGGCCGGAAGGTCGCCCTTCAGGATCAGAAGCGCCGCGCCCAGCAGGGCGTGGCTGGTCAGCCGCCAGATCAGGCTGGCATCGCTGATCGTAAAGCGGCCCGCCTCCGTCGCCCGTTCCATATCGCGGATCGCAAAGGGCCCCATCGCCCGATACATCGCATCGGCAATCACCTCGGAGCGGTTGAGCAAGGGATGCCAGCGCGCGTCCTGTGTGGCGACCTCCAGCACCGAGCGCACCCCACAGGCATAGACCAGCGCGGAATCGCTGAAGGTATTGGTGACGGATTCGATGCGCATCGCAAGATCCTGCATCAGGAATTCCAGCACCGCGACGGCCAGATCGTCTTTCGATTTGAAATAGTTATAGACAGTGCCCGCCCCCATATCGGCGGCCTCGGCGATTTCCAGCATGGTGGCGGCGTCCACACCCTTTTCGGACATCACCCGACAGGCCGCGTCAATCAGCGCTTTGCGGGTGCGGCGCTGACGGCGGGCGACACGTCCTTCGGCGGGCGGTTCTGTCGGGGTCGAGGGCATTTGGCACCATTCCAGTCATCTACGAATCACATTCGCTTTCTTAGCGTCCCGCCTCCGAAACCGGAAGCAATCTGCCGCCAAGCCACGCCCGCCTGCGGCAGGTGGTTTTGGCGCTCCTTACAGTGCGCCCGAACCTATGTCCCAGAATATCCTTTTTGAACAGCAGGCTAGGGGCGGCTTTTCATCCAGATAAAATGACGAAAATTCAAACTTGACGATCATTCATTTTTCGATCCTAATCAAGCGCAGGGTTATATTGCGGACTTTGCCGGCACGAGGAGAGCAGGGAAGGTCCGAGGGAGGACATCATGAACAACTCAGCCAAGCCTCAGGGCTTTGATACCGATGTGGCCATTGTTGGCGGCGGGCCTGTCGGCCATCTTCTGGCGATTTTGCTAGGTCAGCGCGGCAAGCGCGTGACGCTGATCGAACGCTGGACCACCTATTACCCGCTGCCGCGGGCGGTGACCTTCGATCACGAGATCGCCCGCATTCTGGCGACACTCGGCATCAATGCCGAAACCGATCCGGCAATCAATTTCCATGACGAGCTGTATTACTGGCGCAATCGCGATGGCGAGGATCTGCAGATCGTTGACTGGCAGAGCAAATCGGCGTCGGGCTGGCGCGTGCGCTACTGGTTCAACCAGCCCTATCTCGAAGAGCGGCTGATGGAGATCGCCAACCAGCTCGAAACGGTCGAGATCATTCGCGGCTGGGAAGCCGCCGAGATGGTGCAAGATGCCGAAAGCGTCACGCTGACGCTGCGCCGCAACCCCGAAGAAGGCGGTCGTCCCGACGAGACCCGCCAGCTGCGCGCGAAATTCGTGGCAGGCACCGACGGGGCCAACAGCTTTGTCCGCGAGACGCTGGGGATCGAAAACGAGGATCGGGGCTATTTCTTCGACTGGCTGATCCTCGATATGATCCCCGATTTCGATTACGTGGCCAGCCGCCCGCACGAGCCCGCCCAGTGGCAGCTCTGCGATCCGGTGCGTCCCACCACGATCGTGCCGGGGGGGCCGGGCCCCGTGGCGGGCGGCCCTGACCGCCGCCGCTGGGAGTATATGGTCCTGCCGGGCGAGGATGCGACCGAGCTGCAAAAGCCCGAGAATGCGTGGAAGCTGCTGGAGCCGTGGGGCATCACCCCCGAGAATTCCCAGCTTGAGCGTGCGGCGGTTTACCGTTTTCAGGCGCGGTGGGCGAAGCTGTGGAACAAGGGGCGCTGCCTGATCGGGGGCGATGCCGCCCACCTGATGCCGCCCTTCGCGGGCGAGGGCATGTGTGCGGGGGTCCGTGATGCCTTGGCGATGGCTTGGCGTCTGAACGGTATCCTTGAAGGCAAATATGGCCTTGAGGCGCTGGACAGCTATACCACCGAGCGCGTCGAACATGCCAAGCATTACATCAATTTCAGTCAGGAACTGGGGCAGATCATCTGTATCGCGGACGAGGCCGAAGCCGCCAAGCGCGACAAGGAGATGATCGCGGATCTGGCCGCGCGCAACCATACGCCCGTGCCCACCGATATCTGCCATCTGGGTCACGGGGCATGGTGTCAGGACAGCGCGCATTCGGGCGAGCTGTCGGTGCAGGGCGTGGTCGAGGCCAATGGCAAGGTCGATCTGTTCGATCAGGCCGTGGGGCAGGGCTGGGTGCTGATCGGCTATGATACCGATCCGATGGCGGTGCTGAGCGCGGCACAGAAAGCGCAGCTGGCCTCGCTGGAAGGCTTCGGGGTGCAGATGTCGGCACAGGCCGGTCAGGCCAATGTTCTGGACCGCGAAGGCACCTATAAGGCGTGGATGGAAGAGATCGATGCGCGCTATGTGCTGATCCGTCCGGATTTCTATGTGGCTCTGACGGCCAATAGCCCCGAAGCCCTGCGCGAGCGGTTCGACAAGGTGATGCAGTCGCTCAATGTGCCTGCGGTCGAAGCCGCGCTTTCGGCCTGAACCGGCGCCCCCCGATGGCGATATCGGGGGGCATCGCACGGGGTCATATCTTTCAGATATGAAATCATTCAATATTAGGATGCTACGCGGCTGGTCTGTTTGTAGTCTCCTACTCTGGGAAGCCCGGTCTGCCGGATCGGGACAGGGGGGAAAATGTCACTGAATTTTATCTGTAGTCTCAATCCCGCGCGGGTGGTGTTTGCCTGTGGCGCGCTGGATCGGGTGGCCGAGGAGCTGCGTGCTTTGGGATGTGCGCGGGCGCTGGTGCTTTCGACGCCGTTCCAAGAGCAGGATGCACAGGCCTTGGCGCAATCGCTGGGCGCACAGGCTGTTGGTGTCTTTGCGGGGGCGGCCATGCATACGCCCGTAGAGGTGACCGATCAGGCCATGCAGGTCTATGCCGAAACCGGCGCGGATTGCGTGATCGCGCTCGGGGGCGGGTCGACCATCGGTCTGGGCAAGGCCATCGCGTGGCGCAATGATTGCCCGCAACTGGTGATCGCGACGACCTATGCGGGGTCGGAAGTGACCCCCGTCCTGGGCCAGACCGAGGAGGGTGTCAAAACCACCCTGCGCGATGCCCGTGTCCTGCCCGAGACGGTGATCTATGATCCCAATCTGACACTGGGACTGCCCGTCGCGATGAGCGTGACTTCGGGACTGAACGCTATGGCCCATGCCATCGAAGGGCTCTATGCGCAAAACAAGAACCCCGTGGCGTCGATGATGGCGGTGGACGGGGTGCGGGCGCTCAAACAGGCTCTGCCTGCCATTGTCCGTCGTCCGGAGGATGCGACCGCGCGCGGCGAGGCGCTTTATGGCGCGTGGCTGTGCGGCACGGTGCTGGGATCTGTCGGGATGGCGCTGCATCACAAGCTTTGTCACACTCTGGGCGGCTCTTTCGGCCTGCCCCATGCCGAGACGCATTCGGTGATGATCCCGCATACCGCAGCCTATAATGCGCAGGCGGCGGCGGAGGATCTCAAGCCGCTTGCCGATATGTTCGGGGGGGATCTGGGCAAGGGTCTTTGGGATTTTGCCAAAGAGTTGGGGGCGCCGATGGCGCTGCGTGATCTGGGGCTGGCCGAGGCCGATCTGGACCGTGCGGCGGATCTGGCCGTGAAAAACCCCTATTGGAACCCGCGCCCCGTCGAGCGGCAGGCGATCCGTGCGCTCTTGCAAGCCGCATGGGAAGGCCACAGGCCCTAAGCGGCCCGCCTTGCGCCCGCCAGTTGCCCGCGCGCGATCCGGCCCCTTTCGGGTCGTGTCGCCTGTGGCGGGACAGGCCTGAGGGACAGGGTCCACAGGCGGGGCTGGCGCATTGTTTTCATACGGATTTGTCAAGCCCGCGCCCGGCCCGTACCCGCGCTGCCGCGGGGCGGAAACCGGCTCCGGCTTGGCAGGATTCTGACATAAGGAACGTGACTATGACAAAATTTTTCACCGAGGAGGCGTCCGATCAGACGGTCAATGCACGGATGGGCGACACTGTGCCCGCGCGTCTGAAGACGGTCATGGAAGCTTTGGTCCGGCATATGCACGAGTTCGTCAAAGAGGTCGAACTGACGCAGGAAGAATGGGATATCGGGATCGATTTCCTGACCAAGACCGGACAGATCTGCAGCGGCGAACGTCAGGAATTCATCCTGCTGTCGGATGTGCTGGGGGTGTCGATGCTGGTGGATGCCATCAATAACCGCAGGCCCACAGGGGCGACGGAGAACACCGTGTTCGGCCCGTTCCATGTGGCCAATGCGCCGATCCGCGAGATGGGAACCTGTATCAGCCTCGATGGCAAGGGCGATACCTGCCTTTACGAAGGTCGGGTGATCGACCTGCATGGCACGCCGATCGAGGGGGCCTGTGTCGATGTGTGGTCGGACAATGCCGAAGGCTTCTATGATGTGCAGCAGCCCGATCTCCAGCCGAAATGGAACAATCGCGGGCGGTTCATCACCGGCTCGGACGGGGTATACCGTTTCGTCGGGATCAAGCCGGTCAGCTATCCGATCCCCGATGATGGTCCGGTGGGACAGATGCTCGGGCATCTGGGGCGTCACCCCAACCGTCCGGCGCATATGCATTTCATGGTCACCGCACCGGGGCATAAGACTATTGTGACGCATACATTCGTGGGCGATGACGTCTATTTGGGCGATGATGCCGTTTTCGGTGTGAAACAGACGCTGGTCGCCCCGTTTGAACATATCAATGGCGAGACGATGTGGCGTTCCCCCTTCGACTTTGTCATGGTCGCGCAGGCCGAGTAAGCGGAGAAAAACGATGCCCCTGATGTCGATGCAGATCGCACATGATCTCTGGACCGAATGCGGTTCGACCCTCGAAGCGGCGCTGCCCGAAATCCGGCAGATGCTCTGCCGCGAGCTTTCGGTGCCGATGGAGTTTTGCCATCTGACCCTTGTTCCGGTCTATGGGCTGCCCGATCAGGCGCAGGCCTCGGCGGATCTGCGGGTGCTTGAAAAGCCCGAGCGCAGTCTGGAGCAGGTGCGGGCCGCCGCCCTGAAGCTGCAGGATATGCTCAGCGCCGCCGCGCAGGTACGGGTGGCCGTGCGGGTGACGATGATGGACCCCGCGCGGTATTTCGCTTTGCGCTAAAGCGGACCTGTCCGAAAGACAAAGACAGCGCCGCGCAGCCTTCGGGTTGCGCGGCGTTTCCATGTGCGCGGAGCCAGCAGGCCTGCGGGGATTGCATCCGTTGGGGGGGATATCGCGCCGCTTGCGGCCCCGCCCGACGGAGCCGCAAAAACAGTCTGCGCCGCCCCTTGGGCTCTGGGTCGGAAGATGCCCGGCGTGCCGGGTCAGTCGCGCGGCGGCTCTGCGGGACGGGGCTTGAAGGCCGTGCCGCGCAGGGTCAGGGCCACGACCAGTGCCACGCTCATGACAATGCCGCCCATCTCGAACGCTGCGGTGATTGCCTGCCGGAAAGCCTCGTCAATCTCGGGGCGCAATGTGGCGGGCAGGGTATCGACCGCCTCCATGCCGCCATTGATGATGGCCTGCACATCGATATCGCCCCCCAAGGCGCGCAGGTTCGAGGACAGCCCCATTGCCATCACCCCCCCCGACACGGCGACCCCCAGCGTGCCGCCCATCGAGCGCAAGAAGGCCATTGTCGATGTCGCGACGCCCATGCTGTCTTTCGGAACCGAGTTCTGCACGATGGCCGTGGCATTGGGCATGGCGATGCCCATCCCCGTTCCCAAAAGCGCCAGAGCCAGCCAGAATGCGGGATAGGCGGCCCCTGTCATCGCCAGAACGGCAAGCATGCCAAGCCCTGCGGCTTCGAAGGCGATGCCTGCAACCATGAAGATTTTGGGACGTCCGAGATCGGAGGACAGTTTGCCGCCGAAGGTCGAGGTCAGCAGCATCGCGATCACCTGCGGCAGCATCATGGCCCCTGCCTGTGCGGGGTTAAGCCCGAGCACGAGTTGGAAGTAGAGCGGCAAGAATACCATTGCGCTCATCATCGCAAACCCCATGCAGGACATGGTGAGAATGCCCGTTGCAAAGGCGCTGATACGGAACAGGCGCAGGTTGATGATCGGTTCGGCCGCGCGCAGTTCGGTCCAGAAGAACAGCGTCAGAGCCAGCAGGGCGATCCCCCCGAGGATCAGGCTTGTCAGCGACCCCCATGCGAAGAGCGAGCCGCCGAGACTGAACAGCAGCAGCAGCGCCGAGGCGCCGATAATCAGCAGGCCCGCACCGAGATAGTCGATCTTGTGGCTACGGCGCGGCGGCGAGGGCGGCAGGGCCGTCCATAGGAGCGCCAGCGCCAGAATGCCCAATGGCAGGTTGATATAGAAGACCCAACGCCATGAAAGCAGCGTGGTCAGCACCCCGCCCAGCAGTGGCCCCGTCAGGCTGGCAAAGGCGAAGGCCCCCGAGAACAGCCCCTGATAGCGCACCCGCTCGCGGGGACTGACCAGATCGCTGATCACGGTCTGGCTGAGCGTCATCACCCCGCCCGCGCCGATCCCCTGCAGGAAGCGGAAGGCGATCAACTGGCCCATGGATTGCGCTACACCGCAGAGCATCGACATGACCAGAAACACAATCACCGCCCCCAGCAGGAAGACGCGCCGCCCGAACATGTCCGAAAGCTTGCCATAGATCGGCGTCGAGACCGTGTTGGTCAGCATGAAGGCGGTGACGACCCAGCTGAGATGGGCCAGACCGCCCAGATCACTGGCCATGCGCGGCAGGGCGGTGTTGACAATGCTCTGGTCTAGCGCGGCCAGCGCCATTGCCACGATCAGCCCCGAGAAAACGCGGCGCAGATGCGGGGGCAGCCAGCCGGTGGAGATATCATTGGAGGTTTGGGACGTCATGAACTCTTGCAGGCCTTGTAATGCGTGACAGGAAGCTGGCTGGCCGGATTCCGTTAGGGCGGGGGTCCGGAACAGGGCCGGAGGCCGCAACGGTCGGGTGGCTGGGCTGGGTAGGCTCCGGCTTTTAACGCCGGTTCGAACAGCCTGTAAAGTGCATGCGCGGGATTTCTCCTCGCCCGATGGGTGCATGCCTGCACAGCCCATGCAAAAGGCAGGCACCGTGATGCCTGCCTGCGGTCGTCTCAGTGCTTGGCGGTATCGACCCTGGTCACGACCGACATCCCCGCGCGCAACTGGTTGATCGCGCTATTGTCCGGATCGATGCTGACCCGAACGATCAGGCGTTGCACGATTTTGGTGAAATTGCCGGTGGCATTATGGGCGGGCAGGCTGGCATAGCTTGCGCCGCTGGCGGGGGCGATAGAGGCGACATGGCCGGTGAAGGTCGTATCGGGCAGGGCGTCGATCTCGATATTGACCGGCTGTCCAAGCGTCATATGGTCAAGCTGGGTCTCGCGGTAATTGGCGTCGATATACAGATCCTGCGGCGGCGGCACGACGAGGCAGGCCACAGTTTGCGGCCCCACAAGCGCGCCCATCCGCAGGCTTTGCACGCCGATCATCCCCTCGATCGGCGAGCGGATCACGGTGCGGTCCAGATCCAGCTTGGCCTTGTCAAGCGCGGCCTGCGCGCTGGCTTTCGCGGCGCTGGCCTCGTTCTGTTTGGCTTGCAGCACCTGACTTTGCATCTTCGCCTGTGTCAACGCGGCCTGCGAGCGTGCCAGTTCGGCCTGTGCTGTCGTCACATGGGTGCGTGCCGTCTCGCGCGCCTGCTGGCTGGCGGAGCCGTCCTGTGCCAGATTGGCATAGCGGCTGGCATCCGAACGGGCCAGCTCCAGATTGGCCTGCGCGGCGGTGGTCTGGGCGCTGGCTTCCTCGATGGCGGCTTTTTGCTGGGCGATCTGCGCGGTCAATGCGGCCAGAGCCGCATCGGAGGTATCAAGCTGGGCCTGTGCAGCGGCCACGGCAAATTTGTAATCGCGGTCATCAAGCTTTGCGATCACCTGATCTTTATGCACGGTTTCATGCTCTTGCACGGCGATTTCGGTGACGCGGCCGCTCACCTCGGGAGAGAGGGCGACGATATCGGCATTGATATAGGCATCATCGGTGACCTGCCAACGCGACTGGCTGGCGGGACGGTTGAGAATAATCCAGCCTGCGCCGAGAGCGCATAGAATGCAGGCGACAATCAGGATGTTTTTAGAGCGGAACATTGCAACGGACCTAGTTGGAAGAGGCGGCTTCTATGCCGGTTCAGGACGTGACGGGGGCGGAGGCCGCCGGAGGGGGCGCATCGCGGCGCGGGGCGACAGGAGCGGGGGGCGGGCCTTTGCTGAGATCTGGGGCCGGAATATGCTTGAGCAGCAATCCGACAGGGGCCAGCAGGAAGGCGAAACTGCCCAAAACGATCAGCACATCCGCGCTGGACAGGATCAGCGCCTGTTGTGGCACCACGGCGAAAAGATCGCGCGTCGTTTCCTGCATCGGCAAGGTCAGACGACCGATGGAATCCTGCATGTGTTCGGCGTGGAAGGCCTCGCGATATTCGAGGAATTTCTCGATCAGCGCCGAGCCCAGCGTGGTGCCGAAAGCCCGGATGGTGTTCACGGTGCCCGCAATATAGGGCCCCTCCATCGGATGCACCACCGAGGTTGCCAGAAACAGCAGCGAGACGATGAACATCGGCTGCCCCAGACATTGCAGGATCTGCGCCAGAACGAACTGGTCGGCCATCCATGTCGCGGTGATGCGGCTGTTGATCCAGCAGGCGATGCCGATAAAGATCAGCCCCGTACTGAGCACCAGACGCGCATCGATCCATTTCCGATAGAGCAGCAGCGCCACGGCGGGGGCCACCAGCACCTGCGGCACGGCCACGATCAGCGAGAGCGGTGCGACCTGCAGGGCCTTGAACCCGTGCAGCGCGCCCAGAGCGGTTGCCGGAATGAGGCTGGCCGAGAGCATCAGCACCAGCACGCAGAGCAGAAGCGAGAAGCCCAGCCACAGGTTTCGCCGCGCCAGAAGCTGCGGTTTGATAAAAGGCGCGCTATGGCGCCACTCGGTCACAAGATAGGCGAGGATCAACAGCACGCTGGCGCATAGGCTCCAGGTGATGAAGGGGGTTTCGAACCATTCCAGACGGTTGCCTTGGGTCAGGGCGACAACCAGCAGGCCGAGGCCCGGAATGCCCAGGCTCATGCCCAGCCAGTTGCCCTGCCGGAAGCGGGGCCAGATGATCGGGTCATTGGGCAGGCCCCAGTGAACCAGTGCCGCAGCGCAGATCCCCGCAGGGATGATCTGCCAGTAAAGCCATTGCCAGAGCGGCGCCTCGCCCTGCCAGAAGGCGGTAAAGCTGACCGCAATATTGGGGGCGACGGTTGCGGTCATCGAATACAGGGCCAGACCGTGCAACCGGATATTGGCGGGCATGAATTTGAGAGCCGCCATCATCAGCACCGGCACCAGACAGCCCGCGGCCATGCCTTGCACGAAACGCAGGCCGATGAACAGTTGCAGGTTCAGGGTGAAGGGCAGCAGGATGGCGATGAAACAGCAGATCGCCAGCGCGATCTGGTGAAAGCGCCGCAATCCCAATGTGATGGCGAACCATCCGGCAAAGGGCATGACCAGCAGCTCTCCGGCGGTGTAGCTGGTTTCGATCCATGAGGCCGCATCCGATGCCGCGCCGACCTGCGCCGAGATATCGGTCAGGGCCAAAGCCCCCACACGGTTATTGACGCCCGACATCAGGGCTCCCAGCAAGATCCCCGCCAGCGCCGCGGCGGTGCGGCGGGTGAAGGGCGGCGGGCCGCCCGGACCTTTCGGCGGGCCGCCTGCCGGTGCCTGCCCCCCCGGTCCGGCCATTGCCGGTGCGCCGGTCATTTATCCGCTCCCGTTTTGGCCCCGCTTCGGGCGGGCTGCTGGCCCTTTGTCTGGGCCTGCGCGCTGGCAAGCGGCGGGTGTTGGCGGTAATCCCCGCCAATGGCACGGAACAGGTTGACGGCGGCGATACTGGCCGATGCCTGTCCTTCGGTCAGGGCGCGGCGGCTGGTCAGAACATCGCGTTGCGCCACGAGCTGCGGCAGATATTCGGTCAGACCTTCCTCGTAATTGCGTTCGGCGCTATGCAATTCGGCCTGATAATAAGTGACGGACTGGCGCAGATAGGACAGGCGCTGGCGTTCTTTCTGCTCGCTGGTCATCGCATTGGCGATTTCTTCCCATGCGCGGATCAGCGTTTCCTGATAGGCGCTGGCCGCCGCTCTTTCGCGCGAGCGCGAGAGTTCGTAATTGGCCACGATCTTGCCGCCCGAGAAGATCGGCAGGCTGACGGTCGGGCCGATGCCGAAATAGCGCGCGTTCCACGCATCGAAATCGGACAGGTCGAAGGCCTGTTTGCCGGCCCGCGCACTGATCGAGAAGCTCGGATAGAAATCGGCTTTTGCAGCCTGCCGTTGCGAGATGGCCGCATGCAGATTGGCGTCTGCCGCATGCACATCGGGGCGTTTCAACGCCAGATCGGAGGGCAGCCCGCTGGGCGGGGTATGGGTCAGCGTCGGGATCCTGCCCCCCTTGCCAAGCAGCGTATCCAGCGCGTGGGGGGGCTGGCCCAACAGCGCCGCGAGACTGTTCATAAGCTGGGTGGATTTGGCTTCGGCGCGCGGAAGCAGGGCCTGCACATCGGCAAGCTGGGCGCGTGACGAGGCGATATCCTTATCGCTGGAAATCCCGTTATCGACCCGCGCACGGGCGATGCGGACGGCGTGGTTGGCCACATCCAGCGTTTCACGGATCGTCACGACATCCTGCTGGGCGGCGCGCAGCTGGATATAGGTCGAGGCCACCTCTGCCGTGAGCGCAAGCATCGCGCCACGCATCTCGTCTTCTGCGGACAGGGCCTGCATCCGTGCCGATTGCTTGGTGTTACGTGCCCGCCCGAAGAGGTCCGCCTCCCAACTGGTCTGCACGCCCAGATCCCAGACATCGGCTGTCTGCGGGCTGGCCCCTGCGGCGACATCGGCCCCATAGGCACTGAATGCACCGCGCTGCACGGAGCCCTCTGCCGACAGGCTGGGCAGCAGGCTGGCATTGGCGATCTTGACCGACTGGCGGCTCTGCACGATGCGTTCAACCGCCTGCTGCAGGGTCAGGTTGTTTTGGAGCGCGCGCTGTTCAAGCTGGTCCAGTGTCGGGTCCTTGAAGCCCTGCCACCACGGGCTGCCTGTGGTCGCTTCGGCCAGAAAGGCGGCACGGATGGCCAGATCGGGTGTCGGGTCGGTCTTCGAGGGCAGTGCGGCACATCCGGCCAGACCGAGGCTGAGCGCAAGCAGCAAGGAAGGGCGGTAGGGGCCGTAAGTTTTCAACCCCGCAAACAGGGAGGGTCTCCCGGAAGTGGCAAAATCAGCAGGCATGGCGCTCGTTCTCAATGGCAAAGGACATCCCGATATGGCAAGGCGAATCCTGACCATACCGCTCGGTTCGATTTTGAACCGTACCGAGCGGTACTATCTTTCGTTTCCCAAATTGTCGAGTATGCTTGTTCGGGATTTTTTCGACGAGGTCCGCCAAATGGCAGAAATGACGCATGCAGAGCAAAAGCCCGAAATGCCGGAAAAGGCCCGTGTGGTTCTGGCCGCCGCGCGCGAGGTCTTTCTGACGCATGGTTTCGCGGCGGCGACGACCGATATGATCCAGCAACGGGCAGGGGTCTCGAAATCGACGGTCTATTCCTATTTTCCGGGGAAAGAGGCGCTGTTCGAGGCGGTGTTGCAGACCGAATGTTCGGCGCATATGTCTCGGCTCGAGGGGCTGCCGAGCGAACGCGACGATCTGCGCATGTCCCTGCATCGGGTCTCGGTGGCCTATCTCGACCTTATCCTTGCGCCGTCCTCCTTGGCGCTGCATCGTGCAGCAGTGGCAGAAACCGTTCGATTTCCAGAGATTAGCCGGATCTTCTTCCAGTCTGGCCCGCTGACCTTCCAGACCCTGATCGAAGCCCTCCTGACCCGCGCGACCGAACGCGGAGAGCTTGCCCTGAGCGCTGACAAGGTGGCCCGTCTGGCACCGCTTTATGCCGGTATGTTGCGGGGCGATTGGCAGGTGCGGCTGTTGACGCAATCTCCCCCCGAAACGCCCAGCCATGAGGCGCTGGTGGCATGGGTGGATTTCGTTCTTGATACGCTGTTTCGTGGGATTGCGCCGCAGGTGTCCTAGACCTGTGATGCGCCCCACGCTGCGGGGTGCCTTGATGGGGGTGGGTGCAAATTTGCACAGAGGCGGTGCAAGATTTCCTTATATTCGGGACGGCGCGGTTTCTTGACACTCGCCCGTTCCCGACCAAATAACTGCCTAGGCAGGGAAACTGTCTGTCAGCCGTTTGAAAGGAGCCACCGTGCCGCATCTGACCGATCACGATTACGACCCGCTGGATAATTTCGGGCGCTTGCTGATTGATGCGGCCTCGCTTTTGTCACGGGCGGTCGACAAGCGGGCCAGAAGCCTCGGGATCAGCGGGCCGCAACTTGTTGTCTTGATCCGCATTGGCGGGGGCGCCAATCGCACCGCCGCCGAACTGTGTCGCGGGCTGGATTATGACAGCGGGGCCATGACGCGGATGCTTGATCGTCTGATCAAGCTCGGTCTGGTGCAAAAGGCCCCGGATCCGAAAGACGGGCGGATGATCATCCTGTCGCTCACCGAAAAAGGGGCGGCGCTGTATCCTGCGCTCAAGCCGGTCGCCATCGATGTGATTAACCAGCATTTGCAGGGCTTCGGTTCTGAGGAGGTGCTGCAATTCGGTGCGATGCTCCGGCGTCTCATCGAGAATGCGGACCCATTGGTGGGGCGGTCCGAAACCGGTGCTGACGCATCTGCAAAAAAGGATAATATCGGAACGACATGATCTCTCTTTTCCGGATTTCTCCGGCCCTCGGGGCCGTTTCCTTGTGTTTTTCTCTGGCTGCGGCAACAGATGCTGCCGCGCAAGGCCAGACTGTTCAGAATGGTGACCACATGACGCAAACCCAAATCGTAACAAGCGCGGATATCTCGGTATCCGCCGCACAGGCACTGGTCCAGAAAGGCGTGGATCAGGCACTTAAGGCACAGAAGAACCTTAGCTTTGCGGTGGTCGATCGTGCCGGATATCTGGTGGCGTTCGCACGTATGGATGGGGCGGCGCTGGTGACCGTCGATGTCGCAATCGGCAAGGCCCATGCGGCGGCGTTTCTCAAGGGGCCGTCGAAAGGCTTCGAGGATATGATCAATTCCGGCAGCCCGTCGATGGCCACCGTGCCGAATGTTCTCCCGCTGCAAGGGGGGATGCCCATCCTTTATAACGGGCAGATTGTCGGTGCGATTGGTGTGAGCGGCTCGTCCGGTGACGATGATCAGGCCACGGCTGCCGCCCTTGCCGGAAGCTTCCAGCCGTAATCCGGCCTCTTTACCGCACGGACACAGTGGCCCGTGCGGGGCGTGTCCAGCCTTTGTCCGGGTCGCAACGGCGACCTGCACGAGGCGTTGAAAAAAGGAATATCCAGTGACTTTAGCGCAAAAAACCGTCGTTGTGATCGGCGGTACGTCGGGATTTGGGAAAGCCACCGCCCTTTCGGCGGCAGAGCTTGGGGCAAAGGTGACGATCACCGGACGGGATCGTGCCAAGCTTGATGCGGTCATCGCAGAGATGGGCGCGGCGGGGCATGCGGTATCGGGGGCGGTGCTGGATGCCGCCGATCCGGCCTCGATCAGCAGCTTCTTTGACCAGATCGCGCAGTTCGACCATCTGGTTTCGATGGCGGGCGGCTTCATGGGCGGCGGGTTCCTCTCTGCCGATTATGAAACGATCCATCACGCGGTTGAAGAGAAGCTCTTTGCCAATCTGCGCATTGCCCGCGCGGCAGCCCCAAAAATCGCGCAAGGTGGCAGCATGACGTTCACGGCGGGGTCCGGCGGACGTCCGCAAGGGGCGTCGGGCGCGATTGTCGGCAATGAATCGATTTCGACGATGGTGCGTGGTCTGGCCGTGGAACTGGCTCCGAAAGCCCGTGTCAATGCGGTGTCGCCGACATGGACCGTCACGCCGCTGTGGCGTGGTATGTCGGAGGCCGAGGTGGCGCAGACCAAGCAACATTTCTCGGATCTTATCCCGTTGGGGCGCACTGCTGAGATCGCAGAGGTGTCCTCGGCCTATCTGTTCCTGATGCAGAATGGTTTCATTACCGGCCAGACCCTTGCGGTCGATGGCGGGGTCGATCTGGTCGGCTAAACTCTCCCTGCCGTCGGGCCGCTGGTCCGGCCCGACGGCGACCTGATGTGATCCGGTTGGGGTGGTCGTTTTTTGGGCGCGAGCCTTGTGATCTGCCTTCATTATTAGCGTTTCCGGTCCGGTTCTGGCGCAGATCCCGTATAGGGCTTGCCGCTCCGGTCGTTCCGGCCCGAAGCTGGGCCTCTATAATAATGACAAACGACTGGATAAACTATGACGGCTCAACCAACGCCCTCGGGTGCTGTGCTTTCGGTGCGCGGCCTTTCGGTGGCTTTGCCCAAAGCGCTGGACCGGCGCTTTGCGGTGGAAAATATCAGCTTTGACCTCCTGCAGGGCGAGATCCTGTGCATCATCGGGGAATCCGGCTCGGGGAAATCGGTGACCGCCAGCACGGTGATGGGGCTTTTGCCCGATGTGATGACGGTCAGCGCGGGCGAGATCACCTTTCGCGGCAAGGACCTGCTGAAACAGCCCGAATCCGAATTCCGCAAGATGCGCGGGCGGGCGGTGTCGATGATCTTTCAGGACCCGCTCTCGGCGCTGAATCCTTTGATGACCATCGGCGACCAGATCCGCGAGGTGCTGGACACCCATCAGATGGGCGATAAGGCCAGCCGCGCCCAAAAGGTGGTCGAGATGCTGACCGAGGTGGGCCTGCCCGACCCTGCGCTGATCCAGCATCAATACCCGTTCCGCCTGTCGGGCGGGCAGCGTCAGCGGGTGATGATCGCGATGGCTTTGGCACTGGACCCCGATATCCTGATCGCCGACGAGCCGACCACCGCGCTGGATGTGACCACTCAGGCGCAGATCCTTGATCTGATCCGCAAGGTGCAGCGGCGCAAGAATATGTCGGTGATGTTTATCACCCATGATTTCGGTGTGGTGGCCGATATTGCCGACCGTGTGATCGTGATGGAAAAGGGCCATCTGGTCGAGCAGGGCGATGCGGCATCGGTGCTGGAACGCCCGACCCACCCCTATACCAAAAAGCTGATCGCCGCTGTGCCCACGCTGCGCGAAGAAGACCGCCTGCGCGATAAGGCGCCGCCTGTGGTGATGGAGGTGAAGAACCTGCAAAAGACCTATCGCACGCGCTCGGGGTTTCTGGGCAAGATGCGCGAGGTCCATGCCGTGAATGACATCAGCTTCACCCTGCGCAAGGGCGAGACGCTGGGGATTGTGGGCGAAAGCGGCTCGGGGAAATCCTCGATGGGCAAGGTGCTGATGAAGCTGATCGGGGCCGATGGCGGGCAGATCAATTTCCGTGGCGAGGACACGCTTGCGCTGAGCGAGGCCGAATTCCGCCCGCTACGCGCCCGCATCCAGATGATTTTCCAGGACCCCTATGCCTCGCTCAATCCGCGCTTCACCGTGGGGCAGGCGATGTGTGTGGGGCCGGTGGCGCATCGTCTGCTAACCCATGCGGATGCGCGCAAGAAGGCCGAGCGTCTCTTGCAGACCGTCGGGCTGGAGGCGCAGGCCTTTGACCGCTACCCGCATGAGTTCTCGGGCGGTCAGCGCCAGCGGGTGGGGATCGCACGCGCGCTGATGTTCGATCCCGATGTGATTGTGGCGGATGAGGCGGTCTCGGCGCTGGATGTGTCTATTCAGGCGCAGGTGCTGGATCTGCTGAACCGGTTGCAACAGGAGAGCAAGCTGGCGATGGTCTTCATCACCCATGACCTGCGCGTGGCCAGCCAGATCTGCGACGATATTCTGGTGATGCACCGCGGGAAAATGGTGGAATACGGCCCGCCCTCGCAGATCTTCCGCAACCCGAGCCATGACTATACCCGCAATCTGGTCTCGGCGATTCCGGGGATGGCGGCCTGAGGGGCGGCGTCTTACGGGCGGCGCCTGCCGTCGCCCGATCCGGCCTGTTTCACAAAATGCATCCGTGACGCGCATCTTTCCCTGTGGAAACCGGTGCAAACGCATCAATTCCGTGCAGTAGTTGTGAAGCGCAACCAATATCGTTGTGTTTCACAACTTTCCTCTTGCCCGAGACCGCAAATGGCGGAACCCTGAGGGCAGGAACCGGAAAGGAGCGACATGGCGGATTTTGACCTTCCCCCCGAGAATGACGACCCGCCCATGATCATCGGCGGGCACCGGATCGACATTCTGGAAGGGGCGCTCAGCTGGTATATCCGTTCGCTCGATTCCATCGTCTCGCGCGATCTCGACAAGCGGATGGCGCATCTGGAGATCGCCAAGGGCAAAGGCAAGATCACCGCGCTTTTGCTGGTTGACGACTACCCCGCGATCCGCCCGTCCGAGATTGCCGAGGTGCTGATGCGCGACCGTCCGGCCACGGGTCGCATTCTTGACCGCATGGTGGAGCAGGGGCTGATCCGGCGCGAGCCCTCGCCTGATGACCAGCGCGCCCAGTCGCTGTTTATCACCGAAAAGGGCCATGCGCTGTCGTTAGAAGTCCGCGAGATCATCCGCACGCAGGAGGCCGAGTTCTTCCATATGATTCCCGCACCCGAGCGTCAGGCGTTCAAACGGATGCTGAAAAGCGCCTATATCAATATGAGGAAGAGCTGGCATGACTGAGCCGCGTTGTGTGATGATTTCAGGGGCCAATCGCGGCATCGGGGCGGCGGTGGCCAAGCGTCTTCATGAGGCGGGCTGGGCCCTGAGCCTTGGCATGCGTCGCCCCGCTTTGCCGGACTGGGCCGATGCTGCGCGCGTGCAGGTCTGCGCCTATGATGCCACCGATCCCGCCTCTGCCATCGCTTGGGCCAAGGCGGCTTTGGCACGCTTTGGGCGGATTGATGCGCTGGTGGCCAATGCGGGCATCGCCAATCCGCAGGATGTGGTGAGCATTTCCGATGGTGAGATGAACGCCCTGTTGCAGGTGAATGTGATGGGCCCGCAGCGTCTGGCCAAAGCCGCTTGGGAGGGGCTGAAGGTCTCGGGGCAGGGGCGGGTGATCCTTTTGGGCTCGCTTTCGGGGAAACGGGTGAAATCGGCGCGCTCCGGCCCCTATTCGGTGTCGAAATTCGCGGTGGTGGGGCTGGCGCATGCGCTTCGGCACGCAGGATTCGATGACGGGATCCGCGCCACCGCCATTTGCCCCGGTTTTGTGGCCACCGATATGGCGCAAAGCCTGACCGACCGGGATACAGCCGCGATGACCCAACCCGAAGACCTTGCGCAGGTCATCGAGATGCTGATCAACCTTCCCAACACGGCGAGCGTCGCCGAATTTCATGTGAATTGCCAGCTCGAGGAGAGCTTCTGATGCCCGGTCCTTTTGTTGTTCCTGTTCATGGGGATGTGGATCTGCCCGAAAAGGTGGATGTGGTGGTGATCGGGGGCGGCATCATCGGCACCTCGACCGCGCTGGAACTGGTCGAGCGTGGCCTGAAGGTTGCGCTTTGCGAGAAGGGCGGCATCGGGCACGAACAATCCAGCCGCAACTGGGGCTGGGTGCGGATCACGCGCCGCGACCCGCGCGAGGTGCCTCTGATGGCCGAAGCGCTGCGCATCTGGGCCGGGATGGCCGAGCGTACGGGCCGCGATCTGGGCTTCAAGCGCTCGGGGATCGCCTTTGCCTGCGCCGATGACAAAGCCTATGCCGAGCACGAGAAATGGCTGGAGAACCTGCGCGATTACCAGATCGACAGCCGGATGATCTCGGCGGATGAATTCGCCCAGCTGAATCCGGGCAGCAAGATGAAGGTGAAGGGCGCGCTTTATACCGCCGCCGACGCCCGCGCCGAGCCGCAGAAGGCCGCTCCCGCCATTGCCGAGGCTGCCCGCGACCGTGGGGCCTATATCCTGACCGAATGCGCCGTACGCGGGATCGAGACCTCGGGCGGCTATGTCTCGGGGGTGGTGACCGAGCGTGGTCCGATTGCCTGCGAACAGGTGGTGCTGGCCGGTGGCGCATGGTCGAGCCTGTTTGCCCGCAACAACGGGCTGCGCCTGCCGCAGCTGAAGGTGAAGAACTCGGTCATCCGCACCAAGCCGCTGGAAGGCGGGCCGGAGATGGCGATCTGGTCCGAAGGTTTCTCGATCCGCAAGCGGCAGGATGGCGGCTATACGATTGCCGACGGCTTCCGCAATATCGTGGATATCGTGCCCGATAGCTTCCGCTATATGAAGGACTTCCTGCCCGCGCTTGGTGCCGAATGGAAGGCGCTGATGCTGCGCTTTGGCGGGCGTTTCTATGACGAGGCCCGCATCCCCAACCGCTGGCGGCTGGATGAGGCAAGCCCGTTCGAATATAACCGCGTGCTTGACCCTAAGCCTGCGTTCAATCTGCAAGACAAGGCGCTGGCCAATCTGCGCGAGGCATTCCCTGTCTTCAATGATGCCCAGATCGCCCAGCGTTGGGCAGGCGCCATTGATGTGACGCCCGACGCCATTCCGGTAATCTCGCCCGTAGACCAGATCCCCGGCTTCCATATCGCCACCGGCTTTTCCGGCCACGGTTTCGGCATCGGGCCTGGCGCGGGCCGTCTGATGGCCGATCTGGTCACCGGCCGCACGCCCGTGGTCGATACAAAGCCTTTCCGTTTCAACCGCTTCAGTGATGGCACCAAGATAGAGATTATCAGCGGTTTCTAACCCGTCAGGGGGCGACCCATCGCCCTGTGACACCCTAAGCGGGGCCAACCCGCACTCTCGACAGACAGACCTATCCCCGCAAGCCACCCGCTTTGCGGAGCGGGATAGATTTGCCTGCAACCAACAACAGGGAATGCACGATGACGCAAGATCACAAGACCACATTCACCCGCCGCCAAAGCCTGATGATGATGGGGGCGGCCGGTTCGCTGGGCCTGATGGGGCCAAGCCTTCTGCGCAAGGATGCGGCGCTGGCGGCCAATGCCTCGCCCGAGGGGCAGCTGGTGCTGGCCTTTTCGCAAGAACCCACCGTTTTCAACCCCTTGATGCCGCATATCGAGGTGGATGAGGGCGTTTATTACGCCATTTTCGACACGCTGTTCGATTTCGACCCCGAGGGCCAGCTCTTCCCGATCCTTGCCGCCGAAGTGCCTACCGTTGCGAATGGCGGGATCTCGGAAGACGGGTTGAGCTGGAAGGTAAAGTTGAAGGACGGCGTCACTTGGCACGACGGCACGCCCTTCACCGCCGAGGATGTGAAATTCAGCCTCGAACTGACCGTGAACCCCGATTTCCGGTCCTTCCGCTCCACGGGCTATAAGTTCATGCGCGACATCACCGTGGTCTCGCCCACCGAGATCACTTGGACCATGTCCGAACCCTTCGCGCCGCTCGCAGGCGTTCTGGCCTCGACCTATATGATCCCCAAGGCAGCCTTTGACGGTCAGGCCGATCTGAACAATACGCCCTTCATGAACAGCCCCATCGGCACCGGCCCCTATAAGTGGAAGACCCGTATGGCGGGCGACCATATCGAGCTGGAGGCCAATGCCGATTACCATATGGACGGGCCGCATCTGAAATCGCTGATCATCAAATATGTGCCCGATCTCAACGTGATGTACACCCAGTTCAAATCGGGCGATATCGATGTGGTGGGGCTGCAATATATCTCGCCCGACCATCTGGCCGAGGCCGAGAAACTGCCGGGCAAAGTGGTCAAAGTGGCAGGCACCGCAACTTTCGAGAGCTTCGGGCTGAACATGCAGCGCCCGCAGTTTCAGGATCTGGCGGTGCGTCAGGCGCTTTATGCGGCCATCGACAAAAGCTCGATCATCGATGCGCTTTACTACGGCGTGCCGACCCCCACCGAGACCTATATGCCGCAGCAGAGCTTCTACTATAACCCCGATCTGCCCAAGCATGAGTTCAACATCGAGGCCGCCAACAAGCTGCTGGATGATGCAGGCTGGGAGAAAGGCGCCGATGGCATCCGCGCCAAGGATGGTGTGAAACTGTCCTTCACCAATTCCACCACCGCAGGCAACCACCTGCGCGAGCAGGCACAGCAATTCATCCAGCAGACCTTCAAGGAGATCGGCGTGGATATGCAGATCAAGAACCTGCCGCCAGCCGTGATGTGGGGCGATTACTGGATGAATTCGGAATTCGATACGGTGGTTGTGGGGCTGAACTGTCTGGCGGGCGCCGACCCTGATACGTCGGATTACTTCATGTCCACCATGTCGCCTGCCTTGGGTGGTTCGGGGCAGAACACCTTCGCCTATCAAAGCGAGAAGGTGGACGAGCTGCTGAAGGCCGGTGCGAAAAGCTTTGTGCCAGAGGACCGCAAGAAGATCTATCAGGAACAGCAGGCCGTCATGCGTCATGACCTGCCCTTCCTGCCGATGTTCCAATACGCCGTGGTCAAGGGCTGGAAAGAGGATGTCGCAGGGCCCACGCCCAATGTGAACAACCGCATCGATACATGGAACGTGCGCGACTGGTCGCGCGCCTGACCCCCAGTCGGAGGCCTAGGCCTCCGCGACTAGTCCCATCGCGCTCGTCGCGATGGGATCTTTCCCGAGTTTTCTTGGAGCCCCAACCGAAAGGCACGACATGCTGCGCTATATCCTGTCCCGCCTCGGGCAAAGCCTGATCCTTCTTGTCATCGTTTCCTGTATCGGCTTTTGCGTGCTGTCGCTGGCCCCCGGGGGGCCTTTGTCGCAATTCGCCCTTAGCCCCGGCATGACGCAGGAGCAGCTGGCCAAGATCGCCGAACAGATGGGGCTGAACCGCCCGCTTCCGGTGCAATATATCGACTGGCTCAGCCATCTGTTCGTGGGCGATTGGGGGCAAAGCTACCGCGACGGCCAGCCCGTTCTGGCGGTCATCGGGCGGCATCTTTTCGCCACGCTTTTGCTGATGGGCACGGCGACGGTGATTTCGGTGACGCTGGGCTCGGCCATCGGGATTTTCTCGGCGCTCAAACGTGGGGGCGCGTTTGACTATACGATGACGGTCTTTGCTATGGTGGCGCTGTCGATCCCGACCTTCTGGTTTGGCCTCGTGGCGATCTATGTCTTCTCGCTCAATCTGGGCTGGCTGCCTGCGGGCAATATGTACACCGTGGGTGATGGGTCGGTGCTGGACTATCTGCGTCACCTGATCCTGCCCGCGATGGTGCTGGCGCTTGTCGATGTGGCGATCTGGTCGCGCTATATGCGGACCTCGACGCTGAATGTCATCAAGCAGGATTTCGTGCGCACGGCGCGTGCCAAGGGGCTGACTTCGCGCCGTGTGCTTTTCAAACATATCGTGGGCAATTCGCTGGTGCCGATGATCACCTTGGCGGGGTTGCAACTGCCCATGGTGCTGGGTGGCGCTCTGGTGACCGAGACCGTTTTTACATGGCCCGGCATGGGGCGGCTCTTCCTCGATAGCCTTGGCTATAACGACTATCCGGTGGTGATGGGGCTTCTCATGGCCTCGGCCATTCTGGTTCTGGTGGGCAATCTGGCCGCCGATCTCATTGTTGCGCTGATCGATCCGCGCATCCGTCTGGACTGAGGAGGTTTTGATGACCACCACCACAACCGATCTCGCGCCCCGCGCCAAAGTCTTCCGCTCGCGCGCGCTGCGCCGCTTTGCCTCGCATAAGCTGGCGCTTCTGGGGCTCATCATGGTGCTGGCGCTGACCGTGGCCTGTTTCGCGGGGCCGCATTTCCTGCCCTATGACGAACTCTATATCGACCTGCGCGCGCGCTTTGCGCCTCCCGGCACTGGCGCGCATATCTTCGGCACCGACCCTCTGGGCCGCGATATTGCCGCGCGGCTGTTCCATGCGGGGCAGGTGTCCATGGCCATCGGCTTTGCGGTGATGGTGATTGCCACTGCGATCGGGTCGGTCATCGGGGTGCTGTCGGGCTATTACGGGGGCAAGGTTTCGGCGGTGCTGATGCGGATCGTTGATGCGTTTCTGTCCTTTCCGTCGGTTTTCCTGCTGCTGGCGCTGGCGGCCTTTATTCAGCCCGGTCCGGTGATGATCGCGCTGATCATTGCCGCCACCAGCTGGATGGAGGTGGCCCGCATCGTCGAGGCCGAGGTCAAATCGCTGAAAGGTCAGGATTTCGTACAGGCCGCCCAGATGCTGGGCCTGTCCGAGCGCTGGATCATGTTCCGCGAGCTTCTGCCCAATGCCATCGGCCCGATCATCGTGGCGGCCACCCTGACGGTGGCCCGCGCGATCCTGCTTGAGGCCTATATCTCTTTCCTCGGCTATGGGATCCAGCCGCCGCTGCCCTCTTGGGGCAATATGCTCAATGGTGCGCAGCAATATCTCGATAGCGCGCCTTGGCTGGCCATTGTGCCTGGTGTGGCGATCACCATTGCCGTGGCGGGGTTCAACTTTATCGGAGACGGTCTGCGCGACGCCTTCGACAGCCGCACCGATCTGTGAGGGCATGATGCGCCGGTTTTCCCCCTTCGAGGATACGCTCTGGTATGCAACGGCCGCCCCCGCGCCGCAGACTCGGCCCTTGCAGGGCGATGTGCAGGCGGATGTCTGTGTTGTGGGTGCGGGCTATTCCGGCCTGACCACGGCGCTGGAGCTTGCCAAACAGGGCGTCAGTGTGGTGGTGCTTGAGCGCGCTCAGGTGGGGTTTGGCGGCTCGGGGCGGAACGCGGGCCATTGCACGCCGACCTTCACCCATTATTCGCTGCCCGATCTGCGCCGCGTGCTGGGCGAACCTTGGGCCGAGCGGCTGATCCACCGCCAGACCCGCGCCAATGACCGCGTGGGCGCGATGATCCGCGATTATGGGATTGATTGCGAATGGGAACAGAACGGCTATGTGCAGGGCGCTTTATTCCCCAGCCATATCAAGGTGATGGAGAAACGCGCCGCCGAGTATAACGCGGTGGGTGCTCGCACGCGCATGCTGGACCGTGCCGAGGTTGCGGCCATCACCGGATCGCCGCGTTTTATGGGCGGGTGGTATCACGAAGAGGCGGGCGGGCTGAATGCGCTTGGCTATGCGCGGGGGCTGGCGCGGGCCGTCATGCGCGAAGGCGGGCAGATCTTCACCGAAAGCCATGTGACGGGCACCTCGCGCGAGGGCGGGAAATGGGCGGTCACCACGCCGCAGGGCAGGGTGCTGGCCGAGAAGGTGATCTATACCACGGGCGCCTATACGGTGGCGGGCTGGCCGAAGCTCGACCAGACCTTCCGCATCCTGCGGGTGTTTGTGGCGGCGACCCAACCCCTTTCGCCCGAAACGCAGGCCCATCTTCTGCCCAAGCGCACCACCATTCAGGACGGGCGCGGCGATATCTATGTCTATAAATACAGCGCGCAAAACCGCATTGTGGCCTCGATGTTTCCGATGGTCCGGCGTGGCTATGACCGCGCGTTGACCGCAAAGATCATGACCGACCGTCTGAAGTGGCTGCATCCCGAAATCCGCGAGGACATCCGCTGGGACTTCTTCTGGACCGGCGAGCTGGACATGCAGCGCCAGACCGTGCCCCGCCTGTATCAGCTTGCCCCCGGAGTGGTGGCGATGACTGGCCTGTCGGGGCGGGGCGTGCCGACCGGGTCCATGCTGGGCGGTATTCTGGCGGATTGGGCGATGGAGGCCGAATTGGACCTCCGGCTTGAACCGCTCAGCGCTCAGCCGCGCTATATGGATGTGGCGCCAAAGGCGGCGCTTCTGGGCTATCGGTTGCGCGATAATTTCAAGGCTTTGCGACAGGGCGCGCCCCTGCCGCCCCATGCATAAGACGGGGTGTTCCCGTCTGATTTAAGGAGAAGACCCATGCCAGGACCGAAGCTTGACCCGGTCGAAAGCGATGCCGTCCTGCCGAAGGCGGTGGATGTTGTGATTATCGGTGGTGGAATTGCGGGCACCTGTGCCGCGCTTGAACTGGTGGACCGCGGGCTGAAGGTGGCGATCTGCGAGAAGGGCGAGATCGGGGCGGAACAATCCAGCCGCAACTGGGGCTGGGTGCGGCTGACCCATCGCGACCCGCGCGAGATGCCCTTGATGGTAGAAGCCGTGCGCATGTGGGAGGGGCTCAACGAGAGGGTCGAGGCCGAGACGGGCTATCGCCAGTCGGGGGTGACCTATACCTGTGCCAGCGATGATGTGCTGGAAGAAGAAAAGGAATGGGCCGATCTGCTGCAAAGCTACCAGATCCCCGCTCGCATGATCACCCGTGAGGAGGCGCTGGCCGAATATGAGGGGATGGATCTGCCGATCAAGGGCGCGCTTCATAACCCCAAGGATGGCCGCGCCGAGCCGCAGAAGGCCGCGCCTGCCGTGGCCCGCGCGGTGCAGGCCCGTGGTGGCAGCGTGCATCAGAATACGGCGGTGCGGATGATCGACGTCAAGGATGGCCGCGTGACGGGTGTGATCACCGAACACGGGCGGATCGCCTGTTCGCAGGTGCTGCTGGCGGGGGGCATCTGGTCGCGGCTGATGCTGGACAATATGGGCATCTACCTGCCGCAGCTGCGCACCAAGAACACCGTGCTGCGGACCTCCCCCATGGAGGGCGGACCCGAAGGCACGATCAAGTTCCGCGAATTCGCCATGCGGCGCCGGATGGACGGCGGCTATACCATCGCCTCTTCCGCCAATAGCCGCTACGAGATCACCCCCGATAGCTTCCGCCTGTTCGGTGCCTTCCTTCCGGCGCTGAAGAACGAATGGCGCGGGCTGCGTTTCGGCTTTGGCTCGGCCTTTGTGGACGGGCTCAAGACCAAGCGCAAATGGAGCGCCAATGATGTGACCCCCTTCGAGGAGACCCGCATCATGGACCCCCAGCCCGAGACCGCCTTTATCGATAAGGTCTTTGCACAGGTCTCGGCCCGCTGGCCCAAGATGAAGGGCATGAAGATCGAACAACGCTGGGCGGGGATTATCGACGTGCTGCCCGATGTGATCCCTGTGATCTCCGGCACCGAAGGGGTGAAGAACGGGGTCAAGGGGCTGTTTGTCTCGACCGGATTTTCGGGGCATGGCTTCGGGCTTGGTCCGGGAGCGGGGCGGCTGGTGGCCGATCTGATGACCGGCCATCCGCCCATTGTGGACCCCACGCCCTTCCGGCTGCACCGTTTCTCGGACGGGTCGAAAATCGCACCGATGAGCGGCATCACCCGCAGATGAAAAAGGGGGCCACGCGGCCCCCTTTCCTTAGCGATGTACGGTATGATCTGAGGCTTTCCACTCGTCCCAGCCGGGCTGACCCTGCATGAAGGCCTCAATCTCGTGCTGGTTGGCCTCCAGCTTGGGATCATGGCGCAGGTAGTGGCGCGTTTCGCGGGCGATCAGCCCCGACAGGATCAAGAGGCCGATCAGGTTCGGGATGGCCATCAGCCCGTTCATCACATCCGAGAAGTTCCACACCACACCCAGCTGCATGGTGCAGCCGATATAGACGATGGCCGAGAACAGCACGCGGAAGGGCATGACAAGGCGGCGACCGAAGAGCCGCTCGATATTGCGTTCGCCGTAATAGGCCCAGCCGAGGATGGTGGAATAGGCGAAAAGCACAAGACCCAAGGTCACGATCCAGTCGCCCCAGCTTCCCGGCAGCCCGTGGGAGAAGGCGCGGGCGGTCATCACGGCCGCCGAGATCTGCTCGCCGGTCACGGGGTCGAGCTGGTTCCAGACGCCGGTGGTGACAATCACCAGACCGGTGCAGCTGACCACGATGATCGTATCGATAAAGGTCTGTGTCATCGAGACAAGCCCTTGCCGGACGGGGTGGCTGGTCTGGGCCGAAGCTGCGGCAATCGCCGCCGAGCCCATGCCGGATTCATTCGAAAAAATGCCGCGTGCCACACCGAATTGCACAGCGATCATGATGGTCGAGCCCAGGAACCCGCCGGTGGCCGCCGAGCCGGTAAACGCGTCCGAGAAGATCTCGGCCAAAGCCGCCGGAATGGTGCCCGCATTGGCGATCAGAATATACAGCGCGCCCAGCACATAGAAGACGATCATCGCAGGCACCAGACCCGCCGTCACCCGACCGATGGACTTGATCCCGCCCACCAGAACAACCAGCGTCATCACCGCCAGCACCGCGCCGGAGATCCATGTCGGGATATGGAAGCTCTGGTCGAGGTTCGAGGCGATGGAATTGCCCTGCGTCATATTGCCGATGCCGAAACAGGCGCAGACCGCGAAAATCGAGAATGCGATGGCGAGGAATTTCCCGAACCCGTTCGGAATGCCGCGTTCGAGGTAATATTGCGGGCCACCCGATTTCTCGCCCGCCGCATCGGTCACGCGGAAGCGCACACCGCAGAAGGCTTCGGAATATTTCGAGGCCATCCCCAGCAGGGCCGTCACCCACATCCAGAACAGCGCCCCCGGGCCGCCCACGCTGATGGCGGTGGCAACCCCCACGATGTTACCGGTGCCGACAGTGGCCGCCATTGCGGTGGTCAGCGCCTGAAACTGGCTGATATCCCCTTCGGCCCCATGATCGTGACGGCGCCACAGACCAAGGCGCAGCGCCGCGCCAAGACGGACAAACTGCAACGCGCCCAGTCGGAAGGTGAGAAAAATACCCGTTCCCAGAAGGAGAGGGATAAGAAGGTAGGGGCCCCATACGATGCCCCCGACTGTTCCCAGAAAGGATTCCAGAGTGTCCGTCGTCATCAACTGTCTCTTTATTCAATAAGTCATCCCGAGCAAAACGTCGGGCCTGAAGCCGATTGTCAAGCCGAAGGCGGGGTGGATGTTTGATCGATTGATTAAGAAAAATGCCTGAAATGTAGAGTGTGGGTGAAAATATTTGCATCAGGTGCATGTCGGCTATGTGAAAAAAATCGTAAAACAGAGCGTTTCGCTGGCCGGAGGCTGCCGTTGATATGCCAAGGGTTTTCGTAAACCGGCGCGCAATTATGCGTTTATGTTCAATATTTAGACCGATCTGGCTGGTTGTTCTCGGATGGCGGCGGTGGACGGGATGTCGTGCCGCGACAAAATCCCTGTTCCCGATCCGCCATTTCTGCAAAACGGCTCAGGCGATTATTTTATGCGTCTCATTTCTGAGCCTATCGAGGAGGTATATTGAAATTGCAAATCCGGCTGTTGAAAATCTGGGTGGTCCTGAATGCCGTATTGGCGGGGGCCGATTGTATTTTCTGCGTTTATGTTCTTGGCTTGGCATGCGGGTTTGCCAGCGTGTCGGGGCACTGTCAGCATATCGGGGTCGCGTCCCTGTTTGTCGGCTCGCGGGAAGATTTCCTGTTTCTGGGGCTGCCGTTGCTGGTGCTGTGCGGTCTTCTGATCCTGTCGGGCACAACGCTTTACATCCTGTGCCGGAAGGCACCGCAAAAGACGCTCAAGGCAGAGAGGCCCTCTTTGCCATGCGGCAGATGACGTCAAACCGGATAAGGCCTGAGGCGCGTCCGCTGTGGCAGGAAGGCCGATGCTTTGTGAAAATAGGCTGCATTTTCACGGCCGGATTGCCAAACGTGGCGAAGTTGGGCAAAATCATGGCAAGATTAAGGCAGTATCCAGATCCGGTATAAAACCCCGACAGTGTATCGCGGTTGTCCGGACCAGAGGGCAGGGCAGTGGTTTTACGTATCTTCGGCGCCAGTCTTCGGGCGCTATTACTGGCATTCGTGATCTGTGTTCCGGCGCTTCTTCTGCCCGGAGCAGGGGCCGATACGATGCAGGTCGTGGCCTTTGTCGCCTTGTTTCTCGCAGGGCTGACCGTGTTCGAATACAGTTCCGTCTATCCCTGCCTTGTCGAATTCCGCGATGCCGCGCCCTATAACCGCATCCGTTTTCTGGTGTTTTTCGGGCTGGTGATCCTGTTGTCTCTGGCCAGTATCGCCCCTGCGGTGCCCAGCACCTTCAACCGGCTTTTGCTGGCGCTCGGGCATGCTTTCGGCGGTCTGCTGGATTTCCCCTATAGCCCCTTGCGGCTTCTGATGCAGGTTCTGCCCGCTGCGGCGCAATCGCGTTTGGGGGTGTTGCAAAGCCTTGCGGGGCTTGCAAGCATGGTGTGCCTGACGGGCATCGGGGCTTTTCTTGTGGCGATTCATGCGCTGGGATGGCCCAACCGGCAGGAGCGGTTCAATGTCTGGGTCAATCTGCCGACCTTCGATCCGACGATGGGCGGGGATGTGGTGGACAGGTTGCGCCGCGATTCTTGGGTGAATGCGAGTGTCGGTGTGGTTCTTCCCTTTCTGCTGCCGGTGCTGCTGAAGCTGGTCTCTATTGTGTTTGTTTCGGTGATGCCGCGCAGCCCGCATGCTTTGATCTGGCTGGTGATCCTATGGGCATTCCTTCCTACGGCTTTGGTGATGCGTGGCATGGCGATGGGCCGGATCGCGGCGATGATCGCGCAACGCAGGCGTCACGCCCGTGCCGAGGCCGAAGCCGGAGACGACGGTACCTATCAGGCGGCCTGATCTGTGTGGCCCTGTGGCTATGGGGCCTGACACTGGCCGTGGCTGAAGAGGCATCGGGGCTGCGGATTGCGCTTTGGGATCCGCAGCTTGGCCGGAAGGGGCCGGGGCTTCTGTATCGCGATATTCTTGCGCGGAAGGACCCGCAGGTTGCGGCCAGTGTCGCGGAAATGGCCAGCTTGTCTGCGGATGTGCTGCTGCTTCTTGATTTCGATTGGGATGCGCAGGGGCTGGCGGCAGAGGCCTTTCGCAAGAGGCTTGCCGCGCAGGGTCTGGACTATCCCTATGCATTGCATCTCCAGCCCAATAGCGGCCTGCCATCGGGGGCGGATCTGGATGGGAACGGCGTTCTGGGCGAGGCAAGGGATGCGCAGGGATATGGCCGGTTTACGGGGCAGGGCGGGGTGCTGTTGCTTTCACGGTTGGAGATCGGGCCGGTGCAGGATCTGAGTGGCACGCTCTGGCGGGACATGCCGGACACTCTGATCGCGGGCGCGGGCCTGTCCGAGGCGGCGCAGCGGGTGCAACGCCTGTCCTCCACCGTGCATTGGGATGTGCGCCTGCACGAGGCCGGTCACGCATTGCGGCTTCTGGTCTGGGCGGCCACCCCCCCGATTTTCGACGGGCCCGAAGATCGCAACGGGCGGCGCAATCATGACGAGACGGCGTTCTGGTTGCCCTATCTTGCGGGCTTGCCCGACGATCCGCCCGTGGTGATGCTGGGGCGCGCCAATCTGGACCCCGACCAGTCCGAAGGACGCAAGGATGCGTTGCAGGCGCTTCTTGCCCATCCAAGATTGCAAGATCCCCGTCCCGCATCCACGGATGCCGCGCAGCAGGGAAGCCCCTTTGCCACGAGCGATCTGTCGGGCAGGCTGCTGCGGCTGGATTACATCCTGCCGGATCGGCAGTTGCAGGTCTCTGGGGCCGGAACGCGGTGGCAGGCTCCGGCCCATGTCTCGACGCGTTACAAGATGGTCTGGGTCGACATCGCTTGGCCATGCGATTGCGCACGGGGCGATTGATCGGCGGCGCGACCCTCGGGTTTGACCTTCATGCCGCGCATATAAAGGTGCTCGAAGGCGATCCGGTCCAGTGATTTGGTCTCATAGGTCGGGAACAGCATGCGGAACGGACCTTCGTCAATGACGTGGTCATTTTGGTAGAACGCACGGTTGGCCGCCATCTGACGCCCGCTTGCGCTGAACTGTGCCCGCCACCACGGATAGGATTTCAGGCGGATCTTCTTGTCGATCTGTCTGGAGAGGCTCTCGGCGAGCTGACGGGCGGAAAAGCGCGTGCCGGGGAAGGGAATGTCCAGAAAGCCGCCGCCTTCGTCTGCGGTTTCGGCCAAGGCCACGGCGACCCGCGTCAGATCTTCCAGATCGGCATGGATATGCAGCTTGTCCGCCGGACCCAGCGCCGTGATCTCGTGTTTGGCAAGCTTGGGCAGGACGAGGCTGTTCATCAAGGTGGCCTGTGCGCCCGGCATGACGAAATCGCCCGCCCGTAGCATCAGCATGGCATGATCGGCATCGGCGGCCTCGCGATAGCGCTTTTCGGCTTCGCTGCGGGCTTTGGCACGGCGGCTGACCGGCGCGTGGGGGCAGTCGGGGCCCCACGCCGTGCCGCTGCGGCCATAGATGTGGAAATTCCCCGGGACGATGACCGAAGCCCCCGAGTTGCGGGCTGCGGCAATCACCTTCTTGGTCAGGTCCGGCAGGTCGCGCTCCAGCTCTGCGGTATTGGCGGGATTGGTGGCGTTGATGATCCAGCGGGCGCCGCGCGCCGCAATCGAGACATCCGAGCCGCGATGGTAGCGGTCGACATCCCAGCCTGCGGCACGAAAGGCGCGGGCGGCGGCGGCTCCGAAAAGCCCCCCCATCCCGAGAATCAGGAGTCTGCGAGTCATGCGTTTTTCCGTTCTGCTCTTTATGGTCCTATCATGCAAAATCGGACGCCCCTGCGCGAGCGGCTGATTTTCACGACTGCGAAACCTCGCCTATGACGCTGCGTCACCTTCGATGCTGCCGATTTTTTCTCCCCGCGCACCGTCTTCCGGTGCCGTCCAAGTGCACGTTCGGAACTTGACCCCGAGGCGGGCATTGGCTACGCCCTCGCCCAACCTTGTCTTATTGGCCAGTTGGGCCTGAACATGCGGGAGGTATTTCATGGCAAACCCTTCGATCCTCATTCTGGCGGGCGACGGCATCGGCCCCGAGGTCATGACCGAAGTCAAAAAGGTCATCAACTGGTTCGGCGCAAAGCGCGATGTGGCCTTTGATGTCTCCGAAGATCTGGTGGGCGGCGCGGCCTATGACGTGCATGGCGTGCCGCTGTCGGACGAAACCATGGCCAAGGCGCAAGAGGTCGATGCGGTGCTTCTGGGCGCCGTGGGCGGCCCGAAATACGACGTTCTGGATTTCTCGGTGAAGCCCGAGCGCGGTTTGCTGCGTCTGCGTAAGGAGATGGATCTTTATTCCAACCTGCGCCCCGCACAATGCTTTGACGCGCTGGCCGATTTCTCCTCGCTGAAAAAAGATGTGGTCGCCGGTCTTGATATCATGATCGTGCGCGAGCTGACCTCGGGCATCTATTTCGGCGAGCCGCGCGGCATCATCGTTGAAAATAACGAGCGTGTGGGTATCAACACCCAGCGCTATACCGAGAGCGAAATCGAGCGCGTTGCCCGTTCGGCCTTCGAACTGGCCAAGCGTCGCGGCAACAAGGTCTGCTCGATGGAGAAGGCCAATGTGATGGAGTCGGGCATCCTGTGGCGCGAAGTCGTGCAGCGCGTGCATGACGAGGAATACCCCGAAGTCGAGCTGTCGCATATGTATGCCGATGCGGGCGCGATGCAGCTGTGCCGCGCGCCCAAGCAGTTCGACGTCATCGTGACCGACAACCTGTTTGGCGATCTGCTGTCGGATGCGGCGGCGATGCTGACCGGCTCGCTTGGCATGCTGCCCTCGGCCAGCCTTGGTGCGCCGATGGCCAATGGTCGCCCGAAAGCGATGTATGAGCCCGTGCACGGCTCGGCCCCCGATATCGCGGGTCAGGGCAAGGCCAACCCGATCGCCTGCATCCTGAGCTTCTCAATGGCGCTGCGCTACAGCTTCGATCTGGGCGCGGAAGCCGACCGTCTGGAAGCGGCCGTGGAAAAGGTGCTTGCCGATGGCGTGCGCACCGCAGACCTGCTGGGCCCCGAAGGCGGTGTGCCGGTTTCGACCTCGGAAATGGGCGACAAGATCATCGAAGCGCTCGACGCCTCGCTCTGATCCCTTTCGTTCCTGCACGCCGCGCCCCCGAACAGAGGGCGCGGCGTTTTCATGTCTGGCTTTGGCCCATATCAGGCCAATGCCTTGCGGATCCTGTCCAGTTGCTGGCGCCGGTCATGGCGCGCTTGCAGGGCGGTGGCCATATCGACCGGCACAAACCGGACATGCATATTGGGCTGGAGCTGGCCGATCAGGTCCATATCCGCCGAAATCACCGTGCCCAGCATGAAATACCCGCCGCCCGAAACCGCATCGCGGTGCAAGATGATGGGTTCTGCCCCGCTGGGCACCTGCACCGACCCGTAAGGGTAGCAGGCATCGGTGATATTTGACGGGTCCGATCCTGCGCCAAAAGGCTGGTCCTGTGCGACAAATTCCAAAGGCGTGCCGCCTTGGAACCGGTAGCCCATCCGGTCGGCCTCATTGGCCACGCGCCAGTCCTCCTTGAAGAATTGCGCAAGGCTGGCCTCGGTCAGGCGGTGGTTGTAAAGCCCCGGGAGAATGCGCAGCTCGGCGCGGGCGGCCGGAAGGCGGCGCAGCTCCGGCGGCAGGCTCTTGCCGGTGCCGGCCTTGGCCCCCGTCCCGATCGGTAATTCATCCCCCGGCTGCACGGCCCGCCCCTTGACCCCGCCAAGCGCGCCGATGGCATAGGTCGAGCGCGATCCAAGCGCCATCGGCACATCGATCCCGCCTGCCACGGCGATATAGGCTCGTGCGCCCGCTTGCAGATAGTCGAACGACAGCACCTGACCCGCGCGCACGTCCAGCGCGGTCCATGTGGGCTGGGGCGCACCATCGATCTTGGGCGGCAGCTCCGCGCCGGTGATCGCGATCACGGCATCTTCGGTAAATTCCAGCTCCGGCCCGAAAAAGGCGCATTCCAGACAGGCCGCCCCTTCCTCATTGCCGACCAGAAGATTGCCCGCGCGCAGCGCCATACGGTCCATCGCGCCGCCCATCGGGATGCCCAAGTGGTAATAGCCCGGGCGGCCAAGGTCTTGCACCGTCGTGGAAATTCCGGCGGAGATCACATTAATCGGCATGGAGCGCCTCCATCAGCTTGGCATTTGTGCCGTCGATATCGGCGTTGAACTCCTCAAGCGAGAAGCGCACGGGCCGGATGCGGGGGGTGTAGCTGCCCTCTTCGACCTCGCGCAGGATACGGTCATATTCCTCGCGGGTGATGGGTTTCCATTTCACGATGTCGCCGGGGCGGAAGAAGACCATGAACTCCTTCAGATGCGCGACCTTCTGCTCGGGGTCGTAGATTGGCATCGGCGTGATGCCGAACATCTGGTATCCGCCCGCGCCACGCACCGAATAGATGCAGGAGAAACAGCCGCCATAGCCTACGGTCTGCTTTGGCGTATCGGTGCGCGGGCGCAGATATTTGGGCACCTCGATCTGCCGGTCGCGATCCACCATCTGGTAAAGGAACGGCAGCCCCGACACGAACCCCACCATCGACACGAACCAAGGCGCGCCGGAATGCGCCTCGATGAAGGCCGCAACACTGTCATAGCCGTTGATCCGTGCGGCATATTCAAGGTCGGTGGCCGCGGGGTCCTGATGGCGCTCGCGAAAGCGCATCAGGGTCTCATGGGTCCAAGGGTCCTGATAATACACAGGAATTTCAACGATGCGGGTGTCGAGCACGGCAGGGGCCGCCTCGGCCTGTGCCTCCAGCTCCTGCAGCCGCGCCATAAGCATGTCGGGTGCGATCACATCAGGGTCGAATTTGATCTGGAACGAGGCATTGGCGGGGCAGATCTCGGTGATGCCCTCGATTTCGGCGTCGCGCACCGCATTGGTCATGGAAAGCGAGGTAAAGAACGCCTCGAGCGACATGGACGGGTCGACTTCGACGAAGATATGCTCGTCTCCGCCATAGGAATAACGGCAGCTCATGCGGCTTTATCCTTTTCTTGCGCGATCAGATGGGCGTGGGTCTCTAACCAGGGTTCCAGCCATTTGGTGTGGACGTGATTGGCGCGCAGCTCGGCATCGCCCAGAAGCGCGCTGAACAGCGGCGCGGTGGTGGGCAGGCCGTCAACCTGCAATTCGCCAAGCGCACGGCCAAGGCGGGTCAGCGCCGCCTCGCGGGTGTCCGCCCAGACCACCAGCTTGCCCAGCAGCGAGTCGTAGAAAGGCGGGATCGCATAGCCCTGATACAGCATGTGATCCATCCGCACGCCAGGCCCGTCGGGCAGGCGCAGCCCGCTGACCACACCGGGGAAGGGCATGAAATTATTGGCCGGATCCTCGGCATTGAGCCGCACCTCAATGGCATGGCCGCGCCGCTGGATGTCGGATTGGCGCAGCGAAAGGGGCGCGCCGCCCGCCACGCGGATCATCTCGGCCAGAAGGTCATGGCCGGTGATCATCTCGGTCACCGGATGCTCGACCTGAATACGGGTATTCATCTCGATGAAGTAGAAGGCCCCCGTCGCATCGTCATAGAGATATTCCAGCGTGCCCGCCCCAAGGTAATTGACCGACTTGGCCAGCGCCACGGCAGACTGACACAGCGCCTCGCGGGTGGTGTCATCAAGCGCGGCCGAAGGGGCCTCTTCCCAGACCTTCTGGCGGCGCCGCTGCAGCGAGCATTCGCGGTCGAAGAAATGCACCACATCCTGCCCGTCGCCCATGATCTGCACCTCGACATGGCGGGCGCGGGCGATCAGCTTCTCGATATAGATACCCCCATCGCCAAAGGCGGCCTTGGCCTCGGCAGAGGCCTGCGGGGCCAGCGTGCGGAACTCTTCCGCCGTCTCCGCCACGCGTATGCCACGCCCGCCTCCACCGGCGGCGGCCTTGATCATGACCGGAAAGCCGATCTGTCCGGCAAGGGCTTCAGCGGCGGCCATATCGGTGATGATCCCCTCCGATCCCGGCACGGTGGGCACGCCTGCGGCCAAAGCGCTCGCGCGGGCGGCAGCCTTGTCGCCCATCATGCGGATCGTGTCACCCGAGGGGCCTACAAAGATGAGCCCTGCGGCCACCACCGCATCAGCGAACTCTGCATTCTCCGACAGAAACCCGTAGCCCGGATGGATCGCATCCGCGCCACTGTCGCGGGCCGCTTTCAGGATCGCGTCGATATCCAGATAGGATTTGGCCGCAGGCGCGGGGCCGATACAGATGGCCTCATCGGCCAGTTTGACCGCCAGCATCTCGGTATCGGCTTCGGAATGGACCTGCACGGTCTTTATTCCCAGATCGCGGGCCGCGCGCTGGATGCGCAGCGCGATTTCACCGCGATTGGCGATCAGAAGTTTTGTGATCCCCATCCCCTTACTCCATTACGCAGACACATTGGCCGGGGGTGACGGGGGTGCCATCCTCGACGGTGAACTCGGCAATCACACCGGCATCGGCGGCCTTGATCTCGATGAAAGTCTTCATCACCTCGACCAAGCCGACGGTCTCGCCAGCCGCAACGCTGTCTCCGGCTTCCTTGAAGGCGGGCTGGTCGGGGGCGGGTTTGCGATAGAAGGTGCCCGGAACGGGAGAGCGGATTTCGGTGGGCATGAGCAGGATCCTTTCGTGCAGGGGTGGGAGCGTCATTGGCCAAGCGCGGCCTTGACCGCTTGAGCGATCTGGACAGCGTTCGGCGTATCGGAATGGATGCAGATGGTTTCGGCGCGCACCGGCAGATGCTTGCCCGAAACGGTGGTCAGAAGGCCCTCGGACACAGCGCGCAGACAGCGTTCGGCGGCCTGTGCGGGGTCAACGGCCTGATGGTCGCGGGTGATGATCAGGCGGCCTTCGTCGTCATATTCGAGATCGGCGAAGAACTCGGCCCAGAAGGTCAGGCCGCGTTCGGTGTAAATGCGTTCATGCAGGGTGCCCGTCAGCCCCATCACCGGCAGGCCGTAGATTTCGGCGGCATCGGCGACGGCATGCGCGATATGCTCCTGTCGTGCTGCCATGCCGTAAAGCGCCCCATGCGGCTTGAGATAGTCGAGCGTCATTCCTTCGGCATCCACAAACCCTTTCAGCGCGCCGATCTGGTAGAGAATGATATCCGCCATTTCCTGACGGTCCATCTTCATTTCGCGCCGTCCGAAGCCGGGCAGGTCGGGCAGCGAGACATGCGCGCCCACGCTGACATTATGGGCCCGTGCCAGCGCGACGGTGCGCCGCATATGGCTGGGGTCCGATCCGTGAAAACCGCAGGCCACATTGGCCTGTCCGATGAGAGGCATGATCGCGGCATCATCGCCAAAGCGATAGAGGCCGAAGCTTTCTCCCATGTCGCAATTGAGGGTGGCGGGCACGTGCCTCTCCTTTTCTGGCGGATCCGGTCGCGGCAGAACGGCATGTCGGGGCGACGGCCATAGCGGATGCTGGCCGGAGCGGGCAACAGGCGGGTCTTGGCCACGCGATAGCTGCATGCCCGCAGCGCATGGCCAGGAGGCACAGCGGCGCATGGGGGCTATGGCAGGCAGAGCGTCGGATCTTCGGGTTATGGTGTCTCTGTTGGGTGGCCTCTCGCGGGCCTTGGTGCCGGATTTTTCCGGCCTTGTCCTCATCAAGACAGGGTTTCGGCGGAATGTAAAATACAGAATATGCTGGCAATGAATTCTGAAAAATGAATAATGCTTCTGGACGCGGTGGCCTCCGGTTGAAACAGATATATCGCTTTTATCCGGCGTTATCCGGCAAATGCCCCGATGATAAAGGGTTTTCATCTGTGCGGCGTGCAGTCGCTACAGGATCACCCCAAGGCTGTATCTGTTTTGTGGAATAGAGGTATCTCCTATAATGAACGAACCCACCTTCCGCCAGATTCGCTACTTTGTTGCCGTCGCCCGCGAGGGGCAGGTGTCGCGGGCGGCGAAGGAATTGAATGTCTCGCAATCGGCTGTCACCACGGCCATTCGCCAGCTTGAAGAGATTGTCGGCGCCCCCCTGTTCGACCGGCATGCGGGGGGCATGGGGCTGACCTATGAGGGGACGATCTTTCAAGATCATGCGCGGCGCGTGCTGAGTGCTCTGGACGAGGCGGTGCGCGCCCCCAATCTGCGGCGCAGCGAGGTGGAGGGGGCGCTGCGTCTGGCGATGACCTATACGGTGGCGGGCTATTATGCCTCGCCCTATCTTGAACGGTTCATCCGTGCCTTTCCGAAGGTGACGCTGCAGATGGTCGAGGCCCCGCGCGAGGCGATCGAGGACGGCCTGGTCTCTGGCCGCTATGATCTGGCACTGATGCTGACCTCGAATATCGCCAATCAGGAAGGGCTGCTTTACGAGACGCTGTTGCAATCGCGGCGCAGGCTTTGGGTCGGTGCCGAACATCCCCTGCTGGAGAAGCCCGTTGTGACTTTGGCCGATGTCGCGCAGGAGCCTTATGTCATGCTGACCGTGGACGAGGCCTCGAATACCGCGCAGCGTTACTGGAACCATTTGCGGGCGCGGCCCAGAATTGCGTTCCGGACCTCGTCAACCGAGGCGGTGCGCTCGATGGTCGGGGCAGGGATGGGGGTCACGATCCTGTCGGATATGGTCTATCGACCGTGGTCGCTGGACGGGCGGCGGGTCGATGTGATCACGCTGGCCGATCCGATCCCCACGATGAATGTGGGCTTGGCATGGGCGGCCAATGTGGAGCACTCCGCCGCCGTGCAGGCCTTTTGCGAGTTCATGCATAGGGGCTAGGCCGGGGCGTAATCTAGGGAGGGACCTCAGGCAGGGCTGAGATAGGGGGCCAGATCGGTCGGCGGGTCGATGATCGCGGTGATCTTGAGCTGCGCGATGGTGCGCGCCATCGCATTGCCCAGATGGGTGGTCAGCAGGTCCGCCGCCGCCGATACCGGCCCCGTTTGCAGCAGCTCGATAATGGTCGCGATCTCGCGCAGCGTCTGCAGGTCGGGCGGCAGCCCGAGCGAGAACAGCGCAAGCTGCGAGGCATCCAGCGCGCGGCGGTTGAGTTCGGCGAAACGGGCAAGGTCGCGGTTGGGGGTGGCCATGACGGCAGCCTCGAAGAAGCAGCCCTCCAACCGGAACCAGCGGGCTGGCGACAGTCTCTCGACCGGATCAAGGCTGCGGATCTCGTCCAGAAGGTGCTGCAGGCTGGCCTGATCGGCGCGGCCCGATTTGAGCGCGGCCACCTCAAGCACCTGACGCAGCTCGAATTTATCCTTGATGCGTTGGGCGGTGAGCGGTTCGACGATCCAACGGGAGGTCTGGGTTTTCTGGACCAGCCCCCGTTCCTGCAGCCGCCCCAGCACATCCCGCACCACGGTGCGCGAAATATCGTATTCCTGCGCGATCATCGCTTCGATCACGCGGTAACGGCCAAAGATCAGGCTGCGCGACAGCTCGCGCTCGACCTCGGCATAGATGCGGTGCCAAGAGGGCTGCCCCAAGGCGTCGTCCAGCCCCTCCAGATCCAGCTCGACCTGACGTAGATCAACGCGCTGCGGCGTGCCGCACCCGCCCGCCACCACCAGCCCGCGACCGGAAAAGCGGGTCAGCAGCCCCTCGTCCTCAAGGATGGAAAAGGCGCGTTTGACGGTGGCCCGTGACATGCCCAGCCGCTCGGCAAGGGCGCTTTCCTGCAAGACGAAGCCTGCCAGAAGATGCCCTGCCTCGATATTGCTGCGCAACAGCGAGGCGGCGGCCTCGAACATGGTGGCAGGCGTGCCGGAGGTCGCGTCGTTGCGGTCGATGATCGCTGTGCTCATAGGGGGGGCTCCGTCTGCGCCGAGAAGGTCTTGCGAGTCAGAATAACGGTTTTTGCACGCAATGTATCAATGATCTTTGCACGCAAAGATCTTATTCTGATCATCAACTGAGCAGTTATCTTGCCAAAAACAGCCGGCATGTCTGGTTTTTACGCACTAGAATGATGTTATTTTGGCTTACGATCCTGAAAAAATGATTTTTGAGCACAAAGATCGAAAAAGTCTTGATCGAAAGATAGAATCGACTTTTGTATGCATATATCAAAAATAACAGGGAGACGCCGATGCTCACGCTATCCGGGGTCAGCCGAAAATACGGCGATGTAACCGCATTGGACGGTCTGGACTTCACGGTGCCTGACGACCGCTATGTATCCCTTCTGGGGGCATCCGGCTCGGGCAAGACGACCCTGCTGCGGGTGATTGCGGGCTTTGAGGAACCTGATACTGGCACGGTCAGCTTTGATCGCACCCGTCTGGACGGGGTTCCGCCGCATCTGCGTGATATCGGCTTCGTTTTCCAGAATTTCGCGCTTTTTCCGCATCTGAGCGTGCGCGACAATGTGGCCTTCGGGCTGCGTCATCGTGCCAAGGCGGCGGTGAGAGACCCGAAAGAGGTGATCGAGCGCGCCGAGGCGGCGCTGGATCTGGTCGGGCTCAAGGGCTTTGGCCATCGCGGTGTGGGGGCAATTTCGGGCGGGCAGCGCCAGCGGGTCGCCTTGGCGCGGACGCTGGTGACCGAACCGCGGATCGTGCTTCTCGATGAGCCGCTTGGCGCGCTTGATGCCAATCTGCGCGCGCGGATGTGTGACGAATTGCGCGCCATCCGCGAGCGGCTGAAAGTGTCTTTCCTGCATGTCACGGGCTCCGAGGCCGAGGCGCTGACGATGGGCGATACGGTCGCCATTCTGTCGGGCGGCAGGATCGTGCAGGATGCGCCCGCCACCCGTCTTTTTGCCAATCCCGACAATGCCGCCGCCGCCCGCCATCTGAACGCATGGAACATCCTTGCGGGGCAGGGAACGGGCGCGGGCTTTGCCACCGGTGCCGCCACATTCGCCCTGCCGCCGCATCTGATGCCGCGCGGTGCGGGCAGCCTTGGCGTGCGTTTCGACCAGATCAGCATCGCCCGCCCCGACGCTGTGCCCGAGGGGCATCTCTCCTTCCCTGCGCGCTATCTGACGGGGGAGTTCAACGGCCCCACCGCGCTGGCGTTTTTCCGCACCAATGACGGGCAGCTTGTGCAGGTCGTGGACCATCTGGGCCAGCCACGCCTGCCCGAGATGACCGAAGGCGCGACCTATGCGCTGCATTTCCATCCGGACCAGATCCGTATTTTCGAGGGAGCTGCATAATGGCTGCTGCAACCACCGACCTCCCCGAGGCCACATCCCAAAGCCCCGCCGTCGCCCGTGCCCGCAAAGACCGGAACCGCGCGCTGATGTTGCTGACGCCCGGCGTGATCTGGATGGCACTTTTCATGGTGCTGCCGATGGCGATGGTTATCTATGTCAGCTTCTGGACCCAGACCACCTTCAGCGTGAATTCGACGCTGACCACCGCCAGCTGGGAACGCTTCCTGTCGTCCCCGACCTATCTTTCCGCCATTGGCACCACGATCCGCATCTGGGCGATCGTGCTGGTGGCGACGATTGCCATCGGCTATCCGGTGGCGCTGTTCATCGGGCTTTTCGTCCGTAACAAGACCCTCCAGACCGCGCTTCTGGTCGCCTGTGTGATTCCGTTCTGGACCTCGTTCCTGATCCGCGTGATCGCTTGGCGTCCGATGCTGGGCACGGAAGGCGCGATCAACACGATCCTGCTCAATCTCGGGATCATCCACGAGCCGCTGACCTTCCTGCTGTTTTCCGAGTTCTCTGTTTTAGTAGGGATGACCCAGATCTACTGCGTCTTCATGGTGGGGCCGATCACCTTCATGCTTGGCCGCATCGACCCGTCGGTCATCGAGGCCGCACGCGATCTGGGGGCCTCCTTCGGCACCATCTTCCGCCGCATCATCCTGCCTCTGTCGCTGCCCGGTGTGGTGGTGGGCGCGATCTTCGTTTCGGTGATGGTGCTGGGCGAGTTCGCCACTGCCGCCTCGCTTTCGGGGCGCAAGGTGAACCTGCTGGGCAATATTATCGTCTCGCAGGTCGGGTCGCTCAAATGGGCCTTTGCCGCCGTGGCGGGCGTGGTCCTGACCATCATCATCACTGCCGTCATCGCGCTGGCGCTGCGCATCGTCGACCTGCGCAAGGAGATGTAACCCATGCACTCGCGTATCCTCAAACCCGTTCTTGGCGTCTATACGGCGATCTTCCTCCTCTTCCTCTACGGCCCGATGATCGTGCTGGCGATCCTCAGCTTCCAAAGCGCCGATGGCGGGCCGCAATTCCCGATCCGCGACTGGTCGATCTACTGGTACGAGCATCTTCTGGGCATGGTCGATGGATCGCGCGTCTCGCAGCTTCCTGTGGGTGATAGCCTGATCCGCTCGCTGGTGCTGGCCTTCATGACGACCGTGGTCTCGACCGTGCTGGGCGTGATGAGCGCCGAGGCCTTCCGCACCAAGTTCCGTGGCTCTGGCCCCGTTTTCTACCTCATCATTCTTGGCATGATGGTGCCAGGCGTGCTGGTGGGGCTTGGTATGGCGCTTTTGTCGAACACGCTGGGGATCGGCCGCGCATGGTGGGGCACCAGCTTCGTGCTGCATGTGGTCTATACCTATCCCTTTGCCTTCCTCGTGTTGCTGGCGATCTTCAATCGCTTCGACCGCAGCGTCGAGGAAGCCTCGATGGCGCTCGGGGTCAGCCCCGCGCAGACCTTCCGCCGTGTGACCTTCCCGATCATCTTCCCGGGCGTGCTGTCGGCGATGCTTTTTTCCTTCACGCTGTCTTATGACGAATTCGCCCGCACGCTCTTTACCGCAGGGCGCGACCTGACCCTGCCGCTGGCGATCTATGGCACCTTCTCGGTGGAGATCTATCCCAATATCTTCGCCTTCGGGGTGCTGACCACGCTCTTTTCCTTCACGCTTCTGGTGATCTACGGGCTCTTGATGAAGCGCTTCACCGCACGGGCGGGCAAGTTCAAGGGGCAGGAAGCATGAGCCGCGTCGCATTGGTCACGGGCGCGGGCTCGGGGATCGGGGCGGCCATTGCGCTCCGGCTTGCCGCAGACGGGGCGCGGGTGGCGGTCAATGACCTGCATCCTGACGCGGCCCAAGCGACCGTCGCCGCGATTGTGGCGTCTGGGGGCGAGGCGATGGCCGTGGCCGCCGATGTCGCGGACGAGGCCTCTGTGGGCGCGATGATGGATCAGGTGCGCGCCTCGCTGGGCGACCCGCAGATCTTGGTGAACAATGCGGGTTTCGGCCATCAGGCCCCCTTCGCCGAGATCACGCCCGCCCAGTTCGACCGGATGTTTGCGGTGCACGTGCGTGGCAATTTCCTGTGCACACGGGCCTGCCTGCCCGCGATGCTCGCGGCGGGCGAGGGGGTGGTGGTCAATGTGGCCTCCCAGCTTGGTCAGGTCGGCGGTGTCGAGCTTGTCCATTACGCAGGCGCCAAGGCCGCGATCATCGGCATGACCAAATCGTTGGCGCGCGAGGTCTCGAACCGTGGCGTGCGCGTCAATGCCGTGGCCCCCGGTCCGATCAATACGCCCCTCGTCGAGGCGCTTTCCGAAGACTGGAAAGCCGCCAAACGGGCAGAGCTGCCTCTGGGCCGGTTTGGCGAGGTGGCCGAGGTGGCCGGAAGCGTGGCCTTCCTCTGTTCCGATGACGCAAAACTCTATGTAGGCCAGACGCTTGGCCCGAATTCCGGAGATGTGATGCTATGACCCAAGACAAACGGGTGGTGATTGTAACGGGCGCAGGGATCGGGATTGGTCGCGCCGCCGCCGAGACCTTTGGCGCTAAGGGCGATCATGTGATTGTCACCGATATTCTGGCCGAGGAGGGCGCGCGCGTCGTCGCGGCGATCACCGATGCGGGCGGCTCGGCGGAGTTCATGGCGCTGGATGTGCGCGACACGCCTGCCTGTGATGCGCTGGTCGCCCGCGTGCTGGAGATGCATGGCCGGATCGATGTGATCGTGGCCAATGCGGGCATCGCCCATTGTGTGCCGATGGCCGAGATGACCGACGAGAAATGGGACGAGACGTTCGAGATCGACCTCAAGGGGATGCTGCGGGTGATCCGTCCGGCCCTGCCTGCGATGAAGGCGGGGGCCTCGATTATCTGTCTCAGCTCGATCATGGGCACGGCCTATGGCTGGGACGAGCATGTGCATTACTCGGCGGCCAAATCCGGCGTGATCGGGCTGGTGCGCGGCCTTGCGGTGGAATTTGCCGCGCGTGGCATCCGCGTGAACGGCGTGGCGCCCGGCTATATCCGCACCGCGCAGCTTCTGAACCCCGGCCATAGTCTTGGTCCGCAGGCGGCTGAAATCGCCTCCCCCTATATCCCGATGCAGCGGCTGGGCGAGCCTGCCGAGATCGCCTCTGTCATCGGGTTCCTCGCCTCCGCTGATGCCTCCTACCTTACGGGGCAGGTCATCACGGTCGATGGCGGCCTGACACCGGGCCGCTACTGAATACCGCAAAAACACAAAAAGAAGCGGTGCCCTTTTTGCAACCTCATCCTCAACAGGGAATAGACATATGACCATCATCAACAGACGGCATCTCCTGCGTTCGGGCGCGGCACTGGGCGCGGTGGCGCTTGGCTCGGGCATGCATCCTTGGGCGCGTTATGCGCGTGCGCAGAGCCTCTCGTCCGAGCAGCTGCGCACCACGGGTCTGTCGACCACGGTGCAGGACCGCATCCTTGACATGTTCAAGGAGGCCAGCGGGGTGGGGTCGGTCTCGGGCACGCCCTCGACCTATCCCGATGCGCAGACCAAGATCCTGTCGGGCTCCAGCGATTATGACTGCTGGGAGATCATCGGCGAGCGCCTTCCGGCGCTGATTGCCACCGATAATGTCGAAACCATTCCGGTCTCCGAAGTGCCCAACTGGGCCTCGATCCGCGACACCTTCACGAAGACCAACCCCAAATGGGATGCCAAGGCGCAAATCTCCGGCCAGATCTGGGCGGATGCGGCGCAGACCCAGCTTTATATGGTGCCAGCGGTCTATAACTACGATTCCATCGGCTATAATCCCGATGTGCTCTCGGCCGAGGAAGCCAATACATGGACCGCGCTGTTTGACGACAAATGGAAGGGCAAGTCGGGCCTCAATGTGGACCCGCTGATTGCCATCGGGCAGGCTATTCTGGCGATGAATTCGCTGGGCCTTCTGGAGGCCAAAAATCCCGGCAACCCGACCAAGGACGAGATCGACGAGGCCGCCAGGTTCCTGATTGCCAAGAAGAAAGCGGGCCAGTTCCGCGCGCTCTGGGGCGATTTCGGCGAGCTGGTGAACCTTATGGCTTCGGGCGAGATGGTGGTCTGTGATGCGTGGCAGCCCGCGGTCATGGCGGTCAAGGCGCAGGGCAAGCCCGCCAAATACGCGACCCCCAAAGAGGGCTATCGCGGCTGGGCCATCGGGCCGTCGATGCTCAAGGGCACGCCCAACCGCGAGGCGGTCATCGCCTATGCCAATTTCTGGCTCTCGGGCAAGCCGGGCATCATGGTGACCGAACAGGGCTATTACTCGCCCGCGACCAATATCAAGGATGCGATGGACCCCGATGAATACGCCTTCTGGTATGAAGGCCAGCCGTGGAAAGGCGCGGCCACCCGCGGCATCAATCCGGGCGATCTGCGCGATGGCGGCTCGCTGGAAGAACGCGCGGCCAATGTCGCTTACTGGCATCAGTGGCCGGATGAATATGACCACCTGATCCAACGCTGGGACGAGTTCCTGAACGCCTAAAACCGGGGTTTCCCCTGACTGGCCCGGGCGGGATCGCCCGTCCGGGTCTTTTTCCTCAGACTTAACAGGCTGCCCCATGATCTACGACCTCGAGCTGATTTCGGTCGGCAAGACCTATTCCGATGGCACGGTCGCCGTGTCCGATTTCGACCTGAAGGTGGAAAAGGGCGAGTTTGTCGCCTTTCTCGGGCCGTCGGGCTGCGGCAAGTCCACGACCCTGCGCATGATCGCCGGTTTCGAGGACATCACCAATGGCGAGGTGATGATGATGAACCGCAATGTCACGCATCTTCCCGCCGAAAAGCGCCCGACCTCGATGATTTTCCAGAACTATGCGCTCTTCCCGCATATGACGGTGCGCCAGAATATCGGCTTCGGGCTGGAGGTGAAGGGGCTGCCCCGCGCGGAACGCGACCGCAAGGTGGAGCGCATCCTCGATATGTTCGACCTCACCGCCGTGGCCGACCGCAAGGCCGACCGCCTGTCGGGCGGACAGCGCCAGCGGATCGCGCTGGCCCGCGGGCTGGTGGTGGAGCCCGAGATTCTGCTGCTGGACGAACCGCTTGGCGCGCTGGATGCCAATCTGCGCCGGATCATCCAGAACGAGCTGAAGCTGTTGCAGCGCGAACTGGGGATCACCTTCATTTTTGTCACTCATGCGCAATCCGAGGCCCTTGGCCTGTCGGACCGCGTGGTGGTGATGTCGAACGGGGTGGTCGAGCAGATCTCGGCCCCGAAAGAGCTTTACCGCCGCCCCGCGACGCCGTTTGTTGCCGATTTCATCGGGGCGAATACGCTGATCGAGGGGCGCAGCCTGCCGTCCGAGGGCGGGTTTGCCCGCCTCGACACGCCTCTTGGGGCGCTGGCGGGGGTAGGAGCGCCCGAGGCGACGCTGGCGGTGATCCCCGCCGAGGCCTTCCGCCTGAGCCCGCAAGGCACGGCAGGCGAGATATGCCTGCCCGCGACCGTGACGGGCCGCCAGATCGTGGGCGCCACCGGCTACTTCCGGATGCAGCTCGCCGACCAGCGCGAGATCCGCATCGAAACCCATGCCGAGCGCGCGCTTGGGCTGGATGCCGGCGCGTCCGTCACGCTCGCACTCGACCCCGCCTCGGTCACGATGATCGCAGGCTAAGATTTTCAAAAGGAGACGAAAAATGGCAAAGGAAATTCTTGTTGGCTTCGGCATCGACGTGGATGCGGTGGCGGGCTGGCTTGGCTCCTATGGCGGCGAGGACAGCCCCGATGATATCTCGCGCGGGTTGTTTGCAGGCGAGGTGGGCGCGCCGCGCTTGCTGGATATGTTCGACAAGTTCGGCATCAAGACCACATGGTTCATCCCCGGCCATTCGGCGGAGACCTTCCCCGAGCAGATGAAGGATGTGGCCGCGCGCGGCCACGAGATCGGCATTCACGGCTATAGCCACGAAAACCCGATCGCCATGACCCCCGAGCAGGAAGAGGCGGTGCTGGATAAATGTATCGGCCTGATCACCGAGATCTCGGGGAAACGGCCCACGGGCTATGTGGCGCCTTGGTGGGAATTCTCGAATGTCACCAATGAACTCCTGCTGAAGAAGGGCATCAAATACGACCACTCCCTGATGCATAACGATTTCACCCCCTATCGGGTGCGGGTGGGCGATAGCTGGACCAAGATCGATTATGCAGGCAAGCCCGAGGACTGGATGAAGCCTCTGGTGCGTGGCGAGGAGACCGATCTGATCGAGATCCCCGCCAACTGGTATCTCGATGACCTGCCGCCGATGATGTTCATCAAGAAATCGCCCAATAGCCACGGCTTCGTCAATCCGCGTGACATCGAGGAGATGTGGCGTGACCAGTTCGACTGGGTCTATGCCAATATGGAGTATGCGGTCTTCCCGATCACCATCCACCCCGATGTCTCGGGCCGTCCGCAGGTGCTGATGATGCTCGAACGGCTCTTCAACCATATCAAATCGCATGAGGGCGTGAAATTCGTCACCATGAACGAGATGGCCGATGATTACGCGGCCCGTTTCCCGCGCAAATAACCACTCGCGCAACAGATCCGGGCGGGGCGACCCGCCCGGATCACCTAAGAGAAAGGTTCGGATATGTGCTCGCTTTGCGGCATCTTGGGATGCGATGACCATTGGACGAATGCTGTGGGGCGCGAGGGCGTGTTCACCCGCAATACCGACAGGCAGGCCCGCCGTGCCGAGGGCGCGCGCCGGATCCGCGCGGCCAATGCCGTGCTGGCCCATCGCCGCCTGACCCTCGCCGAATGGCAGGGGATCAATTATGTGCTCTCCTCGCCCACCGGAAAGTCGAGCGTGTTCGAGGCGCTCTCGCATCTGTGGCCAGAGGCCGAGGCACTGGCGGGGCGGGCTTTTGACCCGCTGGACGAGGACCTGATTGCCTTCATGGAGGCCAAATGACCCCAGTCATCCTGCTCACGGGCTTTCTTGGCTCGGGGAAAACCACGCTGTTGCAGCGGCTGCTGGAGGCCCCCTCGCTGTCGGATGCCGCCGTCCTGATCAACGAATTCGGAGAGGTCGGGCTTGACCATCACCTCCTCGACCGGATCGACGAGAATGTGGTGCTGCTGAAATCGGGCTGCGTGTGCTGCACCGTGCGTGGCGAGGTGGCGGAGGCACTGCAAAACCTCCATAGTCTGCGCACGCGGGGCGAGATCTCCTTTGGGCGCGTGGTCATCGAGACCACGGGGCTGGCCGATCCCTATCCCGTCTTGCAGACGCTGACCGCCCATCCGGTGCTGCGCAGCCATTTCCGCACGGGCGGGGTGCTGACCACGGTGGATGCGGTCAATGCGGCCTTGCAGCTTGACCATCGCGCCGAGGCGATCCGCCAGATTGCCAGCGCCGACCGGATCATCCTGACCAAGACCGATCTGGCCGATGAGGCGCAGGTGGCAAGACTGCGCGAGCGGCTGCATAGGATGAACCCCGCCGCATCGGTCTGGAGCACGCAAGACAGCGTGACGCAGATGCTGGGCGGGCTGGATGCCGACCGCGCGCGTCTGCCCGCACTGTGCGGCGACGCAGGCCCGTGTGCCTCGCACCACCACCATCATCACCACCATCATAATGACTTAGGCGTGACCTCCTTCTCTCTGGTGATCGAAGAGCGTATAGATTGGACCATGTTCGGGATTTGGCTCACGCTTTTATTGCATCGTTATGGTGATCGTATTTTTCGCGTGAAGGGGATCCTGGCTCTGGAAGGAGAGGATCGTCCCGTGGCCATTCATGGCGTTCAGCATCTGGTGCATGCCCCCACCCATATGACGCATTGGCCCGAGGGCCAGCGTCTGTCGCGGCTGGTCTTCATACTGGAAGGGCTGGAGCCCGACCTGATCCGCCGTTCGTTTGCCGCCTTCACCGGCCTTGCCTGCGCGAGGGCCGTGGCTTGACGGACCGGCTGCGTATTCTGACCACCGAAATCCAGCCTTGGCGCAGGTTCAAGGACCGTGCGGAGGCCGATCTCGGGTTCGAGCTTGATTTCATCGAGATGGATTTCGTGAATGCGCAGCGCATCGCCGCCATGTCGCCGCATAGCTATGATGTCTATGACCAGTGTTTCCACAATCTCGATATCGTCTGGCACTGGCGCGCGATCCAGCCGATCGAGATCGACCGCATCACCTATTGGCCCGAGATGGAAAGCCCCGCGCTAGATCCGGTGCCGGGATCGCTTGGCTATGGTGATGTTCCGGCGACGCGGCTTTGGGTGCAGGCGGATGCCTCGCTTTCCGCGCGACCGGGACGGCAGATCTCGATGCTGCCAACCGTCTATAATTACGACAGTTTCGCCATCGATATCGGTGCGACAGGACTGAATGTCGACAGCGATGTCACAAGCTGGGCCGAGCTTCTGGACCCGCGCTGGCATGGGCGGGTGGCGCTGGTGGATGATCCGGGGATCGGTGTTTTCGACCTTGTGCAGGCCTTGATGGCCGCCGACCGGATGAAGGTCGCCGACCCGGGCAATATGACCGTGGCCGAGATCGACGAGATGGCGGCTTTGGGGCTTGATCTTGTGGCCTCGGGGCATCTGGCGCCGTTCTGGCGGCGCGCGACCGAGCCGCTGGAGCGGTTCCGCGCGGGCGAGCTGGCGATCTCGTCGCTTTGGTCGCCGACCGTGGTGGCGATGAAAGAGGCGGGGCTGCGGGTGCGTCAGGCCGTGCCGGAGGAAGGCTACCGTGCATGGCATGGGGGCATGTGTCTGGCGCGGCATCTGGAGGGCGCGCGGCTGGATCGTGCCTATGCATGGCTCAACTGGTATCTGTCCGGCATCGCGGGCGCGCAAGTCGCGCGGCAGGGCTATTACATGTCGGTGCCCGGACGGGTGCGCGACACGCTGCCCCCTGCGGAATGGGACTATTGGTATGAGGGGCGCGCCGCCGCGACCGATCTGCCGGGACCCAACGGGCATGTCGCGGTGCGCAAGGGCGATATGCGCTCGGGCGGGTCGGTCAGGGCGCGGTCGAAGAATGTCGCGGTCTGGAACTCGACAATGGACGAGCATAACTACCTCGTGCGCCGCTGGACCGAAATTATCACCGCAGCGGCGCAGGCGCAGGGCCGCGGATCGCGTAAGGCCGGATAGGGCCGCTTCCCCTTCAGGAAAGGATGACTATGGCACGGATACATCTGATTGCCACCGGCGGAACGATTGCGTCGCGCGCCGAAACACAAGGCGGGCCGGTGACGGCGGGGCTTTCGGCGCAAAGCCTGTTATCGGGGCTGCATGATCCGCTGGACGGGATCGAGGTCAGCGCCGAGAGCTTTCAGGCGAAGGGAAGTTATGCACTTGATCTGGCAACGGTTTTCGCGCTTTGCCAGCGGATCGAGACGGTGCTTTCCGCGCCGGAGATTGACGGGGTTGTGGTGACGCATGGCACCGATACGATGGAGGAAAGCGCCTATCTGGCCTATCTTCTGGTGGGCTCGGACAAGCCCGTGGTGTTTACCGGTGCGCAGCGCCATGCCGGTGTCGCCGATACCGACGGGCCGCGCAATATCGCCGAGGCCATCCGCGCCGCCGCCTGTCCCGCGATGACCGGCATGGGGGCCGCTATCGTCTTCGAAGGCGAGATCCATTCGGCGCGCCATGTCACCAAATTCCATGCCTCGCGGGTCGATACGTTCCGCTCTCCCGGATTTGGCAAGATCGGGGATGTGGACGAGGGGCAGGTCTACGTGGCCCGTGCCAACGCGACCCCCCGCCGGATCTACAGGCCCGAACGGCTTGATCCTGCGGTCGAGCTGGTCCTGCTGGGGCTGGGGAGCCGCCCGAGCTATCTGTCATGGGCGGTCGAGACGGGGGCAACAGGGGTGGTTCTGGCAGCCTTCGGGCGCGGGAATGCCCCCGAAGGATTTGCGCAGGCCGCAGCGCAGGCGCGGGCGCAGGGCTGTCCGGTGGTGGTGGCGACACGCTGCCCCGAAGGCCGGACGCTACCGGTTTACGGCAATGATTCCGGCGGGCGCAGTCTGGAAGACGCCGGGGTGATTTTCGCCGGAGCCCTGCCGCCGGTCAAAGCGCGGCTTCTGCTGGCGGTGCTGCTGGGGCAGGGGGCGGATCTGGTCCGGATCGCGGCGGCCTTCGCGCAGGAGGGGTAGCGCGCCCGAGGCAGGCGGGCGTGGAAAATCGTGACTAGAGATTTCGCGCTGTGCTCGTTAAAGTCGCACCGAGCAATAAGACAGGCGTATCAAACGTGAACGAGACCCCCCGGCCCGGCGCCACGAAAGACCAGATCACGCAGGTTGGTGAAACCCGCCCTGCGGCAAAAGCGTCCGCAGCACCGGAACCGGCTCAAAAGCCAGCCCCCGATCCGGCTCAGGCGAAAGCCGCACCGGTTCCGCCGCAGCCGAAGCCACAGCCGCAGGCAAAATCGCAGGGCAAGCCTCAGGGCAAATCTGCCGAGACGCCCTTGAAAGACAAGATTCTGGTTGCGCCGACGGTGGCGATGGCGGCGCTGAAATCGCGCCACCGGGCAATGGCGCTGAGTTTCCTGTTCATTGTGGTGCTGCCGGTCTTTCTGGCGTCGTTCTACCTTTATACGCGCGCCCATGATCGCTACGTCTCCCATGTCGGGTTTTCCGTGCGATCCGAAAACACGTCCTCCGCAATGGAGATGCTGGGCGGTCTGGCCGAGATTTCGGGGTCTTCTTCCTCGGATACCGATATTCTGTATAATTATATCAAGAGCGAAGAGCTGGTGCGCGCGCTTGATGCCAAACTGGACCTGCGCAAGATGTGGGCCAAGGCGGGGGATCGCTGGTGGCATTGGGGGGACGACCCGTGGTATGCCTATCATCCCGGTGGCACGATCGAGGATCTGACCGATTATTGGGGCCGCATGGTTCAGGTCTATTCCGATAGCGGCACCGGCCTGATCGATGTCGAGGCGCAGGCCTTCACGCCGGAAGATGCCCATAAGCTGACACAGGCGATCTTCGACGAGAGTTCGAAGATGATCAACCGCCTGTCGCAGATCGCGCGGGAAGACAAGATCCGCTATGCGCGCGACGAGCTTGAAACGGCGGTGCAGCGTCTGAAAACGGCCCGCGCGGCGATGACCCAGTTCCGCAATGAAAACCAGATCGTGGACCCGCAATCGCTGATCGAGGGGCAGGTGGGGCTGCTGTCCTCGCTGCAACAGCAGCTTGCGCAGTCGCTGATCGAGCTGGACACCCTGCGCCAGACCACGCGCGACAATGATCCGCGGATCGTGCAGACCGAACGCCGCGTGCAGGTGATCTCTGACCGTATCGCCGCCGAGCGCAAGAAGCTGGGGCTGAGCGGGACCGTCGGCGGCGCGCCTGCCTCCAGCGATATGACCGATGGCGAGGGCTATGCCAATATCGTCGGGCAATATGAAAGCCTTGCGGTCGACCAGCAATTTGCCGAGCAAAGCTACACCGCCGCAATGACCGCCTATGATACCGCCAAAGCCGAGGCGAACCGTCAGAGCCGCTATCTTGCGGCCCATATCCGGCCCTCGATGCCCGAAGCGTCGATGGAGCCCGTGCGCGGCGAGATCGTGGCGCTGCTGGCCATCATCATGACGATGGTCTGGGTTCTGGTGGTTCTGGTTGCCTATGCCCTGAGAGATCGCCGCTAAGCGCGCGGGAGGCATGTCGTGATCGTTTTGAAAAACCTCACCAAAGTGTTCCGCGCGGCAGGTCAGAAAAAGGTCGTCGCCCGCCAGATCAATGCCGTGTTTCCGACCGGTGTATCGGTCGGCCTGCTGGGCCGGAACGGCGCGGGCAAATCCACTTTGTTGCGGATGATCGCGGGGCTGTCCTCGCCGAATTCCGGCGAGGTGCTGACCGACGGGCGGATTTCCTACCCCGTGGGGCTGGCCAGCTCCATGCATCAGGATATGACCGGTGCGCAGAATGCCCTGTTCGTGGCACGGGTCTACGGGGCCGATACCGACGAGATGGTGAATTTTGTCGAGGAATTTGCCGAGCTCGGGCCGCATTTCCATATGCCGGTGCGGACCTATTCTTCGGGGATGCGCGGGCGGCTGAGTTTCGGGATCAATATGGCGCTGGATTTTGACACCTATCTCGTGGACGAGGTGACCGCTGCGGGCGATGCCAGCTTCCGCGACAAGAGTAACGCGATGTTTCTGGATCGGGTGCGCTCCCGTTCGGCCATCTATGTCTCGCATTCGGATGCGCAGATCCGCCGGATCTGCACGGCGGGGGCCGTGTTGGAAAAAGGCACCCTGACCTATTATCCGGATGTCGACGAGGCCATCGCCCATCACAATCGGAATATGAAACAGAAATGACCCAGAACCCGATTGACCAGCTCAGCCCCGAAGAACTTGGCCGCTTGCGCTCTGTCAAAAGCACGCCACCGCTCAGCACGTTCCGCACGATTTTTGCCCTGATCCTGCGCGAGATGAGCGCGACCTATGGCCGCTCGCCCGGTGGTTATCTCTGGGCGATCCTCGAACCGGTTCTGGGGATTGCGGTCTTGGTGGCGATCTTCTCTATCGGCTTCCGCTCGCCGCCTCTGGGGAAGAATTTCGCCCTGTTCTATGCCACGGGTATGATGCCGCTTTGGATGTTTACCACCACCTCCACGAAAGTGTCGCAGGCCATCAACTTCTCGCGGCAGCTGCTCAGCTACCCGCGTGTGACCTTCCTTGATGCGGTGCTGGCGCGTTTCATCCTCAATGTTGCCACGCAGGCGCTGAATTCGACCATCATTCTTTCGGTCATCCTGATGGTTTATGACACCCGCACGACGTTCATCCTGCCGCGCGTTCTGTCTGCCTATCTGATGGCGTCCTGTCTGGGGCTCGGGGTGGGGATGCTGCTATGTACGCTGATCTCCCGCCATCCGCTCTGGCAGATGGTCTGGAGTGTGATCACCCGCCCGCTGATGCTGATCTCGGGGGTCATCTTGCTGCACGAGACCTTGCCGCGCCCCTATAGCACATGGCTCAACTGGAACCCGCTGGTCCATGTCACGGGCGAGATGCGCACGGCGTTCTACTATTCCTATCACGCCGAATATCTCAATCCCGGCTATGTCTATCTGGTCGCTCTGATCTGCGGCACATTGGGTCTGTTTTTCCTGCGCCGTTATTACCGCGACATGATGGAGAAATAGGGGCGGCTCCGGCGCAGACCCGCGGGAAGCTTGCCGGTGCCAGTCTGAGGGGTGCCAGTCTGAGGGGGCGCCGGTCAGAGGGGGCGCTGGCTGGGACGCCCTGTCTCGGTGCTGTAATAGGCGGTATAGTAGAACTCTTTGGTGCTGCGCGGATCGATACGGTTCAGGATCAGCCCCCCGAGTTTACGCCCCGAGCTGTGCAGCGCGGCCAGGCCGTCGCGCACCTGAACCCGCGTGGTGATATTCCAGTTGACCAGAAACAGCGCCCGGTCGCAGCCCTGCAAGATGATCCGCGTGTCGGGCACGCAAAGCACGGGCGGGGTGTCGATGATGACATAGTCATAGCTGTCGCGCGCCTCGGCCAGAAGCCGCGAAAACGCTTCTGATGCGAAGATATCGGCGGGGTTGCCGTGGGTTTTCGTCCCAAACAGCACATCCATCCCGCTACGCGGATCGGTATGCACCGCCTCCGCCAGCGACAGGCTTCCGGTGAGTGCGCCGATCATGTCCTGCGCGGCTGCAACCCCGAGATACTCCTTGAAGACCCGCCGCCGCAGATCGCCCTCGATCACCAGCACGCGCTTGCCCAGACTGGCCATCTGACGGGCAAGCCCCAGCGAGACGGTGGTCTTGCCCTCCTGCGGATTGGCCGAGGTGATGGCGATCACCTTCTGGCCCAGCAACAACTGTTCAAGCACGATATTCGTGCGCAGCCCGCGCAGGGCCTCGGCGGCGGGCGAGTCCGGATAGTCATGCAGGAAATCGATGCTCGAGCGTCCCTTGCCGCCCGGCAGGCGGGGAAGCTGGCCGATCACTTTCTGGCCGGTGAACTCTTCCAGCTCGTGGGCCGAACGGATGGTCTGCCGGAATGTCTGCCGCAACAGCAAGATCATCAACCCCAAGGCCGCCCCCAGCATCGCGCTGAGCGACAGCACCAGAGGTGGTCGCGGCAGATAGGGCGCGCCCGGTTCGACTGCTGCCGAAAGGACGCGGCTATCGGCCATCTGGCGGCCTTCGCGGGCGATCGTATCCTTGAGGCGGGTCAGGAAATGGCCATAGACCAGCAGATCGGTTTCGCTTTGCTGTTCCAGCAACTTCTGGCGGGTGGCCGTTTCCGTCTCGCTGCGCAGACCGGTGTCGATCTCGCCATATTGGCGTTCGAGATTGCGCAGCGTGGCCGCGTCGATCGCCACTTGCGCCTCGCGGGTGGCACGCGCGTCGGGCGCAGCCGTGGCGGGCAGAGCCTTCAGACGGCGCTGGCTTTCGGACAGGGCCAGCCGCGCGGTCGCCAGATCGTCTTCCAGCTTCTGCAGGCGGCGGGTCTGCACCACAGTGCGCGCGGTCTCTGTTGCTGCCGAACCGCTCAGTCGCGACAGTTCGGCATTGGAGGTCTCGATCTGGTGCTGGAGATCGGTCAGCCGCTGCCCCAGCCAACGGATCGCATTATCGCTTTCGTGCCGTTTCAGCGCGATCTGCTGGCTGATATAGTTCTGTGCGAGCCGGTCGGCGATCAGGGCCGATTTCTGCGGGGTCTCGGTGACCGCGCTCAGTTCGAACACGAGGCTCGGTGCAAGATTGCGGATGGTGACATTTTCGCTGAGCATCGAAATTGCCGCCTCGCGCTGTTGGTCGGGCGTCGGGCGTGTGCTGGCCTGTCCGGGCAACAGGGCCCTGAGCCGCGCGCCAAATCCGGGGGCCCGCAGACTGGCGTTGAATTCCGGATCCGCGGTCAGTGCAAGATCATCGACGACCGTGCCCAGCAAGGCCCGACCGCGCAGAATTTCGACTTCGGTGCGGCGGATCGTGTCATCGATCGGTCGGGCGCGGTCGGGCACGCGGTCCGGATCGGTCAGGCTTTCATCTTGCGGCTCCAGCAGGACAGAGGTGGTGGCGCGGTAGAGTGGCGTGGCGAATTCTGACAGCCAGAGCTGTCCCAGACCCAGTGCCAGTACCGTCGTGCTGGCAATCAGCCACCGTCCCGACCAGAGTGTTTTCAGCGTCGTGGCAACCTGACCATCGGTCACGGCGATCTGGTCCGGCGCGCCTGACAGGCTCAGATGTGGCTGGCTTGTGCGAAAGCCCGATTGAATGCTCATGATATGCCCCCTCTGACGGCATCTTGTGGCAGCAAAAGAGGACAGGCAGAAAACGTCTGTAAAGTCTGTACCATTTACGAACCGGAAGCGATGCGCGAACGCGGTGAAAGAGATCTATTTTTTCGAGCATTCGCCGATCTCGGTTAATTCGCGTTTAACGCCATTAAGGTAAATCGATTGCATTCGAATTATCTGTGCCGAGTGTCATGTCCCGATCCTTCCTCTATATTCACGTCCCAAAATGCGGTGGTACCAGCTTCGGTGCGGCTTTGCGGCTGGCCTTCTGGCCGTCTCAGGGAACAATCGACATTGATCGCACCAAACGGATCGCGCAGGCGCTAGAGCCGCAGGCGCGCGACACGGCCCTGATCTTGGCGGATTATGCCGTGCGGCGGGTCGAGCTGGCCCAGATGCTGGAGCGCAACCTGCGCTGTATTTCGGCCCATGTGCAGTTCAACGCGGATCTGGTGGCGCAGCTTGCGCCAGAGCGGGCCTGCGTCAGCCTGCTGCGCGAGCCCGTCGCACGGTTCCTGTCGCATTACGCCTATGTCCAGCGCCGCCACCCCGATCCGGCGCGGGCCGATCTGCTGGAGGCCTTTCTCGAAACCGAGCCTGCGCAGCGTTTCGGCTCGCAATATCTGTATTATTTCGCCGGCACCTATCAGCATCACAGTGCTGTTCCTGCCGCAGATGTCGCGCGGGCCTGTCAGGCGCTCGAGGGTTTCGCACTGGTCGGGTTTCTTGACGAGGGGGCCGCGTTCCGTGCCGCATTGCGACGGCTGGCCGGTCGCCCTCTCCTGCCTTTGTCGCGCAACAAGCGCCCCGATCCGGCGCCGCAATGCCCGCCCCATCTGCGGGCGCGGATCGAGGATATCTGCGCGCCCGATCTTGCGATCTACCGCCATATCCGTGCCGCCGCGCAGGGCGGGGTCTATCGCGGCGGGGCCTGAGCCATGTCCAAGGCGCTCTGGTCTGTGGTGCTGCAACTGTCGCGACTGGGCGGCAATGTGATCTTTTTCCTTGCTATGGCGCGGTTGCTGCCGGTTGCGGATCTGGGGGCATTCGCAACGGCGCTTGCGGTGTTCCGGTGGTCGCAGGTGCTGCATAAGGGCGGCATTGCCGATGCGGTGGTGTTGACCGCGCCTGCCGATGCCGCGCGGCTGGCGGCCTTGTTCTGGCTGGCGCAGGCGCTGACGGTCGGCATTGCGGTGCTGGCTTTGGGGCTGATCGGTCTGGCATATCTGGGGGTGGGGGCGTTGCAGGATATGCAGGCCCAGATCGCCACCCTGTTGCTGGTGCCACTGTTTCAGGGGGCGAGTGCGGTGCAGGAGGCGCAGCTACGTCAGGCGCTGCGGCTGCGGGCACTGGCGCTGCGCACCGCCGCCGTGCAGCTTCTTTCGGGGGCGGGCGGGTTTGCGCTTTATGCGATGGGCGGCGGGGTCTGGTCGCTGGTCGGGTTTGCGGTGATCAACGCTGTTGCCTCGGCGCTTCTGTCATGGCGGATGGCGCGGTGGTGGCCCTCTGACGGGCCGCGTCTGGCACAGATGCGCGCCCTTGCTCCCGAGGTGATGGCGATTGCCGGACGCGGGCTTGTGGCGGGGGCGGCCCTGCCCTTGATCCAGTTCCTGCTGGGGCTGGTTTATGGCGGTGCGATTGCGGGCGGGTTCCAGATTGCACAGCGGATCTTCCAGCTTGTGGATGCGCTGACATTGGCGCCGCTGCGCTTTCTGGTGCTGCCCGTGATGATGCGGGCCAAGGACCGGAGCGGGGGTCTGGTTGTGCGGGTTCTGCGGCTGGCGGCCCTTGTGTCGGCACCGGCCTATATGGCGGTGGCAGTCTGGGCGCTGCCGGTGCTGAACGCGCTATTGGGGGCATCTGCGGCAGGGCTTGCCGCGCCAATGGTGCAGGCGCTTGCAGCGCTCGGGCCGGTGGCGACGACGGTTCTCGGGGTCGATCAGGCTTTGGTGGTGCGTAAGGGGGCGGGGCGGGCCTTCCTGCGTGCGGGGCTGGGATTGGGCCTGAGCGCCGGATGTGTTGTCCTGATGGTGCCGGTGTCCGCGCAGGCGATGATCCTTGGCCATGTGCTGGCCTCCTATCTTGCCTTGGGGCTGCTTTTGCCGCGCATGTTGCGGCTGATCGGGCTGGAGGTTCGGGCCTTGCTCTGGGCTGTCGGGCTGCCCTATCTGCTCTGTGCGGGACTGGCGGCCTGTTTGGCCCTGCCTTTCGGGGCGGTCGCATTTGGCGGCGGCTGCGGGGGGGTGGCCTTGTGCTGGTGGCGCATGGTGCGGCAGGTCGGGCGGGCCTAGCCCCACCGCGCCTGCCGCGTGTCAGCTTAGGCGTTTGGCCAGCAATTCGGCCAGTTGCTTGGCCGAGCGGTCCCAACTGAAGCGGCGGGCGCGGTCATATCCGGCAATCACCTGCGCGTCACGGGCTTCGGTCGGCAGCGCCAGAAACTGCGCGATGGCGCGGGCGATATCCTCCACGTCCTGTGGCTCGAAATAGATCGGGGCCTGTGCCAGAACCTCGGGCATGGCGGTGCTGTTGGATGACAGGACAGGGGTGCCGAAGCGCATCGCCTCAAGCGGCGGGATCCCGAACCCTTCGCGCAGCGGGGGCCAGAGAAAGGCGCGGGCATTGGCATAGAGCACGGCCAGCGTGTCATCATGGACCCGCCCGAGAAAGCGGACCTGCCCAGAGTGTGCCAGTTCGGGCGGAAGACCGGCCTTGGCAAGCCCCGAGGCTTCTGCCCCCGCAATCACCAGAGGCAGCGGATAGCCCAGTTTCGCCATTGCCTGTGCCAGACGTACCAGATTTTTATTGGGCGACAGATTGCCCACTGCCAGAAAGAATCCGTTTTTCGACAGCCCCAGAGCGGACATCACAGCGGCACAATCCCGCGGCGGCACCAGATGGTCGGCACCGTTGGGAATGACCCGAAACCGCAGTTCCGGCTGGTCGAGCACCTGCGCCAGTTCCTGTGCGGAAAACTGGCTGACCGTTGCCAGATCACGCGCGCGGCGGGCCAGAACCGGACGCAGGGTCTTGTGAAAACCGCGATAGCGGCGCGAGAAGGCGTCGGGGACGTGCCAGATATTGGCGTCATGGATCACCAGAAGCTGGTCGCGATGCAGCGCCGGACCGGACCCCGTCAGATTGAGCAGATACCCCCCCCTTGCCGCGCGGGCCAAGGCGGTCTGTTCCCAGATATGGCCACCGCCCGGCCATCGGCAGGGCAGTGGCTCTAACGTGATATGCCGCCATGCGGGGGTAACCTGCAGCCCTGCATCCGCGGGATAATAGGCCGTGACCGGCCCGAGGCGCTGCGCCAGCGAGGGATGCTCCAGCAGCCGGTCGAAGGCTGTCATCAGCATATGGGCATAGCGCTGGACGCCCGATTGGGCCTGGGTCAGGAACCGTGCATTCAGCACCAGACGGCGCGGCGCGGGGGTCACAGCGGGGCCTCCTTCGGGACGCGATGATAGGCATAGCCCGCTTGGCGGGCGCGACGATGGCGCCATGCCTGCTGGCTCAGTCGGGTGCTTTCGCGGCCCAAGCGGTCCAGCTCCCATTTCGACAGATCCGTGTCGCGCGCGCCCTGTGCCAGCTGCGCCAGCCTGGGGCGGCTCTGGAGCAGGGCGTCGATGGTGCCCATCATGCTGGGCAGGTCGTCGGGCGGGCAGATCAGGCCGTTCTCCCCGTCGCGCAGCACCTCGCGCAGCGCAGGCAGGTCGCAGGCCACAACCGGACAACCTCCGGCCAGCGACTGGACGATCACGCGCGGCAGCCCCTCATTGGTGGAACACAGGACCGAAAGATCGGCCCGCGCAATCAGCGCCTCGGGATCGGTCCGGTGACCCAGCATATGCACATGCGCCGCAAGGCCCATATGCCGGATCAGCGTGGCAATCCTGTCCTGCTCGGGGCCTTTTCCGGCAAGATAGACCCGTAGATCGGGATGGCGGGCCAGAAGCGGCGGCAGGGCGCGCAGGAATTCGGCATGGCGTTTGCGGGGCTCGAACGCGGCCAGCATCAGCAGGACCGGCCCCTGTATGGCAAGGTCGGCGGCCGGTAGGGCCGTGCGGAAGCGGCGCAGATCCATGCCCGAATGGACAGTGGCGACCTCTTGCGTGATCCCCGCGCGCAGATAGGCCTGCCCTGTCGCCTCGGAGACGGCGATATAGCTGTCGCTGAACAGCGCCGCCAGATGCTCCAAACCGATAAACAGGGCCCGCTTGACCGGCGAGGGGGTCTCGAAGGACACGATATGCAGCCCGCGCAGCACGGCCATGCGCGGACAGGCCGGAGCGGCCAGCGCGCCCAGAACGCCTGCCTTGCTTTGATGGGTGTGCAGGACATCCGCATCAAGGGCCCGAAACAGGGTGCGCAAGGCCAGAACCGCCCGCAGATCGGCCAGCGGAGCAACGGGGTGGCGCATATCGGGCAGGGTGTGGAAGCTGAGCAGATGGCCGTAATCCTCGGCCCAGCTTGGATCGGGGTCGGGCCCGTGGACGATATGCACCTCATGGCCATGCAGGGCCTGCCAGACGGCTGTGGCAATGGTGTTCTCTTCCGAGCCGGCATGAAGCAAGCGGGTGAGAATATGGATGATTTTCACGGGCTTCTCCTTCTGGCCAGAGGGTAGGTGGGGCGCAGGGCGGGCAAGCTGCGCAGGGGGGCGGAGGCCCCGATAAAGCCGGTCAGGCACAGGATGACGACGAAGTTGATATTGGTGAAATACTGGACATGTGTGGACAGCATGAAACCGGCCGCCATATGGGCGTAAAGCCCTGCGGCGGTCAGGCTGAAATGGCCGCGATGGAAGGTGACAGCGGTTGCGATGGCGAAAAACGCCAGCAAAACCAAGGCGCCTGCAACGCCGAAATCGACATAGGGGGTTGTCAGCATGGACCATTCACCGCCGCCACGCACCTCTTCCACACCTTCAAGGCGGGACGGGATCAGGCTCAGCACGCTGCCCTCGGTCTGGGTCAGGATCAACAGGAAGCGGAAGCTGAAGAAGCCCAGCGTATGGTCGAAATCGCGCGTGAAGGGCTGTAGGGTGTTGAGCAGATCATTCGAGGCGTAGAAGACCAGCTTCTGCAGCCCCAGTTCGACCGCGCCATGATCCGACAGCGTCGGATTGGTCACGGATTCGCGCAAGATCCAGATCAGCAGGAACAGCCCCGCCCCGAGCACCAGTTGCGGCAGGGCGACGATGCGCTGATGCACCATGCAGATCCCGAAATAGCTGGCCATCAGCAGATGTAGCAACAGGATCCGCTGGGACATGATGATGGGCAGCAGGGTCAGCGCGACGAGGTCGGTCAGAGCCACGCTCAGCAGAAGCCGCCGCGCATGGGGGGACAACGTGCCGAATTTGCGCCCTGCGGCCAGCAGCACACAGGCCATCGCGCCTGTTGCAGGCAAGGCGCCGTAAAGCAGGCGCATACCGCTGAACAGCTTGTTTTCCAGCATCTGGTCGCGCAAGGCCAGCGCATTGCTTTGGGCCTGTGCGACCAGCGCGCCCAGCCCGCCCATCTGTGCCGCGCTGACCGCAATCCATGCCAGCGTCACGCCGAGGCAGAAGCAGTTGACCCGAAAGACCCGCCGCGCCATGCGGTCGAGATCGGTATGGGGGCGGGCGTCGAAGCGGTCCGGTGCCCCCAGCAGGGTCAGCCCGCTCAGGGCCACGAAAAACATCAAGGCCACCCCTAGCCAGAGGATACCGGCCCAGCTGATCAGCTCGGGGCCCAGCTCTTCGCGGGCCAGAAAATACAGGGCCAGCCCGTAATGCTCGGGGTTGAGAAAGGGCAGGGCCCCGATGCCGATGGTCAGCGTCCAGGAGAAGGCCAGAAGCGCGATTGGCGATAAGATCCAGAGTTTTCTCGTCATGCGGGACGCCTGCTTTCAACCTGACAATGCACGCCCGGCAGCACCGAGAGCAGACGGTCCGTAAGACGGGACCAATCCTCGATATCGGGATCTCCCGGACCGCGCTCTAGGGTGGCGATACGGTCCAGGGCGTGACGGATGCTGGCCGCATCATTGGCCTCATAGCCCGCACCGCGCAGCGAGATCCCGCTGAAGACGCGATGCGGCCCGAGGATCGGCAGGCCGAAATAGCGGTAAAGCAGCATCCGGTTGCTGTGATGGGCCTGATATTCGATGCCCGGAAGGTCGCGATACAGCGCCAGCCCGATATCGGCATATCGGATATAGGAGACGCTTGTCTCATAGCTGACTTCGCCATGCAGCACCAGATTTGTGGGCAGATCATCCGGCTTGCGGGCGATGCGGCCCAGAATATGGAAGGTCCAGTCGGGGCGGGCTTCGGCCATCAGAGAGGCGCTGGCCAGATCGATCTGGGTGGTTCCGGCGCAAACGGCCTGACAGCCCCTCTGCCCTGTAAAAGGCGAGGCCATCGGTTGTTCCAGAACCGCGCGAGGCACGCCGATCGGGTCGATCCGCGTTTGCGCAAAGTCGTGGAACCGCGCGGCGATCTGCGGGCCTGCCATGCTGATCCGGTCGAAAAGCGGCGCCTTTTCCAGTTCGGCCTGAAGCACCGTTCGGGGCAGCCCCAAAGATTTGCAGTCATCGCTGGCGCGATAGACGAATTTCGCATGAGGCGCATGTTTTTTGGCGATATCGGCGAGCAGGATGGGCGGTCCGCTTTCTATGAGCACCAGATCCGCCTTTGCCAGAAGGGCGGGAAGCCGTTTGGCCCAATACCCTCGAAACAGCGCCATCGCAGGGGCCATAAGCGCGTCCAGCAGCGGCTGGCGCAGGCTGAACGGATGGATCGGCGCATAGCCGAAATACGCATCGAAAGAAGGGGAGAGGCGGCGATAGCCTTCGGGTACGCGCCCGTCGACCTGCATCAGCCGCCGGTCTTTGCGCCATCTGGACAGCCAGCTATACCCGACACTGACCATCGTCACATGGCCGCCGCGCTTTTGCACGTCTTCGCAGAACCACTGCATCGACGCTTTGCGTTTTTGCAGGGGAAGATGGCCGGTAATCAGCACGACCCTCAGCCCGCGGGCATGGATGTGGCGCGCTATCGGGGGGACAGGCTGTGTGGTCTGGGCGTTCATGAGGGTCTCCGCTACTGTCCGGTGCCCCGCAGAACGGTGGCTGCGGTCAGAAGGATCAGGCCGATATCCATAAAAAGGGACGACTTCTGCACATAGGCCGCATCCATTTCGACCCGTAGGGAATAGGGCAGGTCGGAACGGCCAAGGATCTGCCAGAATCCCGTGATCCCCGGACGCAGGCAGAGATAGGCGTCGCGACGGTGGTGATAGAGGGCCAGCTCGTCTTCGGTGACGGGGCGCGGGCCGACAAAGCTCATTTCGCCGCGCAGGACGTTCCATAGTTGCGGCAGCTCATCCAGCGAGGTCTTGCGCAGGAAGCGGCCCAGCCGCGTCACTCTGGGATCATCGCTGAGTTTGCGCGACAGCTGCCATTCGACAGCGGCATCGGCATTGGTCGCCAGATAGAGCGCCAGCCGACGTTCGGCATCGGGCACCATTGTGCGGATCTTCCAGCAACGGAAGACCTTCCCGTTGCGCCCGATGCGGCGATGGCCGTAAAACCCCGGCCCCCCGTCCAGTCGCGCCAGGCCCCAGAGCACGCCAATGACGGGGGCAAGCAGCGGCACGAAGGCCAGAGCCAGCAAGAGATCGAATAGCGGCTTGATCCGCCGGTGGTAGATCCGCCGCGTGGAAATCTGGGCCGAAGCCCTGTTCTGGAGCGATTTGGAAAGGGAAGCCGAATGTAGCATGTGAAGGCCTGAAACCAAGAACTCGTTACCTGCCGGACAACATGCTCCGGCCCGAGCAGATTTTGCCGAAACCTCTAAAGTTAGGGTAAATGCCGTTAAGTTACATCCTGAGCGTGCGTTTCGCGGGAGGCATTATCCTGTAGCGTTTCCCCAAGGGTAAGTATCTGTCTTTTGAGGCGTATCTCTGGGGGTGGAGTGCAACCTTCGGCGGTGGGCGCGGGTTAGGGAAAACTTAATGTACGAATCAAAAAGCACCCCCGAAGGGGTGCCTTGGCTGTTACGGGGCGGGAGGGGTTACAGGAAGGGGATCGCGATTCCGAAGAAATCGGCCAGCAATACGAAGTTGAGCACAAGCACCAGAGACGCCCCCAGAATGGACAGCAGGCGCGTTACCATTGAGGTCGCGAATTCGCCCATGATGTCGCGGCGCGAGACAAAGATGACCAAGGCGATCATCGGCACGGGAAGCGAGATCGACAGGACCACCTGCGACCAGATCAGCGCCTGAGTGGGGTTCACCCCCAAGGCCACCACGGCAAAGGCGGGCACCATCGTCACCAGCCTCCGCACCCAGACCGGCACGCGGAAATGCAAAAAGCCCTGCATGATCATCTGTCCGGCCATCGTTCCCACAACCGAGCTGGAGATCCCCGAGCAGATCAGCGAGGTCAGGAACATGGCCGCCGCCGCCGCGCCCAGAAGGGGCGTCAGGGTATGGTAGGCGGTTTCGATTTCGGCCACCTGCGAATGCCCTTCGTGGAAGGCGCTCGCGGCCATCATCACCATCGCCATATTGATCATGCCCGCCACGGCCAGTGCCAGCACTACCTCGATGTTGGAGAACCGCACAAGCCGTCGTTTATGTTTGATATCGGTGACTTGGGTGCGGTTCTGCGTCAGTCCGGAATGCAGGTAGATTGCATGGGGCATCACGGTTGCGCCGATGATCCCCACGGCAATCGCCAAGGCGGCGGAGTCGGGCATATCTGGCGTGACAAGGCCGCGTGCGGTTGCGCTCCAGTCGATCGGGGCAATCAGGACTTCGGCCAGATAGCACAGGCCGATAATGCCAACGAAAGCGCCGATGATCAGCTCCATCGGGCGGTAGCCGCGCCCCTCGAACAGCAAGATCCCGTAGGTAATGATCGCTGTGATAATCATCCCCGCAAAGAGCGGCAGATCGAACAGCAGCGCCAGACCGATGGCCCCGCCCAGAAATTCCGCCAGATCGGTGGCCATTGCCGCGATTTCGGAAACCACCCACATGATCCAGACCACGGGGCGGGGGAAATTGTCGCGCGAGAGTTCGGCAAGGTTCTTGCCCGTCACAATTCCCAGACGCGCCGAAAGCGCCTGAAACAGCATGGCGATCAGATTGGCCAGCAGCACGACCCATAACAGTTTATAGCCATAGCCCGCGCCCGCCTGGATATTGGTCGCGTAATTGCCGGGGTCCATATAGGCGACCGAGGCGATGACCGCCGGTCCGAGAAACATCAGACGGGCTTTCCATCCGATCGTCGGGCTTGCCAAGGCATCTTCGATGCTGCTGCGCGCCTTGTCTGTCAGGGAATTCATCAAGATTGCTTTCACTGGAACGCGGGGTCTCGACCCCGGATATTGCTCTTTGACAGAAATATAGCCTGTGCTAACTTTCTTGCAACCGGAAAACTAACATTCATCCACTGGCCCCACGCGGCCCCCCATGCTATGAGACGGGTCTGACATCCGCACCCGCCAGTCTTGTGGCCCTGTGACCGGAGGTCGGGAATGAAGGAGACGACCGTGCCGCAAGATCAAACGCCCCCCGAAGAGATGGCGGACCGTTTCGCACGGGCGCGCGAGGTGCAGGCCAAGGCGCTTTCGGAAGATTATGTCGAGCTGATCGGGGACCTGATTGCCGAGATGGGCGAGGCCCGCGTGGCCGATATCGCTGCACGGATGGGGGTGGCCCAGCCCACAGCGACCAAGGCGATCTCGCGCCTCAAACGCGAAGGTCTGGCCACGGCACGGCCCTATCGCGGGGTCTTCCTGACCGATGAGGGGGCCGCGCTGGCCGATCGTGTCAGGGCGCGCCACCGTATGGTGGTGGCGCTGCTGGTGGCGGTGGGGGTGCCGCAGGAAGTGGCCGAACTGGATGCCGAAGGGATCGAGCACCATGTGTCGGAAGACACCCTCCGCGCCTTCGAGGCGTTTTTGACCGCGCGCGGTTAAGTCAGCACGTTCATCGGTGCGCCAGCCAGAAATCCTTCGATCACCTGACAGAGTTGCTGTGCCAGTGCCGTTTGTGCCGCGTCGGAGGCCCATGCCACATGCGGGGTCACGATCACGCGCGGATCTTTGGCAAGCTGCATCAGCACATCTTCCGCCGGTGGGGGTTCCTGATCTGCAACATCGATACCCGCCCCTGCAATCTGTCCGGCCTCTAACGCATCGCGCAGCGCGGGCAGGTCGATCAGCCCGCCGCGTCCGGTATTCACGATAACGGGTTTGCGGGCCATCTTCCCGAAAGCCGTTGCCCCCAGCAGGCCGCGGGTGTCCTCTGTGAGCGGACAATGCAGCGAGATCACATCCGCGCGGGCCAGCATTTCGTCAAAGGGCAGGCGCCCGTCTTCTGCCGCCTGTGCCTGTGCCTCTAGCTGTCCGGGGCGGGCGGCAAAACAGACCTGCATCCCGAAGGCTTCGGCCAGCTTGGCCACCTTGCGGCCGATCTGCCCGCGCCCGACAATGCCCATTACCCCTCCTGCGAGATCCCGGATCGGGTGATCGAAAAAGCAGAACTGGCCGCTTTCCTGCCAGCGCCCTGCCTCGACATCGCGGGCATAGGGCAGAAGGTTGCGCCGCAGGGCCAGAAGCAGCGCCATCACATGCTCGGGCACCGTATTCACCGAATAGCCGCGGATATTGCACACGGTCACGCCGCGCGCCTTTGCCGCCGCCAGATCCACCCCGTCAAAGCCTGTTGCGGCAATCGCGACCAGCCGCAGCTGGGGGCAGGCCTGCAATATGGCGTCGGTGATCCTGACCTTGTTGGTGATTACCACTTCGGCCCCCTGCAACCGTGCGGCCACCTGATCGGGGCGGGTGCTGTCATATTGTACCCAGTCGATCCGGCCTGCAGGCTGCGGCACGGGGATATGCGGGGCAATGGTGGCGCGGTCCAGAAAGACGATGCGGGTCATGGCAAGCTCCTGTCAGGGGTGGGGGCGGTCAGGCGCAGGCGCTGCCCGCCCAGATCACGGAACGCGCGCTGGCGGCAGGTCAGGACAAGGATCTGCAGATCCCCCGCCTGCCGGTTCAGCGCATCGAACATTTTCTCGATCCGGTCGTCATCGGTATAGACCAGCGCATCGTCCAGAATGATCGGCGCGATACGGCCCGCATCCTGCAAGAGCCGCGCAAAAGCCAGCCGGACCATCAGCGCGATCTGTTCCTGCGTGCCGCCGGAGAGGATCTCGACAGGCTCGGCCTGTCCGTCGCGGATCAGGGCCTCGGGCAGAAGCTTTTCCGAGGTCCATTGCAGGTCGGCTTCGGGCCAGAGCAGGCCCAGCAGTGGGCGAAGCGCCGTGGCAATGGGGGTGAAATACTGCTCGCGCGCGGCATTGCGGGCATGGGTCAGCGCGTCCTCAAGCCGGATCAGAACGGCCACCTCATGGTCGAGCCGTGTCTGGGTGGCTCTGGCCGCCTCCAGCGCCTCCTGCGTGTCGCGCAGGGTTTCCTCGATGGCCTGCCCGTTGGCGGCCAGAATGCGTTCATCCAGCCGCGCCAGCTCTGTCTGCAGGGCGATGGTCTCGCTGCGGGCGGCGTCCATCACCGATTGCGCGCGGCTAAAGGCGGCTTCGGCGGCGGCCAGATCGGGGGCCTTGCGCGCCAGTTCCTCCAGCAATGCACGGCTGGCCTGCAAACGGTCACGCCCGCGCGCCAGGTCGGCGGCCAGATCGTCTTCCTCGCCCAGTTGTGCGATATCGTCACAGGCCATGCGGGCGCGGGTCAGCCGGTCTGTGGCGGCCTCCAGCGCCTGTTTGAGACCACCGGCCTCCAGCCGTGCCTCCAGCGCCCTATCCTGTGCCTGCGCGGCCAATGGTCCCAGCCGCGCGACCTCGGCCTGTGCGGCCTCCAGCGTGGTCTGCGTCTGGGCCGGAGGCGGCAGGTCCGGCATGTCCAGTGGCGCGGGGATCTGCGCATGATCGCGGCGCAGTGCCTCGATGCCCTTGGGGGCCAGAACGGCCAGTTCGGCCTGTGCGTCGCGTGCACGGGCTGCGGCCTCGCGGTGGCGTTGGGCCGAGGCCCGCGCCTGCGCCAGATCGGGCATCGCCACCCGCGCCAGAGCCTGTGCCAGCCGGTCTTCGGCCAGTGCCACGGCCCCGCTGTCATGCCGCGCTCCCGGATCGATATGCAGCACGCCCAGACCCGGCAGGGTGAGTTCGGTCTGGGCCCATAGCGCGGCAGGCACCGGCCCGAGCGCCACCCCGTCCAGCCGCACCTCCTGCGCGCCGCTGGCATGGAAGGCGATCTGCACAGCCCCCGCCTCGCGCAGCCTGCGCTCGGTGGCGACCGCGCGGGCCAGTGTCTCCAGCGTGTCAAGCTGTTCGGGCGTCAGGCACAGGCTGGCCTCGGCGCGCGCTTCCTCATGGTTCTTGCGGGCGGCTTCGGCCTGCGTGATGCGCAGCGCCAGCTCGGCCTTGCGGGCCGCCCCCTGTCGGGCCGCCTCGGCGAGGCTGGCACGACGATGCAGATCGGCCTGCTGCTGTTCGCTCTGGCGCGCGGTTTGCAGGGCCTCTTGCAGGGTTGCGGCATGGGCCAGCGCCGCGCCTTCGGCGGTCTGTGCCGCTGCAAGGCGCGGGGTCACCCCGTCAATGGCCGTTCGCGCGGCATTCAGTTCGGTTTTGGCCCGCTGGACCTGTTTCAGCCGCTCCCCGGCGCGTGACAGGGCCAGTTCGTCTGCCGCCACGACCTGTTCTGCATTGGTCATCTGTTCCGCATGACGCAGCGCCTTGGCGCGGGTCTCGCCCGCATGGGCCAGACGCGCCTGACGGGCCTGATGTTCTTCGGGATCTTCCAGATCGGCCAGCGATTTCCGGTGCCGCTTGCGGGTTTCCAGATCACGATGCAGCGCGTGGACACGGGCCTGCTGTTCGGTCTCGTCGCGCTCGAGCCCCGCGATCCGGTCGATCACCTCCTGCAGGGGGCCGTTCTTACGGGGCCTGCGATTGGGCGTTACATATTGCTCAAGTTCCGCTTTCACCCGTGCCAGCGCCATATCCATCCGGCGTCCGCCCGTCATCGCCTCGACCTCTTCGGTCACGCTCGACATCAGATCACGCCGCGCCTCCAGCGCCGCCTCGTTTTCGGCCTTCACCGGGCCTTCCAGCTCGGTCATGCCCTGCCGGACCCAGATCAGACCGGCGGGGCCGCCCTCGGAGGTGCCCAGAACCCGCGCGATCCAGTCCTCTGCGGCATCCGATTGCGCGATCACCCGCCCGTTCTGGCGCACCTCGGCCATAGGCTTGGCAAACCAGCGCTTGGCCAGCGTGAACCGGCCCTGTTCCGTCTCGATCTCGGCCTGCACTTCGGGGGCACCGCCAGAATAGGGCCGCAAGGACGAGACGGCCTTGTTCTTGGAGCTGTGGCGCTCGAAGAATAGTGCCCTGAGCGCGTCGAACAGGGTCGATTTGCCGTGCTCGTTGGGTTCTGAAAGGACGTTGAGGCCGTCGCCGATGCCGCACAGCTCGACCGGATCGGTAAAGCGGCGGACATTGTCCAGCCGGATGGCGCGCAGCTTCATGGGGTGTCCTCGCGCATATAGGCATAAAGCCGTGCCAGCGCATCGCCTGCCACCAGACGCGCGGCCTGATCCAGACGCTCGTCCCCGAATTCGGTGCGCAGCGTTTCGGCGGCATGGCGCAAGGCTCCGCCATGATCGATATCATCAAGATCTTCGGCGGCATATTGCACCGACAGGCCTGTATCCCGCAGTCGGAAATACGCGAAATCAGGGGCCTGCGCCTTGGCGGCTTCCTGCAGGGCGAACTGCCCGGGCAGGGTGGTCCAGCCGGTGGCGTTCAGCCGCATCAGGATATCGCGGCGTCCGGTGGCGGGCAGGACCTGCTGGAGTGCCTCGGCACTGTCTTGCAAAGGCGTCAGATCCAGCGCCAGATCCTGCCACAGGAACTGCCCTGTCTCGATCTCCTCGACCTGCGGCAGATCGCCCAAAGTCACGGAAAGGCACAGCCCGCGCCGGTTATGCTTGAAGCGGTCCTGTTCGGGGGTGCCGCTATAATGGGTGCGCGCGCTGACCGCCATCCGCCCGTGCCAGTCGCCAAGCGCCAGATAGTCCAGCCCTGCGCGTATGTCACGGTCGGGCGCGATGGTTCCGCCCCCTTCGGTGAAATCGGTGATCCCGCCATGCGCCAGCCCCACACGCCGCGCGCCTTCGGGCGTGACCATATCGGAGAGCCCTACGGACGGGTCATCGGCCTGCGCCCGCCAGCGGATCGGCGCGGGCAGCAGGAAGACCCCTGCGGTCATCTCTTGCGGGGTGCCTTCGGTCAGCGCGCGCAGATTGGCGGGGGCCTCGCGGGTCAGGCTTTCCCAAAGCGGTTCGGCCTCGCGCAGGTTGTCATGGTTGCCGGGCAAGAGCCACCACGTGATATCCTGCGCTTCCTGCATTGCCCCCACCGCCTGACGCAGCAGCGCCGCCGAAGGGGTGGGGGTGTCGAAGGTATCGCCGGCCAAAAGCACGTCCCTCGCACCTTGCGCGCGCGCGGCCTGCGCCAGATTGACCAGACTGTTATGGCGGGCTTCCATCAGCCGCCCCCGGAGATTCGTATCCTGTCCCTCGGGCAGATTGGCAAAGCGACGGCCGATATGAAGATCTGATGCGTGGATAAAACGGAATGTCATAGGCTCTGGTGGCAAAGAAGAAAAACGATCTGACTGCGGATGATCTGACAGATCATCGTGATCGAAGACAAGGGGGTCGGCGGATATTGTTCGCATACGGCGTGCAGATATCCCAGTAAAACAGGCGGAAATCGCGGGAATACGCTTGAATATCGGCCAAAGTTTCTATCTATCCCTGCGCATCCTTTACCAACCGTTCAAACCGTATGGACCCGAGTAAGATGAGCATATCAGACGATCTTTCCCCCTCGGGTGCCGCCGCAGGCCAAGGGGCCGCGATCCGTTTCGAGGCGGTCAGCAAATCTTACTCCAAGCCGGGTGGCGGGCGGTTCGATGCGCTGTCGGAGGTGTCTCTGGATGTGACGCCCGGGACGATCACCGGCATCATCGGGCGGTCAGGCGCGGGGAAATCGACGCTTCTGCGGATGGTCAACGGGCTTGAGGTGCCGAGCTCGGGGCGGGTGATCGTGGCGGGCCATGATGTGGGGGCGGCCCGCGGGGGCGCGCTGCGCGCGATCCGTCGCGATGTCGGCATGATCTTCCAGCATTTCAACCTTCTGGCCTCGCGCACGGTGCGCGACAATATCGCGCTGCCTCTCGAGGTGGCGGGGGTGCCCAAAGCGCAGATCAAGCCGCGCGTGGCCGAGTTGATCGAGCGCGTGGGTCTGGGCGTACAGGCCGACCGCTATCCGGCCGAGCTGTCGGGCGGGCAGAAGCAGCGCGTGGGGATCGCGCGGGCGCTGGCCACCAATCCGAAGGTTCTGCTGTCGGATGAGGCGACCTCGGCGCTGGACCCCGAGACCACCCAGACCGTTCTGCAGCTTCTGCGCGATATCAACCGCGATCTGGGGCTGACCGTTCTGCTGATCACCCATGAGATGGCCGTGGTGCGCGATATCGCCAGCCATGTGGCGGTAATCGATGGCGGCAGGATCGTCGAGGCGGGGGAGACCTATGATGTCTTCGTGCGGCCCCAGCATCCCACGACCCGCAGCTTCCTGTCGGGGGTGACCGGCGTGACGCTGCCCGATTTCGTGGCCTCCCGCCTGCACGAAACCGCGGGCAGTGAAGAGGTAATCCGCGTGACCTTTGCGGGCCAACATGCGACCGACCCGATGCTGGCGCTTCTGGGGCGCGATCTTGGGATCTCGGTCAATATCCTTGCCGGCGCGGTCGAGGAAATCAGCGGGCGGCCCTTCGGCAATCTTCTGGTCTCGCTGCCCGCCCAACGCGGGGCCGAGGCGCGGGCTTACCTGGAGCGCCACAATCTGACGACGGAGGTTCTGGGCTATGTCGGCTAACCTTATCCACCTGCTGATCGAGGCCACCGGCCAGACGCTTTATATGGTGGCGATCTCGGCGCTTCTGGGCACGGTGTTCGGGCTGCCCTTGGGGACCTTCCTTGCCTGCTCGCAAAAGGGCGAACTGCTTTCGGCGCCTTTGGTCAATAAGGTGCTGGGGCTGGTGGTGAATGCCACGCGCTCGGTGCCTTTCATCATTCTGGTGGTGGCGATCATCCCCTTCACCCGTTTCATCGCGGGCACCTCTATCGGCACCACGGCGGCTATTGTGCCGTTGACGATTGCGGCGGTGCCCTTCATCGCGCGGCTGATCGAAAACGCCATCCGCGAGGTCGATGGCGGGCTGATCGAAGCCGCGCGGTCGATGGGTGCCACGCCCATGCAGATCATCCGCAAGGTGCTGATCCCCGAGGCCGCCCCTTCCATCACGCTGGGGCTGACGCTCGCGGTGGTGTCACTGATCGGCTATTCGGCCATGGTGGGCGCGGTCGGCGGCGAGGGTCTGGGCGATCTGGGCATCCGCTACGGCTATCAGCGCTTCATGCCCGAGGTCATGCTGGCGGTGGTCGTCATTCTCATTGTGCTCGTGCAGCTGGTCCAGTCGATTGGCGAATGGATTGCCGCACGGGTGGATAAACGCGCGCCTAAAAGCCGCGGACAATAATCTCAGTTAAGGAGCATTCTCATGCTGCGTATTCTTACCCTCACCTCTGTGCTGGCGCTTTCGGCGGCGGCTGCTATGGCCGAAGAGATCAAGGTCGGTGTGTCGCCGGGCGAACATGCCGAGATCATGGAAGAGGTCAAAAAGGTCGCCGAGCCGCTGGGCCTTGATATCGATATCGTCGAATTCTCGGATTACGTCGTGCCGAACCAGGCGCTGGCCGATGGCGACATTCAGGCCAACTCTTTCCAGCACAAGCCCTATCTGGACAACCAGATCAAGGATCGCGGGTTCGATCTGGTGCCGGTGGCCGATACGATCACCACGCCGATGGGCATCTATTCCGACAAGATCAAGGATATGAAAGATCTGGCGGATGGCGCGAAAGTCGCGATCCCGAACGATCCGACCAATGGCGGCCGCGCGCTTCTGCTGTTGCAGGATCTGGGGCTGATCAAACTGGCCGATGGTACGGGTCTTGTGCCCTCGACGCTGGATGTGGTGGAAAACCCCAAGAAGCTCTCCTTCCTTGAACTGGACGCCGCCCAGCTGCCGCGCTCGCTGGCCGATACCGATATCGCGATCATCAACACCAATTACGCGATTGCCTCGGGTCTGAACCCCAAGACGGATTCCATTGCGATGGAAAAAGCCGATAGCCCCTATGTGAATATCATCGTGGTGCGTAAAGGCGATGAGGATCAGCCTTGGGTGAAAACGCTGGTTGAGGCCTATCATTCGGATGAGGTGAAGAAATTCATCCAAGACAGCTATCACGGTACGGTTCTGACCGCGTGGTAATCAAACAGGCCGGGGGAGACCCCGGCCTTTTTATGTGGCCTTTTTTATGGGGCATCCTGCCCGAACCCGCCCATATCCGAGATATGGTCAAAGCTCCCGCCGGTAAACACGACCGTGCGCGTGCCGGAATAGGATGCGGGAAGCGGCAACAGCCCGCGCCGTAGGAAGACCGTCACGCGATCCCCCCATCTTATGCCGAATGCCGAAACCGTCCATCAGCGAAAGAGCTTCGGGCGTCGTGAAAAGACCATGCGGTTTGGGGCCGCATGATCGGTCTGACTTAGTCCAGATCGGCGGCGCTATGGCGGTTCGGTACGCCGTTCTCGCCCATAGAATTGACACGGCAGCCGCGTTGAACCGCCGGGCGGGCGGCCATTTCTGCGGTCCAGCGCGCGAGATGCGTGTAGTCCTGCACCTGTAGGAAGGTCGCGGCGTCGCCATAGCGTTTGCCTTCGACCAACCCGCCATACCACGGGTAGATCGCCATATCCGCGATGGAATAGTCATCCCCCGCGATAAAGGGACGCTCGGCCAGCGTGCGGTCCAGCACATCCAGCTGGCGCTTGACCTCCATCGCATAGCGGTTGATCGGATATTCAAGCTTTTCTGGCGCATAGGCATAGAAATGCCCAAAGCCTCCGCCCAGGAACGGGGCCGAGCCCATCTGCCAGAACAGCCAGTTCATCACCTCGGTGCGGGCGGCGCCCGAAGCAGGCAGGAAGGCGCCGAATTTTTCGGCGAGGTACATCAGGATCGAACCGGATTCGAACACACGTACCGGCTCGGGGGTGCCATGATCGACCATCGCCGGAATTTTCGAATTGGGATTAATTTCAACAAAGCCCGAGCCGAACTGGTCGAGCTTCATGATTTCGATCAGCCATGCATCGTATTCTGCATCGTGACCTGCGGCCAGCAGCTCTTCAAGAAGAATGGTGACCTTCTGGCCGTTCGGGGTGCCCAGAGAGTAAAGCTGCAAAGCATGCTCACCTTTGGGGAGAGCCTTTTCGAATCGCGCCCCTGCCGTAGGTTGATTGATGGCGCCAAACCGTCCGCCGGTTTCTTCGGGGGCGGACCAGATTTTGGGTGGGATATAGTTTGATGTCACGATGCCTGTCCTGCAGCTGCGGTTTTCAACATGGGTCTCAAGCTAGGGGCTGAATTATAAAAGGAAAACCCCGCAGGCGGGGCAGCATAAGCGCAGAGACCACTCACTGGCTGCACAGACCGGAAAGAGGCCGTCATTACCAATGAATTAAGAGTTGCCCTCTATTGATTGTGCATCTCTTGCGCCGATCTGCGGCGCGTCCCGTTTTCAACCGGAGTAGGCCCGTGCGCTACCTGAAGTCTGCCCTTGCCATTCTTGCTCTTGTCATCGCCTCCGCGCTGACCCCGCTTCCCAGCCATGCGGCACAGACCGTTCTGACGGTGCTTGGCGCGCCCGATCACGACGGGCCGGTGCCGATGGATATGGCTGCGCTGAAGGCTCTGCCAGCCGCAAGCTTCACCACAACCACCACATGGACCCAAGGCCCGCAAGCCTTTACGGGGATTTACATGGCGGATTTCCTTGCCGCTTTCCATGTGACGGGCGGATCGGTGAAGCTGACGGCGGTCAATGATTACTCGGTGACCGTGCCGGTGTCCGATTTGCGTCAACATGAGGCTCTTCTGGCCTATGAACGCAACGGGTCGGTCATGTCCGTACGTGACAAAGGGCCGCTCTGGCTGGTTTACCCCTTTGATTCCGACGAAGATCTGCGCAACGAGGTCATCTATTCGCGCAGCATCTGGCAGGTCGTGAAAATCGAGATCCTGCAATAAGGATCTGAACGGCTATGAGTCATCGGTTCATCCGCGATGTGACACGGCGAAACCGCTCGATTGCGGCCTTCGGGCTGCTGATCTTTGTGGCGCTGGCGATTTTCGGGATTACGCGGAACGCGCGGCAGGTCGCGTTGGAAATCGACACGCTCGCCAGTGCCAATTCGGACAGTCCGCAATGGACCCTGTCGCAGATCGAGGTCGAATATGACCGGATGCGTCTGGCACTTCTGTCCGCGCAGCCGGATGACCCTGACTCTGTCGATGAGTTCGGACGACGGTTCGATATCTTCTACAGCCGCATCCAGACGGTGTCGGAAGGGTCGGGATTCCGCGCCATATTACGGAATGAGGGCGGGGCCAAGCCCTTGGCGTCGATCCAGCTTTTTCTGGACCATACCGCCGCCCGTCTTGATGCGCAGCAGCCCTTCACCACGCAGATGAAAGCGCAGATCGAAAGCGAGGCGCGGTCTGCCGAAGGAGATCTGCGGGCCTTGGCGCTGACGGGGCTTGCGATTTTTTCCGAGCAGATCAAGGACCAGCGCGAGCTTGTTTTTGCGGCGCTTGTCAAACTGGCGGTGATGACGCTGGTGCTTTTCGCGATTTTGGCGGTCAGTGCCGTGGCCTTGTGGATCTTGTGGCGGTTCGGGCAGCAAAAGGCCGTGTCGCTGCGCGATGCCATGACGAGGATCACCGCGGTGGTGAATGCTTCGGTCGATGCGGTGATTGTGGCCGATGAACAGTCGCGCATTCTCGAGTTCAACGGGGCGGCGGAAAGTATTCTGGGTTGTAGCAAAGGCGAGGCGATCGGGGCAAGTCTGGAGGAATTCGTGGTTTTGCCCGAGGATCTGCAGCCGCGCAGGGGGCTTTTGGAACTTCAGGCCAAACGCGCCAATGGCGATGAGTTTCCGGCAGAACTGTCAATGCGCGAGGCGCAGGTCCATTCGGGGAAACTCCGCGTGATCTATCTGCGGGATATTTCCCGTAGGGTGGCGGCCAATGCCGAGCTGATTGCCGCGCGGGATCGTGCGCTGGCGGGCGAACGTGAAAAATCGCGCTTTGTTTCGGTGATGAGCCACGAGCTGCGTACCCCTTTGAACGGGTTGCTCGGATCACTCGAGCTGATCCGCGATACCCAGTTGGATGAGCGACAGGCGTCTTTTGTCGAGGCGATGGAGTTTGCGGGGAAATCCCTTCTGCATCATGTGAATGATGTGCTGGATGTCGAGCGGCTGGATGCCGGCAAGCTGGAACTGGCGAAGATCGATTTCGACCCTTATTCCCTGGTTGTTGATGTGGCCACGACCTTGCGACCGGCTGCGACGGGGCGCGGCAATAGCCTTTCGGTCGAGGCGACGAATTCGATTCCGAAGGCGGTGATCGGGGATCCGGCCCGCCTGCGGCAGGTGTTGATGAACATCATCGGGAACGGGATCAAGTTCACCCGCAACGGGGTGGTCCAGATCGAGCTGGAATATGCGATGGCGGGGCAGTCGCTGGAAATTCGCGTTATCGACAGTGGTATCGGCATTTCGCGCGCCGACCAAGAGCGGATTTTCGACGATTTCGTGTCGATCCTGCCGGTGGGCGCGCAGGATATTTCGGGCACGGGGCTTGGCCTTGGTATCGTGCGGCGGCTGTTGAAAGCGATGGGTGGCGAGATCCGCGTGGAGAGCGAGCCGGGGGAGGGCACGGTGTTCTGGTTCTCGCTGCCTGCGCCCTGTGCGATTGTGCGCCACTCTGCTGACCATCAGGCCAAAGACGCCGCCCCGCCGCCGCCGGTGCCGCCGCGCGACATTCTGATTGTGGAGGATAACGCGCTTAACCGCGAGGTTCTTCGCCAGATGCTTTTGCAGGGCCAGCACCGTGTTACAATGGCGATTGACGGGCAAGACGGGGTGGATGCCGCGCGCAAGCAGAAATTCGATCTGATCCTGATGGATCTCAATATGCCGGTGCTGGACGGGATGCAGGCCACCCGTATCATCCGCGCGGGCGAGGGGCCCAATAGCGATACGACCATTGTTGCGGTCACGGCGAATATCTCGCGCGAGGCCGCAGCGGATCTGCAGGCTGCGGGTTGTGACGATGTCGTGTGCAAGCCGATCAATCGTGCGGCGCTGAACCGTTTGTTGCAGGCCCATCATCGGCCTTCTGCACAGGCCGGAACGCCGGGGGACGAGTTTGTCGATCAATCCACGCGTGACGATTTGCTGGAAATGTACGGCCCTGCCGAATTTGCCACCCTGCAGGAGGCGTTCCTGCAGGAAGGGCGCAGACGGATTTCGGCTTTGCAGCAACATCTGATGTATGGTGATCTGGAGGCCTATGCGGGCGTGGCCCATCAGCTGGCGGGATCGGCAGGGATTCTGGGCCTGCAAAAGCTGCATAAGCTTCTGAAGATCCATGAAAATGCAGCGCGCGCCGAAGAGAAAGAGACCCTCTCGCAGCAGATGGAGGATCTGCTGGATCTTTGGGTGCGGGTCGAAGAGCTGATACAGGGGGCGGCGGCACGGACGGCAGGCTGGTCCGGCGCCTCGGAGACGCCGCTTGCGCGCACGGGGTCGAAGCTCTTGCACTAAGGGGGAACGCGCCTGTGAGGCGCAGGATCGTGTGGTGCGGGGCTCTTGCGTTGCGCCTGATTGATCGCTAGAGGCGGCGCGGAAGAGGCTGTTCGAGGATGGCCTCTTTTGTCATACGGGCGTCTTCCTCCCTGTGGCATGTTTTCACAAAATGCGCGAAAGGGTTGGCTGATGGCAAAGACGCCGTTGCAAATGGGGTGGGAAGAATGGCTGTCGCTGCCCGATCTCGGTGTGTCGGCCATTCTCGCCAAGGTGGATACGGGCGCGCGCACCTCTGCCTTGCACGCATCGGAGATTACGCTGAGCGGTCCGGCAGACGCGCCGTTGGTGCAGTTTACCCTGCATCCGGTGCCCGATAATGACGCGATTGCCATCCGCTGCGAGACACCGCTACTGGACCGGCGCGAGGTGACGTCTTCCAATGGCGAGACCGAGCAGCGCTATGTCATCGGCACCACGGTGGCGGTGGATGGCGAAAGCTGGCCGATCGAGATCACGCTGACCGACCGTAGCACAATGGCTAGCCGGATGTTGCTGGGCCGTCAGGCCCTGCGCGATCATGTGACGGTGCTGCCTGCCGTGCGCCGTCTACAACCCGAATTGAACTATGCCGCCTATGAGACGCTGGCCGCCGATGCGCAAAGCCGCCCCAGCCTGCGCATCGCCATCCTGACCCGCGAAGACAATTATACGACCCAGCGTCTGGTGGATGAGGGACGCGCGCGGGGCCATAAGGTCGATGCGATCGACACGACGCGCTGCTATATGGCGATCAATACGCTGGCGCCGGAAATCTACTATGACGGGCGCAAGCTGCCCCGCTATGATGTGGTGATCCCGCGGATCGGGGCCACGATTACTCCTTACGGCGCTGCCGTTCTGCGGCAGTTCGAAACCCTGGGCACCTATTGTGTGAACGGGTCTCACGGGATCATGGCCTCGCGCGACAAGCTCTGGGCGCATCAGATACTGGCAAGCGCGGGGATCGGCATGCCCGATACGGCTTTTGCGGCCTCGCCCAAGGACACGACGAATCTGATCGAGCTGGTGGGCGGCGCGCCGCTGATCGTGAAGCTTCTGGCATCGACGCAGGGCAAGGGGGTCGTTCTGGCCGAGACCCGCAAAGCGGCGGAAAGCGTGATTTCGGCGTTTCGCGGCCTGAAGGCGAATTTTCTGGTGCAGCATTTCGTGCGCGAAGCCGCAGGGGAAGACATCCGCTGTCTGGTGATCGGGGGCAAGGTTGTTGCCGCGATGAAGCGCAAGGGGGCCGAGGGGGATTTCCGCTCCAACCTGCATCAGGGCGGCACCGGCGAGGCGGTGAAGATCACCACGCAGGAAAGGCGGATGGCGGTCAAGGCGGCGCGCAGCTTCGGGCTGGGTATCGCGGGGGTTGACCTGTTGCGGGCGAAAGACGGGCCGAAAGTGCTGGAGGTCAATTCCTCGCCGGGATTTCAGGGCATCGAAACCGTCGCCAACAAAAACCTTGCCGAGCTGCTGTATCGGGAAATCGAGGCCCGTAAGGGGCGGGTGGTTGGGCTGGCCTAGGGCCGCCCCCGCCGCTTTAGGGTCTCAATAGCCGGTTATGCCTTCCAAAGGCGGCAGCGGGCTGGCATTCACAACGTTTTCCGGACGGCGTTTTTGATAGAAGGCATTGCCGCCGGTGGTCAGCACATAATCGATATTGTTATAAGAGGCGCGATAGCTGGCGGTATGGAAATATTGCGCGTTCTGGATATAGGGGTGACGCTCTCCGCGCAGCACGGCGCGGGCGGCCTCGCGCAGATAGGGAGCCGAGCGGGTGTCCATCTTGCGCGACATGATCCCGCGGGCAAACTGGTTTTTCTGGCTGACGACACCGCAGACGGTGTTCGGGAAATCCGGTGACTTCACACGGTTCATCACCACGCTGCCCACGGCCACCATGCCATCGCGGCTGGAGCGGTTGGATTCGAAATACATGGCGCGTTCCATGCATTCCTCCGGCGTGGCCCGATGGCCAAGCCCGCATCCGGATAGAAATCCGGCGCAGGTCAGTGTGAAGACCACAAAAAACGGGGAAGCGGCGCGTTGGGGCAAGATGGTTTTCCGTATGAAAGCAGTCCAGAACCTGCCGGATAATTTACGTCGGCCCGCTATCGGGGCGCAAGCGGTGCAACGATTATTTTCGCACCCTGTAGGGGGCTGCGGAAATCGGGCTCGGGGTGCCGCTGACCAGATCGGCCAGCAAAGCTGCCGCGCCTGCGGCCATTGTCCAGCCGAACGTCCCGTGACCGGCATTGACATAAAGCCCCGCAAGCGCGGTCTCTGCGATGAACGGCAGATTGGTCGGTGTGGTGGGGCGCTGACCGGCCCAGAATTGCGCCTCTTCGGCCACATAGCTGTCGGGGAACAGGCTTGCCAGCGACAGGCGCAGGGTTTCCAGATGGCGTCGGGTCAGCCCTTGTCGCCCGCCTGCAATCTCGGCGATGCCCCCCACGCGGATCGTGTTCTCCAGCCGTGTCAGCGCCACTTTATAGGTGTCATCCAGCACGGTGGATTGCGGCCCGTAGGCAGGTATGCGCAGCGGCACCGTCATCGAATAGCCCTTGAGCGCGGCAATCGGCAGGTCCAGCCCCAGCGGGGCCAGCAGGGCTGGTGTTTCGTGACCGGTGCAGAGCACCACCCGTTCGGCGCGCAGCGCCTCGCCCTTTTGGTCCATCGCCCCTCTCACATGGCCGTTTTCCACCAGAAGGCCGGAAACAGGGGTGTCATAGCGGATCTCGCCGCCCCGTGCGACAAAGGCGGCGGCAAGCTGTCTGGTAAAAAGGCAGCAGTCACCGGTTTCATCCTGCGGCATGTAAAGCCCGCTGACGGGCGGTGTTTCGGCCCGTTCCAGCCCCGGTTCCCTGGCAAGGCAGCCCGCGCGGTCCAGCACCTCATAGGGGATCTCGCGCTGATCCAGATAGTCGGTATGCAGGCGCAGATCCGTCAGGCTGACGGGATGGCGGAACAGTTGCAAGGTCCCGCCAAAGCGCTGTGCATAGTGCAGTGGCACAGTGTCGCGAAGGCGGGCCATCATCGCCTGACTATAGACCGACAGGGCCATCATGGCCTGAATATTGGCCGTGTAGCATTTTGCGCGGCACTGGCGCAGGCTGGCCAGCATCCAGCGCAGATCACGGCGCGACAGAGGGGGGGATATCGCGAAAGGCGTGTGGGTCTGTAACAGCCATCTGGGCAGTTTGCGCCAGATTTTGGGGGCGGGCCACGGCGCGGTATAGCCGGGGGTGATCATCCCCGCATTGGCGTGGGATGTGCCCTCGGCGGCGGTGCTTTGGCGCTCGATCAGGCAGACATCATGGCCTTGCTCTTGCAGCGCCCATGCGCTGGTCGTGCCGATCACACCTGCCCCGATCACCAGAATTCTCATCGCCCTTGCCCCAGATATCCGCGGTTTCTCGGGCGTATCTTCGCCTCCGGCGGGCCGATGGCGAGAGAAATCCGGCGTGATCGCCGGATTTGCAGGGAGAGGGTCGGACGTTTGCCTAGCAAAAAGGCGCCGCTCAGGCTTTCAGATAGAGGTCAAGCCGGTTTTGCAGCAACTCAAGCGCCTTGCGGAGGTCCGTGGGCGAGGTCTGCGCGGGCAAAGCGGGCAGGGAGGCATCGCCCGCATGGCGGATGGCATCGGCGAAAGACTGCGCGGTCTGCCGGAGCAGATGCTCTTTCTCGGGATCGGCTTCGGGCGAGATCAGCGCATGGGTGGTCACCGCCCCCGCCAGCACCCGCAATGCCCCCAGAACATCGCCCGCCGCGTTCAACTGGTCGGCACCGCGCCGCCCTTCCATCAGCTTGCGCTGGCGGATGGTCTCGGCATTGGTGCTTTCCAGTCCGGCCTGACGACGCAGCGCATCGACCGGCTCGGGCAGGCTCGTGCTGCCCACGGCGGCGGCGGCATAATCCATATTCGCCTGCACGGCCTGCGCCAGAATATCGCGGAAATGCGGCTCGGCGCGTCCGGGCCAGAGGGTCGCCCCAACGATAAAGGCGATGACCGACCCCAGAATATTGTCCAGCGCCCGCGAGAGGGCAATGCCGTGATTGGGCATGACCAGCTCGGTCACCAACACGAAGAGCGCGCTGACCCCGATGGTGAAGATCGTATAATTGACCCGTTTGAACGCGATGGTGATTGCGGATGTCGGGATAATGACGGCCAGAAGGGGCAGTTGCCCCGGCGACAGGGCCAACAGGCCAGCGGCAAAAAGCCCCCCCGTAATCGAGCCGAGCACCCGTTCCAGCATGCGCGGCCATGTGGTCGAGAGCGCGGGCTGTAGCACCACAATGGTGGCCATCGTGGCCCAGTAGAAATACTTCATCTCCAGCGCCACACAGACCAGATAGGTCACCACCACTGCCACCGTCAGACGCAGGGCATGGCGCAAGGTCGCATCGGGGATCTGCCGCCAGCTTGGGCGCGGCGTGCCGTCCTGCTGCGGCGCGCTGCCCGACAGGCTGTCGCCGCGCAGATGTTCGGCAAAACGCAGGAAGGCTTCGGCCAGATTGCGCACCACGGCCTGACTGCGCGCACCGGCGCGGTCGGCAGCGCGGGCAAGGTCCTCGGCTTCCCAGACCAGCCGCTCGGGATGGGGATGGCGGGTCATGGATTGCATCTGCGCCTCGCTGAGCAGGGCGCCGATACGGGCCAACTGTTCGCGAAGGGGGGCTTCTTCCTCGGGGCTCAACGGATCGCTGAGCATATGGTCAAGGGCAATCATGGACGCAAAGATCCGGTCGGCGCTGCCCAGTTCTGCCATGAACTGGGTATGGCCATTGCCCAGACCAAGGATCGTGCCGCGCGCGCGTTCGATGGCGGCCCGCAGCGCGCGACGGTATTCGGGTTCTGCCGCCCCGAGGATCTCTTCGCGGCCCAGACGTGCGGCCATGGCGCTGTTCATCTCGGCCAGACGGGTGAAAACCGAAGCGATCGCGCGCCGTGCAGGCCCCTGCGAACGCAGCTTCCAGATCCAGAAACTGAACACCAGCGCCCAGATCCCGCCCACGAGGAACGCCCCCGCCAGATGGAGCGAGGCGACCGGATCATTGGGAAACCCGACGGCGACCCCGCCCACCACACAGATGAGCGTGCCCGATTGGGCCCCGCTTGGTCCGAAGATGCCGCCCAATGCCGGCAGGAAGATCAGCGGGATCAGCGTCAGGCTGGCATAAAGCGGGCCAAGCCCCGCGCTGGCCGCACCGAGAAAGGCGGCAAGGGTTCCGGCGGCCACGAAGGCGCCCATTGCGCGGATACGGGTCCGGTCGCGCCCGCCCGGATCGCAGAGGCAGACCCAGAACGCTGCGAATGCCGCCCAAAGCAGTTTCGGCTCGCCGCTGGCGGCGGCGGTCAGCACCATCACCGCAAAGGCCAGCGAGGCGCGCAACCCTTCGGCGACACCAATGAATTCCGGCACCATGCCGATGGAATATCCCTCGAGCCGCCGCGCCATACGGTAGATCAGCGAACGATGGGCGGCGGGAGACGGCGGCCTGCCATTCTCCGGTCCGGTAAAAAACGGCGAGGCCATGCGCGGAATGCTCCCTTTAGGCTTTAGGCAGTCTTGCTGCCATTTTAGGCTGCAAGCGCGGGGAATTAAATGGGCAAAACTGTCGCGCAGGGACTGGGAAGGTCGGGCTGGCCTTGGTGCAACAGCTGGCGGTTCGGGGCGGATTGCGTGCAAGCGCCCCTTGCGGGCGGCTCCTTGCGGCATTTGGCGCGCAGAGAGCGGCATCGTGCAGTTGGGGGCTTTGGCCGCTTGACCTCGGGGCGCGGGGGTGACAAACACATCGCGTCGGTATCCGAGAGGATATAATAGGGAATCCGCCCCGTGGGACTACGGGAACCGGAACTGCCCCCGCAACTGTAGGCGAAGAGCCGGACCGGAATCCACTGAGGCAGGCATCGACTGCTTTGGGAAGGGCGGTATGGCGATGAGGCGCCAGTCAGGAGACCTGCCGACATCGGATTTTCAAACCGGACGGGGTGTGTCGGTGGGTTGTCTCCCTTCGCCCTGCGGGGCGGCGGATCCGTCATCCCATATGGTGCTTTCCGGTCCTTCTGAAGGAATTGGGCATATGAGATTGATTTTACCGGCCGGTCTGGCACTGCTTTTGGGCAGCACGCCGCTTTGGGCGCAAACGCCAGCACAGACGGGGGCTACGCAGTATCCGCTGGTGCTGGAAAATTGCGGCAAACGCCTCACGATCGAGGCGGCACCGGAGCGCGCGGTGACGATCGGACAGTCGGCGACCGAGATCCTCTATTCGCTGGGGCTGGCAGGAAAGGTCAAGGGCACCTCGGTGTGGTTCAATCCGGTGCTGCCGCAATTTGCCGATGTCAATGCGACGATCCCGCGTCTGGCCGATAACGATCCCAGTTTCGAGAGTGTTCTGGCGCAGAAGCCGGATCTTGTTGCGGTGCAATATGAATGGCATGTCGGGCCGAGCGGTATTGTCGGCACGCGCGAGATGTTCGACGATGTCGGGATCAACACCTATATCATGCCCGCCGATTGCGACACCAAGGACAATTCGACCGGTGGCGACGGCACGCGGGTCGGGGCCTTTGCCCCCGAGCAGGTCTATAAAGGGATCACCCAGCTTGCCGAGATTTTCAACGTGCAGCCCGCAGGCCGGACATTGGTATCGGCGTTGCAGGCGACAGAAGCCCAAGCCGTGGCGCGCGCGCAGGCGCTGGACCTGCCCGAAGGTCTGTCGGCCGTTTTCTGGTTCTCCTCGGCGGATCTGGAGCTGGACCCCTATGTGGCCGGTCGTCTTGGTGCGCCGGGCTATATGATGGGTAAACTCGGCATCCGTAATGTGATCGAGTCGGACGAGGAATGGCCTACCGTCGGTTGGGAGACCATTGCCAAAGCGGATCCGGATGTGATCGTGATCGCCAAAATGGACCGGCGCCGCTTCCCCGCCGATGATGTCGCGGCCAAGATGGACTTTCTGAAGACCGACCCTGTGGCAAGCCAGATGAAAGCCGTGCGGGAGGGGCATATCGTGGTCATGGATGCCCATGCGATGAGCGCGACCATGCGCAGCATCTACGGGCTCGACAGCCTGTCGCAAGCGCTTTCGGATATGACCTTCGAATGAGCGCCTCCGCCGCGCCTTGGATGGTCTGGGGGGGGATCGCGCTGGTCCTTGCGGGCACTGTGCTGACAGGGGCGGCCATTGGCGAGACCCGCCTGCCGCTGGCCACCGTCTATAAGGTTCTGGCCAATCATCTGTGGCAGGCGGGCTATCCGCTGGACCGCATCGATGCCGGTATCATCTGGAGCTACCGTCTGCCCCGCGCCATTGTCGCCGCCAGTTGCGGGGCGGGGCTGGCCTTGACGGGGGTGGTCTTGCAGGCGCTTTTGCGGAACCCTCTGGCCGATCCCTATCTGATGGGGCTTTCGGCAGGGGCTTCGACCGGTGCGGTGCTTGTCAGCGTGGCGGGTATCGGCGCGGGCGCCGTGTCGATGTCTGCGGGGGCATTGGTCGGGGCGCTGGCCGCCTTCGGGGCGGTGGTGGCGCTGGCCCATGCCATTCCGGGCGGCGGGCGCGGCAATCAGGGGGCGGCGGCCATCATTCTGGCGGGGATCGCGGGGAGCCAGATGTTCAACGCGCTCACCGCCTTCATCATTGCCCGCTCTGCCAATGCCGAACAGGCGCGCGGCATCATGTTCTGGCTGATGGGCAATCTGTCGGGCGTGCGCTGGGAGGACGTGGCCCCGGCGGTCTTCGTGACCTGTCTGGGCGTCGGGCTATGCCTTTGGTACCGGCGTGCACTGGATGCCTTTACCTTCGGTGCCGAGAGCGCGGCCTCGTTGGGGGTGGATATCCGCAGGACACGCGGCTTGCTGATCACGGTCACAGCGGTGATGGTGGGGGTTCTGGTGGCCAAAGTAGGGGCGATCGGCTTTGTCGGGCTGGTGGTTCCGCATGCGATGCGCTTTCTGGTCGGCACCCGCCACCAGCGCCTTGTGCCGGCCTCGGCGCTGGCGGGGGCGGTGTTTCTGGTGGCGGCGGATATTCTGGCCCGCATCATCGTTCCGGGGCAGGTGCTGCCCATCGGTGTGGTGACGGCGCTGGTCGGGGCACCGGCCTTTGCCCTGATCCTGATGCGGGGCGCGCGCTGATGGTCCTGCATCTCGAGAATGTTTGCGCCAAGGCGCATCGCACGCCGCTGCTGCACGCGATCACCCTGCAACTGGAGCCGGGGGAATGTCTGGGCCTGATCGGCCCGAACGGGTCGGGGAAATCCACCCTGATGCGGCTTATGGCGGGCTTGGGCAAACCCGCCTCGGGCGAGATCCGTTTTGGCGCAGTGCCATTGCACAGGATCTCGGCACGGGCGCGAGCGCAGAAGATCGCCTTTGTCGAACAGCAGGCCGAAACCACCGACCGTTTGCGGGTGCGCGAAGCGGTCGAATTGGGACGCATCCCCTTTCTGTCGCCCTTGCGGGGCTGGACCGCGCAGGACGACGCGCATGTGGCCAAGGCCTTGGCGGCGCTGGATATGCAGGGCATGGAGGACCGTCTCTGGCATAGCCTGTCGGGGGGCGAGAGGCAGCGGGTGCATATCGCACGGGCATTGGCGCAGACCCCCGAGTTACTGCTTCTGGACGAGCCGACAAACCATCTGGATATCCGCCATCAACTGGCCCTTATGGGCTTGGTGCGGGCATTGCCGGTGACGCGGGTGATCGCGCTGCATGATCTCAATCAGGCGTTCGGCTGTGATAGGGTCGCCTTGCTGGAGCACGGTCGACTGCGCGCGATCGGCCCCCCGTCCGAGGTCCTGACGCTGGACCATCTGCGCGGCTGCTTCGGGGTCGAGGCGCAGCATATCCGCGATCCGGACGGCAGGCCCTTGCTGCATTTTATACAGGCATTATGAGGATAGTATATTGAAATATTGTGCAATTATTGGATGTATCGCGGTGGCGGCGCTGCTATTGCCCGATGCCGTGATGGCCGAAACCCATGAGGTCAAGATGCTGAACCGCGGCGCGGGAGGGGCAATGGTCTATGAGCCGGATCATCTGACAATCGCCCTTGGCGACAGCGTGCATTTCGTGCCCACACAAAAGGGCCATAACGCGGCTTCGATCAAGGAAATGCTCCCCCAAGGCGCAACTCCGTTTCTGGGGCCGCTCTCGAAAGAAGAGACCGTGCGCTTTGATGTGGCGGGGCGCTATGGCATCAAATGCACGCCGCACTACGCGATGGGAATGGTCATGGTGATCGATGTCGGGGAAACGGTCGACCCCTTGCCCCAGACCCTGCCCGACACCATTCCGCGCCGCGCCAGAGAGCGTTTCGAGGAGATCCTGTCGCGCTAGTCATGGACGGCAAGCGGGATTGGTCCTGACAGGTTAGCTGGCGTCAAGCGGAGGCGATCCGCTTGGCGCTTTTGTGTACGTATGGGGCCTTTGGTTTCTCTGCCGCGAGAGGGATCAGCGCGAAATGGTTAAATTACAGTTAAAACCTGAGATGAGGATTTTACCATAGGGCATTGAAACATCTTTATTTTACTGAATCCCCACCAATTTCCTTCAAGGCGCATATCTATTCATTTCCTGCATGAAGACCGTCAGGCAAGTTGTTATTAACAAAACGTAAACCCCGATATGTGCCGCGCGAAAAGATGTATTCAGCATTGGACAATTTGTCCAATGCCGCGCCTTGCACTGCGGGTTTAGGAACGGGCGCGTCAGCAAATGCGGCGTTGTTTCCTGATATCGGGCATGAGGGCCTTTTCCGGCCTCGGCCAAGGGCTATGGGCGCTGCCACAGCAAAAGGCGTTGCGATGCAACCAGATCCACTCAGTGTCCTGATCTCGCGGATGGATTTCGCGCTGATCTCTTCCGTACATATCCTGTTTCCGCCGCTTACGATCGGCCTTGCCATCATCCTGTTCAGTTTCGAACTGGCATGGTTCCGTACCAATGATGAACGCTGGTACCGGCTGTGCCGCTTTTTCGAGAAGCTCTTCATTGTCAATTTCGGCGCGGGCGTGGCCACCGGCGTGACGATGGAAATGGCCTTCGGGATCCTTTACGGGCCGTTTTCACAGGCTGCGGGGCCGTTTTTCGGGCAGGTGCTGGGCTATGAGACCATCACGGCGTTCATGTATGAGGCCGGTTTTATCGGTCTGATGATCTTTGGCTGGGGTAAGATCAGCCGCAAGATGCACCTGTTTGCGACATTCAATGTGGCGCTGTCCTCGACGCTGTCGGCGATGTGGATTCTGGTGGCCAATAGCTGGATGCAGACGCCGACCGGGATCGAGTTCAAGGACGGGATGTTCCATGTCACCGACTGGCTGGCCGCGCTGTTCAATCCCAATGTCTTCGCGGCTTTCCCGCATATGCTGCTGGCGGCGGTCGAGCTGTCTTTGTGTTTTGTGGTGGCGGTCTGCGCATGGTTCGTCTTCAAGCGCCGTGAGGTCCAGCTGTTCATCCGTCCGCTGCGTTACAGCCTTGTCGCGCTGGCCGTTGTGGCGGCGGGCCAGATCTATCTGGGCGATCTGCTGGGCGAGAATGTGCTCGAGCATAAACCGGCGGCGCTGGCGGCGATGGAGGGCCAGTATGACACCTATGATGCCGATGGGAACGCCAATACCGCGTGGAACGTCATCGGCTGGCCCAACAAGGAGGGCACCGGTCTGGCATGGTCGATCAAGATCCCGCATGCGCTGTCGCTGATTGAAACCAAAACGTGGAATGGCGCGGTCGAGGGGTTGAATACTTTCCCCGAAGACGAGCGCCCGCCGGTGGTGCTGCCGTTCTACAGCTTCCGGATCATGGTCGCGATTGGCGGGGCCATTCTGGCGGTGGCGCTCTGGGGGGGCTGGCTGAGCTACCGTCGTCAGCTCTGTGCCAGCTATGCGCCGCTTCAGCGCCGCTTCCTGATGGTCTGTATCGCGATGGTTTCGCTACCGTATATCGCGGTCATTGCGGGGTGGTGGACGCGCGAGATCGGGCGTCAGCCGTGGATTGTCTACGGGATGATGCGGGTCGAGGATGGCATGTCCAACCTGTCGGTCGGTCTGGCCAGCTTCTGGTTTGCGGGCTTTGCCATTTTCGAATGCGCCGTGATTGCGGGCACGATCTGGTATCTGCTGAAGGTCTGCCGGAACGGGCCCGACCTGACCAGCCCCGTCGCGGGGGACGGAGAGGAAACGCTGGGCGAGCTGGACCTGCCCGAAGGGCCGCATGCGAAACGTCCCGAATATATCCGTCCGGTTTGAGGGGAGAAAAACGAGATGACCCAACTTGATGACATGCAGTATTTCCTTGCCAATGCCTGGTGGCTTGGTCTGGGGGTTGCGATGCTTCTTTATATCGTGCTGGACGGGGCCGATCTGGGGGCAGGGATTTTCGGGCTTGTGGTGGGCGACCATGACGAGCGCGGCGCGATCATGGCGGCGATGGCGGGCACGTGGGATGCCAACGAGACATGGCTGATCGTGGCGGGCGGCATTCTTTTCGGCACCTTCCCCTTTGTCTATGGCTCGGCGTTCCATTATCTGATGGTGCCTCTGGCCTTCGTGCTCTGGGGGGTGATGTCGCGGGCGGTTGCGATCGAATTCCGCCATCTCGCGTCCGAGAAATGGCAGCGCTTCACCGATTGGGTGTTCGGCCTGTCCAGCCTGACCGTCACCTTCTTCGGCGGCATGAGCGTGGGGGCGGTCCTGCAGGGCTTTCCGCTGGTGCATGAGGCCGGAAAGCTGCCCTATTATGCGGGCGGTGCCTTCAATTTCGTCTCGGCTTTCTCGATCTGGACGGGGATTGCCGCCTGTGTCGCGGTCACGCTTTCGGGGGTGCTTTTCGTGCGGGCGCGTTTTGAGAAAACCGAGCGTATCCGGCAGGATGCGGCCCGCTGGACGGCTGTGATCTTCTGGCTGGCAATCGGCTCTGTGCTGGTCACGCTGGTCTGGAGTGCGGTGCTCTTCGACTGGGCGCGCGACGCGTGGTTCGGGCGGCATTTCTGGGCATGGGGGCTGTTCGGGCTGGCCGCGCTGTGGTGCATCGAGCAGGTCCGCCGCGACACGCTGCGCGACCGTGATCTGGCAGCGATCCTGTGGTATAACGCCGCTGTGCTGATCCTTGGTCTGGGCATGCTGGTCACGCTGCATCCCTGGCTTGTTCCGGGGACCTGGACCATCCGTGACGGGGCAAGCCCGCAGGTGTCGCTGATCACCTTCACCATGACAATGGGGGGCTTCCTGCCGGTTATGATCATGTATAACTGGTACCAGATCTGGGTCTTCCGTGCGCGGATTTCCAAGCTGGTCGCCTACGAGCACCACTGAGCGCGCATGTCTGTGCCCGCCCGCCCGCAAGCCCCGCGTCCCCTGCATGGGGACGCCGTCCGGCCCATCGAAGGCTGGCTGCGCCGTCATGGTCTGGCGGGGCGCAGCGTTGCGGCCCTGTCGGTCTGTGCAGCGGTCGGTTCGGGGGCGATGGTGGTGCTGCAGGCCTATGCCACCGCCCGCATGATTACGGCGGTGGTGGTGGATGGGGTCGCGCTTTCGTCCTTGCAGGGCGATATATCCTTATTCATCATTTCCATGATGTTACGAGCCATTCTTGATGTTTTGCGTGAAGGGCTGGCCTTCGAGGCAGGGGGCAGGATCCGCGCGCATCTACGGCGGATCATCCTGCAGCGGATCGGGCATGCGAGGCTGCAGGATCTGCCGCCTTCGGGCGAGGTCGCGGGCATCCTGTCCGAGGGGGTTGAAGCGGTTCAGGACTATTTCGCGGCCTTCCTGCCCCAGCGTCTTGTTGCGGCTCTGATCCCTGTGCTGGTGCTGGTCTGCGTGATCCCCTTCGACTGGGTCAGCGCGCTGATCCTTGCGGTGACCGCTCCCGTCATTCCTGTCTTCATGATTGTGGTCGGCAAGGGGGCCGAGGCGCTCAACCGTCGCCAATGGCAGCGCTTGATGGTGATGGGGGCGCATCTGTTCGACCGTATCGCGGGGCTGGTGACCCTGCGCCAGCTTGGCGCGGCGCGGCGCGAGGCGGCGCTGGTTGCGGCCATGTCGGAAGGCTATCGCAGCGTCACGATGAAAGTGCTGCGTCTGGCGTTCCTGTCCTCGCTGGTGCTGGAATTCTTTTCGACCATCGCGGTGGCGATGGTGGCGGTCTATGTGGGGTTCCGCCTGTATTACGGCGATCTTACCTTTTTGCCGGGACTGTTCGCGTTGCTGGTCGCGCCCGAATTCTTCCGTCCGCTGCGCGAGATGGGCCAGCATTATCATGCACGTATGGCGGCCATCGGTGCGGGCGAGGCGATGATGGCGTTGATCGGCCCCGATCAGCCCGCCGCCACAGGGATCGCCGCCGCAGGGATCGCCCCGCGCGACTGGCGGATGCTGCGGGTGGAGGCGTTGAGCTTTACCCATGCCGACCGCTCTGCCAGCACCGATGTCGATGGGGACAGCGTGGGGCCGCTCTCCTTCACACTCGAACGCGGGCGGAGCCTTGCGGTGATGGGCGCAAGCGGGGCGGGCAAAACCACCTTGGCGCGGCTGCTTCTGGGGCAAGTCTCGCCTTCCAGCGGGCAGATCCTGCTGGACGGGCAGACGATCGCCGCGCAGGACTTGCGGGCGGGTATCGGCTGGCTGCCACAGACGCCGCGCCTGTTTGCGGGCACGCTGGCCGAGAATATCGCGCTTGGCCAGCCCGCCGCGACGCAGGCGCGGATCGAGGCTGCGGCACGGGCCCCGCAGGCGCACGGGTTTATCTCTGCCCTGCCGGAGGGCTATGCCACCCGTCTGGGGGAAGGCGGGGCGGGCCTGTCGGGCGGCCAGATCCGGCGGGTGGCGATGGCGCGGGCCCTGCTTGTCTCGCCCGCGCTTCTGATCCTTGACGAACCGACGGCGGCGCTGGATGCGCAAGGCGCGCAGGCCCTGATGCGCAGCGTTCTGGCGGCCACGCCCGATGCGGCCCGCCTGATCATCACCCATGACCGCGCCTGCGCACAGCTTGCCGATCATCTGATTATGCTGCAGGCGGGCAAGGTGGTCTTTGACGGGCCACCACAGGATCTGCCTGCGGCCTTCTTCGAGGCGCCGAAGGAGGTGCGTGATGTCTGATCTGCGGCGCCTGTTACATCTGTGCAGACCGTTCCGCTGGCGTATCGCGTTTGGGGTCGCGCTCTCGGTAACGGTGATGCTGTCGAATGTGGCGCTGATGGCCGTGTCGGGATGGTTCATCACCTCGATGGCCCTTGCGGGTCTGGGGCGGTTGACGCTGGAATTTTTCACACCGGCGGCGGCCATCCGTGGCCTTGCGCTGCTGCGGGCGGGGGCGCGCTATCTGGAACGGCTGGTGACCCATGAGGCGACGCTGGCCCTGATCGCCAAGCTGCGCCCGTGGCTTTATACGCGCCTTGTGCCGCTGGCCCCTGCCGGTCTTCGGGGGCTGCGGCATGGGGATCTGCTGGCGCGACTGCGGGGCGATGTGGATGCGCTGGAAAATGTCCACCTGCGCCTTCTGGGGCCGGTGCTTTCGGCGCTGGTTGCGGGCGGGGCGGTGGTGCTCTGGCTCGGGCTGGTCTGGTGGCCGCTGGCGCTTTGGGTGGCGCTGGGGCTTTGCGTGGCGGGCGGGCTTGTGCCGCTGATCCAGCGCGCGTTCCTGCGCCAAAGCGGCGGGCGGATCACGCGCGCCCGTGCCCGTCTACAGGCCGAAAGCGCCGATCTGACCCGCGGTCTGGCTGAATTGCAGGTGTTTGGCGCGGTGGAGCGGCAGGTCCTGCTGGTGCAGGCCTGCGCCGCGCGGATGGTGGCGGCGCAGCGCAGGCAGGCATGGCTGGGCGCGGTCTTCACCGCCTTGGGCAGCCTTGTCGGTCAGGGGATGGTGCTGGGCGCGCTGGTGCTGCTGATCCCGCAGGTCAGCAGCCACACCCTGTCGGGGCCGGAGATGGCGATGCTGGTTCTGGCGGTGATGGCGGCGATGGAAACCGTTGCGGGGCTTCCGGCGGCTGTGGCGCATTGGGACAGCACGATGGCTTCGGCGCGGCGCATTTTCGAATTGGCCGACCAGCCGCCCGAAGTCCTCGAGACGCCCCATCCCCGACCTCCGCGCGCGCCGGAACTGGTGCTGGATCATGTGTCTTTCGCCTATCCCGGCGGGCCGGAGGTGATCCGTGATCTCAGCCTGCGGCTTGTACCGGGCCAGAGCCTTGCGCTGACGGGGCCAAGCGGGGCGGGCAAGACGACGGTGCTGAATCTGGTGCAGCGGTTCTGGGACCCGTCCGAGGGGGCGATCTCGCTTTCGGGGGTGGATCTGCGGGCGCTGTCCGATGCCGATCTGCGTGGCGGGATTGCGGTGGTGGACCAGCATGTGCATCTGTTTAACGGCACGATTGCCGAAAACCTGCGGCTGGCGCAGCCCGGGGCCAGTGACGAGGCGCTTTGGAACGCGCTTGATCTGGCGGCGCTGCGGGCCGAGGTGGCAGCGATGCCGCAGGGGCTTGCGACCCGTCTGGGCGAGCTGGGAGCGCGGCTTTCGGGGGGGCAGGCGCGGCGGCTTGCCGTGGCACGGGCGGCGCTGCAAGAGGCCCCGCTGCTGCTGCTGGACGAGCCGACCGAAGGGCTGGACCGCGCCACGCAGGCACAGGTGATTGCGGGGCTGCGGCAGTTGGGGGCAGGGCGGATGATGCTGATTGTGACCCATCACCCGCAGGTTCTGGCCCTTGCGCAAAAGAAGATTATGTTAAACCCGACTGCCGCCTGCACTCCCCTGCCTGCCAGCCTCTGAAGGTCCGATGAAGACACCTGTCCTGCCGCCTGCCGCCTCCGGCGACCCCGATGACGCCATTCGGGCGCTGTCCGAAGATACCGGACGCCGCAATCTGGCGCTGCTGATCCGGCTGCGCTGGATCGCCCTTGCGGGGCAGGCGCTGGCGATTGCGGTGACCGTGCTCTATCTGGGCGCGGATCTGCCGGTGCCCGAGATGATGGCGGTGATCGGGCTGTCCTGCGCGATCAATCTCTTTGCGCTCTGGCGCTGTTGCAAGGGGCTGGCCGTTTCCGACTGGATCGTGACCGTCGAGCTGCTGATCGACATCGCGGCGCTGACCGTGCTTTTGTATTTCAGCGGCGGGGCGGCCAATCCTTTCGTGACGCTGTTCATCTTGCAGGTGATGCTGGGATTGCTGCTGGCCCCCATGCCGCAGGTGATTTTCATCCTGTCTGCGGCTGCGGCTGCGCATTTCTGGCTGCTGCGCCACGGTCGTCCGCTGCGACTGCCGGCGATGGGGCCGGAGCAAATGACCCAGATGACCGGCGACGGGTTTTTCGGCCTGCATCTGCTGGGAATGTTTCTCAGCTTCGTGCTGGCGGCGGGGCTTCTGACATGGTTTGTCAGCGGGCTGCGGCGCAATCTGGCGGCGCGGGATGCGCAGATTGCGGTCTTGCGGCAGAAACTGGTGGAAGACGAGCATTTCGTGCGTCTGGGGGTGATGGCCTCCAGCACGGCCCATGATCTGGGCACACCGCTGACCACTCTGGCGGTGACGCTGGATGAATGGCACGAAAGCGGCATTCCCGACAGTCCACGCCGCGAAAAGGTTCTGGCGCGGATGCAGCAGGAGCTGGCACGGTGCCGACATATTGTCAGCGGCATGCTTTTTGCCGCAGGGCTTGACCGGCTGGATCTGGCCGAGGCGCTGCCTGCGGGCGAATTTCTGGACGAGGTGATCACCGACTGGCGCGAGGACGGGGGCGCGCTGGAGGTGGAGATGCGGCCCGCGCCGGTGCTGGGGGCGGCGCTGATTGCCGATACGATGCTGGAACAGGCGCTGCGCAATATCCTGACCAATGCCCAGCAGGCAGGCGCGCGCCATATGACCCTGTCGGCGCATCGCGAGGCCGGTCATCTGGTGGTGGTGTTTGACGATGATGGTCCGGGATTTCCGCAGGCGGTGCTGGATCATCCGGTGCGGCCTATGGCGGCGGGCAAGGGCGACCCCGGTCGGGGGTTCGGGCTGTATCTGGTTTCCAATGCCGTGCGTAGGCTGGGCGGGGACTGGTCGGTCGAGAACAGGGCGGAAGGTGGTGCGCGGGTGCGACTGAGCCTGCCGTTGAAAGAGGACGAGACATGACAGAAGCGGTGCGTAACTTGCTGATCGTCGAGGATGATTCCGCCCTGGCGGAGACATTGACCGAGGCCATGACACGGCGCGGCTTTGCGGTGTCGCAGGCCGGTTCGACCGAAGAGGCGGCCATCGTGGCGGCGCAATCCCCGCCCGATTTTGCGCTGGTGGATCTGAAGCTTCCGGGGCGGAACGGGCTGGAATGCGTGCGCGAGCTGGCCGCGCTTGATCCGGCGCCGCGGATCGTCGTGCTGACAGGCTTTGCCTCGATTGCCACAGCGGTCGAGGCGATCAAGCTGGGTGCGGGGCATTATCTGGCCAAGCCCGCCACCGCCGCCGAGATCGAGGCCGCTTTCGCGCGTGGCGCGGGCGAGACGGATCTGGCCTTGGGGCAGGCCTCGGGGGGCATTCGGGTGAATGAATGGGAACGCATTCAGGAAGTGCTGCGCGCCACCGATTTCAATATCTCCGAGGCGGCGCGGCAACTGGGGATGCACCGCCGGACACTGGCGCGCAAACTGGCCAAACGCCAGCTGCGCTAGGCATCGCTACACCGTGACATGCTGCAGCTGGTCATCAAGCAGCAGCAGCTCGGCCACCGGCAGGCCCGCCGCAAGATCGGGACGCGCCAGCCCCATAGCATCGCGCGGCACCAGTGCCGCCATGCGATAGGCGGTCTCGACGGTCATGCCCATTCGCGTCACCGCATTGCGCAGGCAGTGCACCAGATCGGTATGGGCCCCCGCCAGCGCACCCTCGGCATTGACCAGCGCCCCGTCCTTGAGGCGGATCGTCTGGCCATAAAGCTCGAAATGGTCGGGGCCGCCAATCGTGGCCATCGCATCCGAGACCATGAACATCCGGTCGGGCAGCGGGCGCGCCTGACAGGCGATCTGCGCCATCGTGAAATCCACATGGTGGCCGTCGAGGATGATGCCCGCATAGGCCTCCGAGGCGATGGCGGCCCCCAGCAGATTGGGCGCGCGCGAGGTCATGGCGGGCATGGCGTTGTAGAGATGGGTGAAACAGCGCAGCCCCGCCGCAAGGGCCGCGCGGGTTTGTGCGGCATCGGCCATGCTATGCCCGCCCGAGACCACAACCCCCATTTGCGCCAGCTCCTGGATCACCGGCAGGGGCACACATTCGGGGGCCAGCGTCAGCATCACCGGAATATCCCGCGCGCGCAGCCGCTGCAGATCCGTCATCGTGCGGTCATCGAAGGGGCGGATGAACTGCGCCTGATGGGTGCCGCGCTTGGCGGGGTTGATATGCGGCCCCTCGATATGCAGGCCCACAAACCCCTCCATCCCGAAGGCCTCGATTGCGGCATCGACCGCGCGGGTCAGGCGCTCGGGCTCGCAGGTGATCAGCGTGGGCATGGCCCAGCCCGTGCCCCGCAGGCGCAGCGTGCGGATGATATGGGCGATCCCTTCGGCATCGGGGCGCGAGTTCAGCATCACACCGCCTGCGCCATTGACCTGCAGATCGGTCAGCGCCGGACCGGCAAACCCGACCTCTAGATCGCCGGTTTCTCCCGCCTCTGCAGCCCGAAACCCGACCAGACGGCCCTGCACCACCTCCAGCCGCAGCGGTCCGCAGAACTGTCCCGCGACCCAGCCGCGCTTGGCGATGACGATCATGATGCTATTCCTTTGCCGCTTCCTGCACCGCCAGAATGGCCGCGCCGCGTGCGCCCGAACTATCCCCATGCGCCGCCAGCCGCAAGTCGGGCAGCGCCATCGGGCCAAGCCGCACACGGGTGAAAGCCCGCGCCAGATGGTCGGTGACCTGAGGCAGTTGCGACAGCCCGCCGCCCAGAATGATGCAATCCGGATCAAGGGTCAGATGCAGCGTCAACAGCAGTTCGGCGGCCAGCGCGGCCCAGATCTCCAGCACGCCGGTGGCCGCAGGGTCGCCATTCGCCACCGCCGCCCCCAGATCCTCGGGGGGCAGGGCGTGGCCCAGTTTGTGCTGGCAGATCCGGCGCAGCCCCGGACCGGCAAGATAGGTTTCAAAACATCCCTTCCTGCCGCAGCCACAGGGGCGGATCGGCAGGCCGTGCCGTTCAAGCAGCGGCGCTGGCAGGCCCAGATGTCCGGCCTCGATTCCTGCGATGTTGCGCCGGTAGGGCAGCGCGCCGTCCAGCACATGGCCCGCCCCGATGCCCGTGCCCATGATCAGCCCCAGAACCGAGCGCGCGCCCAGACCGGCCCCGCCATGTGCCTCGGACAGGGCAAAGGCCTGCCCGTCATTGATCAGCGGGATCTTGCGCCCGATCTTGCGGGCGATGGCGGCGGGCAGGTCAAGGCCGGTCACCGGAATATTGGCGGCCATTGCCGCGCCGTTGAACGGGTTGATGATCCCCGGAAGGCCGATGCCGATCGGCAATCTGGACCCGCGTCCAGAAGTCTCCTCCAGCCAGCGGATGGCTTTGGACAGCGCTTGCAGGAACGTCTCGACGGTATCGGTCGGCGTAGGAAAGCGGGTCGCTTCAAGGCTCTGATAGCCTGCGCCGAACAAACGCGCCTCGATCTTGGTGCCCCCCAGATCGATGCCTCCGGCAATCGCGTTCGGATAGGTTTTGGCTGTAGCTGCCGCCATCGACGCGCCTCCTTCTGTCTTGCGCCAGATTAGCGGCAAGAGCTTTTCACCGCCAGTGCCGGAATTTGCTTCACATTCCGCAAGGGCATGCGTTATACGCCCCTCCATCAGCACAGCTTAAGTCATCCGATCCGGCCGGTGGGCGGCAGGAACCCGCGCAATCCGTAGCGTCAAGCTTCACAGACCCCTGTCCATAGTGGCAAGAGAGGGGCAAACATCAAAATGGGCGATCCTGAGTCGAAGCCTGAATCGGGTCTCGGGACGGGGCCCATCAAATGAGGAGCAGTTTCGTCGTGGCGAAAGACGATATCCGCAGCCGGGCCGACGCGCCCCCGGCCGTTGTACGGCCCTTCCATTTCCGTGGCCGGTTCCTGACCGCAATCGCGCTGCGTATGGAATCCGACACGCCGGACGAGGCTTTCTATACCGCGCTTGATCAACAGCTCGAGAAGACGCCGCAGCTTCTTGTCGGCTCGCCTATGGTCATCGATTTCGCTGATGTGCCCGGCTTTGCCAAGCCCGAAGCCATTCAAGACCTCGTGGCCCAGATGCGCGCGCGCAATCTGTCGGTTTTCGGGGTGCAGAACGCCAATAAGGCGCAGCGCGAGACTGCCGACCAGCTTGGGCTGATTCCGGTGATCAGCGGACGGGACGGGCCGGTGCACGAGCCGCGCAAGCCGCTGAACCCCAAGGGCCAGAACGGGGCCCACCAGCTTGGCCAGAACAAGGGCCAAACGGTCGAGGCGGAGGCCGAGACAGAGGCCGACCAGCCTGCCGCAGCCCCCGCCCAGACCCTGACCATCCGCAATCCCGTGCGCTCGGGCCAGCAGATTGTGGCCGAACATGGTGACCTGATCGTGCTGGGCTCGGTGGCCTCGGGGGCCGAATTGGTGGCCGCGGGCAATATCCACGTCTATGGCGCGCTGCGCGGGCGCGCGATGGCAGGTGTGTTCGGCGATGAAAGCTGCCGGATCTTCTGCCGTGATCTTGATGCCGAACTTCTGGCCGTGGCGGGCCTTTACCGTACCAGTGAAACCATCGGAGACGACCTGCGCCATCGGGCTGTGCAGGCTTGGCTCGAAGATGACAGACTATGCATGGAGACCTTTGCATGAGCACCCAAACCACAGATAAGGCCAAGGAAGAGCTGAAGGAAAAGCCGCCGCTCGGCCGGGTGATCGTCATCACCTCGGGCAAGGGGGGCGTTGGCAAGACGACCTCTGCCGCCGCGATTTCGGCAGGTCTGGCCAAACGCGGTTTCCGCACCGTTGTCATCGATTTCGATGTGGGTCTGCGCAACCTCGATATGATCATGGGCTGCGAACGCCGTGTGGTCTTTGACTTTATCAACGTCATTCAGGGCGATGCCCGTCTGAAACAGGCGCTGATCAAGGACAAGCGCGTTGAAACGCTGCAGATCCTGCCGACCTCGCAGACGCGCGACAAGGACGCGCTGACCAAAGAGGGCGTGGAAGAGGTGCTGAACGAGCTGAAGAAAGAGTTCGACTATATCATCTGCGACAGCCCCGCAGGGATCGAACGCGGCGCCCAGCTGGCGATGTATTTCGCCGATGAGGCGGTCGTTGTGACCAACCCCGAAGTGTCTTCGGTGCGCGATAGCGACCGCGTTCTGGGCCTGCTGGCGTCAAAAACCCAGCGCGCCGAGAAAGACGGCACCGGCGTGAAGGCGCAGGTTCTGCTGACCCGTCACGATCAGGCCCGTATCGACAAGGGCGAGATGATGACCGTGGAAGACGTGCTGGAAATTCTGGCCGTGCCGCTTCTGGGGATCGTGCCCGAAAGCCCCGCCGTGCTGCGTGCGTCCAATGTGGGCACGCCGGTCACGCTGGACGATCCGTCTTCGGCAGGTCGCGCCTATGAGGATGCGGTTGCGCGTCTGCTGGGCGAGAAAGTCGAGATGAAGGTCGAAGGTGAAAAGAAACCCGGCCTTCTGGGCCGCATCTTCGGGCGGTCGGCATGAGCCTTTTCGGATTTTCTCTCAAACCCCGTCGCAAGCAGACCGCCAATGCCGCCAAAGAGCGCCTGCAGATCCTGCTGGCGCATGAGCGCGGCTCGAACTCCTCGGGCGGGGATTACCTGCCGCAGCTGCAACGCGATATCATCGCGGTGATCCGCAAATATGTCGAAGTGGCCGATGAAGAGGTCGATATCCGCATGGAGCGCGGTGACGATATCGAAAGTCTCGAAATCAACATCGAGATGCCGTCGAAACCCGCCAAGGCGGACAAAGCCTGAGCGCCCACACTTTGCGCCATGATCTGCCGGGGCCATTGGTCCCGGCTTTCTTTTGCCTGATATATAGGCAAAGGCCGTCTTTTCGGGCGTCTATCATGCCGCATGACTTGCGCCTTGGTCTTCCCCCGTCCTAACCGGAGGAAGAGACCGGAAAGGACATGCCTTGCGCCATCAGTTCATCGCGCCCGAGCGTCGTGAGTATAATCAATGGGCGGCGAACGAGACGCTGGAGGATTTCGCGCTGCGCTTTACCGCAAGGCGGGCGCGGTTACGCCCGTCGCGTGTGGCCCATACGGCCATCGGGGCGCTGGCTTTTCTGGCCTGCGAGGCGATTGGCGGGTCGCTGACACTGGCGCATGGCACCCGCGACACGCTGGCTGCGGTGGCGGGGCTTGTGGTGCTGGCGCTGCTGGTGGGCTGGCCGATCACGCGGAACGCGGCGCGTTCGGGGCTGGATATCGACCTGCTGACGCGGGGCGCGGGCTTTGGCTATATCGGCTCGACGGTGACCTCGCTTGTCTATGCGTCTTTCACCTTCGTGCTGTTCGCGATCGAGGCTTCGATCATGTCGGTGGCGCTCAATCTGGCGCTCGGGATGCCCCTATGGCTGGGGCATATGGTGTCGGCGCTGGTCGTGCTTCCGATTGCGGCCTTCGGCATCCGGCGCATTTCGCGGATACAACGCCTGAGCCAGCCGCTATGGCTGGGGTTGCAACTGGCACCGCTTCTGGTGCTTGCGGTGGCGGGAACGGAAGACACGGTGCCCGATATGGCGTCTTGGCTGGGCTTTGGCGGCGCGGCATCGGGCGTCGATCTGCTGCAGATCGGTGCGGGGCTGTCATTGCTGCTGTCGCTCTTGCCGCAGATTGGCGAACAGGTCGATTATCTGCGCTTCCTCCCCGAGGGCAAAAGCTGGCGCAGGCGTCTGGCACTGGGCATGGCGGGGCCGGGCTGGGTGCTGATTGCCGGTGCCAAGATCATGCTTGGCTCATGGCTGACGGTCATGGCAACCCGTGCAGGCATCGCGCCCGATCTGGCCGCCCAACCCGCCATCGCCTTCGATCTGGCCTTCGGCACGCTGCTGGGCAATCCGGTTCTGGCATTGATCGCGATGGGGGTTCTGGTCTGTGTCGCGCAGGTCAAGATCAATGTGACCAATGCCTATGCCGGTTCGATCGCATGGTCGAACTTCTTTTCGCGGCTGACCCATAACCATCCGGGACGTGTGGTCTGGCTGGTGTTCAACACCGCATTGGCGCTGATGCTGATGGAGCTTGGTGTCTTTGGCGCGCTGGAAAGCATTCTGGATCTTTACGGCATTCTGGCGGTGGGCTGGCTGGGGGCTGTGGCGGGCGATCTGGCGATTGCCAAGCCGCTGGGGCTGTCGCCCAAGCTGATCGAATTCAAACGCGCCCATCTTTATGACATCAACCCCGTGGGCTGTGGTGCGATGGCGCTGTCGGTGCTGGTGTCGGTGCTGTGCCTGACGGGGTGGCTGGGGCCCTTGGCGCAGGCCTTCTGTGTGCCCGCCGGTCTGGTGGTGGCTTTTATCGCCGCGCCGCTTCTGGCTTGGGCGACGCGGGGGCGTTTCTACATCGCGCGGGGGTCGCAGATTGCCCCCGCAGCGGACGGGCTGTGTGGATGCGGGATTTGTGGCAACCGGTTCGACCCCGAGGATATGGCCCAATGTCCGGCCTATGGTGTGGCGATCTGTTCGCTGTGCTGTTCGCTGGAGGGGCGGTGCCGTGATCTGTGCAAACCGCAGGCGCGGCTGTCGCAACAGATCCGCGCGCTGTCCGAACGGGCCCTGCCGGCACGGCTCTCGCCCCGCAGGCGGGCGCGGATCGGGCAGGTTGCGGGGCTGGCGGCCGTGTTTGTTCTGGCGACGGCGGGGCTTCTGGGGGCGGTGCGCCATCAGGTGACGCGCGGGATGGCGGCAGGCTCGGCACAGGCGGTCGGCTCGGCTTTCTGGGTGATTTTCGTGGCGCTGGCGATCCTGTCGGGGCTGATGGCGTGGTTCTTCGTGCTGGCGCATGAGAACCGCCGTCAGGTCGAGGACGAGTTCGAGCGGCAGGCCGAGGCGCTGCGCCGCGAGGTGGGTGCGCGCGAACAGGCCGAGGCGCAGGCCCGTCAGGCGCGCGAGGTGGCCGAGGCCGCCAATTTCGCCAAATCGCGCTTTCTGACCGGTCTCAGCCATGAAATACGCTCGCCGCTCAATGCGATCTATGGCTATGCCCAGCTGATGGAGCGCGATCTGTCCGCTGCGCCTTCGGCGGTGGGGGTGATCCGGCGCTCGGCCGAGCATCTGACGGATCTTGTGGACGGGCTTCAGGATATCTCGCGGGTGGAAAGCGGCACGCTGGTGCTGGCGCGTGATCGCGTCGCGCTGCCCGAACTGTTGGACCAGCTGGCCGAGATCTTCCGCTTTCAGGCCGAGGCGAAGGGCTTGGATTTTGTCTATGACCGTCAGGGCTGGCTGCCGCGTCAGGTGCTGGTGGACCGCAAGCGGCTGCGGCAGGTGCTGATCAACCTGTTGTCCAATGCGGTGAAATTTACGGACCGTGGTCAGGTAGGGTTACGTCTGCGCTATCGCAACCATCTGCTGGAGGTCGAGATTTTCGACACCGGCATCGGCATTGCCCCCGAAGATCTGAAGCGTATTTTTGATCCGTTCGATCGGGGCAGCCGCGCCGATCTGGTGCCCGGCACCGGGCTGGGGCTGACCATTACCAAGCTGCTGGTCGAGATCATGGGCGGGCATATCCGCGTGGAAAGTGTGGCCGGCGAGGGCACGCGGATGGTGGTGCAACTGCTGATGTTCGAGGCAGGTGGTGACCTTCTGCCAACGGGCGCGCGGCCGGTTCTGGGCTATGAGGGGCCGCGCAAGCGCCTGCTTCTGGTGGATGATGATGCCGATCATCTGGCGCTGTTACGCCGGATACTGGCGCCTTTGGGCTTTCAGGTGGTGGTGGCGCAGAACGGGGCCGAAGCTTTGCGGCTGGCCCCCGCGCTGCGCCCCGATCTGGCGGTGCTGGATATCACCATGCCCGGCATGAGCGGTTGGGAAGTGGCGGCACGGTTGCGCGCGCTGGACCCCGAGATGCGCGTGGTGATGCTGTCGGGCAATGCCCATGACAGTCAGGCCGAAGGGGCGGGGCTTCAGGACGGGTTCCTGTCGAAGCCGGTGGATCTGGATGCGCTGCTGGCGGAGATTGGCGGGCTTTTGCAGATCGACTGGCTATATGATGCGAGACCGGCGGAGCGTCCGGCAAAGCCCGATCTGCCCGCCGATCTGCTGGAACGGCTGCTTGCGGCGGCGGAAATCGGGCATCGGCGCGGGGTGTTGGATATTCTGGAGGACTGTCCTGAAGGATCGGTTGCGCAGTGGCTGCAGCTTGCGCAGGGGTTCGAACTGCCGCGCCTTGCGCAGCAGGTGCGGATGATGATGGAGGAGGGGCGCGATGACGGATGATATCGTGTTGATCGTGGATGACACGCCGCAGACGCTGGGGCTGTTGACCGATACGCTGGAGCGCGAGGGGATGACGGTGCTGGTGGCGACCTCGGGTCAGGCGGCGCTGGATCTTCTGGCCAAGATCGCGCCGCATGTGATCTTGATGGATGCGGTGATGCCAGGGCTGGATGGCTTTGCCACCACGCGGGCCATCAAACAGACGCCGGGGCGCGAGAATATCCCCGTGATCTTCATGACCGGATTGTCAGATACCGAACATGTGGTGGCCGGATTGGCGGCAGGCGGCGTCGATTATGTCACAAAACCGATCAAGCTTGAGGAATTGATCGCCCGTATCCGCGTGCATCTGCTGAATGCGCGTCTGGCCGAAGGGGCGCGGGCGGCGCTGGATGCGACGGGGCGGTCCTTGCTGGCGATGGATGGCGGCGGGCGTATCCTGTGGTCCACGCCGCGCGCCGAAGACCTGCTGGGCGGGCTGTTTCATGGCGGGCAGCTGCTGCTGACCGATGCGCTGGTAGGGCAGCTTCTGTCGCTGACCCGTCAGACGGGCAGCACGGCGGTGGTGCCCTTGGGCGAGGCCGAGATCGGGTTCCATTACCTCAACCCCGTGCGCGAGGGTGAATATCTGTTCCGCGTCACCGAAGACCGTCCGGGCCTGCGCGAAGAGATCCTGCGCGGGCGTTTTCCGCTGACCCAGCGCGAGGCCGAGGTGCTGGTCTGGGTTGCCGCTGGCAAATCCAATCAGGACATCGCCGACATTTTGGGAAATTCGGTCGCCACGGTGAAAAAGCACCTTTTGCAGATCTATGCCAAATTATCCGTGGAAAATCGGGCCACTGCGGCGGCGATGGCGGTGCAGGTGCTGTCCGAGCAGGGATAATCTGCTCGGACCGGATGTCACACATCAGACATTGACCAGATGGGCGACTTCTGCGGCGGTATCTTCAGCGGTGCGTCCCTGACGCACCTGCCGCCCGCGTTGCAGCACGCAATAGTCATCGGCAAAGGACCATGCGAAATCGAGATATTGCTCGACGATAACGATGGTCACCCCCAGCTCGCTGCGCACGCGGCGCAGGGCATCCTCGATCTGCTGGACGACATTGGGCTGGATCCCTTCGGTCGGCTCGTCCAGCAGCAGAAGCTTCGGCTGGCCACAGAGCGCGCGACCGATGGCGAGCTGCTGTTGTTCGCCGCCCGACAGAACACCCGCCTTGCGATGGCGGATCTGGTCGAGCTTGGGGAAGAGGTCGAAGATATGGTCGGGAATGCCCTTGGCAATCAGCCCCTTACCGCGCCCCGCCAAAGCCGAAAGCCCCGACAGCAGGTTTTCTTCCACGCTCAGATGCGGGAAGACATGGCGGCCCTGCGGCACAAAGCCGATGCCTGCGCGGGAGCGCTCATGCGGCTTGGCCTGCGTCACATCCGCGCCGTCCAGTGTGATGCGGCCCTTGGTGGCTTTCTGCACGCCCATGATGGTGCGCAAAAGGGTGGTTTTGCCCACGCCATTGCGCCCGATCAGCGCCAGCGCACCGCCGCGCGCTACATTGAGGTCGATGTCGAACAACACGGGGCTTTGGCCGTAGCCTGCGCCGACGCGCTCCATTTTCAAGAGGCTGTTCATATGGTTACTCCTTTGCGCGGCCAAGGTAGACGGCGGCGACTTCCGGATCGGCGCGCACATCGGCAACCGAGCCCTGTTTCAGGAATTTGCCCTGATGCATCACGGTGACCTTGGCGCCCAGTTCCTCGACGAAGGCCATGTCATGGTCGATCACCAGCACCGCATGATCGCCCAGAAGCGAGTGGATCAGCTTGGCGGTCTTGGAGGTTTCATTCGGGCCCATCCCTGCGGTGGGTTCGTCCAGCAAGAGCAACTCGGCCCCCGTTGCGACCACCATCCCGATCTCGAGCCATTGCTTCTCGCCATGCGCCAGATCGCGCGCGAAGGTCTCTGCCCTCTCGGTCAAGCCGATCTTGTCGAGCAGCGCCTCGACCTTCTCGGCCTCTTCGCGTTTGGCCCCGTGCCCCAATCCCTTCCACCAGCGGCGGTCGCGGCGCGCCGAGACCAGAAGGTTATCGCGCACGGTCAGCGAGGGCAGCACCCCCGGCGTCTGGAATTTGCGGCAGATGCCACGGCGGACGATCTCGAATTCGGGGAGGTTGGTGATATCGGCACCGTTGAAGGTCACCGTACCCGCCGCCGATTGCACGCGCCCGATGATCGTGTCGCAAAGCGTGGATTTGCCCGCGCCATTGGGGCCGATCAGCACCCGCAGCTGGCCGCGTTCCAGCGTCATCGAGAAGTTGTCGATGGCTTTGAACCCGTCGAAATCCACCGTGATACCATCGAGTTTCAGGATATAGGGATCGGGGGTTACGGGGGTATAGGCGTTCATTTCGGCTCCTCCACGAGGTCCGCTTCGGGGATGCGGCGGTTGCGGGATTTCTCGATCAGGTCTTCGATCAGACCGGCGATCCCATTGGGCAGGAACATCACGGTCAGGATAAAGACGAGGCCCAACACATAGAGCCAGGCTTCGGGCATGGCCGAGGAGATCACATCCTTGGCGAGGTTGACGACCAGCGCCCCCAGCACCGCACCCCAGAGGCTGTGACGCCCCCCGACGGCGACCCAGACCACCATCTCGATGGAGGGGACCACACCGACAAAAGCGGGCGACACCACACCTGCGTGCAGGGTAAAAAGCGCACCGGCGATCGAGGCGAACATGCCCGCGAAGGCAAAGGCCACGACCTTATAGGGGGTGGTGTTATAGCCCAGAAAACGCACGCGATTCTCGCCGTCACGGGTGGCGCGCAGAAGGGTGCCATAGCGCGATCCGGTCAGCCATTTCGAGAAGGCGAAGACCACGACCAGCAGCGCCAGCGTGACGAAATAGAGGATGCGGTTGGTCTCGGGCGTGCCTAGTTGCAGGCCGAAGATCTCGGTAAAGCCCGTCAGCCCGTTATAGCCGCCGGTGGTGCTTTGTTGGCTGGTCAGCAGCGTGGCGAAGGTCAGGGCCACGGCTTGGGTGATCAGCGCGAAATAGACCCCCACGATGCGGCGGCGGAACACAAGCCACGAGAAGAGTGCGGCGAAAGCGGTGGGGATCACGATGATCGCCGCCAGCGCAAAAACGGGGTTGGCGAAGGGTGCCCACCACCACGGCAGCGCCATCACGCCCGACCATTCCATGAAATCGGGCAGGCTGCCTGACGGTAGCGAGGCCAGCTTCATATACATGGCGATGGAATAGCCGCCCAATCCGAAGAAGACGCCTTGGCCGAGGCTGAGGATGCCTGCCTCGCCCCAGATCAGCACGATGCCGATGGCAAGGATGCCCATCGCCAGAAAGCGGCCCAGCAGGTTGAGGTCGTAAGACGACACGAAAGAGGGCGCGAGAGCGGCCAGAGCCAGCACGGCGATCCAGCCATAGCGGTGTAATGCGGTCATCTTAATCCTCCAGAGCGCGCGAACGGGTGGCCACCACGCCTTGCGGGCGGAATTGCAGGAAGATGATCACGGCCAGCAGCATCAGAACCTGACTCATCGAGACATCAAGGAAGATTTGGCTGATGGCCGAGACAAGCCCGAGGATGATGGCGGCAATCGTGGTGCCCACCATGGACCCGAGGCCGCCCATCACCACCACAAGGAAGGCCGGAACGATATAGCTTTGCCCGACACTAGGGGTAACCGGCCCAAGGAGCGAGAGAACAACGCCGGCAAGCCCCGCGATGCCCGTGCCAAGGCAGAAGACAGCCAGATCGACGCGGCGGACATTGATGCCCGAGGCCGCGGCCATCATGCGGTCCTGATTGACGGCGCGCACCAGAAGCCCAAGGCGGGTGCGGGCAATCAAGAGCCCCAGCGCCAGCAGCACCAGAACGGCCACGCCCAGAATGAAAAGACGGGTCGAGGGGAAATAGACGCCCCCCAGCATGAAGCCGGTGTTCAGCCAGTCGGGCGCGGTCACACCCACGCCAATCGGCCCGAAGATCGAGCGCGCGGCCTGTTGCAGGATCAGGCTGACGCCCCAAGTGGCCAGCAATGTGTCAAGCGGGCGGGCGGACAGTTTGCGCACCACGGTCAGCTCCATCACGCCGCCCAAGAGGGCCGCGCCAAGGAAGGCCACGGGGATCGCGACGAGAATGGCCAGCGGTCCGGGAACCACGAGATAGGTCAGATAGGCCAGATAGCCGCCCAGCATCAGCATTTCGCCATGCGCCATATTGATCACCCGCATCAGCCCGAAGCTGAGCGCCAGACCGAGGGCGGCAAGAACGAAAAGCGAGGCGACGCTGAAACCGTTGAAGATCTGCCCGACAAGAAGGGTTGCATCTACCATGGGGTGTCTCCTGCATGTTCGAGAAAGAGGCCCCCGACATGTCGCGGGGGCCAGTCGGGGATCAGTTGGTTGCGCTCAGGTCGCAGGATTTGCCGGGGAAGGTGAGCGCGTCATAGGGTTCGGGCGCGATCTCGCCTTCGGATTTCCAGACGATGTCGAATTTGCCCTTGTCGTCGAGCTTGCCGACATAGGCGGTCTGGGTCAGCGACTGGTTGGGCGCGAAGGCCACATCGCCCATCGGCGTTGCCACATCCAGATCAACGGCGGCTTTACGCACGGCATCGGCATCGAAGCTGCCTGCTTTTTCCACAGCGGCTTTCCATGCGTAGACGTCCAGATAGCCGTGCAGCATCGGGTCGGTAATCGCGGCATCGGCGCCGAATTTCGCGCGGTAGGCATCGACGAATTTCTCGTTCGCCTCACCCGGCAGGGTCTCGAAATAGTTCCATGCGGCATAGGAGCCTGCCACCAGTTTGGTGCCCATGGCTTGCGCTTCCTGTTCGGCAATCGAGAAGCTCATGACCGGCGTGTCTTCCAGCGTGATGCCCGAAGCGGCCAGCTGTTTGAAGAAGGAGACGTTGGAATCGCCATTGAGCGTGTTGAAGATGATATCGGGCTTGGCCGCGCGGATCTTGGCGATCACGGCCGAGAAATCGGTGCCACCCAGCGGCACATATTCCTCGCCCGCCATAGTCAGCCCGTCTTCGGCGATATGTTTTTTCACGATCAGGTTGGCCGTCCGCGGGAACACGTAATCCGAGCCGACAAGGAAGATGCTCTTGTCGCCTTGGGCTTTGGCCCATTCATAGGCGGGCAGGATCTGCTGGTTGGGCTGGGCGCCGGAATACATGATATTGGCCGAGCATTCATTGCCCTCGAACTGGACCGGATACCATAGCAGGTTGTCGGTGCGCTCGAAGACCGGCAGCATGGCCTTGCGCGAGGCCGAGGTCCAGCCGCCGAAGACGGTGGCGACCTTGTCGTTTTCAATCAGCTTGGTGGCTTTTTGCGCGAAGATCGCGGGGTCGGAAGCGCCATCCTCGACGATCGCCTTGATCTGATGCCCCATCACGCCGCCTGCGGCATTGATCTCGTCAATCGCCATGACTTCGGCGTTTTTCACGGTGACTTCCGAAATCGCCATCGTGCCGGAAAGCGATTGCAGCACACCCACATTCACGCTGTCTTCGGCCAGAGCGCCCTGCGCCGAAGCAGCGCCGAAAGCCAGTGCGGCCAGTGTCAGATTGGTCTTTTTCATGAATCGTCCCCGTTGTTGTTGGCGTCGCGCTTTATGGTTGCGCGGCATGGGGAGAGCATGCGGGCCTTTGCGGGTGCCGCATATGCACCGAAGGGAGTATGGCAAAAGGCGGCGGATGCGGCCTATCACGCGCTCTGCATGGCAGCCTTGCCCGAAACGCAAGCGGAAAACCCGATGCGGCGCGCTACTCTTTTCGGGGGAGGGCGTGTGAAAGGGTAAAAAGTGCTGGCGGAATATCTTCTTGCAAAGGTCGATGGTCTGGTGCGCAAGACATTGCGTGCGGGGCCTATGCGTGATGCGCGGCGCAAGCCCGCGCGGCCTCACAGCGAGCGTGGTGAGCTGCCGCGACGCGGGCGTCTGGCCGATGTATCGGATCCGCTGGAACGCGCCTGTGTCGCGGTTATTCTGGGGCTACCGGCAGAAGAGCGGCGGGTGCTGGAACTGACCTATGGTCTGACCGGCCATTTGCCCTGTCCGCCCCATCGGGCCGCCGATATTCTGGGCTGGGGCTTGGCGCAGACCATGACCATCGGCGAAGCCGCGCTGCTGCGGTTGCGTAATTCCGCGCGGGGACGGGCGGCCTTTGCGCCCTTGCTGGCGGCCCTGCATCTGCGCCTTCTGGAGGCGGCGCAGAAGATCTACGACCTGCGGATGGCGCAGGCCCCGCGGGCCGAACGCGACCATGTGCTCTACCGTTTCTGGTGTGATCTGACGCCGGTCGAACGCCTGTGTCTGCGCGGCTTCGGCGAGGGCGAAGTGGCCGAGATGCGGCGGGCCCTTGAACACCGTGCGGCGGGGCGGATCTAGGCTGCGTCAGGCCGTCTCGCGGATGATCAGCTGGCCCAGAAACGTCTTGCTGCTGAGCGGGCTACGCGAGTCCAGCACCTCGACCAGATAGGCGGCCATGTCGCCCAGCGGCTGCTGATAGGTCGTCAGGCGGTAATTCGGGCTGGCAGCTTGCGGAACGTCGTCAAAGCCGATCACCGCGATGTCTTCGGGTACGCGCAATTTCAGATCGTGGCGGATCGCGTCGATCGTACCCAAAGCCAGCGCGTCATTCTCGCAGACGATGACATCGGGCAGATCCTGCGGGGCGCGTCCCGTCAGGCTCTGGCGGATCAGCCGTTCGGCCTTTTGCGAATCATAGGCATCCACCCATTGCGTTTCCGGCTGGCTGCCATAGGTGTCGGCCCAGTATTCCATGAAGGTCTCCTTGCGCAGAAGATGCGCCGAGAAAGTGCGCGGTCCGGCAAGGTAGAACGGTTTTCGGAAGCCCTTCTGGGTGATGTATTGTGCGATCTTCAGGGTCGCGGCCCTGTCATCGACGGCAATCGAAATGACATTTTCGTTCTGCGAGGTCCGCGCGAAGACAATCAGTTTGGGCTGGCGTCCGCCCTGCTGCACAGCATTCAGGATGTCGTCATGGAACTGGATGCCGATCAGGATGGTGGCATCGACGCGACGCTGGCTGGCATGGCGCAGGGCGGGGGCGGTGTCATCGGTATCGAGCGTATTGACCAGCAGGATATCCCAGCCCCCGCGGCGCAGGGCGCGGGTCAGATGTTCCAGCATCACCAGCTTGTGCGGATTGGCGAAATCGTCGATCAGGAGTGCCACCAGATTGGACCGTGCCGAGGACGAGCGCGCCGAGGCCAGCGCGGCGGCCCGCAGGTCGGGGATATAATCCAGCGCGGCCGCGGCCTGTAGGACCTTCTCGCGCGCCTTCTCGGAAATCGAGGCATCCTTGCGGAAGGCACGATTGACCGTCCAGCGCGACACACCGGCGGCGCGGGCGACGTCATCTGCGGTGACGTAGCTCTCTGCAGGCTGCGGGGCGGGGTCTTTTTTCATCGGTGGTCCGTCCTGTCTTCCGTAAGGGCACGGCAAAGATTTGCCGTCTGCCTACACCCAAACTGCGGGCAATCCAAAATGTATCTGACAAATAATAGGCTAGCCCATCTATTTTGCACTCGCGAGCAAATTTATCTTGCACGCGCGTGCAACGGCGGTATTAATGAGTCGTGTCGCGGCCTTGAGGAGGGCTGCACACAGGGAGGATCATATGCTGAAAGTTGGGTTGCTCGGCGCTGGCCGTATCGGGCAGGTGCATGCGGTAAACATTGCGGGGAACGCGCGTTCCAGCTTGGTGGCGGTGTCGGATGTGCATCGCCCCGGTGCCGAGGCGCTGGCTGCGAAATTCGGGGCGCAGGCGCGCTCCACCGAAGAGATCCTGAGTGATCCGTCGATTGATGCGGTGCTTGTGGCGACCTCGACCGATACCCATTCGGATCTGATCGAGGCGGCGACAGCGGCGGGAAAAGCCGTTTTATGTGAAAAGCCCGTGGATCTGTCGCTGGCTCGTGCGCGGGCCTGTCTCGGGGCGGCACGTCTGAGCGGGCGGCCCGTGATGATCGGCTTCAACCGCCGGTTCGACCCCAATTTCGCGGCGCTCAAAGCCGCCGCACAGCGCGGCGAGATCGGTAAATCCGAGCTGCTGTCGGTGACTTCGTTCGACCCTGCGCCGCCGCCGGTATCCTATATCAAAGTGTCGGGCGGGCTGTTCCGCGACATGATGATCCATGATTTCGATATGGCCAATTTCCTGATGGGCGAGGTGCCTGTGACGGTGCGCGCGGTCGGAAGCTCTATCGTTGATCCCGAGATCGGCGCGGCAGGGGATGTGGACACTGCGGTGGTGACACTGACCTATGCCGACGGGCGGATCGCGGTCATCAAGAATTCGCGCCGCGCGGTGTATGGCTATGACCAGCGTGTCGAGCTTCTGGGCTCTGACGGGCTGCTACAGGCGCAGAATATGCTGGAAAATACGGTTGTGAAGTCGACCACGGCAGGCGTCGTGAGTGCCAAGCCCACCTATTTCTTCCTTGAACGCTATATGCCCGCCTATGCGGCGGAATGGGAGGCATTCGTGTCGGCGGTGCTGGAGAATGCACCGATGCCCAGCACGCTTGAGGACGGAATTGCCGCCTTGGCGATGGCCGAAGCCGCGACCGAGTCCGCCAGAACCGGTCAGGCGGTCACGCTTGATTTGCAAGAGGATTTCTACCGGAAGGCCGTCTGAGGCCCCGCCGTTAGAAAAGTGGCTCCGTGCGGGCCTGCACCGGAAGAGGAGCCGGTTCAGGGAACGGCCGCACGGGGAGAGGCGGGGTTAATCTGCCCTCCGGCTTTGCCAGCATATGCGGGTGGCGGCGAGGCACGCCCTGCCCAAGACCTTTTTGGGAGGAGAAAGCATGAAGACCCTTTTTGCTACGGTCGCTCTGAGCGCCATGATGGCCGGTGCCGCGATGGCGCAGGAGATCATCGTTGTCAGCCACGGTCAGGCCAATGACCCGTTCTGGTCGGTTGTGAAGAATGGCGCGGTCGAGGCGGCCAAGGATACCGGCGTCACTGTCGATTTCCGTTCGCCGGAAACCTTCGATATGGTGCAGATGAGCCAGTTGATCGATGCCGCTGTCAATCAGGAGCCGGACGGGCTTGTGGTCAGCATTCCCGATGCGGATGCGCTTGGTCCGTCGATCAAACGCGCGGTCGATGCGGGGATCCCCGTCATCTCGATGAATTCGGGGGGCGATGTGTCCAAGCAGCTTGGCGCGCTTTTGCATGTCGGCCAGTCCGAATTCGACGCGGGCAAGGCGGCAGGCGAGAAGCTGTCGGAAATGGGCGGCACCAAGGGCATCTGCGTCAATCAGGAAGTGGGCAATGTCTCGCTTGATCAGCGCTGCGCTGGTTTTGCCGAAGGGTTCGGTCATCCGGTTGCGGTGATCCCGACCATGACCGATCCGGCAGAGGTGCAGGCAAAGGTGCGTGCGGCGCTGGAATCCGATCCGGATGTGAACACGGTTCTCAGTCTTTCGGCACCGCTTGTGGGGGAGCCTGCCGTGAAGGCGGTAAAGGCCCTTGGGCGCGATGATGTGCTGGTGGCGACCTTCGACATGTCGTCGTCCTTCCTGCAATCGGTGGCCGATGGCGACGCCGCTTTCGCGATCGACCAGCAGCAGTTCCTGCAGGGCTATCTGCCGGTCTCCTTCCTTGCGCTGCATGCCAAATACGGGCTGATGCCTGCAGGGGACGTGCCCTCGGGGCCGAACCTGATCACCAAAGACAAGGCCGCGCAGGTCATCGACCTTGCGGCCAAGGGAATCCGCTAAGTTTCGGAACCGGATGTCCGGCCCCGTGCCGGGCATCCGGCGCGACACGCCCCGAACACCCGCCGGTTTCAGGGCCGCGCGTCACATACAGAGCCTTCGCGGCTCTGCCATGACCACCACGCCATAGGGCAGGCTACAGCATGATTGTGGCCGCTATCTCCAAAACTGACTGCATGATGGGAGGGATTCATGCCAACGGACGCCACCATTGCGGCGGACGAACGGATCAAATCCGAGTCGTTTGCCACCAAACTCATGAAACGACCGGAACTGGGCGCGATCGGGGGGCTGATCCTCGTGACGCTGTTCTTCCTGCTGACCGCCGATGGGACGATGTTCACATTGTCCGGTATCATGAACTTCCTCACGCCCTCGGCCCAGCTCGGGATTTTGGGGATTGCCGCAGCCATGCTGATGATCGGCGGCGAATTCGACCTGTCCATCGGGTCGATGGTCGGCTTTGCGGGCATGATCTTCGGGGTTTTCACCGTCAATCTGGGGTTGCCGCTGATCTTCTCGATCCCGCTGACCATGATATTTGCCGCAGCGATCGGGGCGGCGAATGGGGCCATCGTGATGCGCACGGGGCTGCCGTCCTTTATCGTGACGCTGGCGGGGCTGTTCATCCTGCGCGGTCTGGCGCTGGTGGGGCTGAAGCTGTTTACCGGCGGCTCGACCCAGCTGCGCGGTGTGCGTGAGGCGGTCGAGGGGGATGTCCTGACCCCGGTCTTTTCGGGCGATGCCTTTCAGGGCCTGTTTGCCTGGGCTGCCAAAGCGGGCCTGATCGACAGTTTCAAATCCGGCGCACCGAAAGTGCCGGGCGTTCCGGTCGAGGTGCTGTGGTTTATCGGGCTGGCGCTGGTGGCAACCTATATCCTGCTGCGCACGCCTGTCGGGAACTGGATCTTTGCCACGGGCGGCGACAGCAACGCCGCGAAGAATTCCGGCGTTCCGGTGCGCAAGGTCAAGATCTCGCTCTTCATGCTGACGGCTGTGGCGGCAAGCCTTGTGGCTATCATCACCGTGATCGATGCCGGCTCGACCGATGCCCGTCGCGGGTTCCAGAAAGAATTCGAGGCGATCATTGCTGCCGTGATCGGGGGCTGTCTGCTGACGGGGGGCTATGGCTCGGCGATCGGGGCCTTCTTCGGGGCGATCATCTTCGGCATGGTGACCATCGGCCTGACCTATACCAATTTCGATCAGGACTGGTTCCAGGTGTTCCTTGGCGCAATGCTGCTGATTGCTGTGGTCTTCAACAATGTGATCCGCAAACGTGTGACGGGGGAGCGTTGAGATGACCCTTCAGGATAGCAAGTTCCATCATGGCTCCGTGGCCGAGGCGCAGGCCCCGATCATCGAGATGAAAGACATCACCAAGCATTTCGGCAATGTCATCGCACTGAACGGGGTGACCTTCAATGTGCGCCCCGGAGAATGTCACTGCCTTCTGGGCGATAACGGTGCGGGGAAATCGACCTTTATCAAGACCATGTCGGGCGTGCACAAGCCCACATCCGGCACGATCACCTTTGACAACAAGCCCCTGTCCTTCAACAGCCCGCGTGACGCGATGGAGGCGGGGATTGCCACGGTGTTTCAGGATCTGGCGATGATCCCGCTGATGTCGGTCACCCGCAATTTCTTCATGGGGCGCGAGCCGACCAAGGGGCGGGGGCTTCTCAAGCGGCTCGATATCGAGAGCGCCAACCAGATCACGATGGAAGAGATGCGCAAGATGGGCATCAATCTGCGCGCCCCCGATCAGGCGGTGGGCACGCTTTCGGGCGGCGAGCGGCAGACGGTGGCGATTGCCCGCGCGGTCTATTTCGGGGCGAAGGTGCTGATTCTTGACGAGCCGACCTCGGCGCTGGGGGTGCGCCAGACCTCCAACGTGCTGGCCACGATCGACCGTGTGCGGGCGCAGGGTGTGGGGGTGGTCTTCATCTCGCATAATGTGCGCCATGCCATGGCGGTGGGGGATCGTTTTACCGTGCTCAATCGTGGCCAGACACTAGGCACGGCGGAGCGTGGCAAGATCAGCTCTGCCGAGTTGCAGGACCTGATGGCGGGCGGGCAGGAACTGGCCAGCCTCGAAGGGTCGCTTGGCGGCACCATCTAGGCCACGGCCTTCGGGCAGCTTTGCCCGGAGGCATCCGAAAATCCAGCGCAGAACGGAGACCGTCATGACGGCGATGCTGCCCGAAACCCCGTTGGGGGTGGCCCTGATCGGCACGGGGTTCATGGGGAAATGTCACGCGATGGCGTGGAACAATGTGGCCACCGTGTTTGGCGGTGCGCGCCCGCGGCTGGAAGTGCTGTGTGATGCGGTCCCCGACAGGGCGCGCGCCTTGGCCCCGCAATTCGGCTTTGCCCGCAGCAGCGAGGCGTGGCAGAGCGTGATGGAGGACCCGTTGGTGGATGTGGTGTCGATCACCGTCCCGAACGGCCTGCATCTGCCGCTGGCCTGTGCCGCGCTTGAGGCGGGCAAGCATGTCTGGCTGGAAAAGCCGATGGCGCTGACGCTGAACGAGGCCGCGCAAATGGCCGCATCTGCCGCCTCCCGCCCCGATCTGGTGACGATGCTGGGCTATAACTATCTGCGTTCTCCGGCGTTTCAGGCGATGCGTGCGCTGGTCGAGGACGGCGCGCTGGGGCAGCTTTACAGCTTCCGAGGCGTCTATGACGAGGATTACGCGGCAGATCCCGATCTGCCCTGGTCCTGGCGGCATACGCTGCAAGACGGGGGGCTGGGCGCGTTGGGCGATCTTGGCTGCCATCTGGTCAGCCAGATGATCGCGCTGATGGGGCCGGTTGCGGGGCTCTGCGCGCAGACCCATATCGCGATCCCCGAACGCCCCTCGGCCACGGGCATGACACCGGTGGAAAACGAGGATAGCGCAATGGCGATGTTGCGCTTTGCATCGGGGGCACAGGGCTCGTTTGCCACCTCGCGCGTGGCGCGGGGGCGCAAATGCCATCTGGCATGGGAGATCCACGGCAGCCTTGGCAGCCTGCGGTTCGATCAGGAACATATGAACGAATTCTGGCTGCACAGGCGTGGTGAGGCGGGGTTTACCCGCCACCTGACAGGGCCGGATCAGCCCGATTTCGGCGCATTCTGCCCCGCAGCGGGTCACAATTTCGGCTTTAACGAACAGAAAGTGGTCGAGGCGCGCGACCTGTTACAGGCCATTGCGGGCGGCCCTGCATGCGGGCCGGATTTTGCCCGTGGCCACGAGATCGAGACGGTGATCCATGCAATGGCGCGCTCGGGCGGGCAATGGATTGAACTCTAAAGACGTGATCCGCCGGAGGAGGCCGGATCGCAGGGAGGGACTTATGAAGACGTTGGATGTAATCACGATCGGTCGCGCGGGCGTTGATCTTTATGGCTCTCAGATCGGGGGCCGTCTGGAAGATATGGGGTCTTTCGAGAAATATATCGGGGGCAGCCCGACCAATATCGCTTGCGGCACGGCGCGTCTGGGGCTGCGCTCGGGGCTGATCACGCGGGTGGGCGACGAGCATATGGGCCGCTTCATCCGAGAGGAGCTTATGCGTCACGGGGTGAATGTCGAGGGGGTGAGCACCGATCCCGAGCGTCTGACGGCGCTGGTCATCCTCGGCATCCGTGACGAGGAACAGTTCCCGCTGATCTTCTACCGCGAGAATTGCGCCGATATGGCCCTGTGCGAGGCGGATATCGACGAGGGGCTGATTGCCCGGACGCGCTCGGTTCTGGCCACGGGCACCCATCTGTCGAACCCCAAAACGGAAGCGGCGACCCTGAAGGCGCTGAAGCTGGCGCGGCAGTATGGTGCAAAGACGGCGCTCGATATCGATTACCGTCCGAACCTCTGGGGGGTGGCAGGTCATGGCGAGGGCGAAAGCCGCTTTGTGGAATCTGCCGCTGTTACCGCCAAGCTACAGAAGAGCCTGCATTATTTCGACCTGATCGTGGGCACGGAAGAAGAGTTCCACATCGCGGGCGGCACGACCGACACCATCGCGGCGCTCAAGGCTGTGCGGGCGGTGTCGAACGCCACGCTGATCTGCAAACGCGGGGCGGCGGGTGCTGCGGCCTTTGAAGGCGCGATCCCCGACAGCCTTGACGGGGGCCAGACCGGCCCCGGTTTCCCGATCGAGGTGTTCAATGTGCTGGGCGCGGGCGACGGGTTTTTTTCGGGGCTTCTCAAGGGCTGGCTGGAGGGCGAAACCTGGCCCAAGGCGCTGGAATATGCCAATGCCTGCGGGGCCTTTGCTGTCTCGCGCCACGGCTGCACGCCGGCCTATCCCTCGCTTGAAGAACTCGACTTCTTCCTGAGCCGCGGCGTCACACAGCCCGATCTGCGCAATGACCGCGATCTCGAGCAGATTCATTGGGCCACCAATCGCCATCGCAGTCATGGCGGTGATTTCTCGGAGATGCGGGTCTTCGCCTTCGACCACCGTATGCAGCTTGAAGAGATGGAGGGCTATACGCTGAAGAAGGGGGGCGCCTTCAAAGAGCTGTGCCTCGAGGCCGCGCTGAAGGTCCAGCAAGGCCGCTCGGGCTACGGGATCCTGTGCGACAACCGTATCGGTCGCCATGCGTTGCATGCCGCCTCGGGCACGGGCCTGTGGATCGGTCGTCCCTGCGAATGGCCCGGCTCGCGCCCGCTGGAGCTTGAACCCGAGCTTGGCCCCGATTGTGGCGGGCTGAAGGAATGGGCGCGCGAGAATGTGGTGAAAGTGCTGTGTTTCTGCCATCCCGAGGATGATGCCGACATCTGGGCCAGACAACTGGATCGGGTCCGTAAACTCTATGCGGCCGCGCGGCGGAACAACCTCGAATTCCTGCTCGAGATCATCCCGTCGAAAGTGGCCGCGACCGATGACGACACCACGGCCCATCTGATCCGGCGCTTCTATGCCGAAGGGATCTATCCCGATTGGTGGAAGCTGGAGCCTTTGGCATCGCAGGCCGGATGGGCCAAGGCCTGCGATGCCATCGAGGCATATGACCGCCATACCCGTGGCATTGTCGTACTGGGGCTGGATGCGCCCGAAGCCGAACTGGCGGCAAGCTTCGAGATCGCCGCAGGCTTTCCGCTGGTCAAGGGCTTTGCCGTGGGCCGCACGATCTTCGGCTCGGTGGCGCGTGACTGGTTGGCGGGACGGATGGGGGATGACGAGGCCGTGGCCGAAATGGCCACCCGCTATGCCCGTCTCGCAGATATCTGGGACAAGGCGCGGGCGGCTGCGACCGCTGTTGCCGCCGAATAGCCACAGCACCGGCGCGCCCCAGCGGGGGCGAAGCCGCCGATGCGCGCGCGCCGCGGGGTCAATCCCTGCGGCGCGCGCGACCCCCACCCGAAGACGGGGCCCCTTGAACGGGGGCACAGCAAAGGAAGATGACTATGGGCACGATCCGCATGACCGCCGCACAGGCGATGGTAAAATGGCTCAGCGTGCAGCTGACGCCCGAGGGCGAGCGGTATATCGAGGGGATCTGGGCGATCTTCGGCCACGGCAATGTCGCGGGCTTGGGGCAGGCGCTCGAGGAGATCGGTGCAGATTTCCCGACATGGCGCGGCCAGAATGAACAGACGATGGCCCATACGGCGCTGGCCTATAGCAAGGGACTGGCCCGCCGCCGCGCGATGGCGGTGACCTCCTCCATCGGGCCGGGGGCCACCAATCTCGTCACGGCGGCAGCACTTGCGCATGTGAACCGCCTGCCGATCCTGCTGATCCCCGGTGACGTCTTCGCCAATCGCCGCCCCGATCCGGTGCTGCAACAGGTCGAAGCCTTCGAGGATGGCACGCTCTCGGCCAATGACTGCCTGCGCCCCGTTTCGCGCTATTACGACCGGATCACGCGGCCCGAACATCTGCTTACAGCGCTCCCCCGCGCGCTGGCCACAATGACCGATCCGGCCTCCTGTGGCCCCGTCACGCTGGCCTTCTGTCAGGATGTGCAATCGGAACCCTATGAGTACCCGGCCGAATTCTTCACCCCCAGAACCTGGCATATCCGCCGCCCCGCGCCCGATGCGCGCGAGCTGGAAAACGCCATTGCGATGATCCGCGCGGCCCGAAGCCCTGTCATCGTCGCAGGCGGCGGGGTGATCTATTCCCGGGCCGAGGCCATGCTGGCCGAGTTTGCCACCCGCCACAATATCCCCGTCGTCGAGACGCAGGCGGGCAAGTCGGCGCTCTCGCAATTCCACCCGATGAATTTTGGCGCCTCCGGTGTCGATGGCTCGGCGGCCGCCAATGCCGCCTCGCGCCGCGCTGATTTGGTGATCGGCATCGGCACGCGGCTGCAGGATTTCACCACCGGCTCGCGCACGCTCTTTGCCAATCCCGGGGCAAGGCGTCTGTCGATCAATGTCGCGGCCTATGATGCGGTGAAACATGGGGCCGAGCCCCTGATGGCCGATGCCAAAGTGGCGCTCGCGGCGCTTACGGCAGGGCTTGGGGAATATCGCGCCGGGGAGGCCGACCAGAGCGCGCGCGAGGATTGGCTGCGCGCTGTGACGCATCATTGCCGCGACCGCAGCGACGAGCGGGCGACAGGCGAACGCCCTCTTGATGCCGAAGTCATCGGTGCGGTCCAGCGCGCCGCCCCCGAAAGCATCGTGATGTGCGCCGCCGGCACCATGCCCGGCGCGCTCAAGCTGCTCTGGCAGCCAATGCAGGGCGGCTATCACATGGAATATGGCTATAGCTGCATGGGCTACGAGATCGCAGGCGGCATGGGGCTCAAACTTGCCAATCCTGACCGCGAGGTGATCTGCTTTGTGGGCGACGGCTCCTATATGATGGCCAATTCGGAACTGGCCACAGCGGTGATGCGGCGTATCCCCTTCACCGTGGTGCTGACCGATAATGCGGGCTATGGCTGTATCAACCGCCTGCAGACGCTGGGCTGCGGCGGCAATCCGTTCAACAATATGTATGTCGATTGCACCATCGAGGCCCAGCCGCGGATCGACTATGCGGCCCATGCGGCATCCATGGGCGCATATGCGGTGAAGGCGAAAGATATCAAGGACCTGGAGGCGCAGCTGGTACTGGCCCGCACCCGCGATCTCCCGACCGTGATCGTGATCGAGACCACGGCAAAAGACTTCCCCGGCACGGGGATCGCCACGAGCGCCGGCGAGGCCGGCCAGTTCTGGGATGTCGCCATTCCCGCCACGGGCCACGCCCCCAACCGTGCCGCCGCCTATCAGCGTTACATCGACAACATCACCCGACAGCAGACCGTCAACTGACATGCGCGCCGGAGGGCCCCCGCAGGGGGGCTCCGACGCCGCGTGCAGGGGGCTCGATGCCCCCAATCGCGGCCCGCAACCGTAAAAGGAGAGTTCCATGATCAAATTCGGCACCAACCCCATCGCATGGGCCAATGATGACGACCAGTCCATCGGTGCGGATATTCCCACCGCGCGCATCCTTGACGAGGCGGGCCGTCTGATCGGCTTCGACGGGATCGAGAACGGCCACCGCTGGCCGCAGGACGACCCCGAAGCCCTGCGCAGTCTGCTGGCGCAATACGGGCTCGTTTTCATCTCGGGCTGGTATTCCACCGAACTCCTGACCCGCTCGGTGGAAGAGGAAATCGCAGCCGTTCAGGGGCATCTGGCCAAACTCAAACACAATGGCTGCAAGGTCTGTATCGTGTGCGAATGCTCCAATACCGTCCACGGACAGCCCCTGACACCCGTCAATGACCGCCCCGTGCTGAACGCCGTCGAAATGGCCGGGTTCGGGGCCAAGATGGAAGCCTTCGCGGCCTATCTGGCGGGCGAGGGCGTGACGCTGGTCTACCATCACCATATGGGCTCGGTTGTGGAAAGCCCCGCAGATATCGATGCTTTCATGGCCGCCACCGGTCCCGCAACCCATCTGCTGTTCGATGCGGGCCATTGCGCCTTCGGAGGTGGCGATCCGGCACTGGTGCTGGCCCGCCATATCAAGCGCGTCGCGCATTTCCATGCCAAGAATATCCGCCCCGAGATCACGGCCAAGGTGCGTGCTGAAAACCTCTCCTTCCTGCAAGGCGTGCGGGCGGGGGCGTTCACCGTGCCCGGCGATCAGGAGGGCGCGGTCGATTTCGCGCCGCTTCTGCGGATCCTCCGACAGAACGGCTATGACGGCTGGATCGTGATCGAGGCAGAGCAAGACCCCCATGAACGCAATCCGCTCCTGTATCAGACCCTCGGGTTGCATACGCTCAAACGGATCGCGAAAGAGGTCGGATTTGATCTCGTCCCGTCCCCGCACCCCGAGACCGTCGGGGCCTGAGCCTGCGATTTCATGCCTGTTGGAGACCCTAGGATGACACAGCCTTTCCAGCTTGCCGCCTGCGCCGAGATGCTCTGGCGCGACAAACCCATCGAATGGCGCGCCGCGCGCCTGACCGAGCAAGGTCTCGGCGTGGGGCTTTGGAACTGGCCCGATCACGATCTGGCCAAGCTCGAAGCGGTGGGGGCCGATTATACGATCATGAACGGCTATCTCGAAGGACGGCTGGCCGATGCGGAGGGGGCGGATCTGCTCCTCGCCTCGGCCCGCGAGACGATCAAGGTGGGCAAGCGGCTTGGCGTGCGTCGGCTCAATCTGCACGGCACCGGTCTGGGCGAGGGCGGTTTGCCGATCTGGCGGCACGAGACGGTCACGGGGCCGATGTGGCTGAAAGCTCGCGACACGCTCGAGCGGATCTGCGATCTGGCCGCCGAGGAGGGCGTGGTCTTTACCTTGGAAAATCTCAACCAAATGGACCATCCGGGCTGTCCTTTCGGGGCGACGGGGGATGTTCTGGCGCTTGTCTCTTCGATTGACCGCCCCGAGCTGCGGATGAATCTCGACCTCTATCATACGCAGATCGGGGAGGGGGATCTGCTGCGCTGGTGCGAGAAATCCCTGCCTTGGATCGGCGAGCTGCAGGTGGCCGACACGCCCGGTCGTTGCGAGCCGGGCACTGGCGAGATCAATTATCCGGTCATCGCCCGTGGTTTGCAGGCGATGGGCTATCATGGGCCTGTCGGGCTGGAGGCATGGGCGCAGGGCGATAGCGATGCAGCCGTCGCGGCCTTCGTCGCGGCCTTCACCCTCTAGGGCACGGCCCCACCGCCTTTACACGCCCTGCTGTCCGGCCCTGTCCCGTCGGGGGCAGGGCATCGCGACAAAAAGCATCACTCCAGCAGAATCTATCAACTGGCGCGCAGATACGGTATAAACGGCTTTGTTTTGTCGTTTAGACTGGTCGCGACCTATTGATGAGGAAGGGTGCATGAGCCGCAATACCACGATTGGTCCGTGTTCCGAAACGATGCCTCAGGCGGCAAGAACGCGGTATATTGATTTCATGGCGCATCAACATGTGGCCGACGAGAATTCCATTCAGATCGATAGCTATAAAGCCGATATCATCACGCTGACCCCCGCGCACCGGCAGGCGCTGCACGAACTGACGGTTTCGGTGTTCTGGCCCCATCGCGCGCGGGATCTGGATGTGTTTCTGGCGCTCGGGCGGGGCTATCTGGCGATAGACGGGATCGGACGTCCCTTGGGGTCGGCGATGTATTTTCCGGTGGGCGAGGATTACGCCATGTTCGGGATGATGATCACCACACCGCGTCTGCAAAGCTACGGGGCAGGCGCGCGCCTCTTGCGGCGGATCATGCGCGATTGTGAAGGCCGCGACCTGCGGCTGTCTGCCACCCGTGCAGCCTACCGTCTTTATGAATATGCCGGTTTCGTGCCGGTGGGCACGATCTGGCAGCATCAGGGTATCGTGCGGCCCATGCGGCCGCCCACCGCTGTGCCGGGGCTGGAGGTGCGCCCGCTGGAGCCTGCCGATCTGGCGCAGATCCACGCGCTTGACAGCCATGCCTACGGGGCCGATCGTCATGCGATGCTGGAGATGTTCGTGAGGCTTTCCGACGGGATGGTGGCCCTGCGAGAGGGTCGGGTGGTGGGCTATGCGCTCAAACGCGACTTCGGAAAGGGCGTAGTGATCGGGCCGCTTGTGGCCGAGAATGACCGCATCGCCATGCAGCTGGCAACTCCGTTCCTACAGGCGCTGGAGGGCCAGTTCGCCCGTCTGGATACGCCGGTTGAAAGCGAGCAATTCGCGGCCTTTCTGGCATCGGCGGGCCTCGGGGTCTTCGATACCGTCACCGAAATGCGCAATGGCGTGATGCGGCGCCCGCAGGACGGGCTACAGATCTACGGGCTTTCGGCGCATTCTCTGGGATGATCGGGGCTCTGGGATGATCCGGGCTTTGGGATGATCTGCCCTGATAGCCCCCCCCGCGGGGCGTCCGGCAGGACACCGGCGCCATCGTAACAGAAAACGCCCCGCGAGGGAAAACCTGCGGGGCGCCAGTCGGGATGTGCGTCAGAGCCCGCTCAGGCTTTCTGCGCCAGATGCGCGGCAATCGCTGCGATATGCTCGGAGCCGATCCCGCAGCATCCGCCCACCATCGTGGCCCCTGCCGCGATCCACTGATCGACCCATTGCAGATAGCCCGCCGGCGTCAGATCCTTGCGGACCTGCGAGAGCACTTCATTGGCGGCCCCGTCATCATCTTGCGATTCAAAGGCATTGGCATAGATGCCGATCGGCAGTTGTGCGTCGCCAAAGGCGGCACGGGCGGCCTTGATGGCGGGTTCCATGACTTCGGGCATGGAGCAGTTGAACAGCAGCGCCTCGGCCCCCAGTTCCTGCGCCAGACGGGCAGCCTCCGCGACGCTCTCACCGCTGCGCAGGGCCGGAGGCTGGTCCAGTGCCCCTTCGCTGTCATGCAGGGTGAAGGACAGCCAGACCGGCTTGCCGCTGGATTTGGCGGCGGCGACGGCACAGCGGGCCTCGGCAAGGCTGCTGAGCGTTTCGGCCACCCACAGATCGACCTTGTCCTGCATCGCGCCGACCAGCATGTCGAGGATCGGGCGGGCGATGGCCGCGTCGAAAGCTTCGGGCATATAGGAGCCGCAGGGCGGCGGCAGGCTGCCTGCCACGCGCGCGCCCGGGAATTTGTCGGCGGCGGCGCGGGCCAGACGGGCGGCATCGGTTGCCAGAGCGGCCCCATCGCGGGCAAATCGCTCTTCGCCCAGATGGAAAGGCACGACGGCATAGCTATTGGTGGTGATGACCTGCGCACCGGCTTTCAGGAAGGCCTCATGCGCGACCTGCACGATCTCGGGGGTTTCGATCAGCGCGACCGCCGACCATTCGGGTTGGCGCAGTTCGGCCCCCCAATGTTGCAATTCGCGGCTCATGCCGCCGTCGAGGAGAGTGATGGTGGTCATTGAAAGGGTCCTCCAATCGCGCTTATCGCGCAGGGCTTAGGAAATCGGCGGCCAACCGGCTGAGGGCTCTTGCCGAAAGCGTGATGGCGCTTTCATCGGGTTGGTAATCCGAATTGTGCAGGCGGTCATCCCGACCGGGCTGGCCCGAGCCGACATGGAATTGCAGCGCGGGCAGACGTTCGGAGAAATAGGAAAAATCCTCGGCTCCGAAATCGGTGCCCGTCTGCGTATGGGGAGCGGTGCCGAAATGCGCGCTCAGGCTGGTCAGCGCACGGTCGACCAGCGTTTTGTCATTTTGCAACGCAGGCGCACCGCGCAGATAGGTGACCTCGGCCCGGACCCCGAGCGCACGGGCGGTATCGGTGCAGATCTGGCGGAAGCGTTCCTCGGCCATGTCGCGGGTCTGTGCCGAGCGGCAACGGATCGTGCCTTTGAAGCTACAGCTATCGGGGATGATATTTTCGGTGAACCCGCCCGCGATCTGGCCGATGGTCAGCACCATCGGGTCGGCGGGGTCCATCCGGCGCGACACGATGGTCTGCAACTGTGTGATGATATGCGCGCAGGCCACGATCGGGTCCAGCGCAAGATGTGGCCGCGCGGCATGGCCCGAAGACCCGAGAACCGTCACGCAGAATTCATCGCTCGAGGCGGTGCTGGCGCCGTGGATCAGGCGCAGCTCTCCTGCGGGGAGTTCCGGCTGGTTGTGGAAGGCGATGGCCATATCGGCGCCCTCCGCAGCCCCGTCTGCGATCATCGCGGCGGCACCGCTTTCAACGGTTTCCTCGGCAGGCTGGAACACCAGTCGCACCCGTCCGGCAAGCTCTTGTGTCAGATCTCTGAGCACATAGGCCGCCCCCAGCAGGGCCGATGTGTGGATATCATGCCCGCAGGCATGCATCGCGCCCTGTATCTGCGAGGCGAAGGGCAGATCCGTGCGCTCCTCGATGGGCAGGGCATCCATATCGGCGCGCAGGATCAGGCAGGGGCCGGGCAGGGCCCCCGTGATTTCGGCAATCACGCCGGTGCGTCCGATACCGGTGGTGACCTCAAGCCCCATCTGCCGCAATTCATGCGCGACCAGATCCGCCGTCCGCTGCGTTTCAAAGCCGATTTCCGGATGGGCGTGGATGTCGCGGCGCAGCGCGACCAGATGCGGGGCGATCTCGGCCACCTTGTCATCGATCCGGCGCGTCAGATCGTTGATGCCCGTCTCGCTTGGGGGGAAGTGGGTCATGCTACACTCGCAGAGGCGTTGGGAGTTTCTCCTTGGCATCAATTATACGATTGTGCAACAAAAAGCCGAAACAGTCCGCACAGAAGGAACATGACAATGCCCGAGACGGTCATTCACGGCGTCTATCTGAGCCAGACTCTGGACCTTGAGGCGCTGTATGGCGCGGCCTTGCATGCGCAAGGTGCCGATGTCGTGCTCTGTCGCCCCGAGGAGGTGACCGATCCGTCCGCGATCCGCTTCGCGATCTGCTGGCTGCCCGAAGACACGGCCTTTGCGCCCTATCCGAACCTGCATTTGGCGATGTCGATCGGGGCGGGGGTGGATGCGCTTCTGGCGCATCCGGGGCTTGAGGGGCAAGGCCCGCGCCCGCCCGTGCAGATCGCGCGGGTGCGCGACCCGCATCAGGCCGATCTCATGGCCGGTTTCGCGGCCCATGAGGTGCTGCATCACGAACGGTCCTTTGGTGCGCTGGCCGCGCAGGCGCAGGCGCGGTGTTGGGCCCCGCTGCCCTTGCGGGCACCTGCGGCGTCTGTGGTGGCGGTGCTGGGGCATGGCACGATGGGGCGGGCCGTGGCGCGCGCGATGCGGGCCTTGGGGTTCAGGGTGCGGGTGGCCTGCCGGTCCTTGCCCGAGACCGCGGCCCGCATCGAAGGGGTGGAATACTGTTTTGGCCCCGAGGCCATGCGGGAGGCCGCACAGGAGGCGCGCTATCTGGTCAATGTGCTGCCCTTGACCCCCGCCACCGAGAATGTGCTGCAGGGCGCGCTTTTCGCCTGTCTGGCGCAGGGGGCCTATCTGGTGCAGATCGGTCGGGGCGAACATCTGGTCGAGGCCGATTTGCTGGCCGCCTTGGAGTCGGGGCAGCTGGCGGGGGCGACGCTGGATGTGTTCCGCACCGAACCGCTGCCGCAAGATCATCCGTTCTGGACACATCCGCTGCTGCGGATCACGCCGCATGTGGCCAGTGACTCTTTGCCAGACGTCGTGGCCGCGCAGGTCGTGCAGACCGCAAGAGAGCTGCGGGACGGGGCGGCACTGACCTATCTGGTCGATCGCCTGCGCGGCTACTAAGCCCGCTTCGCCAACCATCCTTTGTCAAGCGCCATAGGAAACGGGCCCCGAAGGGCCCGTTGCAAGAGGTCTGTGCAAGCAGATCCGGTACGCGTCGGATTAGCGGCTTTCTTCCAGCACGGCTTTCTGCGCACTGGCGGCCACGGCGGTATAGGTGCCGTTGGCATCGGGGGTTGCGGCTGTCTCGCCCGTGCCCGGCTGACGCACGGGACGGTGATTGAGCCGCGCGGCCACAAGGCTGAACAGCACCCATCCCGCAAAGGTCACCAGACCGCCATACATCATTGCCTGCGTGCCCGTGGCATAAAGCGCATAAAGGCTGTAGAGGGCGGCGATGATGGCCACGATATTGGTGGTCCGCGCCGCAGAATCCGGCACTTTCTCGGCATGCTGCAACGAGCTGAGTGCCGACATCGACAGGATATAGGGGATCAGGTTGGTCATCACCGCCAGATTGACCAGCAAGGAGAACTGTGTGTTCAGCGTGGGGCTGATGGTCATCAGCGACAGTGCCGTTTGCGCCAGCGTGATCACGCAGATCCCGACGATCGGCGCGCCGGATTGGGTGACTTTGGCGAAGAAGGGCAGGAAATAGCCCGTAACAGCCGAAGACCGCGCCACCTCGGCAATGGTGAACTGCCAGCCCAGCAGCGAACCGAAGCACGAGATCACCATCAGGCCGATCACGATCTTGCCCACGGTCGGGTCCATGATCTGGGCGAAAACCAGGCCGAAAGGCGCATTCGAGGCCGCAAGCTGGTCAATCGGCACGATCCCCGCGATCACGCTGGTCGAGGCAATATACAGCAACGCCGTGATGCCGGTCGCGATTAGCACGGCAAGGGGGATATTGCGTTTGGGGTTTTCCACCGCATCGCCGTTGGCGCTGGCCGATTCCAGCCCCAGAAACGCCCAGAGCGTGACCGAGATCGAGGCGCTCAACGCCTGGAAGGTCGGCATGTCATGGGGGTTCCATGCCGCGACATAGCGGCTGGGGTCAAACCAGAACCAGCCCAGAAGGGCGATACCCGCCACCGGCAGGATCACGCCCCAGACGGTAAAGGTGCCCAGCTTCCCCGTGATCTTCGGGCCGCCGAAATTGAGCACCGAAGCCAGCCACAGGCAACCGATGGTCAGCAATCCCGTCATCAGCGGTGAAAGTTCCACCCCAAGGAACGAGGCCCCATAGCCCACCGTCGTGACCGCAATCGCCACATTGGCGATAACCAGCGACACGAAATAGGTATAGTTGGTCATGAAGTTGCCGGACCGGCCATGCGCATATTCGGCATAGCCGCCCATCCCGCCTTGGTGGTTGGAATAGGTGCCCGCCCGTGCGAACGCATAGGCCAGAAGCATGGCACCGATGGCGGTGACAATCCATGACAGGACCGAGATATTGCCCACCTGCGCAAGGTTCGCAGGCAGCAAGATGATGCCGGACCCCATCATGTTCACCACCGTGATCGTGGTTAACGAGACAAGGCCCATCCGGTTTTCTTGTTTATGTGCCATTACGGGGTTCCTTAATTTTTAAGCACGTAACCATAGGCGCGGATGTATCCGTCGGCCTCGGTTTTCAGGTGGACGCCCTGCAATTCGGGCGCGAAACCGGGCAATTTGTTGATGCCTTCCTCAAGGGTCAGGAAGTAATCGCGCGTCAGGTCGGTCCAGGCTTCGCCGGGGACGACACACAGGATGCCCGGCGGATAGGGCAGCGCCCCTTCGGCACAGATGCGGCCCGAAATCTCGCTCAGCGGCACCAGATCCACATTGCCGCGCTGGAAGTCCCAGTTTGCCTCATGGGCAGGGCGGCGCACCGGCGGGAAATTCGGCTCGCGGAACATGTCCTTCTGCATCTGCTTGACGTTCTTGGCCTTGTAGAAATCATGCATTTCCTGACAGAGCTGCCGGATCGTGTAGCCGCGATAGCGGGCCGCATGCTCGGTATAGATCCCGGGCAGAACACGCGCCAAGGGCTGGTCCTGTTGTACGGCCTCTTCAAAGCGGATCAGCGTGGCCACCAGATTCTGCATCTTGGTGATCAGCTCGGCAGGCGTCATCAGGAACAGGATCGAGTTGAGATCGGCCTTCTCGTTGATGATATGGTTGTCGCGCAGGAAATTCGCCAGAATATTCGCGGGAATACCGAAATCCTCGTAATCGAAGCTTTCGACCTTCAGCCCCGGTGTGGTCAGCAGAAGCTTGTTCGGGTCAACGAAATACTGCCCCTTCTTGTAGCCCTCGAACCCATGCCAGTCGTCTTCGGGATCGAAGGCGAAATAGGCGCGGTCGTTCATGATTTCTTCGGTCGGGGCATCTTCCCACAGCCGCCCATAAACCTTCTTGGGGACGAAAGGACGGATCATCGAACATTGGCGCAGGATCATCTTGCGCGCCTCGATGCCGACCCGCAGCGCATTGGCCCAAAGCCGTTTGCCGCCGCCATCGGCATGCATCTTCGCGTTCACCTCCAGCGCCGCGAACATCGGATAGAACGGGCTGGTCGAATAATGCATCATGTAGGAATTGTTGAAGCGGTCGCCATTGATATAGCGCGGCTCCGAGGCGATATGCGCGTCCTTTTTGTGGATCTGCGAGGCCTGCGAGAACCCGGCCTGCTGTTTATGCACGCTCTGGGTGACGATGATGCCGGGATCCTCGGGTTTGAGATCGAGAAGCAGCGGCGAGCAATCCGACATGATCGGAATGAACTGCTCGTAGCCGACCCAGGCGCTGTCAAACAGGATATAGTCGCACAGCTTTCCGATACGGTCGATGACCTGACGCGCGTTGTAGATGGTGCCGTCATAGGTGCCAAGCTGGATCACGGCCAGCCGGATCGGGCGCTCGGCCTTGGCCCGCTCGGGATCGATCCGTGCGATCCGCTCGCGGATATAGCTTTCCTCGAAGCAATGCTCGTCGATCCCGCCGATCAGCCCGTAGGCATTGCGCGCGGTTTCCAGATAGATCGGCGTCGCCTGCGACAGGAAGAGCGCGCCGTGGTGGACCGACTTATGGTTGTTGCGGTCAAACAGCACCAGATCCCCGGGGGTCAGGATGGCGTTCAATGCGATCTTGTTCGAGGTCGAAGTGCCGTTGAGCACCAGATAGGTGTAATCCGAATTGAACACACGGGCGGCGTGCATTTCGGCCTGTTTGGGCAGCCCTTCATGGATCAGCAGATCGCCCATCTTCACATCGGCATTGCACAGGTCCGTGCGGAACAGGTTCTCGCCATAGAATTCATAGAAGCGGCGGCCTGCGGGGTGGCGCTGGAAAAACTGTCCGCCCTGATGGCCGGGGCAGTCGAACTGGGCATAGCCTTCCCGCTCGTATTGGGTGAGTTCGCGGAAGAAGGGCGGCAGAACATCATGGTCGAATTTGGCTGCCGCCACTTCGACCATACGCCCGAAATACTCGACATTGTTTTCTTCGCGCGCCAGAACGCCGGTCAGCCCTTTCAGGCCGGGCGTGGTATTTGGGTCTTCGTCCGAGACGGCAAAAACCGGAATATTGAAGCCCAGTGCCTGCACATGGTCGAGAAGACCGGCATCAATATCCGCTTCGGAAAGAACCACCGCCGATACATCGGTAAAATTGGTGCTTTTTACGGAAACTGTTGCACGGTCTGTGCGAAGATACTCTTCGATCTCGGGGCTGAACGCAATCTTTCCAACAGGAATGGACACGGATCTTTCCTCCTAATTCAACACTGAAATAATTGTGCTCACAATGAGCTACATTCCTTCCATGACATGGGTCAATTTATTGATAAATAACGGATACGTGATTTATGTCGCCAAAATCCCTTTTGCGGTCCATTTCGGGTTCCCTGTAGTTTTGCCCGTTTCTGCCCATAAAATAAGCAGAAAACCCGCGTCGCGCCGGTAGATTGATCAGTAAATTAAAAGAGTTAGCGGATATATGTCGATGCTATTTCCTGATTGTATTTATCAGGAAATAGGGCTTTGGAACGTCCATCCGGTGGGCCGTTCGGGCGCTTTGGGGGGGGGCGACCTGCGTCAGAGTGTCGCGGGTGATGCAGCGCGGTCCGCTGGCCGACAAGGGGCGCCAGTCGGGCTCGGCGATCGGGCGCGGCAGGTCGGAATTGTGGAACAGGCGTCAGAGGCCGGGCGGATGTCCGGTCCGGCCAAGCGCCTTTGCCGCGGCAAGGAAGTGGTTGAGAAAGACCGGCCGTTTGACGGGCAGGCTGTCGCGCAGCACGGCCTGCGTATACCCGTAGACCAGCCCTTGCCGGCGGCTTTGCAGCAGACGGGTCAACAGTGCCTTCTGGTACAGCGGCAACCGGCGGCGGGCGCGCAGATGGTGATAGACCTGCGCCTCGGTCAGGTCTTCGGCCACAAGGCCGCACACGATCGGTTTCAATACCGACATCTTGGTCAGCATGGTGGCCATATTATGGCCCAGATGGCGGCAGCGGATGGGGTGGATATTGGGGCCACGGAACAGCGCCGCATGCACGGCATCCTCACGCTCGAACGGGTCATGGAACAGCCAGACCGCCTTGGCGCAGGCCACCTGATCGGGTGCATAGCCGTAACGCCCGCTGAAATCCCGCCGCCACGCGCCCCTGAAGCGCGGCTCCCAGCCGCCGGTGATGTCGCGATCCAGCGTGGCCTGTGGCGAGAGCGCGATGACGATGGACCCCGGCACGGCAGAGGAAAAGGCGCAGGCGGCATAGCCTGCCATGGATGTGCCGTAAAACACCACCTTGCGGAATTTTGCGAAAAACCCGCTGTCGCGCAGCTCGTCGAAAAAGTCCAGCACCGCTTGCGCGCGATACCATGTCCAGCCATGCGCGCCGATCCCCAAGGCCGACCAGCCCTGCGCGGTAATGAACTTGACGCCCCAAGGCATACGGTCCTCGGGATGCTGGCGGGCATCATCGAGATTGTCGAAGGTCACCACCAATATGTCCCCGCCTTCGACGAAAAGCGCCTTATGTTCGGCATCGAGCTGGCGGAAAAACCCCTGATCGGCACCGATGTTATTCATGGCGGACGCCCATGCGTCTTTGGCCTGCGGGGATGTCATGATGTGGTCTCCGGATCGGCGGCAACGCGAAAACTGATATGGCCTGTGGAACTGTCGGGGGTGGTTCGGGTGCGCGAATGGGTGAAATACCGCTCGCAATAGGAGGCGTGGCACAGATGCGAGCCGCCCCGTATGACACGCTCCTCGCCGCTGGCTGGCCCCTTCGGATCAAGCAGCGGTGGCATCTGCGCATGGGGCAACGGGCCGAACCAGTCGGCGCACCAGTCCCATGCATTGCCCGTCATATCATAAAGCCCGAAACCATTGGGAGGATATTGCCCGACAGGGGCCAGACCGGCAAAGCCGTCCTCGGCCCTGTCTTCGGTGGGAAAGTGACCTTGCCAGACATTATGCCCGTGCCGTCCTTCGCGCAGCGCCTCCTCTCCCCAAGGATAGGCCTTGCGGGCCAGACCACCGCGCGCGGCGCATTCCCATTCGGCCTCGAAGGGCAGGCGCAGGCCGGTGAACTGGCAAAAAGCCTGCGCGTCCTCCCATGCCACATGCACCACCGGATGATCGGGACGGTCGCGCCAGTCCGAACCGGGCCCCTGTGGTGCCGCCCAGAACGCGCCCGGCACCGCGCGCCACCACGGAGCCTCTGCGGGGCCCTTGAACGGCGCGCCCTGTTCGGTGGCATACAGGTGGAAGACAAAGGACCAGCCCTCGCGCTCGGCCACTGTGACATAGCCACTCTCCGCGATGAAACGGGCGAAGTGCCGGTTGGTGACCTGCCGTGCGGCAAGGCGGAATGGCGACACCCGCACCTGTCGGGCAGGGCCGGAGAGGTCGGCGGCATATCGCGGGCTATAGGTGCCCATCTCGAACAGCCCGCCCGCAATCTCGCAGAGATCTTGCATCAGACTGGCGCGGAACGCGGCGGAGGCGTGCGGGGCCAGCGTGGCGGCGCGATGGCCGGTATGGCGGGTCAGTCCCGAACAGCAGCCGCTCATTTCGGGGCCTGTTCTATCCGGGCCCGTTCTATCCGGGGCTGTTCTATCCGGCGCTGTGCCAGAGCCGCGCGCTTGCGCGGCGGCAGGGCCTCCAGCGCGGCCTGTCGCGCCTTGACGAAAACGGGGCCTTTCTTCTCGCGCATGACCGCATCCGACCATGCCACGACCTTCGCGTGTTTTCCGGCCTTCTGCAGGCTGTGCAGCACAAGCTTCTTATAGGTCAAAGAGCTGTGCCGCGCGCGCAAAAGCCGCGCGATCCCGAGGCGGTCGGCATGTCCTTCGATGCAGGCCGAGACGATGGGCTTTAAAATTCCCATATCGCGCCAGACCGACAGCATCCCATGCCCCATAAAGGGGCATTTGACCTTTTCGACCTGCGGCCCGCGGAAAAGCGCGACATGGGCCGCATCGGCGGCGATGCGGCTGTCATAGAACATCCAGACCTTTTCTGCCGCACCGATCATATCCGGCGCAAAACCGTAAGGGCCCGAAAAATCATTGCGCCAAGCGGGACGGAAGCGCCGCTCCCAGGAGGCTTCACTGCGTGACAGGGTCGATTGCGGATTGATGGCCAGCACGGTTGCGCCGGGCGCTGCGGCGGAAAAGGCACAAGCCGCATAGCCGCCCATCGAGGTGCCGTAAAAGACCACCCGCCGGAACAGGGCAAAGAACCCGTCCTTTTTGAGCCGTTCGAAAAACGCCCAGACTGCGGGGTCGCGATACCATGTCGCGCCATGTGCCATCAGCCCCAAAGACGACCATCCCTGCGCCGAGATGAAATCCACCGCCCAAGGCAGGCGGTCCGTCTTCTGGCGCGTATCGTCGAGATTGTCGAACACGACGACCAGCGTATCGGCTTTCGGGCCGGTGGCGGGAATATAGATCGCCTTATGCAGGGGGCCTATATCCTCGAAAAAGCCGCTCTGCTCGGCCTGCGCCAATAGCGTTTGCCGCCATGCCTCGGCGCGGGCGGCTTTGTCGTTCTTGGCATCCATCGGGCTCTGTCCGCTGCTAGAAAGTCGCAATCACAGTATAAGCGTCAAGTTTTAACTTGGTAAATCTTGGAACCGAAGAAAAACTGTCGCTAGAATGCGCAAAACCGCTATTCATGACCGTTTCTTATAGAGCATCCAATGTCTGATACTGATTCCGAAGACCTCGCCGAGGATCATGCGCGCCTGCCCGAAAAACAGGCACCCGAAGAGATCCTGCCGGCATGGTATCGCGAAATCTATCCGGCGGGCGGTTGCGACGGTTTTTACGAGAAAATCGGAGATCATGCGCTGATCCATGTGGATCGTGGCCCCGAAACGCTGGTGGTGACCTTCGATAACCTGTCGGATGCGGGCTATAAGGGCTATGACATCCGCGCATGGGCCGAGAATTTCCTGCGTGACAGCGGTGTCAGCCATCTGGGCGTGGTGGCACAGGGGCCGACATGGTTTCGGGATGCGGCGCTGATTGCGCGGATGGAGGCTTTGGCCGCGCAAGGCTTTTTCCGCCGCTTCGAGCGCGTGGTCATGGCGGGCACCTCTATGGGCGGCTTTGGCGCGCTGGCCTTTGCCGATCTGGCACCGGGCTGTGATGTGCTGGCCTTCAGCCCGCAGACCACTCTGGCGGCTGGTCTTGTACCGTGGGAAACCCGCTTTGCCCCTGGTCGTGCGCAGGATTGGACGCTGTCGCGGTCGGATGCGGCGCGGACCCTTGCGGGCGTCAACCGCATCTGGCTGGTCTATGATCCGTTTCTTGCACCCGACCGCCAGCAGGCGCTACGCCTGCCGCAAGACAGGGTGATCGCGCTGAAAGCCTTCGGGCAGGGGCATAAGACCGCGCTGGTCCTGCGCCGGATGGAGCAGTTGAAAGCGGTGATGGGCGCGGCGATTGACGGCACATTGACGCCTGCGCTGTTCTACCGGCTGACGCGGGGGCGCAAGGATCTGTATCTCTATCGCAAGGTGATGGAAGGGCATTTGTCCGATCGTGGCCATGCCGCCCGTATCCCTGCCTTCCAGCGCGCCTTCCGCCTTCGGGCGCAAAGGACGCGCCCTGCCGGTTCCGTTCCGGAAACATCCGCGCCCGAGGCGCAAAAGGAAATTGTTATGCCCGATGCTTCCCGCCCACTCCACAATGGGCCCGCCCGCAAACCCCGCACCTTGGGCAATGTCTGGCAGCTGATCGATGACGGGCAGAGCCTGCGCTACCTGTCCGACCAATATCGCGGTCAGGTGATGGGGTTCGCGGAGCGTCACGGGGTGACCTTGGCGCAGACGCCTGATGTGGCTTTGGGGATGGCCTGCGTGGGGGGCTCGGCGGGGGTGCCGCGCCCCTTGCCCGAGCGTTTCGACTACCATATCCGCGATGAGGCCCTATCGCAGGACAGCGCGCCCTATGGCGCCACGGCGCAGGGCGTGGCCAGCCTGTCCTCGGCCCGCGCGCGCCATCATGCGCTGCGGAATGTGATTGCTCTGTCGCAGCCGCAGGCGGGGATCACGGCGGCGGAATCCCTGCCCGAGGCGGCGATCTACCAGAGGCTGTTCCAGCGTATCGCACAGGCGAAAGAGGCTCTGGCCCCTTGGGGGAAGTCGCTGTTTATCGACCGGATCTCGCTGGATCTTCTGGCGGGGGCGCCCGATATGCTGGAGCTGGAGGCTCAGGCCCATTACAGTGAGGTGATCCAATGGCTCAGGCCGCAGGTGGCAAGGGCTGCGGGGCAGTCCAGCCTGCCGCATGTGACCCTGTGCCAGAAGGCTGGCAGCCGCACCGATGGCACCTCCGAGGTGATCCTGGCCGAGGGGCGGCTGGAGATTTACGAACCCGCCTTGGGGATCATTGTGGCAAGCCCCAGCTATATGCTGCGCCTGATGCCCGAGACGGTGGCGACGATCCTGCCCGAAGACCGGCTCTGGCTGGATGAACTTGAGGCCTGCGCCATCGAGACCGTGCAGAATGGTGGCAAATGGCACTGTCCCAGCCTGCGGCAGGTGCTGGTGAATGGCGTGCGTATCTTTGCGGAATTTGCCACCCTCGGGCCGCTGGAATTTGACGAAACCCAGCCGCATCATGGCTTTACGCTATCGGGCTGTGATAATGGCGCGCAGATCACTGCGATCGGGCTGGGGCCGCATCGCGCAGGCGGGCAGTTTGTGGTGCTTGACTGCGACCGCGTGCCAACAGGCCCCGCGCTGCATCTGGATTATGCCTTTGGCCAAAGCCTGCCGCCCGCAGGTGATGACCGCCCCGCCAATCGCGGCGCGCTGCGTGAGGTCTGGTCGCGCCCGAGCCTGCTGCAAGAAGGTCGCCATCTGCACCGCTATGCGCTGTCCTCGCGGCTGCCGGTGATGCCCAGCAATCTGCAGGTGACCCCATGAGCCGCCCCAATATCCTCTTTATCAGCCTTGATGACGCCTTCGCCTATTGGCGCTTTCGCGATGTCTTCGGTGTCAGGCTGCAGACCCCCAATCTGGACCGGATCTGCGCCCAAGGCACGGCCTTCCACCAGGCCTATTGTCAGGTGCCAGTCTGCGGGCCGTCGCGGGCCAGCTTCCTCTCGGGGCTTGCCCCGCATCAGACCGGTATCTTCGACAATTACAGCGAGATCTTCGAACTTCTGCGCCCCGACCAGATGTGGTCCTATCGGCTGAAGGCGGCGGGCTATTATTGCGCAACCGCCGGCAAGCTGCATCACGGCTATATCCCGCGCCCGCCCGAAATCCACGAGGCGCTTTATTCGCATGAGGCCCATCCCTGTCTCTTTGGTCCGCGCTCCTCGGCACCCTCCAAGGATTACGGCGGCGGCGGGCGCGGCATTGGCACCACCGACACGCGAGATGACAGCCGCTATTATGACCATTTCTCCTCGCAGGATGCAGTGGAGTTTCTCACCAGCTACCAAGGCCCCGCGCCCTTCTACCGCGAGGCCGGTTTCCATAACCCCCATCCGCCCTTCAAAACGCCCGCGCGCTTCAAGGAGATGTATGACGAGGACGCTTTCACCATGCCCGAAGGCTGGGAGGCACCCGATGATGCGTTTGCCAGACGGTCCTTCCCGCCCAATCTGGACCTGAAAAATGACCGCTTCTGGCGCAAGACCGTGCGCAATTACTTCTCGGCCTATAGCCATGCGGATTACCATATCGGGCGGGTCTGGGATGCGCTTCAGGCGTCTGGACATGCGGGCAATACCATCACCATCATCGGGGCCGATCATGGCTATCACATGGGCGACAAAGGGCGTTTCCGCAAATATACGCTGTGGGAAGAAGCCGCAGGGGTGCCGCTGATCATCCATGACCCGCGGCAGGCTCCGCAGGTGGTGGAAGACCCTGTGGCGATGCTGGATGTGGGGCCGACGGTGCTGGATTATGCGGGGCTTGCGCCGATGCGCGGCGCGGCGGGGCGGTCTTTGCGCCCGCAGGTCGAGGGCGCGCAGGTCGAGGGCCGTGCCGTGCCCAGCTTCTGGTTCGGCTCGGCGGCGATCAGGCAGGGCGATCACCGCTATATCGCCTATCAGGACGGCAGCGACAGGCTGTATGACCTGCGGACGGACCCGTGGCAGATGACGGATCTGGCCGATGATCCGGCGCGTGCGCGCCTGCGCGAGACGCTGGAAGATACCTGCCGCGACTACGGGCTGAGCATGGGGGCAAGCGAGGCGCCTGCACTTTATACTTCTGTCCCCGAGGGCGGCAAACCGCCTGCCACACCGCCCACGAACGGGGTGATCTCCTTCGAGGCGCCGGACCCCGCGACCCCCGCCCATCCGGGATGGCGGCGTTATTTCATCCGCCCGCGCGAGGATATGGAGCTTACTCTACCCGAGGCCTATCGCGAGCTATATTACGCGGGCGATATCGGGGATGGGGCCGAGACCCTGACGGTGAATTGTAACGACCTTGGCTGCCATCTGGATTTTGTCGGCGGGCATAAGCGCTTTCATCTGGTGGTGCGCGGCGGGCGCGGCGACGACCGGATCGAGACCGCGCATGAAACCCTGCATCTGACGCTTCTGGCAGGGCGCAACAGGGTCGAGGCGGGCTTCAGTGACACCGAGATCCACGGCGGCTCGGGCCATGATGCGATCGACTGCCAGCGCGGCGGGAATGTTATTTATGGCGGCTCGGGCAGCCTTGAGGTCACCTGTGGCTCGGGCCATGACGTGATCCATACGGCGGCGGTGGCCACGCAGATCACGGGCGGCACAGGCCGTGCCGAGATCCACCTGAACGCGGGCCGCACCCATGTCACCCTGCCCGAAGGCCAGACGCCCGAGCAGACGGTTTTCCATGTCAAACGGACCGGATTGCCGCAGCGCATCACGGGCTATGCGGGCGGGCGGATCGACCTGTCGGATTGGGCGGGGGGCTACCGGCTGCAGGCAGAGGGGCCGGATGTGCGGCTAAGCTCTGCCACCGAAAGCCTGCTGTTTGACGCCACCACGGTGGAGCTGGTGCAGGCAGGGATCGACCGCACCCCATAGGCCCGCGTGATAGGCCCCATCGCGCGTCTTGATTGGCGCGCGCGTGCGTCCCGTGCTTCCCTTGTGGCAGCAGAACAGGATCGGGAGCGCGAGGATGGAACCACGACACGGGCAGGGCCTTATCGATCAGGAGCGGCTGTGGTCCGATCTGATGACGCTGGGGGCGATTGGCGGCACGCCCGCAGGCGGGTCGATGCGCGGCGCATTAAGCCCTGCCGACCGCGAGGGGCGGGCGCTGTTTTCCCATTGGGCGATTGAGGCGGGGCTGAGCCTGCGGGCCGACCGGATCGGCAATCTCTTCGCGCGGCGCGAGGGGCGCGATCCGCAGGCGGCCCCTGTGATGATCGGCAGTCATCTGGATACCCAACTGCCGGGTGGGCGCTTTGACGGGGTGTTGGGGGTGCTGGCAGGGCTTGCGGTCTGCCGCGCGCTGGATCGGGCCGGCATTGTCACCCGCCGTCCCATCGAGGTGGTGGATTGGACCAATGAGGAAGGCGCGCGTTTCCAGCCCGGGGTGATGGGGTCGGCCGTTTATACCGGTGCGCTGGATCTGGACGAGGCGCTGGCGCGTCAGGACCCGCAGGGGATCAGCGTCGCGCAGGCCCTCCACCAGACGGGCACGGCAGGCACGGCACCTGTACCGGGCCGTATACCGCACAGCTATCTTGAGCTGCATATTGAACAGGGGCCCGAGCTTGACACGCGGGGCAAGACCATCGGTATGGTCACGACCTCTTCGGCCATGTGCTCGGGTTATGCCACGATCCGTGGCGCCAATGGCCATACGCAGACGCTGGCCATGTCCAGACGGCGGAACGCCTTGGCGGGGGCGGCCCGTCTGGTGCTGGCCATCGAAGAGATCGGGGCGGGGCTTGAGCCTGCGGGGATGGTCAGTGCCTCGGTGCTGGAGAACTGGCCCAATAACCGCGTCAATATTCCCCATCTCAGCACGCTGTCATGGGCGGTCGTGGGCTTTGATCCGGCCCTGCGAAACGCCGCCGTGGCCCGTATCGAGGCCGCCGCCGCCGACATCGCGCGCGAGACGGGGCTGGAGATCGAGATCGACCATCGCCATTACCGCGAGCCCTGCCACTTTGACGATGCCCTGATCGCGCGGGGGATGGCGCGGGCGGCGGCGCGTGGATTGCCGGCCATGACCCTGCCCACGCTGACCGCGCATGATGCGCTCAGCTTTACCGCGCTCTGCCCGACCGCGTTGATCTTCGTGCCCTGCAAGGACGGCGTCTCGCATAGCGAGGCCGAATGGTGCCGCCCCGAAGATGCGGCCAGAGGGGCCGAGATCTTGCTCGATCTTGCCTGCGAGGCGGCAGACGCCCCTTAAGCCCGTCGCAAGGCATTCCAAGGCGCCCGCTGCCTTATCCTTGGGCAAAGCCGTCTTTATGGCGGGCTTGCCTTCGGGTTGTGGGCGGTGTTCTCTTGACCGCAGGCACGGGCTGGGGCGCCTTTGATCTGTCTGGAAACCCTCCTCGGGGCGCGGGGAGGGTGCATAAAGGGGAACGGCATGAAGGATATCGGCTTTTCGCATCTGGACTGGAACCTGCTGCGCAGCTTCGTGACCATCGCGCAATCCAGCTCGATCACCGATGCGGCGCAGCGGTTGTGCCTGACGCAACCGGCGGTGTCGGGCTGCCTTAAGCGGCTGGAAGAACAGGTGGGCTACCGGCTGATCGAGCGATCTTCGACCATGTTCGAACTGACCGAGGCCGGACGGCGACTTCTGCACGAAGCGATCGATATTACGGCTGCGGTCTCGCGCCTGCCCGCCTCGCTGGGCGAGGCCGAGAAAGTGCTGACCGGCGAGGCCACGATCGTGCTGGCCTCGCATGTGGAAAGCCCCGAATTCGATGCCGCTCTTGCCTGTTTCCACCAGCGTCATCCGCAAGTCGGGCTGACCCTCAAGGTCGAAGCCTCGCGCGAGGGCTTGGCGATGGTGGCGGCCAAACGCGCCGATATGGCGGTCTGTGTGGTGGGCGATAGCAATCTGCAACTGGAGTATACGCTGCTCTTCCAAGAGCATTTCGGGCTTTACTGCGGCCCGAGCCATCCGCTGTTCGGGCGCGAGGATCTGTCGGTCAGCGACCTGAACGGCTTTGCCTCGGTGGGGTATCTGGCCGAAAGCAGCAACCGTGCGCTGCATGAGCTGACCGCTTTGCGCCAGCGCTGCGGGCTGAAGCCCGATCTGGTGGGCCGCTCGCATAATCTCGAAGAGATCAAGCGGATGATCATTGCCGGTTTCGGCATCGGTCCTTTGCCCGTGCATGTGGTCGAACGCGATTGTGCGGCCGGCAGGCTCTGGCGTCTGCCCCCCTTCGAGGGCACCCCGCAGGCGGGCGTCTATGTCGTGACCCAGCCCGCCGCATTGCGCACCCGCATTGCCGACGAGCTGCATCGTGTGTTTAGCGAACAGGTCGCCGCGCACCCGCCCGAAAGCCGCATTTACGGCGGCGCAGACCCCGCGCCGGAGCAGGGACGGGGCGCGCGCCCGCGCCCTCTGGCTGTATAGCGCAGACTGATAGGGTGGATCGGGCAATATAATTCGACAACGCCTGCCCCCCGTCGCAAGCTTTGTTTCGGGATGTGACCAGCGCTTTCCAAGGGCGATCCGGAAATATTCCCTTCGGGTGTGCAGGCTGTTTTCGCCACAGCCGCCCCCGATATGACCCGATGATAAAGGCCGGATCACACGGCCGATCCAACAGGAAGGTCCAAACCATGATGTCTACAACTTCGCTCCGTCAGGGGGCGTTGGCGCTTTCGCTTTGTCTGGGCGCAACGACCGTATTCGCCCAAGAGACCCCCGTCGAGGGCGGGCGCCTCGATCTTGTCGTCCAGCCCGAACCGCCGAGCCTCATGATCGGCATCACCACCAATGGCCCCAGCCTTCTGGTGGCGGGGTCGATCTACGAGGGCTTGCTGAAATATGACAGCAACCTCGAACCGATGCCCTCGCTGGCCGAAAGCTGGGAGGTCTCGGATGATGCGATGACCTATACCTTCCATCTGCGCAAGGGCGTGAAATTCTCCGATGGCGAGCCCTTCAGCGCCAAGGATGTGATGTTCACCTTCACCAAATTCCTGACCGAGACCAACCCGAAATGGCGCGAGGTGATGCGCCATGTCGAGACGCTGGAATCGCCCGATGACAATACGGTCGTCTTCAAGCTGAAAGCCCCCTATGGGCCGTTCATCCGCTCGTTCAGCTATACCGTGTCCCCGATCATTCCGGCCCATCTTTACGAGGGCACGGATTTCGCGAAAAACCCCAATAACGACAAGCCCGTGGGCACCGGTCCCTTCGAACTGAAGGAATGGAAGAAGGGCGCCTATATCGATCTGGTGAAAAATCCCGATTACTGGGCCGAGGGCAAGCCGCATCTGGACGAAGTCGTCTATCACGTCGTCCCCGATGCCGCCTCGCGCGCCACCGCCTTTGAAACCCGCACCGTCTCGGTTCTGCCCGGCGGCTCGGTCGAAAACTTCGACATCCCGCGTCTGGCCAAGGAAGAGGGCGTCTGCGTCACCGAGAAGGGCTGGGAATATAACAGCCCGCTGTCCTTCCTGTGGCTGAACAACCGCACCGCCCCGATGGATAATGTGAAGTTCCGTCAGGCGGTGATGTATGCGCTGAACCGCCCGCTGATGCAGAAGGTCGTCTGGAACGGCTACGGCAAGGTGGCGACCGGTCCGATCACCTCGACCATCCCCTTCTATGACAAGGTCGATCCGCAATATGATTATGACCCGAAAAAGGCCAAGGAACTCCTGAAGGAGATCGGCTATGACGGCAAACCGCTGCGCCTGCTGCCGCTGCCCTATGGCGAGACGTGGCAACGCTGGGCCGAGGTGGTCAAGCAGAACCTTGCCGCCGTGGGTATTCCGGTCGAGATCGAATCCACCGATGTGGCGGGCTGGAACCAGAAGACCGCACAATGGGATTATGACATCGCCTTCACCTATCTCTACCAGAACGGCGATCCGGCCCTTGGTGTGGCGCGGAACTATATCTCCAGCCAGATCGTGAAGGGCAATCCCTTCGCCAATGTCGAGGGCTATTCCAACCCCGAGATCGACCAGATGTTCGACGAGGCGGCTGTGGCCGCAACCGATGCCGAACGTCAGGCGCTCTACACCAAGATCCAGACCCAGCTGCAGGAAGATGTACCGGTGGCATGGCTGCAGGAACTCAGCTTCCCCGCGCTTTACGACTGCAAGGTGCATGATCTGATCAGCACTGCAAACGGGATCGGTAACTCGCTGGGCGAGGCCTGGATCGAGAAGTAATCCCTATGTTCTGCCATGATTTGTCCGGGCGCGATGCGCGTGCCCGGACCTTCCCCGACCAAAACGAGCCCCCCTCATGCTACGTTTCCTGATCGGGCGCGTGGTGAAGATCGTGATTATCCTCTTCGCCATTACCGTCCTGAATTTCTGTCTGATCCATATGGCCCCCGGCGATCCCGCGCTGGTGATGGCGGGCGAGGCCGGTGACGCCGACCCGCAGTTCATCGAAGACCTGCGCCGCCAGTTCGGGCTGGACCAGCCGTTCTATATCCAGCTCTGGACCTATCTGTCGCATTTCGCGCAGGGCGATCTGGGCTATTCCTACCGCCAGCAGGCCCCTGTTCTGTCGCTGATCCTCGAGCGCCTTCCGGCCACGCTGATCCTGTCGATCTCGGCCTTTGTGATCTCGCTGGGCTTGGGCGTTGTGGCGGGTGTCGTCGCGGCTGCGCGTCAGGGCCGCTGGTCTGATAGCGTGATCTCGACCGTCGCGCTTCTGTTCTATGCCACGCCCCTGTTCTGGATGGCGCTGATGGCGGTCTTGCTGTTTTCCGTGACCTTCGGCTGGTTTCCGGCCTTCGGCTATGAAACCGCCGCCTCCAGCTATACCGGCCTTGCCCGCGCTTGGGATATCGCCCAGCATCTGGTGCTGCCTGCGGTGACACTGGGGCTGTTCTTCATGGCCACCTATGTGCGCATCACCCGCGCCTCCATGCTGGAAGTCAACCGGCTGGACTTTGTGAAAACCGCCCGCGCCAAGGGGTTGAAGCCCAGCGTGATCCAGCGCCGCCATGTGCTGCGCAATGCGATCCTGCCGGTGGTGACGCTGGCCGGTCTGCATGCGGGCCAGCTTGTCGGCGGCGCCGTGCTGATCGAGACGGTCTTTGCATGGCCCGGCATCGGACGGCTGATGTTCGAGGCGCTACAAAGCCGCGATTACAACCTGCTTCTGGGGGTATTCACCGTCTCGGCAGCGCTTGTGTTGCTGTTCAACCTGTTCACCGACCTGCTGTACCGCGTGGTCGATCCCCGTATCCGTCTGGCATAAGGAGAGAAAGATGAAAGAGTTCTGGAAAGCCTATGCCGCAAATCGCGGTGCGGTCGTCGGGCTGATCATTCTGGCCGTGGTGCTGCTTGGGTCGATCACCGCGCCCTTCTTTTTCCCCACCTCGCCTTGGGATATGGTGAATATGCCCTTCGTGGCGCCCTTTCAGGACGAGATGACGCCCCTTGGCACCGACACCCTGGGCCGTGATATCGCCGCAGGGCTGGCACATGGGGCCTATGTCTCGCTGTTGGTGGGGGTGATCTCGACGGTCGTCAGCCTCGCCATCGGCATCCCGATCGGGGCGCTTGCGGGCTATTTCGGCGGCTGGGTGGATGATGTTCTGTCGCGCATCACCGAGTTCTTCCAGGTGATCCCCTCCTTTGCCTTTGCCGTGGTGCTGGTGGCGATCTTCGAGCCCTCGCTGTGGTCGATCATCACCGCCATCGCCCTTGTCAGCTGGCCGCCCGTGGCGCGTCTTTTGCGCGGCGAGGTCATGGCCCTGCGCCACCGCGAATTCATCGAGGCCGCGCAGCTTTCGGGGCAATCGGGGCTGACCATCATCCGCCGCCAGATCCTGCCCAATACGATCTCGCCGGTGATCGTGCTGGCCTCGATGATGGTGGCCACCGCCATCCTGACCGAATCCGCGTTGGATTTCATGGGCTTGGGCGATCCGAACGTCATGAGCTGGGGCTATATCATCGGCGCGGGCCGCACGGTTCTGGCGCAGGCATGGTGGGTCAGCTTCTTCCCCGGCGTGGCGATCCTGCTGACGGTTCTGGCCTTCAACCTGATCGGCGAGGGGCTGAACGATGCCCTCAACCCGCGTCTTGCGAAAAGGAGAGCGTGATGCGCGATGCAACCATGACCAAACCTGCCGTCCGTATCGAGGGGCTGAAGATCGCACTTCCCGAAGGGGCCGACCGTCTCTATGCCGTAGACCGCGTGAGTTTCGACCTCTGGCCCGGCAAGATCCTTTGCGTGGTGGGCGAAAGCGGCTCGGGCAAGTCGATGTCGGCCAATGCGCTGATGGGGCTGTTGCCCGAGGGGCTGATGGTCAATGATGGCCGGATCCGGCTGGGCGAGGAAGATCTGGTGGGGCTGTCAGATGCCCAGATGCGTGCCCTGCGCGGCAAGCGCGTAGCGATGATTTTCCAAGAACCCATGTCGGCGCTGAACCCGCTGATGCGGATCGAGGATCAGATCGCCGAGGTCTTCGAGGCCCATGGGCTCTTGCGCCCCGCCGAACGCCGCGCCCGAGCGTTGGACCTGCTGACCGAGGTGGGGCTGCCCGACCCCAAACGCGCAGCGAGGGCCTATCCGCACCAGCTGTCGGGCGGGCAGCGCCAGCGGGTGGTGATCGCCATGGCGCTGGCCTTGGAACCCGAGGTTCTGGTGGCCGATGAGCCCACCACCGCACTGGATGTGACCACTCAGGCGCAGATCCTCGAACTTATCCGCAACCTCCAGCAAAGCCGCAATATGGCGGTGATGTTCATCACCCATGACTTTGGCGTGGTGGCCGAAATTGCCGATTATGTGACGGTGATGAAACTGGGCCGTGTGGTCGAGGAAGGCCCCGCCGAGCGCGTGCTGCATCACCCCGAGCACCCTTATACCATCGGGCTGATCGACGCGATCCCGAAGCTGCGCGCAGGCCGTGCAGCCGCGCCTACGCGCCCGCCCCTGATGCAGGTGGAAGGCGCCTGTAAAACCTACCGCACAGGCGGCGGCATGTTCCGCAAGGCGCGTGTAGTCGAGGCGGTGAAGGATATCACCGTGACCATCGGGCGCGGCGAAACCCTTGGGATTGTTGGTGAATCCGGTTCGGGAAAATCCTCTTTCGGGCGGTGTCTTGTGAAGCTGCAGGATTTGGATGCGGGGCGCATGCTGCTGGACGGGCAGGATATGACCCATGCCACAGGCCCCGCGTTGCAGGATCTGCGCGCCCGTGTGCAGATGATCTTCCAGGACCCGTTCTCCTCGCTCAACCCGCGTATCCGCGTGGGTCAGGCGATTGCCGATGGCCCCATCGCCCATGGCACGCCGCCCAAACAGGCGATGGCCGAGGCCGAGGCGCTGCTGGCCCGTGTCGGCCTTCCCGGATCGGCCAAACGCTTCCCGCATGAGTTCTCGGGCGGGCAGCGCCAGCGGATCGGGATTGCCCGTGCGCTTGCGCTGAAACCCGAGATTATCGTGGCCGATGAGGCGGTCTCGGCGCTGGATGTGTCCATTCAGGCGCAGGTGCTGGAACTGCTGGAAGAACTCAAACGCGAGCTTGGCCTCAGCCTTGTGTTCATCACCCATGATCTGCGTGTCGCCGCCCAGATCTGTGATAGGGTGATGGTCATGCAAAAGGGCGCTTGCGTCGAAATCGGGCCGGGGGCGCAGGTGTTTGACGCACCGAAACACCCCTATACCCGCTCTTTGATCGAAGCCATTCCCGGCAAGGACTGGGATCTGGCCTTCAGCTGAAATCATATGGCGCCAAGGCGCCGAAACCAAGGACGACGAAGATGTCTCAATCGAAAACCATTGCGCCCAATTCCATCGAAGCGCGCGATATTGCCTATCAGTTCCACCCCTCGGTCGATCTGCGCCGCTATGAGGAAGAGGGCGGTCTGATCATCGACCGCGGCGAGGGCATCTATGTCTTCGACCAAGCGGGCAAGCGCTATATCGAGGGGCTTGCGGGTCTGTGGTCGGTGGCCGTGGGCTTCAATGAAAAGCGTCTGGCCGATGTGGCCTATGCGCAGATGCAGAAACTGCCCTATTATCACAGCTTCAACTACAAGGCGCATGGCCCTTCGGTCGATCTGGCCGAGAAGCTGGTACAGATCTCGCCCGAGCATCTGACCAAGGTGCATTTCACCTCGTCGGGGTCCGAGGCCAATGATCTCGTGGTGAAGATGATCTGGTATCGTTCGAATGCGCTGGGTCTGCCGGATAAGAAGAAGATCATCGGCCGCGTGAAGGGCTATCACGGGGTGACGATTGCGGCGGGATCGGTCACCGGTATTCCGGCAAACCACGGCAGCTTCGATCTGCCGCTTGACCGGATGATCCACACGCTGACGCCCGATTACCCGCGCGACCATCTGGAAGGCGAGACCGAAGAGCAATTCTCCGCCCGTATGGCCGAGGCGCTGGAAGAGCTGATCCTGCGTGAAGGCCCCGAGACGATTGCCGCGATGTTCGGCGAGCCGGTGATGGGCGCGGGCGGTGTCATCGTGCCGCCCAAGGGCTATTGGGAGGCCATTCAGGCCGTTTTGCGCAAATATGACATTCTTCTGGTGGCTGATGAGGTCATTTGCGGCTTTGGCCGGACAGGCAAGATGTTTGCCTGTGAGGTCTATGGCATCAAGCCCGATGTGATGGTGACCTCGAAACAGATTTCCTCGTCCTATATGCCGCTGTCGGCGATCCTGATGAGCGATGATTTCTACAACCCCATCGCCGATGAAAGCCACCGTCTGGGGGTGTTTGCGCATGGCTATACCGCCTCGGGCCACCCTGTGGCCACCGCTGTGGGGCTTGAGAATATCAAGATCATCGAAGAGCGTGATCTGGTGGGCAATGCCGCCCGTCTGGAAGCCCAGTTCCTCTCGGGGCTGAGGGGGCTGGAAAGCCATCCGATGGCGCTGTGGTCGCGGGGCGTCGGGCTGATTGGCGCGCTTGAGATCAAGGGCACCGCCAAAGTGGGCGAGATGGGTCAGCTGGCGCAGGCCTGCCTGCTGGAAGAGGGGCTGATCGTGCGTGCGATTGGCGATGCGATCTGCCTCTGCCCGCCGCTGGTTATCACCGCCGAGCAGGTGGACGAGATGATCGCCGCCATCGGGCGGGCGCTGGATGCGCTGGCCGAAACCGATCTGGCACGCAGCGTTCTTGAGGAGGCGTAAGCAATGGACGTGATCGACAAGACCGATCTGGGCGAGATGAGCGCCACCGAACTGACCCGCGCCTATGCGGCCAAAGAGGCTTCGCCCGTCGAGGCGGTGCAGGCCTCGCTTGACCGCATCGCGAAATTCGATGGTGCGGTCAATGCTTTCGTCTATGTGGTGGCCGAAGAGGCGCTGGCCGAGGCGCGCGCCTCCGAGGCTCGCTGGGCCAAGGGCGCGCCGCTTTCGCCCATCGACGGGGTGCCTGCCACCATCAAGGAACTGACCCGCGTGAAGGGCATCCCCTTCCGCAAGGGCTCGGTTCTGGGCGAGAAAGAGCCATCGCCCACCGATCTGGAAATCGTCACCAAGCTGCGTCAGGCCGGCACGCCGATCTTGGGCACCACCGCCTCGCCGGAATTTGGCTGGAAGGGTCTGACCCATGGGCCGGAGGGCGGCAATACGCTCAACCCTTGGAATACCGCGCGCGCCTCGGGCGGGTCTTCGGGCGGGGCGGCTGTGGCGGCGGCACTGAATATGGGCGTGCTGCATGAAGGCTCGGACGGGGCGGGCTCGATCCGTATTCCGTCCTCCTTCTGCGGGGTCTTCGGGATCAAGCCGACCTTCGGCTGGGTGCCCTCGACCGCGCCCACGGGGCTGTTTGAACTGGCGCATCGTGGTCCGCTGACCCGTACCGTCGAAGACAGCGGGCTGTTCCTCAATGCGGTGGCAGGCCCTTCGGTGAATGCGCTTTATGGCCGCTCGCCCAAGGAGGTGACCGATTTCGCGGCCGCCAGCCGCCGCTCGATCAAGGGGATGCGTATCGCCTATGCCCGTACGCTGGATGGTGCGCCCGTGGCCCCTGCGGTGGCCGAAGCCGTGGACCGTGCGGCTAAGGCTCTGGCCGATCTGGGCGCGATTGTCGAAGAGGCCGATCCCGGTTTTGCAAGCCCGCAGCAGGCGCTCCTGGATCTGTGGTATGCAGCTCAGGCTTGGGCGGTCGAGCAGGTCAACCCGACGCCTGAACAGATTGCCAAGATGGACCCCGGTTTCGTGTCGATCACCGAGCAGGGGCGGCTTCTGAGCGCGCGCGACTTTATCGCCGCCGATCAGATCCGCGCCCAGCTGAAGGTGACCATGGCCAAGTTCCATGAGCGCTATGACGCGCTGATGCTGCCCACCATGCCGCTGACCGCCTTTGAGGCAGGCGTCGATGTGCCGACCGGTTCCGGCATGACCGAATGGACGGATTGGTCGCCCTTCACCTATCCGTTCAATATGACCGAACAGCCTGCCGTCTCGGTGAACTGCGGCTTTGATGCGGATGGCCTGCCGATCGGTCTGCAATTCGTGGGCCGCTGGTTCGAAGACGAGGTGGTTCTGGCGCTGGCGGCGGCCTATCAGGCGGCTCATCCGACGCCATTTGTGGATGCTCCGCGCAGCTGATAGCCTCTGGCCTGTCCCGAAACGGGGCGGGCCACAGCCGGAGAGTGACATGACAGACCTGAAGGACGCGCTTGCCTTTGCAGGGCAGGGCGGTTTGGCCACCCGTTTCACCCGTATCGGCCCCGAAGAGGCGGCAGCCCTGTGCCAGCAGACCTATGGTATTTCGGGCAGGGTGAAGCGGCTTGAGACCGAAAAGGACGACACCTATCTGATCAGCGCGCCGGACGCCCGCTATATCCTGAAGATCGCCAATCCCGATGAAGCGCAAGCCGAGCTGGATCTGCAGAATGCGGTGCTTGACCATCTGGCCGTGCATTTCGCCCGCCCCGCGCCGCGGCTGATCCGTGCGATCTCGGGCGAGGGGATGCTACGCGAGCCTGCCTCGGGGCGGTTCTACCGGCTGCTCAGTTTCGTCGAAGGCACGCCTCTGGATATGATGGACCTTGCGCCCGAGACCCTGCCCGAGATCGGGCGGGTGTTGGGCGAATTGCGGCTGGCTTTGGCGGGGTTTACCCATCCGGCGCAAAACCGCGAGCTGGTCTGGGATGTGCAGCATGTGATGCGCCTGCGGCCCTTGCTGGCCGAGGTCAGCCTGCCCCCCGAGCATCACGCGCTTGCGGGCGAAGCCTTCGCGCGGTTGGCCGAGGTGGCGCATCGTATTCCGCGGCTCGCGCGTCAGGTGGTGCATAATGACTTCTACGCCTCGAATATCGTGGCCGATCCCGAAACGGGCCGCCTGACGGGGGTCATCGATTTCGGCGATGTGGTGGAATCGGCGGTGGCGATTGATCTGGCGGTGGCGCTGATGGGGCAAATCCTGACCGATTTCACCCCCGATCAGGATATCTTCGCCCCCGCCTATCCGGTGCTTGCGGGCTATCTGGAGGTTGCGCCCATCGCCAAAACAGACCTCGCCATGGTGCCCCATATGGTCATGGCGCGGGTTCTGGTGCGGGCGGTGATGACCCAATATCGCGCGGCCCTCATGCCCGAGAACGCCCCCTATATCCTACGCAAGGCCGCGCCCAGCTGGGCGCAGCTTCAATGGTTTCTGGCGCGCCCGACCGCTGAGGTCGAGGATATCCTGCGTGCCCCCCTCCGGAGTTTCTCATGAATACAGATACCCTCGACAAACCCGTCATCGGTATGGTCAACGGGTTCGATCCCTCGAAGGCGGCAAATCTTGACCCCGCGCTGGCAGACCGCATCGACCGCCGCACCCGCCTGCTGGGCCCTGCCTATCGGCTGTTCTATCAAGAGCCCCTGACGGTTGACCGCGGCGAGGGCGCCTATCTTTATGCCCCTGATGGCCGCGATTATCTGGACGCCTATAACAATGTGGTCTCGCTGGGCCATGCCCACCCCCGCGTGGTCGAGGCGGTCTCGGCGCAGATGGGCAAGCTTTGCACCCATACCCGCTATGTGCAGGACGGCATCCTTGATCTGGCCGAGGAAATGCTACCGACATTCGGCGGGCAGATCGCGGAAAACGGCCATATGATGTTCACCTGCACGGGGTCGGAGGCCAATGATCTGGCCACCCGTATCGCCATGCATAAGACCGGCAAGCGCGGGGTGATCATCACCTCCGAGGCCTATCACGGCACCTCGCATCTGACGGCGGGCTATTCGCCCTCTCTGGGCGCGAAATCGCCCTTGGGCACATGGGTGCGCCGCGTCTCCGCCCCCGATAGCTACCGCCGTGATGTGGCCACTCTGGGCGCGCAAATGGCCGCCGAGGTCAAAGCCCGGATCGAGGATCTGGAGCGCCATGGCGACGGCATCGCCTGTTTTATCGCCGACAGCCTGTTTTCCTCCGATGGTATCTATTCCGATCCGAAGGGCCTCTTGGCGCCGGTGGCCGAGGTGGTGCGCGCGCATGGCGGCATCATGATCGCCGATGAGGTGCAATCGGGCTTTGGCCGCTCGGGCGAGGCGATGTGGGGCTATCAGCGTCTGGGCATCGACCCCGAGATCGTCACCATGGGCAAACCGATGGGCAATGGCTTTCCGGTGGCGGGGATCGCGGTCCGCCATGATGTGGTCGCACCCTTCGGGCAGGATCTGCGCTATTTCAACACTTTCGGCGGCAATACGGTGGCGATTGCGGCGGCGCGCGCGGTGTTCGACACAATCCGCGAGGATAACCTGCTGGCCAATGCCGTGCGTATGGGCGATGCCATCCGCGACGGCCTGCGCAGCCTGAAGGACGAACGTATCGGCGATGTGCGGGGTGTGGGCCTCTATGTGGCCTGCGAGTTCGTGACCGACCATACCACCAAGACCCATGATGCCGCGATAGCCACCGCCTGTGTCAATCTGATGCGCAAGAAAGGCGTGCTGATTTCCTCAACAGGGCCGGGGGCGAATATCCTGAAAATCCGCCCGCCGCTGATCTTTGATGCCTCCCATGTGGACCGGCTCCTCAGCACGGTTGAAGCCGCGCTGAAGGAGATCTGATCAAACTGGTTTAATCACACGGGCGCGCGGGCCTTCCTGCGCGCCACCCGCGCGCGGATCGCGGCCAAATCAGTCACCGGCGTCGCTGCGAAAAGCTGGCGGGTATAGGGGTGCTGCGGGTCGGCGAAGATCTGGTCGCGCGAGGCCTGCTCGACCGCCTCGCCCTTGTTCATCACCATCACCTCATCGGCGATATAGCGCACGACTGACAGGTCATGGCTGATGAAGACATAGGTCAGGCCCAGCTCCTCCTGCAGGTCCGACAGAAGGTTCAAAACCTGCGCCTGCACCGAAAGATCCAGCGCCGAAACCGCCTCATCGAGCACCAACAGCTCGGGGTTCAGCATCAAGGCCCGCGCAATCGCGATCCGCTGGCGCTGCCCGCCCGAGAACATATGCGGATAGCGGTTGAAATGCGCGGCCTGCAGCCCGACCTTCTCCAGCATTGCCTCGGCCTTCTCGCGCCGTTCCTTGCCGCTGTCTTTGGTGTTCAGCAAAAGCGGCTCGGTCAGGCAATCGCCGACTTTCTGGCGCGGGTTCAAAGACCCATAGGGGTTCTGGAACACCATCTGCACCATAGAGCGCAACCTGTGGTCAGGCTTTCGCTTCGAGATATCGACAGCCTGACCGCCAATCTCAAGGCTGCCGCCCGATTGCGCATCGATCAAAGCGATGATCCGCGCGAGTGTCGATTTGCCCGAACCACTCTCGCCCACGATGGCCAGCGTCTTGCCCTTCTCAACGGCGAAATCAACACCTTTCACGGCGCGCACGGTCTTCGCGCGGCCAAGAAGACCGCCCGACACATGGTAATCCTGCGTCAGGCCGCGCCCTTGAACGACTGTGCTCATGCACCTTCCTCCGTGTAATAGTCCGAGACCGTGGGCAGGCGGTCGCCCGTGGCAAGCTCCGGCAGAGCCGACAAAAGCGCTTTCGTGTAAGGATGCTGCGGGGCTTCGAACAGCGTTAGCACATCGGCCTCCTCCATTTTACGCCCCTTATATTGCACCACGACGCGGTCGGCGGTTTCGGCCACCACGCCCATGTCATGGGTGATCAATATCAGCCCCATCCCATGCGCCTCCTGCAGATCCATCAATAGATCAAGGATCTGCTTCTGGATCGTCACATCCAGCGCCGTGGTCGGCTCATCGGCGATCAGCAGTTTCGGGCCGGTGGCGATCGCCATTGCGATCATCACCCGTTGGCACTGCCCGCCCGACATCTGATGCGGATAGGCGTCGATCTTGGTCGCGGGCTCAGGGATGCCCACCTGCTCGAACAGATGGATCGCCTCGGCACGGGCAGCGGCTCTGCCCAGACCCTTGTTGAGACGCAGCACCTCCTCGATCTGGAAGCCCACCGTGAAGGCAGGGTTGAGCGAGGCGATGGGTTCCTGGAAGATCATCGTGATCTCGCGCCCGATCAGGCGGCGGCGTTCGGCCTTTGACATGCGCAAGAGATCGCGCCCGTCATAGGTCATTTCATCGGCGGTGACGGTGGCGGTGTCGGGCAAAAGCCCCATCACCGCCAGCATCGAGACCGATTTGCCCGAGCCAGATTCGCCCACGATGGCCAGCACCTCGCCTGCATCGACGAATGTGTCGATCCCGTCCACCGCCTTGAAGGGGCCGGAAGAGGTGGCGAAGCTGACCGTCAGGTTCTTGATCTTCAGAAGGGCCATATCAGCTCCGTTTCAGTTTCGGGTCAAGGGCGTCACGCAGCCCGTCGCCCATCAGGTTGATCGCCAGAACCGAGATCAGGATCGCAAGGCCCGGAAAGGTCACAACCCACCATGCCCGCAGGATGAATTCACGCGCCTCGGCCAGCATGGTGCCCCATTCGGGCGAGGGCGGCTGTGCGCCCATCCCCAGAAAGCCCAAGGCGGCGGCATCCAAGACGGCCGACGAAAACGACAGCGTTGCCTGCACGATCAGCGGAGCCAGACAGTTCGGCAGGATGGTCTTCAGCATCAGCCGCAGAGGCCCTGCGCCCGCCATACGGGCGGCCACCACGTAGTCACGCGATTTCTCGCCCATGACGGCGGCGCGGGTCAGGCGCGCGAAATGCGGCTGATAGACGATGGCGATGGCGATCATCGCATTGGTCAGCCCCGGCCCCAAGATTGCCACCAGCACCAGAGCCAGAAGCAGCGAGGGGAAGGCGAGGATGATATCCATCACCCGCATGATCACGGTATCGACCCAGCCGCCAAAGAAACCGGCCAGAAGCCCAAGAATGATCCCGCCCGACAGCGCCACCAGCACCACCACCACACCGATAAACAGCGAATAGCGCGACCCATAGATCAGCCGTGACAGCATATCGCGGCCCACCGCATCGGTGCCCAGAAGGAACTCGGGGCGCCCGCCTTCCGCCCATGAAGGCGGCACCAGAAGCGCATCGCGATATTGTTGGGCGGCCTCATGCGGGGCCAGAAGCGGCGCGAAAACCGCCACCAGCACCATCAGCGCGAAGACGCAAAGCCCCACCACAGCGCCTTTGTTACGGCGGAAATCATGCCAGAAATCCGCGATCATCTTGCGACGGATCTGGCCGTCGGTCATCTGGAGAGTTGTGCTCATTTGTGACGGATCCTCGGATTGATGAGGCCATAGGTCAGATCGACGATCAGATTCACCACCATCACGACGCCCGCAATCAGCAGAAGACCCGATTGCACGACCGGATAATCACGGCGCGAGATGGAATCGATCATCCATTTACCGACTCCGGGCCAGCTGAAGATGGTCTCGGTCAGGATAGCGCCCGCCATCAACAGGCCGATCTGCAGCCCGATCGTGGTCACCACCGGCACCATCGCATTGCGCAGCGCATGGACCATGACGACGCGACGCCCCGTCAGGCCCTTGGCGCGGGCGGTCCGGACATAGTCCTCGCCCATCACCTCCAGCATGGCGGAACGGGTCTGCCGCGCGATCACCGCCAGCGGAATAGTGCCCAGCACCACCGAGGGCAGGATCAAGTGGGAGAGCGCCGAACGGAACGCGCCGTCCTGCCCCGACAGAAGGCTGTCGATCAGCATGAAGCCCGTGGGCGTGTCAAAGAAATACATCAGCGACATCCGCCCCGAGACCGGCGTCCAGCCCAAGGTCCCCGAGAAGAAGATGATGAGAAGAAGCCCCCACCAGAAGATCGGCATGGAAAAGCCGACAAGGGCGGTGGTCATCGAGATCTGGTCAAACCAGCTGCCACGCTTGACGGCCGCCAGCACCCCCACCGGCACGCCGATCAGCGTGGCGAGGAGGATCGCGCAAAGCGATAGTTCCACGGTTGCGGGGAAAAGCTGCAAGAATTCATCCAGCACCGGCTTTTTCGTCACGATCGAATTGCCGAAATCACCATGCAGAAGCCGCCAGAGGAAGTCGAGATATTGCGCCCAGACAGGGCGGTCAAAGCCCAGTTGCGCGGCCAGTTGGGCATGGCGTTCGGGGGTGATGCCCCTTTCGCCCGCAAGCAACGTCACCGGATCGCCCGGCAGCACGCGGACAAAGCCGAAGGCCACAATCGTGATGCCGATCAGCGTCGGCACCAGATAGAGAAGTTTGTTCAGGAAGAAGCGGATCATGTCATCGCCTTGCAATGAGGCACGCGGAAACTGCCCGCGCGCCCGATGTGACCTTACGCGAGGCTTATTTCAGATCGACGGTCTCGAAGGTGAAATCGCCCAGAGGGCTCATCACGAAGCCTTCGACATTTTTCCGCATCGGCACATATTGGGTGGAATGCGCGAGCGTGTCCCACGGCGCTTGATCCTTGAAGATCACCTGCGCCTGTTCATAGAGCTTGGTACGCTCGGCCTGATCGGTGGTGGCTTTGGCCTTGGTGATCAGGTCCGAGAAATCCTTGTTGCACCATTGCGCACGGTTCGAGCCCCCATCGCCCGTAGCCGCACAGCTCAAGAGCACGCCCATGAAGTTGTCGGGGTCGCCATTGTCACCCGTCCAGCCCATGATCACCGCACCCTTACGCGCCGGATCGGTGGAGCGTTTCAGATATTCGCCCCACTCATAGGAGACGATCGACGCCTTCACGCCGACTTTCTCAAGATCGGCCTGCATCAGCTCGGCAGTGCGCCGCGCATTGGGCATATAGGGGCGCTGGACGGGCATCGCCCAGATTTCCATATCCAGATCCTTCACCCCCGCATCTGCCAGCATCTGCTTGGCTTTCTCGGGGTCATAGGGATCGTCCTGAATGCTGTCATTATAGGACCACATGGTCGGCGGGATCGGGTTTTTGGCCACTTCGCCCGCGCCTTGGAAGACCGCATCGATGATCGCCTGCTTGTTGATCGCCATATTCAGGGCGCGGCGGACCTCGGGCTTGTCAAAAGGCGCCACGGTGGTGTTATAGGCCAGATAGGCCACGTTCAGGCCTGGCTGGCTGTCAAGCTTGAGATTGCTATCGGCTTTGATCGCCTCCAGATCGGCGGGCGAGGGATAGGGCATCAGCTGGCATTCATTGGCCTGCAGGCGCTGCAGACGGACCGAGGCTTCGGGAGTGATTGCAAAGACCAGATCATCGATCTTGGGCGCGGTGCCCCAGTAGTCGGGGTTCTTCTTGTAACGGATGACGGCATCCTGCTGATAGGCCACGAACTGGAACGGGCCGGTGCCCACGGGCACCTGATTGAACTGCGCCTGCTTGCCGTCTTTGGCCAGCGTATCGGCATATTCCTTCGACACGATCGACATGAAGGGCATGGCGAGATTGGCGAGGAAGGGCGCTTCGGGACGGGTCAGGGTGATCTTGACCGTCAGATCATCGACCTTCTCGATCGAGGAAATCAGATCGGCCATCTCCATCGCCGAGTAATATTCATAGGTGATGCCGGGCAGATAGTCATGCCACGGGTTTTCCGCATTGCCCTGACGGTCGAAGCTGAAGATCACGTCATCGGCATTCATGGTGCGGGTGGGCGTATAGCCCTGAACCGATTGCCACTTCACATCGGGGCGCAGGTGGAACGTGTAGGTCAGGCCGTCATCGGACACATCCCAAGAGGTCGCCAGACCCGGCTCGATTTCGGTCGTGCCCTTCTTGAACTCCACCAGACGGTTGAAGACCGGATGCGCGGAGGCATCGAAGGTCGTGCCAGCGGTATAGGGCGCGGGATCGAAGCCTTCGGGCGAGGCTTCCGAGCAATAGACAAAAGTTTTCGCGAATGCCGGTGCCGAAAGCCCGAGCATGAGTGCAGAAGCAGCCAAAAGGCTACGCGTCATCTTCGACATGATTTCCCCTCTCTGTCACATCGGAGGGCCTCGGTTGTGAAGGCCATCCGGTCTTCCGGAATTTTGACTATCCGGTAAAACATGAAAGAAGGTATCGGCAAAATTCGATATGACAAGCCATTCCAAGCGTTCATCGTCACGTAAAAGAGAACAAAAACTTATATTGCGGGATATTTCGGCGGAATGGTGAAAACTTGCTGATCGCTCGGGATATCTGAAATTTTCACACGGCTGTGACCAGAATATCGGGGCGGAAAAGGCGTTTTTGCATGCAAAACGCCCCGCCGATCAAGGCGGGGCGCAGAGAACCGGCATGAAAACCGTTTGTTACGGAATCAGGCGCGCGATGATCAGATCGGCGGCCTCTTCCGGCGTCATCTCGGTGGTGTCGATGCGCAGCTCGGCATTGTCGGGCGCCTCATAGGGGCTGTCGATACCGGTGAAGTTCTTCAACTGACCCGAACGGGCCTTCTTGTAGAGACCCTTCACATCGCGCTCTTCGGCCACTTCCAGCGGCGTATCCACGAAGACCTCGACAAACTCGCCCGGCTGCATCATGGAGCGCACCATGTCGCGCTCCGAACGGAAGGGCGAGATGAAGGCGGTGATCACGATGAGACCGGCATCGGTCATCAGCTTGGCGACCTCGCCCACGCGGCGGATATTCTCGATCCGGTCGGCCTCGGTGAAGCCCAGATCCTTGTTCAGCCCGTGACGCACGTTATCGCCATCCAGAAGGAAGGTATGGCGGTTCATCCGCGCCAGTTTCTTCTCGACGATATTGGCGATAGTCGATTTGCCCGAGCCCGACAGACCCGTCAGCCACAGCACGGCGGGCTTCTGGTTCTTCATCGCCGCATGGCTCTCGCGCGAGATATCGGTGGCCTGCCAATGGACATTGGTCGAGCGGCGCAGTGCGAAATGCAGCATACCGGCGGCGACCGTCTGGTTGGTCATCTTGTCGATGAGGATAAAGCCACCAAGGTCGTGGTTTTCCTCATAGGGCGCAAAGGGGATCTCGCGGTCGGTGGTGATATTGGCCACGCCGATCGCGTTCAGATCCAGCGTCTTGGTCGCCAGATGTTCCTGCGTGTTGACATTGACCTCGTATTTCGGCGCCTGAACGGTGGCCGAAACGGTCTGGGTGCCGATCTTCAGCCAGTAGGCGCGACCGGGGATCATCTCTTCCTCATCCATCCAGATGATGGTGGATTCGAACTGGTCGGCCACTTCCAGCGGGCTTTGCGCCGCCACGATGACCTGCCCGCGCGAACAGTCGATCTCGTCTTCCAGCGTCAGGGTAACCGCTTCACCGGCAATCGCCTCGTCGCGATCGCCCTCGAAGGTGACGATTTTCGCAACCTTGGAGGTCTTGCCCGAAGGCAGCACGCGGATTTCATCGCCCGGGCTGACACGACCCGAGGCAATCAACCCCGCGAAGCCGCGGAAGTCGAGGTTCGGACGGTTCACCCATTGCACCGGCATACGGAAGGGCGCATCGACAGGCTCATGCGACGAGGTGATCTCGACGGTTTCCAGATGCGGCAGCAGCGGCGTGCCGGTGAACCACGGCATATTGTCCGACGATGTGGTGATATTGTCGCCCTTGTAGCCCGAAATCGGCATCGGCACGAAATCTTCCAGCCCGATGGTTTTGCCGAATTCGGTGTAATCGGCGACGATCTTGTCGAAGGTTTCCTGACTATAGCCCACAAGGTCCATCTTGTTGACCGCCAGCACCACATTCTTGATGCCCAGCAGTTTCACCAGATAGGAGTGACGTTTGGTCTGGGTCAGCACGCCCTTGCGCGCGTCGATCAGGATTACGGCCAGATCGGCGGTCGAGGCGCCGGTGACCATATTGCGGGTATATTGCTCGTGGCCGGGGGTGTCGGCGACGATGAACTTGCGCTTTTCGGTGGCGAAGAAGCGGTAGGCCACATCGATGGTGATGCCCTGCTCGCGCTCGGCGGCAAGACCGTCAACCAGAAGCGCGAAGTCGATCTCTTGGCCCTGGGTGCCGACACGTTTGGAATCGGCTTCCAGCGTGGCAAGCTGGTCTTCGAAGATCATCTTGCTATCATAGAGCAGACGCCCGATCAGCGTCGATTTCCCGTCATCGACCGAGCCGCAGGTGATGAAGCGCAGCATGGTCTTATGCTGGTGGACCTGCAGATACTGGTCGATATCTTCCGCGATCAGCGCGTCGGTCTTATAGATCGGGTCATTGGTTTGGGTGGTCATGTGCGTGCACCTGAATTCTTATATCCGGAGAAAGGCGGGCCTTCCGGCCCGAGCCAAAAGCGATCAGAAGTAGCCTTCCTGCTTCTTCTTCTCCATCGAGGCGGCCTGATCATGGTCGATCGCACGGCCCTGACGTTCCGAGGTGGTGGTCAGCAGCGTTTCCTGAATGACCTCCGGCAGCGTGGTGGCCTGGCTTTCGACGGCCCCCGTCAGCGGGTAGCAGCCCAGCGTGCGGAAACGGACCGAGCGCATCACCGGCTCTTCGCCCTCTTTCAGGCGGAAGCGGTCGTCATCCACCATCAGGATCATGCCATCGCGTTCCACCGTCGGGCGCGGAGCTGCGAAATACAGCGGCACGATCTCGATGCCCTCGAGGTGGATATATTGCCAGATGTCCAGCTCGGTCCAGTTCGAGATCGGGAAGACCCGCATCGACTCGCCCTTGTTCTTGCGGGCGTTATACAGGCGCCACAGCTCGGGGCGCTGGTTCTTCGGGTCCCAGCGGTGCTGGGCGGTGCGGAAGGAGAACACACGCTCTTTCGCGCGGGATTTCTCCTCGTCGCGGCGCGCGCCACCGAAGGCCGCGTCAAAGCCGTATTTGTCCAGCGCCTGTTTCAGACCTTCGGTCTTCCACATATCGGTATGCAGCGAGCCGTGGTCGAAGGGGTTGATGCCTTTGGCTTTGGCTTCGGGATTCTGATAGACCAGAAGCTCCATCCCCGCATCTTTTGCCGCCTTGTCGCGCAGCTCGTACATCGCGCGGAATTTCCACGTGGTGTCCACATGCAGCAGCGGGAAGGGCGGCGGCGCGGGGTAGAAGGCCTTCTTCGCCAGATGCAGCATGACCGCCGAGTCCTTGCCGACGGAGTAAAGCATTACGGGGTTTTCCGCCTCGGCCACGACTTCACGCAGGATATGGATGCTCTCGGCTTCCAGCCGCTGAAGATGGGTAAGAGATGTCTTGGTCATGATGGTCTCTGGTCAAACTTCGTGTTGACACCAGAGGTAAGCCTGTCACTTTGGTCGCGAACCTCCCATATGGGGGGTATTTGGTTTTTTCTGGAAACGCTGCCGTGATCTATAGCGAAGAGACTGTTCTCAAATCACTCTTTGCCGCCGCCTCGGGGGTGACAGAGTTGCCCGTGGCCGAAACGGGCACGTCCCCCGCGCGTGATCTGTGGCCGGATTTCCTGCAATCTCTGGCGCAAATGAGCGGCGGCGACGGGGCGGGGCTTGTCCAGCTGCGCGGGACAGCGGTGGGGCAAAGCTGGGCATGGGGCCATGCCGTGCCGCAGTTCGAGCGCGACACCTATGAACGCCTGCGCAGCCAGCGGGTCTATAGCCAGACAGACCTGCCAGCCTATCAGGCAGGCGAGATGGCGCTGAGGGTTCTGCGCTGGCGGGTGGATGCCACCAGCCATGCCGTGATCTGGGTCGCCCGCCACGGAACCGATTTCCGTGCCCGCGACGGGGTCGGGCTGACACGTCTGGCCCCGTATCTCGGTCCGGCGCTGATCTCGTGGCAGGCGCTTCAGGCCGAACGGCTGCGCGCCCGGAAGGAACGGCAGATCGGGCAGGATCTGGGCGGTTTCTGGCTGCGGTTTTCGGGGGCGGGGCGGGTTCTGGCCCAGTCCGAGGGTCTGGCGCAAAGGCTGGAGGGCACCGCTTTGCACATCACCGAACAGGGCTGGCCGGAATTTGCCACCCCCGATCTGGCGCGGCAGTTCCGTGCGACCTTGGGTCAGATCGCCCCGATATCGGGCGAGGTGGTCAGGATGGCGGGGATGCTGGATCTGTCGCTTGCGCGGCCCTTGCAACTGGTGCTGCGGGCCGATCCGTCGGCCGTGTCGGTGCTGGGGCTGCTGCGGCAACCCCGCGCGGCCAGCGAGCTTGGCGAAAATCATGTGATGCAGTTCTACGGACTGGCCCGAAACGAGGCGCGGCTGGCGATCTGCCTGTGCGACGGGCTATCGCTCAACGCTGCGGGCGAGGCGCTTGGCTGGTCACGCGAGACGGCGCGCAGCTATTCCAAACAGCTTTACGCCCGCCTCGGGGTCAGCGGCCAGACGGGCGTCTTGCGGCTGATGCTGGGCGGGGCGATATGGTTCTAGCGGTCACAGCCGTCCGGTGCGGGCCATGACCTGCAACACACGGTCCCCCTGCAGGGTCTGGCGGTGTATATTCAGTTCGCGCAGCGCACGGGCATAGGCCCCGCCACCTGTTCTGCGCGCCGCGACAAAGCGGGTCAGCAGCGCGTCATTCTCGGGGGTCAGGGCCAGACGGTTGGCCCAGAGTGCGGCCAGGTTGGCATCAAGCCACTCTGCATAATGGCGCTTGGCCACCGTGCCCAGCCGCTTGAGCCGCCCCCGCACCGGCCCGTGATGCCCAAGCTGGTTCGACCCGTGCTGACGGTAATAGAGGGTCGGCTTGGGATCATTGAAGATCTCGGCCCCCGCGCCGGAGAGCATGATATAGATCCACCAGTCATGATAGGAGACCCGCGCCGCAATCGCCGCCTGCGCCGATTGTGCCAGAATGGCGGCGGCGGGCGGCGACAGCATCAGCGTATTACCGCCCAGAATATTCTGCACCAGCGCGTTACGGAAAGATGGCCCCCGCCGGTGCAGATGCGACAGGCCCAGCTTGTTCAGGCGGGTATCGGTCAGAATGGTGCGGCTGGCATAGACCAGCGGATCATGACCAAGATCGCCTGTGCGTTTCATCCAGCGCAAGGCACGGGCCAGCTTGACCTTGGACCAGACGTCATCCTGATCGGACAGGGCCAGAACCGCCTCCGGAGCCTCTTTGGCCGCCCGTGCCGCCAGTGTCAGAAAGGCGGGGGCGACGCCGGCTTTGGGGCCATCAAAGAGGCGCACCTGTTTGGGATGACGCTGGCGGAAGGCTTCCAGAATCTCGCGTGTAGCATCGGTCGAGCCGTCGTCGCTGGCATCAAGCGACCAGTTCCGGTGGGTCTGGCGCTCGAAGCTTGCAAGCTGCTCGGGCAGATAGGCGGCCCCGTTACGACACGCCATGATGATCCGCACATGCGGCGTCTGGGCAAAGGTCAGAAGAGAAGTCAGCGGTCCGGTCATGGGGCCATCTTTGCGCCTTGGCACGGCGCTTGTCCAGCGCACATCCGGGGCCGGACCCAAAGCCAGAGCGCGGGCCACTGGCAGCCGCAAGCCCCGTCCCGACATACCGCATTTAACGAAAATCCAAGCGAAAAGCCTTGTTTCGTTCTCATTTTGATCCGGCTTCGGGCAGGCTTTGTTTGCATGTTTGGCAATGTGGGGAACAAACGGGGTCGGGCGCTTGGTCATGGCCTCGTGCTGGGTCGGGATAAAGGTGATGGGGTATCTGACGCATCTGGGCATGGTGACTTCTGGCACCAGCCGTTACATGACGCAAATCGACGATCTGATGCTGTCGCTGGATGGCAGCCTGTTATATCAGGCCTCCGGCGAAGGAGGGGGCATCGTTGTGCGCGATGCCGAAACGGGGGCCAAACTGCTGGATCTGGCCGCCTATCCCAGCGGGTCCGGCCTGTCCGGATCTGTCGAAATCGCGCTTTGCGACCTGAACGGAAAGGCCGCGTTGCTGGTCTCGGGGCCTTACAGCAGCGGCGTCACAGGCTATTGGGTGGCCAATAATGGCACGCTCAATCAGGCGTTCACGCTTGATTATGGGAGCCTTGACGCCCTCGACCAACTGGAAGTCGTCACACAGGGCGGCCAGAACTTTCTGGTGGGCGCAGGGCGCGCGCAGGGCGGGTTCTCGGTGTGGTCTGTCGGCGCGGATAACGGGCTCACCCTGACGGCACGGGCCGATATCGCAGCGGGCAACCTGACGGCGCTGGAAACCGTCACAATCGACGGGGCAAGCTATATTCTGGCGCTCTCGGGCCAGCCCCCCTCACTGAACTGCTATGGCCTGTCCGAAACGGGCAAGGTGACCGCCAAGGGCGATCTTGACCTGAATGACGGGCTGGCCGTCTCTGATCCGGTGGCTCTGGCACAGGTTACACTGGGCGATCAGGTCTTTGTGCTGGTCGGCGCGCAGGGATCGGGCTCTGTCTCCGTCGCGGCTCTGGGGGCGGATGGACGGCTGACCATCACCGATCAGGTCAATGACGATCTCACGACGCGCTTCGGGCAACTCACCGTTCTGGAGGCGATCAATCACAACGGGCGCGCCTATGTGGTGGCCGGTGGCGGTGATGACGGCATAAGTCTGATGACCCTGCTGCCGGACGGGCGTCTGGTCCATCTTGAAACGCTGGCCGATACCACAGGCATGGCGCTGGAGGCCCCTTCGGCCTTGGAACTGGCCGTGGTGGACGGCGAATTGCGACTGTATGCGGCAGGGCGTGGCGAGGCCGAAAGCGGTGTCGCGGCGCTCTCGCTCTATCGGGTCGAGGTCGATCCCGGTCTGACCTTGCTGGCCGAGGATGCAGGATCTGCCCTGACGGGCGGCGGCGCGGATGATGTGCTGATGGGCGGCGACGGCAAGGACACGCTCAAAGGCGGGGCGGGCAATGACATTCTGACCGATGGCGCGGGGACCGACCGGCTGTGGGGCGGCGCGGGGGCGGATATATTCGTCTTCACCAAAGACGGCGCGACCGACCGGATCGAGGATTTCGAGGTGGGGGTCGACCGGATCGACCTGTCCCAGATCGGGCGGTTCTATACTGTCGATGCGCTGACGATAAAATCCATCACGGGCGGGGCACAGATCACCATCGGGGGCGAAACGCTTACGGTGATGTCGTCGGATGGCAGAAGCCTGAGCGCCGCCGATTTCGACATTTCCGATTTGCGCGATATCTGGCATGTCGATGTCAGCAGTCTCACGGTCGGGCCGCAGCATCTGGTCGGCACGGCCCAGGATGACTGGATCGAGGGGGATAGCGGTGCGGATACGCTGACCGGCGGGCGCGGGGCCGACACCTTGCTGGGAGGAGAGGGCAATGACCTTCTGTTGGGCGAGATCGAAGAGGGCAAATTCGATACGGCCTCCGCGCAGGTTGTCCGGCTGTTCCAGGCCACTCTGGACCGCGCCCCCAATGCCGAAGGCCATCTGGATTGGACCGCGCAAATCCTGTCCGGAGAGAAAACGCTGACCGAAGTGGCGCAGGGCTTTGTCGATTCTGCCGAGTTTCAGAACACTTACGGCGAGCTGAATGACACGCAATTCGTCACCCAGCTGTATCAGAACGTGCTGGGGCGCGCCCCCGATGCCGCCGGTCTGAAAAGCTGGACGACCTATCTGGCGCAGGACGGCACGACCCGCGCCGATGTGGTGGTGGGCTTTTCCGAAAGCACCGAATTCAGCCGCGCCATGCAATCCGAGGTTCTGGACATGTCGCGCGCGGGTTATCAATCGGACTGGGTGGATGATGTGTTCCGCCTCTATCAAGCGACGCTGGGACGGGCGCCCGACCTCGGGGGGATCACCGCATGGACCACCGCCCTGTCGCAGGGCACGCCCTTTGAGGATGTCGTCTCCGGCTTCGTCAATTCGACCGAATTCCAGCAAAGCTACGGCCAACTGGACAACGAAGCCTTCGTCACGCTGCTTTACGAGAACGTTCTGGGGCGGGCACCCGGTTCGGCGGGGCTGGCCGACTGGTGCGCACGGATGGAAGATCAGGGCTGGAGCCGCGCCGATGTGGTGGAAGGGTTCTCGCAAAGCGGCGAATTTACGCGACAGATGGCCGACCCGCTGAAAAACTGGATGGTCGATCAGGGCGAGTGGAACCAGCTTGAGGGCGGAGCGGGAGACAATATCCTGTTTGGCGGGATGATGGCGGACCGCTTCGTGTTTTCCGCCGACACACCGGGCACACATCTGGTGGTGGATTATCAGCCGTGGGATTGCCTGTCTTTTGAAGGCTTTGGCTATCAGAGCATCGAGGATATCCGCGCCCAGTTCTCGCAAGAGGGGGATGATGCGATTTTCATCGATCAGGATGTCGAGGTGGTCTTGCGCAACACATTGATCAGCGAAATCGATTATGACAGCTGCCAGTTCTGATCGCCCCTGGGCCAGAAAAGACAACCTGAAAGAGAAAAACCGTTCCCAAGTAAGCTTTTGTTAACTATCCTTACCCTAGCGTTCAGTATGTTGCACTTTCGGGTTGATCCTTGAGATTTCTCAATGAGGGACAAATGACCAAGACTGCATTTATCACCGGCGTGACCGGACAGGACGGAGCCTATCTTGCCCGCCTCCTTCTGCAAAAAGGCTATGAAGTTCATGGGGGTGTGCGGCGGATTTCACAGCCGGACATGGCACGGCTTGATGCGCTGGGAATTACAGATCAGGTCCATTTCCATGATTTCGACCTGAGTGATTCCAACAATATCTTCCGCACCATCCGCGATGTGCCGATGGATGAATTCTACAACCTTGCCGCGCAAAGTTTTGTCGGGGCCTCGTGGGATCTTCCCGTTTACACCGCCGAGATCGACGGCATGGCCGTGGTGCGCATTCTCGATGCCTTGCGCAGCCTGCGCCCCGAATGCCGTTTCTATCAGGCCTCGACCTCGGAAATGTTCGGTGAGGTCCGGGCCGTTCCGCAACTGGAAAGCACACCCTTCTATCCCCGCTCACCTTATGGCGTGTCGAAGGTCTTCGCCCATTACATGACGGTCAATTACCGCGAGAGTTTCGGCATGCATGCCTCCTCGGGGATCTTGTTCAATCACGAAAGCCCGCTGCGTGGCAAGGAATTCGTCACCCGTAAAATCTCGATGGGTCTGGCGGCTTTGGCGCATGGGGCCAATGCGCCGGTGGAACTTGGCAATATGGCAGCCAAGCGCGATTGGGGATTTGCGGGGGATTATGTCGAAGGCATGTGGCGAATGCTGCAGCGCGAAAATGCTGGCGATTTCGTTCTGGCCACCGGCACAAGCACCACCATCCGCGATTTCTTCACCTATGTCGGGGAAGCGCTGGATATGGAGGTGATCTGGGAAGGAGAGGGGCCACAGGAAGCCGCTTACGACCGTCTCAGCGGGCGCCGCCTCATGCAGGTCAATCCCAAATTCTACCGCCCCGCCGAAGTGGATCTGTTGCTCGGGGATCCCTCGAAAGCCTGTAACGAACTGGGCTGGAAGGCCAAAACAGATGTGCGCAGCCTCGCCATGATGATGGCGAAAGCCGATTACGATGCGCAGGCAAGGCAGCTTCGCTAGGGCAGGCGCGCTCGGCGGCAGGCCTCTAGGAAAGCGTCGTCAAAGGGAGGGAACCCATGCGGAATGCGGTGCGTGGCCTGCGCAAGGCAGGCGGTGTCTGGTCTTACGGGCGCAAGGCATTGTCTTACGGCAAAACGCTGAAGCTGCGCCGCGAAATACGTCGCAAACAGGCCCCTTATCGTGGCCATGTCGAGGGCGTCTTCGATCAGGACGGCACGCTGCGCGGGTGGATTTATGACACTCGCCAGCCGCAGCAGTCGGACCTGCGCGTCGGCCTTTATGCGGGAGATCTGCTGCTGGATGTGGTGGCGGTCGAGCATCCGCGCGATGATGTCAAAGCACATTACGGCTGCACGGTTCAGTGCGGGTTTGCCTTTGCGCTCTCTGCCTCGTTGATGGACCAGATCAGACAGGCCGGCGGCGAGGTGGTGATCCGGACACATGGCACGACCGAGCGCGAGATCGGTCGGCTGCACCTTACCCCCCAACCTGAAACCGCCCCCGCCACCCCCGAGATGACGACACTGATCCGCCGCTTCCTGACCGAGGATCTGGCCGGTCTCACAGGGGTTCTGGATGGGGAGACGCCCCCCCAGACAGCGACCCCGTCGCCCGCCCCTATGCTGCTTCCGCATCAGGCGCTTTTTGCGACAGATCCCGTTATTCCCCCTGACCAATGTGCCCCGAGCGGCCTGCCCGGCTATCTGGAATTCACCCGCCATCGCAATCGCGTCGATCAGGAATTCCCCGTCACGCCGGAGAACACAGAGCGTGACCGCTTTCTGTATTTCTACCTCACCACCTATAATGCGACCCGAAAACAGCGCATTCCCCTGAGCGCGGAGGATATCGCCTATCTCAACGAGCCGCTTGTCATGGGAGGCGTGCGCCATAGCCTGACCCGCGCCATGTGGTGGCGGTTGTGCGGGCGGCGGGATCTGCTGGCCGATCTGGACCTGAACGACCGCGCCTCTTATGTGCGGATGGTCTTCTGGTGGCTCTGGCAGGATGCGGCCCATCTGAAACTGGAAGATTGCCTTGTGCCGCAGAAGATGGCCGATCTGATGCGCCATATCCAGCCCTCGCGCCTCTGCGATGACTGGCCCCTGACCACCTTCAGCGAACGGTTTTTCAATGCGACGGTCACGCTGCATTTTCTGGCCCCCGGACGCTGTGCCGAAAGCCGCAAGCAGCTATATCTGATCCTGATGGTGATGGCCCTCAAACGGCCGGATATTCTGCGCTACATCCCGCGCGAGCTGGTCATGCGGCTGCTGACCCCCGTTGACGGGCAGGGCCGTTCCGAACTGGAACTGTTTCTGGCGCAGCTTCTGGAGCGCGACAGTTGCACCTTCCCGCTTGCCAGCTTTGCCCATAGCGTGCGCCTCAAGGGGTTCGACCTCGACAGCCTGTCCTTCCTGACCTGTTGCGACGCGGGCCACCGGCTGGAAGCCGCAGCCCTGCCCGTGCCGCAAGGGGCGCTGGCCGATATCCAGCTGATCGGCCCCCTGGCCAAGGCTTCGGGCTTGGGGCAGGCCGCGCGCCTGTCGGCAGACATTCTCTCGCGCACCGGAAAACACCTGCGCTGTGTCGATTTCGACATGGACAACCCCGCTCCCGAGGGGTTCAGCTCGGAGGCGCGCGTGGATGCCTATGGTCCGGCCAGAGTCAATCTGATCCATCTCAATGCCGAATCCGTGCCGCTGGCCTTTGCCTATCAGCCTGATGTCTTCTCTGGCGCCTATAATATCGGCTATTTCTACTGGGAGCTCGACCGCCCCGCCGCCTGCCACTATCTGGCCCTGGAGATGCTGGATGAAATCTGGCTTTCGTCCGATTACGGCGTGCGGATTTACCGCCCCGAATTCGACGGCCCCGTCTGCAATGTCGGCATGTGTTTCGAACCGAATGACGATATCGACCGGCAGGAGGCACGGAAATTCGTCGAAAAACGCTTCCGTCTGTCGGCGCGGCATTTCATCTGCCTGGTGGCCTTCGACAGTTTTTCGTTCGTGCAGCGCAAGAACCCGCTCAACGCGCTGCGCAGCTTCCAGAAGGCCTTCGCGGGGGTGCCCGATGCGCGTTTGATCGTCAAAACCCAGAACCGGCAGTCGGTTTTCGATCCGGTGCAGATCCGGATCTGGGACGAGATGGAAGCCATGATGGCCCGCGATCCGCGCATCCTGCTGATGAACGAGACGCTGACCTACAGGGATCTGCTGCATCTCAAGAAGGGCTCGGATTGCTACCTTTCGCTGCATCGCTCCGAAGGATGGGGCTTCGGGATGATCGAGGCGATGAGCCTTGGTGTGCCGGTGGTCTGTTCGGCCTATTCCGGCAATCTGGAATTTTGCGATGCGCAAACGGCATGGCTTGTGCCCTGCACCGAGATCGGTCTGGAAAAGGGCGATTACATCTTTACGCCGAAGGGGGCGGTCTGGGCCGAACCCGATGTGGAGGCGGCGGCCCGACAGTTGCGCCGCGTCTATGACGATCCGGTGGCACGGGCAGCCAAAACGGCCCATGCGCTGGATCATATCCGCCGGAATTTCTCGGCAGAAGCCATCGCTACACGCTACAATGCGCGGCTTGAGGAGATACTGGCAGAGCTTGATCACGCCCCGAAAGAGGCTGCGGAATGACCCTGACCACCCAAAAGACAGCCCCCTCCGTGCCGCCCGAACTTCTGCGTGCTGCGTTCCAGCTTTTTCTGCAGCGCGACCCGAACCCGCAAGCCCGGAACCAGTTTGCGGATTTCGGCGCCCTGATCGGTGCGCTCTTCGGTTCGAAAGAATTTCTGGCCTCGGCACAAGCGCAAAAGACCAATCTGCCTTGGCCGGAGCGGCAATATTTCATCGCGCGCGATCTTGGCATCCTTTACTGCCCCATCGGCAAGAATGCCTGTAGTTTCTTCAAGCGGGCGATGGTCACACTGGCGCAGCATCCCGCGCGGGCGGTGCTGGACCGGTCGATCCACCAACTGACCGATCATATCTGCACGGGCCTGCAGCTTTCGGATTATAGCGAGACAGAGATTGACGCGATCTGGCGCGACCCCGATCTTTACAGTTTCGCGATCCTGCGCGATCCGCTGCGCCGCCTGTTATCGGCCTATATCGAGAAATTCGTGGTGAACCGCCTTGATGCGGCCAATCTACGCTATCATACCGGACCGGTCATCGAGGCTGTCCAGAAAGCACAGGGGCTGGAGACCCCCGATTACCATCGCGGCATCCGGTTTCGGGATTTCGTCAACCATATCCTGTCCCAACCGCCCGAGCAGCTGGACCCGCATTGGCGGCCTCAGCATCTGTATCTGGGCGCACATCGCTGGAGCGCGCTTTACGACTTCGACCATCTCGACCGCGCCGTGCAAGATCTGGAGCAGATGTCGGGGATCGAGCTCAAACGCCCGCCGGTGAACCGCTCCGGCAGCGGCGTCGGGCAGGCGCATTTCGGGGCAGACCAGCTTTTGCCCGAAGTGCTGGATAAACTGCCGATGATCGAGGCGGAATCGTTCTTTCCAGACGAGATCCGCGCAAAGATCCGCCAGTATTATGCCCAAGATGTGGCCTTGATGGCGCAGACACGGTAACGCCGCGCGGCACGCACGGGATCGGGCGGGATCGGGCGGAACACCCCGTTGAAACAGCTCCAGAGAGCACGCGCTTTCGGACTGTCGGGGAGTGCGATGCAAGGATCGCGGCATTTTATGCACTTAGCATAAGGATCGGGGCGGCGGCTGATTGCGCAATCCCGGGATGCGCCGGCCTGTCATCCGCTGCGCTCCGGCCCCGCATGTGCCATGCGGGGCCAGAGCTTTGTCGCGGTGCCGGTCAGCTAAGATGATGCGGCGGCTCAAGCCCGTAAACCGGTGTCTCGATCCCCGCGTGACGTGCCTTGAGCTGCAGGGCCAGATAGCGCGAATAATGGCGCGACTGGTGCAGATTGCCGCCGTGGAACCATAGCCCTTCCTGCATCGTGGGCTTCCACATATTGCGCTGTTCGCCTTCCCACGGGCCGGGATCTTTGGTGGTATCGGACCCCAAGCCCCAGCATTTGCCAACCTTGTCCGCCACTTCTTGCGAAATCAGGTCCGCCGCCCAGCCATTCATCGAGCCATAGCCCGTGGCATAGATCACCAGATCGGCGGGCAGCTCGGTGCCATCTTCCAGCACCACCGCATCTTCGGTCAGGTGGCTGACACCCTTGCCCGATTGCAGCTTGATCGAGCCGTCAATCACCAGATCGCAGGCCCCCACATCGATATAATAGCCCGACCCCCGACGCAGATATTTCATGAACAGACCGGATTCATCATCCCCGAAATCCAGCATGAACCCCGCCTTTTCAAGGTCGCGATAGAAATCGGCATCGCGTTTCTTGATCTCGGCATATTGCGGCACATGCCATTCATGCATGATCTTGTAGGGCAGCGATGCAAAGATCATATCCGCCTTATCGGTGGTGATGCCATTGGCCACCGCCTCTTCGGAATAGAGCGCGCCCAGACAGACCTCGCGCAAGCTGTCGGATTTGACGATATGGGTCGAGGACCGCTGCACCATCGTCACATCCGCGCCGTTTTCCCAAAGGGCGGCACAGATATCATGGGCCGAGTTATTCGCCCCGATCACCACCACCTTCTTGCCACGATAGGCATCAGGCCCGGGGTGCTGGCTGGAATGCTGCTGTTCCCCCTTGAAGACATCCTGCCCCTTGAAGCTCGGAATATTGGGCTTGCCCGACATGCCCGTGGCCATCACAAGCTGCTTGGGATGCAGCGTGATCTCTTCCCCCGCGCGGTCCAGCACCACCGTCCATTCACCTTTGGCCGCGTCATAGGTCGCGGATTTGGCACGGGTGGAGGACCAGTAATTCAGCTCCATCACACGGGTATACATCTCGAGCCAGTCCCCGATCTTGTCCTTGGGGGCAAAAACCGGCCAGTTGTCGGGGAAGGGAATATAGGGCAGGTGGTCATACCAGACCGGATCATGCAGGCAGAGCGATTTATACCGCTTGCGCCACTGGTCGCCCGGACGCTCATGCGCATCGACCACGATGGTCGGCACGTCCAGCTGGCGCAGCCGCGCCCCCAAAGCAATGCCGCCCTGACCGCCACCGATGATCAGCACATAGGGCTGGGTCTCCACACCAAGGGTCGATGCCTCGTGCTCGCGCTTTTCCTTCCACGTCAGGCGGTTCGGGTCATGGCCATGCTCTGCCCCCATAGGTCTGCGCAGCTTGCGGGGCTCTTCATGACCTTTCAGTTCGTGCAGCGTGGTCAGAAGGGTCCAGATTTTCCCCTCTTTCATACGGATATAGCCCACGCCGCGCCCCAGAGAGGTCTCCAGCTGCAACCACCCCTCGGTCACGCCATCGGCCTCGCTCACCGCTTCGGCGGGATCAAGATGGATGGAATGCGTGCGGATTACCGGCAGCTGGACTGCGGCCATATCGGCAATGGCCGGACGGCCTTCCAGCGTTTTCAGGTTCCATGTAAAGGCGGCAAGATCGCGCCAGTATCCCGTTTCCAGAAACAGGTTGGCCACAGCCTGCGCATCACAGGCGATCATTGCGCGTTCAAGATCATTCACGAGCGCCTGCAAAGCGCCGTGTTGGGTCGTATCGAGCATGGGTTCTCCTCCCTTGGCTCCGGTGAAGCCGCGGCGGATCCTGCGGGCGGAGCCTCCTCAAACCCCGTGCCCCCGCAAAAAACCGCCGCCGCAGTGAATTAGGCCTCCAGATCGATCAGGATCTTGAGGTGGTTGCCAGCCGGATCAAGCAGCGCGTCAAAGCCTTCCTTGACGGCATCATCGAGCTTGATTTTCTTGGTGACGACTTTTTTCGAAGGAATAGCGCCAGAGGCAATCAGGTCCATCACCCGCGGCCAGCTATGCGCCGGATAGCACCAAGACCCCTTTAGGGTCACATCTTTGAACGTTACATCAAAGAAGTTCAATTTGCCCACGCCCGGATGCACACCTGTGGCGACAATCGTCCCCTGCTTCCGGACCGCATCGAGACAGGATTGAAGGGCATGTTCATTGCCAACGCATTCGATGGCAATGTCACATCCCAAATTGTCTTGTGTATGCGCCTGCACAACCTCGGTCAGATTGTCTTTCGCCGGATTAACCGTGATCACCTCCGGCAGAACCTCTTTCGCGAGCTTCAATCGCGTCTCGTTCATGTCAGAAACAAAGAGTTTTGTCGCGCCGAAGGCCTTGGCGGTCAGCAGAGCCAAGATACCGATCGGCCCTGCGCCGGTGATCAGCACGCTATCGCCGGCCCGAACTCCCGCGCGGTCGCAGGCATAAACGGTGACAGCCGTCGGTTCGACCAGAGCGGCTTCCTCGTCGCTGAGTGCATCCGGAATTTTGTAGACGTTATAATCGTTCAGAATGGAGGCTTCAGCCATCCCCCCCCATTGCCAGCTAAGCCCGACAAGACCCAGCACAGGCGACAGGTTCAGCCAGCCGCGTTCACCGAAATATTCTCCTGTGCGGGGGCCAATGAGCGGCTGAATTGCAACCCGATCCCCGACTTTGACATTTGTCACTCCCTCGCCAACGGCTGTGACGGTTCCGCCGAATTCATGACCGAGAATCTGCGGCCCATGCGCCCCCGTATAAGGATGAGGTTCTTTGGGAATGAAAATCGGCCCATGCGCGTATTCGTGCAAATCGGTCCCGCAAATCCCAACGAAGCGATTCTTCACCGCCACTTGGCCCGGACCGGGTTTGGCAACATCTTCGATATCTTCGACACGCAGATCTTTTGCCGCGTGGAAACGTAGCGCTTTCATTGACGCTTCTCCTTCTCACTTACGGCTCTCATGATGCGCGCTTGTCTGCGACAAAATAGCCCGACTTATCTTGAGTAAGGTTTTCAATGGCTTGCTAATTTGACCTGTTGCACTCCCTGCCGCACCTGTTGCATCCGGTTGCAACAGCTATGCTGCGATGCCGCATGAATGCTGCACCATGCAGACGACCCCGTTTCCAGCCAAGCCATTGTCGATTAGGCTTTCTTGGCCGCGAGGGCCTTGGAAGGGGACGGC
>NZ_CP135445.1:0-382500 GCF_045278885.1 Thioclava litoralis
ATGACCACTCTCGCCACTGCCGCTGGCCGCTTTACCTTTCCCGGAACGCAGCTCAGCGTGAACCGCATGGGATATGGCGCGATGCAGCTGGCCGGTCCGCATGTGATGGGCCCGCCCAAGGACCGCCCCGAAGCCCTTGCCGTCCTGCGCGAGGCGCTGGCCCTTGGCATCGACCATATCGACACAAGCGACTTCTACGGCCCCCATGTCACCAACGCGCTGCTGCACGAAGCGCTGGCTCCCTATCCCCGCAACCTCGTGCTGGTCAGCAAGATCGGCGCATGGCGCGATGCACAAGGCGGCTGGAACCTGCGGCGCGACGCCGAGTTTCTGCGCCAGTCGGTGCTCGACAATCTGACGCGCCTCGGGCTGGAGCGGATGGAGATCGTCAATCTGCGGATGGGTGGCCCCGAAGACGACATCGCCACCCCGATGAAAACCATGCGCGCGCTGCAAGACGAGGGGCTGATCGGCCATATCGGGGTCAGCACCGTCAGCGCAGAGCAGTTGCGCATCGCCCGTGACATCGCCCCCGTTATCTGTGTGCAGAACCAGTATAATCTGGCCCATCGCGAGGATGACGCCATGATCGATGCGCTGGCCGAAGAGGGCATTGCCTATGTGCCCTATTTCCCCTTGGGCGGCTTTACCCCGCTGCAATCGGCCAAGCTTGACAGCATCGCCGCCGATATGGGGGTCAGCCCGCAACAGGCGGCACTGGCTTGGCTGCTGGCGCGCAGCCCGAATATTCTGGTGATCCCCGGCACATCGCGCAGGGCGCATCTGCGCGACAATATCGCCGCCGCCGGATTGCGGTTCAGCCCCGAACAGAAAGCCGCCCTCGACGCGCTCTGAGTGGTGGCGCCTTTGCCCGCCACACCCTGACCCGTCCGGCTGTGCCGCGCCCCTAAAGATCCGCTTTCGTGACATAGGGGGCGCGCCACATCCCAAGGCCTGCGCCACGCAGCAGGCACAGGCATCGCCAGCGGTTCAGGCCCCGAAGATCTTGACCGCCTCAAGGCACAGGATACCCAGAAGATCATTGGGCAGCACCGCCCCCCGCCCCAGCGGATTGCCATCGACGAGGTTCTTGATACGGGCCTCGGCCACCTCCAGCGGCTCGCCATATACCACGGAATCGACATAACGCCCGTTTTCGTCGAACAGCATCACGAAGGCCGAATGGTCCATCGTGTAGCTGCCATCGTCAAACACGACCTTCTTGGCATAGACGTTATAGGCCTTGATCGCCTTGTCGATCTCGGTCTGCGTGCCGGTGACACCGATCACACCAGGGATCCAAGAGACATAGTCGCGCAACTGGTCCAGCCGGTCCCGCGCGGGATCGACCGTCACGAAATAGACCCGCAGATCCGTCGCCCCCGGAATATCCTCTTTCCATGTCGCCAGATCGCCCATCGTGGTCGGGCAGACCTCAGGACAATGGGTAAAGCCGAAGAACACCGCAGAGGGGCTGCCCTTGAGGCTGTCATAAGTGAAATCCTGCCCGTCGGTGGCCTGCAGGACATATTCCCCCTGCCCCATCACTGCCGCCTGCGCGGCGCGATATTTGGGCAGAACCACCTTGTCATAGACCACCATCCCCAAGGTCATGACGAGCGCGAGGCCCGTCATGAACAGTGCAAAACGTTCGCCGCTGCGGAACATCCTACTGCACCTCTTTCGGCATCGCGTGGGTCATGCCATGCATCGGTGCCGCCCCGCCTGTCGCATTGGGCGCCATCACCGGCAGATCCACTGTCACGGTTCCGGCCTGTTCGAAGGTGAGCGTCACCTGCACGGTGCTGTCCTGCACCAGCGCCTCTTTGAGCTGCATGAACATCAGGTGATAGCCGCCCGGCTGCAAGGTGACGGTCTTGCCTGCAGGCAGCGCAATCCCGTTTTCCAGCTGGCGCATCACCATGACCCCGTCTTTCATGGCCATCTCATGCAACTGCACTTCCCCTGCGACGGGGCTTTGGGCCGCGATCAGACGGTCATCGCTGGTGCCGGTATTGGTCAGCGCCACATAGCCGCCGCCCACCGGCTGGTTGGGCAGGGTTGCACGGGCAAAGCCGCCGCTCAGCGTGATGGCCCCGATCTGGGCGCTTGCCCCCGATGCCGCGCCCTGCGCGTCTTTCGCCATCGCGGTCTCATGGGCCGAAGCCAGACCGACCGAAGCCATCAGGGCAAGAGTTGCAAGAACAAGTTTCATAGGAAGATCCTTTATCAGTTGGGAAAATAGTCTTTGGCCCCGCAGGATGCGACGCCACAGATTTCAGGAGAACGCGCGCTTGAGAAAGGACACGCGCGCAATCAGCAGGACATCCAGCACGATCACCGAGGCCAGCGCGACCCCCGCCATCGGGAAGGCGATCGCAATCAGCACAGCCACCAGAATGCCGCTTTTCCAAAGCGGCATGTCGCGCGGCACGGGCGGGGCGGCCAGACGGCCAGCCCCTGCCGGACGGCGCATCCACCACATCACGATGCCACTGGCACAGATCGCGATGACCAGCAGAAGAACGACGAAATTCAGGGCGAAATTCCACGGGCCGACCAGCCCTTTATGCAGCCCGATCCCCCAAGCCATCGCCTTCGCCATCGGCGTGTAATCGGCATAGCGGATATCGCCCAGAATATGTCCGGTGAACTGGTCGATATGGGTGGTCCGGTCCTGCCACGGCATCACGCCATCCTCGTTACGGACCTCGGCCATCAGCGTGTAGACACCGGTCTCCCCTTTGGGCAGGGTGATCTTGTACTGGCCGTGGAAGCCATTGGCCTGCGCCCATGCGCTGACGCTATCAAGCGTCACCGGCCCCTGCACCGCCTCGGTTCCTGCCGCGCTGCCCGATGCGGGCATCGGCACCAGCTCCACCCCCCAAGGCACGTCCTGATAGCCCGAATGGTTCATCGAGGCATGGTTATGCCCCGAAAGCGGCGTGCCCTTCCATGTTTTCTCTGCCGGAAACGACGACCACGGCTGGATGAACTTGCCGCCCCAGATCCCTGCCCAAGACAGGCCCGACAGCGCGAAGAGCACCAGAAACACCGCGACCAGAGTGCCCAGGCTGGCATGAAGCGACTTGTAGAAATTGCGCCCGCGCGCGCGCATGTTCGGCACCATCGCGCGCCACCCCGCTTTGGGCAGCCACATCCACAATCCGGTCACGATCAGCAAGATCATCAGCGACACGGCCATTTCCACGATCCGGTCTCCGGTATCGCCCAGCAAAAGCGTGCCGTGAATGCGGTTGGCGATGGCATAGAGGGTGGTGGTCTTGTCCTGTGCGTTCAGCACATCGCCGGTATAGGGGTCGATCGCCACCGACATCATGGCCGCCCCGTCGCGGATCGCAAAGAACGCGGGGCGGTCTGCGGCCTCGGGCGCCACATACTGGTCCAGCACCCCGCCCGGAATTGCGTCCAGCGCCGCCTGCGCCTGCTGGCTGACCGGCATGGCCGGACCCGCAATCACCACATCGCGCACATCGCCCAACTGGTTGGACGAGGCGGTGGCCAGCATCATCACCATCCCCGTGACCGCAAGGATCAACAGGAAGGGCACAACGAACAGACCGGCATAGAAATGCCAGCGCCATGCGGCGAAATAGAACGGGCTGATCGTGGCGCGCGCTCCGGCCTTGGAGGAATGTTTCGTCATAGGGATCTCGCTTCGTTAAAAGGTCTTGCTGATCGTCAGAAGAACCTGCCGTTCCGGCCCCGGCGCGACGCGCCCGTCGAGATATTTCCAGAACGGAAGGTCGTAATCGCGGTTCAGCAGGTTTTTGATGGCCAAGGCATAGGTCATGCCGTTTCGGGTATAGCTTCCCGAGGCATTAACCGTAGCGTAGCCGCCTGTTTTATATAGGTTTTCAAGGTCGATATAGGCCGAAGACGCCGCATAGAGGCCAACCCCCGCCTGCCAGCCCTCGCCCGCCGGATCACGCGGATCATAGGTCAGCCAAAGCCCGCCCGAATGTCGTGGCACCCCTGCCAGCGAAGACCCTGCGCGGGCACCATTGGGGATGTCTGCTGTCAGGACAGCGGCGGCATAGGCATAATTGGCCACCAGACGCCAAGGCCCCTCTGACTGCCACACCAGATCGGCCTCGACCCCACGCGAGCGTTGCTGCCCCTCGGTGATCGAACTCAGCATCAGGGGGTCGTCGGGATCGGTCACCGGAACATTGCGGCGCTGGATCTGGAATGCCGCCACGCTGCCCGACCATGCCCCTTGGTCAAACTTCACCCCCAGCTCTGCCTGACGCGAATATTCGGGTTCGGGCATGTCGGAATAGAAATAGAAGGCATTGGCCTTCATGCCCTCGCTATAGCTGGCAAAGGCCGACACCTGCGGCGCCAGATCCCACACCGCGCCGACCCGTGGCAGCAAGCGGGCCTGCTGCAGGCTATCGCGGCGGCCATAGCCTTCGGACTCGTAGACGGTCTGGAGGTAGCCAAAGCGGACACCGCCCAGCAGATGCCATGCTCCGACATCCGATTGCAGCTGCGCATAGGCTCCGGCGGTGCTGTAACGGCCATGACCTTCCCCCATCGCAAGACTGGCAGGCATGGTCCATGCGGGCCAGGCAAAAGGATCGGTCAGATCCACGCTGCCCGCATAATCCATATACATCAGCGAATAGTCTTTGATCCGCGCATAATCGACGCCCAGCAGCAGCGTATGATCGACGGCGCCAGTGCTCAGATGCCCCTCGACCGATGCGTTAAAATTATATTCGGTCTGCTCGCCCGGCACATAGGAATTATATAGCGACCAGCGGCTATCCCCTGCATCCGGCACATTCGACAGGATGATCTGGGTGATCTGTTCCACCTTGGTCCTGCCGATCCGGAACTGGCCCCGCGCGCTCCATGTCTCGTTGAACCTATGGTCCAGCGTGAAGGTCAGCTTGCGGGTGCTGGTCGTGCTCTCGGGAATATCGGGATCGCCAATGAACAGGTCCCGGTCCAGCGCAAACCCGCCGGTCACTGTGCCCGTGGCCGGTAGCCCCTGATATTCCTGCTGCTGCCAGCGCGAAAGATAGCCCTGAACCGTCAGCTGCGTCGCACCGCCATATCCCAGCGTCAGCGCGGGGCTGAACGCATAGCGTCGGGTCTCGAGCACATCGGTCTGCGCCCCCGCACGTGCGGCACTACCGGTCATCCGGAAAAGCGCCGTCTGGCCCAGACGGGCATTCACATCGAAAGACGGTGCGATGAGGGCCTCGCTGCCCAGCGTCAAGGCCGCCGTGGCGAACCTGTCCGGCTGGGGTTTCTTCGTGACCAGATTAACGATACCGCCCAGAGGCGTGCCTGTCCCTCCACCGTAGAGGATGGCATTGGGCCCTTTGAGCACATCGACCCTCTCGATCCCTGCAAGCGCATTGGCATCGCCCGCATTGATATAATTGGTGATCCCGTCGCTATAGATCTCGGCGGGAAAGCCCCGCAGCAGAGTGGATTCGAAAGCGGGCGTCTGCAGCGCCACGCTGCCCTGTGCGCCGCTGGCATTATAAAGCACCTCGGCCAGACGCGCGGGCAACTGGTCGGCCAGCATCCGGGACGGGATCACCTGAACCGATTGTGGCGTGGCCCGTAACGGCGTGGATGTGCGCGTCGCGCTGGAGATCGCAAGACTATGATATCCGTCGATCTCTGCCCCCTCGTCGGCGGCATAGACGGAAATCCCGTCCAACGGGATCGGCGGGTCTTCCTGCGCCCATAGCGGACAGGCCCATAAGGCCGTGCCTGCCAGCAGCGCTTTGGCAGTCGAATGATGGAACATGGTCATCCGGTCTCAGATCCGCATGCGGCGCACCCGCGCCCGACAGATGCGGGACATCCCAAAAACCGCGCAGCGAAAGGCTACGCATGGCGCATGAAAAAGCCGCGTTCCGGTGGAAGATCAGACGGAGGTCTGGCCGCGGCCCTGATTACAGCGCCACGGGTGGGGCACGGGGGATGCGGGCATGGTCGCGGCTATGCGGGGCCGTGCGGAACTGGACAGGCACCAGCCATTGGGCCTGAAACACACGGCTCCAGCGGATGGCCGCAAGCACGGGCGGATCGACATCGGGCAGAAGATGGCAGAAGGGGCAGCGATGCTCGGGTTTGCCGGACCCGCCGCAGAGATCATCCCCCGAAAGACCAAGCGCTTCGGCCTGTGCCTTGATCAGCAGATCCCGATCCGGCGCCATCGCCGAAGCCGAGCCGATACTGACCGTCGCAAGCATTGCGACAGTGACCGTTATAAAAAGCATTTTCCAAAAACGGATCAACATGTGCCCAGCCATACACGATCCCGTGCGCCGAAAGATAGATGGAATCGACCACCCTACCGGCAAAGGCGTGCGGCAAGGACCGCCTTTCGGTTGTATTCCGCCTAGACGACGGGGGCCTCCACCAGCTGGCTGCCCGCCCGCAAGCCCCCCGACAGCATCTGCCGCACCTCTTCGGGAATACGCGGATCTTGCGGAGAATACAGCGAACAGCGCCGCATCATCGCGCGCAGATCAACCGATTTGCCCAGATATTCCATCACCATCTGCGTCGCCGAGGGCGGACGCGGAGCACGGGCCGCCACGCCAGAGACCACACCGCCAAGATAGCGGATCCGGTTATTGTAGCTGGGATAGAGGATGATCTGCATCACCTCGTTACGGGTCAGCGTCTCCATCACCGTCATAAACAGCCGGTCGCCCAGCAGGAAACAGGCCCCCTCGTATTTACAGGTGAACTTCCGCGCACCTGGCCGCCCGACACTTTCGACGCTTTTGACATTCACGCCGAAAGGTGTGTCATACAGCTTGGACAGCGCGCAGAGCACCTGACCGGGATGGGACATGGAGTTATACCATGTCAGATAATATCCGAGATAGGGCACCAGCGCCTTGGCCGACTGCATCCGCAGCTCGCCTGCCGTCAAGGACACGATGTCGCGCTCGGCCCGCACGCCGGTACTTTGGGGCCGCAGCCGCACCAGTTCCACGAATTGCCCATGCGCAAGCAGCAACTCGGCCTCTTCGACCCCGAAAAAGTCGCAGATCCGGCGCATGGACCGCAACGAGGGAAAGGTCTCTCCGGTGAGGTAGCGGTTGAACTGGGACCGATTCACCCCCAATTGCTGACACACCGCGACGATCGAAGCGTGATAGCTGCATAACAGGCGCAGGTTCCGTGGCAAATCTTGGGACAAGGCCCACCTCTTATGCTAGTTGACGCTACTTATGTATCCGTTCGCGTCGCCGTGATGCAAGATAGACCATAGCAATCCGCCCACGTATCCCTAGTTTGCACCAAATTCGCGACATCGAAATTATGCGCGCAATAAAGGGGGATATCATGGATTTTCTAGAGCTGATCTTTACCAAGATCGGCGATCTGACTTGGGGGTGGTCTCTGATCCCCATTCTCGTCGTCTTTGGCGTTTTCATCACTCTGGCAACCGGGTTCGTCCAGGTCCAATTCTTTGGACGGATGTTCCGTGTGCTGCGCAAATCCAACAATGCGGCGGATGCCGACAAGATCTCGGCGCGTGAGGCGCTGCTGGTCTCGGTCGGCGGGCGCGTCGGCGGCGGCAATATTGCCGGTGTGGCTGTGGCCATCACGCTCGGGGGGCCGGGGGCTGTCTTCTGGATGTGGGTCGTGGCGCTTGTCGGCATGGCCACCAGCCTTGTGGAATGTTCGCTGGCACAGCTGTTCAAACGCCGCACCGGCGAGCACAGCTTCCGCGGCGGTCCGGCATTGTCGATCATTCATGGTCTGGGCAAGGAATACAAATGGCTGGCGGGCATCTATGCTGTCTGCCTGATTGCGGCATTCGGCTTTGGCTTCAACGCGTTCCAAGGCAATACCGTGGCCGGCGCGATGCTGGACAGCTTCCATATCGCCCGCTCCTGGACGGCCATCGGTCTGGCCATTCTGGCCGCGATCATCATCTTCGGTGGGATCCACCGGATTGCCAAAGCCTCTGACGTGATCGTGCCGATCATGGCCGTTGGCTATCTGGCGATGGCGCTGGTAATCATCGTGCTCAACATCTCGGAAGTGCCGCATGTGCTGTCGATGATCGTCAAGAACGCCTTCGGGATCGAACAGGCCGTTGGCGGTGGTATGGGGGCCGCGATCATGCAGGGCATGCGCCGTGGTCTGTTCTCGAACGAGGCCGGTCTGGGCTCGGCGCCGAACGTGGCCGCCACCGCAGAGGTCCGCCACCCGATCAGCCAAGGCATCACGCAGTCTTTCTCGGTCTTCATCGACACCATCGTGATCTGCTCGTGCACGGCATTCGTGATCCTCTTGAGCGATGTCTATGTACCGGGTGCCGAAGGCATTGATGGCGTGGCACTGACCCAGCAATCGGTCACCAGCGAGCTGGGCAACTGGGCGCAATATTATCTGTCCATCGCCGTTCTGCTGTTTGCGTTCTCGTCGATCATCTACAACTACTACCTTGGCGAAAACGCATTGTCGGTCTTCTCGGAAAACCCGATTGCGATCACCATCCTGCGTGTGGCGGTTGTGGGCATCGTCTTTATCGGCGCTCTGGCACCGGGGGCGACCGATGTGTTCTTCTTCTCGGACCCGATGATGGGCGTTCTGGCACTGGTCAACCTGCTGGCGATCATGATGCTGTTCCCGGTGGCCATGCGGCTGCTGCGCGACTTCCGCGCCCAGCTCAAGGCGGGCATCGACCGTCCGGTTCTGGACCCCGATATGTATGCGGATCTCGATATCGACCGCAGCGCTTGGGAAAAGCGGGACTGATCCTGTCCGTCGCGGGCCTTGCACCAAGGCCGGAGGAGAAACGCCGAAGGGTCGCAGCAATGCGGCCCTTTTTTTCATCGCGGCAGCAGGCAAATGCCACGGAAAACCGCTTTTGGCGCAGCCGGTCTCTCTCTGGCTAAAATTGTGCACAGATTTAGCAATCCCGCTGAAAATTATCCTGCTTAGGAATGCGCGCATTTACCAGTTGTTTGGGGCTTTGGGAGCACATGTCTATCGTACAGGTTTCTTATACAGGTAGACAATGCGAGTCATAAAAACCGTCTCGGGCAAGCTGATCTTGGCCGCCGGAACTGCAATCACGATGATTGTTCTTGCCTATACGGTCTTTAGCGGATGGTCGGAAACGCGGAAGGTGCATGATCAGGTCATGAACCTTGCCGAAATCAAGACGCGCCGTGCCGCAGAACAGGTCATGATTCCCATTACTCAGGCCACCTCTGCGGCCACGGCCCTGTCCAGCTCGCTTGCAGGCTATCTTGCAACCGGCGAGGCCACGACCAAAGGCCTGACCACCGTCCTACACGATCTGGCCCCGCAATATGACGATATCTTCGCATCATGGATGAACGAGCTGGAAGGCCGGACGCTGGACGGGCTGGCCAGCGGCACGGAGGGCCGGAACGAGAAAGGCGACTTTGCCGCCTTCTGGACCAAGAATGACAGCGGCGGAATGGATTTCCAGACCTATAGCCTCAATCCGACCGCGCAATGGTATGCCGGCCCGACCTCGACCAAACGCGGATTGATCACCGATCCCTATCTGACAGAGAAGGGGATCCTGCTGACCTCTGTCGTCATTCCGGTTGTGGTAAAGGGCACGATGGTGGGTCTGGCAGGGGCCGATATCACGCTCGACAATCTCTCCACGATTCTGGGCGCTATCGATACATTCGAGGGCGGGCGCATGATGCTCTTGGATGCCGGCGCGAAATGGGTCGTTGCCCCCACGCCGGACGAGAAGCGCAAACCCTATGAGGGCGCGGGTCTGGACGCCGTCAATGCCGCGCTAGAAGATGGCAAGATGCACATCATCTCCGATATGCCCGACGGTGCGACGCGGCTGGTTCTGCCCTTCTCGGCACCGGGGATGAACCGCACATGGGCCGCCGTGCTGGATGTGCCCGCCGCGACATTCTCCGGCCCCGTCCATGCCGCAATCAAGGCCTCGATCCTCAGTGGCCTGCTGATCCTGCTGATGGCACTGACCACGATCGCTCTGGCCACCAGCACCGTTGTCCGCAAGCCGATGCAGAAAATGCTGGATGTCGTCAAAGGGCTGGCGGAGGGTCAATATGACCACCCCGTTCCGGGGACGGATCGCCATGACGAAATGGGACAGATGGCCACCGCCGTCGAGGCCCTGCGCAACGGATTGCTGGAAAAACGCGCGCTGGAGGTCGAACAGGAACTGGCCCGTCAGGAGCGCGAGATCGAAAGAGAACGCCGCACGCAGGAAGACGCCCGCCTGCGCGAGGAACGCGAAGAACGTGCACAGGCCGATCAGGAACGCGAACATCAGGCCATTCTGGCCGAAGAGGCCAACCGTCGCCGTCAGGAAGAGCATCGCGCAGCCCTTGCTGCCGAGCAGGAGGCCGTGGTGAAACGTCTGGCAGGATCGCTGAGCGGGCTGGCCGAAGGCAATCTGGATGTCATGATCCATGACCGCTTCCCCCAAGGCTACGACCAGCTGCGTCAGGATTTCAACAATACCGTCCTGCGTCTGTCGGAACTGGTTCAGGCCATCACCCAATCGGCCAATGCGATTGTCGGCGGGGTGCAGGAAATCACCGGTGCAGCCACCGGCCTGTCGCGCGAGACAGAGCGTTCCGCCGCAACTCTGGAGCAGACCGCCGCAGCCCTGAACGAGCTGACAGTCTCGGTCCAGACCGCCTCCGCAAGCGCGACCCAAGCCAATAATCTGGTCAAGGATGCGGCACAAAACGCCAAAGAGACCGCAGGCGTTGTGGGCGATACGATCACCGCCATTGACGAAATCCGTGACTCCTCGAACCATATCTCGCGGATTATCAGCGTCATTGATGACATCGCCTTCCAGACGAATCTTCTGGCGCTGAATGCGGGCGTCGAGGCCGCGCGGGCCGGAGATGCCGGACGCGGCTTCGCGGTGGTGGCCTCGGAAGTGCGCGGTCTGGCCCAGCGGTCTTCCGAAGCCGCGCTGGAGATCAACGCCCTGATTTCGAAATCCGGCGTGCAGGTCGAGAATGGTGTGGCCTTGGTCAACCGTGCCGGCGATGCGTTGCGCGCGATCGTCAAATCGGTCGAGGTGATCGAGCATCACATGGGCGATATCGCCTCTTCGGCCAATGAACAGGCCTCGGGGATTTCCGAGATCAACTCGGCGGTGGGGCAGCTTGACCGTGCCCAGCAACAAAACGCCGCCTCCTTCGAGGAAACAAGCGCGGCCTGCCTTGCACTGGATCAGCAGGCACATGAGCTGAAAGATCTGGTGGGCCAGTTCCGGCTTGGTTCGGCAGACGCACCGATCACACAGGCGGCCTAAGACTGTCGGGCGGCTTCGGCCGCCCTTCCTGACATCGCGAGATTTCCCTTGCCGGTCCATCAGTGTGAACATATGATGAACATCATGGTGAAACGCACGATCTCAGACAAGCTGGCCATCCTTGCCGATGCCGCGAAATATGATGCCTCCTGCGCCTCTTCAGGCGGGCAGAAACGGTCGTCGACAGACGGCAAAGGGCTTGGCTCCTCGGGCGGGGCGGGCATCTGCCATGCCTATGCGCCGGACGGGCGTTGCATCAGCCTGCTGAAGATCCTGATGACGAATTTCTGCATCTATGATTGCGCCTATTGCATCAACCGCGCCTCCAGCCATGTCGAGCGTGCCCGCTTCAGCGTCGAGGAAGTCGTCAGCCTGACGGTCGAATTCTACCGCCGCAACTATATCGAGGGGCTGTTCCTTTCCTCGGGCATCATCCGCAGCCCCGATGATACGATGGCCGATATGGTCCGCATCGCGCGGACGCTGCGCCAGCAGGAGAACTTCCGCGGCTATATCCACCTCAAGACCATCCCCGATGCCGCCCCCGAGCTGATCGACGAGGCGGGCAAATGGGCGGACCGGCTGTCGATCAATGTCGAGCTGCCCACCGATAAGGGCCTCTCGGATTACGCCCCCGAGAAAAGCGCGCAAACCATCCGCACCGCCATGGCCGAGGTCCGCAACCGCCGCGAGGCCGCCAAAGAGCGCAGCCATAGGGGCCGCCGCGCAGGCCGCTTTGCGCCTGCGGGCCAGTCCACGCAGATGATCGTGGGGGCGGATGCGGCGCATGACGGGGAGATTTTGCATTCGGCCTCGCGGCTTTATTCGGGCTATCACCTGTCGCGGGTCTATTATTCGGCCTTCTCGCCGATCCCCGATGCCTCGAAACTGCTACCGCTGAAGCGCCCGCCCCTGATGCGCGAACACAGGCTCTATCAGGCCGATTGGCTGATGCGGTTTTACGGGTTCGAGGCGGGAGAGATCGCGCCGCCCTCGGGGATGCTGGACCTTGAGGTGGACCCGAAAATGGCATGGGCGCTGGCCCATCGTGACCAGTTTCCGGTGGATGTGAACCGCGCGCCCAAAGAGCTTCTGCTGCGGGTGCCGGGTTTTGGCACGCGTTCGGTGGAGCGTATTCTGACGGCGCGTCGGCATGGGGTGCTGCGCTATGAAACGCTGGTGAAGATCGGCTGCGTGATGAAACATGCCCGCCCCTTCATCACCCTGCCCGGCTGGACCGCGCGCAGCCTTGACGCGCAGGACCTGCGGGCGCGTTTCGCGCCGCCGCCCGAACAGCTGAGCCTCTTCTGATGGAAGAGGTCATCCTGCCCCATATCGGCACGGTGGCGGCTTGGCGCGAGAAGGCGCGGGGCTTGGCGGCGCGGGGTGTGCCTGCCGAGGCGGTTTTATGGCGGGTAGGCGATGCGGCTCCCGATCTTTTTGGCCCCGAACTTTTTGGTGGCATGGCCGCGCCTCAGGCCGCCCCCGTCACCCTCACCCTGCCCCGTGCGGCGCTTGGCGAGATCGAATGCGCGCTCCATCATTCCGACCCCGAGCGGTTTGCCCGCGCCTATGACATCGTGCTGCGGCTGTCGCGTGGGGACTTGCGCTGGGGCGACCGCGAGGACCCTGCCCTTCACAGGCTGATTGCGCAGGCCAAACATGTGCGGCGCGACATCCACAAGATGCATGCCTTCGTGCGCTTCCGCGAGATCACCGCCGAAAGTGCTAACCGCCGTGCTTTTGCGGCATGGTTCGAACCCGACCACCCGATTGTCGAACCCGCGACGCCGTTCTTTGCCAAGCGTTTCGGAGATATGGATTGGGTGATCGCGACCCCCAGCCTGACCGCACGCTTTGAGGCGGGCCAGCTGAGCTATAGCGAGACCGAAGACCGCAGCCCTCCGCCCGAGGATGCCACCGAAGAGCTATGGCGCACCTATTTCACCCATATCTTCAACCCCGCGCGGCTGATGGTGAAGGCGATGACCTCCGAGATGCCGCGCAAATACTGGAAGAACCTCCCCGAGGCGCAGCTGATCCCCGAGATGATCCGCCAAGCGCCTGCGCGGGCGCGTGCCATGCAGGACGCGATGCCCACGCCCAAGGCGGCCTTGGCCGACCGCTTGCGGCCCGCGCCGAAAGAGCTGCCCTCAGAGATCGCACTGGAGACGATGAAACCCGCGCTGGACGCCTGCCGCCGCTGTGCGATTGGCCCCTGTGCCACGCAGGGGGTGGCGGGGGAAGGTCCGGCCTCGGCGCGGGTAATGGTGGTGGGCGAACAGCCCGGAGAACAGGAAGACCTCAAGGGACGCCCCTTCATCGGCCCTGCGGGGCAGCTCTTTGACCAATGCGCCCGCGCGGCGCGGCTGGACCGTGAGCGGATCTGGCTGACCAATGCGGTGAAGCACTTCAAGTTCACTCCGCGCGGCAAGCAATGGCTGCATCAGGCACCGAATGCGGGCGAGGTGAAGGCCTGCCGCTGGTGGCTCGATCTTGAACGCCAGTTGATCAAGCCCGATCTGGTGGTGGCGATGGGGGCAACCGCCGCAGCCTCTCTGACCGGCACCGGCAAGGGGCTTGTTGAACGCGCCGGACAGATCGAGACGCTTCCTGATGGCACCCCCTGCCTGATCACCTATCACCCCGCGCATCTTCTGCGCCTGCCCGATCCGCAGCTTGCACAGGCGCGGCAGGCCGCCTTTACCGCCAGCCTGCGACGTGCCGCCGATTGGCCGTTGGCCTAGTCAGGCCGAAGCTGCCTGATGACGGGACAAAGCCAAGGTCGGAACACAGCTTGCCAATCGCGCCAGATACCTGTCGGTCCAGACGGAAATCCGGCTGTCCCGCACCACGGCCAGACAATCCGCATGGCGCTTGCGCCGTTCGTCCAGCGGCATGGCCAGCGCGTAATCGATCGCACCGGCGGTCTCGTCCAGATCATGCGGATTGATCAGCAGCGCCCCTTTCATATCCTCTGCCGCACCGGCAAACCGCGACAGCACCAGCACGCCCGGATTATCAGGGGCTTGCGCGGCCACAAACTCTTTGGCCACAAGGTTCATCCCATCCGCCAGAGGCGTGACCAGCCCCACCTCGGCGCGGCGCATGAGACCAATCAGCCGGTCCCGCGCGACCGAGCGGTGCACAAAGCGCAAAGGCTGCCAGTCAAGCTCGGAATACTGACCGTTGATCCGGCCCGAAATCGCCTGAAGATCATTGGTAATCTGCCGATAGGCGGCCACATCGGCACGGCTGGGCGAGGCAATCTGCAGGAGGGTCGGTCGCGCATCGCGGTCCACCCGTCCTTGCAGAAGGCGACCGAAGGCCTCGAATTTATGCGGCAGCCCCTTGGTATAATCCAGCCGGTCCGCGCCGATAATCAGCTCACGCGGGTTGGCGGCTCCAAACGGGCCGGGATCGGCGCGGCGGGCGGTGGCTTCGATCTGGTCACAATCGATGCCGATCGGAAAAGAGGCCACGGTGACGATATGTTCGTCGAATTTCACGGTTCCGTCGCGCAGGAATTCCGCCCGTGGATCGGCGCGGAACATCTCTAAAGCGCGCGCCACATCACCACGGGTCTGCAGCCCCAGCAGATTATAGCTGGCCAGCCAGCGGGCAAAATCCTCGGGGCGGGGCAGGATCGCAAGATCGGTGATATTAGGAAACGGAATATGCAGGAAGAAGCCGATGCGGTTGGTCACCCCCAGCGAGCGCAGCATCATCGCCAGCGGCAGGAAGTGGTAATCATGCACCCAGACCACATCCTGCGGGGCAAGATCTTGCGCAATCAGGCGGGCGAGGCGCAGATTGACCGCCAGATAATCGGCGCGATATTCGGATTTTATCTCGATCAGATCGGTGCGCCGGTGGCAGATCGGCCAGAGCACCGAATTGGCAAATCCGCTATAATAGTTCTGCCGCTCCGTCTTGCTCAGCCGGAACGCACGTTTGCGATAGGGAATATCTCCCAGCTCGTGCAGGCACTCGCGCCCCTCCTCCGACGGATCGGGATCGGCCCCGACCCATACCCCTCCCCGCGCCAGCAGCGCATCATGCAGCGCCACGACAAGCCCGCCAGACGGATCCCCCGTGGGTATCCTGTTCGATATCACAATCAACCGACCCGCCATGACCTTCTCCTCAATGCCCGCTCGCGTTCTGAATTATGCGCCAAACGCCAGTCCGGGCACTCTGTTCCCTTGCAAGGCATCACGAATGCTCCTTGGCCGTTTTTCGTCGTAACGTCACATGCTTGTGTAGCCTCCTGACGGGACCCGAATGCCCTGCCACCCGTTCTAAAGCCAGATTTCAGCCTTAGGGGACCAATCATGTCAAAATCCGTTGCCAAGATTATCACCGAGACCTTGCAGGCCGCGGGCGCAAAGCGCTGCTACGGCGTGGCCGGCGATACGATCAACCATTTCACCGATGAAATCCGCAAATCCGATATCCGCTGGGTCCATGTCCGCCACGAAGAGGTGGGCGGCTTTGCCGCAGGGGGCGAGGCCTATATGACGGGCGAGCTGGCCCTGTGTGCAGGCAGCTGCGGTCCGGGATCGCTGCATTTCGTCAACGGCCTTTTCGAGACCCATCGCAACGGCGCGCCCGTGGTGATGATCGCCTCGAACATCGCCCGCAATGAAGAGGGGCTGGGCTTCCCGCAAGAGGTCGACCAGAAGGCCATCTATCAGCAATGCTCGGTTTTCTGTGAAAAGATCAACCATCCCGATCAGGCGCGGCGGATTACCGCAATGGCGGCCCAAGCGGCCCTGACCAAGCACGGGCTGGCGGTGATTATCGTCAATGGCGACATGTTCACCGAAACCTCGTCGGATGCGCTGGCATGGTCGGTCCATCGCCCGCATCCGGTCACCGTGCCCGCTCCGACCGAGCTTGCAGAGCTGGCACAGATGATCGATCAGGCCCAGCGTCCGGTGATCTATGCCGGAATCGGGGCGCGCAAGGCCCGTCCCGAGCTGATCGCGCTGGCCGAGAAAATCCGCGCGCCAATCGTGCATACGACCCGCGCGAAAGAGTTCATCGAACCCGATAACCCGTGGCAGGTCGGCATGACCGGCATTCTGGGCAATCGCGCAGGGATGGAGGCGGTGGCCCATTGCGACCTGATGCTGTGTCTGGGCACCGATTTCGCCTATACGCAGTTCTATCCCGATGCGGCAAAAATCGCGCAGGTCGATATCGACCCTGCCGCCATCGGACGGCGCGCGCCGGTTGATCTGGGGCTGGTCGGGGATGTGGCGGCCACCGTACAGGCCCTTTTGCCGCAGCTCGCACCGCATTCCGATACCAGCTGGCTGCGCAAGGCGGTCGAGCAATACCATAAGGATCTCGAAGGATACGGGCGCGAGGCCCGCGAACCGGACCCGAGCCTCATCCACCCGCAGGCTCTGACCCTAGCCCTGAATTCCCATGCTGCCGAAGATGCGATCTTCACTGCCGATGCGGGGTCCCCGATGGTGTGGATGCTGCGCCAGATCCGCGCCAAGGGGCAGCGGCGCTTCCTGACCTCGCTGCTGCACGGGACAATGGCCAACGCCTATCCGCAGGCGATCGGCATCCAGAAAGCCTATCCCGAACGGCAGGTCATCGCGATGTGCGGCGATGGCGGTCTGTCGATGCTGATGGGCGACCTGCTGACATTGCGTCAGGAAAATGTGCCGATCAAGATCGCGATCTACAACAACTCGACCTTGGGCTTTGTCGAGATGGAGCAGCGCGTGGAAGGGCTGCTGGATGCCTTCACCGATCTGGAAAACCCCGATTTCGGCGAGGTCGCCCGCGCGATCGGCCTGTGGGGGCAGCGTGTCGAGACTGCGACGGATCTGCCGCAAGCGGTTACCGACTGGCTGGCTCAGCCCGGCCCGGCGGTTCTGGATGTCCGCACAAGCCGGATGGAACTGGTGATGCCCCCCAAGATCCAGGCGGCACAGGTGGCCTCGACCGCGCTGTTCGGCGCGAAAGCCGTGGCGAAGGGCCGCACGAAGGAAGTTGTCGATCTGCTGGCCGATAATTTCCTGCGCTAACCCTAATCAAGGCCGTGCGGACCAGCCGAAGGCGTCCGACCATGTCCCCTGCGCCGATCGGCGCGGGGGCTACGGGCGTGGAGGCGGGCGCATGCTCCCCCGCAAAACAGCCCTTGGACATAGCCCGTGGGGAACGGCCCGCGCAAAGCCATCAGGGCAGGTTCCGACAAGGTGGGAAGGGAGGCAAGGCGGTGTTGTCGGCCAGCTTGGGGGCAATGGGTGTAGTGGTGCGCTGGCCGACAACGAATTGCTGCTTGCGGGAACAATATGTGAACAAAAGCCCGCGATTTCAAGCGATTTCTTATGCCCGCCGGAAAGAGAATAGCTAAAGATGTCATCAATCCGGTAAGGCTCTGGTCAGGTTTGCTCAGCCCCCCGCGCGGCGCTCTGTGCAAGCCATGCAATCAACCTCTGGCCCTCGGTCTCGTCGTGCCACCATGCCGCATCCGCTGCCGCTTGCGCATCCCGCGCGCGAAAGGCCGCAATCAGCGGCGCGTGCTGGGCGATAATATCGTCGGGGCCGGTGGCCACATGCAGGTTGCTGGTGGAAATGAACATGCGCACCTGCTGTTCGACCACCCGATATTGCGCCGCCAGACGGGCATGGTCGGCACTGTCAATGATCACCTGATGCAGGGCGAAATCGGCGGCACTGATGGCGCGCATATTGCCCCGCGCGCAGGCGCTTTCCAGTTCGGCATACGCCTCTTCGACAGCCGCGAAAACCTGAGGATCATCGCGACTGACCGCCAACCGCGAGGCAAGGCTTTCCAGCGCGCCGCGCAGGGTCCAGATTTCCCAGATATCCTGCTGCGACAGCTGCGCCACCTGCCAGCCGGTATAGGGGATCTGTTCAATCAGCCCCTCCCCCGCCAACCGGTGCAAAGCCATGCGCAGCGTCGCCCGCGAGACCCCCAGCTGTTCGGACATCGCGGCCTCGGTCAGCCGCCCGCCCGCGGCGACCTCGCCCGACAGAATGAAGGCGCGCAAATTGTCGATAACAATGGCTTCGGTCGATTGCCGCGTGACGGGGCGCAGGTTTTTCAATGTCATAGCGTCTCTTTCTACACGGCGCCGGATATGTGACCGGCAGATCCTGTCAGGGCAGTGCGACCGAGACCCGCTTGCCTCTGGCCTCGATTGCCTCTGCCGCCTCCAGCGCGATATCCTCACGGAACTTGCCGGCCACGATCTGCACCCCGACCGGCGTGCCATCCGCCAGCAGGCCGGTGTTCAGCGTCAACGCGGGAAGTCCGGTGACCGGCAGGCCGATCATCGACATCTGCGCCGCCCAGACCCGCCTATACGAGGCCTCATCCACCAGATCAAGATTATCGGCAAAAGGCAGCTCTGCCGAAGGCGGCAAAAGCAGCACCGGATAGCGGGCCATAAACAGCCCCCAGTCCCGCGCAATCGCCATGCGTGCGGTCAGGGCCTTGGCGATGCAGTCAGGCCCGAGGGACCTGACAAACTCTGCCTGCCCTTCAAGGGCGGCCAAAGCGCCGCGATCCCCCTCGGCCCGGGCACTGGCCAGAAGCCCGTCATACCCGTCGCCCATCCACAGCGTCAGTTGCAAGGGCACCGCCGAAGCCAGATCCGGCAGGGTGTCAAGCGCCTCCACCTGCCAGCCCGCCTCCCGCAGGCGGTCCGCCGCCGCATGGAGTTCGGCCACCAGTTCGGGCGCGGTCTGCGCCCCTTCCGGATGGGTGCAGAGCGCCGCGCGCTTGGGCAGTTGCGGCCCGTGAAACGGCGCAGGCACGGCCCAAGGATCGCAAGGGTCGGGACGCAGCATCGCCTGAAAGGCCAGCCGCAGATCGGCCACGTTACGGGCCAGCGGCCCCGAGACCGCCATGATCTGCCCGCCAATCGTGCGGTCGGGGCCGGAAGCATTCCACGCAGCCACCCGCCCGACAGAGGGGCGCAGCCCGTGCACACCGCAGGCATAAGCCGGATAGCGCACCGAACCCGCAATATCGGTGCCATGACCGATCGCCCCCAGACCCGCCGCCACCGCCGCCCCCGCGCCGCCTGAAGAGCCCCCCGGCGTCAGGCCTTTCTTGCGCGGGTTATGGGTCGCCCCGTGCAGCAGGTTATTGGTGAACCAGCGATAGCTGAAGGCAGGCGTATTGGTGCGCCCCAACGAGACCGCCCCCGCCGCCAGAAAACTTTCCACCACCGGATTATTGCTTCGGGCGATCAGGGCCTGCTGCGCCTTCAGCCCGTTGGTCGTGGCATAGCCGGTCTGGTCGACATTGACCTTGATCGTTACCGGCACCCCCGCAAGACAGCCTGCCTCATCCCCGCGCGCAAGCCTTGCATCCACCGCATCGGCTGCGGCCAGGGTCTTTTCGGGCTGGAAATCGACGATGGCATTGATCTGGCCATTGACCGCCTCGACACGGTCGATATGGGCCTGCGCCACCTCGCGGGCGCTCAGTGCGCGCGCCTTGATCGCAGCGGCCAGACGGGTGGCGGGCCAAGCCCAGAGGGCCGGATCGGTCGGCATGTCTTTCATCAGATCTCTCCTCGGCAGGGGGGAACAGGCATCAGCGGCGCGCCTTCGACCACCGCCTCGGCCCAGAGGTGCCACGGCTCGGCCATGCCTTCATTGACCGGCCCATCGGGCCCGTGCTGGCGGCGCACCGCGCCCAAAGTGGTAAAGCTGTTGGGCTGGATCTCGCGGTCGGCCAGCACCAGATCGAATGCCGCCGCAAGCGTCCTGATGGTGGGCTGCCCCAGCCGCGCATCCGCCACCAGAACCGGCGGAGCGGAAAGGTCGTAGCGGGGGGCGGCAATCGCGTCGTGCAGGCCATAGCCATGATCGACCAGATGGATCAGCGCCTGATAGATGGCGGGCAGGATCTTGCGCCCGCCGGAGCCGCCAATCGCCACGGTCTCGCCCGCCCCTGTCATCATCATCGGCGCATAATTGGCCAGCGCCTTGGTGGCCGGCGCAAGACCATTGACCCGTCCCGCCCGCGGGTCGAACCAGTTCACCCCGTTATTGAGCAAGATCCCCGTCGAAGGCGACAGCACCGCCGAGCCGAATAGCGACAGAAGCGTCTGCGTCATCGAGACACACATGCCCTCGGCATCGACCACGCTGAAATGGGTCGTGCAACTGGGCAAGCTACGTTCGGCCCCGTCGCCCATTTCGCTGAAGCGATGCGCCCATGCCCGCGCCAGCGCCTGGGCACTGGCCAGACAGCCTTGCGGCGATGGAACCGCCGCCCCATCCGGCGGTGTCTCGTTGAAATAGCGCAGGGCCAAGGCCACCGTGACCCCGCCATTGAGAACCGGCACGAAATGCACCTTGCGGTCGCGGAAGGGGGCCGTGGCGGCGGGCGAAATCTCGGCCCGGAACCCCGCCAGATCCGCGCAGTCCAGATAGCCGCCCAAGGTCTGGATATCGGCGCATAGTGCTTTGGCAACCGGCCCGTGATACAGCGCCTGCGCCCCTTCCTTGGCGATCACCGCAAGGGTTTCGGCCAAAGCGGGATTGTGCAGCAGTGTCACACGCCCCGCCACCGCCGCAGGGGCAACAGGCGGCAGGCCCTCGGGCAGGAACCACGCGGCCAAAGCCTCGTTGCGGCGGAGACGTCCCATTTCCTGCGCCGCCCATGCGGTAACATGGGCATCCACCACCAGCCCGTCTTGCGCCAGCGCCTGCGCTGGGGCCACCAGATCGGCCCAGGGCAGGCGGCCAAAACGTTCATGCGCCGCCTGCATCCCCCGCAGAAGCCCCGGAACACAGATGGATTTTGCCCCGACCACATTACGGTCTTCCAACACATTGGGCCAACCGAACAGATCGCCATCCTTCCCCTCGACCAGCGGAAAATCCTGCGGGTCCAGCGCCGCCGGAGACACCGCCCCCGCATCGATCGCCGTGACGCCCTTGCCGTCGGGACGTATCAGAATGGCCCCCACCCCACCGATCCCGCTCATCCACGGCTCCAGCACCCCCAGCGCGAAAGAGGTCGCAATGGCGGCATCCACCGCCGTGCCCCCTTTGGCCAGAATATCCGCGCCGATCTGGGCCGCATGGCGGTTTTGCGCCGTGACGATACCCCGCGGGCTGCGGGCTGCGGGTTTGGTTAAAGAGAGGCTGCGCGACATATGCGGCGAGCGGATATCGGTCATCGTCATCAGGACCCCATTCTGGCAAGCGGATCAGGCAGGAAGGCGGAGCGCCGCAAGGTGTTCGGCCCGATGTTCGGCTTGCGTCGGGCCTTCGGGCATCAGCCGCAGGTCATCGCGCAGATGCGCCCACTGCCAGTCGGTGGCGCGCATCATCATCGCGCCTGGAGCGGTGGCGGTGATGATCTCACCCGCAATCGGGGCAAAATCGGCACGGAAATGGATGGCGCTTTTGACGACAAGGATCGGGGTCGTCTCGGGGGTAATGCCTGCAAAGCGGAACATCTCGCGGTCGGCCATCTGCGCCTTCTGGCTGGCCACAACGATCCGCACGCCCCTAAGGCGCAGGCAGGCGGCAGGGCCAAGATGCATGTCGCGCGTGCCATAATAGGGGCCAAGCGTGCGCAACTGCCCATCCGACAAATGCTCGACGGTAAAGCGGGCCTCAAGAGGGCTATCGCCCGCAACATCGCTATGGCCACCAAGCGACAGCGCAACCTCGGCCCCCTCGCCCGCCTGATGCGCGAGCGCCACGGCCTTCGGATCCCACAGCACGCCCACCGCCGCATCGGGCACATCCGCCGCCAGAAGCGCCTTGATCAGGCCGGTGGTATCCGAGCTACCGCCCGCACCGGGGTTGTCCTGCGCATCGGCAATCACCACCGGCGCGCAGCCAACTGCGGTGCGCTCAAGCGCATGGGCCACGGCCCCCTCTGGCGTGTAAAGCGCGCCTTGGAAGGCGCTTTCCGCGGCCTCGACCCGTGACAGAAGTGCCGTAACGGCGGCCTCGGCCTCGGGGGCTGCCGCGCCATAGGCCCAGATCAGCTGGCCGCATTCATCGAAATCCGCCGCTGGAAAACCCATCGCATAGGAGAGGCTGATCGCGCCCGTGTCCTCTTCGATCTGCGGCAGAGCGGCATAAAGCCCGTCGGCGGGCGCATTCATCGTGGATTGCCAGCAGATGGGGATCATATAGTCCGGCGCCGCCATAGCCCGCGCGAAAGGCCTCCCCAAATCTACCCGCTTTTGCAATAGATCAAAGGCCGCAGCCCCCGTATCGGCGCTATCCACATGCGGATAGGTCCGATAGGCCACCAAGGCATCGGTCATCTCGACCATCCGACGAGTCACATTGGCATGCAGGTCAAGGCTGACAACCAGCGGCAGATCCGGCCCGATAATCTGGCGGATACGTTCGATCAGCGCGCCCTCGCCATCGGGGATATGTTCGGCACACATCGCGCCATGCAGGTCCAGATAGACCGCATCGGCAGGCAGGCCCGCTGCAATCAGCTCGCAAATCTCGCCCGCGATGGCCTCGTAACAGCCGCGCGTCACGGGACCCGAGGGCACCGCCATCGCCCATAAGAGCGGGTCCACCTCGACCCCCGCCGCTTTGGCCGCGCGCAGGAAACCGGCGGCGGGCAGATTGACGGTTTCGGTCATCACCTCGGTGATCGCCGCCCCACGGCAGAGCGCCGGAAAGCCGCCGCCATGTTCAAAGGCCGCCATATCGGCGCGATCCTTGGCAAACGTATTGGTCTCATGCTGGAAACCGGCAAGCAGCACACGCATGGCTTCTCCTCTCAGACGGCCCGCAAAAGCGGGCGGAAGTTCTGGAAATCCCACTCTGGCGCGGGGGCGGCCTCGATCAGTGCGCGGGTATAGGGATGCGAGGGGGCCATCAGCACATCCCGCGTGGCACCCTGTTCGACGATCTGCCCCTTCTGCATCACCACAAGCGCATTGCAGATCTGCGCAGCCACCCGCAGATCATGGGTGATAAACAGCACCGACACGCCGGTGCGGTCGCGGATATCCTCCAGCAGATCCAGCACCTGCGCCTGCACCGACACATCCAGCGCCGAGACCGCCTCATCCGCGATTAACAGATCCGGCTCCATCACGATCGCCCGCGCAATGGCAATCCGCTGGCGCTGCCCGCCCGAGAACTGATGCGGATAGCGGTCCATCACCGAGGCCGGAAGATTGACCATCTCAAGCGTCGCCGCCGCCTTGGCCCGCGCCTGAGCTTCGGGCATGCCGTAATTCAAAAGCCCCTCCATCAGCGATTGCGCGATGGTCCGGCGCGGGTTGAGCGAGCGGTAGGGATCTTGGAAGATATACTGCACCTGTTTGCGCATCTCGCGCAGATTGCGCATCGGCACGATATCTTTGCCCTGCAGGCGCACTGCACCGTCACTCGGGTCGGTCAGCCGCATCACACAGCGCGCCACGGTGGATTTACCCGAGCCGCTTTCGCCGATAATTCCGGTAATCTCGCCCTTGCGGACGGTGAAATTGATGTTCTGCGCGGCCTTTACCTCGGTCCTGCCCTTGCCATAGGTCTTGGCAAGGCCGATCACATCCAGCACCTTGGGCTGATCCGGCAGCGGTGCGAAACGCGGCTGCATCGAGGGCACCGAGGAAATCAGCATCCGCGTATAGTCCTGTTTCGGACGCGTAAGGATTTCATCGCGCGTGCCGGTTTCCACCAGATCGCCACGGTTCATCACCACGATCCGGTCGGCAATATCCGAGACCACCCCGAAATCATGGGTGACAAAAACCACCGCCGTGCCTTCCTCTTGCTGCAGCTCTTTGATCAGCTTCAGGATCTGCTTCTGCGTGGTCACATCCAGCGCGGTGGTGGGCTCATCGGCCAGCAACACGCGGGGCCGCAGGATCAGCGCCATGGCGATCACGATGCGCTGGCGCTGCCCGCCCGAGAGCTGATGCGGGTAGCTGCCATAGATGCGCGCGACATCGGGCAGATGCACGCGCTCCATCATCTGCAAAACCGACTTGCGGCGCTCGGCCTTGGACAGTTTGGTATGCAGGCGCAGCACCTCGTCGATCTGCTCGCCCACCGTCTTCACCGGATTAAGCGCGGTCATCGGTTCTTGGAACACCATCGACACTTTGGAGGCCCTGAGCGCCCGCATCCGCGCGGGCGTGGCCTGTAGCACATCCTCACCATCCAGCAAAATACGCCCCGTGGTGACCTGCAGCGCATCCTTCGGCAGAAGCCCCATCACCGCCATAGAGGTGATCGACTTGCCCGAGCCGCTTTCGCCCACCACACAGACCGTCTCTCCGGCCTTCACGGTAAAGCTGATATTGCGGGTGATCGGGCGGGCGCCTTTGGGACGGGTGTCGATGCTGACATCCTCGACCGAGAGCACAACATTTTCATCCTTCATAACACGTCCTTTCAGAGGCGTTTCGCCATGCGCGGGTCCAGCTGGTCACGCAGCACATCGCCCAGCATGTTCACGCTCAGCACCGTCAGCGACACCATCACACCGGGGAAGAAGATCAGCTCGGGCTTGAGCAGGAAGAACTTGCGCCCATCGGCCATCATATTGCCCCAAGAGGGGATTTCGGGCGGCACACCCGCGCCCAGAAAGGACAGGATGGATTCCGTCATGATGGCGGCGGCAAAGATATAGGTGCCCTGCACCAGCAAAGGCGCCACCGTATTGGGCAGCATATGCCGCCAGACCATCTTGCCCATCGAGGTGCCCAGAACCGAGGCGGCCTCGACATAGGGTTCATTGCGCACCCCCATGATGACGCCGCGCACCATCCGCGCCACGCGGGGGATCTCGGGGATGGAAATCGCAATCAGCACCGTGGTCAGCGTGCCGCCCGAAATCGCCACCAGCGCCACCGCCAGAAGCACGCCCGGAATGGCCATCAGCCCGTCCATCACACGGCTGAGCACCGCATCGATCCATTTGAAATAGCCCGTCAGCACGCCGATCACCATCCCGAAGAGGATCGAGATCACCACCGTCCCCGCCCCCACCGCGAGCGAAATCCGCGACCCGTAGATGATGCGCGCGAACATGTCGCGGCCATAGCTGTCGGTGCCAAGAAGGTGCTCGGGCGATGGCGGCTTGAGCCGCACCGAAGGGTCAAGCTGGATCGGGTCATGGGCGGTGATCAGCGGCGCAAAGACCGACATCAGGACGATGACCAGCAGCACCGCGCCGGAAATCTTGGCAGGCCAGCTGGAGAAGACGCCGCCAAGGGCTGCCATCAGACCGGATTTCCGGCCATTGCCTTCCATCTCCGGAAGGCTGAGGGGCGCATCATCAAGGGCGGAAGTATCGGATTTCATGAAAGTCCTCCTGAGCTTGGTCAGTGACGGATGCGCGGATCGAAGACGCCATACAGAAGGTCAACACAGAGATTGATCACCACATAGATGGCGGAAAACAAAAGGATCACGGCCTGAATGACGGTGTAATCCCGCGCCAGAACGGAATCGAGCACCAGCCGCCCGAGGCCCGGAATATTGAAGACCGACTCTGTCACCACCACACCGCCGATCAGCATGGCAATCGACACGCCGATGATGGTGATGATCGGCACGGCGGCATTTCCCAGCGCATGGCTCATCAGCACGGATCGTTCGCGCAGCCCCTTGGCGCGGGCGGTGCGGATGTAATCCTCGCCCATCACCTCAATGACATTGGTGCGCACGATGCGGGCAATCAGCGCGATATAGGGAAAGCTCAGCGCGACGGAGGGCAGCACCAGCCGTTCGATAAAGCCGCCAAAGCCATTGGCCAGCGGCTGGTAACCCTGCACCGGAAACCAGCCCAAGATACGCGAGAAGACCAGTATCAGCACATAGCCGATAATAAACACCGGCACCGAGAACCCCACGACCGACCCCGCCATTACCAGACGGTCCAGCCATTTGCCCTGTTGCCACGCCGCAATCACGCCCAGCGGGATCGAGACGGCAATCGCCAGCACCACGGTGCACAGGCTCAGCGCCAGGGTTGGCCCGAAACGGTCCATGATCAGCTCGGTCGCGGGTTTGCCGGAAATCAGCGAGGTGCCCATATCGCCATGGGCCATATTGCCCAGCCAGATCACCAGCTGTTCAAGCAGGGGCTTTGTCAGCCCCATGCTCTCGCGCAGTTGGTCAAGCTGCTCGGGGGTCGCATTGGGCCCCGCAATCATCACCGCCGGATCCCCCGGCGACAGGCGCAACACGAGAAACACGATGATCGCGACCATCAACAGCACCGGAATGGCCGAGAGGATACGTTTGGTGATGAACAGCAGCATGTCAGGATCACTCCGACTTGGTCACATTCCAGAAGACGGGGGCTTCCGCTTCGGGCATGCCCTGCAGCTTGGCCGAGACCACGTTGATATTGGCGAATTCCCCCATCGGGATCATCACGACGTTATCAATGGCCAGCTGGTCGATCTCCTTGGCGATCTTGACCTGAGACGCGGTGTCGGGCGCTTCGGCAAATGAGGCGCGCAGCTCTTCGATCTTCGGCACATCCGGCCAGCCGAACCAGGCGCTATCCCCGCCTGCCGCCGTGCCGATAAAGCCTACCGGATCGCCCACATCGGGCAGCACATTGGTCGTCGAGAAGATGTTCCAGCCACCCTCGGCCACCGGCGCCTTGGACGCGCGGCGCGCCACGACGCTGGCCCAATCCATCGCGACCACATCCACCTTGAAGCCGCCATCGCGCAACTGCTGGGCAATCACCGGACCCTGCGGCGCCAGAGACGCCAGATCGGTGGCCTGCATCAGCATGATGGGCTTGCCGTCATAGCCCGCCTCTTGCAGCAGTTCCTTGGATTTCTCGGGATTGGCCTTGATGATCTCCTCGGCCTTATAGTCGGTGGCATAAGGGCCGGAACAGCCGAAGACGGCGGCACAGGTGCTGGAGCTGTCTTCAGCCGTGCCCACCTGCGCGTTCAGCATGGGTTTCTGGCCAAGCGCGGCCATCGCGGCCTCGCGGTATTTGAGGTTGTCAAAGGGCGGTTGCGTCCAGTTCAGCCGCACGAGGTTCTGGCTGCCCTGTTTGGCGAAGGCCTGCGTGTAGAAATCGGGGTTGCCATCGACCAGCGGCAGAAGATCCTGCTGCACCTGTTCCACAAAATCGACCTCACCCGACATCATGGCAGTCAGGGCGGTCATCGGGTCGGGCATGGCGGTCCAGATGACCTTATCCACCTTCACGACCTTGCCGCCCGCCATCCCGCTGGAGGGTTCGTCACGCGGCACATAGTCCTCGTTTTTCAGAAAGACCGCCTGCACCCCCGGCTGATAGGACGCGCTGTCGAATTTGAACGGGCCGGAGCCGATGGTCGAGGTGATCGGCGTGGAAATCGGCGTCTCGGCCACGGCCTTGGGCATCATGAAAGGCGCAATCCCCGAGGGCTTGGACAGCGCCAGAAGCGCGATCCCCGTCGGTTCGGCAAAGGTCATGGTGAAGGATTTATCGTCCACGATTTCCATTGCGCTCATCAGCTTGGCCATCACCTGACCGGTCTTGTCGACCTGATCCCAACGCGCGATCGAGGCCACACAATCCGCCGCCGTCACCGGCGTGCCATCATGCCATTTCAGCCCGTCGCGCAGGGTGAACGTATAGGTCAGCCCGTCCTCCGAAACCGCCCAGCTGGCCATCTGCGGCTGGACCTTGCCGGCCTCGTCGCGCGCCAGCAGCGTGTCATAGACCATATAGCCGTAATTGCGCAGGATATAGGCCGTGCTGATCGCCGGATCGAGCGCGCGCAGGGGCGCATTCATCACGGCGGTAATGGTGGTTTCGGCATGGGCGGCGACAGAGCTGGCTCCCAAAAGCACTGATACCAGCGCACCCTTGAGCAGCCCCGAAGAGGACTTCGGAAGAAACATGATGATCTCCTGTTGGACGTCGTGCTTTGGATTGTTGGTGATTGTCGACAATCACTCGTTCAGGGTAAGGGCAGATCTTTTCTCCAAGCAAGCCCCAGTTCTCAAAAGCTCAAATTTTATGTGATCGGTCAAAGGGATGCCCGAGGATCGCGGCGCAAAAATCAAACCATATCATACATATATGATAATCAAGATTATTATTTAGGCAGATTTATTCAGGGAATATTTTGCCATAGGCCTCCATAATACACCTTATAAATTCAATCTATTATACAATCTTTTCAGTGCCTTAACAAAAAATCCCTCACTGATGCCAAATCTGCAGGCCGTGACAGAACCGTTCTGTAAAACAGGCCAAAATTTTTGACATTGATTATTGTCGACAATTTTGTAGCGTCGATAGAGAGACAGGATCGGGGGCAGAACAATCGCTCCCTCTCCGCATATCCCCCATGCCACTGGCACCTGTACCTCCCCGCTCAGGGGCTGGCAGGGCCTGCTTGCCACCAAGCGCCGGAGACCCGCATGACCGACACAATAGACGCCTCCCTTACAATGAGTTGGGACGAATGGTACGCCCATGACGGGCTGGGGCTGGCCCAGCTTATCCGTGCGGGCGATGTCACCGCCGAAGAGGTCGCCGCTCAGGCGGCCCACGCGATCAAGGGCGTGAATCCCAAAGTCTGCGGCGTGATCGAGGTCTTTGACGATGCCGTGGCCGATAGTGCGGCGAATGGCACCAATCCCCAAGGCCCCTTCGCGGGGCTGCCCTTCCTGATGAAGGATTTGGGGCCGACCGTCGCGGGGCGGCTGCAGGAACAGGGCTCGCTTTACCTGAAAGGCAACCGGCCCGAGAAAGACGCCTTTCTGACCACGAAGATCAAACAGGCGGGGCTGAATATCATCGGGCGCAGCACAACGCCGGAATTCGGCTGCTGCAGCTCGGCCGAGAACCCTGCCGTCTATGTCACCCGCAACCCTTGGGACACGGGCTTCACCAGCTGCGGATCTTCTGCGGGGTCTTCGGTGATGGTGGGCGCGGGCGTTTTGCCGATTGCGCATGGCACCGATGGGGGTGGCTCGATCCGGATTCCGGCGGGCTGCTGCGGGGCGATCGGGCTGAAATCCTCGCGCGGGACCTTCTCGATTGCGCCCGCGAATTCCGATTTCTCCTCGGTGGTCTCGACGCAGGGCTGCATCTCGCGCACGGTGCGCGACACCGCTGCCTTTGTAGACCACTGCCGTGGCGGAGCGCCGGGGGAATTCATGCCCTTCTGGCACCCCGAGACGCCCTTCCTTGAGCAGATCCAGAATGACCCACGGCGGCTGAAGATTGCCGTTTCGCATGAATGGGGGCCCTATGCGGCCACGCCCCATATTGCAGCCGAACTCACCCGCGTGGCGAAATTCTTCGAGAGCCTCGGCCATTCTGTAGAATTCGTCACGCCCAAGGTGGATTTTGAAAAAGCCTATGCCGCCCAGACCACCTGCTATATCTCGAATTTCGCGCAGGTGGTGAATAACCTCCTGCGGATGAAGGGGTTGGACAAGCCGCCCGAAGACCTTTTCGAGCCGATGAACATCCGCATCTGGGAACAGGGCAAGGATATCAGCTATACGACCCGCGCCGATATGCAGCTGGATTTCAACGAAACCGCCCGAGCCTTCGGCGCAGCCTTTCAGGAATGGGACATCCTGCTGACCCCCACCACCGCGCGCGAGACCCCCACCATCAGCACCACCGAATATCTGACCACCACCGATAACCCTTCGGCGCTGAACTGGTTTGAAAACCTCTGGGGGTTCTTCGCCTATACGCCGCTCAACAATCTCTGCGGCACCCCCGGTATGTCACTGCCGCTGGCCGTTCATGCCAATGGGTTGCCCTTGGGGATGCAGATCCATGCCGCGCAAGGCAATGACGGGTTGCTGTTGCAACTGGCCGCTCAGGTCGAGCGCGCGATCGAAGGCAAGTGGAATCAGGGCCGCCTGCCGCAGGTCCATGTGACCAAGCTCGGCTAAGGAGGCCCCATGTGCGACACAATACTGGTTCTGGGCAGCCTGACCCAAGACGGGCGCAGCTATTTTGCCAAGAACTCGGACCGCGCGCCGAATGAGGCGCAATATCTGACGAAGGTGGAGGCCGCGCGCCATGCCCCTGATGCCCGCGTGCAGGCCACCTATGTCGACCTGCCGCAGGTCGGGCACACCTATGCCTGTATCGGCTCGCGCCCGTGGTGGATCTGGGGGTTTGAGCATGGCGTCAACGAACATGGGCTGACCATCGGCAATGAGGCCGTCTGGTCGCGGCTGGCGGCCGATCAGGGGCCGAACCTTCTGGGCATGGATCTCCTGCGCCTGACGCTGGAACGCGCCCGTGATGCCGATGAGGGGCTGACGGTGCTGACCGGCCTGATCGAGACCTATGGTCAGGGGGGCCATGCCGCTTTGACCCACGAGATGGTCTATCACAACGCCTTCCTGCTGGCCGATGGCCGCTCAGGCTGGGTGGTGGAAAGCGCGGGCCGCCATTGGGTGGCCCGCGAGGTCACGCAATGGGCCGCCATTTCCAATGTCTATTCGATCGGGCGCGATTATGACCTGATCTCGGATCAGGCCGAGGCTTTTGCCACTGAACAGGGCTGGCATCCGGCAGGCACGCCCTTTGACTGGGCGCGCGCCTATACCGATAGCACCCGCGCCAATCTGCCCGCCTGCCATGCGCGGCTTGCCATGTCGCGCGCCAAAGTGGCGGGCCTGCCCAAGGGCCGGATCGGGTTGACCGAGATGATCGACGTGCTGCGCGATCATGGCGGCGATCCGGACCGGCATCCGGCGGCGGGCGGTCAGGCCTGTGTCTGCATGCATGGGGTCAGCGCCAGTTCCGGTTCGGAAACCGCCGCTTCGATGATCGTGGCCCTGCCAACCACGCCGCAGACCCCGCGCGAGATCTGGGTCAGCCTTGCCTCGCCCTGCCTGTCGGGCTTCATTCCGGTCTGGCTCGATACCGATCTGCCCAAAGGCTGGAGCCAGCCCGCCCACCATACCGACCCCGATCAATGGTGGGATATCGAGCGCCTGCAACGGCTGATCGACCCCGATTATACCAGCCTCGCCCGAGGCTTGCGAGCGCAGTTCAACGGCATGACCCATAAGGCGAGGGCCGAGCTTTCCCTTGCCAGCAAAGCCGATGCCGCCACCCGTAACGCCGTTTCCCAACGCGCGGCCCGCAGCTATCGCGAGATCGTCGATGCGGGATTGCAGGACCGCGCCGACCGCCCGCGAAGCCCCGACCCGCGCGGAGACTATCTGGCGGACATCAATCGCGCCATCCCCCGCACCAGCCGCGATGCACGCGAAGACCTTGCCTTGCACGCCAGCCCCTAGACCTCAGGACGGAGCCCGCCTTGCCCAACCCCGATCCCTGCCTCCCCCCTGTTTCCGGCCCGCTTGCCGCTTTGCCTGCGACAGGCGCGCCGGAAAGGATCGACCTCGGGTCGCTCTCGACCCGCTGTCAGACGGTCGGGCCGGAACACGCCGCCCGTCTGGCGCGGGAGCTCTGGGGCCTATCCGGCGATATCACGCGGCTGGACACCGAAAAGGACGATACATTCGCGCTCCGCCAACAGGATCGCAAACTGATCTTCAAGATCGCCAATCCGGCAGAGCCGCCCGCCGAACTCGACCTTCAGATCCAGACGCTCGCCCATCTGAACCGCCACGCCCCCGATCTGCCTGTGCCGCAGATTGTGCCCGCGCTGAATGGTGCCGCGCTTGTGGCTTTGCCGCTGGCCGACGGGGTAAGGCATGCGCGGATGATGACCTATCTTGAGGGCGATCTGCTCGACACTCTGCCCCCGCTTGGCCCCGAGCAATACCGGATTGGCGAAATGAACGCCAAGCTACGGCTGGCCATGACCGATTTCCGCCACCCCTTTGCCGCCCGCCAGCTGGCATGGGATATCCGGCACCTGCCGAGGCTGGCAGAGCTTCTGGACCACGTGCCTGACCAAAGTCAGCGAAGTGCCCTGACCCGTGCCTTTCGCCAGATCCTGTCCCTGCGCGACGACATCGAGGCCCTGCCGCGGCAAATCCTGCATAATGATTTCAGCCGCTCGAACCTGCTGGTTGACCGCCGCAAGGCGCAACCAATCACCGGCATCATCGATTTCGGCGATGTGGTCGAAACGGCTGTGGCCATCGACCTGTCGACCGCCATGCTCAACCAGCTCCCTCGCGATGCCGCCGAACAGGGACAGGACGGGATGTTTGCCGGACCGACCCGCCTTTTCGAGGGCCATATTGCCCATGCCCCGCTTTCCAAGGCCGAGCGCCGCCTGTTGCCGCATCTGGTCTTCGCCCGCGTCGTGACCCGCGCGCTGCTCACGCTCTGGCGGGCCGGTCAGTTCCCCGAAAACCGCGCCTATATCCTGCGCAATACCGCGCAGGGCTGGGCGCAGCTTGACTGGTATCTCAGCCAGAATCCGGCGGCGCTCTCTGCCCGTCTGCTGTAAGATCGCCCCGCCCTGCCCGCTGCGGGCGGCGGCTGGAAAAAACGGGGAAATATCGTGAACATTTTTCCCCTGATCGGGCTTATCCACTTGAAAGCCCCGCCGCCTATGCCACATCTATGGGCGTCCCCGATAGGTAGAGGTTCATGCCCCATAACAACACCAATCTGCCCACCGAACGCCCCGATGTGCTGACCAAGCCCAAGCTGGAAGGCGGTCGGCGCTTTGTGATGCATTCGGAATTCTCGCCCGCAGGCGACCAGCCCACGGCCATTGCCGAGCTGTCTCAGGGCGTGCGGGACAACGAGCGCGATCAGGTGCTGCTGGGGGCGACGGGCACGGGCAAGACCTTCACCATGGCCAAGATCATCGAAGAGACCCAGCGTCCCGCGATCATCCTTGCGCCCAACAAGACGCTGGCCGCCCAGCTGTATGGCGAGTTCAAGGGCTTCTTCCCCGAGAATGCCGTCGAATATTTCGTGTCCTATTACGACTACTACCAGCCCGAGGCCTATGTGCCGCGCTCGGACACCTATATCGAGAAAGAATCCCAGATCAACGAACAGATCGACCGGATGCGCCACTCGGCCACGCGGGCGCTTCTAGAGCGTGACGATGTGATCATCGTGGCCTCGGTCTCCTGTATCTATGGTATCGGTTCGGTCGAAACCTATTCCGCCATGACGCAGGATCTGAAGGTGGGCGAGCTTTACGAGCAGCGCAAATTCCTCGCCGATCTGGTGGCGCAGCAGTATAAGCGCCTTGATGCGGCCTTTGTGCGCGGGTCCTTCCGTGTGAAGGGCGATACGGTCGATCTTTGGCCTGCCCACCTTGAAGACCGCGCATGGCGCTTTGCCTTCTTTGGCGAAGAGCTCGAGGCGATCACCGAATTCGACCCGCTGACGGGGGCGAAATCCGACAGTTTCGACCAGATCCGGATTTACGCCAATAGCCACTACGTCACCCCGCGCCCGACGCTGAACCAAGCGACCAAGGGCATCAAGAAAGAACTCGGTCTGCGGCTGAAGCAGCTGAACGACGAGGGCAAGCTGCTGGAGGCCCAGCGGCTGGAACAGCGCACCAATTTCGACCTCGAGATGCTGGAGGCCACGGGCGTCTGCAACGGGATCGAGAATTATTCGCGCTATCTCACGGGCCGCGCACCTGGCGAGCCGCCGCCCACCCTGTTCGAATTCATCCCCGATAACGCGATTGTCTTTGCCGATGAAAGCCATGTCACCGTGCCGCAGATCGGCGGCATGTATCGCGGCGACTACCGGCGCAAATTCACGCTGGCCGAACATGGCTTCCGCCTGCCGTCCTGCATGGATAACCGGCCCCTCAAGTTCGAGGAATGGGACGCGATGCGCCCGCAGTCGGTCTTTGTCTCGGCCACCCCCAGCAAATGGGAGATGGAGCAGACCGGTGGTATCTTTGCCGAACAGGTGATCCGCCCGACGGGCCTTCTGGATCCGGTGATCGAGATCCGCCCTGTCGAGACCCAAGTCGATGATGTGCTGGATGAGATCCGTCTGGTTGCCGCCAAGGGGCTGCGCACGCTGGTCACCACGCTGACCAAGCGTATGGCCGAAGATCTGACCGAATATCTGCACGAACAGGGTGTGCGGGTGCGCTATATGCATAGCGATATCGACACGATTGAACGCATCGAGATCCTGCGTGACCTCCGCCTTGGGGCGTTTGACGTGCTGATCGGGATCAACCTTCTGCGCGAGGGTCTGGATATTCCCGAATGCGGGCTGGTGGCGATCTTGGATGCCGATAAGGAGGGCTTCCTGCGCTCGACCACCTCGCTGATCCAGACGGTGGGCCGTGCGGCGCGGAACGCCGATGGCCGCGTGATCATGTATGCCGATAAGATCACCGGATCGATGCAGGCCGCGATGGACGAGACCGAGCGTCGCCGTGCCAAGCAGATCGCCTATAACGAGGAACATGGCATCACCCCGCAAACCGTGCGCAAGAATGTCGAGGATGTGCTGGCGGGGCTTTATCAGGGCGATACCGATATGTCGCGTGTCACTGCCAAGGTCGATAAGGTCAAACCTGGGGCGAACCTTCAGGCGCATCTGGACAGCCTGCGCGCCGAGATGCGCAAGGCCGCCGAGAACCTCGAATTCGAGGAAGCCGCCCGCCTGCGCGACGAGGTCAAGCGGCTTGAGGCGGTCGAGCTGGCCGTCTCGGATGACCCGATGGCGCGGCAATCGGCGGTGGAAGAGGCCTCTGACGCTGCGGTCAATTCGCGTGGCAGATCCACCGCAGGCCGCCCCGGCCAGCGCGGCGGCAACGTCCAGCGGCGCAAAAAACGCTAACCTCCCTATCTCCGACACGAACACCGCGCAGGGCAATCTTGCGCGGAGAGCTCCCCTTTGCCGCGAGAAGGCGCGCAACGGACGGCAATATTGTGCGCATGCTCACAAAATAGCGGGTTACAGAGACTCTTTTATTCCGATAACCCGCCAAGGTTAGCAATTTTGCAAACAATACACACTGGAATAAGAAATAAAATGTCGGACATATCCTCAGCCAATGGCTTTGCCGACGCAAAAGCCCCCGCCAGAAACTCGGCGGGCAAGGTTTTGCTGGCCAGCCTGATCGGGACCACGATCGAATTCTTCGATTTCTACGTCTATGCCACCGCCGCCGTGCTGGTCTTCCCCACGCTGTTCTTCCCCAATGAAGACGGCATGACCGCTCTGCTGGCCTCTTTCGCGACCTTCTCCATCGCGTTCTTCGCACGGCCTCTGGGCGCGGTCGTGTTCGGCCATTTCGGCGACCGGATCGGGCGCAAGGCCACGCTGGTGGCGGCGTTGCTGACGATGGGCGTCTCGACCGTCGTCATCGGGCTTTTGCCGACCTATGCGCAAATCGGGGTCGCCGCGCCGCTTCTGCTGGCGCTGTGCCGCTTTGGCCAGGGCTTCGGTCTGGGCGGCGAATGGGGCGGCGCGGTGCTGATGGCCACCGAAAACGCCCCCGAGGGCAAGAAGAACTGGTATGGTATGTTCCCGCAACTGGGCGCGCCGGTGGGTCTGTTCCTGTCCTCCGGCCTGTTCTGGCTGCTTTTGCAATTCATGCCGAAAGAACAGTTGCTTGGCTGGGGTTGGCGCATTCCCTTCGTCGCCTCCATCGCGCTGGTGGTGATCGGGATGTGGGTGCGCCTGTCGATCACCGAGACCCCCGCATTCCAGGAGGCGATCGAGAAGGACGAACGTGTGGCGGTGCCGGTGTTCGAACTCTTTGCCAATCACAAACTGTCGATCTTCCTTGGCACATTCGTGGCGATGGTGACCTTCGTGCTGTTCTATATCGGCACGGCCTATCTGCTGTCCTATAACGTGAAAGTACTGGAAATCCCCTTCACGGACGCCTTGGTGATGCAGCTCTGGGGCGCCATCATCTTCGGGTTGGCGATCCCTGTTGCAGGGCTTGCGGCCGAGCGTTTCGGTCGCCGCGAGGTGCTGATTGTCACCACCATCCTGATCGCCGCCTTCTCCTTCCTCGTGCCGGTTCTGATGGTGGCCAATGAAGGCGCGATCCTCTTGTTCGTCACGCTGTCGATGATGCTGATGGGCCTGACCTACGGCCTGATCGGCACCGCATTGGCCGCCCCGTTCCCGACCCGCGTGCGCTATAGCGGCTCGTCGATCACCTTCAACTTTGCCGGTATCGTAGGCGCCTCGCTTGCCCCCTATGCCGCAACATGGCTGCAGGCCAATTACGGGCTGGCCTATGTGGGCTACTATATGGGGGCTGCGGCGCTGATCACGCTGGCCTGTATCTTCGCGATTGGCCGCGAGAAGATCTAGGACCAACCGCCCTATCTGTCCGAACTGCCCCGGCCAATGGCCGGGGTTTTTCGTTGAACTGCTCCCGAATTGGGCAGGCTCGGCCCGGTCTCCGGCACAGGCATGCGAAACCGCCGATCCGGCTCGACATTGGCGAAGACCCTGCCCAATCTGCACCGGAACATAGCCGAAAGCCTGCCCCATGCCGATGTCATCGCTCTGGTCCGCCACCGCCCCCGCAGGGCCAGCCCTGCCCACCCTGCAAGAGAGCCTGCACAGCGATGTGCTGGTGATCGGCGGCGGCTTGCAGGGCCTGTCCACCGCCCTGCATCTGGCCGAAGCGGGCACGGCGGTAACCCTTCTCGAAGCGGCAGATCCCGGTGAGGGCGGCTCGGGGCGCAATGGCGGGCAGGTTATTCCCGGCCTGAAGGACGACCCCGACACGCTGGACCGCCTCTTCGGGCCGGAAGCGACAGAGTTTGCCGGATCGACCGCGACCATGCTCTTCGATCTGGTCACGCGGCTCGGGCTGGACTGCGATGCCGAGCGCACCGGCTGGATTCAGGCGGCAGACAAACAGGTGCTTCTTCCGGCGCTGGAACGGCGCATGTCCGAATGGCAGGCCCGCGGGGCCGATGTCGGTTGGCTCGACGCCAAGGCGATGGCCGCGCATACCGGCAGCCACCGGTTCAAGGGCGGCTGGATCGACCGGCGCGCCGGCCAGCTGCACCCGCTGAAACTGGTGCGCGCCCTGACCGCTGCGGCCTTGGCCGCAGGCGTGCAGATCTATGCCCGTTCGCCGGTGTGCAGCATGGCACGGCAGGGCCGCCACTGGGTCGCCACCCTGCCCGAGGGCGCGCAGGTCACAGCCGAGCGCGTGCTGCTGGCCACCAACCGCTACACCCCGCCGGATCTGCATCGCGGGCTAAGCCGCGCGACACTGCCCGCGCATAGTTTCCAGATCGCGACACGACCGCTCAGCACGTCAGAGCGCGCCCGTATCCTGCCCCGCCGCACCCCCGTCTCTGAAGCGCGGCGGGTCGGCACCTATTTCCGGCTGGGGCCGGAAAACCGGCTGCTGCTGGGCGGACGCGGCGATTTCACCGCCCCCGAGGGCCCGCGGCGCTTCCGCATGATCGAAGCCGAGATCCGCCGCCTCTATGGTGCGGGCCTGACGATGGAGCATTACTGGTACGGGCGTATCGCGATGACCCCCGACCACCGGATACGGCTTGTGGCCCCTGCCCCCGGTCTTTTTGCGGCCACGGGTTTCAACGGGCGCGGGGTGGCGCTGGCCACGGCGCTAGGCCAACGCATTGCCGAACATTTCCTGACCGGACGCCCGATGCCGCTGCCGGTCCAGACCAAAATGACCCAGATGCCCCTCTACGGGCTGCATCCCCTCTATGGCACCCTCGCCCTCCATTATTACCGCCTGCGCGATGCACTGGACCGCTAGGCAAACCGAATCGCTCGCGCGGCGCAAAATGCAAAGATCCGCGTCGTCGTTGCCTCTGCGTGAACAATAGCAAAATTACACCGCATATATTTCGGCCAACCCGACATAATCTTGCCCGATTGTGATCTTAGGAGCTTTGTTAACGACGATAAGCTAGTTGTAAGACGAGCCGACCGTCGCAGAGCGTCACAACCAGGGGTGGGAGGGAAATGCTCGAGTTTGAAAATGTCAGCAAGTCCTTCTGGACGGGCAAGCAGCGCAAGGTCATCCTTGATCGCGCCAGCTTCCGTGTGGAGCTGGGCAATTCGCTTGGCATCCTTGCCCCCAACGGCACCGGCAAGACCACCATTATCAACATGATGGCCGGTCTGGAAAAGCCCGACGAAGGCACGATTCGCAAAACCTGCCGCGTGTCCTTTCCGCTGGGATTCATGGGCGGCGTGGTCACCAAACACACCGCCCGCGAAAACGCGCGGTTCATCGCGCAGCTCTACGGTCTCGACCCCGATTATGTCGAGGCCTTCTGCCGCTGGCTTTGCGGCATTGCCGAATATTTCGATATGCCGGTCGGCACCTATAGTCAGGGCATGAAAGCGCGGTTCACCTTCTCGCTGCTGCTGGCTCTGGAATTCGATATTTACCTGATTGACGAGGGAATGCCCTCGACCACCGATGTGGTGTTCAACCGCAAGGCAGGGTCCATCCTGCGCGAAAGGTTGCAACGCTCGACGGTGATCGTCGTCTCGCACCAAGCCGAGACATTAGAGAAATTCTGTCGGACGGCTGCCGTGCTCCGCGATGGCCAACTTTATATGTTTGACACTCTGGAAGAAGCGAAGCGGATGTATGACTACACAGCCTAGGACCACCAAATATCGCATCCGCCGTCACGCGCTTCAGGCCAAAGCCACGCCGGTCGCAGCCCCCGCAGGAACGCCCGACGCCGCCCTAACCAGTGCGCCCCAAACCGACGCGACCCTGTCGCGGGATGCCGCGCAAGCCGGAACCGTTGCCGCGCAACCGGCCAAACCGCAGCCGGAGCGGCCCCGCAATGCCGCTTTGGGCGCGATGGAGGAAAAGGGCGCGGCCAAGGATCCGGCCGCCATTTTCGAACAGCATGATGACGGGTTCGGCGATATGAAATTTGCCGATGCCCAGCGGATGCAGCAGGAAGCCGAGACCGAGCAGGTTCTCGGCAAGGACGAGCTGACGCTAGAGGAAGAGATCGAGGCCATCCGCAAGGAAGGCCTGACCGGTCGCCAGCTACGCCTTGCCCGCCGTATGGCGCAAAAGCACAATATCGCGGCGACCTCGGATTTCGAGGCGGTGCTGCTGCTGCGTCGCAAGGGCATCGACCCGCTGGACCGCTCCAATATCCTGTCGCTGGTCAAACCGGGCAAAACCGAAAACCTGCCCGCTGTGCCGCCCAAACGCAGCCTGACCAAAACGAATGCGATGGCCGTCGCCACCGCGACACCCTCGCCCGCCGATATGATGACCGAGGAACATCGCGCCAGCGAGATCCTCGCCATCCAGCGCGATATCACCCGCAGGCGGCGGCGCAAGCTGATATTGCTGGCCACACGGCTGGCGTTTTTCGTCCTGCTGCCGACGGTGGTTGCAGCCTATTACTATTTCGTCATGGCCACGCCCACCTATGCCACCAAGACCGAATTCGTGATCCAGAAAGCCGATGGCGTCGCCTCCAGCGGGATCAGCAGCCTGTTCTCGGGCACGCAGCTGGCCACAAATCAGGATAGCGTCACGGTCCAGAGCTTCCTGCAATCGCTGGAAGCCATGAAGCGCCTCGACGCGGAACAGGGGTTCAAAAAGCACTTCCAGCAGGCATTCATCGACCCGCTGCAACGTCTTCCCACCCCCGCCAGCGATAACGAGGCCTATGCGCTTTACAAGAAGGTCGTCAAAATCGGCTATGATCCTTCGGAGGGGGTGATCAAGATGGAGGTCATCGCCGCCGATCCGGAAACCTCGGCCCGCTTTGCCAAGGCGCTGATCTCCTATGCCGAAGAACAGGTGGACCAGTTGACCTCCCGCCTGCGCGGCGACCAGATGCAGGGCGCGCGCGACAGCTATGATGATGCCGAGGCCAAGGTTCTGGCAGCACAACAGAAAGTGCTGGAACTACAGGAGAAACAGGGGGTGCTTGACCCCGTCTCCGAAAGCAGTCTGGTGATGGGGCAGGTGTCGGCCTTCGAAACGCAGCTCCAGCAAAAGCGGCTCGAACTGGGCCAGTTGCAAGACAACCCCAGCCCCAATGCCGCGCGCGTGGCCGGTGTCCAAGGCGATATCAGCCGCCTCGAAGCCCTGATCGCCAATCTGCGCAAGCAACTGACGCAGAAGACCTCCTCCACCGCCTCGCTCGCCGCCGTGACCGGTGATCTGCGTATCGCAGAGGCGGATCTGGCCACCCGTCAGGGCCTTCTGGCACAGGCGGCCCAGCAGATGGAAACCGCAAGGCTCGAAGCCAATAAACAGGTGCGCTATCTGGAAATGGGCGTGCGCCCCATCGCTCCGGATGCCCCGACATATCCCCGCGCGTTCGAGGATACGGTGGTGGCCTTCCTGATCTTTGCGGGGATCTATATGATGCTCTCTCTCACAGCCTCGGTGCTGCGCGAGCAAGTCTCAAGCTGACCCTCCCCGCCCGCGCAAAATGCCAAAATGCCACAAGCCCGCAGGTCCACAAGACCTTCGGGCTTGCCATACTCCAACGCGCGCAATAGGGCTTTGGGCCGAAGCCGCCCGCCTTGCCTGCGGCCCGCCTCTCGGAAGGATTCCAGATGACCCCCTATGACCGCGCCCATGCCGCTATGACCGCCGAACCGGAAAACGATGCCCTGCGTCTGGCCGTTTACGACCGCCTTGCCGATGCCGAACTCTTCCTGCTGCTGGAAGACGAGGTCGAGGGGCAGGACATCCGCCCGCAGGTCTTCGAAGCCGAGGACGGAGCCTTCGTGCTTGCCTTCGATACCGAAGAACGCATGGCCGACTTCTGCGACGGCCCGATGCCCTATGCCGCCCTGCCCGGCCGGATCATCGCGCAGAATCTCGTGGGAGAAAATATCGGCCTCGGCATCAATCTGGGCGTGGCCCCCTCGGCCATGCTCCTGCCGCCCGAAGCCCTCGACTGGCTCAGCGAAACGCTGACCCATAGCCCGTCCCATATAACAGGCCGCCCCGTCAGCTTCGAGGCCCCCGCCCTTCCGCCCGCCATCCTCGGGCTACTGCTTCCGGCCTTCGAAGCCAAATTCGACCAACTGATCGGCGCGGCCACCCACGCGCTTCTGGGCGGCGTCACCTATGAAGACGGTCATAAAGGCCATGTTCTGGCCCTGCTGGGCACCCCTGAAAGCGCGCGTCCGGCCATCGCCAAAGCGATGGGCGAGGCGCTGACATTCTCCGGCCTTGATGCGGGCGAGCTGGATGTCACCTTCCTCGACGAGGACAGCGAGGCCGCCCAACGCCTGCTGGCCAAGGCGCTCGTGCTGCACCTCCCCGAGCATGAGCATGAGGAAGCTCCCGCCGCGCCGCAGGAAAAACCCAAAGGCCCCGGCATGGACCCGTCCAAACCGCCCATTCTGCGATAGGACGGCCTGCGCCCACCCGTTCCAGCTGCTCTAAATATCCCGGGGTGAATTGGGGCCGTCAGGCCCCAAGAGGGGCAGCGCCCCTCACACGACCCCGCGCGCCAAAGCGTCCTCCACCGCCAGCCGCGCCATCCCCATGACCGCCTCGCGCGAATTGGCGGCGGCGATGAACCGCCCGTTATGGCAGAATTTCGCGCCCTTGACGCCCGAGGCCTCTTCCAGCGCCACACCGTTCAGCCCCGCCCAAGCGGCAGGCAGATCGGCTCGGTTCTCGAACCCCTCGTCAAATTTGCGGATCGTGCCCAAGGTCCAGTCTTCCGGACCGCGCGGCGTCACGACAAACCAAAGCTGGTCAGCCCCCGCCTTCACCACTGCCGGACGGAACGGCATACCCGTCGGCAGTTCCAGAATACGCCCCTCACCGGCGGCGACAATGGCCTCTGCCACCATGCCCGCCGCCCGCAGCTTCGCCGCAGAACGCGCCACCCGCGCTTCCAGAAAGGCGCGCGCAATGCCTACAGCCTGCCAGAATGTGCGGATTTCCCCCTCGGGGTCCTTATCGTCAAAGACCGGACGCAGGGTCTCGATCAGCCCCGGCAGGGTCATCGCCTGAAGCGCCCCCGCCTCGCCAGGGGACAGTTTGCCATTATCGACCAGATCAACCGGCTGCACGAAGCTGCGGTCCACGCCGTCATGCACCTCGTCCAGATGGGCCTCCGGCACGCCGGAGCTGCGCAGATAATCGCGCCCGAATTGTGCCCAGACCAGCCCGAAAGAACTCAGAGGCGCACCGTCCTCGCGCACAGGGGCCTCGCGCTGATGGTGATCGTAGATATTGCGGGCCGGATCGAAATCGCCGCCCACATCGTAAATCACACGGCCCTCTGCCGGCACCAGCCATTGCGGATCACGCGTGCGCACCAATTCGGCCTGAGGGAAAAGCCGTGTCAGAACGACTGTCGAAAACACTTCATCGGCATGGAAACCGCCCGAATGGGTCACAAGATGGGTGATGGTCATGGCGCGCGACCTCCAATAAACAACAATGGCCGCAAATAGGCAGGGCTTGCGTCGAAACACAAGCCCTGCCCGCAGCCGATCTCAAAGCCGGTCGTCCGGTCAAAGCCCCAGACGGTCGCGCAATTCGTAATACCACGAACCGATCACCGAATAGGGCACGCGGAAGGTCCGCCCGCCGGGGAAGGGGATCCAGCGCAGCTTGGCGAAGACGTCAAAGCGCGAGGCATCCCCGTCGATCGCTTCCGACAAAATCCGCCCGAACGTATGCGACCCCGTCACGCCGTGGCCCGAATAGCCATGCGCGTAATAGGTCGCATTCCCCAGCCGTCCCATCTGCGGCACGCGCGAGAAGGACAGCGCGAAATTGCCCGACCATGCATAGTCGATCTTCACATCGGAAAGCTGCGGGAAGACCTTCATCATATTGCCCCAAAGCTTGGCCTTGATGTCCTTCGGATCGGTCCCGCCATAAACGGTGCCACCCCCGAACAACAGCCGCTTGTCGGCAGACATACGATAGTAATCAAGGATATAGCGCACATCCTCGATACAGGTATCGGCGGGCATCAACGCGCGCGCACGGTCCTCGCCCAAGGGCTCGGTCGCCATCACCTGCGTCGAGACCGGCATCACGCGGTTTTCCAGATCCGGCACCACATGGCCCAGATAGGCATTGCCGCACAGCACCAGAATGCGGGAGGTGATCTGCCCCTTTTCGGTCTTGATCACCGGACGCGCCGCCTGCGTGTCCACCGATACCACCGGAGACATCTCGTAGATCGTGCCGCCATTGGCCTCAATCGCCGCCGCCTCACCCAGGCACAGGTTCAGCGGATGCATATGCCCGCCCGTGGGGTCGATCATGCCGCCCACATAAAGATCGGTCGCGGCATGCTCGCGGATTTCCGCCTTGGTCAGCATCCGCTGGTCGCACAGACCATAGCTTTCCCAAAGCTGCTTTTTCTCCTCAAGCTCGCGCATATGCATATCATTGAAGGCGGCAAACACATTGCCATCCTTCAGATCGCATTGAATGCCATAGGTCGAGACGCGCTCGCGGATGATCTTGCCACCCTCGGTCACCAGCCCCGCCACAAAGCGCGCGGTGTCCTGACCATAGGATTTACCGATCTTCTGCAGGCTGGCGTTCAGCCCGTTGACGATCTGCCCGCCATTGCGCCCCGACGCGCCCCAGCCGATGCGCGCGCCCTCGACGACCGTCACCTGATAGCCCTTCTCGGCCAGATGCAGCGCGGTCGAAAGCCCCGAAAAGCCTGCGCCGACGACGCAGACATCGGCCTCCTGTGCCCCTTCCAGCTGCGGGCGCAGCGGTGCGGGGTTGGCGGAAGCCGCATAATAGCTGCCCGTATGGGCACCCGTTCCGGCGTAAGAAACAGACATCAGACTGCCTCCAGATAGCTGTGGAATTCGAAATCGGTCACATGGCGGGTGAAGCGGCGCAGCTCCTGCTGCTTGCATTGCACGAACATCCGCTTGAGACGTTTGGAGTAGATCTGCTCGATATGCGGCCCGCGGGCAAAGGCGTCAATAGCCGAGGCCCAATCCAGCGACAGATGGTCCAGATCCAGCGAATAGGCATCGCCCTCGATCGGTTCCGGCGGCTGCCATTCGCCCTCGATCCCCAGAAGCGCGCCCCCCAGAATAGAGGCCAGCACCAGATAGGGGTTGGCATCCGCCCCTGCCACACGATGCTCGATCCGGCGGGCCTTATGGTGACCGCCCGGAATACGGATCGCGGCGGTGCGGTTCTCATAGCCCCAAGCCACCGAGGAGGGCGCGTGGCTTCCGGGCAGCAGACGGCGGAAGGAATTCTCATGCGGTGCGAAGACCAGAGCATTCTCCTGCATGGTGCGCAACAGCCCCGCGACCGCATGGCGCAAAAGGGGCGTGCCCTCTTCGCCGCCATTGTCAAAGGCGTTATTGCCGTCCTTATCCTGCAACGAGAAATGCACATGCATCCCCGAACCGGCGCGGTCGCCGTAGGGTTTTGCCATGAAGGTCGCGGCAAAGCCGTGCTTGCGGGTGATCCCGCGCACCAGCCGTTTGAACAGCACCGCATCATCGGCAGCCCGAAGCGGGTCATCGACATGCATCATGTTGATTTCAAACTGCCCTGCCCCGTTTTCCGAAATCGCGGTATCGGCGGGGATATTCTGCGCGCGGCAGGCGTCATAGATCTCGTTCAACAGCTCGTCAAAGTGCTGGAGTTCGTCCAGCGACAGCGCGCCATCGCTATCCAGCCGCTTGCCGGTCACCGGCGAACAGGGCGGCTGCGGCGTGGCCTCCGAAGGGTCCACAATGTAGAATTCCAGCTCGGTCGCGACCACCGGCGTCAGCCCCAGCGCCTTGAAACGGTCGCAGACGCTTGCCAGCGCGCGGCGCGGATCGCCCATGAAAGGCGTGCCATCCTCATTGGCCATCCATAGCTGCGCGAAGGCCGCCGGACGCGAGGTCCAGCTGATCAGGCTCAACGGCCGCCCCGTAAAATCACCGATCCCGTCGGCATCGCCCGTATCGAAGACCAGCTCCGACCCTTCGATATCCTCCCCCCAGATATCCATCCCCAGCAAGGACAAGGGCATCCGCAAAGAGCCGTTCTTGACCTTGTCGACATGTTCAATCGGCAGGCGTTTCCCCCGCATGACCCCGTTCAGGTCGCAGATACAGGCAAAGACGGTCTCGACATCCGTCTCGTTTTCCAGGTCGTGTTTGACGCGGCTTGTCATGATTGCTCCCGCAAAAATGTGATAGCATTTTTTTCATTGTGATAGCATTATGAGAGTCTGTCAACTCGTCGTGGTGACCATGAGCAAAGAAACATGTATTCCAGATCTGCCTCCCTATGCCGGTGATACGGTGCAGGACCATTGTTACCGGAGGCTCCGCCATGCGGTGATGCTGGGGCTGATCGCCCCCGGTACGCAGCTGACCCTGCGCGGGCTGGCCGAGCAGATGAAACTCAGCCCGACCCCGATCCGCGAGGCCGTGCGCCGTCTCAGTTCCGAACGCGGCATCGAAGTGCTGGGCAACCGCCGCCTGCAAATCCCGCAGATGACGGCGGGCCGTTTCGAAGAGCTGATCGCGCTGCGGGTCATGCTTGAAACCCATGCCGCCCTGCGGGCGCTGCCGCATATCACGGACCGGCAGATCGACCAGATGGAGGCGCTTGACCGCGAGATGGATCTGGCCATCCAGCGTCAGGATCTGGACGAGCTGACACGGCTCAATCAGGTGTTCCACCGGATGCTTTATTGCGCCAACCCCGATCATGCGGCCCAACCGATGATCGAAAGCCTGTGGCTACAGCTCGGGCCGTTCCAGCGCCATGTGCTTGGCGGCATCACCGACCACTACAAGATCGACCGCCATAAAGAGATGCTGGCCGCCCTGCGCGCCCGCGCAAGCGAGGCCCTCAGCACCGCGCTGCGTGCCGATATCACAGATGGCTCGATTCGCGTCGGGCGCAGGGCCTTGGGCCTGCCCGAAACAGGTCCAACCTCATGAAAAAGGCCGCGAATTCGCGGCCTTTCCTCGGGTTTCCATCTTATGCCACGCGCTGTTCGCTTTCCTCTTCCGGCTCGATACGGAAGACCGAAACCTCTTCTTTCAGCGAACGGGTCTCGGCAGAAAGCGCCCTGACCGCCGCCGAATTTTCCTCGAACATGGCCGCGTTCTGCTGGGTCACCTGATCAAGCTGGTTGATCGCATTGGTGATCTCGGACACGCCCGCGGCCTGCTCGGAGGCCCCGGCCTCGATCGAACGCACCATACCATCCACCTCGCGGATAAGCGCCTCGATCTGGGTCAACGCCTCGGAAGAGCGGTTGGTCTGTTCGACCCCGCTGCGCACCTGCACTTCGGAGGTGGACAGCAACTGCGAGATATCGCGCGCGGCCTCCGACGACCGCTGCGCCAGCGCCCGCACCTCGGAGGCCACCACCGCAAAGCCGCGCCCCGCCTCGCCCGCACGGGCCGCTTCCACCCCCGCATTCAGCGCCAGAAGATTGGTCTGGAACGCGATATCGTCGATCACCGAGGTGATCCGGTTGATCTGCTCGGAGCTTCTCTCGATCTCGGCCATCGCCTCCACGGTGCCCTGCACGATATGGTGGCCATCGGTCGCGGTCTGCAAGGTGCGCGACACGGCCGAGGTCGCATTGCGGGCATTTTCCAGCGCGTTCGAGACCGAAGATGACATTTCGTTCATCGCCGCTGCCGTTTCCTCCAGCGACGCCGCCTGAGTCTCGGTGCGCCGCCCCAGTTCGGACGAAGCACGGTCGATCTGCACCGTCTCGGCCTCAAGCCGGATCGCGCTTTCGCGAATCGCTCCGGCCATGCGGGCCATATTCTTGATGGCCGCGTTGAAATCGCGCCGCAGCCCCTCGTAGGACTCGGGGAACGCCTGATGGATCGCAACCGTCAGATCCCCATCCGACATCCCTGCCAGAGCCTGCCCGAGCTGGCCCACCACCCGTTCCTGCTCTTCCATCTGGCGGCGACGTTCGGCATCGGCGGCGCGGCGCTGCGCCTCGTTTTCCTCGCGCAACCGGTCCTCTTTCTCGCGCGCTTCGCGTTCGGCGACCGCCTGCATCTCGCGCAGCTCCGTCTGCTTGCGCATCGCCTCTTCCTCGGCGCGATGACGCTCGGCCTCGGCCTGCGCCTGCAATCTGTCCAGATCGGCCTTCTCGATCAGCGCAATCCGGAATCCCTCGATCGCCCGCGCCATCGCGCCAATCTCGGTCTGGGAGGTGATATAGGGCACCGGCGTTTCGGTATCGCCCGCGCCCATCGCTTCCATCCGGCCCTTGATCCGGGTGATCTGGCGCACCGTATCCCGCGCCAGCAGCCCCGAGATCACCGCAAGTATTGCCAGACTGATCCCCATCGTGACCAGGCTCATTGTGCGCAGATGGGACAGGGACGCCGCAATATCGGAGACATAGGATCCGGTCCCGACGATCCAGTTCCAATCGGGGAACAGCGTGACATAGCCCAACTTGCTTTCCACCGCCCCCGTATCGGGATTGTTGAAATAATAGACCAGCGGACCACCGCCCTGTGTCTGGGCAATCTTGCCCATCTCCACAAAGATCTTCTGCCCTTTGACATCCTCATAGGCAGACTGGTCCTTGCCGATCCATTCCGGCTTATGCGGATGGACCTGATAGACCATATCGGTATCGAAAACGAAAAAATATCCGCTGCCTTCAAAATGTAGGGCCGTCAGTTCCTCGCGACCGGTCTCGCGCGCCTGATCGGGGGTCATTTTCCCCTGTTCGACCTGTTTCTGCAGATGTTCCAGAATACTGACCGCCGTCTGGGTCACATCGCGCAGGTGCTGCTCGCGCATATGATAGGCATTATCGACAGAAAACTTCAGCAAAAGTTCAGACGTCCCGAACAGGGCTAAAGCGGCAAGCAGAACGATCCCGTAAAGGCGCGCCCGCAGTGATTTGAACCAAGCCAATTTGTTACATCCCGTGTGTAATCCGATTGGAAAGGTTATCGCCTGATAAACTTAATATAAGCCGAACACCGGAATGGTCACAAAATAACACATTGGAATATTTGTATTTATTGAATCCGCCCACCACTATGCCGCGAAAACAGGCAGCGCCGGAAGGCCCCGTTTCCCCACGGAGTTGCAGAATCACCATGCGTCAACACAGCGGCAGATCTTGAGGCGAAGGGAGAAAAGGAAACGGCGGCTTCCAGGGAGGAGGAGAGGAAGCCGCCGCGTAGTCCCGAGGCTCAGGGAGGAGGAGGAGCCTCAAGAATTCCTTGAGACCCTTCTAGCCTGTCCTGACGCGAATGAATACTTCGGAATGAGCATGGCAGCACTTCGCCACGCGCATGGCCCAAGCCGATGCGCGCTGCGATACACCTCTCGAAGAGGCAGGCAATCTGTGGCTAACTCACACCGACACGGATCTGCCCGACGGGAAGACCCCAAACACCTTGCCATGTCCCACCCCCGCTATACTGCCCTTGCAAAGACACTGCGGGACCGGACCATGTTCACCGAGCGCATACTTGAAGGCCGAAGAACAAAAGGCAAGCATTATTTATCAGTTTCGCAATATTGTTAGATTACGCGCGTTCTTGCAGAAATTCGGAGGGGCTTCGGGATGTGCCGGATAATAGGACAGCTCCGACAGGCAGTCGCAGGCATGCGAACAGGTTCTGCACAGATCGACCATCCGGTCGAACTCGTGGCGCGGCAGCGCCTGACGGTGCAGCAGGTCGGTGACATCCATCCCCGCCCGCCGCGCCATCCCGCGCAGCAACCAAAAATGCAGACTGTTCTCTTGATCAATGATCATCAAATTCTTTCTGGAAATAAAAAGGCCCCGAGGCGGGGCCAAGGCAGGTGTCTTGCCGCTATTCCGCCGCGATCGGTCGGTCATCGGTGTCGATAAGGCGCCGCAAACGCGACATCAGCAGGCGGTTATTGCAATAATCGGGGGCCTGCGCCACGACGCCCTCGCGGTCTTCCGGCGCCTCCTGTGCGGCCAGAAACCCCTGACACGCCTGCGGATTCGCGCATTTCGTGCAGCGCGTGACCGTCTCGCTCCATCCCGTATCCGACATCAGGCCCTTGGCTTTGGCCTGCGTGAAATCCACCCCCACGACATCGCCCATACGGGAGACAAGCGCGGCATGTTTGTTCAGCGTTCTAGGATCGGTCATCAGCGCCCCCAATACATAAAGGGCCGCTTTGGCCCCATGCCGCCAAAGGTGCACCACCGGCATCGGTTAAACTTTGATATGGATCAACCGGCGCTTCGCAACCCTACGTTACATTTCCCAACGCCGCCGCGCGGGCGCGAATGGACGCCGCATCTTCGGGCAGGGCCATCTGCTGTTCCGACAGCGCCGCCGCCCGTTGCGCCATCGCACGGGCCGGCACCACAAAACGGCGGTCGGTCATGCAAAGCCCCGCCAGCACATCCTGCAAACGCGTTGCCACCTCGATCTGGGCCGCCCCGTCGCGCCCGATCGCATCGAACGCATTGCGGATCAGCCCCTCGGGATCCAGTTCGCGGGCCATGACCCGCAGGCAGCGCACCTCCTGCGGCGCGGGGCGATGGCGGGCCCAATCCACCAGCACCACCATCAACCGCCCCAGAATATCAATCGCCGTGCCCGGATCATTGACCGCAGGCGACAGCGCCCGCGACGCGATCTCGGACATGGCGCGCAGCCCGAATTCGGGGTCCTGCTCATAGGAACGCGCATGGCCGATGCTGAACCCCGCGCGCATCTTGTCCTCCGCCGCGCGCCGCGCCTGCGCATCCTCCAGCAGCGCATCGCACCGCAAAAGCACCGTTCCCGGATGCGCGAAGGTGCCCGGTTGCGCCAGTATCCAGATCCGGCAATCCATCATCTGGGCGATCTGCTGCAGATAATCGGGGTCCACATGCTGCACATGCCCTGCCCCTTCGGCCATTACCGGCCAGCTTCCCACGGGCGGCTCCTGCCAGTCGGCGCAGCCCAGCACCGGATCCTCGGCACGCCGCATCAACGCCTGTCGCGTGGCCTCCTCCACCCGCGAGGCGGTGTCCTCGAGGCGCCCGAACTCGCTCAGGTGCTGGATCCAGCGCAGCAGCATGATGACAATCACCGCCACCACCGCAATGGTCACCGCAAACAGCACCAGCCGACCGGAATCGCCATAAATGCCGGTTTCCAGAGTGATGATCCCCACCAGCGCATAGACAAAGGCCCCGATGAAAGAGGCCAGCACATGCTGGGTCAGCCGGTCCGATTGCAGCAGCGTGATCGCCCGAGGCGTCGCCGATCCCTGCGCGGCACTGAAGGCCGAGACCATGATCGACAGCGAGAAGGTCGACACCGTCAGCATCGACGAGGCGATGATCTCAAGCAGGCTCTCGATGGCATTGGCACTGACGCTAAACCCCAGATCCTCGGGCACCAGCCGCCCGATGGCCGCAGCCCCCAAGGCGGTCAGAACCCCCAGAACCCCGAAGGCGCTGACCCGCACCCAGATCCGCTCGAACACCCGTTTGATATGCCAGCGCCAACGCGACATGCCGCCTCCTTCATCGCGCATGTCCCCATGCCATGCAGTGCGGATCTAGCGCATCAGCCCCGCCTGCCAAGCCTGTCAGACCTTGGACGCCACACGCTTTCTCTCGATTGCCCGCATCGTGGCGCGCACATTGGCCATGCGCGCGCGGTTCGAGGGATGGCTGCTGAAGATATCCTGCTCGGGGTCCGAGATGCGCTTGAAGAACTGCGCCCCGCGGATCGGGCTGTAGCCCGCGCGATAGGCCAGAACCGTGCCCAGACTATCGGCCTTCATCTCGTAATCCTTGGCCCGCGTCAGCGCGCCCATCTCTGCCCCCAGATGCTGCGCCTGCCGCACCTGACGGTTCGAGGCCCCCTGCGAGGCGATGATCGTGCCCATCAGCACGGCCCCCGTCTCGGAATCATCGGCCTTGAGCGCCAGATGCCCCAGAATATGATGCGCCGCCTCATGGCCCATCACAAAGGCCAGCTCGTCCTGATTGATCGCCTGCGAGATCAGCGTCAGGTTGAAGGCCAGAACGGGGCGGCCCTGCTCGTCAAGGGTCTGGAACGCATTCGGCTCGGGATCGGGGCGGTCATCCACCATGATCCGGAAATCGCAGCTATGGGTCTGGGCCAGCTGGTGATGGCGGCAGTAGTCCTCGATCACCGGCTCCATCCGATGCGCGGCGGCCATGAAGTTCTTTGCCGCGGCCTCGGGTGACAGAAGCTGGGTGCTCTGGGTGAAGTTCATCGCTTCCCCGTCGCGCCCCGCAGCCCCGTTGGTTGCCATCGGATCGGTCGCACAGCCCGCCAGTGCCAGAAACGCAGGCACCACAAGAGCCGAAACACACAAGACCGAAATTCGCATAATGGGCAGGTCCTTTCCAAAGGGGCATCCGTTCAGCCTAGCCCCCTTCCCCATAGGTGGGAAGAGCCTGTGCGATCAATTTTCAAGGCAGTGTAAACAAGGCACGATTTGCTCTGGCGGGCGGCAGGAATATCTGCCAGACTTTCCTTATGTTCACCATCGAGCACGAATTTGACGCCACCGTGATCACCCTCGTTGACGAGGGCGATGACCCACGGGATTACCTGCAGGAAGACATCAAGATTGAATCCTTCGAGGATTGTGTTGTTGTCGAGCAGCTAGACGAACAGACGGACACGGTCCAACGGGTCGTGTTCTCTCATGCACAGCTTCGCGAACTGGCGGCCTCCCTCAACCTGCCGGAGGGCGTCTATCGCATGAAGCAGATCGATACCACCGAGGGCGACACCGCCTCCGAAGACTGACCCCTGCGCGCCGCGCGCTTTCTGTTTTCTATGGTTTCTTGCCCTGAAAAAGGGCATTCAGAAACCAGCCGGACCGGTTAGAACAGGAACGCCCATGTTTTCAACGCTCAAACGCGCCCTCGCTGTCTCGCTTTGCCTTGCAGGCCTGACCTCGCCCGCCTTGGCCCGATCCGGCACGGATGTCACCTTCGTGCAGGCGGTCGAGCCGCAGGGCCTTGACCCCACCTCTGGCTCGCCCGTCGCAGCGGGACAGGTCACATGGGAAAACGTCTTCGAGGGGCTCGTCGCGATCGACCGGAACGGCCAGATCCAGCCGCAACTGGCCAGAAGCTGGCAGATTTCGGAAGACGGGCTGACCTACCGTTTCACGCTCCAGCCCGATGTGCAGTTCCACAACGGCGCGCCCTTCAGCAGTGCCAGCGCGAAATTCACACTCGACCGGCTGCTCTCGGATCAGTCCACCAACGGGCAGAAGGCGCTGTTTTCGGCCATCGAGACGGTCGAGGCCCCCGATCCGCAGACCCTTGTGCTGCATCTGTCCCACCCCGATTCAGACCTGCTCTACTGGCTGGGCTTTCCCGCAGCCGTCATGGTCGACCCCGCCTCTGCCGCCAGCAATGCCACGCAGCCTGTGGGCACCGGCCCGTTCAAGGTCGATGAATGGCGCAAGGGCGACCGCGTCCTGATGTCGGCATGGGACGGCTATTGGGGCACCAAGCCCGCCCTGTCGCATGTCACCGCACGGTTCATCGCGGACCCGCAGGCGCAATCCGCGGCGCTGCAATCGGGACAGGTCGATATCATCTCCGAATTTGCCGCGCCCGAGCTTTTCGACCGTTTCACCAAGGATGCCCGCTTTACCACCCATGTCGGCAGCGGCGAGATGGAGGTGGTGGCCGGCATGAACAATGCCCGCAAACCCTTCGATGACCTGCGCGTGCGTCAGGCGCTACAGATGTCGATTGACCGCTCCATGCTGATCGAGGCGGTGAAGTCGGGCTATGGCACGCCCATCGGCACGCATTTCTCGCCCGCCAGCCCCTATTACGAGGATCTGACCGGCGAATATCCCTATGATCCGGCCCGCGCCCGACAGCTTCTGGCCGAGGCAGGCTATCCCGATGGTTTTGCATTCACCTTCAAGGTGCCCACCCGCAGCTATGCCCAGCGATCTGCCGAAATTCTTCAGGCCTTTTTCCAGCAGATCGGTGTGACCGCAACGATCGAGCCCTCGACCTTCCCTGCCACATGGATTCAGGATGTCTTCAAGGACAGCAATTACGACATGACCATTATCGGCCATGCCGAGCCGATGGATATCGGCATCTATGCGCGCTCGCCCTATTACTTCAACTATCACAGCGAGGCCTTCAGCGCCGCGCTTTCCGCAATCTCGCAAGCGCGGGACGAGGCCGCACGTGCCGCCGGTTACCACAAGGCGCAAGAGATCCTCGCCCATGACCTGCCCGCGCTTTTCCTCTATTCCGACCCCAAGCTGGGGGTGTGGAAGGCCGGACTGACGGGGGTCTGGGAAAATGGTCCCGTGCCCGCCAATGACATGACGGATGTGCGCTGGACCAGCGACTAACAGATTTTTCCGTAATTTCAGGAAAATGCGAATGCCTTGGGTTAAAACGGTTTTCAAACGTCTTGCGGGGCTGGCCCTGACGGTTCTGGCGGCCTCGGTGGTGATTTTTCTGGCGGTTTCGCTGGCGCCCGGAGACCCCGCACAGATCATGCTGGGCACCTCGGCTCAGCCCGATACCCTTGCCGCCTTGCGCCGCCAGCTTGGCCTCGACCAGCCGCTCGTCTGGCAATATCTGCACTGGCTGGGGGGCATTGTGACGGGCGATCTGGGGCGCTCCTATACCTATGGCACGCCAGTGGCCGCGCTGATCGGCCAGAAACTTCTGGTGACGCTGCCGCTGACGGCGCTGGCCACCGCCCTCGCCCTTGCCATCGCCCTGCCCCTTGGGGTCTGGTCGGCGGATCGCCCGAATGGCCCTGTCGATATTCTGGGCCAGATCCTCAGCCAGTTCGGCATCGCCATCCCGAATTTCTGGATCGGCCTGCTGCTGATCCTCGGGCTGGCGCTTGGCACGGGCTGGTTTCCGTCCGGTGGCTTCGAGGGATGGGACACGGGGCCCTCGGCGCTGCTGTCCCTGATCCTGCCCGCCATCGCACTGGCCCTGCCGCAGGCCGCCGTTCTTACCCGCGTCACCCGCACCGCCGTGCTCGATATCACAGGTCAGGACTTCATCCGCACCGCCCGCGCCAAGGGCCTGTCGCGCCAGCGCGCCCTGTGGCAGCACGTGCTGCCCAATGCGCTGGTGCCGGTGGTGACCATGCTGGGGCTGCAAATTCCTTTTCTCATCTCGGGCGCGGTGCTGGTGGAAAATGTCTTCAACCTGCCCGGTATCGGCAGTCTGGCCTATCAGGCACTGGCGCAGCGGGATCTGATCGTGGTGCAAAATACCGTGCTGCTCTTTGCCACCCTCACCCTTGTGTCGAACGCGCTTGTCGATCTGGCCTATCTCGCGCTTGATCCGCGCCTGCGGAGCCGGTCATGAGCCGCCTCTCCCTTGCCCTTGGCGGCACGCTGACCGCAGGCTTTGCCGCCACCGCCCTCCTGTCGCGCCTCTGGACCCCGCAGGACCCGACCGCGATGAACCTCCTCGCCCGCCTGAAAGCGCCGCTGGAACACGGGCTTCTGGGCACGGACCAGATCGGGCGCGATGTCGCCTCGATCCTGATGGCGGGCGCGTGGACCTCGCTGGGCACAGCCTGCCTTGCCACCCTCGCGGGGGGGCTGGTGGGCACCGCCCTTGGCACACTGGCCGAGGGCCGCATCGCGCGCGCGGTCATGGCCGCCAACGCCATCCTCTTCGCCTTTCCGCCGGTGCTGTCGGCGATCCTTCTGGGCGCGGTCCTCGGCCCCGGAGGCCCCACCGCCATTCTGGCCATCGCGCTCTTCATGATCCCCGTTTTTGCCCGCATCACCCGCGCCGAGGCCCTGCGCGTCTGGACACAGGACTATATCCTTGCCGCGCGCATGGCCGGAAAATCGCGCGCCCGTATCACCCTCGACCATGTGCTGCCCAATATTTCGGGCCAGATCATCGCGGAACTCTCGATCCAGACAGGGCTGGCCATTCTGGCCGAGGCGGGGCTGAGCTTTCTGGGCATGGGCAGCCCGCCCCCGACCCCGAGCTGGGGCCGGATGCTGTCCGACGCCCAGACCTATCTCACGCAGGCCCCGCATCTGGTACTGGCACCGGGGCTTGCCATCGCGCTTGCGGTGCTGGGGCTCAACCTGCTGGGCGACGGCATCCGCCACCGGCTTGATGCAAAAGGGCGGGCGTGATGCTCCATATCGACAACCTGTCCATCCGCTTTGGCGATGTCTGCGCCACACACCGGATCTCGCTCTCGGTCGCCAAAGGCGAAACCCTTGGCATTGTCGGGGAATCGGGCTCGGGAAAATCCATGCTGGCTCTGGCAACCATCGGCCTGTTGCCCGCCAAAGCCCGCGCGACGGGGCGCATCCTGTTTGACGGCACCGACCTTCTGGGCCTGCCCGACAAGGCCCTTGATGCCTATCGCGGCGCACGTATCGGCATGATCTTTCAGGAACCGATGAGCGCGCTCAATCCCGCCATGACCATCGGGCGGCAGATCACCGAAGGCATGCGCCTGAGCGGCCTGTCCCGCGCCGCCGCCCGCAGCCATGCGCTCGGGCTGCTCGACCGCGTGCAGATCCCGCAAAGCCGCGCCCGCAGCTACCCGCATGAACTGTCCGGCGGGCAGCGCCAGCGCGTCTGCATCGCCATCGCCCTTGCCCGCCAGCCGGACCTGCTGATCGCGGACGAACCGACCACCGCGCTGGACACCACCGTGCAGGCCGATATCCTCGACCTGCTGGACAGCCTGCGCCGCGAATTCGGCCTGACCATGCTCTTCATCTCGCATGATCTGGGCGTTATCAACTGCATAGCCGACCGCGTGATGGTGATGTATCGCGGCACCCATGTCGAAACCGGCCCCACCGCGCAGGTGCTGCACGCCCCCGCACAAGACTATACAAAACGCCTGATCGCCGCCCTGCCCCGCCGCCAGCCCCCCCGCCAGCCCCGCCGCACCGCGGCCCCGCAAAGCCCCGCCTCATGACCCTGCTGCGCCTGCATCGCCTGACCCGCCATTACGGCGAGACGCCCGCGCTCAGCGCGGTGGACCTGCAGCTTGCGCAGGGCGAGATCCTCGGGCTGGTGGGGGCGTCCGGCTCGGGCAAATCGACGCTGGCGCGGATCGTCATGGCGCTCGATTCCCCCAGCTCGGGCGAGGTGCATCTGGCGGGCCGCAATCTCTTCGCCCTGCCGCCCAAGGCCCTCAGGGCCGCGCGCGCCGATATGCAGATGGTCTTCCAGGACCCCTATAGCTCGCTCGATCCGCGCCGCAAGATCGGCACCAGCGTGGCCGAACCGCTGCATCTGCGCCCCCTGCCCCGCGCCGAACGCAATGCCCGCATCGCGCAGGCCCTGACCGAGGTCGGGCTGGCCCCCGAAGATGCCGAGAAATACCCCCACCAGTTTTCCGGTGGCCAGCGGCAGCGCATCGCCATTGCCCGCGCCCTGATCCTGCGCCCGAAACTGCTGGTCGCGGACGAACCCACCTCGGCCCTCGATCTGGCCGTGCAGGCCCAGATCCTCGACCTGCTGCGCCACCTGCGCGACAGCCACGGCCTTGCCATCCTGCTGGTCACCCATAACCTTGCTGTGGTGGAGGCGCTCTGCGACCGCGTGGCGGTGATGCAGGCGGGGCGCATCGTGGAAACCGGCCCGACCGCACAGGTGCTGGAGGCCCCGACCCATCCCTATACGCAACGGCTCATGGCCGCAGAACTGCCCCTAACGCCCTGATCCTGTTCCGGATCGGAGCCGTTTTCGGGCCGGTTCGGCACCCCAAAGCCCTCACAAGCACCCGTTTACAGGAGCACCGTAAACGGGTGCCAAATGGCCAGCCCCACACCATAGGTGCCCATATGCAGGAGCCAGAAAGCAAAAGGGCCGCCCCTCCGGCAGCCCCCTGAAGCACCCGTTTACAGGACGGATCTATTGCGGGCTTTCCAGCCAGTAGGCCAGCTTCGCCAGCAGCGCATCGACCATTTCCCCATCCACTGGCCCGCCCTCGATCCGGATCGACCAGCCCGATTGCTCCGGCACAGAGCGCAGCGTGACCCCGCTTGTCAGCTTGCGCACCTCCCGCGCCTTCTCGGCCCGTGGCGCAGGCTTTTTCGGGCGGCCTCCGCGTGCAGGGTCGGCCTCGACCGGCTCAAGCTGGGCCAGCGCCTCCTGCACCATCTCCGCCTCGTCCGCGGCGCTCTCCGGCTCTCTCTGCGCCAGCAGATCGCGCAGCCGCGCCTCCGCCCCGCCGCGCAATGCCGCGGCCAGTTTCAGCCCGTCACGCTCCTTCATCATCTCGGGGAAGCGCAGCATATCGCCCAGCTCTTCGAAGATCAGCGCGAAAGACCGGATTTTCGACCGCTTGCCTTTCGATGCCATCGGAAACAGCGCATCCACCGCCGCCTCCACATTGATAAACGCGCCCTGCTGGCTGGCAATCACCGCAATCCGGCCCCGTTCGAAATGGCTGAGATTGGCGCGGATCTCGTTTTCCTCGATCATCGCGGCAAAGGTGCCGCCCATCGCCTCGGGGTCGCGCAAGACGGCACGGATCGTTGCGTATTGCGGCTTGTCGGTCAGCTCCTGCAACGCCTGCACAGCGCGCAAACGGCGATACCCCGACAACAGCCCATAGCGGAAACCACGCCCGTCCTCGGCCAGCGGATAGACCTCGACCGGCAGGCGCAACCCGTTGGCGGCAATCGACATCTGCAATTCCTGCATGTCTTCCGCATCCAGCACGACACGGTCGCGCACCAGCGCATCCGCATCAATCTCGGCCAGCGGAATCTCCAGCATCACCAGTCCGGCTTCGGTCTTCTGGCGGAAGCTTTCCGCATCGTTACGGTCGCGCGCGGCCCGTTCACGATCCTCTGCCGGACGCGGGTCATAGGAACTGGCCGTCTCCGCCGCGACCTGCGCGATCGGGGCCGCCGTAAAGGCCCGCGAGGAGGTTTCGCGGCGAAACTCGTCTTCCAGACGGCTCAGATCATCAGCACTCGGCGCGATCAGTTTTCTCCGTTTAGCCATGCTCAGCCCTCCTCACTCTGGCCCGCCAGTTCGGCCTCATTCAGCTTCATATCACGCCACCAGGTGCCAAGGATCACCTCCTTCACCTCGGCCCAGGTGCGGTCGAATGTTTCCCGTCCGCGAATATAGGTATCGCGGTTGAAGTCGCGGTAATCGATCTCGTAGATCCCCGAAACCTGCTCGCCCGCCTGCCCGACCATAGCCGTCACTTCCTGACGGTAAGTCGTCATGAAATCCCCGAAATAGGCCTGCACCACATTGGCCAGATCGGTCTGCTGCGCCGCATCGAAACGGGTCACAATCGCCCGCACAGCATCCCATTCGAAGCCGATCTCCGGCAAACCATCCGCCCGCCGCTGACGGTTTTCACCATCCTCGATAGAGGCAAAGGTCGAATAGATCATATCGAAAAACCGGCCCGTCGAGTCGAATTCAAGGAAAGACGCCCCAAGCGGCACCAGCAGAATATCCGCCGCCGCAAGCGCATTGATCGTAAGGTACCCAAGTGCGGGAGGCGTATCGAGAAAGACCAGATCGTAGTCATCCAGAATGCCGCCGTCGCTCAGGGCATTTGACAGGGCATCCCACAGCGGCCAGCTCCGCAGCTGCATCCGCCAGACGGGCACCTGAAATTCGGCCCAATACAGATTGAGCTGCGCCCCGATCAGATCGATATTGGGCCAATGCGTCTTCTGGATAAGGTTTCGCGGCGAAACCTCCAGCGCCTCTTTCAGGGTTTCGTCCAAGGCGTAGGTCGGTTGGCCACCGGCTTCACGGATACGATTTTCGGCTTGTAGTGCAGTGGCATAGTCTCGGGCCAGCAGCGGGAAGGCGGTCTGCCATTCATCGGCCACCTGACCGCCCATCACCGAAGTCATCGAGCCCTGGCTATCAAGGTCGATGACCAGCACCTTATAGCCGTCCAGCGCGGCGGACATCGCCAGATGCGCGGCAGTCGTGGTTTTGCCGACGCCGCCCTTGAAATTGGCAACCGCCACGACCTTCGCCGGCAAACCTTCCGGTCGCCACGGTTTATACTGCCGGTTCTGCGCGCCTTCTTCCGCGAAATGCTCGCGCAGGATCAGGATATCTTCCAGCGTGAACCATTTGGAACCGCTGTCCCCGTCACCCTGCGGCAGTTCGGGATTGGCCTTCAGCACGCGGCGCAGATGGGCGGGCGCGACAGGAATAAGATATTTACAGATTTCCCAGATCGAAAACTTCCGCAGGCGCTTTTTGCCATCGGGGGCATAGCCGCGCCGCGCCAGATCATCGCGCCCGCGCGAGGCGAAGGCCGCGGCACGGGCGAAACGGGCGGTGTCGATGCTCGCCGAGAGCTTCTCGGCGGCTTCTTCGGGGTCTATATTGAAATACGGGGGCAGATCGGTACGGCTGCCATTTCCAGATTTGCTTGCCATGAAACCTCAGCATGTTCGCTGTTTCTCGCGATATCACGGCAACTATCGCACATGCAGCGCGCAATGGGAATCATCTTGGCCGGAATATTCCTGAAATCGAGAATTTAGAGAACATACGAACGGGTGTTTTGAATCTTTATTGTAATATTTAGAATCTTTACGGCGGCTATTCTGAAATAAAAACATACTGTTAGATGATGTCTGGCACCTATCTACGGGAGGAACGGATACCGGATACGGGGGGCAGGGTACCCGATTCCGGTGGGAAAGGGTCCGATTCTCGGGGATGTGCGCGGTTTTGGCAGATTCCGGTTGCAAATCGGGACTCTGGCTGTGGATAACTGCCCGATTTTGAAAGGTACCGATTCACGGGAGCGGGCCTTCGGGCCGGATTTCTCCTGTAAGCGGGTACCTCAAACCGTCGGGTTTCGCCTTGGGTGCCCGTTTACGGGAGACGAAAGAGGTGCCAGGAAATCTGTTGTCATGGGGTACCTTTTCGGCAAATAATCGGCTAGATCGCAAAGCTTGCGGGCGAATCTCTGCCCGCTTTCACAAGGCATAAAAAAGGCCGGGCAGGATGAACGAGCTGGATGATATCCCTAAGGACCATTTGAGTGGGTCCTTGCGCCGCGGCGCAGTCAAGAAACATGTGGCGGCGATCCACGTGTCGGGCAAGCTGACGCTCTTGCAGCGCAAACTGTCCAATGTATTGCTGCTCAACGCCTATGACACGCTGATCAGCCAGCAGGTGCACCGCATTGACGCGCGTACCCTGTGCCTGATGATCGGCTATAATTCCAACGACATGGACACGCTGAAGCAGTCGTTGCGTGGGCTGGCCGAGACGGTGGCCGAGTGGGATATGCTCGATAGCGAGGGCAAGCAGGAATGGGGCATCAGCTCGCTTCTGTCCTATGCCAAGCTCAAAGGCGGTGTCTGCGAATATGCCTATTCGCCTGCCTTGGCCGAAAAACTGAATGATCCCAAGGTCTTCGCGCTGATCAACCTGAATATCCAGCGCCGGTTCACCTCTGGCCATGCCTTGGCGCTTTACGAGAATTGCTATCGTTTCGTGCGCACGGGATCGACCGGTTGGTGGAGCCTTGATCTGTTCCGGCGGCTGATGGGCGTGGCCGATAGCGATTATTACGAGGTGTTCAAACATCTGAACGCCAAGATCATCAAGCCTGCCGTAGCCGAGGTGAACAAGTCCTCCAATATCATGGTGACGCCGGAATTCAAGAAGATGGGCCGGTCGGTGACCGAGATCCGTTTCCGCATCGGGGAGAACCCGCAGCTGGCGATCCTTGATCTGGATGACGGGGAGGGGCTGCGCAAAAGTCCGGTTTATGCGCGTCTGTTGGCTTTGGGCGTGTCGGACCGGCTGGCGCGGCAATGGATCACCGAACATGGCGAGGACTATGTGCGCCAGAAGGTGGATTACGTGGCGGGGCAGGGGGCTGTGAAGAATGCCATCGGCTATCTGAGTGCCGCGTTGAAGGATGATTACCGGCCCGAACGCTCGGATAAGGTTTCGCCGCGAAACCCCGCCCCCGATCCGGCGCTGGCCGAGCGGGTGAAGCAGTTGACGGTGATCCGCGATCTGGCCGCAAGCCGCACGCCCACCCAGCGCGATGCCGATAAGCGGCTGTTTTTGTCGCGTCTTGAAGGCAGCGAGCGCGATGATTTCGAGCGTCACGGCTGGATGTCGGCGCTGAATGCGGCGGCTATTGCGGCCTTCTGGCGGGAATTGTCGCCCGATGCATTCGAGGTGTGAGATGGACCCTGTTGCCCCGCGCGAGATGCTGGAGGTTGACGATACGTGGCTTGAAAACCCGCATCATCACGCGTGGTTACGCGAGGATGCCGAGCGGCAGCTGCGGTTTTTTCTGGCCTCGTTGAAGGGGCGCGGGCGGTTTGCGGTGCTGGACCATGCGGGGCAGCCGATCCCCGGCCCGCAAGAGCTGCACACCACCACGCGGCTGATCCATTCCTATAGTCTGGGCCTGTCGCTGGGCTTTGCCGAAGGCGCCGATATGGTGGATGCCGGTATGGGGTTTGTGTGGCGCGCGCACCGTGACGCCAAGCGCGGCGGGTTTTTCCATGCGGTGCGCTCGGGCGTGGCGGATGGCACGAAGAAGGCCTATGGCCATATGTTCGTGCTGCTGGCGGCGGCCTCGGCCAAGCGGGCAGGGCATCCCGAGGCGGACCGGCTTCTGGCCGATGTGGCCGAGGTTCTGGAGCAGCGTTTCTGGGATGAGGGCGCGGGGCTGTTTGTCGAGGACTGGTCGGAAGACTGGGCGCATCTGGACAAATATCGCGGTATGAATGCCAATATGCATGCCACCGAGGCGCATCTGGCGGCCTATGAGGCCACGGGCGAGGCGCTGTTTCTGGTGCGGGCGGGGCGGCTGATCGATGTGTTTATCCGCCGCATTGCTCCCCGGTATAACTGGCGGATTCCAGAGCATTATTCCGAGCGTTGGGAGGTGGATCGCGGCTATGAGGGCGATCCGGTGTTCCGGCCTGCAGGCACGACGCCCGGGCATTCGGTGGAATGGGCGCGGCTGGTCTTGCAATATTGGGATCTGCGCGGGCGGGTCGATGAGGATTTGCCCGAGGCGGCGCGGTGTCTGGTGGAAGAGGCGCTCCGGCTGGCATGGGGGCGCAGGGGCGGTTTTGTCTATACGCTGGATTTCGACGGTCAGGTGGACCGTAACGCCCGCTATTGGTGGCCGGTATGTGAAGGGATCGGGGCGATATCGGCGCTCCTGAAAACGGGTACCTTTGCGGGCGAGGAGTGGTATCGCAGGCTATGGGCCTTTGCGGCGGCGCATCTGGTGGATCAGGCGCGTGGCGGTTGGTATCCGGAACTTGGGGCGGATGATCGGCCCGTGGAGGGGCAGTTCAAGGGCAAGCCCGATATCTATCATGCGCTACAGGCCGATCTGCTCCCCTTGGCCAAGGGGGTCTCGCGGTTGCAGGACGGGCTAGAGGCCCGCCTGAAGGGCTAGGTCTCTTGGATTGCTAAGTATATTCAATGTGTTATCTTTAACCTCTGGGGCTTTGGTCGCCGTTTTGGGGCATTGTTGCGGTGGGGGGTCCCCAAGGAGGGGTGCCGGCAGGGGCTTTGCGCCCTATCATGATGTGCAAGCCGCCTTGGGCCGGGCGGCGCAGGCCTCGGGCCGCAGCAATGGAAGGGGAAGACACGCATGAACGATACAAGGGTGATGGTACTGCGGCCTTTGCGTCCGCAGGCAATGGCACGGCTTGAGGCGGGATATCGGGTGCTGCGTGCCGATCTGGCCACGGATCGCGCGGCGTTTCTGGCGCGCGAGGGCGCGGGCTGTGCGGCCTTGGTGACCGACGGGCATTGCAAGGTGACGCCCGATATTCTGGCGGCGCTGCCGGATCTGCGGATTGTGGCCTGTTCTTCGGCGGGGTTTGACGGGTTCGATCTGGAGGGCTTGGCACGGCGCGGGATTGCGCTGACCAATTCCAGCCCTGCGCTTTGCGATGATGTGGCCGATTGCGCGATCATGCTGATGCTCGGGGCCACGCGTGGTCTGGTGGCGGGCGAGGCTTGGGTGCGCGAGGGGATCTGGGCGCGTCAGGGTCCGATGCCGCTGGGGCGCAGCCTGAAAGGCAAGGTGCTGGGGCTTGTCGGGCTTGGCACGATCGGTCTGGCGATTGCGGAGCGGGCGCAGGCGATGAAGATGGACCTGCGCTACTGGAACCGGCGCAAGAAGGCGGTGCCCTATACCTATGTGCCCGTGCTGACCGATCTGGCCGCACAGGCCGATGTGCTGGTGGTGATTGTCGCCGGTGGTGCGGGCACGCGGCATCTGGTCGACGATGCGGTGATCGAGGCGCTGGGGCCGGAGGGGCTGCTGATCAATGTGGCGCGCGGGTCGGTGGTGGATGAGGCGGCGCTGGTTGCGGCATTGCGCGACGGGCGGTTGGGCCATGCGGGGCTTGATGTCTACGAGAATGAACCAGATCCTAACCCCGATCTGGTAGCGTTGCCCAATGTGACGCTCTATCCGCACCATGCCTCGGGCACCGAAGAAACACGCGATGCGATGGCGGGGCTTGTGGTCGATAATCTGAATGCGCATTTCTCTGGCGCAGAACTGGTCAGTCCGGTCGATCTGGGCCGATATGTGGAGACTTGATGTGCTGAAATATTTTTACTGGCCCTTCGCGATAACGGTGCTGGCGCTGGCAGGGGCCTTCGGCTTGGGGCTGCATTATAGCGCTACGCTGTCGGGGGCGTTCGGGTTCCTGCTGATCGGGGCGATTCTGGCCGTGCTGGAGATTTCGCTGTCTTTCGACAATGCGATCGTCAATGCCAACAAGCTGGAACAGATGTCCGAAAAATGGCGCAGGCGGTTTCTGACTTGGGGGATCGTGATTGCGGTCTTCGGGATGCGGGTGGTGTTTCCGCTGCTGATCGTCGTGGTGGCGGCGGGGATCGGCCCGCTTGAGGCGGTGCATCTGGCCGCCACGGAGCCTGCGCGCTATGCGGCGATCATCCACGGGGCGCATCTGCAGATTGCCGCTTTTGGCGGCGCGTTCCTGATGATGGTGGCGCTGAGCTATTTTGTCGATGCCGAGAAGGATGTTGACTGGATCACCGGAATCGAGCGCGGGTTGCGCCGGTTCGGGGCGGTGAAGGGCACGGAAATCGTGCTGGTCCTGCTGGTGATGATGGGCTTTTCCACCGCGTTGCCCGAAGCCTCGCAGGATGAGTTCCTGTTTGCGGCGGTGTTTGGCCTTGCGACCTTCCTCTGTGTCGAGCTGCTGGGGGCCTATCTGGACCGGCGCGAGGCGGCGGGCATGGTGGCCAAGGGCGGTTTGGGGGCGTTTCTCTATCTCGAGGTGCTGGATGCCAGCTTCAGTTTTGACGGGGTGATCGGGGCCTTCGCGCTGACCCAGAACCTGTTCCTGATCGCGATCGGGCTGGGGATCGGGGCGATGTATGTGCGCGCGATGACCCTGATGCTGGTAGAGCAGGGCACTCTGACCGAGTTCCGCTATCTTGAACACGGGGCGTTCTGGTCGATTCTCGTGCTGTCGGTGATCATGTTCGTGCAGACCCTGATGCCGATCCCCGAGCTGGTGACGGGGCTGCTGGGGGCAGGGTTTATCGGTTTGGCGCTGCTGTCTTCGGTGCGCTATAACCGGCGGGTGCGGGCCTGAGCCCCCCGAGGGGGGCGCTTAGCCGCGATAGGAGGGCAGCGACAATCCACGGGCAATGGCCAGTGCGCGCAGGATAAAGCCGAAGACGGCGGCCAGCGGCCCCGCGATGGCGAAGGGGCAACCGGCCAATGTCAGCACCACAAACCCCGCCGAGGCGGCGGCGGCGGCGGTGACATAGATTTCGGGGCGGATGATGATGGAGGGCTGGGCCGCCAGCACATCGCGGAAAATGCCGCCCGCACAGGCGGTGATCACCCCCATAACCGCCGCTGTCAGCGGAGAGACCCCGAAGGCAAGCGCCTTTGCCGCGCCATAGACCGAATAGGCCGCCAGCCCGACCGCATCGAACCAGTCGATCGCGCGTTCGTTCCAGAACCGTTTGGGCGTCTTCCAGACCGCGAAACTGACCACCAGACAGGTGGTCAGCACCCATGAATTATGCACCCAGAAGACCGGTGCGTTGATCAGAAGATCGCGCAATGTGCCGCCGCCGATTCCCGTGATGGACGCGAAAAAGGCAAAGGTTACAAGCGTTTGCTTGGCTTTTGCCGCAGCAAGTGCGCCCGAGGCGGCAAAAACGGCAATACCGGCAATATCCAGCCAGAACAGGGCGGAAGAGGCGAGCGGTGTCATAACGGGCTCCGATAGGGTGGCGGGCACTTCGGGCTGGCATGTAATCCGGAATCGGGTGTTTTTAAATAGCCTATTTGTTGCTCTTTTGCGGTTACTTTATGGGCAAAATTTCGTGCGTCTGGTCTGTGGCGTATTTCGGGGGCGCGTCGCGGTCTGCCTTCGCAGGTTGCGTGCCGCGCGGGCGGAGTGGAATCGCGCTTGCGTCGTCCGGCGGCCTCATCGACACTGCGGTATCTTTTCCGGTTTCAGGACACTTATGATGATCGATTTTCAAAGCTTTCCCGATGCGCTGACCACGGATCTGGGCGCGTTCAGCCCGCTGGAAGGGGCGCTGACCGAGGGGATGAGCGAGGCCGCCAAAACGCTTTGGAGCAGTGCGGACGGACGGGTGGAGCTGGGCCTTTGGGCGTGCACTGCGGGCCAGTTCGAGCTGGAGATGGAGGGCGGGTCGGAATTCTGCCATTTTCTGCAGGGCCGCCTGAGGGTGGTCCAGCCCGATGGTCGCCATACCGAATATGGTCCGGGCGATGCGCTGATGATGCCCTTGGGGTGGCGTGGCCGCTGGGAGGTTCTGGAGCCGATCCGCAAGATCTACATGTATGATTACAAGCAGGCCTGATGGTCGGGCGGGGCCGGCAGGCTGCGGTCTGGCGGACGGGAGACCGCAGCCTGCGGCCCGTCCCCCGTTCGCGTGGAAGCCGGTCTAGGCCTTGCCCGCGGCAAAGCCCGAGGCCCAGGCCCACTGGAAGTTGTAACCGCCCAGCCAGCCGGTGACATCGACCACTTCCCCGACAAAGAAGAGGCCGGGTTGGGATTTGGCTTCCATGGTTTTGGCGTCGAGGTCTTTGGTGGAGACCCCGCCAAGCGTGACTTCCGCCGTGCGGTAGCCCTCGGAGCCCACCGGTTTGATCTGCCATTGATGGACATAGGTGGCGAGGTGTTCGAGTTTGGCGTTATTTTGGTCGGCCAGACGGCCTTGCATGCCCGACTCGGCCACCGCCAGCGCCGCGATCTTCTCGGGGAGCCATCGGGCCAGCGCGTTATGCAGCGCCATGCGCCCTTTCTCCTGACGTTGATCCGCGAGCAGTCGGGCGATGTTCTGGCCCGGCAGGAGGTCGAGGGTGAGCGGGTCTCCGTCGCGCCAGTAGCTCGAGATCTGCAGGATGGCGGGGCCCGAGAGGCCGCGATGGGTGAAGAGCAGATCCTCGTCGAAGCGGGTCTTATTGTGCTGGATGGTGACGGGGATCGCGGTGCCGGCCAGCGGTTTGGTTTTCACCAGCTCCTGTTCCGCGAAGGTGAGCGGTACGAGGGCAGGGCGGGTTTCGGTGAGCGAGAGGCCGAATTGCACGGCGATCTTGTAGCCGATGCCGGTGGCGCCCATTTTGGGGATGGATTTGCCGCCCGTGGCGATGACGAGCTTGGGGGCTGTCATGAGGCCTTGCGAGGTGGTGACGTGGAAGTCGGTGCCCTCGCGGGTGATGGTCTCGACGGTGGTGTCGAGGCTGAGCGTGCCACCGGCCTCGCGCAGGTCGCGGGTGAGCATGTCGACGATCTGCGAGGCCTTGCCGTCACAGAAGAGCTGGCCTTTGTGTTTCTCGTGCCAAGCGATGCCCGCGCGGTCGAGGCGAGTGATGAAGTCCTGCGGGCTGTAGCGCGAGAGTGCCGAGAGGGCAAAGCGCGGGTTTTGTGACAGGAAACGGTCGCGCGCGGTCAGATGGTCGAGCTCGCGATTCGTGAAATTGCACCGGCCACCGCCGGAGATTCGGATTTTTTCCCCCGGTCTTGCGGTATGATCGATCAGGCAGACCGACCTTCCGCTACGTCCGGTTTCGATTGCGGCCATCAGGCCTGCGGCGCCAGCGCCAATGATTATTGCGTCAAATCTCATCATGCGATCTTCCCTGCACGAAAGTTTGGGCGGCGACAAATCTTTTCTGATTTTTCCTCTTGCACCCTCCGAGCGGCTTGGCTAAAAGCCCCCTCACTGACAGAGAGTTGGGGCGTAGCCAAGTGGTAAGGCACCGGTTTTTGGTACCGCGCACCGTAGGTTCGAATCCTACCGCCCCAGCCAACTCCTTCCAAAAATGATGATATATCAAAGCCTTGATGTTTCGCGTTGCGGCGTGAAGGTCTAAAGGTTACACAGTCTTTTACACCTGCGCTTACACAAGCGCGGAGAATGCGGTGCTTTGGTCGGAAGTGGTGACAGATCCGTGGAGGGATCGTCATGCAGGGCATTTCCTACCTATGCGCGCGTCAGGCGCGATTCTATTTCCGGCGCCGCGTGCCGGGGTTTTCCACATATTCCGCACCGGTGATGGTCTCGCTGGGGACGACAGATCGGGCATTAGCTTCTAAATTATGCGTCAGATTAACGGCGTATATGGACCGGATGCTCGACCAAAACCTGCATATGACTTTGCCCGAAACGGAGGTGGCGGCCTTTTTTAAGGCCGAGCTGCGCCGTTGTGTGAGCGAGTTGCGGCAGAGCCGGATGATCGAGCGGATGGATGGCTCCATGACCACCGAGAAAGCGCGGCGCAACCGGATCGAGAGTCTTGTGCTGCGCGGAATGGTCGAGGACGGATTGCGTCAGGAGATGGCGCCCGAGCGGCTTGCAGGCTTGGCGGAGGAGGATCGCGGGCTGGCGGTCGAGATCCAGTCGGATCTTTATCGGGAGTTTCTCTCGCCCGCCTTCAATCAGCAGGCGCGGTTGCGTGCGCAGGCGCCCGAGGACCTGCCGGCGGCGGATATGTTACAACTCCGGTGGGCGGCGGTGGGGGCGCGGGCCGCGGCGAGCGAGGCTGTTGAAGAGCTGCCGCTTCATCGGGCGGAGGCCGCGCGCAATGAGGCGATCTCGCTTTTGCGCGGCTTGATGCAGGAGGCGGTGGGAGAGGTGGCTCCGCGGATCGCGCCTGCGTCTATGCCCAACAAGCCCCCCGCGGCACCCGTAGTGACCGAAGGCGTCGAACTGATCGAAGGGCGGATGACGGGGCGCAGCCTCTCGGCGCAGATGGAGGCGGCCCGCGTCCAGCCGGAAGATGCGGAGTTTGACGGGCATGCGGGGTCGTCGGTCATCGAGGCCGCGCGTGGGGATGATATCGCGGGGACAGCGGTGCGCATGGTCAGGCGGTCGAATGCAAATCAGGATACGCGGGACCAGAAGCTGAAATCGGTGACGGTTTTCATGTTCCTGACCGGCGTGCAGCGGATGAGCGAGATCCGCCAGCATCATCTGGATCACTATTCGAAGACACTCGCGGGCAGGATGCCGAAGATCTACTGGCGCAAACCGGAGGAGCAGGACCTGACCAGCGTCGAGCTTTTGCAGCGGGCGGAGCATCTTGGGCAAGCTTGCGGTCTGTCGCCCAGCACGATCGAGCGCCATATGAACACGGTCGCAGCCCTCGTGCATCATGGCCGCGCGGAGGGGAATGTGACGCAGCTGGACCCGAACCTGCGCGGCCTCATTCCGGAAGATACGCGCAGTGATGACGAAAAACGCGAGGTTCCGACATTGGCGGATGTGCAGACCCTGTTCCGGCATTCGCTCTGGCAGGGCTGCAAATCGCGTGGGCGGCGGCATTCGCCCGGGCAGATTGTGGTCAAGGATCATCATTACTGGATCAATCTTCTTCTGGTCTACACGGGCGCGCGACGCAGCGAGATTGCGGGGTTGTTGGTTGATGATCTGGGCGTGGAAGAAGGCATTCATTTTGTCTCGCTCCGGCCCAACCATCTGCGCGGGCTCAAGAACCGCGCGAGCAAGCGGCGGGTGCCTCTGCACTCGCATCTCGTGGAACTGGGCTTTCCGGAGTTTGTCGCGAAAGCCCGTAAGCGCGGAGATGTGGCGCTGTTTCCCGAAGCGGTGCCGGAGGCGATGCGACATCTGGCCCACAAGCGCGGCGAGGTGAGGACGGCCTATGACAAGAAATTCGGCGATGTGCTCGATCATATGTTGCGGATGAGCTTCGAGCATAGTCTCGATGGCAACCCGCGCGGATTGTCGGCGCATGGGTTCCGGCATTATGTGAATGACCATCTGATCAATCTGCGTCAGGCCGATGGCAGCACGCAGGTCGTGCCGGAGATCGACCGGAAGGACCTTCTTGGGCATCAGCTGAACGACACCAACCATGCGACCTATCGGCGGGCGGAAAAACCGCTTGGGCCGCTTTCTGCCGCGATCGAACGGCTGCCCCGTCTGTTCTAGGGTTTCTATATAATTCACGCTCGGACGGGTCTCGCGTGGGAGAGAACCTAGAAGCTGCAGCAAAACGCGGCGTGTCAAGCTCGGAAAGGGGTTGGAATAAAAGCTCGGTAATAGAGAAAGGCTTGGTTTTCCACATGTTCCGGCATCGGGGAGGCGCTGCGCTCTGCGTGATTTCGGGGGCTTGGGGTAGACTGTTCCTTGATGACGAAGACAAGGAGAAAGCCTGTGGCACCCAAGAAACTTACCTTCCGGAGCCGCGAGAAATGGGATGCCAATCTGTCGGCGGAAGACAGCGTGATCGCGGCAGAGACGATGGCACGGCTCGGTTTTGAGAAACGCACGGAGTTTATCCGCCATGCGCTGACGCGTCCGGCGCTGGCCCAGCAGGAAGCGGCTTTCGTGGCGTTGATCCGCGCCACCGATGCGCTGACCGCCCTGCGCGATCAGGCGCGGGCGGACCCGGAAAGCGCGGCCCGTATCGAGGCGGCGCTGCGCGAGATCCATGCCGAATTCCGGAAGGTGGTGACATGCCCCGCCCGTACCTGACCGAGCATCGCGATGCCGGGCGGTTGGCGCGCTATGTTACGCGCCGCAACTATGCAGTTGCGACACGTAAAAGGAAGAGAAGGTATGGGCCGACCTGCATCTTACAGCGCAGCCCAAGCGTGGATGCTGTGCTCCCTCTCAAGCATCCATATCCGAAGTGCTTGCACAGCGAGAGTCCCGACGCGCATGAGCGCTACACGCGGGTCCGGATCCGGCGGACCTATGAAAACCACGGGTTGTGGAAGGAGCTTGTCCGGACCGAGCGCAGCGAGACGACCTCGTCGGAATACGAGGATATGTCGAAATTCTTCGGCTACATCATCATGATCGATACACTGTTCCTGCTCTTCCCGTGGATCGAGAATTCTTGGCCTTGGTTGCCGGTCTGGGAATGAGCACCCAGCGTATCTCCGGGAGAGCCTGTCGCGTCGTGGTCTTGCGAGGGCAACCAGCAGCGGCGTGTATTTTTCGCCCAAGCGGTCACACAGGGACGATCCGCGCCTTTGATGCCTCATAAATCACAGATGAGGAGCCGCTCGTGATGCGCAAGATACTTTCCCTGACTGGCCATGACGAAATCCGCCGAAGCCCGCTTCTGGGCCGCGCCCTGCCCAGTATAGCGGCCCCTGCGATGGGGTTCCGTCCGCAGGGCCCAGATGCTCCGCCGCGAACCTGACACCTAGTTGCTCGCCCGGTGCCAGATAGGTGCGGTCCTGTGTTAGCGCTTTGAACCGCTCGCTGCCCAGCGATAGATGCAGGATGATCCCGTCGCCCGTCGGTTCGACGAGATCCACCCGGGCGGGTAGTCCGCTCGGATCGAGCATGACATGTTCGGGGCGTATCCCCAATTTGAGAGCTGAGCCTAGTGTCAGGTTCAGGCCCGCACCGATTTGCACTTGTCCACCTTGCGCCAGATCGACGGCCCCATGGGTGTAAGCCGCGTCGAAGCCCGCGCAAAAGAAGCCACGCGTCGAAGGGCGCGAGCCGGCCACCAACATAGGGATAGAGTTCGGAGCGCAGCTTTGCGACCATGGCCGCCAGGACTGTTGGATGTCACTGGCCGGAAGCCCCGCAAGAAAGCGTCGAGGGCGCCTATTTCCGGCAATGGGCGGCCGCTCTGGAAGAGTTGCTCGGGGCGCATGGCGTTTCACATGGTGTGATTTCCAAGGCATCGGAGCACTGGCGCAGGTCCTATCTGGCCACCCGGCATGGCGAGCCGGTGGTGTTCGCGCGCCATCATGCTGCCCCGTTCGATGGGGCAGGGCACGACCACCATCATCGCCATCCGCTACGCGATCCGCAACCCGTGGCCGAAGCGGTCGTCTGAACAAAACGGGGCCGGATCGCCGGCCCCGTTTCTCGATATTGTGCAGGGGTTATTCCGCGGCTTCGGCTTTAGCTGATTTCGGGATCGGGCCGAGTTTCACGCCATCGGGATAGTATTTCCACCCGTTGCGCACCTTCACCTTGTCATCCCACGGAAGCTTGTATTCGCCCTTGGCAAGGTCTTCGACCCAAGTGAGATAGTTCTCTTTCTCGCCGCCCGGTTTGCCGACATAGGCACGGCAGCCGAGGTTGAAGATATTGTTTTCCAGTGCCCAGTTCTCGCGGGCCTTGTCGACAAGACGCGGGAACAGCTCGGCGGTGACGATTTCCCACGGGTTGCGGTGACCTTGCTGGATAACATTGCCATCATAGTTGCACACCGTGCCTTCGCCGAAATAGTAGAAGACGCCATCATAGCCCGCGAGGTTGACCGACATCGTATACATGAGGTTCTGCCAGGCATTGGTGCGGTTGGTCCAGATCCACTGGTCATTGACCTGCGTGGAATAGCCCGAGATGCGGATATAGCAGTTCGCACCCTTATAGGCGGCCTCACGCGCCAGTTCAGGGAACATGCCATCATGGCAGATACAAACGGCCAGCTTGGAGCCTTTCGGACCGTCGCAGACCGGCATGCCCTTATTACCCGGCGACCACGGCTCGATCGGCACCCAAGGCTGCAGCTTGCGGTAATGCAGCGCGATCTCGCCTTCATTATTGACGATGATGGCCGAGTTATAGGGGGGCTTCGAGGGGTCCTCGTTTTTCTCCATCAGCGAGAATACGGCCCAGACATCATTGTCGATACAGGTCTGCTTGAACCGCCCGATCTCGGGACTGTCGAGTGTGAGCAGCATCTCGTCATAGGTCCAGATGGCCGTGTTCAGACCTTGGGTCGAATATTCGGGGAAGACGATCAGGTCGAGGTCGGGATAGCCCGCCTTGGTCGAGGCGACGGCCCCGCAGATCTGGTCGACCTGTGTCTGGATATCCTCCGGCCCTTTGATGACCGGCACCGGATATTGGATCATGGCGACCAAAAGCGCCTCTTCCCATGCGCTGACGCTACCCGTGCTGCCCATGTTCTCACTCCTCTGTTTGACTGATTGCCCTTTCGGCATGGTCCCAGTCTGTCGGGTGTGGACCTGTTCTCCTATGGGCCGAACCGCTTAACAGGCTACGTCAAATAACGTAGGCACCTCAGTTTCCGTTCATCGCGCGGTCCGCCAGCACGGCGGCCGAGGTCCGGTTCTCGACCCCCATTTTCTGAAAGACCTGTTCAAGATGCTTGTTTACTGTGCGGCTGCTGAGCCCCAGGATATTGCCGATTTCGGTGTTGGTTTTGCCAAGGCTCAGCCAGAACAGAACCTCGCCCTCGCGGGTGGTCAGGCCAAAGCGGCTGGACAGCAGATCTTCGCGCGAGGGGCCGGACCGGTCAAACAGCGTCAGCTGGATTTCTTGCGCCGGGCCTGCGCCCAGATAGGCCAGCTCCAACTGGTCTACCGTTAATCGGCGCGATTGCGACAGCGGCGTATCTTCCAGTTCGTCGAGCCAGCGCCGCAGCTCGCCGGTGGCGGTGCCATCTGTGTCGAACAGCGCGTCGAAATTCTCGGCCAGAAGCTCGGTGGCCTTGGGCGAGGACCATGACAGCTGTCCATTGCGATGGAAGGCTGCCACTGCGCGCCCTGTCATATCGAGGGCCGAGCGCGCCCCCCTGAGCATCTTGGCATTGGTCAGATGAATGGAGAGCCGTGCCAGAACCTCGTCGAGATTGAGCGGTTTGGTGATGTAATCGACCCCGCCCGCCTTCAGTCCTTTCAGGATATGTTCGGGCTCGGTGAGCCCTGTCATGAAGATCACCGGCGCCTCGATCCGGTTCGGGGCGGCCTTCAGGGCCTTACAGGTTTCGAACCCGTCCAGACCGGGCATCAAGGCATCGAGCAAGATACCGTCTGGGCGCACGCGGTCGATCAGCCGTAGCGCCGCCGCTCCGTCACGCGCCACCACGGCCACGATGCCCGCCGCCTCCAGCGCCTCGGAGACCATCATCAGCGAGGCGGGGTCATCATCGACCACCATCACCACCGGTGCCTCTTCCGACGGATCACGCATGGCGGTCTCGGGATGTTTCGTTACGGCGCGGGAAGGCGGCATCAAGCTCATCTGTAAACCTTTCGAAATCGGCATCGGCCAGCGCAGAACGCAGGGCGCGGTTGAGGGCTGGGGGGAGGGCGAGCGTCCCCATGAGGTCGCGCAGCGGTTTGAGGCGCCCCATCAGGGCGAGATCGCGCAGGCGTATGATCATCTCGGGCGCAAGTGCAAGCATGTCCGCGGGGGCCTGCGGATCGGCTTCGGTTGCGCTTCGGCGCAGCTTGAGAAGATCGTCGATCCGGTCGCGTAGATCAGCCAGAATGCAGGGCTTGGCAATGAAAGCGTCATGCAAAAGCCGTTCGGAGGAATCCGAGCGTGCTTCCAGTGCATGACCCGAGAGCATGATTGCAGGGGTGCTATGGTGACCATTGCTCCGCAGCCAACGCAACAGGTCCCAGCCGCTCTGGCCGGGCAGGTCGATATCCAAGAGGAAAAGATCGGGCGGGATCTGGCCATCGGACAGGGCGCTCTGCGCCTCTTCGGCCGAGCGCGCGGGCAGGATGTCGAAATGCTGCGCGCCCAGATAGGTCTGCATCAGATCGAGGTGATCGGCCTCGTCATCAACCACCATGATCCGCCGCCTGCGCCCCCTATAGGAGGCGGTATTGAGCATATCGGGGTCCGCCCGCCGTGGAGGATGGAGCGTGGTCTGCGGGGCGGGGGCTGTGCGGATATGGCCTGCGGTGCGCGAGGCTGTGGGCAGATAGAGGCGCAGCTGGAAGGTGCTGCCTTGGCCCAGCGTGCTTTTCACCGAGATCTCGCCACCCATCAGGTCGGTCAGGAGCTGGGTGATTGTCAGTCCCAGACCCGAGCCCGACCGACGCACGCCGCGCCCGCGCTCGAAGGGGGCCCAGATGCGGGTCAGGTCTTCGGGCGCGATCCCTGCGCCGGTGTCGATGACATCGATGCGGGCCACGTGGTTGCGCCAGTGCAGCCGCAGCGTCACTGTGCCGGCTTCGGTATAGCGGAAGGCGTTCGACAAGAGGTTTATCAGCACCTGACGCAGGCGCTTTTCATCGACCACGATCCAGTTGGGCAGCGGAGTCTCGTAGACCACCTCGAAAGCGATCCCCTCCTCGCGGGCGGTTTCATCGAAGATCTCGGTGATCTGGTGCAAAAGCTCGGGGAAATGCACACGGGTGCGGTTAAGTTCAAGCCGTCCGGCCTCGATCTTGGAAATATCCAGAAGCCCCTCGATCAGCCCTGCCAGATGTTCGCTCGAGCGACGGATGGCGCGCACGGCGTCCAGGCGGCCCGCGGGCAGGCGGGGGTCGGCCTCGAGGATCTGGGCGTAGCCATAGATCGCATTGAGGGGTGTGCGTAATTCATGGCTCATCCCGCCCATATAGCGGGTCTTTGCCAGATTGGCGGCCTCGGCCTTTTCCTTGGCCTGCTGGAGCGCCTGATCGGTGCGCTCATGGGCACGGATCTCGCGGCGTAGCTTCTCGGTCTGGGTTTCGCTCTCGGCGATGGCGGCCTTGCGGGCCTCGGCGCTGAGGATAAATAGCCAGACGACGATCCCTGTCAGAATAATCGCCACGGCGAGAATAAGCCCCAGAATAGGGTCGAGCAGCTCGCCTCCCGAGCGGGCACGGATGACCCATAATACCCCGCCAATGGCACCGGAAATCAGACCGGTCAGCAGCAAAAACCGTGTGAGCCGCTGATGCAGCACTGCCCTCACCGATTGCGGCAGATGATCGAGTAATGTCCGTGCCCAGAACGCCTTTAGCGTGGCATCGGGCTTGCAGGCATCGCCACAAGAGGCATTGAGCGAACAGCAGAGCGAGCAGATCGGTGCATGATAGGCAGGACAATGTGCCATATCTTGCGCGTCAAACCGGTATTGGCAGACCGCACATTCGACCAATGCGCCTTCTTCGCCATGTTTATGGGGGCGGAGATGCGGAATATCGGCCTCTGGCGGACGCGCCAGATAATAGCGTCCGCGCGTGGCCAGAGCGATCGCGGGCGCAAGTGCAATGGCCAGGAAAAAGGCCAGAAATGTCGACAGAGCGGCCAGGTCCGGCCCGAATATCCCGTTATGGGCCAGAAGGGATAGGCAGGCGGCCCCCAGCATGGCGCCAGTTCCCACGGGGTTGATGTCATGCAGATAGGCGCGGCGGAATTCGATCCCTTTGGGCGAGAGGCCAAGGGGTTTATTGATTGTCAGATCGGCAAAAAGCGCGCCAATCCATGCCACCGCCACATGCGCATAGAATGTCAGCGTGGCCGCGAGGGCGCCGAACACGCCCAGCTCCATCAGCAAGAGCGCGATCGAGACATTGAAGATCAGCCAGACCAGACGGCCCGGATGGGCATGGGTGATCCGCGAGAAGAAATTCGACCATGCTATAGAGCCTGCATAGGCATTGGTCACATTGATTTTCATCTGCGATAGCGCCACGAAAATTCCTGTCGTCATCAGGGCGAGGGCGGGCCATGGGAGAACCGCGGCAAAGGCTGCATGATAAAGCTCGGTCGGATCGGCCAGATGCACCAGTGCGATATTCTCGCGCAGAACATAGATGGCAAGCCATGCGCCTGCCAGCATCTTGGCCGCGCCCAGCACCACCCATCCCGGACCGCCCGCGACCACCGCGCACCACCATCTGCGGCGGTCTTTCGGGCTTTTGGGCTCGGGAAGGAAGCGCAGGAAGTCGACCTGTTCACCGATCTGCGCGATCAGCGACAACACCACGCCGGAGGCCGCCCCGAAGGCCAGGAGGTCGGGGGTGCGGCTGCCGTCGGGGCCGGTCTGAAGCGTGCCGGAAAACCCCTCCCATATGTGGAAATCATAGCCTGTGAACGCCAATAGGCCGAAGGGAAGCAGATTGAGGATGATCCAGAATGGTTGGGTAATCGCCTGAAACGACGATATTTTCGAGAACCCGTATGCCACGAGTGGGATCACCGCCACCGCCGAGATCAGATAGCCTAAACGCAGCGGCAGTCCGAAGATCAGTTCCAGCGCCATCGCCAGAATGGCGGCTTCGAGCGCGAAGAAGATGAAGGTGAAACAGGCATAGATCAGCGAGGTGAGCGTCGAGCCGAAATAGCCAAACCCGGCGCCCCGCGTCAGAAGGTCGATATCGACCCCGTAGCGTGCCGCATAATAGGAGACGGGAAGGGCTGTGAGCATCATAATGATCCCGCCCACCAGAATGGCCAGCGCGGTCGTCTCGAAGCCCCAGCTGACTGCCAGCGTTGCCCCTATCGCCTCGAGCGCCAGAAACGAGATCGAGCCGAGTGCTGTATTGACGACCCGAGCCATGCTCCAGCGCCGCGCGCGGCGCGCGGTAAAGCGCAGCGCGAAATCCTCGATGGTTTCATTCGCCACCCAGCGGTTATAGCGCCGGCGTTCGCCGGTTGCCTCCTGCGGTATGGGCATCGCGCCTGATCTCCCTGTTGTGGCGCCCCGTTCTGTGACGGGGTTGCGGCCTTCCTACACCATGACCGGACAAAAGGCGCAGATGAATACGTCAATCTACGTATGTCGATATCGGTCAATCAGGCGCAGGGTCGGGATGAGGCGTCCAAACTGGGGTGATCCAAACCTAAGGGGCGCCATTGCAACGAAAAATCCAGCCCAACCAACTTCAAGGGAGTTCACTATGTCTCGCAAGCCGGACCTGACCCAGAGCGCAGGCCCCAGCCGCCGCCAGTTCCTTGCCGGAACCGCCGCCGCAGCCTTCGGCGCCTCGCTCTTTACCCCCAAGGCGCTTTTTGCACAGGATTTCCCGACCGCTGCCGTGAACACAACGGGGCTGGCGGTCACTGATACCGATGTCACCGTGGGCATCCTGCATTCGATCACCGGCACAATGGCAATCTCTGAAACCGGCTCGGTGCAGGCCGAGAAACTCGCGATTGAACAGATCAACGCGCAGGGCGGGGTGCTTGGCCGCAAGATCAAATTCGTGCAGGAAGACGGTGCCTCCGACTGGCCGACATTCGCCGAGAAGGCGCGCAAATTGCTGGTGGATGACAAGGTGGCCTCGGTCATGGGCTGCTGGACCTCCGCCTCGCGTAAGGCCGTGCTGCCGGTCTTCGAGCAGTATAACGGCATGCTCTATTATCCGACCTTCTATGAAGGTCTCGAGGAAAGCCCGAATGTCATCTATACCGGCATGGAAGCGACCCAGCAGATCATCGCTGGGCTCAACTGGGTCAATCAGGAGAAGGGCGCGAAAAGCTTCTACCTGCTGGGTTCCGATTACATCTGGCCGCGCACCTCTAACAAGATCGCGCGCAAACATATCGAGGACCATCTGGGTGGGAAGGTCGTAGGCGAGGATTACTATCCACTTGGCAACACCCAGTTCAACTCGGTCATCAACAAGATCAAGCTCAAACGCCCCGATGTGATCTATGCGATCGTGGTCGGTGGCTCGAATGTGGCCTTCTACAAACAGCTGAAGGCGGCGGGCATCGACATGAGCAAGGAAAAGCCGCTTCTGCTGACCATCTCGGTCACCGAAGACGAGATCCGTGGCATCGGCGGCGAGAATATCGAGGGCGCCTATGCCTGTATGAAATATTTCGAGTCGCTCGATAACGAGGCCAACCATACGTTCGTCTCTGCTTTCAAAGAGATGTGGGGCGCCGATATGGTTGTGGGCGATGTGACCCAGAACGCCTATCTCGGGCCGTGGCTCTGGAAGGCCGCTGTCGAGAAAGCGGGCAGCTTCGATATCGACAAGATCCGTGCCGCCAGTCCGGGGATCGCGATGGATGCGCCCTGTGGCGAGGTGAAGATCCACGAGAACCACCACCTCTGGTCACATACGCGGGTGGGTAAGGCCCTGAGTAACGGCCAGTTCGAGGAGGTCTATGCCACCAAGGATCTGGTCGAGCCGAACCCCTTCCCCGAGGGCTATCAGTAAGCGGGTCTTCCGCGTCAGCTTTCCCCTGTGACTGAAGTCGTTTTGGCGACAGTCGCTCTGACTTCGGCGGAGAGAGGTCTCTCCGCCGCTTTTCCTGTTCGGGTCCAGCCGACCCTTCCCTCACATTCAAGGAGGCGCGATATGTTCGCCGATTATAGCTGGAGCGATCTGATGGCGATCTTTGCCATGCAGGGCGTGGCCGGCCTGATCCTCTTTTCCGTTTTCGTCCTGATGGCCCTCGGGCTTGCCATCATTTTCGGTCAGATGGGCGTGATCAATATGGCGCATGGCGAGTTCATGATCTTGGGCGCCTATGTCACCTATATGGTCTCGCATCTGTTCGAGGCCTATCTGCCCGCGCTTTACGGCATCTATTTCTTCGTCGCGATGGTGCTGGCCTTTGTGGTGACAGGGGCCCTTGGCATGCTGGTGGAATGGGCGCTGATCCGCAGGCTCTACAAGCGCCCGCTCGACACGCTTCTGGCTACATGGGGGCTGTCGCTGTTTTTGCAGCAGACCTATCGCACCATTTTTGGCGCACGTGAAGTGGGCGTCAGCCTGCCCGACTGGATGATGGGGTCGTGGAATGTGACCGATATGATCGAGGTGCCGATCAACGGCATGATCGTGATGGCGCTGGCGGTCTCGATTTCGGCGGCGATCTATGTGCTGGTGTTCCGCTCGCGCTGGGGGTTGCAGGTGCGTGCCGTCGTGGCCAACCGGACAATGGCCAATGCCGTGGGGATCAATACCGCGATGACCGACCGCATGACCTTCGGCATCGGTTGCGGTGTGGCAGGGGTGGCAGGTTGCGCCTTCACGATGATCGGGTCGACAGGGCCGACCGCAGGCCAGCAATATATCGTGGATACTTTCCTCGTGGTGGTCTTTGGCGGCGCGGGAAGCCTGATTGGCACGATCGTCTCTGCCTTCTCGATCTCGCAGGCCCAGTCGATCATGGAATTTTTCCTGTCCGGCTCGATGGCTAAGGTGCTCACGCTGTTGACCGTTGTCATCATCCTGATGTTGCGCCCGCAGGGGCTCTTCTCGCTGAAACTCCGTAAATGAGGCCCGCAATGACCGTTTCAAACACGTCCAAAGGGCCAGCGCTGGCCAAACACCCGTTCCTAGACCGGACCGAATTGTTGGGCGCCGTGATCCTTGCCCTCCTGATCTTCGTGGTCTTCCCGCTCTTTCTCGACCCGTTCCGGCTCAATCTGTTCGGCAAATACCTGACCTATGCCTTTGTCGCGGTGGGGCTCGTGCTGTGTTGGGGGGCAGGGGGCATCCTCAGCCTCGGGCAGGGCATCTTCTTCGGACTTGGTGGCTATGCCCTGGCGATGTTTCTCAAACTCGAAGCATCGACCCCCGAGGCCACCAAGATCCAGACGACACCCGGCATCCCCGATTTCATGGACTGGAACCAGATCACCCAGCTTCCCCTGTGGTGGCAGCCCTTCCATTCCCTGAGTTTTTCCGTACTGGCGGTGGTGGCCGTGCCGGTGATCTTTGCCTTCATCATCGGGACGGCGATGTTCCGGCGTCGTGTGGGCGGGGTCTATTTCTCGATCATCACGCAGGCGATTGCCGCGATCCTGACGATCCTGATCATCGGCCAGCAGGGCTATACCGGCGGGGTCAACGGCATCACCGATCTGCGCACACTCAAAGGCTGGGATATCCGGACCGATGACGCCAAGACGATCCTTTATTTCGTCAATGGCGGGCTTCTCTTCGCCTGCCTGGCTCTGGCGCAATATATCCGCCATTCGAAACTCGGGCGGATCCTGATTGCCATGCGTGATCAGGAAGACCGCGTGCGGTTCTCGGGATATGATGTCGCCTCGTTCAAGATTTTCGTCTTCTGTATCGGTGCGGCTTTCGCGGCGATCGGGGGGGCAATGTTCACCCTGCAGGTGGGCTTCATGTCTCCGACTTTCGTGGGTATCGTGCCTTCGATCGAGATGGTGATCTTCTGCGCTGTTGGCGGGCGGAACTCGCTTCTGGGCGCGGTCTGGGGCACGCTTCTGGTGAACTTTGCCAAGACCCTGTTTTCGGAGAATTTCCCCGATCTGTGGCAGTTCGGGCTTGGGGCACTGTTTATTGCGGTGGTGCTGTTCTTCCCGCAGGGGCTGGCCGGTATCTGGAACAGCCAGATCGCTCCGCGCCTGAGCCGCCGCGCGCCGCAAGGCGAACCCCATACCACCCCCGCGGAGTAAGATCATGAATTACATAAATCCCAATCTCGTGCTGACCGTGGAAGACCTGACCGTGTCCTTTGACGGGTTCAAGGCGGTGGACGGGCTCAATCTCTATATCGCGCCCAATGAATGCCGCGTCATCATCGGGCCTAACGGGGCGGGCAAAACCACCGTGCTTGACCTGATCTGTGGCCGCACCAAGGCCACTGGCGGACGGATCGATTTCAAAGGCCAGAACCTGCGCAAGCTGCGTGAGGACCAGATCGTGCATGCCGGTGTCGGCCGGAAGTTCCAGACCCCTTCGGTCTATGAGGACCTGACGGTATTCGAGAATCTCGAGATCTCCTATCCGCGCGGCCACTCGGTTTTTGGGGCTCTGGCCTTCCGGCGCGATGCGCAGGTGCGTGCGAGGATCGAAGAGATCGCCGAGACAATCTTCCTTTCCGATCTGCTGTCGGTGAAAGCCGCCTTTCTCAGCCATGGCCAGAAGCAGTGGCTGGAGATCGGCATGTTGCTGATCCAGGATCCTGTATTATTGATGCTTGATGAGCCGGTGGCGGGCATGTCGGTGGCCGAGCGGGTCAAGACCGCCGAGCTGTTGCGCCGGATCGTGGCCGATCGTTCGGTTCTGGTGATCGAGCATGACATGAAATTTGTCGAGGATATCTCCACGCGGGTTACCGTGCTGCATCAGGGTAAGCTGCTGGCTGAAGGGTCGATGGCCAAGGTGCAGGCCGATCCGAATGTCATCGAAGTCTATCTGGGCCATTGAGGAGTTAACATGCTGGATGTAACCGAGCTGCGCACCGCCTATGGCGAAAGCGAGATTTTGCACGGGGCAGGGTTTTCTATCCCCAAAGGCGAGATCGTGGCCATTATGGGCCGTAATGGCATGGGTAAGACGACCCTGATGAAAAGCCTGATGGGGATCGTGCCACCGAAATCGGGGCGGATCATGGTGGATGGTCTGGATATGACACAGATGCCCTCGCATAAGCGGGTGGCGGGCGGCATTGCCTATGTGCCCCAGGGCCGGATGATCTTTTCGGCGATGACGGTAGAGGAGAATATCCGCACAGGCCTGACCGTCACGGGACGGCGCGAGATCCCCGAAAATCTCTACGAGCTGTTTCCGGTGCTCAAGGAGATGCGCCACAGGCGCGGTGGCAACCTTTCGGGCGGTCAGCAACAGCAACTGGCCATTGCACGGGCGCTGGCCTCAAACCCCAAAGTGCTGCTTCTGGACGAACCGACCGAAGGGATCCAGCCCTCGATCATCCGCGAGATGGCGCGGGTTTTGCGCCGCATCCGTGACGAGCGCGGGCTGACCATCTTTGTGTCCGAGCAGGTGCTGAGTTTCGCGCTGGATGTGGCCGACCGGATCTTGGTGATCGAGAATGGCGATATCGTCCATGATGCGCCGCGCGCCTCGGTGGACGAGGAAAAGGTCTCGCGGTTCCTCTCGATCTGAGCGGCGGGACAGGAACGGGGGCGGCCTATGGGGCCGCCCCTTTGCTTAGCTGGCGGCGGCTTCGGGTTCGCCGACCAGATGCTGGTAATGGATATCGAAGGCACGGTTGCTGTAGAGTTGCATGGAAACGGCTCGTCGTTTGTTTGACTCGATATAGGCGGTAGATTTGCTACATTCCAGAACAGGCCACGAGATAGTTTCTAGATGGTCTGGACGTGTTGCAAGTGTCTAACTATGTTTACACAGAAGGTTACACATCACGACGATCTGACCTTTGTGTCTCATAATTACATGTTTGATATTCAGTCATTTTTTCAGGGTCGTATGGTTGAGGTTCGGTTCCTACCGCCCCAGCCAACTCCTTCCTTGTGACGTTCTCCCTAAATTGGAACTTATTCGCCCTAAGTTGGCAACTTGTTTGGGGAAAACCGATATCTGGTCGTCGGGAATAGCTTTAGGCGACGTTTGCTTGCCCTACGGTTCATGATCACCGTTGGTGGTGGGCAGTCCGAATTCGCGAAGCTGACGTTTTGCCAAATTATCTTTTGACCAAGGGCATGCACTCGCGAAGGTTGCCAGAGGTCGCAAGATAATCAACGCAGTGCAGCATGCGGCCAGAAATCGGCGTATTTTGTTGAAAAACTCGTGCTTGATCGAAGGGCCATCGGCTGATTCAATTCCTGCAAGGGACGGGAGGATCGGCGATGATGGGACCGCGGCAGGAGGCGCAACCGGCGCTGTTCTACGAGTTTTCTCTGGAGGATCATGTCCCGCAGAACCACCTGCTGCGTTCCATTGATCGGTTCGTGGACCTCTCCGGGATCCGAACCTACCTTGCCGATTTCTACAGCCACACGGGGCGCCCCTCAGTCGATCCAGAGCTGCTGATCCGAATGCTGCTGGTAGGGTATTGCTTCGGCATCCGGTCAGAGCGGCGGCTGTGCGAGGAGGTGCATCTGAACCTGGCGTATCGGTGGTTCTGCCGCCTGGACCTCAGCGACCATGTCCCTGACCACTCTACCTTCTCAAAGAACCGACACGGCCGTTTCCGTGACAGCGAGTTACTGCGGCATCTTTTCGAGACGACTGTCGCACGGTGTATCGCAGAGGGACTGGTCAGTGGCCAGCGCATGGCTATTGATGCCAGCCTGATTGAAGCTGATGCCAACAAGCAGAACTCTACGCCGAAGGATGAGTGGGACGCCGGAGCGATTGATCCCGCGGATGCGCCCAGGGCCGTTCGTGAGTATCAGGCTCCTTCGTCAAAACGAGACTTGAAGGCGGCGTCACGTCGGGCTGGTCGGTCGGCATACCATCCACCAGCCTATGAAGCAGGTTCAAGACGTGGGTCTTTGTCGGCACGCCTGGGCGGCGCTTGTGGCGGAGTTGCGCCTCGCCGAGCAGGTGCCGGACATCTCGCCCGAGCCAGTGCCTGCACCGGAGGCGCCTATGGCCGATCCTGCCAAGCGTGAGGCGCTGATCGAGGGTTGGCAAAAGATGACCGATACCCATCAGTTCAACCTTCTGACGCGTCGCCTCGGGATGAACCGGCTGGCGGATCAGCCGAACTTACCCGCCGTCCTTGCTGGAATAGGGCGCAAGCCGCGACACACCGGGGTCTGGGCGCAACGGATGCCCCGTCATGGGGAAGGCCCTCTGCGCACAGTCCTGGCGGTCACAGATTTTGCAGCCCGCACCAATCGGCGTGGCAATGTCCGGGTTCTTCAGGTCCAGCCCGCGGGAATAGACAAGCCGCTCCGCATGCGACAGATCACAGCCGAGCGCCACAGCGAATTCCTTGACTGGTGCGCCGAAGCCGCCCGTTCCGTGGCGCACCATGCGCGCAACCCAGAGGTAGCTGCGTCCATCCGGCATCTGTGCCACCTGCGTCAGCACCTCGCCGAGCCGCGAGAAGGCCGCGTAGACGTTCCATAGCGGACACGATCCGCCGATCCGCGAAAAGTGAAAGTCGGTCGCGGACTGACGCTTGGAAATATTGCCCGCGCGATCCACCCTGACGAAGAAAAATGGCACGCCGCGCGCCGCGGGCCGTTGTAGGGTGGACAGCCGGTGGCAGGTGGTCTCGAACCCCACCCCGAACCGATGGGCAAGCCGTTCGATGTCATAGCTTTCGGCCTCAGCGGCTTCGAGAAAACTGCTGTAGGGCAGGATCACCGCCCCGGCAAAGTAGTTCGCCAGCCCGATACGAAGAAGCGCGCGCCCGTCGTCGCTTTCCATCCCGGCCTCCAAGGCCAGCCGTTCGATCAGGCTCCCTTGCTCCAGAAACCCAAGCTGCGTCGCCATCTGAAAAGCGCGTTGCCCCGCTGTCAGCTGCGATGACAGATGCAAGACCCCCGCTCCCGCATCGAACCGGCGCAGCGCGCGGGTGTCATCCGCCAGCACCACACGAATACCGTGTCGCCCGGCAAGGCGGTCGATCAGCCCTTCGGCTATCCGTCCGGGGCGTAGCCCCTGTCCGATGCTTTCGGCTGCCTCGTCCAGGGCAGGCACATAGTTATGCTGTTCATAAAACCAATCGCGCACCGCCTCAAAGGGCGCAGGGCCTGCACCGAGTTCCCCGGAGAGGCGCCCGTTCATCAGGTCCATGCGCTCCGTACTCTCGCGCAGCCTGGCGTGTGTTGCGATGATTGCACGGGCGACACCGGGCATATTGGCCGCGATCTCGCGCACCTCCGCCAGAGATGCCCCCGCCCCCTGATCGGCCAGCGCGGCCCGCAGATCAGGGATGAGACGCGCTTCTTCGGCCTCTGAAAAGAACTGCACATCCAGTCCGAAGACGGCGTTCAGTTTCAATAATACGGGCACAGTCAAAGGCCGCTGGTTGCGTTCGAGTTGATTGAGATAGCTTGGCGAAATCTCCAGAGCGCGGGCCAGCGCGGCTTGGGTCATGCTGCGCTCTTCGCGCAGGCGGCGCAGGCGGACGCCCATGAAAGGTTTTTTCATTCTCTCATCCTTCGCAATATTCGCAATTTATAAGACATCCCTTCGCAAATATACGCGTTTTCAGTAGTTTATATTGGCTTCATCCTTGTGTGAAGCTGGCTTTGCTAATTTTGCGAAGTTCGGTTTCCACAAACCGATAGATGGAGCCCCTGATGTCCCAGACGCCCGATGGTCATCCAAACGATCAGCTCGATGACCCGACTCTGATGGTCGAAATGATCTTTCCCGAACAGGCGAACCACTATGGCACGTTGTTTGGCGGCACGGCCTTGTCGCTAATGGCGCGGGCGGCCTTTGTCGCCGCGGCCCGCAGGGCGCGTGGTGCGGTGGTGATGGCGCGTTCGGAACAGGTGGATTTCACCACGCCAGTCCGGGTCGGGGAGCTTTTGGAGCTTCGGTCCGAGATCATCCGTATTGGTCGCAGTTCCATGCGTGTCGCGGTCACGGGCATCGCAGAAGAGATGGACACCGGCAGTCGTCGCGAGGCCCTCAAGGGACAGTTCGTGATGGTGGCCGTGGATGCAGCCGGGCGCCCACGCGCCCTCACTGAAAAGCTCTTAAAGAAGGAAGAGACTATATGAAAACGCATGATGTGCGGAGCTATAAATCCGCCGAACATCTGGCCCGCGAAGACCAATTGGCCTGGAAAATCGCGGAGGTGGCAGCCGACCCGGTCGCGGTGGCCCCCGAGGTGATCGAGATGATCATCAACCGGGTGATTGACAACGCCGCCGTTGCCGCCGCCTCGGTGTCGCGCCGTCCGGTGGCCTCGGCTCGGGCGCAGGCACTGTGTCATCCCTATGCCCCCGGCGCGACTGTTTTCGGTATGCCGACCGACACCCGCGTCAGCCCGGAATGGGCCGCCTGGGCCAATGGTGCGGCGGTGCGAGAACTGGATTTCCACGACACTTTTCTGGCCGCCGAATATTCTCATCCGGGCGACAATATCCCGCCGGTTTTGGCGGTCGCGCAGCATGCAGGCCTCTCTGGCCTTGATCTGATCCGAGGGCTGGCGACCGGCTATGAGATTCAGGTCGATCTGGTAAAGGGCATCTGCCTGCATGAGCACAAGATCGACCATATCGCCCATCTCGGGCCATCGGCTGCAGCCGGGATCGGCACCGCGCTGAACCTGCCGGTCGAGGTGATCTATCAGGCGATCCAGCAGGCGCTGCATGTGACAACCACGACGCGCCAATCGCGCAAGGGCGAGATTTCCTCATGGAAAGCCTATGCGCCGGCCTTCGCGGGCAAAATGGCGATCGAGGCCGTTGACCGTGTGATGCGCGGCGAAGGTGCTCCCAGCCCGGCTTGGGAAGGCGAAGACGGCTTTATCGCATGGCTGCTGTCTGGGCCGGATGCCGTCTATCACGTGCCGCTGCCGGAGCAAGGTGAGGCCAAACGTGCGATCCTCGACACCTATACCAAGGAGTATTCGGCGGAGTACCAAAGTCAGGCGTTGATCGACCTTGCCCGCCGCATGGGACCGAAGATCGGCGATCTGTCCAAGGTCCAATCGATCCGGATCGAGACCTCGCATCACACCCATTACGTGATCGGCACCGGGGCGAATGACCCGCAGAAGATGGACCCCACGGCCTCGCGCGAGACGCTGGACCATTCGATCATGTATATCTTTGCGGTCGCGCTCGAAGATGGCGGTTGGCACCACGAGAAAAGCTATGCGCCGGAGCGCGCCCGGCGGCCCTCGACCGTGGCGCTCTGGCACAAGATCTCGACCGCCGAGGATGCCGAATGGACGCGCCGCTATCACGTCCGCGATCCGAAGGAAAAGGCCTTCGGCGGGCGGGTTACGGTCACGCTTGATGACGGGTCCCACATCGTGGATGAGCTGGCACTGGCCGATGCCCATCCCGACGGGGCGCGCCCCTTCGTGCGGGCGGATTACGTCCGGAAATTCCTGACCCTCTCGGAAGGCGTGCTGAGCGCGCCCGAACAACAGCGCTTTCTCGATGTGGCCGAGGGGCTTGCCGATCTCAAGGCGGGTGATCTGGGCCAACTCAATTTCGTGGTCGATGCCGAAAAGCTCGGCGCGCTGCGTCCGCATGGCATTTTTGATTGGAGGAAAACATGAGCGGCGACATCAAGAAACCGAAAAAATCCGTGGCGCTTTCGGGCGTCACAGCAGGCAACACCGCGCTGTGCTCGGTGGGGCAAAGCGGCAATGACCTGCATTATCGCGGCTATGATATTCTCGATCTTGCGGAGAGTTGCGAGTTCGAGGAGGTTGCGCATCTGTTGATCCATGGCTGCCTGCCATCCGCCGCAGAGCTCGATGCCTACAAGGCCAAGCTCAAGGTGCTCAGGGGCCTGCCGAAAGCCGTGCGTAAAACGCTTGAGGCAATCCCGGCAGCGGCACATCCGATGGACGTGCTGCGCTCCGGGGCCTCGGCGATGGGCTGCGTTTTACCTGAGGCCAGCGATCACAACACCGCTGGCGCGCGCGACATTGTGGACCGGTTGATCGCGGTGCAGGGTTCAATGCTGCTCTACTGGTATCACTACGTCCAGAACGGGCGACGGATCGAGGTCGAGACCGAAGACGACAGTATCGCCGGGCATTTCCTGCATCTGTTGCATGGTAACCAGGCCAACGAGGACGAGGTCCGTGCCATGCATGTGACCCTGAACCTCTATGCCGAGCATGAGTTCAATGCCTCGACCTTCACCGCGCGTTCCATCGCGGGCACCGGGGCGGATGTCTATTCCGCCATTACCGGGGCGATCGGCGCGCTCAGGGGGCCGAAACACGGCGGCGCGAATGAAGTCGCCTTTGAGACCCAGAAACGCTACGAGACGCCGGAGGAGGCCGAAAGCGACATTCGCGCGCGTATCGCCAACAAGGAGGTGGTGATCGGCTTTGGTCACCCGGTCTACACGGTCTCCGATCCGCGCAATGTGGTGATCAAACGCATCGCCCGGCACCTGTCGGAAGCGGCAGGCTCGATGAAAATGTATGACATCGCCGAGCGGATCGAAGTCGTGATGATGGAGACCAAGCGTATGTTCCCGAATCTCGACTGGTATTCCGCCGTCTCCTATCACCTGCTGGGCGTGCCGACGGCGATGTTTACACCGATTTTCGTCATTGCCCGAACCTCGGGCTGGGGGGCGCATGTGATCGAGCAGCGGATCGACAACAAGATCATCCGTCCCTCGGCCAATTATATCGGCCCCGAAAACCGCCCCTTCCTGCCGCTCGGACGGCGGGGCATCGACTTTCCCAGAGCAGCGGAGTGAGACCATGACTTATTTGATTGCAGATGATTTGCCCGCAGAGAGCGCCGGGCGGCGCTTTTGCAAGGCGCTGAATGAAACGGGCATCTTGCGGCTTCCGGGCGCGCATAACGGTCAGGCCGCGCTTCAGGCTAAGGCGACCGGGTTCGGGGCGTTGTACCTGTCGGGGGCGGCGATGACCGCATCGATGGGCCTGCCGGATCTGGGCATTATTACCGTGGATGAGGTCTGTTTCTTCATTCGCCAGATCGCGCGCGCCTCTGGCTTGCCGCTTCTGGTTGATGGCGACACCGGCTATGGCGAAGTGCTCAATGTCATGCATATGGTGCGCGCCTTCGAAGAGGCCGGCGCGGGCGCCGTGCATCTCGAAGATCAGCTTTTGCCCAAGAAGTGCGGCCACCTGAATGACAAAAAACTCGCCTCTGCGGCCGATATGGCGGCGAAAGTGGCGGCGGCGGCGAAAGCCTCACGCGATCTCGTCATCATCGCTCGCACAGATGCTGCGGCCTCTGAGGGGATTGAGGGCGCGGTGGCTCGTGCGAAACTTTACGTCGAAGCGGGCGCCGATGCGATTTTCCCGGAGGCGCTGACCTCGGTCGAGATGTTCAAAGAGATGCGCGCGGCTTTGCCCGGTGTCAAACTTTTGGCCAATATGACCGAATTCGGGCGCACGCCCGCGCTTACCGCTAAGGAGTTCGAAGAGCTGGGCTATGACATGGTGATCTGGCCGGTGTCTTCGCTCAGGGTCGCCAACAAGGCGCAGGAAAAACTCTACGCCGCCCTTGCCCGCGACGGGGCCACGACGACGATGATCCCGGAGATGCAAACCCGCAAGGAGCTTTATGAGACCATCAGCCTAAACACTTTCGAGGCGCTGGACAATTCAATAGCCGCATCGGTCGCGCCGGAGTAAGGGGGCTGATTTCAAACGCTTTTGTATTGAATGTGCAGTGGATCGCTGCGCATGCTTCGGGGTTGGATATGATGTTGCAGCACGATTATATCAGAGATCTATAGCAAGGATTCATACCTGATGATTGACCTCCAACCGCTGGCAATTTTACGTGAAATTGATCGGACGGGCAGCCTGACACAGGCTGCCGATAAATTGTTTCTGACGCAATCAGCCGTCAGCCATGCTGTTCGCAGGTTCGAAGAACGTTATCAGGTGAAACTCTGGAAGCGCGAAGGTCACAAACTGCGCCTGACCCCGTCGGGGGAGTATCTTCTGGGGCTGGCCAATCGCGTGTTGCCGCAACTTGAATATGGCGCCGTGGTGCTTGAGGATTATGCCCGCGGGCGGCGCGGTGCGATCCGGGTGGGGATGGAATGTCATCCCTGCCAAGACTGGCTGATGCGTGTGCTTGATCCGTTTCTGTCGCAATGGCCCGATGTGGATTTAGACGTGACAACGGCCTTTCAGTTCGGTGGCCTTGCTGCGCTTTTGAGTCATGAAATCGACATTCTCGTCACGCCTGATCCGGTCGAGCAGCCGGGGATCGAGTATCAACCCGTCTTTGACTATGAGCTGGTTTTGGCCGTGGCCGAAACCCATCCTTTGGCGCGCAAAGATCGGGCAGAACCGGCTGATCTGGCGGGGGACACCCTGATCACCTATCCGGTCTCCCGCGAGAGGCTGGATATTTATACCCAATTTCTGATCCCTGCTCATGCTCTGCCGCGTCGTCACCGCACGGTGGAAACCACCGATCTGATGCTGCGTCTGGTGGCGTCGGGCCGTGCAGTCAGCGCAACGCCGGATTGGTTGCTGCGCGAAGTCAAGGGGGTGAGAGGCGTGGGTCTGGGGCAGGGGATCAAAAAGTCGATTCATTTGGGTCATCGTAAGGGGGAACGCCCCAATTATCTCAGCGGCTTCATGGAACTGGCCGCCACCGTCCAAATCTGACGGCTCCCTTAGGGGGAGCATCAATATGATGTTCAGTCATGTATTTCAGAAATATTATCATTTCTATTCATGATTATTTTCGCGCATACAGCCACGAAACTGCTTTGGTTCCCGAGACTAAGGCTTCCGCAGCCTAATGACGACCACCAGTTGAGACACCGGACCCGAGACTGGCAAGCCCTGACGCAACCTTCCGGGATCCGCCTTGGGCCTTTGGCCAAATCTCAGGCACACAGGATAAGCGATCACCAGACCGAAGATTTTGCATTCAAAATTTCGACCCTTCGCTTCGACGAAAACTATACGTCGGCGGATCACACCTGGCTGACGACCAATTTTGCCAATCTGGCACGTGGGGAAAGCTGTCAGGACAACCTGCGCCGGGCGCTCACCATGATCGACAACCGTTTCAACGCATTGGCCCATTGGGACAACCCCAAGGGGGATTGCTACGCCGTCGAGCTGGGGATTGTCTCTGCCGATCTGGACATTGATGGCGATGGCGGTGACATCCCGGTGATCGAGATGCTGAAAACCACTATCGTCGATCACAAGACTGGTGCGCGGATCGAATGCGCATGGCTTGGGTCTGCGGGCGCGCGTCCAAGCCTGATCTTCGGCCCGAGCTACGCGATAAACTAATCGTCCCCCGTTTCGCGAAACCTCACGGCTAATCGTGGAGGGGGCCCGCCCAAGATCACGACCGATTTGCCGCACAGACCGCCCCGAACTCAGGGAGCGCGAAATTTCCTCTCGCTCGGCAAAGGTAAGCGCTCCCACCTTATGCCTGCGCTCTACAGGCGCGAAGCCACCACGCGCGACGAGGATGGCAAAGACAGAGGCCACGTGCTTACCCAAGGCACGACCAATCTCGCTAAGAGTTTCGCCATTCTTCCAGCGTTGGCAGAGTTCCGCCTTCTGTTCTCGCAAAAATCCAATACGTGCAGATTGCGCCATGCCCAGTCCTTTCACACCATCTCATATCAAAGATGTTGCGCTGACCGATTGAACCCACCGAGATCTTCTTCGCGTGTCAAAAGCAATGAGATTTCAGTTCATTGCGGATTATCGCGGAGATCTTTCACGCGCCCGTCTTTGTCGCCTGATGCAAGTTTCGGACCGTGGGCTCCGGGCATGGCGTCACAGGCCGCCATCGCTACGTCAGCGCCGCGACATGATCCTTTTGGCCCATATTCGCGAACAGCATCGGCTCAGCTTGGGCAGCTAAAGCGAAATGCCTTCACGGCTGAGTGGACGACATCGCTTTTGCATGAATGCCCTCATTGAGGGAGGAAAGGAAGTTGAGATCACACTTCGCCCTCGAACCGGAACAGGGCGAGGCTGCGTTCGCGTTCGTTGATCGCGAGTTTGCGGTTGATCGGGGCTTGCGCACGTGAGGCGCAGTTGCGGCGCTCACAGAGGTAACAGTTCAACCCGATGTCCGTCGGTTCGGTGGTCCCGAGATCGAGCCCGTCGGCGTAGACCAGGCGCGCGGCGTAGGAGAGGTCGCATCCCAGACCGATCGCATGTTTCTGTGCAGGTGCATTATAGGTGCCGCCCACGCGGGTCACGGTGCGGGCAATCGACAGGTAGCTTGCGCCCTCCGGCATCCGAATGACCTGTGTCTGGACCTGTTCGGGGGTCTCGAAAGCGCCATGGATGTTCCAGAGCGGGCATGTGCCACCGAAGCGCGAAAACGGGAAACGGCCCGCGCTGAAGCGTTTGGAGATATTCCCCGCCCGGTCGATCCGCACGAAGAAAAACGGCACACCGCGCGCGTCTGGCCGTTGCAGGGTGGACATGCGATGCGCCACCTGTTCGTAACTCGCGCCAAAGCGGTGGCCAATCAGCTCGATATCGTACCGCTCCTGTTCACATGCGGCGAGAAAGCGTTTGTAAGGCATGAGCAGGGCGGCGGCGAAGTAATTTGCGAGGCTTACACGGGCGAGGCTTTCGCAGTCTCCGCCGAAGCCCGCGTTAGCCATCACCGTATCCATCAGTTCTTCGTGCTCAAGCCGCGCGATCAGAACCCCCATCTGAAACCGGCGGCTGCGTTGAGTGAGAAGTTCTGAGAGCATCAACTCTTTGCGATGCGGGTCGTAGCGCCTGAGCGCCCCGCTCATGACGGTGGCCGGGAGGATGCGCACGCGGATACCATGGCGTGTCAGCCGTTCGGTGAGTGCTATGTGCGGTTCCTCGCGATGCAAGCTCATGTCGGTGGCCTGGGCTTCGGCGGCCTCGTCAATCGGGGCGATGTAATTGCTGTTGGCATAGAACCAGTCGCGCACCCGCTCCACCGGGCGTGCGATCTGGCCCAGCACTTCGACCTTGTTGCGATCCGTGAGCGGGTTCTCGTCGGTCTGGCTGCGCATCATGGCGTCGGTGTGCTTGCCTTGCAGACGCACCAGAGCTGCGGCGATCCGGGGCGAAGCTTGCAGCACGGCATCGATCTCGCTTTTCGGTAGGCGCGGCAGTTCGAGCGCCGGGTCTTTCAGCACCGCTTCGAAATCCGCCGTCAGTTGCGTGTCGATCTCCGGGGCCAGCTCTGAGATGTTCATGTCGTAGACCTGTGCGAGCTTCATCAGAAGTTTAGCAGAGGCCGGGCGCTGATCCGTCTCGATCAGGGTGATGTAGCTGGTGGAGACATCGAGCTGCGCCGCCATCTGCGCCTGTGTCAGCCCAAGCGATTTTCTCAGCACCTTGAGGCGGTTGCCGATGTTCAGTTTGACGCCTTTAGGACTCATGCCCTGCTTCTCCCGTTTAGCTCAGTGTGCCGTTTCTGGCGTGACAACATTACAAATCGGCCATGAAAGAAATTACAAAAATTACAATATAACCATTTGATAACAAATAGATAGTGAAGTTTTTCATGACATTACTAATCTAACTACAGGAATCGCATGTCGATGCATACAGAAATTGAACTGACATAAGGGAGGAAATCATGGCTCTGGATCTAACACACTCGAAGGCGCTTGTGCTGCGCGATGTCGCGGGGGCGGAGCACGTTTTGACGCCAGAGGCGCTGGAGTTTCTCATCGCGCTGAATGCTGAGTTTGCGACGCCGCTGCGCACACTTTTGAACGCGCGTGCCTCGCGCCAGAACGGCTATGACACCGGTCATCTGCCGGAATATCTGTCGGAAACACAGGACATCCGGCGCGGGTACTGGCAGGCGGCGGGCGTGCCTGAGGCGCTTCAGGACCGTCGGGTCGAAATCACCGGTCCGGTGGATCGCAAGATGATGATCAATGCGCTGAATTCCGGGGCCAAAGTCTTTATGGCAGATTTCGAAGACGCCTCTGCGCCGCGTTTCGACGTCATGATCGCCGGTCAGGTGAACCTGATGGATTATCGCGACGGCACGCTTGCCTTCGACAATCCGAAAACCGGCAAATCCTATCGCACCGCAGAACACACCGCGACGCTGGTCGTGCGCCCGCGGGGGCTGCATCTGGAAGAGGCCAATGTGCTGATCGACGGCCAGCCGATGTCCGCCGCCTTGTTCGATTTCGGTTTGTCTTTCTTTCACAACGCCCATGAGCTTTATAAAACTGAGCGGGGGCCGTTCTACTACCTGCCAAAGCTGGAAAACCATCGCGAGGCGCGGCTCTGGAATGCGATTTTTGTCTGGGCGCAGGATCGGATCGGACTGCCGCAGGGCGCGATCAAGGCGACCGTGCTGATCGAAACCCTGCGTGCAGCTTTCGAGATGGATGAGATCATCTGGGAGCTGCGCGACCATATTGCTGGGCTAAACTGTGGTCGCTGGGATTACATTTTCAGCTATATCAAAACGCTGCGCGCGCATCCGGAATACGCGTTACCCGACCGGGCGCAAGTCACGATGGACAAGGCGTTTCTGGCGACCTACGCCGCACAGCTCGTTAAGGTCTGTCATAGGCGCGGCATTCACGCCATGGGCGGCATGGCGGCGCAAATCCCGGTGAAGGGCGACTCGGCGGCCAATGAGGCGGCTTTCGAGAAAGTCCGGGCTGACAAGCTGCGCGAGGTGCAGCTGGGCCATGACGGTACATGGGTGGCACATCCCGATCTGGTGTCGGTCGCAATGGAGGTCTTTGATCGCCATATGCCCGAGGCCAATCAGATCAAACGCCCACGGCAATATTACCGGATTGAAGAATACAAACTTCTGGAACCACATCGGGGCAGGGTCACTGCGGCCGGGGTGCGGATGAACATCTCCGTCGCGCTCGAATACTTGTCGCAATGGCTTTCGGGCCGGGGCGCTGTGCCGATCCACAACCTGATGGAAGATGTGGCCACCGCCGAGATCAGCCGCGCGCAGCTCTGGCAATGGATACGTCACGGGGTGGAGGTTGCGCTGGACGGAAGTGGCGCGCGCAAGATGGACGCCGAGTGGTTCGGCAAGCTGTTGCAGGCGGAGGTGTCGGACATTCTCGACCGGATTGGCCCGGTTGGGTTCCACCGCGGGCATTACGCCTCTGCGCTGCGCCTCTTGCACGAAGCGGTGACGGCGCACGAGATGCCCGATTTCATTACGGTCCCAGCCTATGATGTCTTGAACGCGCTCGACTGATGGACCTGATTACACAGCTTTCCCCCTTTGGCGGGCCGATACCCATGCGCTTGCCCGCCAGTCTGCTCAAACTGCCACAGAGAGGATATATCATGGAACAGCACAAAACCTATGCCGAGCTTCGCGAGGAGCTTGAAGCCCGCTACCCGAACAGCCAAGCCGCAGGCGGTGTCACCGTGGACGACATCATCCAGCTCAGGATCCAGAACACCTATGACACCCATCTCGACATTGCCCGCGACATGGCGAGTGTCATGCGCGCCGACATGGCCGCCTATGATGCGGATGCGACGAAGTTCACCCAGTCGCTTGGTTGCTGGTCCGGGTTTCATGCCCAACAGATGATCAAGTCCGTGAAACGTCTGAACGGTACCACGAAACGCACCTATGTCTATCTCTCCGGCTGGATGGTCGCCGGTCTACGCAACACCTGGGGGCATCTGCCGGATCAGTCCATGCATGAGAAAACCGCGGTGGCCGACCTCATTCGCGAGATTTATACTTCTCTGCGTCAGGCCGACGAGGTGGCTTTGAACGATCTGTTCAAGGAGTTGAAGCTGGCCACTACGGAGGAGACACGTAAAGCGGTGATCGAGAAGATCGACACGTTCGAGAGCCATGTTGTGCCGATCATCGCCGACATTGACGCCGGTTTTGGTAACGAACATGCGACCTACCTTCTGGCGAAGGAACTGATCAAGGCCGGGGCTTGCTGTCTCCAGATCGAGAACCAGGTGTCGGATGCCAAGCAATGCGGTCACCAGGACGGCAAGGTCACCGTACCACGTGAGGACTTCATCGAAAAGCTGCGCGCCTGCCGTCTGGCTTTCGAAGAACTGGGCGTCGATGATGGTGTGATCGTCGCCCGCACCGACAGTCTCGGGGCCGGTCTGACGCAGAAAGTGCCGGTCTCCGCCGCGCCGGGCGATCTGGCCTCAGACTATATCAAATGGCTCGACACCGAACAGATCACGGAAGAAACCCCGATCTCAGAAGGCGAGCTAGCGCTCTATCAGGACGGTGAGTTCGTGCGTCCGCGTCGGCTGCCCAACGGTCTTTTCCCTTTCAAACCGAACACCGGGCGCGCCCGTGTGGTCGAGGATTGCATCGCGTCGCTGTCGCATGGCGGGGCCGATCTTTTGTGGATCGAAACCGACACGCCGAACGTGGATGAGATCGCCGGTATGGTGAATGAAATCCGTGAGAAAGTGCCGAATGCGAAACTGACCTACAACAATTCGCCGTCGTTCAACTGGACGCTCAATCTGCGCAAACAGGTCCGCGATCAGTGGCTTGAAGAGGGCAAGATCAAGGAGGCCGATTACCCGGCGGGCAACGAGTTGATGAAGGCCGATTTCGACGAAACCGAGCTTGGGCTTGAGGCGGACAACCGTCTGCGCAACTTCCAGTTCGACATCTCGACGAAAGCGGGCGTGTTCCACAACCTGATCACGCTGCCGACCTTCCACCTCACCGCGAAATCCATGGACGAGCTGAGCCAGGGCTATTTCGGCGAGGACAAGATGCTGGCCTATGTTTCGACCGTTCAGCGGCAAGAGATCCGTCGCGGCATCTCTGCGGTCAAGCACCAGCACGAGGTGGGGTCCGATCTGGGCGATACCTTCAAGGAAATGGTCGGGGGCGAACGGGCGCTGAAAGCGGGCGGCGCGGCCAACACCATGAACCAGTTCGCGGCAGAATAAGCTGCAAAGAAACGGCCGCCGGATTGATTGAGGTGTCTTTCCTCCCGGCATCCTCCGCGCCGCTCCGGTTTTCGGTGCGGCGCATTTTCAGTCCCCAGAAGATCAGTCCCGGGTCGAGGGGAGAACCATGATCAGATTGGGTTGCGGCGATGTCAAAGCTGTGTCGGGTTCGGCGCATCACCGTATGGCCGCCCGCGCATGACGCAGGAACTGAACGAGCTAGGCGTCCAGGTCGGGCAACATAGGATCGCCCGGATCATGCGTGACAATGGCATCCAGGTCTTGAGAAGCCGCAAATTCAAGCGCACGACCGACAGCGACTACAGCTTCAACATCGCCCCGAAGCATCTCAAGCAGGATTTCACGGCGACGGCGCCAAACCAGAAATGGGCGGGAGATATCATCTACATCTGGACCCGCGAGGGATGGGCCTATCCGCTCTGGCTGTGGCTCTTTACCCGCCATATCGGGGTGGCGGATCTGGCCAACATTCCCGATCTTCTGGTGCAGTGGCTCCTGCTGGGGGCAGACACCGCCCTGCACCGATGCCATTATCTCTGCCGGTATCGCTCGCGTTGCCTGCGCAATGCAGGACCCTGATCCCCGTGTGAACGGGGACGGATTCCGGCGGCTGGACGCTGCGGGGGTGACGCTTTCGGTGGGTCTGGGTGCCGATGAGGCGGCCGAGATCATGTCGGGCTTTTTGCACCGGACCCGTACAGGGCATCCGCTGGTGGTGCCTATGGATGGTGCGCGTACAGAGATCCCCCAGCGCTGTGATGGCTACCTTTCCACGCAGGGCGACGGGTTGTGGTTGCAGCTACGCACAAAGCAGGGTCAGGAACGGTGGCGTCTGTCGGGTGACATGCCTGAACTCCTTGCCCTGTTGGGCGAATGGGGGCTGACCATGGTGGCTGTGCCCGAGGATGCGGTCCGCGACACAGATCGAGCCATCCGCCCTGACGGTAGATCTTGACCGGATCGCCCTCGGGAATGGCCTCCAAGAGCGCCAGTTTATAGGGTTAGCCCGCTGCCTCGAAATGCGCACGCGCCTTTTCACGCGACCATTCCTCGCAGGTAAAGGGCTGTTTTGCGGTGATGATCTCGCGCATCTTGGCCTCGATCCGCGGCAGGTCTTCGGGGGTAAAGGGGGGCTCGCGGTCGAAATCATAGTAGAACCCGTGATCGATTGCGGGGCCGATGGCGGTTTTCGTGTCAGGCCAGATATCTTGCACGGCTTGAGCCAGAATATGCGCCAGATCATGGCGGATCATCGCCAGCGCGCGGGGATCGTCGCGCGAGATCAGTTCGATTTGGGCGCCATCGGGCAAGGGCGCCGACATATCTGCGGGGGCGCCATCGACCACGGCGGCCACTGTGCGTTTGGCAAGGCTGGGGCTGATGCTTCGGGCCAGATCGGCGGCAGAACTCTGATCTGAAAGCGTGCGGATCGCCCCGTCGGGCAGGCGGATATTGATCATGGGAGGTCTTTCAAAGGGGCGAGGTCATACGGGCATGTCGATGGAATGGACCATGATGCCGGCAGTCTGGGTTGTCTCTTGTGCGGGAAGCAGGCGCAGCATTGTCAGGCTGGCGTCCAGATCGGCCTGTGTCATATCGCGGGCGATCACCACGACACGGCTGGTTTTGTCATCCGAGGGCCAGTGTTTCAGCGGCACGGGCATCTCGAAGATATGCTGTACACCGTGGAAGACGAAGGGATAGTCTGCATCTTCAACATGCAAGATCCCCTTGATGCGCAAGATATCCGGCCCCCTGAGCGCAATCAGCGTGTCCAGCCACAGATCGAATGTCTCTGCCGGGATCGGGTCTTTTAGTGTGACGGAGGCGCTGCTGATGCGGTGGTCATGCGGGCTATGCGGGGCGGGGGCAAAAGGCGCGGGCTTGGGGGCCATTCCCGAGAGGCCGGCCAAAGGATCGGGGTGCCCCAGCCAGGTTTCGACCTCTGCCATCTCGACAGTGCTGCGCATGGCGGAGAGGTTGAACAGAACCCCTTGCTGCACCTGTCCGTTTTGCGCATGAAGTTGCCGCGCATGCGGATTGATACTTCCGAGGCGATGTTCAAAGCGGGCAAGCTGTAAGGGGGGCACGAGATCGGTTTTCGAGACGATGACCAGATCGGCCGCGGCCACCTGATTGACTGCCTCGAACTGCCGGTCCAGCGCAGCCATCCCTGTGGCCGCATCGGCAACCGTCACCACCCCATCCAGTCGGTAGGCCTGTGCAATCTGGTGGTCGGTGGCCAGCGTGTGGATCACGGGCGCGGGATCGGCCACGCCGCTTGTTTCGATGACCACCCTGTCAAAGGCGATCTCGCCCGCGTCTTTACGTTGGGCTAGCCGTTGCAGGGTTTTGGCCAGATCTCCCAGAACCGTGCAGCACAGGCAGCCCGATGGCAGAAGGACGGTCTCTTCGGTGGCCTCTTCGATCAGGTCGTGGTCAAGGCCCACATCGCCAAATTCGTTCATGACCACCGCGATCCGGCCGGCCTGCGGGTCGCGGATCAGATGGTTGAGAAGCGTGGTTTTCCCCGCCCCCAGAAAGCCTGTCAACACGGTGACGGGGCAGCGGTTTTCTGTCGCTTGCGTCATGGCCGCCCTTTACAAATCTGCTCTGTTAGGTCATTATTGTTACAATATAACATTACGCGACACAAGGCACCAAAAGAAAACGTGATGACAGAACCGACCTTCCAACCAAGGACTACCGTCGAGCAGGTCGAAGAAAGCACCGATCTGGCACCGAAATTCGGTCCCAACGGGCTGATGCCCTGTATCACCTCGGATGCGCAAAGCGGCGAGGTGCTCATGCTTGGCTGGATGAACGACGAGGCATTCCGGCTGACCATCACCACAGGTGAGGCGCATTATTTCAGCCGCACGCGGCAAACCGTCTGGCATAAGGGCGCGACGTCGGGGCTGGTGCAGAAGCTGGTCGAGGCGCGGATCGATGATGATCAGGACGCGCTCTGGATCAAGGTTGCGGTGACGGGATCGGGGGCCTCGTGCCATGTGGGGTATCGCTCGTGTTTCTACCGCTCGGTACCCTTTGGTGCTGCTGCCGGTAAGCCGCTGGAGTTCCGTGAGCCGCAGAAGACATTTGACCCCAAGCTGGTCTATGGCGATGCCCCGAACCCGACGCTGCTCTGACACGCAATGGATGCAGCGGGCATTGGATCTTGCACGGGGGGCGCAGGGGCTCGTCTGGCCCAATCCTCCCGTGGGTTGTGTGCTGGTAAAGGACGGTCGGGCTCTGGCCGAGGCCGCGACCTATCCGGGCGGGCGCCCGCATGCAGAGCGCGCCGCCATTGAGGCCGCGGGGGAAGAGGCGCGGGGTGGCACGCTTTATGTCACGCTCGAACCGTGTTGCCATTGGGGGCAGACACCGCCCTGCACCGATGCGATTATCTCTGCCGGTATCGCCCGTGTTGTCTGCGCCATGCAGGACCCGGACCCCCGTGTGAACGGGGGCGGGTTCCGTCGGTTGGGCGCTGCGGGTGTGAGGCTCTCGGTGGGGCTGGGCGCCGATGCGGCGGCCAAGATCATGGCGGGTTTTTTGCACCGGACCCGCACGGGGCAGCCATTGGTGTTGACGATGGAGAATGCGCGGACAGAGATCCCGCGCAGTTGTGATGGCTCTCTTTGCACGCAAGGCGACGGGCTGTGGTTGCAGTTCCGCACAAAGCAGGGTCAGGAACGGCGGCGTCTGTCGGGAGACATGCCTGAACTCCTTGCCCTGTTGGGCGAATGGGGGCTGACCATGGTGGCTGTGCCCGAGGATGATCCCTGCCTGCAGGCCATGCCCGCAGTCGATTTGATCAGAGCCGAGTGAAGGGCACGGCGACCAACGCGGGGGGGCGTGGGTGCAATGCGATTGTGGGGTTCGGGCCGCCTGCCTATATATCCCCCTGACAAAGCGGAGCATGGACGATGATCGACACCCAACCTCTGGCTATCTTGCGCGAGATCGATCGCACGGGAAGTCTGACGGCGGCGGCGGAAAAATTGTGCCTGACCCAATCCGCCGGTTTGAAGACCGCCATCAGGTCAAACTGTGGGAGCGCGAGGGCCATAAGCTCTGCGGCTGACACCTGCGGGCGACTATCTGCTGGGGCTGGCGCAAAGGGTACTGCCGCAGCTGGAATATGGCGCGACCGTGCTGGAGGATTATGCCCGAGGGCGGCGCGGCGCGATCCGTGTCGGGATGGAGTGCCACCCTTGTCAGGATTGGCTGATGCGGGTGGTGGACCCGTTCCTGGCGGCTTGGCCCGATGTCGATCTGGATGTTACAACGGCCTTCCAGTTCGGGGGGCTGGCGGCCCTGCTGAGCCATGAGATCGATATCCTTGTGACCCTTGACCCTGTCTGAACATCACGGTTTGGAGTATACACCGGTCTTTGATTGCGAGCTGGTTCTGGCCGTGGCCAATCGTCACCCTCTGGCTGCGCAGTCATGGGTTATGCCGCAGGATTTGGTCGCCGAGACGCTGATCACCTATCCTGTCTCGCGCGAGCGGCTGGATATCTACAGCCAGTTCCTGATCCCCGCGCATACGCTCCCCCGCCGTCACCGCACGGTCGAGACGACCGACCTGATGCTGCGGCTGGTGGCGTCGGGCAGAGCCGTCAGCGTGACCCCCGACTGGCTGTTGCGCGGGGCAAAAGGTGTGCGCGGGCTGCATCTGGGCGAGGGGATCGCCCAATCCATCCATCTGGGCCACCGCAACGGGGACCTACCCGATTATTTCCGCGGGTTTATCGAACTGGCGGCCCGTGTCGAGGCCTGACATGACAGTGCGTCATGGATCTCTGAGATATAATCATTTTTCTTCATGTCGGGTTTCTTCCATATCAGCGGTACCACTTTTCAACCGCTGATTGGTTGGCACCCTGCAGGCACATAAAGGGTGTCCACCGCCATGACAGGATGCCCATATGATGTCCGAGGATTTTACTTTCAGGGTCTCGAAGCTGCGTTTTGACGAAAGCTACGCGCCGCGCGACCATACGCGCCTGACCACCAATTTTGCAAATCTTGCACGCGGGGCGCATCGCCGTGATAACCTGCGCCGCGCGCTGCGTATGATCGACAACCGCTTCAACGCTCTGGCGCAATGGGATAATCCCACGGCCGACCGCTATTCGGTCGAGCTTGATATCCTCTCGGTCGAGATGGATCTGCCGCAGGGCCAGCGCTTTCCGGTTATCGAGATGCTCAAGACCAGCATTCGCGACCATCGAAGCTGCACGCGTATCGCAGGGCTGGTTGGCAATAACTTCTCCTCCTATGTCCGCGATTATGATTTCAGCCTGCGCCTGCAGCAGTTCAACAAGGATCGCCCGCATTTCGACGTGCCCGAGGATTTCGGTGATCTGCATGGCAAGCTGTTCAAAAGCTTTCTCGCATCCCCCGCCTATAAGGCGCTTTCGGACAAACCGCCTGTCATCTGCCTGAGTGTGTCGCATAACAATATCTACCAGCGGACGGCGGGCTATCACCTTGTGCTGGGCGCGGAATATCTGGCCGATGATACCTCTCTGACCGAAAGCTATTTTGGCAAGATGGGGCTGAAGGCGCGCTATTTCATGCCCGAGGGCAGCGTAGCCCCTCTGGCTTTCTATCACGCGGGCGATCTGACCAATGCGTATAGCGATCTCGAGCTGATCGCTACGATTGCAACGATGGAAAGCTTCCAGCGCATCTACCGCCCCGAGATCTATAACGCGAACGCCCGTGCCGCCGAGATCTTCCGCCCGAGCCTGACGCATGACGATTATTCGCCCACCCGCATCACCTATGATCGCGAGGAGCGCAGCCAGCTGGCGATAACTCAAGGCGAATATACTGCCAAGCATCTCATCAAACCCCATCAGGCGCGTCTCGCCGAATGGGCCGCCCGTTTTGCGGCCTGATACAGAAAGCACCGACATGACCCGACTTCTTCCCACATCTACCGCAGGCAGCCTGCCCAAACCCAGCTGGCTTGCCGAACCTGAAACGCTCTGGTCGCCATGGAAGCTTGATGGCGCGGCGCTGACCGAGGCCAAAGAAGATGCGCTGCGCGTGGCACTGTGCGAACAGCAAGCAGCGGGCATCGACATCGTCTCGGATGGCGAACAGACCCGCCAGCATTTTGTGACTACCTTTATCGAACATCTCGAAGGAGTGGATTTCGAGAAGCGCGAAACGGTCACCATCCGCAACCGTTATGAGGCCAGCGTGCCGACTGTGGTGGGCGAGGTCTCGCGCCAGAAACCTGTCTTTGTCGAGGATGCCAAGTTCCTGCGTGCCCAGACCAGCGCCCCGATCAAATGGGCGCTGCCGGGCCCGATGACCATGATCGATACGCTCTATGACGCGCATTACAAAAGCCGCGAGAAACTGGCATGGGAATTTGCCGTGGCCCTGAATGAGGAGGCGCGTGAATTGCAGGAGGCCGGCGTCGATATCATCCAGTTTGACGAGCCCGCGTTCAATGTCTTCTTTGAAGAGGTCAATGACTGGGGCATGGCCACGCTGGAACGTGCGATGGAGGGGCTGACCTGCGAAAAGGCTGTCCATATCTGCTATGGCTATGGCATCAAAGCCAATACTGACTGGAAGAAGACGCTGGGCCAAGAGTGGCGTCAATATGAAGAGATATTCCCCAGCATCCGGAAATCCAGCGTCGATCTGGTCTCGCTCGAGTGCCATAACTCCCATGTGCCGATGGATCTGATCGAGTTGATCCGAGGCAAGAAGGTGATGGTCGGCGCTATTGATGTGGCCTCCAATGTGATCGAGAAGCCCGAAGACGTGGCCGCGACCCTGCGGGAGGCTCTCAACTTTGTGGATGCCGATAAGCTTTACCCCTGCACCAATTGCGGCATGGCGCCGCTGTCGCGCGATGTGGCGCGGGGCAAGCTTGCGGCACTTGTCTCGGGTGCGGCGATTGTGCGGTCTGAATTACAGGGCTGACATTCGGGGATAATGTTCGGGGCTGGCCGAGGCCCGCCTCATTTTACAAAGAAGGCCTTCCGATGTATGATGATATCAGGCCCGCCATCGATCCGCGCGCGTTGCGCGATTGTTGCGGGCGCTTTGCCTCCGGCGTCTGTGTGATTTCAACCCGCACGGAAGACGGGGATCACGGCATGACACTTAGCGCTTTCATGTCAGTTTCGCTCGATCCGCCGCTCATTGCGATCTCGGTTGCCCGTCGGGCGCGGATGCGGATCAGGTTGGAACAGGCAGGGCACTTTGCGGTGAATATTCTGGACGAGGGGATGCAGGCCCAGACGCCGTCAATTCTCAGCTGAGAAAGGGATATGCCACATGTCGGAGACTACCATCACAACGCGGCCCGAGCGGCCTCGCCGATTAGATCGCGCTCGGGAAGCCCCTTGGGCAGTCCCGAGAGGGGCACGCCCTGCGCCGCAAAAGCGCGGGCGATCTGGCGCGGGTCGGCGGCGGAAAGCACCGCGATCTCGCGGGCGGCAACGCCCGCCTCGATCAGCGCCCGCGCATGGGCTGCGGCAAAATCGGCGCAGGCGGCAGGGTCGCGTAGCCCGTAAAAACGTAGGCTGGTATCCGCAGGACCTGCCGTGATTTCAGGGGCCGTGAGGCCGCCTTGCAGCGCATGGAGGCGGCTTCCCTCTTGGCCGAGCGACCACGGGTGGGGGCGCTCACCGTGCCGAATTCATCCTTCAGGCGCTGATAAAGCGCCTGCATCGCGGCGGGGGCCTGCGGGTCAAGCGAGCCTTCGACGACCGGCAGCGGGGCGAGGAAGCATCCATGCGGTAGCTCCAGCACATGGCGCAGGGGCGCGAGCCCCTCGGCCAGCGCCTTGCCCAGATAGGCCCAAAGACGGGTCAGCGCGAGGAGATGCCGCTTGGCGCGGCTCTCGGGGAGATCGACCACCGGCACGCGCAGATCGGGCGTGGCCATAACCAGATCCTCAAGCGCGGTGCTCACCGCCGAGATCGTCTCGACGGGCGCATTGGCAAGGCTTTCGGCCCAGACCGGATCGGGCGCTTCGGCGATTATCCGGCCCACCGGCCACTCCGCCGCTATGGGCGCCAGCGACAGTTCGGCCAGAAGGGTATCTGAGAGCCGGAACTGCAGCCCCGAGCGGGGATCGGCGACGAGAAAAGGGTAATGCATCTAGGGAATATCCGTTACGGGCGGGTCCTCGATCACGGGATAATGGGCGATGCCCCAATCCCTGTCGGGTGCCGAAATCATCGTGTCCACGAAGACAGGCAGCAGGCAATGCAGAACCTCGACCCCGTCGCGCATCTGCGCGCGGTTCACTCGGCTGCCCCATGTCGTGCCGCCATGCATCAGCTGGTTGCGCAGCACATAGAGCCTGTCGAAGAGGATCGACAGAAGATGCGCCGCATTCTCGCGCTCGATCGCCTCGCGGGCGACGTCCTTGGCCTTGGCAAAACGCTCGGCCCAATCGGCGTCCTCGGTGTCGCCATTATGGAAGCGCCAGAACGGGTTGAATATGAAGGGGTTATCCAGAAGCCGCGTGATCAGCCCCTCATGCTGGCACCAGAGCTCATGGGCGATGCGGCCCTTCGGGTCGGCGGCCACGAGAGCGGTGAAGAAGTCTTGAAACACTCGCCGTTCCGGCGCTGTAGGGTCATTGCCGATGTCGCGGGCATAGGCGGCGTTGAAGGCGATCCAGCCGAAGATGAACGCCGCATCGGGGTCGTCTGCGACCAGATCATCGGACCGGCAGAGCCATGTGACCGCGCGATGGCAGCGCAGGTTCAGATCCGCAGGGTTCTGCTCGCGCAAGCGCCGCAACTTGTCGCGCAGGTAATCGAATTCGGACATGGGATGGAACGGGTCTTATCAGAAAATCTATGCCTGATCATGAAGCCGATCCTTGGTCCGGGGGTCAATGGTCAATGCGTCATATGGCATGCGAAGAATTCGGGGCATTTGAAAGGATATGCTGCTTGCCACTGCAGTAGTCCTCTGGACAGAACCTTTTATCTGACGGAAGATTGGCTGATTGATTGGGCGTTTTATTTGACGGGTTTTCTGATGCTCAAAGGTGTTGCTGGCTTTGTTTGTCTTGCTGCTGCCAGTCTGTTCACGCCCGAACCGGGTTGGTCCTGGACTAAGAATGAATTGCTCGAGACATTCGATGCGCGTGATCTGACCGCGGATGAGTTGCGTTACCTCCAAGCGGGGCTGGCGCTGCAAGGCGTTTATTCGGGCATGATTGATGGGAAATGGGGGGCGGGCAGTAACCGGTCCCTGAAAGCCTATATGCGTCAAGCAGATCTGGGTCTTGATCTCGAGAACCCGCCCAATCTCGCGCCTGTCGCTGTGGTTGCCGCGACAGTCTCGCGGTTCGTGGAAGAAGGCTGGCGGCGGCATTACTTCGGCTCCTCCGATCTGTCTTTCCTTGTGCCGATGAACGAGATGCGGCTTGTGACGCGCAGCGATGGGCACGGGATCGATCTGGTCGATGACCACTCGTCCTTGGGCGTCTCGCTGTTTCAGGTCGATCTGGAGATGACCGTAGGCTTTCATGACTATGTCGCCCAAAACAGCCAAGGCACACCCTATACCGTGCGCAAGGATCGCCTCTGGATCACCTCAGGGCGCGGGCGCGATGGCGAGACGCTCTATGTCCGTTCGGATTATGTGGCGGCCGGTCATTGGTCGACGCTTCTGGTGCGGGCGCGTGATGAGGATGGCGGGGCTTTCGCCGTGGTGACAGGCTCGATCCTGCCATATCAGGGGCCGGATATGTTCCTGCCCGAGGATGGTGAGCTACTGGAGGGGACCGCCGCTTTCTTCGCAGCCATGGAAGAGGAGGACGAACCTGCCGTGACCGGAGAGGTCGCTCAGCGCCCGCTGGAGGCGGAACCCGATGCGCCTGAGCCTGCGCATGCCGGAACGGGGACCGGCTTTGCCGTTGCCGCCGACGGGATGATCCTGACGAATGCCCATGTCGCGGGCGATTGCCGCGCGATTTCCGTGGACGGAACGCCGGCAACGCTTGTTGGCAAGGATGAAAGCTTCGATCTGGCGCTGGTGCAGGTGCAAGGCGTGACTGGGCTTCCGGTGGCGGAATTTGCGATGCGCCCCGCGGGGTTGAATTCCGATGTCACCGTCGCGGGCTATCCACTGGCGGGGCTCTTGGGCGGGCTGAATGTCACGCGCGGGTCCGTGACCAGTGTGAAGGGGCTGTCGGGCGATGGTAGCCGGATGCAGATTTCGGCGCCTGTCCAGCCCGGCAATTCGGGCGGGCCGGTAAGCGATGCACGCGGGCAGATCGTGGGCGTGGTGGTGGCCAAGCTCGATGCGCAGGTCATCCAGAACGAGATCGGGGATATTCCGCAAAACGTGAATTTCGCGATCCGCGGTGAGATTGTAAAGCTGTTTCTGGCCCAGAATGGCGTGGAGCCGGTCTTGGCGGATGGTGCCGACGCGCTTCCACCTGAAGAGCTGGCCAAGCGCTTGCAGAAGGTGACCCATTTCATCAGGTGCGAATGAAAGAGGGCCAGCGGGCATGTGGGCAACCTGCGTCATTGAATGGTTGGACATATCGGCTGACGGTTGCCAATAAATGCAAATCTGAGGAATCTCGCTACATTTGGGGAGCTTATTTTTTGAGGAAAAAATTTGTTGTTTCTGACGATGGACTTCGATCGCTGGAGCAGACAGAGGCCTTTAGGAACCTCGATCCTGATGCCCAGAAAATTCTGGCGGAGCTACTGTATGACCTGCTAGGGGGCGAGAATGATACCAGCCCGAAAGGCGTTAAAACTGGTCTTCAGAAATTGGACCGATTTATGGATGCCAAGATGAGCCCGGATCTGCATGCAGCTATAGTGGCTTCAATGAGCCAGTAAGCAGGAGGGCAGGTGAAACGGCATTCCGTCTGCTTCAGTCATCGGGATATTCAGAGACCGGTGGTCAAATTTATGAAAGGAAGTCCTTCACTCTTGTGGGATGACGGGTGAGAACCGTGAGGGCGCCACTCTCAGCCATATTGGCGGCATGCTGTTTCATGGCCAGGTTTTGTGCCAACCAACCTGAAGGCAACCCGAGCTTATTGGTCACGCCCCGTAACCTCTTTGGAGGTCCCGCGTTCGATGCGGGGATCAAGCCGCTGCTGGCACCACCGCGCCCAGCTCGACTGCATGGCGGACCCGCTGTCCTTGAGATTGGGATCGTGCTTGCAGATCGCGCGGGCGGCGGCATTTGGCGGGAGATTTGGTGTTCAAGGATCATCATTACTGGATCAATTTACTTCTGGCCTATAGAGGCTGCGCTCTGCGCGATTTCGGGGGCTTGGGTTAGGCTGTTCCTTGATGACGAAGACAAGGAGAGAGCCTGTGGCGCCCAAGAAACTTACCTTCCGGAGCCGCGAGAAATGGGATGCCAATCTGTCGGCGGAAGACAGCGTGATCGCGGCAGAGTTGATGGCGCGGCTACGCGGACCAAACGGCGTCAAAGACGAATTCCTGCTCGCCGCCATCGCCCAGAACCTATGAAAACTCGCGAAGCTGCGCCCGCGAAGCATCAAGCAGGAGGCCGCAGCATGAGATGAACGGCTATCATGCCGTCTTGAGGCGGAGGAGCGGGGGATTGCCCGAATGCAACGGCCTGGTTCAGCGACGACGAGCCTCAAAACCGGCGATCTTGACTGACTTCTTCAACAACACCCGCCCTTCTGGCCGTATGCTGCGCTGCATCGATTATCTTGCGACCTTTGGCAACCTTCGTAAGTGCATACCCGTGGTCAAAAGATGATTTGGCCAAACGTCAGCTTCGCGAATTCGGACCGCCCGCCACCAACGGCGATCATGATACGCAGGGCAAGCAAAGGTTGCCTGAAGCTAATTCCGACGAACAGATATCAGTTTTCCCCGAACAAGTTGCCAACTTAGGGAGAACGACATAGTTTCGGCTGTTCAATTGTTTTCGTTTCGACGATACGATGTCACTTGCGGCGCGAATACTAATATTCGCAGATTTCTGGCCTCATCATCTTCTGCAGCAGATTTTCGGACGCAGCGGTCATCGACAAGCCCGCAAAACCGACGGCGGCTTGTGCCGACGAGACTTTGCATGGGATGGGACGGTTGATCCGGGCATCTGCCCAGAGAGGCGAGGTGCCGCGTCAGAAATAGGCGCGTCCGATCCTTGGTCTGTATCAGAAAAATCGGGCGCGACCGGAAGTTCCGTGAGTGATGTCGCGCCCTTAGTGTCTCAGGTAGATTATATGCAGCATTGGTAATGCATCTTTAGGTGGTATGGGAACCCGTAAACGACAGCAGCATGATCAAGAGTTTTGATCATGCTCTGCATTTTTCGTTGCCTCGGATTAGGGGCTGTCGGGGCTGGTATCCGATTGTGCGCGGCTGTTGCGTATGACGGACAAGGCTAAGGCGCGGGTTATGGCAGAACCCGCGCCTTTACCTGTAGAAACGCCAACTCAGGACGTGGCGAAACCCTAACACAGCTTGTGCCGGTGGTGAATCGCAAATCCGGACGGTCCGAGGCTCTAGGCGGAAGATGGCAGACCTGCCCTCGGGTCGGGTCCAAACTAGGATGCATGGCGGGACATGCGCCTGTAAGCCTTTTGGGCTGCGTCAGAAATCGTGGCTTATCGACCGGTGCGCTTGACGACAATCGATGTGGTCTTGACGATCAGCCCCAGATCGCTTTTCAGGCTCAGCCTGTCGAAATAATCATCGTCATACGTGACGCGGGCGACGAAGGTCGTGGAATTGCGGCCTTCGACCTGCCACAGGCCGGTAATGCCGGGGCGCATGTCAAAATAGGCGGCGCCGCCTGCGTTGCGATAGAGGGATTCCTGATCGATCAGGAAGGGGCGAGGGCCCACAAAGCTCATATCGCCTTTGAACACGTTGAAAATCTGGGGCAGCTCGTCCAGCGAGGTGGCGCGCAGGAAACGACCGACGGAGGTGATCCGGGGGTCAATGCTAAGCTTTTGATGGACATGCCATTCTTCTGCCAGCTTGGGGTCTTCGGCGCACATTTTTTGCAGTTTGGCTTCGGCGTCAACAAGCATGGTGCGCAGCTTGTAACATTGGAAGGTTTTGCCATTTTTCCCGATGCGGGGTTGCACGAAAAGCCCCGGGCCTCCGTCGCGACGTACCATCAGCCATAGAACGGCGATGACCGGCAGCAATACCGGCAGAAGCAGCAGGGCTAGAAAAATATCCAGAATGCGTTTGCCCCGACGTTGATAAAATCCCGGTCGGTGTCCCACATAAGGGGCCGGTCCTTCATAGGTCGGCATGGTCGAAGAAAATTTCATCAGATAAGTCCACAAATGGGGAGAGTGTAATCAAGCTGCTGGGCAGTCTTTTGGTGGTGAAACACTTGTTAAGCTAATCTGAACCAAGCTGGTTTCGCCGCAAACGCCGACGGAAGGTAACCAGAACGTGCAATGATATGCATGAATTACAGCCAATTTTCTGAATGGTCTACAAATTTAATCATTTTTTAACCTATTAACTCACATGTGGACGCTACGTCCAAAGTCAATCTAGGGCAATTCCTGAGAGTTCACCCTCCATTGAGGGATTTTTAGAAAAAAGATTCTTAAATTCGCCTGTTTCGGCTGCATTTTCTGTAAACCGTCACGGAAAATAAGCATATTTTAGATACATCGTCAATTTCCATCAATTTCTCTTGATTCCGTCTGCGCGCACACGACATAAGGGGGGCATGCAGGTGTGTTCTGCAGCGCAGTATCATCTGTTTTGTTTCCAAACATGTTTATCCAGACAGCCGAAGCTGGCGCGATCCAGCGGCTGTTCTTCCGGATGAGGGAGCTTTCCATGACGTTTCTGAAAACCGCAGCTATTGCAGCTGCCGTAAGCCTTGGTGCCGGTTTTGCCGCCAATGCGGCTGTTATCGGCCCCTATAGCGGCGTGAGCACGGGGCTGTCGGTCCCCGGGCTCGGGGTCTATCAATCTTTCAGCTTTTCGTTCGAAGTGGCTGAAAGCGGCACGTATCTGTTCGATATCGATGCGCCGGATTCGGCGGGGTCGATTCTCTATAGCATCAATACCGATGGCAGCTTCGATATGGAGACGGCGGCACACGGGTCGAGCTTTACCTATGATCTGAGCGCTGATTCCAATCCGTCAGGCTATGACTATTCGATGACCGTCGCCTTCCTGTCGACCTCTTCGGCACCGGTGACCGTGACCATCAGTGATGTGCCTGCCGTTCCGGTTCCGGCAGCGCTGCCGCTGCTGGCAGGGGCTCTGGGTCTGGGTGGTTTTGTTGCGCGCCGCCGCAAAAAAGCGGCCTGATCTATCTGGTCTTCCCGGCTCTGTTGCTCTGGTGCCGCCCCTTCGGGGGCGGTGTCGAAAATGGCCAGCTTTGGTTATCTCTTTAACACAAGCCGATATGTTTTTCTGTTACTGACGCATTTTTCGCGTGACAAATCTTTTTCACATTGCAACCCTAGGATGCGTATTTTGCGGCGCCCGTTTTCGGGATGGCTGCGGTAAGTCCCTAGAAATAGTGCCGTTTTATTCTTCTTCAGGGCAGGGGGCGCGCTTGGCAGGGCGATGTCTCTTGTTATTTTGAAATTGAGCGTAGGCGAGGAGGGGATCCGTAGTCCGGAGCACCCGAAAAGCTTGCCTTGCGTCCTTCTCGGAGGTTTTCTGGCAATGGCGGAACCCGCGGAAGATCTTTTTGATGCCTCTGATTGCGGCCCTATGCGCCCTTCCATGCGCGGGATAGGCTTCGAGGCGGTAAGCTTTGCCCTTGTCGGGCTGATCAACACGGCTGTGGGCTATGGCACTATCTTGCTGTTGATGTGGGGCGGGGTCGGACCGGTCTGGGCCAATGCGGGCGGCTATGTGTTGGGGCTGGTCACCTCTTTCGTGCTGAACAGTCGGATCACTTTTGCCGCACGCAAGCACCCGCAAAGCGGTTTGCGGCATGCCTTGCGCTTCGTGCTGTGTGTGGCGTTGTGCTGGCTGCTGAATCTCGCGCTCCTTTCGATCGGTCTCCGCCTCTGGCCCTCCTGGCTGGCGCAGGCTGTGGCGATGATCGGCTACAGCGCGGCCTTTTTCCTTCTTGCGCGGACGGTCGTGTTCCGCCCGCCGACCGAACGACAGGAGCGTCCTTTATGAGACTTCTGACCGATCCTGTCGCGCGCTCCGGGCCTGCCGCATTTCTACTGCTCTGGGCTGCGGCGGTGTTCGTGCTGGTGCCCGAAATGTGGCGCATGGGGTGGTCCGGCAATGAAGTCAATTACTTCGATCTTGCTTGGGCGCATTTCCACCCCGAGCTGTCCGGCCCCGATCATGCTGTGCGCGATGCCTCGCAAGCGCGGGTGGCCAGTTTTGCCGTGATCGGCAGTTTGATCAACCTGTTCGGGTTTGACGGGGCCAAACTTGCGTTGCTGGCGCTATGCCTGCCTGCTCTTGCCTTGGGCTACAGCCTGATGGCCCGTGCCTTTCATCTAAGCCTCGCGGGGGCCACGGTCGCCTTGGTGCTGTTTGTCGCCACCCCGCAATCGCTCTTCGGGCAGGAATGGCTGTTTCAGGGCGTCGAGGCCAAGGTTCTGGCCTATGTCTTCATTTTTCCGGGGCTGGCGGTGGCATGGTCGGACGGTGCCGCAACGCGCATGTTTCCGGCTTTCGCGGCGGCGCTGTGCCTCGCGCTGGCCACATGGATGCATTTCCTTGTGGGCGGGTTCTGGATGCTGGTGGTGCTGGGCATGTTCGCCTTGGGACGCAAGGGGGCCAGAGGGCGGCGCATGGCGGTGTTTTTCGCAATCTATCTGCTGCTGACGGCCCCGCTGGTCTGGATCATCCTTTCCGAGAGGATGGCCGGCGGCACACCCGATATGGCAGGGCTGTCGATGACGCTCAACCAGATCTATGCCGTTTTCCGCAATCCGCACCATCTTGCCCCCTTTGTCTCTATGGGCGAGTTCGCGCATACGTGGTTTCCGGGGGTCCTGATGGCGGCGGTGATCGCGGCTCTGGCGTTCGGCCTTGCGCGGCAGGATCTGTCGCAGGCGCGGGACCGGCGTCTGATGCTGCTTGTCGCCTGTCTGAACCTCTATCTGGTGCTGGCGGTCTGTCTGGCCTTTCTCGACCGCGAGACCCAGCGTTTCGGGATGTTCTATATGTTCCGACCGGGATCATTGATCCTGCTGCTGAGTTTCATGGCGGGGCTGCGCTGGATCACGGCGCGGCTGTCCGATGGCTCGGGGCAGGCGGCGCCCCAGAAGGTCCGCAGGCCGATGCTGCGCCCCGTTCTGGCGGCCTTTCTGCTGGCAGGGGCATGGGTGGCACCGCAATATCTGATGCTGGGTTATAATCTGGCGCATCAGCCTGTGCCCGATCTGGCCCATAGCCTGTCGGCCGAGGATGCCGAGCTGGTCGCATGGATGCGCAGATCGACGCCGCCCGAGGCGCTGTTCCTGATTGCGCCTGCCAAAGGCGACATGCGCAGCGATGCCGACATGCCGCGATTGGGGCTGGAACGGCTTAGCCAGCGGGCAACTCTGGTGAACTGGAAATTCGTGCCCACCACCCCTTCGGAGATCATTCGCTGGTATCGTTTGTTGCAGCTCCGTCAGCAGGTTTTTGCGGGCGATTGCGCCGCGCTGGGGCAGTTGCCGGCCTCTCGTCCGGTGGATTACCTTGTCATCGAGCGCAACGGGGATGGCGCAGCGCGCGACGGCCTGCAGGACTGCACCCGTCCGGTCTGGAGCAATGCCCGTTACAGGGTTTTACAGACTCTTTCTGCGGAAAAGGCGCTGGCGGCTGTGCCGTCCGGCACTGTCGCGCGATAGCAGTTTGCACAACTTTTGGTTTATTTCCTGTTGCCTTGTGTTCTCACCTATTCATACAGCCCTTGAAGGGGGCGTGACCGGAGAGTGATCATGACGCCTCAAACCGAATTGGATCGACCGCAAACCCCACCGCCCCATACCGCGCCGCCCCATGCCGCGCCGTCCCATATCCGGCCCGACGCAAAGCCCGAGGACGGGCGCGCGCCGCAGCAGGACGGCCCGCCTGCGACCCGCATGGCCGTAGGGCCGTTACTATCGGTCGTGGTGCCTTGCTATAACGAGGAGCAGTCCTTGCCCGAGACCCTCAGGCGGTTGCTCTGCGCCTGCGAGACCGTCTGTGGCGAGGATTTCGAGATCATTCTGGTCGATGACGGTTCGCGAGATATGACATGGCCGATGATTGCGCGGATGGCACGGGATGTGCCGCAGGTGGTGGCCATCCGGCTGGCGCGCAATCACGGGCACCAGCTTGCGCTTTCGGCGGGGTTGGATCTGGCACGCGGCGCGCGCATTTTCATTATCGACGCGGATTTGCAGGACCCGCCAGAGCTGCTTGGCCCGATGATGGCGCGCATGGATCAGGGGGTGGATGTGGTCTATGGCCGGCGGGTTGCAAGGCGGGGGGAAACCGCCTTCAAACGGGGCACGGCCGCGGGGTTCTATCGGTTGCTCAATCATATGGTCGATGTGCCGATCCCTGCCGATACCGGCGATTTCCGTCTGATGAGCCGCCGTGCGCTGGACCATCTGCTGTCGATGCCCGAACGTCACCGCTTTATTCGCGGGATGGTCGCGTGGATCGGGCTGCGACAGGAGCCGTTCGATTATATCCGCGAGGAGCGTTTTGCCGGTCAGACCCATTATCCTTTGCGCAAGATGCTATCTCTGGCGATTGATGCCATCACGGGATTTTCGGTGAAACCGCTTCGCATGGCCTCCTATCTGGGGCTTGTTGCGGCTGCAGGGGCGGTTATTTTGCTGGCCTATACCCTGATTTCATGGGCCTTTTTCACAACGGTCTCCGGCTGGGCATCGGTGATGATGACCATGCTCTTTATCGGGGCCGCACAGCTTCTGGTTCTGGGGGTCATCGGTGAATATCTGGGCCGGATGTTCATGGAGGCCAAGGGCCGCCCGCTTTATATCATTGACCATGTCGAGCGGTTCCCTGCCGCATCAGAGCCCTTGGTTGCGGCCGAACGGCGCGGGAGGCTGACACCGCAGGGCCACGCCGAATGGCAGGCTGGCGCGGCTCCGAGGCCCGAGGCGCGTCCCGAGGACCCCAAGGCAACGCCGTCTGCGGAAATGGCGGCGGGGTCGCATTCCGCCTGAGGGTGACGTTTAGGGCGGGCTGTTCCTCTGGCCGTGTTCGGCGCGGTGCGCATCTGTCGCGGTGCGCTTTGTCGGGGCCAGCAACCGCGAGAGATCGCCATTCATAAAGGCGTTCAGCAGGGGCAGCTTGGCGATGATCGCTGCCGCCAGAACGGTGATCACGGAGGCGCTTGCCCAGAGCAGCAGGCCGGGCAAGTCCGGCGGCAGCCACTTGACCGGATGCCCCGTCCAGAGCGCGGCAACCAGCAGCAGCGCCAGCGGATGCAGCAGGTAGAGGGTCAGACTGTCGCGCAGCCCCCAGCGGGCCATCCATCGCGGGGCCAGATCAGGCCAGCGCAGCGCGGTGCCCAGAAGGCCCAAGGTGATCAGGGGCACATGCAGGCCCCATTGCAGATCCATCGCGCGCAGTCCCAGCCGGTGGCACACCAGCACCTCGGCCAGACAGCTTGCCATGCCAAGCGCAAGGATCGCCAGAAAATGGCGGCCCTGCCAATGTGTTAGTCGATGCAGCGCGACCCCTGCCATCAGGCAGGGCAAGCCCGTAAGCTGGCGCAGGGTCACGACCGTGTCCCCGAAACGTCCCGGTCGCAGCAGGTTGATATAGCCTGCCGCGATATTGGCGAAAAGGATGAGGAGGCTCAAGGCGATGGCCAGCCGGAAGGCTTTGACCTCGGCGAGAGCGGCATTGGCCAGAAACCCCATGACCATTGCCGACAGGAACCACATGTGGAAATAGCTGCCACGGATCAGGGTTTCGATGTCAATCGACCCGATCCCGCCGCGCCAGACCTGAACAGGCAGGTACAGCACCCAGACCAGCGCGAAAATCACGCAGATCCGTGTGATGCGGGGCAGGGTGATCTTGGCAAAACGCCGTTCGCTATCGGCCAGATAATAGCCGCTGAGCGCCAGAAAGAACGGCACGGCCCAGCGAAAGGCCGATGTCCAGAGGTCTCCGGCCAGCGCGGGCCATTCGGGATAGCGGCCCGCATGCAGCGCGATCACTCCCAAGGCCGCGACCAGACGGAGCGCATCAATCGAGGTATTCCGGCGGGGCGGGGACAGGGGCATTGGCGTAGGCATCGGGCAAATCTCTTCAACGTCGGAAAATTAGTGGCGGCGGGTATCGGGGTAATAGGGTTAATCTACACGGCATAGTTGAATGCAGATCAATCTCTTTTTCTGATAGCGCCTTATTTTCCGGTGTTTTATGCGCAGAAAACCGCGCCTTTGACGCGAATGCATCTTTGAAACGCATTGCCTCTTGTCGGCGGGCAATGCCATAATACCTCTTGTGTCCCCTCCCCCCTCAATGGGCTCAGTTTCACGGGTATTTCCATGACCGATCTGATTACCTCCTCTGCGCCGGCAGATGCCGATTTCCTGTCTGTGCGTTTCGACCTCTGTTCGCAGCAGGAATGGCGCGACCTCCTTTTCCGCCCCGCAGGCGAGCGGTTCGATTATGTGGTGACGCCCAATGTCGATCATATCGTGCGCCTCGCCCGAGAGCCGGAGATCCGGCCGGTTTATGATGCGGCGCGCTGGCATATCTGCGACAGCCGTATCCTGCAGAAACTGGCGCGGCGGCGGGGGCTTGATCTGCAGGTCTATCCCGGATCGGATATGGTGGCGGACCTGCTGCATGATCGGGCGGCCAAGCGGCTGCGGATTCAGGCAATCGGGCCATCTGCGGAAGATTTCGCCAAACTGACGGCGCTTTATCCTGATCTGGATCTGGTCCGCGTCGAGGCGCCTTTCATGCGGCAGGGCAGCCCCGAATGGCGCGCGACGCTGGAAGCCGTAGAGGCGGTTCCGGCTGATATCTATCTGTTCTGCCTGTCTTTCCCGAAACAGGAGTTTTTCGCCGCGGATCTGAAGGCGCGCGGCATTGCCCGTGGGACAGGGTTCTGCGTCGGGGCCAGTCTCGATTTCCTGACCGGCCATCAGACCCGCGCACCGCAATGGATGCGTCAGGCGGGTCTGGAATGGGCGCACCGTCTGCTCAGCAATCCCCGCAGATTGTGGAAACGCTATCTGATCGATGCGCCGAAGATCTTCGCGCTTTACATGGCGGATAAGCGGCGCTGAAGCTCAGCGCACGCTTTTTTGCTTGATCAGGTTGATCTGGTGGACAAGGGCGCGGTGTTGCCGGTGAAGCTTGAGATGCCGCGTCAGTTTTTCACCGAAGAACAGGCCCGCGCCCAGCTTCTCGATCCCGCCGCGCCATTGGAACATGCGCTGGCGCAGGAAAAGCGTCAGCTTCTCGGCAGAGCCTGGCACATGTCCTTCTCCGGCAGGCACATAGCCACGCGCAACCAGCAAGGCGCGGGCTTTGCCTTCAAGCAAGGCGATATCCTCTGCCGAACATTTATGACGCCATTGTTCGATCAGCTTGGGATCGGGCGGGTCATAGGTGCTGTTCTTGTGATAGGAGAGCATCTCCTCGTCCCACGGCACATCAAGGAAATCGCAGACGCGATGGAGCTGGCTGTCAATGTCGCGGAACAGGTTCTCATAGGTGAGTTGCAAGGTGTTGGGATCATCGGGGGCAATGCCCGCCTTGTCCCAGGCCGCTTCGGTTTTGATCCAGTGATCCACCCCGTAATAGATATTGCACGACCACCCCATACCGATGGAAGAGCGTGCCACATCACGCGGATCGCGCAGCATGTGGATCAGCTTCACCTCGGGGAAAATGGCGCGGACCTTATCGACATTGCGATGGATGTTGATGGTCATGACCGGCTTCGAGCCGTACCGCGCATCGATCTGGTAGAGGAAATTCTCCAGCAGGTCCAAACCGTCTTTATCGGCAGGCACAATCAGCCCGTAGGCCTGAAAGATCCAGTCGAGGCGCATCTTGTCGATGTCATAGCGCCATTGGGTCGGATGCGAGGGGTCGGGCCAGAGAAAGTCGAACAGGAAATCCAGTTCGCCCGGGTTGGCGATCATCGGGTGGTGGTCCAGCATCAACCGGAAGACCGTCGTTCCCGAGCGTAAGGCACCGTAAACAAAAACGATATCTTTCGTCTTCGCCATGTTATCCATAAACATTCCTCGCGTTATGGTTGTTCTTTGCTGGAGAAAGGACCCTATGGCCAACCCGACAAGCAGGCCATAGGCGATTGGAATGACCCTCCGTCACTGCGGCACGAAGCGCGGCAGGACAGAGTTGACTTCAAGGAACATCTCTTTCAGCCGTTCCTCGGCATGGGCTTGGCTTTCGCCCTCGTTGATGGGGGTGGTCAGGCGCACGAGCGCCCCGTCCGTGCGGCGGATGGTGAAGCCGTCCCAGAGCAGGATCAGCTTGGCTTCCATATCCCATGCGATATGGCGGCCATGACTTTCGAACCAGTAATAGACCATCATCTGCGCTTCGCCCTTCTGGATGATCGCGCGGTTGATACGGAAGGGCTGCTTCAGCCCGACCTCGGGGGCGATATTCACGCGATCAAGCTTGGCGATCTCCCATCCCGAACTGGGCAGGCAGATTTCTGGCGAGTGGGTGCCGCCCTTCGTCTGGTCGTTATAATAGGCCGAGAAGAATTCGACAGGGGTCGTGCTGCCGGGGCGGGTGAAGCTTGCGCCGTAATAATCATTGGCCCCCAAGGACTGTTCGACCGCGGTATCCAGACGGGCCATCGGGCGCGACTGCCAGTCCTGCAGGTGGCGCGGGAACAGCGCGAAAGGGTCGCGGTCGATCTGGATCGGGGCCGGAGCCGGACGGATTTCCCAGCCAATCGCCGAAATGCCCAGAATAAGCGTGGCCGCGATCAGCCCCTTGGACGGCTCGATCAGACCAAGGCGTTTGGCCTGCGGCCAGAGCCCCGTGAAGTCGAGATCCAGCGCCTCGGGCAGGCTCATCTTGGAGCGTTGCAGCTTCAGCATGGTCCATGCCAGTCCGAACAGGATGACAACCGAGGACATGAAGATGACCCAGCCCTCGAAGAAATGCGAGAACCCTTCCAGATGGCTCTCGCCAAGATATTGCACCAGCCAGCCGGCAATCGCGATCCGCACCGAATTCATCACGACGGTGATCGGGGCTGCCGAGATCAGCAGCACGGCCTTGTGCCACATCGGGCCGCGATAGAGCACAGCGAAGACATAGGAGAAGGACATGATCGGGAACAAATAGCGCAGCCCCGAACAGGCTTCGGCTACATGCAGTTTCAGCACGCCCAGATCGATGATGTTGCCTTCAAGGAAGACCGGCACCTGCAGCAGCCCCAGAAGCGCCACGCCCAGTTCCGAGGAGATGCTCTGCAAAAAGGTCGACAGCTTGTAATACAGCACGCCGGGCAGGGGCAGCATATAGATCAGGTGCAGAACGGGCACCCAGAAATGTTTGCCCTGCGCCCAGCCGAAGCTGATCAGCAGCATCGAGCCGACCCAGAGGATGATCGCATAGGCGACCACATCATCGATCTGCGAGAATTTCCCCAGCGCCCCCAGTGCCACCGCAAAGAGCAGAACGGCAAGGCCGGGCCAGCGATTGACAGGGCCGCGATAGATCGGTTCGGATTTCAGCTCCTGAAAGAACATAAAGGCAGACAGCAGCGGGATCAGCGGGCCGTGGCTGTATTCTGGTGTGGCCCATGCCGTCAGCAGGGCGTCGAAACCTTCGTGGAAATAGACCACGGCGGCAATCGTCGCCAATCCGAACCAGATCAGGCCCAGTGGGGAGATGCGCGATGAACTGGCATCGGTCCCGGCCAGATAGTCTGTCATATTCAATTCCTTATCCGCAATGGGGCCCCAAGAAAAACCGGCAGGAGCGTGCAGGGTATCGGGCTGGCGAAACAATCAACGTTACTATTAACGCATTTTTAACCCAGCTGTGTCCTCTGGGGAAGGGAAGGTTTTGCCGATCGTTGTTTTCGCCCTTTTAGCGCATCGTTTTTGCCGGCTGTTACGGTGTCTTTGCGGCATATGTGGCAAAAAACTTCGTGAACCAGCGATTTGCGCAAGAAAGTGCCGCCGCGCCGATTTTTGAGCGAAAATCCACGAGCCGATATTTTTCTGCCTCATTTTGCGCGGAGAAATGCGCAATTCTGGGCAGAATCGGCAAAAATCCACCTCCCCTCAGGATTGTGGCGCGACGTCAAGTTTGCCACTCTTGGCGCACCCCTTACAGTTGAAGCTATTTACGGCCCCACATCCTGTACCATGCGCGCTGCATGGCAGGGTTTCGTCCTTAACCATTCGCTTCTCTTCTTCCCCCCTGACTGCGCGAGGCCTCCCCTATGTCTGATGCATCCCTTTCTTCCCCTATTGAAACGCTTGCCCCACCCGCCAAAGGCAGAGATGTCAAAACGGCCATCGAAGCCCCGCAGAAAACGCTCTATGCCCGGTCCGAAGCGGGAGTGACGCGCCGTGTTGGTGTCTTTGCGCCGAATTACGGTCTGGAGCATGTCACCTATGGGATTGACCTGCCCGACACCAAGTTTTCGGGCGTCTATGGGGGGACGGCCCGCCGGTTGCTGAAAGGCAGCTATTGGGATTATTCGCCGTGGGTCTTCGCACCGGGCACGGATCTGGTGCATACCTTCAACCATATCCCCTGCAACGGCGACTTCGTGGTCAGCTACGAACTGGAACTGCCGCGCACTTTGGGGCAGTGGAGCGATGCGCAGCTCAAGCGTTCGCTAGATCGGCTTTCAAGCGACCGCTGCCGTGGCATCCTGCCGCTGAGCGAGGCGGCAAAGGCCTATGCCACGCGCCGTTTCGAAGACTGGGGGTATGGCCATCTGGTGGACAAGCTGACGCTGTTCCGTGGCTGTGTGCGCACGCCCGATCCGCTGCCGGTCGCGCCGGAAAAACGTGAGGGGCCGATCAGGCTTTTGTTCATTGGCGGTGACGGGCTGCGCAAGGGGCTTTGGGCGGCGGTGACCGCGGCAGAGCGGCTGCATGCGCAAGGCATGGAGATCGAGCTGACCGTGATCGGGAAGGTGACCGAGCGGAGCTATGTCGTCGGAGGCCAGCGGATTGCAGGAGAGGAACTGTCGCGCCGTTTGGCCGACGCACCCTTCATCACGCATTATCAGACCCTTCCCAATGCGCGGATCTGGTCGCATTTGCGTCACTCCGATGCGCTCCTGTTCCCTACGGTCGATGAATCTTTGGGCTGGGTGACCATCGAGGCCGCGCTATGTGGCGTGCCGTCGATTGTTGGTGGGACGTTCGCCCAGCCCGAACTGGTCCGGCATGGCGAAACGGGGTGGATCCTGCCGATGGAGGCGGATCGTGACGGGCGCTGGATCCATCTTGCCGGTCCGCAGGCGATGGAGGCGTGGCCTGATCTTATGGAGAGTTTCGCGCAGGGGATCGTGAAGGCCGTCACCGAGATTGCACAAGATCGCGGACGGGCCGTCGAGATGGGCAAGCGCGCCCAGAGCTATCTGCAAGCCTATACCCATCCGCAGGCCGCGGCGACGCTGGATGCGATCTATTCCCAAGCCTGCCGGTGAATCACTTTCACACGCCTAACGAATGCATCGCCCCTTTCCTTCGCGGTTGGGGCGATTTTTCTGTCCTGCGTCGCGGCGGAGTGTTTCTGGCGCGATGATCATAACTTGTGCGCCGTTAACCTTTTAATGGTGAGAAATTAACGAATGTGACGGGCGCAACCGGCCGACGCTCACGTTCCCGTGATAATTTCTAATTTAAGCGAAATATTGCGTAAAAGAGATATGTCCGTGATCCGGCTTTGGGGTTATTCTGGGATCAGGATGGCGCGCGGATGCGATCCTATGTGGGCCATGCAAGGCATGGTGGGGTAAGGAACGCGAGGAATGGAGGATGTCTTGGGACGGGATGTCGCTCTGAACAAGCCGGTCGCAACATCGGCATCTGATGCGCAGGGGCTTTGCCTCGGAGGTGCTGGCACGACCAGGCGCGCGAAGCTGTCCGGTTACAAGATCGGATCGGGCTGGTGGATTCTGCCTGCCGCCTTGCTTGGCTTGATGCTCTGGATCGCCCTTGGATGGGCGGTCGTTTCGCTGTTTTTCTGAAATTTGAGGACCTGCCCTCAGAGGAGTCCTCTGGGGCAGGCCCGTATGCCGGAGATTATGGCAGGCAGGCGCTTAGGCTTGCGATGCTTTTTTCTTGCGGCGTGCAACGAAGCCAGCACCTGCCAGCGCGGTTGCCAGCAACGGCAGAGCTGCCGGAACCGGAACCGGCGTGGTCGACAGTGCAACGTCAACTGTGCCCGTGATCGCGCTCAGCGAGGACACGAGCAGGGTGTAGGTGCCTGCGGCCAGGGTATAGGTGCCCGACTCATCGCCAACATTGAACGAGACGATCGAGTTCGTGTAATCGGTCGTGTCGAAGATGTTGAAGTAGGGGTCGATGACGCTGCTCGACGCGCTCACCGAAACGCTGGAAGCTTCGTCCAGCGTGAAGGTGTAGGTGAAGGGCGAGTACATGCCAACGAGGGCGCCCGATGCGGACAGGGTTGCCGCTTGGGCTGCTGCGCCTGCGCCGAACGCGATTGCGGTGGCCAGTGCTGCGGTCTTGAGAGTTTTTTTCATAAATTTCACCTTTTGTTAAGCCGGCTTCGCCAGCAGGAGGGAAAGCACGCCATGATCTACCTGAGGGAGAATCCCGATACGCGCGCAAATCATGGTAAACTAAATGTATCTCGAATTTGATAGCTTTCTGCAACGCGGCAACATTTTTTTTATTATTTGCACGATTTTGCTTTCGGCTATTCTGAATCCTGTCCATGTGCGTGGTGGTTTAATACATTTATTTATGGAACCTAGCCCCGACAACTACATGTAGTGTTTTGTGAGCATCGCATACTAAATCTATTTTCCGTGCACTGTTGCTTTTTTGTTATTTCCCTGTGCGCTTGAACACGACGGAAACAGTACGGACCAGCAGTCCCATGTCGCGCGACAAGCTCAACCCACGGAAGTATCTATTGTCATAGCCGACACGCTCGACAAAGCTGGTGGCATTGCGTCCTTCGACCTGCCAGAGGCCGGTAATGCCGGGGCGCATATTGAAATACCACTTGCCGCCTGCGTCGCGATACAGCTCTTCCTGATCGATCAGGAAGGGGCGCGGGCCGACAAAACTCATGTCGCCGGTCAGCACGTTGAAGATCTGCGGCAGTTCGTCCAGCGAGGTTGCGCGCAGGAATTTACCGATACGGGTGATGCGCGGATCGTCGATCAGCTTCTGGTTCACATGCCACTCATGCGCCTTCACGGGATCTTCCTCGCACATCTTGCGCAAGGCCGCTTCGGCATCGACAACCATGGTGCGCATTTTCCAGCAGTTGAAGACTTTCCCGTGGCGGCCGATGCGCGGTTGCACGAAGAAACCGGGGCCGCCATCACGGCGGGCCAGCATCCATAGAACGCCGATAATCGGGAGGAGAACCGGCAGCATCAAGAGTGCGAAGACGATGTCGAAACACCGCTTCATACCGCGTGCATAGACACGGCGAATGCGAATCCCCTTTGAACCGGAGGATGAGTGGGTCGCAATCAACACAGATTTCATAACTTTAATCTCCAAGCTTCTGGCGCAGTTCTTGGCTAAAGCAGTTAACGTTACCGATCATGCCGCATCGCAGCGCTTCTGAAAATATACTTAACGTTTCAGCGATCAAATTTTTTCCATATTTGAGGCGAAAAACTGCCGATAAGGGCGCGAAAAGACACCGAAATTTTAGTTCACGAGTTCTCGATCACCTTTCATGAAAGGTCGAGAATTACCGCTATCAACGGGCCCTTTGCTTGTTTTTTCGACATATTTGAAAAGGCAATGCGAATCAGCCATGAGGTGAGATGACCAAGTCTCTACGCAATCTGTGGGGGTGCTGCAATTTCAACCTAAGGGAGACTTTCGGGGTGACGTCGGGTCGCCTCGGGCCTTCCCCTTGGTCAGCTTCCGTGCTGTTGATGCTGCAGCGCAGCCATCACCGCCAGCCCGCTCAGGAAGCCGCCCAGATGGGTCTGCCATGCAAGCTGCCCCGACAAGGTGACATACATCACCACATTGATGCCGATCAGGAACAGGCTCGGTGGGATGAGTGCCTTCCACGCCGCCGCGGCGCCGCCATTCTTGCGGGCGAGGCTGATTTGCTCGCCGACAAGAGCACCGGCAAGGCCGAACAGCGCCCCCGACGCCCCCACCATTGGCACCGGATCATGCGCCAGAAGGGCATAGACGCCCGCACCGCCCAAGGCGGACAGAAGATAGAGCACCAGAAACCGGAGTTGCCCCAAGGCATCGACCAAAGGCCGCCCGAGAGAGACAAGCGTCAGCATGTTGAAAGACAGATGCAGCACTCCGCCATGCAAAAACGCGTAGCTGACAAACATCAGCGCCCATTGACCGGGGTAATTGCCGCTCCAGCCCTGTAGGAGGCCCGGCCAGAAGGCGAAATTCTGATAGATCCAGCCACGAAAATAGCCCGAGGAGATCGATAGGATGGCTTCCGGAATCACGCAGGCCAAAACCAGCAAGACAAGCACCCGCGGTATCCTGACCCTGTTCATTTCTTATGGCCTCGTGCTGCGCAATCTCTACCAATGGTCACAACGGGGGGCCGTTGGCCCGCCGTTTCGTCCTCATCCTATCCGAATAGGCGCAGAGAGGTAAAACTTGGTTAACGCGCTGACGTGACGATCAGTGCAGGAAATCCAGGTCTTTTTCCAATGTCACAAAGAGCATCTCGGAATCGGCCGTGCGGTCTGCGGTGTCTTTCGAATAGCGCTTGGAGAGGCCTGCCGAAAGCTGTGTATCGCGGGCGAGCTCGCGCGAGAGCGAGACAGAGGCGTCGATGCGGCGGCTATCGGTGCCGTTTTCCTGTTCATTGGTGCTGGCAGACAGGCCGAAATTCAGCGCCGAGACTTCGGACAGATCGTGGCTGACCTTCGCCGATATGCGGGTGACGACGACATCTTCGTTGTCATCATTGCTATAGACCCTGCGGCGCAGCAGCAGGCTGAGCTTGTCGCGCGGCAATTCATGGCTCAGCGAGAGCGCGCCGATCCAGTTGGTGTCGCCCTCATCGGATGCGCTCAGGCCGACCATCGCGCTCAGGGTGCCATTTTGCAGGGCGCGTTTGCGCGAGGCGCTAAGTTCCTGACGGCGGCCCGACCCTTCGATCTGGCTCGACAGCATCACCCCGTAGGTGCCCAGACGGTCCTCGCGTTCCAGCCCGAGATTGAAGATCGCGCCATTCACCCGCTCGTCATAGGTGATCCGGTCGGTTTGCACATCGCTATAGCCGACGCCGAATTGCAGGGTGGTTACGGCATCGAGACGCTGGGTGGTCAGCACGCTGACAGAGCTTGTCTGGCGCTCGGTCTCGGTGATGTTGTCCACATTGTAGTCATCATAATGCAAGGCAAGCTGGTAACTGCTGGACGCATTGGGCGTCAGCGTCAGGCCGAGGTCGTAATAGGCGCGCTGCGAGTTCGAGTAGCTTGTCGATTGCGTATCGTAATATTGCAGGTCGGTATAGCGATAGCCGACACTAAAGCTGACCGGACTGTCGATGCCGCCCTGATACCCCAGTTTCAGATCGGCCACGCCGCGCTGGCCGCGCCCGTCATAATCCAGCACCGAACCGGTTTCGTCATAGCTGACAGACTGATCGGTGACTTCGGTCCGTGTGTAATTCAACCCGAAGCTCAGCGCATCGCGCGCGCTCTGGGTTTTGTAATCAAGGGCCAGCTTGGGCAGGAAGACGGTCTCGCCGCCATCCTCCAGACGCCATAGAAGGTCACTGCCGAAATGCAACTCAGAGCTTTGCGTGGCGCGGCTGTAATCATAGGTCAGACCCGCATTCAGGCGGGATTCATAATCGTCATTTTCCCGACGCAAATCGAGATTGGTGCCGCTTTCGATCCCGAGACTATAGCCAAGCTGGCTGTGATTGCCCTTTATCTCTTCCGCCAGACCGGGCGTGCCGAGAAGGGCACCGGTGGCGCAGGCCAGCGCAACCCGCGCGACCTGTGCTTTGGGTCCTTTGGTGGCAAGACGCTGTCTTGCCCCGCAGGTCTTGTGCCGGAGCCTCTCGTGCATTTTCGTCATCACTCTTATTCGAACAGATGGCGTTCCGGCACCGAGATGACATCGCCATCGGTCAACAGCGTGCCGCCGGAAATGCCTTTATGGTGCTTATAGTCGAACAGGTAGATCTGTTCGGCATGGGTCTGCGGGTCCACGCGATGCAGCTCGACACGTTTGGTGGCAGCGAAGCGGGTGAAACCACCTGCCGAAGCAATGGCTTGCAGCAGGGTGATCCCTTTCTCGACCTCCAGCATGCCGGGGGAATTGACCTCGCCCATCATGTAGATCTTTGCCTTCTCGGGCATGAATTCGTCGGTGTCATAAAGCTTCTGCACCGCGACATAGACCGAAGGCGGAGCGGTGAATTCGGCGGCGAGGCGGCTGGACAGCGCGTGACGCACGGTATCCACCGAGTTGCCTGCCGCGCGCACCGTGCCCGCACCGGGGAAGGAGATCGACCCGTCGGGCAGCACCAGCACCGTGCGGTTGAGAGAGCTATCCTCGACCACTTCGATTTGCAGCGTATCGCCGGGCTTGATGACATAGGCGGCCATTGCCGTTGCTGGCAGGGCCAGCAGAACCAGCGCAAAGAAAACCGAAATGAATCTCGACATGCCTGAACCTTTTTCTTTCTTGGTGAAAACCATGGTCACGCCTGTGGTCTTGCCAAAGCCTTGAGCCGGGGGGAAGCCCTGAAAGACCAAAAATGACACGTCATGGTTGTGTTTCGTTGCGTTGCATTGGTTTCATGCGCAAAGTTTTGCCATTTGTCCGCCGGACCGGCATTTATTGCACAAGAGATTGTTGGGCCTGATCAATTTCGGATTTCAGCCCCGGATAGCCATGCGCGCCATTGGCCAGCAGGTCACTGGCGCGCTGATACTGGGCCTGCGCGGGCTGGGCTTCGCCCGCTTTCGCCAGCGCGCGGCCATAATGGTAGGCAACCGAAGGATCTTTCGGCAAGCCAGTCGCTGCGGCCTGAAGCTCGCTGACCGCGGTCTCGTTCTGGCCGCGCAGGAAGGCCAGCCAGCCATAGGTGTCGCGGAAGGCGGGCTCTTTCGAGCCGTTCAGGCGGCGTGCCACTGTCCATGCCCGATCCAGCGAGGCCTTGTCCGAACGGGTCGAGGCCAGAAGGCTGGCGAGGTTATTGGCAACGATCACATCGTTACTATTGGCGGCATAGAGTTTTTCGTAAATGGCGATCGCGGCGTCGATATCTCCGGCCTGTTCCGAGCGTCCGGCCTGAAGCATGTTCAGGGCACGGCTGTCGGGCAGGGCGGCGAGCGCGCGGGTCAGCACGGCCTGCGCGGCATCGGGCTGACGCGCCTGCATTTCGAGGCCGTAGAAGGCCTGCCAGCCGGTTTCGAAGTCGGGATGCGCCTCGGTCAGGGCGGTCATGCGTGTGCGGGCGGCATCGGTCTCGCCGCGCAGGGCCTCAAGCTGTGCCAGAAGCACTATGGCTTCGGGGGCATCGGGATAGTCCGTGACCAGTTTCTGGGCATCCTGATACGCGACATCGGCTTGTCCCTGACGCACGCTGTTGCGGATGATTGCAATCTGCGGCCCCAAGGAGCCACCCGCATGGCTGGACAGACCTTCAAGGAAACGCCCCAGATCGTCGTCACGACCCTGACCTGTGAGCATCTGCGCCTGCAATTCGTCTGCGGCACTCTGGGCGTTGGCATCATTGGGGAAACGTTCGCGCAGGGCCTTGATGTCCTGCTGCATCCGGCCCCAGTCCTTCATCGCCAGATGGACCTGTGCCAGCGTCGTCAGCAGCGGCTGGCTGACCGGCTTGCGGCGCAGCGCATCCACCAGCACGGTCTCTGCCGAGCCATAGCCCTGCCGCCCCGCAAGATAGCGGGCATAGCGCAGGGATTCATCGACCCCTTGGTTCGAGGTCTCGACGGCGCGGGCCAGCATGTCGGCCATCAGCTCGTTGCGGCCCTCGCGCTGATAGGCTTTGGCCATCAGCGTCAGAACCTGCGCGTCATTGGGCGCATTGGCCAGCGCCGAACGCAGCGTGGCAACGGCATCATCGGTTTTGTCCTCGTCAATCAGCCACGAGCTTTTCATTTTCAGCGCGGCGACATGTTCGGGATTGTCCTTCAGGACCTGCTCGACCAGAGCGCGCGAGCCAACGGGGTTTCCGGCCGTCAGGCGCATCTGCGCAAGCTGGATGCGCAGGTTCTCGGTCTCGGGCGCGGTTTTGTCATCGCTCGAGACGCCGTCCAGAATGGATTCCATCTCGGACATGCCCTGATCGCGCTGCCCAAGGGTGAAATCGGCCCCCGCCCGCAGCGCACGGAACTGCGCCAGATTGGCCTCGATATCATGGGGCAGCGGTTTTTCGTCCAGCATCTGGGTCAGCGCGTCCCGCATCGCCTCCGTGCTGCGCAGTTGCGCGAGGAAACGCAGATAGACCATCCGCGTCTGCGGCTTGTCGGAGCTGGGATCGATCCGGCCTTTCAGCCATGCTTCGGCCTCGTCGCTGCGATTCGCCTGCAGGTAGAATTGCACCAGCACCCGATCCAGCGTTTCATCTTCTGGCCAAAGCGTAATCATTTTGCGGATTTCTGCCTCAATAGCGGGCTTGTCATCCTGACGCGTCAGCACCAGCAGACGCATATTATGCAGGTCACGGTCGTCGGGCACCTGCTGCAACCCTTCGTCAATGGTGCTCAGGGCCGAGGTCAGATCGGCAAGGCGCAGATCTTCTGTCACAACGACGCGACGGGCTTGCAGGTTTTTGGAGTCGGCCTTCAGCAGGGCGCGCGCCTGTTTGGCGGCGGCTTCCATCCCGTCCGTATCTCCCGAAAGATTGGCCTTGCGATAGGCCGTTGTGGCGGCCAGCGCCTGTAGATCCGCATCATCAGGGGCCAGCGCAAGAGCGGCATTGCCGTAGCGTTCCGCATCATCGAAGGCGTGCATATCCAGAGCGAGCAATGCCAGAGAGCGAATCGCTTCCAGATTTTTGGGGTCCTGTTCGGAGATTTTCCGGTACTGAGCAAAGGCTTGTGATGACTGACCATTCTGTTCGAGAATTTGCGCTAATAGCAGTCGGGCCGCGACCAGACTCTCGTCCTTGGAAAGCGCGTTACGTAATTCTACCTGAGCGCGCGCCGTATCGCCCTCATCCAGCAACTGCTGCGCGTGGGCCAGATGCTTGGCCGCCTGTTCAGATGCAGAATCGCAACCGGCCAGAAAAGCTGCAGTTACAAAGGCGAGAAGGACACGTTTCAAGGTGATCAATCCATTTTTATCCAAATTTGGGGTCACCATGCCTCATTGCTTTGCGCGAGACAACACGCCATTCACCCGCCCATATCACAACTGGTAAATTCCCGCTAATCGCGAGATTTTTTGCGGAAACGCATTGAACTACCCGGAAGCTGACGGTTTATTCTTGTGGAGTTCGACTTTGCCGGAGTTTTCGCTAGATAGGGAAAGCCGAACGGTTAACTAAAAAACAATAAGCACGGAGCCATAGGTGTTGTTGATAAATCGGGACCACATTCATGGCTGAAGTGGTGCTTTACACAGATTATTTCGGCCTTTCCGAACGTCCTTTTACCTTGGTCCCTGACCCGTCGCTGATCTACTGGTCAGTGCAGCACAAGCGGGCATACTCGGTTTTGCAATACGGCCTGCTGTCGCGCGCGCCTGTCACCTTGGTGTCAGGCGAGATCGGTGCTGGCAAGACGACTTTGGTCCAAGCCGTTTTGCGGGAAATGGATGCCGACCTGACCATCGGTCTCATTTCGAACGCCCAAGGCGGACGGGGCGAGTTGCTGCGCTGGATCCTGAATGCTTTCGGCGTGGATACCGATGACCTTCCCAACGAATATGTGGCGCTGTTCCAGCGCTTTCAAGATTTCCTGCTGGAGCAATATACCACAGGACGCCGTGTCGTTTTGATCATCGACGAGGCGCAGAACCTTTCGGCGGAAGGGCTCGAAGAAGTCCGCATGCTGACCAATATCAATTCCAACAAGGACGAGCTGATCCAGCTTGTGCTGGTTGGACAGCCCGAGCTGCGCGATATCATCCGCGGCCCCAATATGAGACAGTTGGCCCAGCGGATTTCGGCAAGTTATCACCTTGATAGGCTGGACCGCGACGGCGTAGGCGCGTATATCGCCCATAGGTTGCGCGCCGTGGGGGGTACGGGGCAGGAATTTGCTCCGGACGCCTGTGACATGATCTATGACCATACCGCTGGCATCCCCCGCCTTGTGAACCAACTATGTGATTTTTCAATGCTTTACGCTTGGAACGACGAAGAAAAGCAGATTACCGCACCCACGGTTGCCGCAGTCTTGGCTGATGGCGTCTTCTTTGGCGATACAGAAATGGAACCCGCACCATGAATGCCGATATCCGATTTTACTTGGCGATTTTCATGCGGCGTTTGCCGCTGTTTTTGCTTGTCTTTGTTCTGATCGCGTCCAGCGGCATTTTTGCAGCTCTTACCCTCCCTCCGGTATATCGCGCGCAGATGCAGATCGTGGTCGAAGGGTCGCAGATCCCCGACAAGCTGGCGCAATCGACGGTCAACACCCCCGCTGAAGAGCAACTCCAGTTGTTTGAAAGCCGTTTGATGACGCGCTCGAACCTGCTGGAGATCGCCCGCAAGTATAACGTTCTGCCGGATCAGGCGACCCTGAACCCCGACCAGATCGTGCAGGGAATGCGGGCTGCAACCGATGTCGAAAGTTCGAGCGGGCGCAATTCGGCCACGACGATGGTTGTCACCTTCGATAACCATAACCCGCAGGTCGCGGCGAAGGTGGTCAATGACTATCTGACCTTCATTCTCAACGAAGACGCCCGCAACCGGACGGAGACGGCGAACCAGACGCAGGAATTCTTCGAAAACGAAGTGTCCCGTCTGGCAACCGAAATGAACCAGCAAAGCGCGCGTATTCTGAAGTTCAAGACAGAGCATGCCGATGCGCTGCCCGAGAACCAGAGCTATTTCCGCACCCAGCAGCGCGACTACCAGCGCCGTCTGGACCAGATTTCCAGCGACGCTGCCGCACTTGAAAAACAGAAAAGCAGCCTGCGCCAGATCTACGAGACCACCGGTCGGATCGATAGCCGCCAGTCCAATCTGCCCCCCGAGCAGAAGCGTTTGCTGGACCTCAAGGCCCAGCTTGCCGAGCTGGAAGCGGTATACGCCCCCGATAGCGCGCGTGTGACGGTGATCAAAAACCGGATCACGCAGCTTGAAAAAACCATCAGCGGCAACCAGAGCGATGACAGCCAGACGGCGAAAGACCCGTCGGAGGCGGTGTTCGACCTGCAGATTGCCGATCTTGACCGCCAGCTTGACCAGCTCAAGGACGAACAGTCGCAATACACCGCGCAACTGGCCGAGGTGGAGGATGCCCTGTCGAAGATCCCTGCGAACGCGATCGCCCTAGAGGCCCTGCAGCGCGATTACGATAACGCTCAGTCGCAATATAATGGCGCGGTGCAGCGTCTTGCGACCGCCTCCACCGGCGAGCGGATCGAAAGCCTGTCGCGCGGCCAGCGTGTCAGTGTGATCGAGCAACCCGCCGTGCCGACCGAGCCGATCAAACCTTCGCGCAAGAAAATCGCTGTGCTGGGGATTGCCGGTGGCATCATGGCCGGTCTGGGCTTGATTGTCTTGATCGAGATGCTTTCGACCACGGTGAAACGTTCGAGCGATCTGATCAACGGTCTCGGGATCACGCCTTTGGCCACGATCCCCTATATGCGCACGCAAGGGGAGGTGCAGCGTAACCGCAAACGCCTGCTGACGATTTCGTTGATCGTCTGTCTGGGTATTCCTTTCGCGCTGCTGATGATCCACACTTTCTACATGCCCTTCGAGGTGATCGCCCAGAAGATCGCCGCGAAAGTCGGCCTTTATATCTGAACGGGGACTTGTGACGATGGAAAAGCTTCAACAGGCTCTCGAAAAGGCGCGGGCGAACCGCGCGACGGGGCTCGCGGCCGACGGGCGCGCGCGTCCGAACATGACCGCCGCGCCCACAGCCGAAGCGCATTCGGCACCGTGGCTGGCCTTGCCTGAAATGCGTCTGGACGGAAAGTTGCTCAAGACCAACCGTCTGCTGCTTTCGGGCAATACCGCGGAAAGTGCGCATTTCGATCTGTTGCGCACGCGGTTGCGCGAGGAGATACGTCGCCACGAGGCACGGCGGATCGCCATTGTCTCGGCGGGGCCGAATGCGGGCAAAAGCACCGTGATCAGCAATCTGGCGCTGTCTTTCGGGCGGCTGCCTTTTTTGCGCACGATGCTGTTCGATTTCGATCTGCGTCACCCCACGCTGGCGCGGATCTTCGGCCAGTCGCCCAAATCGAATATGGGCGCGGTCATCAATAGCGAGGTCGCCTTTGCCGATCATATGATGCGCTACGGGAACAATCTGGCGGTGGGGATGAATAACGCGCCGGTGCCCTCGTCTGCGGAATTGCTGCAAAGCGACGGGATCGAGGATTTCCTCAATGCCGTGCAGGACGCCTATACGCCGGATCTGATGCTCTTCGATCTGCCGCCGCTTCTGGTGGCCGATGATGCCTACGGGTTCCTGCGTCATGTCGATGGGGTGATCATGGTCATCGAGGCCGAAGTCACCTCGAAAAGCCAGATTGACGCGCTCGAGCAGAAGCTCTCCGACCAGACGCGTCTGCTGGGGGTGGTGCTGAACAAATGCAACTTCCCCGACGAGAATGATCCGACCGGTTATAATTACGGGTATAACTGATCAGACAGGGCAGGCGGTCTCCGGATAGCCTGCCCGAATTCTTTGCACGCTAGCAATTTTCTGCCATGCGGCATCGAGCCCCCTTTCCCATGATGACGTAATCGGTGACTGTGCAACCTGAGCTTGCTTTGTGTTAGCTCAATTCGCCTTTTATCCTTCGTCATTCAGGGACCTCATGTCGTGTATTTAAAAGAAATCCAGGGTTTCCGCGTGGTCGCGGCCCTGCTGGTTGCCATCTACCATATCTGGTTTCACCGCGTGTCCGGTGGGGTGGATGCGTTCTTCGTAATCGCAGGGTTTTTCCTGTTTCAGGGCTTTCTCAAGCGGGACGATCTGCACTTTGGCGATGTCACCAAATACTGGCGCCGCACCTTGGGGCGGATCGTGCCCAGTGCCTCGGCGGTCGTGCTGGGGACATCCCTTCTGTTCAGCGGTTTCGGGACGCGCATCCTGTCCGAAGAGCGCATCGACAGCGCGATTGCGGGCATTCTGTTCTATGAAAACATGTGGCTGTCGAACCACGGGGTGAATTACCTCTCGATGGGGCAGACGCCGTCCCCCTTCCAGCAGCTCTGGGCACTGTCGGTGCAGTTCCAGCTGTATTTCATGCTGCCGCCGCTGGTCTATCTGGTCTTCCGGCTGTGCCGCAACCGCACCAATGCGCGCCGCGCCATGACGCAGGTCTTTCTGGGGCTGCTCGCGCTGGCCTTTGCCTATGCGCTTTACAAGACCTATCGTTACCAGCCGAGCGCCTATTTCAACACCTTTGCCCGCCTGTGGGAATTTCTGGCCGGCGGCCTGCTGGCACTTGTCCTGCCGCGCATCGTTGTGGGCCGTGCGGTGGCCAAAGGGCTGGGCTATGCCAGCCTGATAACGCTTGTCGGATTTGCCGCCGTGATCCCTGTGGCGGACTCCTTCCCCGGTTGGGCCGCGCTCATTCCCGTGCTGGCCACATCGGCGATTATCGTCGCCGCCCGTAACAACGCCGGTATGGTGGTGCTGAACAACCGCGCCATGCAATGGCTCGGCAACCTGTCCTTTACCTTCTATCTCTGGCACTGGCCGATCTATCTGTTCATCTGGGATCGCACCGGCACCCCGAACGTGTCCGTCGGGGTGGGGATGGCCATTCTGCTGGTGGCCTTTGTGCTGGCCTTTGTGACCTATCATTTCCTTGAAACACCGTTCCGGAACCTGCGACTGGTCAAGAAGCGGCTGGCCACGGCCGTGACCGTTTGCGCGCTGGCGCTGGTGCCGACGCTGGGGTTCTCATGGGGGTGGAAACACCATGTTGATGAACGTCAGGTCGCCTCGCTTGAAGATATCGAGAAGGCGGTAACCGGCGAGAAGGTGGCGCAACTGACCCCTGATCTGCGCCTGATCAAGGATGACATCCCCTCAAGTTACAAGGATGGCTGCTATCAGCGCAATTTCCATGCCTCGGATGTGGTCAGCTGTAATTACGGCAACCCGTCGGGCAGCTACCGGATTGCGCTTGTGGGGGGGAGCCACGCCCTGCAATGGCTGCCTGCGCTACAGGAGATTGCCCGTAAGGACCCGCGTATCAAGATTATCAATCTGGTGAAAAGCGGCTGTACATTCACCCTGTCACTGGACGGGATGGAGATCGATTCCGACCGTGCGGCCTGTCTGGACTGGAACCGTCAGGCGGTGGAAAAGCTGAAGGCGCTGGACCCCGATATGGTGGTCACCAATGCCACGCGGATCCAGCGCGATGGCGAAACGATTCCGCAGGGCTATCGTATGGCGTGGGATGCGTTGCCCCATACGCCGGTGATCGCCATCCGCGACAATCCGCGTGCCAGCTTCGACATCGCAGCCTGTATCGACCGTAATGGCGAGGACGATCCCGCCTGCGATGCGATGCGCCCGACGCTTGCGCGCGATGCGTTGCAGCCGGAAAACCTGCCCGATCATGTGGAAGCTGTCGATTTTTCGGGGTTCTTCTGCGAGGAGGGGCGGTGCCCTGCAGTGCGTGACAAGATCATGCTTTACCGCGATTCAAACCATATTACGGCAACCGCCTCGCGTTTGATGGCCCAGCCGCTTTATGACCGGATCAAGCTGCACCTCGACTGACCCCGGAGGGACAGACAAGGTGCAGGACTTTCGGAACCGGTCGGGGCATTACGCGCCGACCGGTTCTCCTTTCGGGGCGCGGCGTGTGATCTTGTGGCGGAAACGCGCCGAGGGGACCTCGACGAAGTGATAGACCACTGCCGCATAAACCAGCGACCCGATCAGGGCGAGCCCGCCGGAAATGAGATGCGCATGGGCGCCGGTGATCTGCTGGTTGAACAGGTTGATCAGCACGAAATGCACCAGATAGATCGAATAGGACCAGACCCCGATCTTGCGCAGCACCGGCCAGTTCAGCGGGCGGAACAGGGCCATATCGGGCGTGGTGACCGCGTAGTAGAAAACCGGCATCAGCGCGAGGCTCTGCAACGAATAGCGCAGCGTGCCACGGAAGGCCGCATCGCGCAGCACCAGGCTGACCAGCAGCACCCCGAGCGCCCCGACCAGAAGCGCCCCGCGCCATTTCGTCGACACGTTCTCGCGCGGGAGGTAGCCACACCACATCATCAATGCCAGCACACAGCCATAGAGCAGGCTGTCAAGACGTGCATCGCTGAGATAGTAAAGCGCGTTTTCGCTGCTGCCCAGGACGTAAAACCGGATGCCGCGCCAGACCAGAAAGCCGATCAGCGCCAGAGTCAGGCTGCGGAAGCCGATGATATTTCTAGCGAAAAGGATAAAGATGAAGGGCCAGAGCATGTAGAAATGCTCCTCGACCGCCAGCGACCACAAGACGCCGAGGCCGGGGATCGACTGCGAGTTGCCATAGATCTGGTAGTAATTCGACAGGAAGAAAATCTGGCTGAGCAGGGTCGGTATATCGATCTTGGCCACCAGTGCACCGGCCAGCACCAGCACGATGGCCAGCCCCATCGCGCAGGCCAGTGGCGGCATCAGGCGCAGCACGCGGCGCAGGTAGAAGACCCGCAGGGAAATGCTGCCATAGCGGTCATATTCGCGGCAGAGCAGCGAGGTGATCAGAAAGCCCGAAATGAAGAAAAAGACCGTCACCCCGAAGCCGCCGGGGACGATATGGCCCAGACCGGCATGGCTCAGGAAGACGATGGCAATAGAGATAGCCCGCAGGCCATCCAGAGACGGAATATACGCGGGATTAGATTTCATGGGCGTCGCTTCCGGTCATGGTGAAGATCTCGTTTTGAAAGGGGAGGAGGAGGCACAAGGCGAACTATTTATACTCCATGATGCCCGCCCGTTTGCCGGTCAGGCGCCGCAGATGGAACTCGCAGATCCCGATGGCTTCGGGGACCTTTCCGATGGTCAGAAAGGCGGCATGTTCGAGGGCCGTGCGCAGGCTGCCGTAACGCGCCGTTTCCTTGCGCGCCAGTCGCAGGATCTGCACGGGGTAGATCAGAAAGCCCAACACGATCCAAGGGCTGAGAAGCAGCGCGCCAAGCAGGAGTGCGAGAGGCAGATACAGCCCCCATAGCAGAGCCCGCCGCGTTTGTGCGACATTGTGATGATAGGGGGCCGCCCCGTGCAGATAGGCCCCTTCGGCATAGGCATGACCGGCGCGGCGTGCCCGCTTCCAGAACTGCCCGAACCGCGTCATAGCCGCATCATGCCATGTCATTTCGGCGTCAATCCGCCAGATTTTCCACCCCGCCTTACGCAGCCTGACACACATCTCCGGCTCTTCGCCCGCAATCAGGGTCGGGTTGTAATCGCCAACCTCGGACAGGGCCTGAACACGCATCAGCGCGTCACCGCCACAGGCGCGGGCCTCGCCAACAGGGGTGTCCCATTCCCGATCGCAATGGGCGTTATAGGGGGTCGCCTCGGGAAAGCGTTCGCGGCGGCGGCCACAGACCACGGCGACCTCCGGTCGGGTTTCCAGAAAGCTCCGGGCTGTCTCGATCCATGTGCTGCGGATCTCGCAATCGCCATCGACAAGTTGCACGAAGGCAGCATCCGGGGCAATCGCGCGCAGACGCTCCAGCCCCGCATTGCGGGCCCGTGCTGCGGTGAAGGGCTTGGTCAGATCCAGTTCGACGACTTCCACACCGCGCGCGCGCGCGGCCTCGCGGGAGCCGTCCGTCGAGCCGCTATCGACATAGATCAACGGCATCGCCCCTTCCAGTGAGGCCAGACAGCGCAGCAGGCGTTCGCCTTCGTTGCGCCCGATGACAATCGCGGCAAATCTTTCCGGCATGGATCAGCGTCCCCGAAGCAAGGGCCACATCACCTGGGCCGAAAAATCACGGAAGAAATGCAGCGGCGCATGCAGTTTCTGGCCGCGCAATTTGGCCAGCGGCGCGTTGAGCGCAGCCCCCGCCATCCAGGCCAGCCCCGTCAGCAAGGCTCCGCCGCGTCCCTGACATTTCCGGTGGTAATAAAGCCACGACCGATACCAATATCCCGGCTTGGCTTTGCGCACGGCCTCGTTCGAGCGCACGTCGGTCGCGGCCCCTTCGGCATGCAGCACCCGTGCCTGCGGCAGATGCCAGACCTGATAGCCATGCGCGCGAATGCGGTGCATCAATTCCGTCTCTTCGAAATAGAGGAAGAATTCGGGATCGAAAGTGCCCACCTTTTCAAGCACCGCAAGCGGGAACATCACCGCAGCCCCGGAGACCCAATCCACCTCGCCTTCAGGTGTGTCAGGGGGCAGGGCGACCTCGTGGTTGCGGAAGGCGCGGGCCAGCGGGCCGAAATTGACCGCATGCACGAAGCTTGCCGTCGGCGAAAAGAACCGGAAGGCCGCCGAAACCGGCTCTCCCGAGGGTTTGGCGATCTTGGCGCCTGCCGCTCCGGCCTGCGGATGCGCGTCGAGGAAATCCGCCATGATCGACAGCGCCTCGTTTTCGAGCGTGGCATCGGGGTTCAGCAGGAAAGCATAGCGCGGGCGTTCAGAGGCGGGGCGTGCCAGTAATGTGTCGAGCACGACATTGTTACCGCGTCCGAAGCCGTGATTTTCGGTTTCGGGCCATAAGGTGACCTGCGATCCCCAGTTCCGCTCGGCATGCAGGCGCGCAAAGACCTGCGCATCATCGCCGGGCGAGGCGTTATCGACCAGATGCACCTCGACCGTCCGCCCCCCATGCGAATGCTCGAGCACGCTTTGCACGGCAGCGGCTGAAAGGTCGGCGGTACCGTAATTGACGACAATGACAGCAATATCAGACACAGGAATCCATTTCCTTAATCAACTTTGCGTTGATCATGACCGATCTGGGGGGCAGGGACAAGAAAGGATGCACTGTGCGATTGAGGCACGTGCAAAACTCTGCCAAAGATAGACGCACATTCTGCAAGTCCTTGAGTCAGCACACGAGCGCCGATGCCCAACCTCTTTGCCTACTTCATGCTTTTTGTCTGGCCGCTCATTACATGGCAGCTGTTCAAGCGTTACCCCGCAACCAAGGCCGCAATCGGTGCCGTGATCTGGGGCTATCTGCTCCTGCCGGAGCGGCCAAACCTGAATTTTCCGGTTATTCCCAACATAAACAAGTCCATTGTCCCGTCTCTGGCGGTGCTGATCGTCTATCACTATGTGAAGAAAAACGAGATCTTCATGGCGCGGCGTGCGGCGCGGCACGAAGCCGCACTGGCACCGGTTGCCGAAAAGACGGGCGAGGGCGTCGCGTCGCCGATTGCAAAGAAACGTCAGGCCTTCCTACTGAAAAAGCCCCGCACAAAAGTTCGGCTGATGCTGATTTTGGCGACGGTTTTCCTGCTGATTTCGCCGGTGATCACCTATTTGACAAATCGCGCTCCGATTGTAGACGGCCTGACCTATCTTCCGGGCATCCGGCCCTATGACGTTGCGGCCTATACCCGCAATCTGGCCTGCCTTCTGCTGCCGTTCTTTGTCGGGTTGAAGCTGGTGACAGACCGTCAGGGGCAGATCTGGCTGTTGCGGACCATCGTTTTCGGCGGGCTGCTCTATACCGTGGCAATCCTCATTGAAATCCGCATGAGCCCCCAGCTAAGCACTTGGATTTATGGCTTCTTTGCGCATGACTTCCGGCAGCATTACCGCAATGGCGGCTGGCGGCCCATCGTGTTCCTTGCGCATGGTCTGCGGGTGGGGATTTTCATGTCGATGGCGGTGCTGGCGGCGGCGACGCTGGCGCGGGCCAGTGACAATGGCAAGTCGCGCCTGCGCTGGTTGCTGGTGTCGCTGTGGCTGTTGGTCGCACTCTACCTATCCAAGAATACCGGCGCGCTGCTGATTACCGTGCTGCTGCTGCCGATCCTGCTGGTCGGCTCGCGCGGGATGCAGGCGGTGATGGCAGGCATCATCGCGGCGTTGGTGCTATGCTATCCGATTGTGCGCGGCACAAACCTCGTGCCCACCGAAACCGTGGCCGAGACGATTGCGCCCTATGCGCCCGAACGGGCCGCCTCACTGGAATTCCGCCTGCGCAATGAAGACGAATTGCTGGCGCATGCCAATCTCAAACCTCTGGCGGGGTGGGGCGGCTGGGGCCGGAACCTGCTGTTCAACCCTGAAACGGGCAAGCCAAGCACCATTACCGACGGGATCTGGATCATTATCATCGGCCAATATGGCTGGATCGGGTATCTCAGCCTGTTCGGCTTCATCTGTCTGCCGGTCATCCTCTGTGCCTTTTCCTATCGCAAACTCAGGCTCGATACGATCGATATAGGGATGATGGTGGTCATGGCGGCGAATATGATCGACCTCATCCCGAATTCGTCGCTGGTCGCGCCGATCTGGCTTCTGAGCGGGGCGCTCTGGGTCCGCTATGATCAGGCCCGCCAAACCGAGATGGCCTCGCATCTTTCACCGCGGGAACGCCGCCTGTATCACAAGCGCGATGCCGATTTTGACATAGCCCCCGATGTTCCGGCCAAACCGACGCGCAAGAAGGGCCGGTTGAACCGGCCGGCCGTCACCTCCTGAGGCGGCCTTTCCCTCCCCACTCGCTCATTTTGGAATTTCTCATGACGCATACCCGTCCTCCCATTGCCTACCTGACCGGCGAATATCCGAAGGTCTCGCATACCTTTATCCAGCGCGAGATTGCCGCGCTGCGCGATGAGGGGTGGCAGGTGCATACCTGTTCGGTCCGGCGCACGGCGGCCCGTGATGTTGTCGGGGAGGACCAGATCCGCGAGCAGGCGGCAACCTTTGCCATTTTCGATGCGATCAAATCGCCTGCCAAGGTTCTGGGGGCGCAGGTCTGGGCGTTGAAACGCGATGCGAAAGCTTGGTTGCGCACCGCAAGGCTGGCATGGAAAACCCGCCCGCCGGGGGTGAAAGCGGCGCTTTGGCAAGGGTTCTACTTCCTTGAAGCGGCCATTCTGGCGCAGCATCTGCAGGCCAAAGGCGTGCGTCATCTGCATAACCATTTTGCCAATTCCAGCTGTTCGGTGGCGATGCTGGCATCCGAGCTGTCGGGCATCCCTTTCTCGGTGACCATGCATGGCCCCGCCATTTTCTACGAGCCGCGCTGGTGGCGTATTGATGCCAAGATCGCGCGGGCGCGCTTTGTGTCCTGCATCAGCCATTTCTGCCGCTCGCAGGCAATGTATTTTTCCAAGCCCGAGCATTGGTCGAAGCTGAAAATCGTCCATTGCGGTATCTTCCCCGCGCTCTATGGGCATGAGACCCCGTCCACGCCGAAAGAAGCGGGGCAGGAAATCCTGTTTGTCGGGCGTCTGGCGGCCATCAAGGGCGTGCCGCTTCTGATCGAGGCCTTCGCGCGGCTCAGGGATACGCATCCCGAGGCGACCCTGTCGATTATCGGTGACGGGCCGGAGCGGAGTTATTGCGAGACGATGGCCCGCACGATGGGGGTGGCCGAGCGGGTGAAGTTCTGGGGGTATCAGCCTTCGGATGCGGTGGCCGACCATATGCGCCGTGCCGATATGCTGGTGCTGGCCTCTTTTGCCGAAGGGGTGCCGGTCACGCTGATGGAGGCGATGGGCTCCCAACTTCCGGTGATCGCCAGCCGCGTGGCGGGTGTGGGCGAGTTGGTGGAAGACGGGGTGTCCGGCTTTACGATTCCGGCGGGGGATCTGGAAAGCCTGACCGACCGGCTGGATCGCCTGCTGGCCGATCCGGCCCTGCGGGCGCAGATGGGAAAAGAGGGCCGCCGCAAGGTCTGCGCCGAATTCGACCTTGAAAAAGAGGCGCAATGGCTTGGGCAGGTGATCGAAGGCTCTCTAGCGGAGGCGCTTCCCACGGGTCTGCGCCCCTGATCCTTCCGGCAGGCATGGCGCCCCGAACGGGCAGGGCGCCACGCTTTGCAGGCCATGTGTTTCGGGCCTGTCAGCGTCTATTCTGCGGCGGCCGTTTGCGCGGCAGGCACCAGTGTTTTCCATGCCTGATATTGCGACAGGAAGACCTGCCCGTTCAGTTCCGACAGGAAATGCGCAGTGGCCAGCCTGTCCATTACGGGGCCTTTGACCTCGCTGAGATGGAAGCCGATCCCGCGTTCTTTCAGCAGATGGTTGATCGCCTCGAGGCTTTCCAGCGCCGAGTAATCCACGCTATTGACCGCCGAGAACATCAGCACGACGTTGCGGATTTCGGGGGCGCTGGCAAGGCGGTCCTGCAAGCGGTCTTCCAGCACGCGCGCATTGACGAAATACAGGCTTTCATCCACCCGCAGGGTCAGCAGGCTCGGTTCGGTGATGACCTCGTGGCGGCGGATATTGCGGAAATGCTCGGTGCCGGGCACAAGACCGACCTCTGCCACATGCGGTTTGGAGGTGTGCAGCAGATGCATCACGATCGACAGGATCACCCCTGTCGCCACACCGATTTCGACGCCTGCGGCAAGGGTCAGCAGGATGGTCACCAGAACGGCGACGAAATCCTTGCGCGAATACTGCCATGTTTTCTTGAGGATCGAGAAATCGACAAGGCTGAGCACGGCCACGATGATAGTCGCGGCAAGCGTGGCATTGGGCAGGAAATAGACCAGCGGGGTCAGCGCGATGGCCGCGATGCCGAGGCCGATTGCCGTGAACGCACCTGCTGCGGGCGTTTCGGCCCCTGCATCGAAATTGACGACCGAACGCGCAAAGCCGCCGGTGACCGGATAGCCGCCGGTGAAAGCCGCCCCGATATTGGCCGCGCCAAGGCCGATCAGCTCTTGGTCGGGATCAATCCGCTGGCGCTTTTTCGCGGCCAATGTCTGGGCCACGGAAACGGATTCGACAAAGCCGATGATCGAGATCAGGATGGCCGGAAGCGCCAGCTGGCCGATCAATTCGGGGGACAGGCCCGGCATGGTCAGGGGCGGCAGGCTTTGCGGAACGCTGCCGACGATGGCCACGCCCTGCGCGTTCAGATCCAGCCCCCATGTGCAGAGCGTCGTGATGACAACGGCGGCGACGGGACCGGCCTTGGTCAGGATGTCGGCCAGTCGCGGACCCAGACCCAACCGCCGCAGAAGCGGCTTCAACCCCTTGCGGACCCAAAACAGGAAGGCGGTGCTGAGGACGCCAATGGTCAGGGTGATCGGGTTGGTCTGCCCCAGATGTGCGACAAGTGCGGTGACCATCTCGGGGAGGGTGGCACCGCTGGCCTTGATCCCCAGCACATGTTTCAACTGGCTGGTGGCGATCAGGATGCCCGAGGCCGTGATGAAGCCCGCAATCACCGGATGGCTCAGGAAATTGGCGATGAACCCCAGACGGAACAGCCCCAAGGCCAGCAGGAACAGGCCGGAAAGCAGGGCAAGGGTCAAGGCGGCAATCGCGTAACCTGCGGTGCCGCTGGCGGCGATCTCGCCGATAGAGGCGGCTGTCATCAGCGAAACCACCGCCACCGGCCCCACCGCAAGCGCGCGGCTTGTGCCGAAAATCGCATAGAGGATGATCGGCGCGATCGAGGCATAGATGCCGGCTTCGGGAGGGAGCCCCGCCAGCATTGCATAGGCCAGCGATTGCGGGATCAGCATGATGGTCACGATAATGGCCGCGACCAGATCGTTGGACAGAGCCGTGCGGTTATAGGCACGGCCCCAGGTCAGGATGGGCAGATAGCGGGAAAAAGAGGGCATGGCTTTGGGGTCCTGCGCTATGGCTGCGGACCGGTTGGCGGTCCGCAGCAGCATCGGGTTGGGCCTGAATTATTCGGACTTGGCCGAAAGGGGCTCGGGCTTGGCCATCCATTCGTGGCCGCGCAGCATGGCCTTCCAGTAGATCGGCGGCAGCAGCTTCTCTTTCAGGAACCAGGCCGCGCGCGTGGGTTGCGTGCCGTCCAGCAGCCATTTCGGGAAGGAGGGTTTCAGCACGCCCCCATAGGCGAATTCGGCCAGCACGATCTTGCCGCGTTCCACGGTCAGAGGGCACGACCCGTAGCCATCATATTGGGCATGCGCCGATTTGCCCATCAGATCGGACATGATGTTTTCGGCCACTGTCGGGGCCTGTTTGCGGGCCGCGGCGGCGGTTTTCGCATTGGGGGCATTCATCACATCGCCCAGCGACCAGATGTTGTCATAGGTCTTATGCCGCAGCGTCGCCTGATCCACATCGACCCAGCCTGCCGCATCGGCCAGAGGCGAGACGCGGATGAAATCCGGCGCGGTCTGCGGCGGAACCACATGGATCATGTCGAATTCGGTGGTGATCGTCTGTGTCTCGGTCTCAGGCTTGGTGACCTCGAATGTGGCGGTCTTCGCCTGTCCGTCGACTGCGACAAGCTTGTGGAAGAAATTCAGCGTCGCGTCGTATTTCTCGACATATTTCATCAGGGCGGGAACATAGTCCTTCACCCCGAACAGCACCCCTCCCGCATTCATGAACTGGATGTCGATCTTGTTCAGGACGCCGCGTTTGAACCACGCATCCCCCGAAAGATACATCGCCTTCTGCGGAGCCCCCGCGCATTTGATCGGCATCGGCGGCTGGGTGAACAGCGCCCGCCCTTCTTTCATCGAAGACACAAGCTGCCAGGTATAGGGCGCAAGATCATAGCGGTAGTTCGAGGTGACCCCGTTACGCCCCAACGTCTCCTCCAGCCCTTCGATACCGGCCCAGTCCAGCTTGAGGCCGGGGCATACCACCAGTCGGTCATATTTCACCACACGACACCCATCGAGGATGATGGCGTTGTTTTCCGGTTCGAAAGCGGCCACCGCTGCCTTGATCCATTTCACGCCATGCGGGATCAGGCTGCCCATCGTCTTGGCGGTCTGGGCAGGCTCGAAAATGCCGCCGCCGACCATCGTCCAGCCCGGCTGGTAATAATGGATATCTGCTGGATCGATGATGGCGATTTCCAGATCGGCACGTCGCGCCTTCAGGCTGGAGGCCACCGCGATGCCGCCCGCGCCTGCGCCCACGATCACGATCTGGAATTTGGCATCTGCGGTATCGGTGGGGGTTTTGCCGCCATTGGCGATGCGCCGTGCAACGCCGTTCATGTCGTACCCTGCCGCTTTGGTGCGGGCGAGGATTTCGGTCAGCGGGCGGTCATTGGCCTGCGACAGCGACCAGAGCGTGGTCGAGCGCGTGCCGGTGCGGCAATAGGCGAAGGTCGGGCCGGGCAGGGTGGTCAGCGCCGAGGCGAATTGCTCGGCATCGGCCTCCGTCACCATGCCGGGCGTTACGGGGATGTAGCGGAACTCCAGCCCCTTCGCGCTGGCCGCCCGCGCGATCTCGTCATGGTTGGGCTGGTCTGCGCCTTCTGCATCGGGCCGATTACAGATGATCGAGCGGAAACCGGCGGCGGCAAGCGTGTCGATATCTTCCGCCGTGATTTGCGGGCCGACAGACAGGCCGCGCGTCAATTCGTGTTTTTCCAAAGATCTCCCTCCTCCTTGGAATAAAGTGTCAAAAGGGGGCAGGCCGTAGCCAACCCCGAGGTTTAAAACGTGACCCTTGCGGGCCTGTCAAAGCGCGGGCCTGTCAAAACGCGGCCCCGTTGCGCTGTTCCCCGTCGCGCTGTTCCCCGCCCTGCCTTTCCCGATCGCGCATGTCGCTGTCGCGTGACCGGGCGGTGCAAGGCCTGGGGCCATGCAAGACTTAAGGCGGCGGGGGTTACAGCCCGTTCAGCGGCACCTTCAGGAAACGTTTGCCGTCCTTGTCCTGCGGCGGCAGGTCCCCGCCGCGCATGTTGACCTGAAGCGACGGAATGATCAGCTTGGGCATATCCAGTTGCGCATCGCGTTCGGTGCGGAACTTGACGAAATCTTCCTTGGTCTTGCCCGCGCCCACATGGATGTTATGCGCTTTCTCTTCGGCCACTGTGGTTTCCCAGCGGATCTCGCGGCCATTGGGGCCGTAATCATGGCACATGAACAGGCGCATCTCGTCGGGCAGAGACAGGACTTTCTGGATGCTGTCATACAGGGTCGCGGCATCGCCGCCCGGAAAATCGGCCCGCGCCGAGCCGCCATCGGGCATGAAGAGCGTATCGCCCACAAAGGCGGCGTTGCCCATTACATGCACCATACAGGCGGGCGTATGGCCCGGTGTATGCATGGCAAAACAGGTCATGCCGCCCACCTGATAGGTGTCGCCATCCTCGAACAGCTTGTCGAATTGCGAACCGTCACGCTGGAATTCGGTGCCTTCGTTGAAGACCTTGCCGAATGTATCCTGCACCACGGTGATCTGGCGCCCGATTCCCAGCTTGCCGCCCAGTTTCTTCTGGATATAGGGGGCTGCCGAGAGGTGATCGGCGTGGACATGGGTCTCGATCAGCCATTCCAGCTTCAGCCCCTGCGCCTCGACATAGGCGATCAGCTCATCGGCATGCTCATAGCTGATCCGGCCTGCGGCATAATCGATATCCATGACGCTATCGACAATGGCGCAGGACTGGCTGGCCGGATCCTTGACGATATAGCTGATCGTATTGGTCGCCGGGTCGAAGAAGCCTTTGACCTCGGGGGTGACGGACATGTCGGTCGGATAATTCATGCGCATAGTTCCTTGTGCAGGGGGCGTCGCGGTTTCAGGAGCGCGGGCAGGTGCGGATGCCCACGATCGTATAGAGCGGACAAGTCCCGATCAGCGAGGTCACGATGAAGACCAAGGCAACGATGACGGCCAGAATCTTCAGGAGCCCGGCAGGGATTATCCCCGCTATGGCCAGAACCAGAAGCACTACGGCGACAATGACCCGCAAGGCACGATCCGTTTTTCCCATATTTCTTGTCATCACATCCTCCCGATGAGCAGATGCATGATCATAGACCCGCGCGTGTCAGGGTAACGGTGACTTCGTCACACAACTATGAATTTCGCGCTTAAATTGTGCCAGCAGCCTTAACAAGACGTTCCAGCCCGACCTTTCCTGTCAGATGCACCTCGCCGCGCGCCTGTTCGATCCAGCCGCGCCGGTGGAATTCCGAAAGCGTCCGCGAGATCACCTCGCGGGCGGTGCCAAGTTCGTTGGCAAGCTGCTGGTGGGTGGCCCGTATGGTATCGGTCGCATCCGCCAGTTCCAGCAGGCGCTGCGCCAGCCGGACATCCATCCGCTGGAAGACGATGTCATTGATCAGCGTGAACAGATCGGTGATCCGGCGCGAATAGGCCTTGAAGATGAATTCGCGGAACAGGGGCGAGCGTCCGGCCAGATCGTCGAAGGTCGCACGCGGAATGGCCACGGCGGTGACATCGGTTTCCGCGACGCCATCGGCGGCATAGTCTTCGAAGGCCAGCATGCAGGCGGTGGTCAGAACGCAGCTTTCACCGGCATTGACCCGATACAGGATCACCTCGCGACCGGTCTCGGATTTCTGCTGGACCCGCACTGTGCCGTCCAGCAGCAAAAGCAGGTTGTCGGCCGATTGTCCGGGGGCGAAAATTTCGGTGCCGGCGGGCACGCTGAGCACCTGACTGCCTGCGATCAGCACGGATTTGATGTCTTCGGGCAGGCGGCGCAACCCTTCGAATTTCTCGATCCAGCCGGTGGTCTCGATAGTCATGTCGGAAGGCTCCCCCTTTTATATGGCGTAATCTTTAGTCAGCTACCTTAGGGAAATCCAGCCTTGCCCCCGCGATTGTGGGACAGGGAACCGTTTGCGACGTGAGGTGTTGGCAGGAATGATGCCTTATCCCGTGCTGTTCCGTCGCCCCCTTCGTTGTGCTGGCCTGTTTTTGCTGCTTGTCTGTCTGGCGCAGGCCCTGCCGCACGCGGCACATGCCGAGCAAACCGAAAGCGCCTCGTCGGAATGGTATGAGGCCGATGCGCTCAATCGCGGTCTTGGCACGCCGCCGGACGGGTTGGACCGCAGCACGCCGCGATCGTCTTTGGAAAGCTTCCTGATACAGGCCAATGACGGCAAGTGGCTGGCGGCGGCGCATATGCTGGATCTGTCGGATGTGCCCGAGATGGAACAGCGGACCAAGGGGCCGGAACTTGCCCGCGATTTCAAGACATTGCTCGACCGGAAGATCGTGATTGACTGGTATGCGCTCAGGGACCGGCCTGACGGGCTGGATGAACGTGCGGTCGGGGATGCGCCTATGGCGGGCAAGCCGCGCCGTTCCATCCTGCTATGGTATGTCGATCTGGGTAACCGTCCGGTGCCGATCCGTATCAACCGTATCAAGCCGAAAAACGGCGAGGCGGTCTGGGTCGTGTCGCGCCAGACGGTGGATAATCTGCCCGCTCTGGGACAGGCCTATGCGCCCTCGGCACTGGAAAAGGCGCTGCCATCCGTTCTGCGCCGCGAGGCCGTCTGGGGCCTGCAATGGTGGGAGGCGATCGGTTTGCCGCTGGCGATTGCGATCACCGCACTGGCCGGATGGATCACGCAGAAGCTCCTGTCGCGCGGGCTGCACCGCAACCGCCGCGTGGCCCCCGCCTCGTTTCTGGTGGCGATGCGCGGGCCGGTCGTGCTTTTGGTGATGACCGTCACGCTGGCGATGATCTCGAACCGGTTGTTCATCTTCTCTGGCCGGATCGACACGGTGATCTCGCCGCTTGTGGTGCTGGGTGTGGTGGCGGCGGTGCTGTGGCTGATCGTCAATATCGCCGATGTGATCATCGAGAGGCTGGTCTCTTTTGACGGGGCCGAACTGAGTGCCATCGGCGAAGGCCAGGAGCTGCGCCGCGCGATGGCCACGCGCGTATCGGCCTTGCGGCGCGGGGCGATTGTGCTGATTGCGATGGTGGGGGTGGGGATTGTTCTCAACGAGGCCAGCGTCATGCAGTCGCTGGGGATCTCGCTTCTGGCCTCGGCAGGGACCATCGGGATCCTGCTGGCTTTTGCCGCGCGCAATATCCTGTCCAATATCATGGCCTCGTTGCAGATCTCGATGAACCAGTCGGCGCGGATCGGTGACAAGATCCTGTTCCGCGATTATGTCTGCTCGGTCGAGCGGATCAATTTCACCTATGTCCAGCTGCGTGTCTGGACAGGCAAGCGTCTTGTGGTGCCGGTGGTGGATTTCGTGGCCGAGCCTTTCGAGAACTGGACCATGCAGGAGCATTTCACCCTGTTCGAGGTGATTTTGCGTCTTGATCACCTCACGGATGTCGCGCCGCTGCGGCTGGCCTATCACCGCCTGCTGGACGATTACGGGTTGAGCGATGCGCCCGATAGCCGTGGGGTCTATGTGACGCAGCATGATATCTGGGGCCAGACCGTGCTGTTTCTGGTGCCAAGTGACGACCCCAATACCGGCTGGGCGACGTCTTGTGACTTGCGCGAGGCGCTGCTGGCCGAGGCCCGAAAGCTTGATGGCGCGGCCACACCTGTCTTTCCACGGATCGCGCCCCCGCCGGAGACGGGCGCTGCGCTCGGCAGTTGACCTGCCACGGGGGGCCTGCCAAGGATTGGGGCAGACAGTTTCAGGAGAGTTCCGATGACCCCGGCAGAGATCGCAGCCTATATCGACCATACCGCGCTCAAACCCGAGACACGGGCGGTGCAGATTGACGCGCTCTGTGCCGAGGCGGCCAGCCACGGGTTCAAATCCGTCTGTGTGAATGCCCTGCATGTGCCGCGCGCGGTCAAGGCGCTGGCGCAAAGCGATGTGCTGGTCTGCACCGTTGTGGGGTTCCCTCTGGGCGCCTCCCCGAGCGAGGTGAAAGCGGCAGAGGCCCGCTGGGCCATCGCGCAGGGCGCGCGGGAGATCGATATGGTGATCCCCGTCGGTGCGCTGATCGACGGAGATCTGGATGCCGTGCGTGAAGATATTGCAACGGTCAAAGCGGCTTGCGGTCCGCTGTGTCTGAAAGTGATCTTGGAGACCTGCCTGCTGACAGGCGCCCAGATCGCCACGGGCTGCCATCTGGCCAAGGATGCGGGGGCGGATTTTGTGAAGACCTCCACCGGGTTTTCTTCCGGCGGTGCCACGATCGAGGCGGTTTCGCTGATGCGCAAGACGGTGGGGCCGGAGATGGGCGTGAAGGCGTCGGGTGGGATTTCGACCACCGCAGAGGCGCTGGCGATGATTGCCGCAGGGGCCAGCCGGATTGGCGCGTCGAAGAGCCTCGCGATCATTGGCGCTTAATATATTTCGAATCAATCATTAAAATGACAGAATTGTGACTGTGCATATATAAACATAAGCTTGCTTTCTTTCTAGCGTTTACCGGTGAAAGTCACAGGCGTAGAGGGGCGTCATCACTAGGCAGGTGGCCTGAATCACTAAGGGCCATCCGCAATCATTGGAGATGACTATGAAAAACGTTCTTATCGCAGCCGTTGTTGCCCTTTCCGCTTCCGCAGGGATCGCTTCGGCAGAATCCGCAGGTCACGCACAGCTCGCAGCGCAGCTCGGCCTGAACGGCGCAGATTTCACCACCGCTGAATTGACCAATATCCGCGATGCAAAAATCAACGGCGACACGCAAACCGCGAATTACTTCCTGAAGCACGAAAACCGTACTTCGGAAAATACCTCGGTTTCTCAAGGTAAAGCACAGCTGGCAGCTCAGCTTGGCGTTGATGCATCGAAATATTCGATGGCAGAACTCGTGTCGATGTCGACCGCAGATGATGACCAAGAAGCGCGCTTCATCGAAACCGGCGCATCGCGCAATACCGTTGCGCCGATCGAGCGCCCCTATCGCGGCGCTGGCCGTTCGTAATCGGCTCCGTCGCTACCGTTGCACATCACTGATGTGCATCTCCAGTGAGGAAGGGTGATCCGGTTTCGGGTTGCCCTTCTTCCAATTCCGGCGCCCCCCTCTGCTTCGGCAATGTGATGGCGGGGTTTGTGGAATATTCAACAGCGCGCTAACGAAATTCGGCCGATATCTTTGGCCACCGGCCTGAAGGGCCCTGCGCCCCGCCGGTCCTGCGCCCCTTCGGTCCTGCGTAATCCCTGTGCCCCATTGTGCCGTCCGGTTTGACACCTATATCCAGTTGAACCCCTCCAGAGGAGACCGGATTAGGATCAAGGCAATGGGATATGTAAAAACCGGAATGTTGATGGCCGCTGTCACGGCGCTGTTTTTGGGCCTTGGCTATCTGCTTGGCGGCAGCACGGGGATGGTGATCGCATTGGCCATTGCCGCCGCGATGAACCTGTTCAGCTACTGGAATTCCGACAAGATGGTGCTGCGGATGCATAACGCCCAGCCTATCGGTCCGCGTGATCCGTCGGGACTGACCGAGCTGGTGGCGGGGCTGGCGCGCAATGCGGGCCTGCCGATGCCTGCGGTCTATCTGATCGACACGCCCCAGCCCAATGCGTTTGCGACAGGGCGCAACCCCGAGAACGCCGCTGTTGCGGTGACCACGGGTCTGATGCGCGTGCTGTCGCGCGAAGAGCTGTCGGGCGTGGTGGCCCACGAACTGGCCCATATCAAGAACCGTGACACGCTGATCATGACCATTACCGCGACCTTCGCGGGGGCAATTTCGATGCTGGCGAATTTTGCGTTATTCTTCGGTGGCAGCCGCGACGAGAACCGGCTGGGCATTGTGGGGACATTGGCGATGATGTTCCTTGCCCCTCTGGCGGCCTCTCTGGTGCAGATGGCGATTTCCCGCACGCGGGAATACGCCGCCGACAAGCAGGGGGCGCAGATCTGTGGCCATCCTTTGTGGCTGGCGTCGGCTTTGCAGCGGATCCAGCAGGGGGCTGCGCAGGTCGATAACCTGACCGCCGAGCGCAATCCGGCCAGCGCGCATATGTTCATCATCAATCCGCTGCACGGGGGCGGGCGTGACAAGCTGTTCTCGACGCACCCCGCCACCGAAAACCGTGTGGCCGCGCTGCGGGAACTGGCTGTGCAGATGGGCGATCGGGGCGAACGCTCTGGCGCGCCTCGCGCGACGGCGCCCCGTCCGGCCGAAGCCGCCAGCCCTTTGCAAGCGCGCCCGTCATCGTTGCCCAAGGTGAACCGCCAGCGGGATAAAAACAGCCCTTGGACCTGAGCTGTGCAGGCCTGCGCCGCTATCTGCGGCGCGGGGCGGAGTGTCGGGCGGCCCAGGCCGCAAGGGGCGGTCCGGCAATCAGCACGACAAACAGCCGCAGGATCTGCAAGGTCATCACGAAAGACATATCGGCATTGCTGGAATAGGCGAGCGCGGCCACGGCATCGATGCTTCCGGGCACGGCGGCCAGCACCCCGCTGAGCGGGTCGAGCCCGACCGTCCAGCCCAGAGCCAGCCCGATCCCGCCGCCCAGCAGCACCATCCCTATCGCCGCACCGATGATTGCGGGCATGGCCCGACCGGCCTGACGCAGAAGGGGGCGGTCGAATCGCAGGCCGACATTCGCGCCGATGACCAGATAGGCGGCGACCAGCATCTCGTGGGGGATGCCGACCGGAACGCCTGCGGATTTCAGCGCGATGGCGGCAATCAGTGGCACCATCATCCCTCCGGCGGGGACAAAACGCAGGAAGCGCTGTGACAGCGGGGCCAGCACCACCAGCAGACATGTGATCCAGACCGGCCCGTGCGGGGTGCTTCGGGCGGGGGCTGCTTGGGCCGGATCGGACAGGTCCGTCACATGCAGGCCCGTCATATGCAAAATCGCCGCCAGTGCCGACATCGACAGGATGACCACCAGAATCCGGAGCACCTGAATGATGGCAACGGCCCGTGCATCCAGATTGCGTTCCTCGCTGATGGCGATGACGGCGCTGGCCATGCCCGGCAGGAACCCCCAGATCGCCTCTTCGCGGGCAATGACTCCGAGCCGTCCCACAATCACCCCTGCGAGGATCGCCACCAGCATCGTGCCCGCCAGTGTGGCCAGCGCCTGAGGCCAGACCTCGCCAAGACGGGCAAGGGTGTCGGGGCGGTAGCTGGTGGCAATCAGCACTCCCGTCGCCCCTTGTGCCAGCGCCCGCAGGTCACGGTTGAAGGTCAGCACATGGCCGGACAGGCCGAAACACATCCCCACAAGGATCGGCCCGATCAGCAGCCCTGCCGGCACCGCCAGTGCCGAAAGGACAATGCCCGAGAGGATACAGGCCGCCCCAAGCCCTGCCCAGTGGAGGATCTGCCTTGCCTGTCTCGGAGTGGTCTGCATCACGTTGGGTCTGCCCCGTTTGGGTGGGTCGTTCTTTTCTCGGGCCATCTTGCAACATGACAGCCTGACGGACCATTCCATCCGCCGCGCAGGGGCGGCCCCTCTTGCGCACAGAAAAAGACGCGGCGTTCCGCCTGTGGTTGTGATGTCACGTTGCGGCACGGAATGCCTTCGCCCCCTTGATCACATTCGGGTGACGCGATTACTTCGCGTCATGAAAAAAGCGGCGCATATCGGGAAGGGATTTCACGGCATTCTGGCTGTTCTTCTTGCGTCGCTTCTGGGGCTGCAGGTGGCATTTGCCTATCAGCCCGCCTTGCCCGATGCCAGTCTGCGCGCCGATGAGGTGATCTTGCAGCTCTGCGATGGGGCGGGGCTGCACCGTGTGGCTTATGATCCGGTCACCGGCGCGGTGCGCGATCTGCCCGAGACCGAGGGCAGGGCGGCTTCGAAATGTCCGTTCTGTGTTCTTGGCCTGACCGCCTTGCCGGTTCTGGGCGGACCGCCGGATTTCGTGGCACTGGCGCGGGGGATCGGTTTCGGACCCGTGCGGCTGGCGGGGATCGTTCCGGCGGCCCATCCTGTGCGGCTGTGGATCCGTGGCCCTCCGTTTGTGGCGTGACATCAACTGACAACCGCTGACAGGGCAGGCTCTGCCCTCAAGATGTCTTGCGCAGCAGGGCGTGGCCCCCTTGTGCATGTTTCGTTACTTTCCGGAGCTTCTCCATGACTATTCTGTCTTTCACGGCACGCCGTAGCGTGACCGCCTTTTTGCTTTGTTCCATTGCCCTGCCTGTCTTTGCGGAAACCGCAAAGAAGGACGCGACAACCGTCGATCTGGACACGATCTATGTCGAAGGGGCTGCGATGCAGACCGACGGCACCACCGTCACGCTCGACAAGGAGGCCCTTGCCACGGCACCTGCGCTGGATGGCGGGGCGCTGATGTCCACCATTCCCGGCATCGAAGGGTCGCGTATGGGGGGGCACGGGATCGACATCATCTTGCGGGGCATGTCGAAGAACCAGATCAATATCATTGATGCGGGCTCGTTTACCTATGGCGGCTGCCCCAGCCGGATGGACCCGCCCACCTCGATTGCCAGCTTTTACCGGGCGGACCGGATCGTGGTGGAAAAGGGCTATTCCAGTGTGACCAACGGGCCGGGAGCACCGGCAGGCACGGTGCGGCTGGAGCGCGACGCCCCCGAATTCGAGGCGGGCAAGAAGGTCTCGGGGTCGTTGACGGTTGGCGGGTCCAGCAATTCCGAGGCGAAAGAGGTTTCGGGCACGCTGGCCTTCGATCTGGGGCACGGGTTCTATCTGGAAACCTCGGGCGAGTATAAGACGGCCAATGACTATAAGGACGGCAGCGGCAGGGATGTCCGCGCGGGCTATACCCAGAAAAGCACCGGCGTTACGCTGGGCTACAAGAACAATGGTGTGGATCTGGCGCTGGATGTCGAACATGACCGTGCAGAGGATGTCGAATTTGCAGGCGCGGCGATGGACAGCCCGCTGTCGAAAACCGAAACGATCCGTCTGCGGGGCGGTGTCGACCTCAGCTACGGGCCGCTGACGCGGATCGAAGGCTCGGTCTACCGGTCGGATGTCGATCACCGGATGGATAACTACTCGCTCCGCAGTCCCACAAATATGGCCATGCTGTCGCCCACCACTTCGGATACGCATGGGGGGAAACTGGAAGGCAAGCTGGATTTCGGGCGCACCAAAGCGACGGTCGGCATCGACTACCAGTCCAATTCCCGCACGGCCTTGGGCTATATGGCGATGTCTTCGGCGATGATCGACCTGGACAGCCCCTATTCGCTGACATGGCCCGATGTCACCATCGCCCAGACCGGCCTTTATGTGCAAACCGAAACCATGCTGAGCGCCAGCGACACGCTCAGGGCGGGGCTGCGCTATGATCACGTGCATGCCGATGTGGGCAAGGCCGATCAGTCGGTCAATGGCTATTCGCCCAACGACTATTACACCGAGGTGTATGGCACCAGCTATGATCATGCCCGCAGCGAGGACAATGTCGGCGGGCTCTTGCGGTACGAACACCAGTTCGATGCGCAGACCAAAGCCTTTATCGGCCTGTCGCGGGCGGTGCGCACGGCGGATGCGAATGAACGCGCGATGGCGCGCGGGTCGATGGGGGTTGCAAGCTATGTCGGCAATCCCGATATCGCGCCGGAAAAGCACAACCAGCTGGATATCGGTTTCCAGACCACGCGGGAGAACTGGTCGCTGAATGCGTCCGCTTTCTATGACCGTGTGGATGACTATATCCTGCAAGAGATCGTCACGACCTCGACAGGCAGCTCGCGCACCCAATATCGCAATGTCGGGGCGGACCTCTCGGGGGTCGAGGTCTTGGGAAGCTACAGCTATGGCGCATGGCTTTTTGCAGGGGATGCGACATGGACGCATGGCGAGAATACCAGCGATGACACGGCCTTGGCGCAGATTCCGCCGCTATCGGGCAGCCTGAGCGCGACATGGTCCGCCGATCTGTGGTCGGCAGGGGCGCGGGTGAACTGGGCCAGCCGCCAGAACCGGATCGACCCGTCGATCGATCCGGGCAAAACCGCGGGCTGGGCGACGCTGGATCTGTTCGGCAGCTACCAGTTGCGCGATAATGTGCGCCTGATGGGCGGGGTGGATAACCTGCTGGACAAAACCTATGCCCGCCATCTCAACCGCAAAAGCGTGTTCGACACCACCGTTCCCCGCGTCAACGAGCCGGGCCGGACGGCGTATCTGTCGGTGCAGATGACATTCTGATCTGCAATCGCCTCCTGATGGGGCGTTTGTAAGGGCAGGCAGGGGGATGGGCCCACATCTCCCTGTCTTTGCCTTCGGGGGGCATCCCAAAGCGGTTCTTATGGGCGTGCGGCTTGGGGATTGGGTGACGTTTTGCAAGTGAAATGGTCGGGTTTCTATCCCTGACATTTATGCTCAAGTATTTGTTTTTGTTGACTTTTATTTTTTGTGCCATATATTTCCCCTATGCAAGGCAGCGTCCTGTCCGGACCGCCATAAAAAGGAGAGGAAATATCATGAGCAAGTCCTGCGCCGATTGCGCCTTCTTCGAAGACCACAAAACCAATTCCGAAACCGTTGCAGCCGCCGATGATGCGGGTCTGTGCCGTTTCAACCCGCCGGTGTCGCAGCCGGAAGCCTCCTCGCATGGCCTCTGGCCGGTTGTGAAAACCGATGACTGGTGCGGCCATTTCGAGGAAGAATGATCCGCGTTCTTCTTTAAGGTATTGAAAAGCCTATAAAAGGTCTCCGTTCGCGGGGGCCTTTTTCGTTTTCTCCGCCGCAAGGAAATCGTCTCTTGATTTTTCCGAGTATTTTTGTCAAGTTCTGCCCGCAACAATGGAGTCACAGATCTTGTCACATATCCAAAGCACCCACCATTCGGATCAGACCCAAGCAGAGTTTCCGCAGGCCGAGTTGCTGCGATTGTTCCGGTTGCAGATGCAAAGCCTTGATAATCCGCCCAAAAATGGCTGGTTGCGGGGGTTGGCTTTTGCCCAGAAGATCTGGGGGCGTGGCAAGGGGGCCGAGGTGTTCGCCGATATGGCCGTGCTGATGGATCGGGTGCTGACGGCGCGCAAGTCACCGATGCGCTATGGCAATCCCGATTGCGACTGCTGCGCGCATAAGATCAATCCGCTGGAGAATTATCTGCTGCGGGTGGTTGCGGCCCATTGGGAGGGCAAGCCCGCCAATGCCGAGCCGTTCGCGATTTTCCTGTCGGAAGCCAATCCCCATGAGCAGATCGTGAAAACGGCGGCACGTCTGGCCGCTCTGCTGCCGAAACCTGCCGCCCTATAAGGCAGACCGGCTTGGCGCGCAGAGGCCGTCTTTTCTGTATGCGCTTTATTTCGCCTTGGGGGGCGCCCCTGATGGGGCATGGGAATTTTTCCCCATGTCCGGCGCCTGATCCCGTCCTTTTCCAGATGAAACCGCCAGCATATTGATTGCGAGCCCGATATTTTCACATGAGGGATATCATGCGAACGGTGCAGAGTATTCGGGACTTCCGCAAGGCGTCGGGCAAACGGCAACGGGATATGGCGGCAGAGCTTGGCCTGTCCGAGGCCGCTTTCGTGGCCGCCCATATCGGGGCGGCGCTGGATGTGCCGGGGGATTATGCGGCCTCTCCCATCACGGCCCATCCCGACGAGGTCATGCCGCTTCTGCCTGATCTGGGCGAGGTCATGACGCTGACACGCAACGGGTCTTGCGTGCATGAACGCGTCGGGCGCTTTGGCACCTATAAGGCGGGGTCTCATGCCGCGATGGTTCTGGGCCGCGAGATCGACACGCGGATCTTTCCCAAATACTGGGCTTATGGCTTTGCCGTGACCGAGCTTCGTCCCGAAGGTCCGCGCCGCTCTTTGCAGTTCTATGATCTCTATGGCGAGGCGCTACAGAAGATCTACCTCTTGGCACAATCGCAGCTTGCGGCCTGGCAGCCGCTGGTTGACCGGCTGCGCCTGCCCGACCCCGCCACCGAGCTGGCACCGCTGCCGCTGCCCGCCCCCGAAGGCCCCAAGGGCGATCCGGCCAAGCGGCCCGCGCTGATTGCGGGCTGGCAGGAGATGACCGACACCCATCAGTTCAACCGGCTCACCCACAGGTTGGGCATGAACCGTCTGGGGGCCTATCGTATGGCTGGCCATCCCTTCGTGCGCGCGGTGGATCCGGCATCGGTCGGCGGCTGGTTGCGGGATCTGTCGATGGCGGGCCAGAAGGTGATCTTTTTCGTCGGCAACCGTGGGCATATCCAGATTCATTGGGGCGCAATCCGCACTGTCCGCCCGCTGGGACCGTGGCTGAATGTGCTGGATGAAAGGTTCAACCTGCATCTGCGCGGCGATCATATTGCGGAATGCTATGTGGTCGAAAAGCCGACCCGTCGCGGTCTGGCGGTGTCGCTGGAGGCTTTCGATGCGGCGGGCGAGCTGATCTTCCAGTGCTTTGGCGAGCGCGAGAGTGACAGCGACGATCTGGCGCAATGGCATCATCTGCTGGATGCGCTGCCCTCCTGTTCCGCCGAGGCCGCAGAATGAGCCGGAAGCTACGGGCCGCCGTTCTCGCCTTGGTCAGCGTCGCCTTGGTCTGTGTCGGGGCGGCTCAGGCGCAAGAGCCCGCACGTATTCTGCCGGTGGGCGATGCGGCGACCGAATTTGTTTTCGCGCTGGGGGCGGGGGATCAGGTGGTGGCGCGTGACAGCACATCGCGTTTCCCGCCCGAGGTGCTGTCTTTGCCCGATATCGGCTATATGCGCCAGCTTTCGCCCGAGGGCGTGCTGTCGGTGACGCCCGATCTGATCCTCTTGCAGGCGGGGGCGGGACCGCCGGAAACGCTGCAGCAGTTGCGCGCCACCGGCCTGCCGCTTGTGACGCTGGAAGGCGGGTTTGATCCGGCACAGGTGCTGGACAATATCCGTCTGATCGGGGCGGCGCTGGGGCGTGCGCCACAGGCCGACGCATTGGCCCGTTCGCAGCAGGCGGCCTTTGCACAGCTGGGCGATATGGTGGCCCAAGGCCCGCATCCGCGGGTGATGTTCGTGCTGTCCGATCAGGCCGGACGGTTGAATGTGGCAGGGGCCGGCACTGGCGCCGACGGGATCCTGCGCCTTGCGGGTGCGGAGAACGTGATGGCGGACGCTTATACGGGCTATCGCCTTGTGTCGGACGAGGCGATCCTGCAGGCCGCCCCCGATATCGTCGTGATGCTTGATCATACCGGCCGCCCCGAGATGGACGCCGCTGCGGCCGATCTCTGGCGCAATGCGGCCTTGGCGGGCACACCGGCAGGGCAGCGGCAGGCCTTGGTGCGGGTCGCGCCTGCGGCCTTGGCCTTCGGGCCGCGCACCGCCGAGATGGCCGCGCATTTGCGGCAGGACCTTCTGGCCGCGGCTGCACCGCAATGATCCTGCGCTGTGGCTTCGGGGCCTTTTCGGGCCGGTGGCGCATGGCTGCGCCGCGCCCTGCGGGGGACCGGCATCTCCGTGCCCGTCTGCTCGGGCTGGGATTATGCGCGACCCTGATCGGGGTGATGGCGCTGTCGCTGCATCTGGGGGCGGCAGGGGCCAGCGATGTGCTGGGCGTTCTCGCCGCCAAGGCAGGGCTGGGTGTGGCCGATCCCCGCGACAGTCTGATCATCTGGAATATCCGCCTGCCGCGCATGGTGACGGCGGCGCTTGTGGGGGCGGCGTTGGCGGTGTCGGGCACCGTGATGCAGGGGCTTTTCCGCAACCCTCTGGCCGATCCGGGGCTGGTCGGGGTTTCTGCGGGGGCCGGGCTCGGGGCGGTGGCGGCCATTGTGCTGGGCGGGCTGCTGCCGGTTGCGCTGCTCGGGCCTGCAAGCGCGGGGCTGACCCCTGTGGCGGCCTTTCTGGGCGGCTGGCTGTCGACCTTCGTGCTGTATCGGATTGCCACACAGGGAGGGCGGACCTCGGTCGCGACCCTGCTGCTGGCGGGCATCGCGCTTGGCGCGTTGACGGGGGCGCTGACCGGTGTGCTGGTGTATCGCGCCAGCGACAGCCAGCTGCGCGATCTGACCTTCTGGAATATGGGATCGGTGGCGGGGGCCAGCTGGGCCAAGCTGGTGGTGGCCGCGCCGGTGATCTTGGCGGGGCTCTGTCTGGCCCCCGCTCTGGCGCGCGGGCTGGATGCGGTGTCTTTGGGCGAGGCGGTGGCCGTGCATCTGGGGGTTGATCCCCAGCGGCTGAAGCGGCGGGCCATCGTGCTGGTGGCGGCCACGGTGGGGGCCTCTGTTGCGCTGACCGGCGGGATCGGATTTGTCGGGATTGTGGTGCCGCATTTGCTGCGGCTGGTTCAGGGGCCTGCACACCGGTTTCTGCTGCCCAATGCCGCCCTGCTGGGCGCGATCACCCTTTTGCTTGCCGATTGCCTGAGCCGCGTGGTGATCGCACCGGCGGAATTGCCGATCGGGATTGTGACAGCCGCTTTGGGCGGACCGTTTTTCCTGTGGATCCTGTTGCGCAATCGCGCCTTGGTGGATGTCTGATCATGCTGGTGGCAGAAACGGTTTCGGTGGAATTCGGCAGGCGGCAGGTGCTTGAGAGGGTCAGTTTTCAGGCCCGACCTGCTGCGGTGACGGCCATTGTCGGCCCGAACGGGTCAGGCAAGACGACCCTCTTGCGCTGTCTCGCGGGGGAGCTGTCCCATCAGGGGCAGGTGTATCTGAATGGCCGGGCGCTTTCCGCCCTGCGCCCCGCCGAGCAGGCAAGCTGGCGGGCGGTGCTGCCGCAATCGGGGCAGGTGGCCTTTCCCTTTACCGTGTTCGAGCTGGTCCGGTTGGGGCTGGGCGCGGGGCTGAGCCGCCATATCGCCGAACAGGGGGCAGAGGGGACCGGCCCTTTGGGGATCGTCGAGGCGGCGATCCGGCGTGTGGGGCTGGCGGGCTATGGCGGGCGGCTGGTGCAGGAACTGTCGGGGGGCGAACGCCAGCGGGCACAGCTGGCGCGCGTTCTGGCGCAGATCTGGCACCCCATGCATGAGGGACAGCCGCGCTGGCTCCTGCTGGATGAACCGGTCTCGGCGCTCGATATCGGCCATCAGCTTTCCATCATGCAGATCGCGCGCGACTTTGCCGATGCAGGCGGCGGTGTGGTGGCGGTGATGCATGACCTCAATCTGACATCGATGTTTGCCGACCAGATCGCCTTGATGTCGCAGGGCCGGATCTACCGGCAGGGGCCGCCGCAGGCGGTGCTGACCGATGGGGATCTCAGTGCCTGCTACGGCTGCCCGTTGCGCATCAATACCGCGCCGCAGGACGGACGGCCCTGGTTGTTGCCGCAAACCGCACGGGACCGCTAACGCCGTCCCCCGATGATCCTGAAGGCCAGCCATCGCCAGCCGAAACAGCAATACCGCCGCAGAAAAGGCGGACCCTATGGAGAGACAGATATGGCCTGTTCGACACAGCCTTGGCACAGAAGCACCGCTTTGGGGCTGATAATGATGGTGGCATTCGCGCCGCAGGCAATGGCGCAGGAGGACGACCCCGTTCTGCTGGAGACGATCCGCGTCGAGGATATGTCGCAGGCGCCCGCGGGCGCACCGGGGACCGAGCGTGTCACCGCACAGGACATGGCGCACCGTCAGGTCCAGTCGGTGGCCGAGGCGGTGGCATCGGTGCCCGGCGTGTCGGCCACGCGCGAGAACGATCTGCTGACCTCCAATATCTCGATCCGCAATTTCGGCGGGAATGCCGCCATGCCCAGTTCGCAGCAGGTGGTCTATGCGCTGGACGGCATCTCGATTGCGGGCAGCTCGATCTATCGCAATTCCAGCGGACAGGCGGTCGATCCGGCCCTGCTGAAATCGGTTTCCGTGCTCAAGGGGCCACTGGCCTCGCTGGAATACGGCTCGGGGATCGTGGGGGGCACCATCGCGATGGAGACGATCAATGGCCGTGACCTGACCGGTGCGGAAGGCGGGTTCCGCTATCGTCAGGTGCTGGGGGCCAGCTCCAATGGCGAGGGGTGGAAAACGGCGTCCACGCTGGCATGGGCCCCCAATGAAAGCGTCGATTTTCTGGCAAGCTATGCCCGCAGCGCCAAGGATAACAGCAAGGATGGCAAGGGCGAGGAGATCGATCTGGGGGCCTATAACGTGCCCTCCTATCTGCTGAAGGGGCGCTACCGCTTCGGGGCCGCAAACGAGCAGGCGCTGACCTTTACCTATGACAGGTCCGAAAGCGTGCAGCAGAATGTGCCCTTTGCCACCTCGTCCGAGATTGCGGCCTTCGGCAATGTCAACCGGACCCGCGATGGCCATGTGGCCTCGGTCGCCTATAGCTACCAGCCGGAGGCCAATCCGCTGGTGGATTTCAAGCTGAGCTATTCCCAGTCGCGGCAGGATTTCGACATCGAGGGGCTGGGCGGGGCGTCCCTTGCCTTTTCGGGCAGCTATACGGTCGATACCGATACGCTGCAGGCAACCAATACCGCGCAATTCTCCACCGGCGCGATCCAGCATAGGCTGCGGGGCGGCGTGGCGCTGATCCGGCAGGAACATGACGGGATCATGCGCGGCGTCGCGGGCGAGGGCATCTCGCGCCGCACCGCCCTTTTTGCCATTGACGAGATGGATTTCGGGCGTGATCTGACGGTGTCGCTGGGCGGGCGGGTCGAGCATCAGCGGCTGAGCGATCTGTCCTCCAATACCGGTGCCGCGCTGGCGGATATGTCAAGCACCGCGCGCAGTCTGGGGGCGGGGTTCGAGAAAGGGCTTGGTCATGATCTGCGCCTTTATGGCTCTTTCACCTATTCCGAAGCCTTGGCCCTTCCCGAATATGCGGGCCGCCAATGGGCGGATGGCACCTATTGGGGGGAGACGGTGTCCAAGAGCCGTTCGTGGGAGATTGGCGTAAAGCAGCAGTCAACCAACGCGCTGCAGCAGGGCGACCAGATGACGGCGTCCATCGGGCTTTACCGGACTGATATCGATGACAATAATGCCTATCCCAGCACGACCTATCAAGACCTGCGCAGCGCGGGTCTGGAAGCGGCGCTGCAATACCGGCTGGCAAACGGGGTCTATGCGCAGGCCAGCCTGACCACCAGTTTCTACAATGACTACAGCAATGACAGCCTGTCGGCGTATAGCGCGTATAACTATGCGCTGACCGATCAGGCGCGGCTGACCTTGGGCCGTCAGTTCGCCTCTGGCTGGGATCTGAGCTGGACCCTGCGGGCAGGGCGGGCACAGACGATTGACGGTGTCGAACAGGCAGGCTGGGGCGTGAACGATCTGGCTGTGGGTTATACGGTTGCGCAGGGCCGTCTGGAGGGGCTGCGGGTCGATTTCGCGGTCGATAACATCTTCGACAAGCAGTATATCCGCCAATATACCACCAGCAGTGCCTCCTATCCCGAAGCGGGGCGCGATGTCCGTCTGACGCTGTCGAAAACCTTCTGACGCGGGGCGGCCCGCCGGACGGGGTTCCGGACGGGGCTTCAGACGGGGCTCGGGGCTTCAGACGGGGCGGGCCCGATTGCTGCAATGGGCTCATCACTCTGTAGACCTTATGAGTGGTGCGCATATATCCTTCGGAAGACGCCCCCGCGAAGGAGATCAGGATGCTGCGCGAGAATATTCAGGACCTTATCGCTTTGGCAGCGGTTGCCGAAGAGCGCAGCTTCACGCGGGCGGCGGCGCGGCTCAATGTCTCGCAATCGGCGCTGAGCCACACCATCAAGGCACTGGAACACCGGCTTGGGTTGCGCCTTCTGACGCGGACCACGCGCTCTGTGGCACCGACTCTGGAAGGCGAGGATTTGCTGGCCACATTGACCCCCTGTTTCGAGACTATCGAGGCGCGGTTGCGGGCGCTGGACGAGGGGCGGCAACATCCGACAGGTACGGTGCGGATCGTGGCCACCGAATATGCGATCGAGACCTTGCTCTGGCCCAAACTCTCTCCGTTGCTGAAGCAGTACCCCTCGATCCGTCTCGAACTGGTGATGGATTACGGCTTTACCGATCTTGCATCGGCGCAATGTGATGCGGGTGTGCGCTATGGCGAGGATGTCAGTGACGGGATGATCGCTTTGCGCATCGGTCCGGACGAGCGGATGCTCTGCGTGGGGGCGCCCGCCTATTTTGCCGCAGCCGGTGTGCCGCAGGTCCCGCAGGATCTGACCCGTCATGCCTGTATCAACCTGCGTCTCAGCACGCATGGCGGCCTCTATGCGTGGGAGTTTCAGGATGCGGCGGGCCATGACATCCGTATCAAGGTGTCAGGGCAGCTCTGTTTCAATACGGTTGGCGTCCTGCTGCCTGCGGTGCTTGACGGGCACGGTCTGGCTCTGGTGCCGGACTGTCTGGCGGCGCCCTATCTGGAAAGCGGTGCGCTACAGTCCTGCCTCGAGACGTTTTCTCCCGCTTTTCCGGGGTTCCATCTGTATTACCCCAGCCGCCAGCGTCCCTCTTCGGCCTTTGGCGCAGTGCTGGAGGCGCTGCGGTTGTGAAGGAAGGATTTATGCGGCTGGCTCATTAGTCCTATAAGTATCGCGCCGATTATCCCTCTTGGCTTATCGCTCTAAAGTGCCGTGCAGAGCCCGCTGGCCCAGCCTGCGCGGGCGCCATAGGATGATGTGAGGACTGCGAGATGGGAATGACCGAAACCCTGACTTTGCCGAACGGGGTCGCGATCCCGAAGCTTGGCTTGGGCACATGGATGATCGAGAATGCGGAGGCGGCCGCCGCGGTGCAGGCCGCGCTGGAACTGGGCTATCGCCATATCGACACCGCGCAGGCCTATGCCAATGAAGCGGGCGTCGGGAAGGGTGTGCGCGACAGTGGCATCGCGCGTGACGAGGTCTTCGTGACCACGAAGCTGGCCGCAGAGATCAAATCCTATCCGGATGCCGTGAAGGCGATTGACGGGTCGTTACAGACGCTCGGGCTGGATTACATCGACCTGATGATCATCCATAGCCCGAAACCCTGGGCCGCCTTCCATGAGGCCGATCCCTATTCCGAGGGTAATCTGGCCGCATGGCGTGCCTTGGAAGAGGCTTACGAGGCAGGCAAGCTGCGCGCGATCGGGGTGTCGAATTTCCAGCAGGCGGATCTGGACAATCTGTTGCAAAATGCAAAGATCAAGCCGATGATCAACCAGATCCTTGCGCATATCTCGAACACGCCCTTTGATCTGATTTCCTATATTCAGGGGCACGACATGCTGGCCGAGGCCTATTCGCCTATCGGGCACGGGCAGATCCTGTCGCATCCCGATCTGCAGGCGATGGCGGAAACCTACGGGGTGGGGGTCGCGCAACTGAGCATCCGCTATGTGCTGCAACTGGGGATGATCGCCCTGCCCAAGACCGCCAATCCCGACCATATGCGCCGCAATGCGCAGCTCGATTTCACCATCACGCCGGAAGATATGGCGGTTCTGAAGGCGTTCGAGACGATCCGCGATTATGGCGAAGCTGGCGTCTTTCCCGTCTATGGTGGCCGGTTGTAATCCGGGGACGTCCGATAGAAACCCCATAGAAAGGAAAGCATTATGAAAATTACCCGTTCCGGTGAGACCCCGTCGATGCAGGGGCCGGAAGACTGGTTCAGCGGCACCGTGCGTATCGATCCGCTGTTTCAGGCCGAAGCGCCCGGTCGCTGCTCGGGGGCGCATGTCACATTCGAGCCGGGCGCGCGCACGGCATGGCACACCCATCCGGCGGGGCAGACCCTCCTGATCACCTTCGGGCGTGGGCGCGTGCAGCGCGAGGGCGGTCCCGTGGAGGAGGTCTCGCAAGGGGATGTCGTCTGGTTTCCTGCCGGAGAAAAGCACTGGCACGGGGCCTGCGACAGCACGGCCATGAGCCATATCGCCATTCAGGAAAGCCTTGATGGAACCGCTGTGACATGGCTCGAGAAGGTGCGGGACGACGCGTAGAACGGCGCGCATTCTCGGGCAGAGGGCCGCGACACCACGACAGAGGTCGCGGCCAAAGAGGTGTGGTCTATAATGTGCGCATCAGGCGTAAGGCATCATAGATGGCCGCATGGGTATTGCGGGCCGAGACGGCATCGCCAATGCGGAACAGGCGGAATGCGGCCTCGGGGTTGGGTGTCCGTTCCTGCAGGCCACCGGTTGCCAGCGCGTCGTAATCGACCGCGCCCAGATTGCGGGAGCGGGGCTTGAGCGCAAAATAGATCTCGTCCAGAGGACGGGTGCCATGATTGACGATGACCTGATCCACCTGTCGTTCGCGGGTGATGTCACCGTAATCGGACCCGAGACAGGCCGTCAGCTGATTGCCTGCGCGGGTCACCGATCTGAGGCGCCATGTCACGGTGAAGGTCGTGTCGCGTTTTTGCAGGGCGCGCATGTAGGGCACCAGATTCATGGCCATCACCTCGGGGGCGAAGGCGCGATCGGGGGTGACTATTTCGACTTTCGCGCCGGTTGCGGACACAAGATCCGCCGCCTGAAGCCCTGCGTGATCGCCCGCATCGTCGAAAATCAGCACATTCTGTCCGGGCTTCACATCCCCTGCAAGAATATCCCATGCCGAGACAACAAGATCATTGCCGCGTGCCAGCACCTCGGTATGGGGCAGGCCGCCCGTCGCGATGATCACCTCGTCGGGCTGCGTCGCCTCGACATCGGTTTCATCGGCGAAGCTGTTGAAATGGAATGTTACAGCGTGTTTGAGGCATTGCTCGTAACGCCATGCGATGATCGATGACATCTCGCGGCGGCGGTCCTGCCGTGCCGCCAGACGGATTTGCCCTCCGGGCTGGTCCGCCGCCTCGAAGACCGTCACATGATGCCCGCGTTCTGCCGCGACGCGCGCCGCCTCAAGCCCTGCAGGGCCCGCCCCGACAATGGTGACCCGTTTCGCGGTCTCGGCTTTCGCAATACTGTGGGGCTGTTCGATTTCGCGTCCGGTCGAGGGATTGTGCAAACACAGCGCCATCCCGCCCTGATAGATCCGGTCGAGGCAGTAATTCGCGCCGACACAGGGGCGGATATCGTCTTCGCGGCCCTCGATCACCTTCCGCGCCAGATGCGGGTCCGCCATATGGGCGCGGGTCATCCCGACCATGTCGACCTTGCCACTGGCAATCGCGTGGCGCGCGGTGGCCACATCCGGAATTTTCGCGGCATGGAAGGTCGGAAAATCGGTCGCGGCACGGATCCGTCCGGCAAATTCCAGATGCGGCGCGTTTTTCATTCCCTGAATCGGAATGGTATCGGTCAGGCCCGCATCCGTATCGATATGGCCGCGCACCACGTTGAGAAAATCGACCAGACCACTGTCTCGCAGGCGGCGCGAGATCTCTATCCCGTCGGTTTCGGTCAGACCGCCCGGCAGGTCCTCATCGCCGGTATAGCGCAGGCCCACCAGAAATTCCGCGCCACAGCGCTGGCGGATCTTGGAAAGGATGTCGAAGGTAAAGCGCAGCCGGTTGTCCACAGAGCCGCCATAAGGCCCGTCAAGCGTATTGGTCAGCGGTGACCAGAACTGGTCCATCAAATGGCCATAGGCTTGCAGCTCGATCCCGTCGAGCCCCGCCGCCTTCATACGCTCTGCCGCATCGACATAATCGTCGATGATGCGGGCGATGTCCCAGTCTTCCAGCTTTTTCGGAAAGGCGCGATGGGCGGCCTCGCGTTCATGCCCCGCCGAGACAACGGGCAGCCAGTCGGCCTTGTCCCACCGGGTCCGGCGGCCCAGATGGGTCAGCTGGATCATCACCGCACAGCCCTCGTCATGGCATTCCTGCGCGAGCTTGGCCATATGGCCCACCACCTCGTCTTTCCACGCAAGGATATTGTTGAACACCGGCGGGCTGTCGCGCGCCACAGAGGCCGAGCCTGCCGTCATGGTCAGGGCCACCCCCGCCTTCGCCCGTTCCAGATGATAGGCCCGATAGCGCTCTTTCGGCATGCCGTCTTCGGGATAGGCCGGTTCGTGGCTGGTGATCATGATACGGTTTTTAAGAGTGAGATGCTTGAGCTGATAGGGCTGCAACAGCGGATCATGCGACATCTGGGTACCTTTCCCTGCGGTGCCTTGGGGCCATAGCGGGAGGGTGCGGCAAAATGTTCATATGTGTCAACTATGAGTTCACGCATGTACTCTATTCCGGGATGGCATTCATTGCGCGCGCCGGATTTTTGGTCACCGGCGGGATGGGGCCGCCTTGTCGATCCTGAGGGGAAATGCCTCTGGACAGTATTGCACATTTTATAGACAATTCGCCTCCACCCATGACGAGAATGCCTGATGACAGATGATCCCCCCCCCGAGCGCGGCTGGCGCGGCTCTTCCGAGCTATGGTTGGATGCCGCCTATCAGGCCCTCGTTGCCAAGGGGGTGGATGCCGTCAAGATCATGCCGCTGGCCAATAGCCTGAAATTGTCGCGCACGAGCTTTTACTGGTTTTTCAAAGACCGCGGGCAGCTTCTGGCAGCGCTTCTGGAGCGTTGGGAGAAGGCCACGACGGCGGCTCTGATTGCCGCCACCGAAAGCTATGCCGCCAGCCGCCCCGAGGCGATGCTGAACGTGATCGCGATTTTCATGTCGGAGGCGCAATTCGATACCGCCCTCGAACTGGCGGTCCGGGCATGGGCGCAGCGGGATCCGTCCGTGCTGGCGCGGTTGCAGGCCAATGATGCCCGTCGCCTTGAGGCCCTTCGCGCGATGTTGCTGCGTTTGGGGTTCGCACCGGCAGATGCCGATGTCCGTGCCCGCACGATCTATCTGGTGCAGATCGGGTATATCTCGATGCGGGTGCAGGAGGATCTGGCCGAGCGTGTGGCGCGCCATCCCTATTATGTCGAGGTTTATATCGGCGAGCGCCCGAGTGCGGAAGAAATGGCCCGCTTTTGCGCGGCAATCGGGTATGATACCCCCACGCCGACCTGAGCGCTCGGGGATGTGGCGGCCTGCGCGCGGCATCGGGCCGGTCGCGCCGCAGGCCTATGCGGGGCCTTAGTTATAGGCCCCCGCCGAATAGGTCAGCTCGTAGCTATGCGAATATAGCTCGAAAACGATGCCGAAAGGATCCTCGACATAGACCATGCGATAGGGTTTCTCGCCCGGGAAATAATGGCGCACGGGCATACGCTGCTTGCCGCCTGCCGCCACGATCTTGGCCAGCAGCCCTTCAAGGTCGGGATCCTGAATCGCAAAGTGGAACAGGCCCGTCTGGCGATAGGGCAGGGTGTTTTCGGGCTGGTAGTTTTCGGGAAACTCGAACAGTTCGAAGCCGATCCGGTCGGCGGTCGATAGATGGGCGATGCGGAATTTGCCCCAGCCCGCGCCGAAAACATCATCACACATGATGCCGATATCGCTATCGTCCTGCGCAATCTCGGTCGGTTCCATGATGACATAGAAGCCCATGACATCGCGGTAGAATTCGACAGCGCGATCAAGATCGGGGACCGAGAGGCCGATATGGGAGAACGTGCGGGGGGTTGGTCGGGTCATGGAAAGCTCCTTGATTGGTCCCGTTGATATGTGTTGCAGCACAAAAATCATCAAATTATCATTCATTCTGAATTTCATAACATGCCGGAATGATCTGATGTTGAACGCCCGCTGGCTCGAAACCTTTGCGACGCTTTGCGATATCGGTCATTTCACACGCGCCGCGCAGGCCCTGAACATGACCCAGCCCGGTGTCAGCCAGCAGGTCCGCAAGCTCGAGGCACAGGTCGGGCAGCCGCTTCTGTCGCGCGACGGCAAGAGCTTTGCCCCGACCCCCGCCGGAGAAACGGTTCTGGCCCTTGCGCGCCGCAGGCGTGCGGAAGAGGCCGATTTGCGCAGGCGGTTGCAGTATGACGATCCGGATCATGGCGATGTCTGTGTGGCTTGCTCGGGGTCGCTTGCCCTGCTGCTCTATCCGCGTTTCATGGATCTGATGGAGCAGGCCCCGGGCCTGTCGATCCGCCTTGAGGCGATGCCGCAACCGCGTATCATCGACGGCCTTCTGGGCGGGCAGTGTGATATGGGGATCGTGGATCACTCGCCCGCCCATATGCGGCTCGACGGAGATATCGTCGGGCAGGACGAGCTGTGTCTGATCCTGCCGGAACAGGTCTCGCCACCGCAGGATCTGGCAGGGTTGGACGCTTTGGGCTTCATTGCCCATCCAGACGGGTTCGCCTATGCCGAAGAGGTGCTTGGCGCAAACTTTCCGGACAGTTTTCAGGGCGCTGAACATATCCGGGCGCGGAGTTTCATCAACCAGATCGGTCAGATTCCCGCGCCTGTCCTCAGGGGCTTGGGCTACACGATCCTGCCGCGCAGCGGGGTTCAGGCCCATCCGCAGCGCCACCGCCTTCAGGTGATGGTGCTGCCAGTTCCGGTCCGGCACGCACTCTGGCTGACCTATCGCCGCAACCGGCAGCTTCCGGCCCGCGCGCGCCGTGTCCGTGACGTGATCGCGCAGGTGCTGGCAAAGCTATAGAGGCCCGCGACACGTCCCGTCTTTCCGGCTGCGGCCCGCGTGTCGGCAGGGCCTGCACGGGCGGGCAGATGGCGCGCGGCGGTGTCGGCCTCACAGGCGCTTACAGGACGGGCTGATAGGGTCCGGTCGTGTCCGCCACGCGCGAAATCATCTGGCGCAACAGGGCCTCCTTACGCCGGAAGACCGCCTCGCTGTCATAGAGATCGAGCATCTGCTGCCGTGCCCGCCGCCGGATCGCCTGTGCCTCTTCGGGGTGGTCGAAGACCCAGCCGATCATGTCGGAAACCTCCTCGGGGTCGTCCATGTCCACCAGAATGCCTGTCTGCATGTCCTCGACCAGCTCCATCACCGGCCCCGTGCGTGACCCGATCACAAGGCAGCCGCTTGCAAGGGCCTCCGAAAGCGACCAGGAGGTGACGAAAGGTTCGGTGAAATAAATATGCGCGCTCGAGGCCTGTAGCGTGCGCAGATAGTCGCTGCGGGGCTTCATGCTTTCCAGATGCAGTCTGCTCCGGTCGAGGTCCAGCGCCGCCAGCGCGCGTTTGCCCCAGCTTTCCCCTTCGGGCAGGCGCGGACCATAGGAGACGCTGTCCTGCGCCAGCACCACGGTATGGAAATCCTGCCGCTGTTTTTGCAAACGGGCCAGCGCCATCATGAATTGCGGAAAGCCGCGCAAAGGCTCCAGACCACGGGTCGCATAGGTCAGCAGCTTTGGCCGGTCGGGCAGGGAGAGCCAGTCGAAATCCATCTTGGCGGTCGGATCGGGGTGATGGAACCGGCAATCCACGCCATCCGCCAGAACGGAAATCTGCTGCCGCAGCGGGGGCGGGAAACGGTTGGCCTGAAACTGTGTCGGACACCAGTTGGCATCGGCGCTGTCGAATTCGGCCGAGATCGGCAAGTTCCGCATCCGGTTGGTCATCGCGACGGGAGGCGTGCTGGGGCGCTCGATCCTGCCGGTGGTCCAGTCCAGATCGGTATAATACCACTCGTGATAGGCGATATAGCGGGTCTGCGGCCAGATCTGTCGCACCCCGAGCCCGATCCCCCAGCCTGCATGCGCCATGACCACATCGGGGCGGTAGCCCTCGTGATTGCGCAGATGCTCGAACAGCACCGCGGCCCCCATCGCGGTGGCGGCGGCATAATCCAGCGCATAGCGGAAATCGGTCTCGGGGCGCTCCATGGCCGCCACCGGAAAGCGCAGCGTGCGGATGCCGAGCGCATCCGTGCTGTCCGAGGCGGCTCCGGCATGGATATAGGTCACCTGCCAGCCCCGACGGGCCAGCCACCTGCCGAAGAATTCGAACTGCGCGGGTTGGTTGCGGTGGAGCAGCAGAATGCGCGGGCCGTCAGCCATCCGGCGCCTCCTGTGCGTGCAGGCGTGTCAGCAGCGCAACGGCGAAGCGCGCGGGGGTCGTGCTTTCGGACAGCGGGAAGCTTGCCAGTTGCAGCCCCAGTCGCCGTTCGATTTCCAGCCGCAATTCCAGTGCCATAAGCGAGTCGATCCCATAGCGCCCCAACGGGCGATGCGGGTCATATTCTGCCGCTGGAAGGCGCAGGATATCGCATAGGATATCGGCCAGTTCCCGTTCGACATGGGCCAGAGCCTCGGGCCATTCGAGGCCGCGCAGAGCGCGCGCCAGATCGCCGGGTTTTGCGGCCTGTGCCGCGCCCTCGGGCACGATCCACGAGAAAGGCGGGGCGGCAAGCGCCGGTAGATGCGGTGCCAGACGCGCCCAGTTCAGCGGGGCGAAAAGGCGGTTTCGGGCGGTGGGGTCGCGCAGGGTCGACAGGATCTCTGCCACGGCGGTGCGCATCGGCAGCATCGCAAGCCCGTCCAGCCGTCCCAACTGCGCCGACAGGGCCGCATTGCGTGCCAGCGCGCCCCCGTCCCCGATCGGGCCCAGTGCCAGCACCGAGGCCGGGTGGCCATCGGCGCGGCGGCGCTCGGCCAGCGCCTCCATCGCCGCATTGGCAGCGGCATAGGCGGCTTGTCCCGGATTGCCGAGACAGGCCGCCACGGAAGACAGAAACAGCACCGCATCGGGGGACTCCGCCCGCTGGCGCAGCACCTGATCAAGGCTGCGGGCCACCCCCAGTTTGGCGCGCAGCACCAGCGCCGTCTCGACGGGGTCGAGGTCGCGGATCAACCGGTCTCGCAGCACCATTGCCGCATGGATCACGCCGCCCAGACGGTGGCCGTCGGCATCGATCTGCGCCATATAGGCCGAAAGCGCGGCGGCGTCGCGACCATCCAGCGCGTGGAGCACCGTGCCCTGATCGGCGGCAACCCATGCGCCCGCCGCCCCGCTGCCAAGGTTCGGCGTGCCCGAGCGTGACAGCAGATGGACCCGTTTGGCCCCGTTCTCGCGCAGGGTTTTGGCCAGAGCCAGCCCCACGCCCCCTGTGCCGCCCAGGATCACCCAGTCGTCGCGGATGGGCCGGTAGGGTGCGGCGGGGCCCGTGGGAAGTGGCGGCGGGGTGATGATGATCTTGCCCACCTGTCTTGCGGCAAACATATGCCCGAAGGCTTCGGCGGCGTCTTCTGCCGCAAAAGGGGTCACCGGCAATGCGGGCAGGCGGCCTTCGGCAAGCGCCGCGCCGATCTTGTGCAGCGTTCCGGCCAGTTGTGCGGGGCGGGCCGCCAGACGCCGGTCCAGATCGAAGCTGTGATAGCTGGCCTCTTCGGGCAACTGTCCGAGCGGCAGGATCGCATTCTCGACAAAGCCACGCTTGCCCAGTTCGATGAAACGGCCGAAAGGGGCCAGTGCCTCGACCGAGCGCAGCATCGCCTCCCCCGCGAGGCTGTTGAGCACGATATCGGCCCCATGTCCGCCGGTCGCGGCGCGCAACGCATCGGCAAAGTCCAGTGTGCGGCTGTCAAAACAGGCCTCCGCCCCTGCGGCAACCGCCAGTGCCTGCCGCTCTGCGCTCGAGGCTGTGGCAAAGACCCGCGCCCCGAAAAGCCGCGCCACACGGATCGCTGCCAGCCCCAGGCCCCCCGCGCCGCCATGCACCAGCACGATGTCGCCATCCGAGACACGCCCCACACCGCGCAGTGCCTCCCATGCGGTGACATAGGCCACCGGCAGGGCCGCCGCCTGATGCAGGTCCAGCCCCTCGGGCAGGGGCATGACTGCCGCTGCGGGCACGGTCAGATGTGTGGCGAAGGCATCGGCTGCAAAGCCCATGACGGCCATGCCTTTCGCCAGCGGGGCATCGCGGCCCACCCGCTGCACGATACCGGCAAATTCCATACCCAGACCGCCACCGGACGCCCCGCTACGGATCAGCCGCTCGGGCAAAAGACCTTTGGCCAGCATCACATCGCGGAAGTTGAGCCCTGTCGCGGCCACCGCGATTTCGACCTCGTCGGCGCGGGGACGTTGGCGCGGTCTGGGCTGCCACGAGAAGGCCGAGCTGTGGGTTTGGCCCCCGTTCAGGGCCTCGTTCGCTCTGTCATTCAGGCCCAATGCTGCGGCGGGTTCTGCGGGGCGGGGCTGCGGCAGCAGGCGCGGCGCGCGCAAAGCGGAACCGGCGCAATCGACCCAGGGTTCGCGGTCGGCAAGGGCAAAGAGCGCCTCCCAGTCCGGCAGGCCGTCGGTCTGCACCGAAATCAGTGAGGCAGCGGCTGCCGGAGCCTCGTTGCGCAGCACCATCACGGCGGCCCCGAGACCCGCTGTCAGCTGCGCAAATCCGTCTGTATCGCCGTCCCCCATCACCACCAGACGCAGCGGGCGCATGTCGTCTGCATCCAAGGTGGCACGACGCAGCTCCGCCAGCATATCGGCCAGCGCCGTGACCGGATCATCTGCGCCCTGATGCAGCCGCACGATGAGGCGCAGATTGCGTCCGCCGGTGTCCAGCCCGCGCAGCTCGGGCGGGCCCTGAGGCGGCGTGGCTGCCGCCGGCCTGTCTGTGCTCGTTGGTGCCACGGAGAGGGACGGGGGCTTGAGGACGGGGCTGCGGCAGGCGGAAATGGTCACCGGCACGGGGCCTGTTCCATCGTAAAACAGCGGCTCGGTCGGTGGCGGTGCGACCGGTGGCGTCGCCCCGTGTTGATCGCGCCCGTCGGGCGGGGGCCCGCAGACCGGCTCGGTGGAGAGCGCGACGCAAATGCCACCTGCGGCCAGCGGTGTCAGGAGAGGCGGGCTATGGGGCAGGGCCGTCACCATGATGTCGAACATCCCTGCCTCGGGAGAATCGCACAGCAGGGGCGTGCAGGCCGCAGGCAACAGGCGGCGCAGGCTTTCACGCGCCGTCTCGTCAGGATGGGACAGCCTGAGGTCGTCAAGGCGCGGATCGGCGGCAAGACGGGTGACAAGCCAGCCGGGGGGCAATCCGACCAGCAGCAAGGCGCAACGTTCTTCTGCGGGCCATTGCCCGAGCAGATCGTCGAGCAGCCGCTCTGCTGTCTGCCAGCAGGCGCGCGTTGCCGCGGAGTGGCGGCGGATATCGGGCTGGTCCATCCCGCGGGCCTGAAGCATGGCCAGTTGCAGGTCGCTGGCGCGATCTGGGTGCAGGCGCAGCACGGTTCCGGCATCGGACAGGTCCGTTTCGGCGCGGGGCGGGGGCGTGCCATAGCCCAGACGGGCCAGCGCGGCCTTGGGTTCATGCCAGCTTTCGGGGCCTGTGACCGGCTGTTCTGGCGGGCGCAGCCGGACGGCGCTTCTGTGCCATAAGGCGGGGGCGATCGGTAAGGCATCGGGCCGCGCAAGGGTGAACTCCACCGCGTCCAGCGCCGCCAGTGTCCGGCCGTCAGCGGTTTCAAGTGTGAAGGACGCCTCCAGTCCGCGCGGCCATAGCCGCCCCGGAACAAGCCGCACAGTGGCCGCGGGTCCGGCCCCGGGCCAGAGGGTCAGCCGCCCGATACGGGTGGGCAAAAGCGCCGCACCCGCCGCAAGGGCCTTGGCCAGTGCAGGCGGTGTATCCCCCGCAAGAGCCACCTGTCCGGCATAGGGGGCCAGAAGGTGGAACGCGGCATCCAGCGCCGTCGGGTCCAAAAGGAACTGTCCCGCTGGCGGGTCTCCCGTAAGGGTCGCGCCCAGACCACCGGCCTCCTCGGCCCAGATCCGGCCCAGCCGCCGGAAAGCCGGACCATAATGCAGCCCCTGCGCCGCCAGTGCCGTATAAAGCGCCTCGGTGGGGATGCTCTCGTGGGTGGGGGTGTCCCGACGCGGCGGCGGGGCAATCGCGTCGGGGCGCAAGGTGCCACGCGCGAGCGGCGTCCAGTCGGTTTTTGCAAGCCGTGGGCGCATGTCGATCCCGACACGCCCGCCATCCAGCAGCTTGGTGCGCAGGCGGAGGCCCTCGCCCGCGATATCGGCAGGGTGCAGCAGATCGAACCCCGACAGCGTCAGCGGCGTCTCGGGCCATGTTTCCTGCGCGGCAGACAGGGCCAGCTCGACCAGCGCCGCAGCGGGCAGCACCTGCGCCCCGCCGATCCGGTGATCGGCCAGCCATTCGGGGGCGGTCGGGGTGATTTCGGTTGTCCAGACCGGCAGTTCGCGGTCCGGCCTGCGTCCGGCGAAATGCCTCTGTCCGGCCTCCCCCCAAGCGTCATAGCCGTCCGGCGAAAGCTGCGTGGCATGTTCCACCTCCTGCCACGGGTAAAGCGGCAGATCGGGCGGGGGGGCCTCGGGGAGGCCCGAAAGCTGCGTGCGGTCGATGCGCGCGCCGTGGCACCAGCAGCGCAGGACGGTGGCCTCGGCAGGTTCTGTGCCCTGCGCGGGTGTCGCCGCGCAATAGCTGAGCGGCTGCCCCTCAAGCCGTGCCAGATCGCGGATATTGGCCGCCAGCAGGCGACGGGGCGAGAGTTCGACCACCACGGCGGGCGCTTCGGCACACAGGCTTTTCAGCGCATCGGAAAACCGCACGGTATCCCGTGCATTGCGCCACAGATAGTCGGCGGTCAGATCCTGCGTCTCCAGAAGGCGCCCCAAGGCCGATCCCGCAATCCGGCAGGTCGGCGCGGCAAGCTGCAGCCCCGCGATGTCGGCCATGAACGCGGCGCGCAGCGGTGCGACGGCGGGGGAATGGTAGGGCACCTCGACCCCGAGCGGCATCATGGCAATCCGTTTGCCGCCGATACTGACCTTTGCCAGTTGTTCCAGCGCCTTCTGCGGCCCCGAGACCGTGACCGAGCGCGGGGCATTGACGGCGGCAAGGGCCAGCAGCGGCGCCCCCAATCCGGCAATGGCACGGCTGGCCTCGGCCTCGGACAGGGCCAGCGCGGCCATGCCGCCGCTGCCGCGCAGCGCCTCGAACCGGCGCGAGCGTGAGGCGACAACCCGCGCCAGACCTTGGGGCGTGAGGCATCCCGCAACCGTCAGCGCCGAGAGTTCGCCCACCGAATGGCCGATCACCGCATCGGGGCGCAGCCCTGCGGCCATAAGGCTTTGCGCCTGTGCCACCTGACAGGCCACCAGCAGCGGCTGGGCCACCAGCGGGCTGGCCAGACGCCGGTCGAGATCTGCGGCAAAGAGTTGCTCGGCCAGAGCGTCGATCCCTTCCTGTGCAAAGGCCGCAGCGATCTGGTCGAATCCGTCGCGGAAACGGGCATCATGGCGATAGGCGTCCTGCCCCATCCCCATGATCTGCGCCCCGTTGCCAGGAAAGGCAAAGACGGTCTGCGGGCGCTCGAAGGCCGCGCGCCCGCCAAGGGCTGCGGCCTGACCAAGGGCGATGTCGCGCAGCCGCGCGCTGGCGGTTTCATCGCAGCGCAACGCCAGCCGGTGCGGCAGGGCGGTGCGGCGCGTGGCGGCGGCGGCAAGGGCCTCGCGGGCGTGCGGGCTGGCGTCCAGTCGGGCCGACCAGTGCCCCGCAAGCTTTGCGAGGCTGTCGGGCGAGGCGGCAGACAGGCACAGCCAAGGCGTCCCCGATGACACCGGCACGAAACGGCGGGCAGGCGTGGCTTGTGTCCCGCCCTCGATCAGGGCAACGGCATTGGTGCCACCAAAGCCGAACGCGTTGACCCCCGCCAGCAGGGGGCCCTCCGGCAAGGGCATTGGCGTTGCGGCCACCGCCAGATTGAGACCGTCGAAATCGATATTCGGGTTCGGCGTGTTGAAATGCAGCGATGCGGGCAGAATCCTGTGCTGCATGGCCAGCAAGGCCTTGACCAGCCCGACCAGACCGGAGGCGGGCTCGGTATGGCCGAAATTGCTCTTGGCCGAGCCGATCAGCAGCGGAGCCCGCCTGAGCGATGCGACCGCCTGACCGATGGAGTGCGCCTCGGCAGGGTCGCCGACCTGTGTGCCGGTGCCATGTGCCTCGTAGAAGGCAAGGTCTTCGGGGGGCCGCCCCGCCTGGTCCAGCACCGAGCGGATCAATGTCTCCTGACGGTCGCTGGAGGGCACCAGAAGCGGCGAGGCCCCGCCATCGGTATTGACGCCGGTTGCAAGGATGCGCCCCCTGTGCCGTGCGTGCAGGCGGGCCGCGATTTCGGGCCGCAGAAGGACCAGTGCGATCGCCGCTTCCGAACGGACATAGCCATCCGCGCCCGCATCAAAGGCCCTGCAGCGCCCGCTGGGGCTGAGCATCCGCGCCTGGGAAAAGCCGACAAAGCCGCCCGGTGCGCGCAGCACATGCACGCCGCCGACAATGGCGATATCCAGATCCCCCCGCGACAGCGCCTTTGTGGCGGTGTCCAGCGCCGTCAGGCCGGAGGAACAGGCGGTATCGATGACCTGACTCGGGCCGCCGAAATCGAAACGGGCCGAGATCCGGTTGGCGATGATGGCCAGCGTATTGCCAAGTGTGAAGGTCGAGCCGCCGCGCGCGGTGTCATAGTAGTAGGACGAGAGGTTCTCGACGATGGAAGACCCGATAAACACGCCGGTGCGCGGCCCCGACAGATCGGCCATGTCAAGGCCCGCATCCTCTACCGCTTCCCATGTCGCAACCAGCATCTGGCGTTGCTGGGGGTCCATTTCGGCGGCCTCGCGCGGGCTGATGCCGAAGAAGGCGGCATCGAAATGGTAGAGGTTGTCCAGTTGTCCTGCGGCCAGCGAATAGGTCTTGCCGCGACGGCCCTGCGCCGGATCGTGGTAGAAGGCCGGATCGAAGCTGCGCGCGGAAACGGTTGTGACGGTGCAGCGCCCCTCGGAGAGCACGGACCATGCGGCGGCCAGACCACGCGCGCCGGGCAGGCGCAGTCCGATTCCCGCCACGATGGGCGCGTTGTCATGGTCACAATTCATCGGGCCGCCTTCATGTCAGATCCGCATGAAATAGTTGCCGCCCAGATGGGTGGCCCCACCAGAGCGCAGCACCGTATCGGTTTCTTCGACCGCGATGCCGGAGGTGACGTTGAACATCACCCCTTTCGACCCGCGCGGGGCCGACCAGCCACGCACGGCCATCATGATGCGCTGCCAGATATAGCTGCCGACGGCTGTCGACCGGATATCGGCCCGCAGATAGAGCGTATGCATCACCGTGACCCATGATTTCCGGCTGCCCATGAAGGGGCGGAAGACGTAATAGGCAAAGGCCACCGGCTCGCCGTCATATTCGACATAGAGCGCACCGTTATAGCCGGGATTGTCGCGGATGAAGCCGATGATCTGGTCGAATTGCGGCTGGTCGAAGGGCAGATCGGAAAACAGGCTTTCCTTGTGCATCTGCCGTACCAGCGGCAACACATGCGGGACATCGGCGACATCCTCGCCCAAAACGATACGGACTTTGCCGCGCTCTTCTTCGGAAAGGCTGCTTTCCAATGGCTGTACCTCGCAGATGGTGCCCGACCGGTCCTGTGTGTGGTTTCATAAGGTTACCTTCTGGTTCATCTCATGACCAGAGGGGTTTGGCATTGCGCCGATGCCGTTCGACCAGCGCCCGCGCCTCGCGGTTTTTCACGAGGGGCAGCGCGGGAACGGCCTGATGTCCGGGATCTGCCAGTTGGGGAAAGAGAGACAGGACTTCGGCGCGCCCGTCCGGTGTCAGGAAGTTGAGCGCATGGAGGCCGGGATAAAGCGTTTCGGCCTCCATGCCCTCGGCCATGACCACCGCATGGTGATCCAGCATGAAGTGGTAATACCGGATCTCCTGTGTCTCGCCCTCGATATGGATATCGCCCACGCCCACCAGCAGCTTGGCGGGAACCAGAACTTCGGGCGTGCCGAAGATCCGCTCGGCAATCTTTGACCGGACGGCCAGCCGGTGCTGCGGCGACACGCGCAGGTCGCTATGCGGACGGCCTGTGCCGAAGGCTCCGGCGGGGATGCGGATCGGCAGGAGCTTGGGGTTTGTCATCATGTCGATCAGGTCCAGCCGCCTTTTGCCGATCCAGCGGATCGGGCGCGGCCCGTTGCGGGTAGTCACCAGATCGCCTTCGCGAAGCTGCTCCACGGCGATCTCTCCCTGCGGTGTGGCGATGCGGGTGCCCGCGGCGAAACATACCGCCTCCAGCGCCTCGAAATTCGAGAATGTCGCCTCGGCCAGAACCGTGTCGCCATTGCTGAGGGTGATCGTGTCGCCCCAGCGCACGGTGCCCGACAGCACCGTGGGCATGCCAAGCACCTGCCCGTATTGATCCGAGCGCAATACATTGGTGACGCTGTCGCCAATGCCGTCATTATTGGTGTCGAGCGTGATGCTGCCCGCCGCCAGTGTCAGCGTCCAGTCTCCCACCAGATTGAGCGTATCCGACCCCGTGCCGCCATCCAGATCAATCGCGGCCTGTCCGACTTTCTGGGCCAGTTCCTCTTCCGAGGCGGCACCGGCTTGCGACATATCGAGCTGCACACGGTCATTGCCCGCGCCCATGACGACATCGCGGCCACCGGAATTGTCGAGGATCAGCGTGTCATCGCCATCGCCCATATCGAGCGTGTCGTAAAAGGCGCTGCGATGCAGTTCGACAAGGTCATTGCCGGTGCCCATGTTGATATTGTCAAACCCGATGGTCGATCCGCTATCGGGATGCACCCAAGGCATGTTGGTGGCCACAAGCGTGTCATTGCCGCCAAGAAAATTGACGTCATAGAAACGACCGGTGCCGGTCACCGTCGCGCTGGAGGTCTGCAATGTGACATCGGACTGGTTCTGGGAGGGCTTGCCGCTGCCATCGGCGGCGTTTGTCAGCGTGGCGCCATTGGCCCCGCTATTGCCGGTCAGTGTTGCATTGGCCATCCCGAATTCCGCCTGTCCCCTTGAGGTCGGCCCCTCGGGTCAAAGCGACGCGAAAGGTGAGATGAATAGAACGGGAATAGGGTGACTATTCAGTTAACTACGCAGCGCAGGCCCCCTGTGCAGACCGATTTTCCGCCCTGCGGCCTTGGCCTGTGGGGGGGCTTTTAGCCGAAGACGGACCAGCCGGTGAATTTCGCGATCTGTTCTGCGGCATATGTGCCCATATGGGAATTGCCGTAAAGATTGAGGCCGGGCGACCAGACGGCAATCGAGGCGACGCCGGGGGCGATCACCAGAATGCCGCCGCCCACGCCGCTTTTCCCTGGCAGGCCGACACGGAACGCGAAATCGCCCGACCCGTCATAATGGCCGCAGGTCATCATCAGAGCATTGAGCCGCCGCGCCTTTTCGGCGGTCAGCAGCGGCGAGACCCCGGGCAGTTGTGCAATGATCCGGCCTGCGCGTGCCAGTTGGTCTGTGGTCATCTCTATGGCGCATTGATGGAAATAGGTGCCCAGTGTCAGCTCGGGCGCGTTTTGCAGGTTGTCGAAGGATTTCAGGTAGTTGGCTAATGCGATATTGCGAAACCCGGTCCGTTCCTCCGAGAGGGCCACTGCGGGGTCGATATGGATGTCATCCTCTTCCGCGGCCTCGCGCAGGAAGGCCAGCACTTCGCTCAGGGCTTCGCGCGGCGCACGCCCTGTCAGCAGGGCATCGGTGGTCACCAGCGCGCCCGCATTGATGAACGGGTTGCGCGGGCGGCCTTTCTCCTGCTCCAGCAGCAGGATGGAATCGAAGCGCGTCCCCGAGGGTTCGCGGCCCACGCGGGTCCAGATCTGTTCGCCATGCCGCCCCAGAACGCAGGCCAGCGTGAAGACCTTCGAGACGCTCTGGATCGAGAAGCGGCGCGCACTGGCGCCCGCATGCAGCAGGCGGCCATCGGCCAGCGCAATCGACACGGCGAATTGCGCCGGATCGACCTTGGCCAGTTCGGGGATGTAATTGGCCACTTCGCCCCAATCGTGGCGGGCGTGGATATCGGCGGTCAGCCTGTCCAGAAAAGCCTGTAGGGCCTGAGCGTCAACGGTCACTTCCGACCTCCTGTCTGAGCGCATCCCAAAGCGCCTCGATTTCCGGCGCAAGATCGCGGCGCGGGCGATAGGCGCAGATCTCGACATCCAGCGCCCATTCCGGCCCGCCAATCGGCCCGATGACCTGCGCGGCCGAGGCATCCACCGCAGAGGCGGGCAACCAGCCGACGCCATGCCCCTCCATGATGATCTCCTTGAGCACGTCGGACATGTCGCATTGCACGGTGATCTTGTAGGCGGGCAGGGCGGGCGCGCGTTCAAGGACATGTTCGAACAGGCGCATGAAATAGGCCTTGTGCGAATAGGAAATCAGCGGGAAAGGATGGCGCGCATTGCCCGGAAAGCCGAAGGCGGCGCGTTTATCCTCGTTCAGCACGGCATAGGGCATGAAGCGGTCGCGGCGCACGACAAGCCGCTCCTGTGCGTCCGAATGCACGGGGCTGGGCAGGGCCAGATTGTCATGGCACAGCAGGATATCGGCATCTCCGGCCATATAGCGGGCCGTCACATCCTGTGTATTGCCCACAATCACCGAGAAAGAGGATTTGACCCGCCCGCGCAGCATCTGCAGCACGCGCTTGAAATCCGACCGTGCCAGACAGTTGGGCGTGGCGATACGCACCTGTGACATCAGCTCGAACTGGTTGCAGCGGATCTTGGAACGCGCCCCCAGTAGGCGCTCGACAGAGGCGGCGGCATCCTCGCGGAACTGCTCGCCCGCCTCGGTCAGGCGCACGGGCACCGCCCCCTTGACGATCAGGGCGGAGCCGACCCAGTGCTCCAGCGATTGTATGCGCCGGCTGAAGGCGGCCTGCGAAACATTGCGGAATTCTGCCGCACGGGTGAAATTCCGCATTTCGACAAGCGCGAGGAAATCCTCCAGCCAACGCATATCCATTCAGTGCACCCGTTACAGTCCGATCGCGCGATAATAATCCGCAATTCGGGCAATGGAAACGGCATAGGCGGCAGTGCGCAGATTTGCGTCGGGCAAGGCCTGTTTCTGGGTGGCGATCTCGTTGAAGGCGCGGGTCATGATCTCTTCCAGACCCGAGCGCACAAGGTCGATTTCCTGCGTGTCGCGGGCGATGCTGGCGCGCAGTTCCTCGGCCAGAGTGTGACCTGAGACCTGCTCGAGCGCATTCACCATCGACAGCCCGTTCGCGATTTTCTGGCGGCGTTCCATCAGGCCGAAGGGGATATGGGTGATATTTTTGACCCATTCGAAATAGCTTACCACAACCCCGCCCGCATTGACGAAGAGATCGGGCAGGATATGGATGCCACGGCGACCAAGGCAGTCTTCGGCGGCAGCGGTCACCGGCCCGTTCGCGGCCTCGACGATCAGCTTGTAGTTGACGTCTTCGCAATTCGCCTCGGTGATGGCGGCTTCTTTGGCGGCGGGGATCAGGATATCGGCGGCCATATGGGTCAGGCCTTCGGCGCTTGGCACGGTTTCGGCACCGGCAAACCCGCCGATCGAACCGGTCGCGCGGCGATGGGCGGCCACGGCCTCGACATCCAGACCTTCGGCGGTGAAAATGGCCGCGTCATGCTCGACGATCCCGACGATCTTAGCACCGTCCTCGGCAAGGAATTTTGCCGCGTGATAGCCCACATTGCCGAAGCCCTGTACGACAACGCTTAGGCCCTCGACGGTTTTCTGGCCCGAAACGGCGGGCATTTCGGGATGGGCGAGATAGGCGCGCACGGCATATTGCACCCCACGGCCCGTCGCCTCGACACGGCCTTCGATGCCGCCACGCGCCACGGGTTTGCCGGTTACGCAGGCATTGACATTCATGGCATCGGCACGGCCGGTCTTGCGGTATTCATCGGCGATCCATGCCATTTCGCGTTCGCTGGTGCCCATGTCGGGGGCGGGAACGTTGCGACCGGGATGGATCAGGTCGCGGCGCGCCAGTTCCTGTGTGAAGCGGCGGGTGATGCGCTCCAGCTCGTCCTCGCTCCAGTCGGAGGGGTTGATGCGCAAGGCACCCTTGGAGCCGCCGAAGGGCACATTGACCAGCGCGCATTTAAGGCTCATGAGCGCGGCCAGCGCCTCGACCTCGTCCATATTCGCGTCGGGCGCATAGCGGATGCCGCCTTTGGCCGGTTCGATATGTTCGCTATGGACCGAGCGCCAGCCCTCGAAGCTGTAGATCCGGCCCCGCAATTTCACCCCGAAGCGCACCGCATAGGTGGAATTGCATTGTGTGATCCGCTCGTCCAGCCCTTCGGGCAAGGCAAGATGCGGCGTCGCGTTGGCGATGAAACGTTCGATATTGGCGAAGAATTTTTGATCCGACATGCGTCTGGTCCGGTCCCTGTGAGAAGCGCGATGCCCTGAGCGGGCACCGGTTGCGCCACCAAGCGCGTGGCCGGAGGTAAAGTCTAATGCGTATCCTGCATGGTTGATGCAGGAAATAGCGTTAGCGGCTGAACTTGCGCGGTTTTCCACCCGCCAGCAGAGGCCGGATGCCTGGGCCCCCGCGTGCGCCGCCTGTATTTTCGTGCGGGCGGGGCGCGGGCATAGACGTTTGTTACCTTGCGGCACATTTCCGCCGGACGGGCGGGCAAAACGGGCGGCTACCATGTGCGACCGGCGCTAAGGGATTGCCTCGAAACACAGAAATTTTCCCACAAAACCGATCAATTTTGCTTTTCAAACTGTGAACATGCCCTAAAACCAGCCTTAGCCAGACAATTTGTCGCAGCTTCTGACGGGAAATGCGCCATGTTGCAGGGCGCGCCACATAAGACCCAACCTATTGTCAGAAAGGTATCCGATGCCCAGTTCCTCTTTCGCCGCGACGCGACGCGGGTTTTTGAAAGCGGGCGCTGCGGGTTTCGCCCTAAGCCAGGTGACCAACCCAGCTGCCGCCCAGACCAAGGACGCTCCGCCGCTTGACCAGTACGAACCCGTTTATCTGACGGCGGCGGAATGGTCGTTCCTGATGGCGGCCTGCGCACGGCTGATCCCCGGTGACGAGGCGGCTCCCGGCGCGATCGAGGCGCGGGTGCCGGTGTTCATCGACCGGCAGCTTGCCGGTGAGTATGGCAATGCCGATGACTGGTATATGGACGGCCCGCATGATGCGGCCGCCGATCCGCTGCTGGGCTGGCAGACGCCCCTGACCCCGGCTCAGGTCTATCGCAAGGCCATTCCGGAATTCGACACATGGTGTCGGGCCCAATTCGGCGCGTCTTTCGTTGAGCTGTCTTCTGCCGATCAGGATGCCGCCCTGACCGCCTTGCAAAACAACAAAGGAGACGGCACCGGAGGCGGGCGCGCCGAGATCCTTCCCCCCGAGCTGCGTGACTTCTTCACCATTTTGCTGAGCAATACCAAAGAGGGGTTCTTTGCCGATCCGATGTATGGCGGCAATTACAAGATGGCGGGCTGGAAGCATATCGGCTTTCCCGGCGCGCGGGCGTCCTACACCGAATGGGTGGAGATGCGCGACCAGCCCTATCCGCTCGGGCCGGTGTCGATCAAAGGCGAGAGGGGGTAATCCATGACACGTCAGGCACCCAAAAAAGACGTTGTTGTGATCGGGCTTGGCTGGACCGGTTCGATCCTTTCGATAGAACTGTGCAAGGAAGGGCTGGATGTGCTGGCACTGGAACGCGGCGAGGACCGCGATACCGTGCCCGATTTCAAATATCCCGATGTGGCGGACGAGCTGAAATACGGCATCCGCTACAAATTCATGCAAAAACCGGCCAAATCGACGCTGACCATCCGGCGCACGCTGCAAGAGACCGCCTTGCCCTACCGGCATCTGGGCTCTTTCCTGCCCGGGGATGGTGTGGGCGGTGCGGGGATCCACTGGAACGGCCAGACATGGCGTCCGCAAGAGGTGGAATGGCGGCTGAAATCCTATGTCGAGGAGACCTTCGGCGCGCAGACCATCCCCGAGGGCATGACCATTCAGGATTGGGGTGTGACCGCCGAAGAGATGGAGCCCTATCTGACGCGTTTCGAGAATATGGCGGGGATTTCCGGCAAGGCGGGCAATATCAACGGCAATATCATTGAGGGCGGCAATCCGTTCGAGGCCCCGCGCTCGACCGATTACCCGCTGCCGCCGCTGGTGCAGAACCTTGATGGCGAGATGTTCGCGCAGGCCGCCCGCGCGCAGGGGCTGCATCCCTTCCCGCGCCCGTCGGCCAACGCCTCTGCGGCCTATGTGAACGAATATGGCATGCAGCTTGGTCCGTGCAATTATTGCGGCTTCTGTGAACGGTTCGGCTGTCTGAACTATTCGAAATCCTCGCCGCAGACATGCGTTCTGGGGGCTCTCAAGCGGATGCCGAATTTCGAATATCGGGTCAATTCCGAAGTTCTGAAGATCGAGAAGGCCGAAGATGGCAAGACCGCAACCGGCGTCACCTATTGGGACGAAAAAGCCGGTGAGGAGGTCTTCCAGCCCGCAGATCTGGTGATCGTGGCGGCCTTTTCGCTGCATAACGTGCATCTGATGCTGCTTTCGGGCATCGGCCAGCCTTACGATCCGGTAACGGGCGAGGGGGTGGTGGGCAAGAACTATGCCTATCAGGTGACCGGCGGCACGAGCCTGTTCTTCAAAGAGCATAATTTCGACCCCTTTATCGGCACGGGATCGGTTGGCTATTCGCTGGATGATTATTCTATCGGCCAGATCGATTTTGCCAAGGAAGGCTTTATCGGTGGGAGCTATATCACCGGCGGGCATACCGGCGGTCGCCCGATCCAGCAGATGTCCCTGCCGCAGGGAACGCCAAGCTGGGGGGCGGAATGGAAGGCGGCGACGCAGGAATGGTACGGCCATTCGATGTCGATTGCCTCGCACGGGTCGAATATGGCCTATCGCGATGTCTATCTGGATCTGGACCCGACCTATAAAGACCGTCACGGGCGCCCGCTGATGCGGATGACCTATAACTGGCAGGACAACGATATCCGCATGACACAGTTCATGAAATCGAAGATCGAGCCCATCGCCCAGAGCCTCAATCCCGATATGATGAAATCCTCCTACAAGGAGGCGGGGGCGCAATATGATGTGCGTCCGTACCAGACGACGCATAATACCGGTGGCGTGATCATGGGCACCGATCCCAAGACTTCTGCGATCAACCGCTACCTGCAAAGCTGGGACTGCCACAATGTCTTCGTGATGGGGGCCTCGGCCTTCCCGCAGAACCTGCAATACAACCCCACCGGAGCGGTCGGCGGGTTGGCCTATTGGGCGGTGGATCACCTCCGCAAGGACTATCTGCCCAATCCGCGGCCTTTGATGTGAGGAGGATGAAAGATGCTTAAGTTTCTACGCCTCATCATGTGGCTGGCCATTGCCGCGATCATTGTGATCGCCGCCATGATTCTGGTGCCCCAGCACCGCAGTTCGGCGAAGGACCTGTCTTTCGATGCGCAATGGTTGCCCGCGCATCAGGACAAGACCGGCGAATATGTGGCGCGTGTTGCCGATTGCGCGGCCTGCCACACGGCGGAAGGCGGCACGCCCTATGCGGGCGGGCGCGCGATCGCCAGCCCCTTCGGCACGATCTATGCCTCCAATATCACCCCCGATAAGGCGACGGGGATTGGCGACTGGACACTGGACGAGTTCCGTGCCGCCTTGGTGGACGGCATCGGCAAACATGGCGAAAACCTTTATCCGGCCATGCCTTACGACAATTATCGCAAACTGTCCGAGGCCGATATAGAGGCGCTCTATACCTATTTCCATGACACGCTGGAACCGGTCGAGAACAAGGTGCAGGCGACGGCGTTAAGCTTCCCCTTCAACCAGCGTTGGGGCATTCGCGCATGGAAATGGGTGGGGCTTCCGAAGGTCGGTTTCGTGCCGCCCTCGCAGGATGCGCAGATCGCGCGGGGGGCCTATCTGGTGGAAGGGCCGGGCCATTGTGCGGCCTGCCATAGTCCGCGCAATCTGGCCTTCGCGCAGAATGGCACGGACGCCTCCGATCCCGATTTCCTGTCGGGCGGTGTGATCGATGGCTGGACCGCCCCCGATCTGCGCAGCGCCGATGCGACGATCAAATCGTGGTCGGCGGCCGATCTGGACCTGTTCCTTGCTTCGGGGCGCAATGCCCATGCGGGGGTCTCGGGCGAGATGGCGCTGGCGATCCGCGATTCGCTGCAATATCTCAGCGAGGAAGACCGCGCCGCGATGGTCGCCTATTTGCGGTCGATCGCTGCATACCAGCCCGTGGTGGTGACCGGCGAGGCGGCCCCGAAAGCGGCTGTGGCACGACCGGCAGCGCTGAAAGCCGGTCTGGATGACGCCACGCGCAAGCTGTTGTTGACGCCCGAGAACCAGCCTTTGGGTGCGCGCCTGTTCATGGATAATTGCGCGGCCTGCCATTTTGCCGATGGTAAGGGGGCGGCGGGGATCTTCCCGGCTCTGGCAGGCAATGCCACTGTGACGGCGAAACAGTCGAACGGGCTGGTGGACACTATTCTGCATGGCGCGGCCATACCGTCGACCGCGCAGCGACCGGCAGAACTGAAAATGCCCGGATTTGCCGACCGCCTGTCCGATGACGATGTTGCGGCACTGGCCAGCTTCTTGCGCAGCGCATGGGGCAATTCTGCCGATCCTGTCAGCGCCAAGGATGTCAGCGCCTTGCGCTGACCCGCGCCATAGGGATCGATTGCAACAGGAACGGGGCGCCCAGCAGGCGCCCCGTTTTCAATTTCCGGTCTTTGTCCGTTGGCGTGTTCCGGGCCATACCGAAAGGCCCTGCGCCCCAAGCCGGTCAGTCCAAGCCGGTCAGTCCAAGTTGGTCAGTCGGCGCAAGGACGGGGCCTTGCGATTACTTCGACAACTTGATCCATGTGGTCTTGAGCTCGGTATATTTATCGAGCGCATGCAAGGACTTGTCCCGCCCGATCCCGCTTTCCTTGAAGCCGCCGAACGGCACGGTCATGTCGTCGCAGTCATAGCAGTTCACATAGGTCAGACCGGCCCGCAATTCCTTCGCGGCGCGATGGGCGGTGCTCAGGTCATCCGTCCAGATCGAGGAGGCCAGCCCGAAGGGCGTGTCATTGGCCACGCGGAGTGCCTCGTCCACATCCTTGACGGTGATGACCGACAGCACCGGCCCGAAGACCTCTTCCTGCGCGATTCGCATGTCATTGCGCACATGGTCGAAGATCGTGGGTTCCAGATAGCAGCCTCCGCTGTCCATGCAGACACGTTTGCCCCCCGTTGCAAGGGTCGCGCCGTCTTCCTGCGCGATATCGACGAAGCCCAGAACGCGCGTCGTGTGGCGTTCGTCCACCATCGCACCAAAACGGGTTGCCGGATCAAGCGGATGACCGGGGGCGAAGGCTTTGCTTTGCGCAAGAAGCACATCGACCACCTCGTCATGAACGCTTTCCTCGACGATCAGGCGGCTGGGGCAGGTGCACATTTCCCCTTGGTTGAAGAAGGCGGAATTGGCCGAGGTTTCGGCGGCGTGGCGGATGTCGTGATAGCTTGACAGGATGATGTTGGGGCTTTTGCCGCCCAGTTCCAGCCCGATCTTTTTCAGGTTCGAACGCGCGGCATATTCCATATAGAAGCGCCCGACCGCAGTCGAGCCGGTAAAGAACAGCCCGTCCACATCCATATGCAGCCCCAGCGCCTTGCCCGTTTCCGGACCCCAGCCGGTCACCACGTTGAACACGCCGGGCGGCACACCCGCTTCCAGTGCCAGTTCGGCCAGCCGGAGCGCAGAGAGCGACGAGTTTTCCGATGGTTTCAGCACAACCGAATTGCCTGCCGCCAATGCAGGCGCGACTTTCCAGCTGGCCATGAGCATCGGGAAATTCCACGGCACAACCGCAGCAACCACGCCCAGAGGCTCGCGGCTGACCAGCGCCAGCGTGTCCGAAGGGGTGGGGGCGATCTCGTCATAGATCTTGTCGATCGCCTCGCCATACCATGCAAAGCAATTCGCCACCGCGCGCACATCAATCGAGGTGCTGTCGGCAATCGGCTTGCCCATGTCCAGCGTTTCCAGCAGGGCCAGTTCGTCGCGATGGGCGCGGACCAGATCGCCCAGACGGCACAGCACGGCCTTGCGTTCGGCAGGCGCGCGCTTGGACCAGCGGCCATCCTCGAAGGCGCGTCGTGCTGCCGCGACGGCCAGATCGACATCTTCCTGACCGCAATCCGCGACCTGCGCGAGGGTGCTGCCATCAACCGGCGAGACCGAGGCAAAGCTGCGCCCCGAAGACGCCGCCACAAATTTCCCGTCAATCAGCGCCTGTGCACGGATCGTCAGATTCTGACGGGCATCAAGCCAGTCCTGATGCGTTTTGAGTGCCATCTGAAGACCCCCATGTTGAAATTGGTATTACATTTTCAAAAATAGTATCACATTTTTTAGAAAGCAATATCATTATATCCGCTGCTCATGGCTGCGGTTTCGGGTCAAACATGGTGATCCCGATACGGGCGGCGCGGTTTAGTGCAAAAGCGGCTGGGTGCGCTGCGCCTCTTTTTGTAGCTTCTCGCGACCCGAGCGCACAATCCCGTCGCGGATATCATTCTCGATGGCCACCACAAGCGCCATCGGGTCCCGCTGGCGCAAGGCATTCAGGATCTCTTTATGGCGGTCCACGCTGTAATATTGCTTTACCTCGCGCACCACCTGCCGCTGGAACGGCCCTAATTGCAACCACACACTTTCAATCAGCGGGATCGCTTGGGAATTGGGGTTGGCGGCATAGAGGCGGCGGTGGAAATCATGGTTCAACTGGGTCAGATCTTCCGTGCGATGCTCCAGAACGGCCTGATCCATTTCATCGTCCATTCTGGTCAAGTCGTTGATAATGACGTCAGAAAAATAGGGAAGGGCACGTTCGGCCGCGTGGGTTTCCAAGGTGATCCGGAGTTGGATCAGCTCTTCGAAACGCCCCGCTTTCATATGCGGGATCGACAGGCGGCGATTGTTGAGAACCTCGAGCGCATTCTCCGAGCTGAGCCGCCGGATCGCCTCGCGCACAGGGGTCGGGCTCAGATCCAGATAGGAGGCCAGACCGCGTATGGTCAGGTTGGTTCCCGGAGCAATCGCGCCCAGCATGATGGCATTGCGCAAGCGCAGATACGCATATTCCTGCACGGTCAATCCGGGGGCTGCTTTGATATCGGGGAGGTTCAGGTCGCTTGTCTTGCTCATTAAGCGCTACGCTTTTCCGTGCCTTGAAATGTTATGTCACCACCGTGTCAGTTGACTGGAAGTGAAAAGAAGATACAAGTCAGAAAAATGATATCACATTTTTCGAATCAGTATCGCATTTGGGGGGGAGCGATGGAACGACAGGATGCGAATCTGTGGTTGCAAGACCATCCGGAGATCGAAAGCGCCCTTGTGACGGTCTGCGATCTGAACGGGATGCTGCGCGGAACGCGCGTTCCTGTGGCGCAGATCGGCAAGCTCTGCGATGCCGGATTGCGGATACCTCTTGCGGCTTTGGGGGTGGATGTCTGGGGGGAGGAGATCGCGCAGCAAGATCCGCTTTTCCCCTCCCGCGAGGCCATCGGACGCGGTGGCATGATCGAGCGCGGGCTGTTACCGATGACATGGGCCGATCCGCCCGCCATCCTTGCCCCGATGACGCTTTCCTGCGCGAATGGCGATCCCTTTCCGGCGGATCCACGGCGCGCCCTTGAAGAGATCACCCGCCGTTTCGCCGCGCTTGGCCTGACCCCCGTTGTCGCGACCGAGCTGGAATTCTACCTCGTCAATCCCGAACCCGATCTGCCGGAACCTCCGAATTCGCCGGTTTCGGGCAAGCAGCTTCACTCCGATGATGTCTATTCCGTCGATGAACTGCTGCATTTCGATAATTTTCTCAGCGATGTTTTCGATGCCTGTCGCGAGCAGGGCATTCCCGCCGATGCGGCGATTTCCGAAAATGGCGCGGGACAGTTTGAAATCAATATGATGCATGTCCCCGACCCGCTGCGCGCCGCCGATGATGCGATCTTGTTCAAGCAGACGGTGCGGGGTGTAGCCCGCAAGCACGGCCTTGCGGCGACCTTCATGGCCAAGCCCTATGGTGCGCTGTCGGGCAGCGGCTTCCATGTCCATTTCTCGCTGATCGACAAAGACGGTCGCAATGTGTTTGACGATGGCGGGCCGCAGGGCACGGATCTGCTCTGGCATGCGGTGGCGGGGCTTTTGCATACGATGGCCGAATGCACATTGACCTTTGCGCCGCACGAAAATTCCTATCGCCGTCTGGCGCCGGGGTCGCACGCGCCTTCCGCCATTGCATGGGGCTATGAAAACCGCACGGTCGCGGTGCGTATTCCGGGCGGAAGCCACAAGGCACGCCGGATCGAACATCGCGTTGCCGGTGCGGATGCCAACCCCTATCTGGTGCTGGCCAGCATTCTGGGCGGGGCCCTGATGGGGATCGAGGGCAAATGGGACCCCGCCGCCCCGATTACCGGCAATGCCTATGATCAGGATCTGCCGCATCTGCCGCTGGACTGGGCCTCTGCAATCGAGGCCTTCAAGGTCGGGGCGCATGTGCCCGCGATCTACAACCCGCAGCTTCAGCGTATGCTGACGGCCTGCAAGACGCAGGAATTGCGTGTGTTCAACCGCCGCGTGACCGATTTCGAATATCACACCTATCTGGAGACCGTCTGATGAATGCGATGACCGCTTCCTATGCTGGCGCGGGCCAGCACACCGGCAGCTATTATGCTGCCTCGGCCAACCCGTCGCCCCGTCGCCCGCAACTGACCGGCGATCAGGATATCGATATCTGTATTGTCGGTGCGGGATATAGCGGGCTGTCGGCGGGGCTGTTTCTGGCCGAGAAGGGCCATCGTGTGGCGATTGTCGAGGGCGCGCAGGTCGGCTGGGGGGCCTCGGGGCGCAATGGCGGGCAGATCGTGAACGGTCTGAACGCCTCCTTGCAGACCATCGAACGGCGCTATGGCCGCGATACGGCCTCTTTCGTGGCGGGGCTCGTGCAGGAGGGGCAGGAGATCATCCGGGACCGGATTGCCACTTATGACATCCGTTGCGATCTGAAAAACGGCAATATCTTTGCGGGCTATACCGCCGCGCATATGCGCGAACTCGAAGAGCGCAAGGCGCTTTGGGAGAGCTATGGCCATCATAATCAGGAAATCCTGAGCAAAGCGCAGCTGCGCGAGAAAATCGGTTCGGATGTGTTCTCCGGCGGGATGATCGACCATACCGGCGGGCATATGCATCCGCTCAATCTGGCGTTGGGAGAGGCTGCGGCATTCGAACAGAATGGTGGCGTGATCTACGAGCATTCGCCGGTAACCTCGGTCGATACCGAGGCCGCGCGGCCCGTCGTGCGCACCGCCAAAGGCAGCCTGACCTGCAAGACACTGATCCTGTGTGGCAATGCCTATCTGGGGAAGGTGGTGCCGACGCTGGAATGGCGGGTGATGCCGGTCTCGACGCAGATGATCGCCACCGAACCTCTGGGCGAGGCACTGGCGCAGGAAATCCTGCCGGGGGACGAATGTATCGAAGATATCCGCTATATCCTCGATTACTTCCGCCTTTCGGGGGATAAGCGGCTGATTTTTGGCGGCGGGCTTGTCTATGGCGGCACCGATCCGGCGGATATCGAGGCCAAGATCGTGCCGAACCTCAAGAAGGTCTTCCCGCAGCTGTCCAATGTGAAGATCGATTACCGCTGGTCGGGCAATTTCGCACTGTCTTTCTCGCGCGTGCCGCAGATGGGCCGGATCGGTAGCAATACCTATTTCGCACATGGCTATTCCGGTCACGGGGTCACTGGCGCGCATCTGTTCGGGCGGATCCTGTCCGAGGCCGTGGATGCCGATCTGTCGCGCTTTGATACCTTTGCCAAAATCCCGTGGATTCCGTTCCCCGGCGGGCGGACCTTCCGCGTGCCTTACACGGTCATGGGCGCGTGGTGGTATGCGCTGCGCGATCGTCTGGGTATCTGACCACCGTCCGTTACCTCGTTTTTCAACCCTCGCGCCCCGAAGGGGCCGACACCCCAAAGCGGCACGCCACTGCCCGACGCGTGCCGCAACAAAAACAAAGGGCCAGAGAGGAACTAACCATGGAACAAATGACGCGCACCATTCTTGCGTATCGTAATCATCCGAAAGCGGCATGGGTTCTTGCCAGTGTGCTCGCGGTGATTGCCTTTTTCTATTATCTCTACGTCACCCATACCCCTGACACGTCCTGGGGCGCGCTGAGCCTTTTGCCCACGCTGCTGGTTCTTGTCATGGCCATTGTCACGCGCCGTCCCTTCGAGGCGCTGATCATTGGCGGCTTTGCCGGCCTGATCATGCTGGGCGGGGGCGATCTGATCGCGCATTTCTCAGACCGGCTTTCCAGCGTGATGGGCAGCGAGACCATCGTCTGGATCATTCTGGTCTGCGGCTTGATGGGCGGGCTGATCGCGCTGCTGGAGCATTCGGGCTGTCTTGGCAGCTTCTCGTCATGGCTGCGCACCAAGATCAAATCCCAGCGCCAGTCACTGGTGGTGACGGCCATGATCGGGGTGATCGTATTTATCGATGACTATCTGAACTGTCTGGCCGTCTCGTCCTCGGTCAAGAAGCTGACCGACCATTACAAGGTCTCGCGCGAGAAGCTGGCCTATATCATCGATTCCACCGCAGCGCCGATGTGCGTCATCGTGCCGGTCTCGACTTGGGCGGTGTTCTTTGCGGGGCTGCTGGAAGAAAACGGGATTGCCGCAAGCGGCAAGGGCCTGTCGCTCTATCTCTCGGCGATCCCTTTCATGATCTATGCATGGGTCGCGCTGATTCTCGTGTTTCTGGTGGCTTTCGGCGTCATCAAGGATTTCGGCCCGATGAAAAAAGCCGAAGCCCGTGCCAAGGCCGGACAGCCGATCCCGCCCGATTTTCAGGGCACCGAAATCGAGGCCGTGATCTATGACGGCAAGAAGATGAGCAATGGCGTCGGCATGTTCAACTTCCTCTTCCCGATGGTGCTGCTGGTTGTGGCGACGATCTATTACGAAATCGACCTTCTGCGCGGCGTGCTGCTGACGCTGGTGGCCACGGTCGGACTGTATTACCTGCAGGGCCTGCTAAGCTTCGAGCGCCAGATGGAAGCCATCTTCGACGGTTTCAAGGTCATGCTCTATCCGTTGTCGACGGTGATCGCGGGCTTCCTGCTCAAGGATATCAATGACGCTCTGGGCATGACGCAATATGTCATCGAGTCGCTGACCCCCTTGATGAGCAAGGAACTTCTGCCCGCGCTGGTCTTTGTCTCGCTGGCTCTGGTGGTGTTTGGCACCGCATCGAGCTGGGGCGTGTTCATCATCGCCATTCCGATTGTCGCACCGGTTGCACAGGGCATCCATGCCAATATGGCGCTGGTGATCGGCGCGCTCCTTTCCGCATCTTCCTTCGGCAGCCACGCGTGTTTCTTCAGTGACTCGACCGTGCTTGCCGCGCAAGGGGCAGGATGCTCACCCATTTCCCACGCCTTCACGCAATTCCCCTATGCGTTGTTCGGCGCGGTTGTCACGGTGGGCGTCTTTCTCGTGCTGGGCTACGTGATGGCCTGACACGAATGGGGCGGAGGGCTGCGCGGGCAGGTCTCCGCCTCTGGTCTTTCTGGCAGTGAGTTTCAAAGGAGTGGCCATGAAAATCGGAATTTTGCAGACGGGCACCTCGCCTGATGAGCTGAAGCCTATTCACGGCGATTATGATGACCTGTTCAAGCGGCTCTTGGCAGGCAAGGGCTTCAGCTTCGCGACATGGCGCGTTCTGGATGGCGAACTGCCGCACTCGGTGCATGATGCGGATGGCTGGCTGATCACGGGGTCCAAATTCGGGGTCTATGAGGATCACCCCTGGATCGCCCCGCTCGAGGCCTTTCTGCGTGCGGCCTATGCGGCGCAAGTGCCGATTGTGGGTGTGTGTTTCGGGCACCAGATTCTGGCGCAGGCCCTTGGGGGCAAGGTCGAGAAATTCGCGGGCGGCTGGTCCGTCGGGGCCACCGAATACCGGATGGAAGATGGCAGCAAGCAGATGATGATGGCCTGGCATCAGGACCAGGTCGTGGTGCCGCCGCCCGAGGCGCATGTGATCGGGCAATCCGACTTCTGTGCCAATGCGATGCTGGCCTATGGTACGAAAGCCCTGAGCGTCCAGCCGCATCCCGAATTCAGCCCGAGCTTCCTGAGCGATCTCCTCGAAGCCCGTCAGGCGGTCCTGCCGCCCGAGATTGCAGAACGCGCCTATCAGCGTCTGGATGTCCCGCTCAGCTCGGACCGCTTTGGCGAGAAGATTGCGGATTTCTTCAAGATGCCCAGATAGGTTCTGCCGGTTTGAAAACGCGATGCGCGCGGTCTTGCCAAGGACCGCGCGCATTTTTGTGTCTGCCATAGGGGCCGCTGTCTGGTGCGGATCGGCGCTGTTGCAGGGCGGGGGGCTGGCCAATCTGGGGACAGCCCCCGCGCCCGACAGGTGCGGACCGGCGGGGGGAGCGCCGATCGCACGGGAGAGTCTTGGGCCGCGCCCTTACACGCTGGGGAAGGTCGCCACCGCCAGCACGGCAGAGGCCGATCCCAGCAGCAGGACTGCAGACGAGAACAGCGTCACATTCGCATCGCATTCGCCCAGAATGGGCAGCATGAAGGGGGTGACACCGTTCACCTCGTCCACCAGCGAAAGCTGAAGGCGCTTGCGCAGGAAAACCGCTGTCCAGAAGCCGCCATAGGCGCAAAGGGCCAGAATGGCGGGCACCCAAAGCCGCCAGCTGTCATCGCCTGCGGTCCAGATCAGATACAGCGAGACAAGCCCGATATACACATAGGACATCACCTGCCAGACGCAGTGGAAGCGCGCATGCGAGGTCCAGGAATGGTTGAACCAATGGGTTTTATTGGTGTCGAACGCGAAGGGAATCGCGCTGTAGCCCAGCGTCGATACGGTCAGCAAAATCTTGGCTGCCAAAAGCATAGGTGATCCTCCCAGATGCTATATATGGGCCGCTCCTCAACGGCTCTGCACCGTAATGTGGTGCACTGTATCGCAATGTGGTAAAATCGCGAAGTGATGTCAAGCGACAGTTTTTGAGATAGATCAAATTTCTCCGCGCCGGTGGGGACGCGGAACGGGGCCTGGTGCTGCCTTGAATCTCGGTAAGTTGCGAAGAATTCGCGACAAAAAAGGGCCTTTTGCCCTATGCGGGGGCGGCGGCGCGGCGGAAGGATTTTGGGCCCCGCAGGGTGCGCGCAGGGCGCAGGGCAGCCCCGCAGGGCACGAGGCTCTGGGGGACCGCTTGGCAATACAGTGGATCGGGGTGGGTGTTCAGACGGTGGCGCCGAAGGCGTCCTGCACCCGCTTGCGGAACAGCAGAAGCGCCGCCTTGACGGCAGCGGCATGGCGTTCAAAACGGAATTTCGGCATCGCCACGCCCAAGGCGAGGTTCTGGCCGTTGATCACCGGCAGGGTGATCGCGATGGCGCAGGTCTGTTCCGAGAATTCCTCGTTATCCAGAAACAGTCCCGACTGCGCCTGGGTGCCGACCTGGTCCAGAATGGCTTGCGGATCGGTCAGCGTGTGTTCGGTAAAGCGCTCGGGAGCCGCGCCCAGACGGGCAAGGGCGCTTTCGCGGCCCATCTGGGACAGATGCGCCTTGCCATTGGCGCTGGAGTGGATGGGGTGTTCGCGCCCGACATAGGACAGCACGCGGATGCCTTCATGCGCGGCCAGCTGTTCGATCACGATAGCCTTGCCATGATCAAACAGGGTGAGGTCGATATTCTCGCCCACCTCGCGATGCAGGTCTTCCATCAGCGGGCGCAGAAGCTGGCGGATGTCGATCTGGACCTTCGCCCCGAGACGCGCCAGTTCCATGCCCAGCGAAACGCCCTGATGGCCTGCCGTCTTGGCCAGAAGCCCCTCGGCATGCAGGGCGGCGACCAGTCTTTGCACGGTCGATCGCGCCAGCCCTGTGGCTTTGGCGATTTCGCCCAGACTGGCTCCCGGATTGTCCGCTACCACGCGCAGAACGAAGACCGCCCGACTGATCGACTGGCCATCTCTGACCCGGTCCTTATCGCTCACCTGACTCTCCTTTGCGCGGCTTGATCTGTGTTCCAGCTATCGCGCCCCTAGGGTGAACGCAAGCATCCCGCCGCCGGAACGCAGAAAACGCGCCGGATTCTTGCCGCAAGCGCCGGAAACCGGCAGGATCTTACAAGAATTGCGGTGCAAGCGCCTGAGTCAACGCATCCTGCCGCCCCTCAACGATCTGGGCCAGAATCTCGCCTGTGGTCGGTCCAAGGGTGAAGCCCTGATGGCCGTGGCCGGTATTGAGCCATAGCCCCGCCTCTCCGGCGACCGGCCCGACCATCGGCAACATGCCCGCAAGGCAGGGGCGGTGCCCGTGCCACAGGCTGTCGGGAACGGCCTCGCCGATCTCCATCAACTCACCCGCCGCCTGACGGCCGCGTTCCAGCTGCCTGAGGCAGCGCGGGGCCGAGGCGGCGGTCAGCTCGGCGCCGGTGGTGATGCGCAGCCCGCGCGTCATCGAACTCAGCACGATGCCGCTATCGACATCCACATAGGGGCGGCTCAGGGTCTGGGCGGTCCGGTAATGCCCGTGATAGCCGCGTTTGAGGATCATCGGAACCCGCCGCCCGAACCGCGCCAGCAGCGCAGGCGACCACGGCCCCAGGGACACTACCGCCTGTTCGGCATGGATCTTGCCGTCGGAGGTCATGACCGACCAGCCCTGCGCAGGCTCTCGGGTCAGGGTCATGGCCTCGCCGGTGACGATCTGCCCGCCGCGTTCCACGAAGAGGTCGGCATAGGCGCGGGTCAGCGCGCCCGGGTCCATGCTGCTCCACGGGCTGGTCCAGAGCACCATACCCGCGACCTCGCCGGTCAGGGCGGGTTCGGCGGCCTGAAGCTCGGCGCGGCTATGGGTTTCGAAGGGGATGCCATATTCCGCCTCGATCCTTGTGGCATGGGCCTGTGCCGCCTCCAGCGCCTTGGGGCTGCGATACAGTTCGCCCATTCCGCTGCGCCGGATCAGCGGTTCCGCGCCCGAGGCAGAGATCAGCGGCGCATGGTCGAACAGCGCGCGCCGGATCAGCTCGACATAGCTGGCCGCTGCGCGCTTATGCGCGGCCGGAGCCGAGGCACGGAAATAGCGCCACAGGTTCGGCAGCATCGGCAGCACATGTCCGAGATGCCAGACGACATCATTGCTTTGCCCGCTGGCATAGCTCCACAATGTCGCCAGATCGCGGGGGATGGCATAGGGTTCGACCGCTTCGGACTGGATGACGCCCGCATTGCCGTGGCTCGTCTCCAGGCCGGGGGCCTGACGGTCGATCAGGCATACCTCATGTCCGCGTGCCTGCAGGGCAAGGGCCGATCCGACGCCCACCATTCCTGCGCCTAAAACAATAAAGTCAGTCATCTATACAGTCTTTCCGGCCTGAATGCGGCTGAATATGTATCCCTGTATTCGCCATAACCATCAAGCCGATTGTTTGCCGCCCCGTCACAAGGCGCGGTAATGGGCCGGACCACGCCGCCACAGGCAGGGTGTGGCGGCGTGGTCCGCGCAGGGCGCGGAGCTGTGTTTCAGGCCCCTATGGGCCCGTCGTTCATACCCGTCGTTTAAAACAGATGCTCGACCTCTGGCGCGGGGACGAAGCGCCAGTTGCGGCGGGGGCCTGCCATGACGTTGAGATAATACATCTCGAACCCGTGCGGCGCACCGCAGGGATGGTGTCCGCGCGGCACACAGACCACATCGCCATCCCTGACCGCCATCACCTCGTCCAGTGTGCCGTCATCGGTATAGACGCGCTGCACCCCCCAGCCCTGCGCCGGATTGAGCCGGTGATAATAGGTCTCTTCGAGATAGGTGATGCGGGGGAAGTCATCCTCGTCATGGCGGTGGCTGGGATAGGACGACCAGTTGCCCGCAGGGGTGAAGACCTCGGTCACCAGCAGGCTGTCACAATACGGTTCGGCCTCCATCGCGATATTGTTGATGAACCGGCTGTTGGACCCTTCCCCGCGTTGGGTGAGGGTGATGTTGTCCGGCCCGATCCGGCGTGCTTCATGGCCGCCCTTGCCCGGTGCCTGACAGACGGCGATGGTGCAATCGGTCTGAGCGACGGCCTCCCAATCGCTGCCATTGGGCAGATAGAGGCAATGCGGCGGGGTCTTCTCGAAGACATCCATCCGCTCGCCCAGAACCCCCCAGTCCTTCCCTGCGCCGCTCACCGCAGCGCGGCCCTCGACCATGACAAGGATCACTTCGTTGGACCCTGTCGCCTCATGCGCGCGGTCGCCCGCTTTCAGCCGGTAAAGCGAGAACCCCACATAGCGCCACCCTGCCGAAGCCGGTGTGATGTCATGGACCTTGCCGCGTGTTCCGAACGGCTTGTGCTGCAAATTCGACATTCTACTCTCCTCTTGCTCCGGCGCGTTTCCGCTGCCGGGCCTCCTCCTGTTTCAGGTTAGAACATGGGGTCCGCGTGGCTTCAACCCGCGCAGGGCGGGTATCGCAAAGGTGTCGTTGGCCTGTTTTTGCAAAGCCCGATTGTGGAAGGTCGTTTTGGAAGGCACTTTCAGCAAGGCGCCTTCAGCAAGGTCTGTGAGGAAGGTCTGTGAGGAAGGCCCATGCAAAAGCTCACGCAAAAGCCCGGCCAAAAGGCCGGGCTTGCGTCTGAAAAGCAGGCGGGTTTGCCGGCAGGGGGATCAGTTGGTCGTGGTGGTGGTCGAGGACGAGTCGTCTTCAGCCACAGCGATCCCGACAGCAACGGCCAGAACCAGGCCGCCCGCAATATAGGCACCAGCGCCCACGCCCGGCAGGCTGGTCGGACCGGCAAGGCTGTCTGCGCCTTGAGCATGTGCGGTGGAAGCGGCAGTCAACAGCGCGAGAGCGGCGAGAACTTTTTTCATGGGTACACTCCAGTTTGGACAGCAATCACGATTAGGGTAGCAGGCTTAGGGTCACTTTCAATTTTTCTTGTGCAGCGGCGCGCGTTTTTTCGCTCATGCAGAAAATGCCTGTGTCCTATTGCCCGGTCTTTCAGCGGATAATCTGCCGGAAGCGGACATAGCCAAGCCGCGGCCCGCCCCATTGGCGGGACTGCCAGAGCGCCCCATCCGCCTTGCCCAGCCAGTAATCATTGACGATCCGCCCACCCTCGGGCGATGTGCAGCGTTCCTCAAGGTGACGCGTGGCGTGATTTTCACCAAGAATTTCAACCGTCTCGTCTGGTTGTGCCGTCAAGGTGCATTGTAGCGTCAGGCGGATTTCGGAATAGTCGTCGGCGCGGATGACGTAGTGGCGTTCGCCGCCATGTGCCGGACCCATCCGGCCCTGTGCGCCGATCGGCGCGGAGGCCGAGAGCAGATCGAAGCCCAGCCCGCGTGACGCAATCAACACACCATTCCGAAAAGTAAAGGTCGCTTTGTCGGAGCTTTGCCATGTCACCACGGTTCCGGGCAGCGAATCACTCTGCCGCGTAGCGGGGGTGACATAGCCTGTCAGGCCGGTCCGGTCGGGGGTGACCTCCATGACCGGCAGGCCGACCTGTGCAAGCTGGGCGCGCGAAAGCTGCGGCGGGGCAGGCTGGCGCGACTGTTTCAGGGCGGTCATCAGGCTCTTGCCGATCACCTCTTCGCCTTTGGGGACCTCGACCCCGCCCGAGCAGGCGGCAAGGGCGGCCAGCAACACGACCGGTAGGAGAGCGGAGAACTTCATTGCCAGAACCCTGCCTTCTGTTGTGTCAAGCTCGTTGCATCCTTGCCACGAACAGAGTTGTAAAGCCGTCCGGGCACATCGAGCCGCTGACCGCCATCGCGCTGGACCGGACGGATGGTCAGGCCATAGTTGCTGCGATTGGCATCCCCCGTCAGCCAGTCGATCGGAATGCTGAAGCGGATACCCTTGTCAAAAGACCCCTCGCCGAAGTCGTCGGACGAGACATCGGTCACGGTCACAAAACCACCCACGGACCAGCCATTGTCGAAGATGCGGTCAATCGACAGGGTCGCGCCATAATCGCCGGCCAGATAGCGCCCGGCATCGACCTCCAGCAGATAGTCGTCAAAGCGGTAATAGGCCGAGACATGGCCGGTCACCACGTCATAATCGCGGAAGCCCAGAAGCTGGTCATAGTCGCGTTGCTTGGCATAGTTCAGCTCGACCCCCAGCCCGAGGGGATTGTCGGCCTGTTTCCACAGCACTTCGCCCGAGACCCCGCCATACATCTGTTCAAACAGGCCCGCGCTGGCACGGGCGTAAAGATCGGGGGCCAGTTTCCAGTTATGCTGCAGATAGAGGTTCTGCACCGTGCTGTCATATTTCGCATATTCGGTCTGGTCGGTGCGCACATGCGGCAGCACCGAATCCGAGCCGCGCCCGTCCTTGATATTGCCCCAAGCGCGCTGGCGCAGCGTGCCCGCCAGCGTCCAGCCCTGTGCGAATTGCCAGCTGGCGCCGAGCTGCGCCCCGACATCCAGCCGGAACGGTTTGGAAGGGTCGAAATAGCCGGGCTTGGTATAGGGGGTCAGCGACCACGAGAATTTCGGGTAGAGATCCTCGTTCCGGCGTGCCTGTGCGGCAAGGGCAGGGGCATCCGTGATGCGGGCCTTGGCCCAAAGCGCGTCGGTTGCGTCGGGAAGATATTCGGTGTTCTCCAGCGTACTGCGGTCAATGTTGAACGCCGAGCCCGCCATCCCGTCCACCATCGGAACGATGTGGAATTCCTCAACCGTCGCAGGCAGATAGCGCGCCAGTGCCCGTGCAACCCGCCCCACAGCCAGCGTTTCGGCCTGATGGCGGGTATTGCGGTAGCGCAGCTCGGCGCTGCGCAGATGCAGCGTCACCGATTCAAGGATCAGGCCGTCTTTGGCAAGCGCCGCTTTCAGATCGGTGTAGATTTCGTCATGCACCGCCTCGCTCTGGACCCAGGAGGGATCCCAATCGCTGGCATCGGCCCATTGGCGGCGCGGCGGCACCGGATCGGGGGCGGCCACGGCAATCGGGGTGATGGCATGGCGCGGATTGAGCTGGAGTTGCGCATTCACCCCCACGATCGAGCCGTAAAGATAATAGGCCCCGACGCGTAGCTGGTCCGAGACCTGATACTCGGCCCCGAAATTGAAGGCGCTCTTGCGCTCGAACACATCCGAGGCCTCTGTTTCGGTTTCATAGCGGTCCGAGGAATATTCGGCCTTCACGCTCCAATTCGCGCCGCTGTCCCATTCCAGCCCCGCAAAAGGGGCGACATCGCCACGGAACCACTGATCGGTCGACAGTTTGCCGCCGCGGCTGTTGCTGTCATAGGACGGACGGTCGCCGGTCGAGGTGATCGCCCCGAAAGACCCGAGCCGCCCCCAGCCAAGCCCCGCGCTGACATGCAGGCGGCCTTCGTTATTCGGGCCGAAGCCGGGCGTGGCAAAGCTTTTCCCCGCGACGATATATTCCGAGGCATTCAGGCCGGTTCCGGCGAAATCCTGTAGCCCCAGCGTGATCTGGGGCGTGTAATGCCCCTCTTTCAGCAGGCGCAGGCGCAGATCGAAGCTGCGGTCGTAATAGGTGTCGAACCCGTAAAGATCGAGATCCTTGATCCCGCTATAGCGGAAGGTGGCCGAGAGCCACGAGAAGGCTTGAAAGGTCAGGTTATAGCGCGAGATGCCACTGGTATAGGAATAGCTGAATGCGGTCTGGCCGTCGGGCAGCATCTCGGCGGATGGCATGTCGATTCCGCCGGGCACCCCGTACATGTTCAGCGATGCGGCCGGAGGCTGGGTGAAATGCAGGTCGCGACTGTCCTGTGCCCGCGCCGGCAGACAGGCCCCACAAAGAAGGGCAGCCGTGATCGCGCTGCGCCATGCGGACGGGTGGTTTTTCACAAGGTTCAACCTTCATTGCCAGACGTGCTGTTCACCATAGAGCACGAAGCCGTGAAGCAGCGCAACCGCTGCTATGCGTTTTCGCCCTTCGCAGGGGCCTTGCTGGCGGGGCGTGTTGTTGTGGCGCCGATAAATGAAGCGGTTGAATTCGGGGACAAAGCCCCCGATATCTGGGCGGATGATGGACAGGAGGCCCGACAATGAGCGTGCAAGAGGCAGCAATCAATCCGGCAATCATGCATCCGCAAGTGCTGGAGTTTCTGAAAACCCGCCGCTCGCGTCCGGCCAAGACGCTTGTGGCGCCGGTGCCCGATGACGCGGCATTGCAGCCGATGCTGGAGATCGCGGCGCGTTCGCCCGATCATGGCAAGCTGGAGCCTTGGCGCTTTATCGTATTGCGTCGTGCGGCGCTTGAACGTCTGGCCAAGGCCGCGACGGCGGCTGCACAGGCCGAAGGTCTTGCCCCCGTTGACGTCGAAAAGGCGGCCAAGCAGTTCGGGGACAGCCATCTTTGCGTGGCCGTGATCAGCGCCCCCGTTGACAGTGCCAAGATTCCGCAGATCGAACAGACCCTGTCGGCAGGGGCTGTCTGTTACGGGCTGCTCTGCGCCGCGCTGGCGTCGGGGTGGGGGGCAAGCTGGCTGTCGGGCTGGGCTGCGCATAATGCGGCTTTCGGGCGCGATGTGCTGGGGCTGGCAGACGGGGAATGGGTGGCGGGCTTTGTCCATATCGGCACCGAGGGCGTTACGCCCGTTGACCGCCCGCGCCCCGATCTGGCGCGCATCACCAGCTATGTGACCGAGTAAGGGCCAGCCCATGATCTTTTCGTCGATCCGCCATGCTGTGGAAGATGTGTTCCGGCCCGGCGCCTTGAAAGTGCTAGGGCTGGGCGTCGGGCTTTCGGTCGGGCTGCTGGTGCTTGTCACGGTGCTGTTCACATGGGTTGTGGGGGCGATCACCCCCGACCATTTCACCTTGCCTTTCACCCATTACCAGATCGGCTTCGTCAATGATGTCGCGTCGCTGGCCACCATCGGGCTGATGCTGGTGCTGTCGATCTTCCTGATGATCCCCGTTGCCTCGGCGTTTACCGGCCTCTTTCTGGAGGATGTGGCGGCGCTGGTCGAAGAGGCCCATTACCCCGACCTGCCGCAGATCCGCAAATTCACGCTGGCCGAGACCATCGCCGATAGTTTGCGCTTTCTGGGCGTGGTGATCGTGGCGAACCTTGTCGCTTTCACGGTCTATTTCTTCATTCTGCCCTTTGCACCGCTGCTGTTTTTCGGGCTGAACGGCTATCTGCTCGGGCGGGAATATTTCCAGATGGCGGCGGCGCGCCGTCTGCGCAAGGAACAGGTGCAGGCGCTGTATCTCAAGCATCGCTGGACGGTCTGGATGACCGGCGCGCTGATGGCCGTGGTGTTGACCATTCCGGTGGTCAATCTGGTGGTGCCGGTGCTCGGGGCGGCGACCTTTACCCATCTCTATCACCGCCTGACGGGGCAGGTGCCGAGGCCGCGGGTTCTCTCCTCGCTCTAGCTGCCTTCACGGCAGGGGCCCGCGCCATGTTGCCATTTTCTGGCGGTCGCATAAAACTGGCCGCCAAGGGGCGGTTTGGGCCCGTTTGGAGGATCATCTATGAAACGACTCGAGGGCAAATCCGCCCTGATCACCGGCTCGGCGCGCGGCATCGGGCGGGGCTTTGCCGAAGCCTATATCCGCGAAGGCGCAAGGGTGGCGATTGCCGATATCAATCTGGCCGCCGCCGAAGCGACCGCCGCCGAGCTGGGGCCGCAGGCCTATGCGGTCGAGCTGGATGTGACCTCGCAGGACAGTATTGACGCCGCGATTGCCGCTGTCGTGGCGACGGCGGGCAAGCTGGATATCCTGATCAACAATGCCGCGCTGTTCGATGCGGCGGAAACGGTTGATATTACCCGCGCAAGCTATGACAAGCTTTATGCCGTCAATGTCGCGGGGACGCTGTTCACCATGCAGGCGGCGGCAAAGCAGATGATCGCGCAGGGGCATGGTGGCAAGATCATCAACATGGCCTCGCAGGCGGGACGCCGTGGCGAGCCGCTGGTGCTGGTCTATTGTTCGACCAAGGCGGCGGTGATCTCGATGACGCAATCGGCAGGGCTGAACCTCATCAAGCACGGGATCAATGTCAACGCCATCGCCCCCGGTGTGGTGAATGGCGAACATTGGGCGCATGTGGATGCGATGTTTGCCAAGCTGGAGGGCAAGCCGCTTGGCCAGAAAAAGGCCGAGGTCGAGGCCGGTGTGCCCGCAGGCCGCTATGCCGAACCGTCGGATCTGTCGGGAATGGCGGTGTTTCTGGCCTCCGAAGAGGCGAATTACATCGTCTCGCAAACCTATAATGTCGATGGTGGCCAGTGGATGAGCTGAGGCTCTGACGCGCTGCGGCGCATCCAAGGCACGGCAGGCCTTCTGCATGTCGTGCCTTTTTGCGTTTCCCGAAGGCGTTCGGGGCCGCGTGCGCGCAGACCGATCGCCTCGGGGCGCGTCAGGATGCCGTGAAGCTGGCCGCGTTTTCGCGAAAGACCAGATCGGTGTGGTCTGCCATGCCTGCGGCCCGTGAGGAAGCCGGTGAGGGAGCCTGTGTGGAATACTGTTCCGCGAGGGCCTGCATCTGTGCATGGGCCGGAGATTTCTGGCAGACAGGGTCTGCGGCGGCCGCATCTCCGGCGATGGCCAGCGCCTGACACCGGCAGCCACCGAGATCCTTGAGCTTGTGTTCACAGGACCGGCAGGGCTCCTGCATCCATTCGGTGCCGCGATAGGCGTTGAAGGCGGGGCTGTCATACCAGATCTCCCGCAGCCCATGGTCCCTGACCGACTGGAAGGTCAGATGGGTCAGGGTCTGGGCCGCATGACATGGCAGAACGGTGCCCTCCGGCGTGATGTTCAGCCCGACAGAGCCCCAGCCATTCATGCAGCGTTTCGGGAAGTCACCGTGGTAATCGGCGGGTACGAAATCCACAACCAGCGTGCCTTTCAGCCTGATGCGCGCCTCGCGGACAAGGCGCTCTGCCTCGCGGGCCTGTTCGCGGGTGGGCATGAGAGGGGCACGGTTGCGCATGGCCCAGCCATAGAACTGCACGATGGCCACCTCGATCCGGCGCGCGCCCAGTTCGACGGCCATCTCCAGGGCACGGGGCAGCTGGTGCAGGTTCTGACGATGCAAGACGCAGTTCAGCGTGAGCGGCAGGCCAAGCGCACCGATCCATTCTGCCGTCTGCATCTTGCGGTCGAACCCGCCGCGATAACCACCGATCCTGTCGGCCGTGGCGGCATCCATTCCCTGCAACGAGAGCTGCACATGGTCCAGCCCGGCCTCTGCGAGCGCGGTCAGCCGCGCTTCGGTCAGGCCGATCCCCGAGGTGATGAGGTTGGTATAAAGCCCCGCTGCCCGCGCCCCTGCAACCAGATCGGCCAGATCCCGCCGCGCGGCGGGTTCTCCACCGGAGAGATGCAGTTGCAAGACGCCCAGATCTGCGGCCTCGTGGAAGACACGCAGCCAGTCCTCTGTCGCAAGCTCGCGGTCTTTCGCGGTCAGTTCCAGCGGGTTGGAACAATAGGGGCAGGAAAGCGGGCACCGATGGGTCAGTTCGGCCAGCATGGCCATCGGGGGCGGGATCTGGCTCATGCAACCTCCAGAATACGGCGCGCGGCAAGCGTGGAGATGAACCCCGCCACATCCGGTGCGATTTCGTCTTCTGGCGCATCGTATTTCGTGGCCAGCCGCCCGACAAGGGTTGCGAAATCTGTGTGGTTGTCGATCTCGGTCAGGATGGCATGGCCGATCTCGTCCAAGGCAATGGTTTTTTCCGGTGCCAGCAGGACCCAGCGGTCGCGCACGCGGTCACGGTGCAGGCGCACACCGCGCGGGATCACCGGCACGGCCGTCGCCGCGATCATGCCGCCACCGCCCGCAGATATGTGCCGGGCTGCCAGCCGCCGGGGGGGATGCGCGCAGGCGTGACATAGGCCGAATAAAGCGCGTCCAGCTGCGCCCAGAGCACATCCGTCTTGAACTCCAGCGCCGCCGCCGCCGCATCCTGTTTTTCCTGCGTGTCGGCATGGTCCAGCACCCATTGCAGCCCGAAGGCCACGTCTTTCGGGGCCTCGGACAGGCGGCGCTTGAAATAGGACAGGGCGCGCTCATCCGCAAAATCATAATGTTGCAGAAGCCCTTCGATCCTGTTGGCATGAATTTTCGGGGCAAAAAGTTCGGTGAGTGAAGAGGCCACCGCCTCCAGCAGGGTCTTGTCCCGCACAAAGCGCAGATAGGCGTCGCAGGCGAAGCGGGTCGCCGGAAGCACCCCTTCCCGCGCGGCGACATAGGCGCGGTCGAGGCCGACGGCATCGGCCAGACGCAGCCAGCGTTCAATCCCTCCCTCGTTTTCGCCATGCCCGTCATGATCTTCGATGCGCGAGCGCCAAGCGCGGCGCAGGGCAGGATCTTCGACACGGCTCATGAACGCGGCATCCTTCATCGGGATCGTGTGCTGGTAGTAATAGCGGTTGATCACCCATGCCCGCACCTGATCGGGGGTGCAGCGGCCCCCATGCAGCAGGTCGTGAAAGGGATGTTTGTCATGATAGCGTTCGGCCCCGATCTGGCGCAGGCGGGCTTCGAACTCTTCGCGTGTCTGGGTCATAAGGACACCTCCATCCCGTCCCGTCCGATGATCCAGCCCTGCGCCTGAGCGATGGCGGTCTGGGGCGAGGCGGGGTCCAGCACGGGATTGCTGTTATTCATATGGACGAAAATCTTTTTCGCGATATTCAGGCGGGCAAGCTGCGCCATGCTGCCCTGTGGCCCCGAGATGGAGATATGCCCCATGCGCTGGCCGGTTTTCTGGCTGAGCCCCGCCGCGATCATCTCGTTATCGGTCCATAAGGTGCCGTCGAACATCACCAGATCCGCCCCTGCCAGCTTTGTGGCCAGCCAGTCGGGCACATGGGCGCAACCGGGAATGTAATAGGCGCGCCTGCCGCCCGCACGCAGCTCGACCCCGACGGTCTGTTCGCCCAGAAGGCCGGTCTCGACCTCTGCGCCTTCCAGATAAAGCGGCACTTTCCCCGGCACGGCGAAGAGTGTGGCGCTTAGGTCTGGGGCCAGGTCGAAAGGCTGGTCAAGCCGCACGGCGGTCCGCGTCACACAATCGGCGCGCAAAGCATCAAAGACCGGATTGGCGGCCAGCGTTCCGTGAATATCGGCTGTGGCGAAAAGCGTGAAAGGCTGGCTTTCGCGCAAGACCAGCAGGCCCGCCACATGATCGATATCGCCATTGGTCACCAGAACCGAGCGCAATGGCAGCTCCCGCAGCCCTGTCGGATGCAGTTCGGGTGTGGCCGCCAGCTGCGTACGGATGTCGGGAGAGGCATTCAGCACCGCCCAATCCCGCCCGTTCCCGCTGACCGCGACCGAGCTTTGCGTCTGTGGCGCAATGCGGCCTTCACGTGCCGCATTGCAATTATCACAACCGCAGTTCCATTGGGGCAAGCCGCCACCGGCTGCCGCACCGAGGATGCGTAGCTTGATCGACATGGTGCAGGCCCCAGCGTTCAGGCGGATTTAGAACAGAACGCCGCCTTCATCCCCGGAATCCGGGCCGTACATGTTGATTTCCATGCCGCAATCGATCTCGCGCAGGACAGGTTTCTTCCAAGCCATGATGTCTCCTCCCATAAGGCTCCCGTCTGATGATTTCTGCATATCGGCACTGGCGCGACAATAATACCAAGGTCGCATGTTCGGCTTCACCTTCGGGCAAGGAAATCATGTCGTCCTTCGGAAGATTCGGGGTCATCCCGTGCATGGGCGGTCCGCTGCGCCTGCCTTGACCATCCTGCTACGACGATATTTCCTCAGGTCATCTGTGGGCATCGGCTTCCTGCAAGGCACGCGGTTCGGCCCGATAGCTGCCGATTTTTCATGATGAAAGACTTTTTCCAACGTCTTCGCGGGCATTGTGCCCTGTCGCGCAGGATGCGCCCATGTCTCTAGTTGAGCGGATGATTTGCGGCTCCGCGGCGCAACGTGCGGTGGTCTTACGCTTTGTTCAGCCGCCCCTCTGATCCTGAACCGGATTTCCACGCAGGAGGCTTTCATGGCGGACGACTATCACGGAATTACAAGCCTGACCGGACCGGCGCTGAACGGATTTGCGATCGCGCCCGATGACGACGCGGATCTGGCGCAGGTCACACGCGGTATCTATCTGGGGCAGGGCGGGGATCTACGGGTGACGCTGGCCGGTGGTCAGACCGTGACATTCTCCAATATTGCGGCGGGGGGCATTCACGGGTTGCGTATCCGCCGCGTCTGGGCCAGCGGCACCACTGCCACCGAGATGGTGGGGCTGTACTGATGATCGGGATCGGATCTGGATTTATGTCGGGCGGCGCGGGCGTGTCGTTGCGCCGCAACGGGGATGGCACGGTGACGGTCGGCGGGGCGGGGCTGGGGTTCCGCTGGTCGGTCGATGGGGGCGGCAGCTGGACCGAGGAAACCACCCTGCCCTTGACCCTTCCGGTCGCGGCCCATCAGGAAGTGCGGGTCGTCGCGTTGGGACCGCCGCGTGTTCTCTCGGCGCAGCAGGTGCCTGTGTTCCTGCTGTTGGGGCAATCCAATATGGTCGGGCGCAATCTCTATGACGGGCTCGGGCGGTTCCCTGCGGGGGTGCGCCAATGGACAAGGGCGGGGGAACTGGCTCTGGTCGAGGAGACGTCCGAGCTGGATTTCGATGACCCGTGGTTGTCGAATGGCGAGGTTTTCGGCCCTGCGGTGACCTTTGCCCGCGCCTATATGGCGGCAAACCCGCGCGAGCCGCTTGTGCTGGTGCCGCGGGCGGTGGGCAATACCGGCTTTGTCGATAATCGCTGGAATCCCGGCGATGATCTTTATGCGGCGACGGTGGCCGATACCAATGCGCTTTTTGCGGCACATCCCGAATGCGTGCTGGCGGGGGTTTTGTGGCATCAGGGCGAAAGCGATGCGCAGGCTGCGGCGGCGGCCACCGCCTATGAGGCCCGCTTTGATGCCATGCTGGCGGGGTTGCAAAGCGAGATCACCGTGATGGAGGCCAGCACGCCGGTCATCGTGGGCGGGTTCTCCTCGGCGGTGGGCAGCGGCTGGCCCTATCTGTCGCAGATTGCCGCGATCCATGCGGATCTGCCCAACCGGCGGTCCTATAGCGCCTATGTCGACGCCTCGGATCTCATGCTGAAGACGGATGGCATCCATCTGGACGCGGCCTCGAGCCGTGTGCTGGGTGCCCGCTATGCGCAGGCCCTGACCCGCGCGCAGAGCCATCAGATCACGCTGGTTGCCGAAGCCGAGGCCGATGCTGTGGCGCATTATCTCTTTGGGGAGGATAATGTGGCCGATACCGATTTGCGGGGCGCCAATGCGCTGAGCGAAACACCGGGTGCGCGGGCGCAGGGCTATATCAGCACCCGCACGGGCGATGGGGGCGGGCTGAAAACGCCGCTGACCGAGACGGCGCAGATGACGCTGTGTGCTGTGATCCGCAACCCGTCAAGCGATCCTTCTACCGTCTATTTCGGCACTCTCGGGTCCAACACCAGCTTGGGCGAGGGGTTCAACGGGGCGGGGCTGTTTGACAATGGGGCGGCCTCGGCGCTGTATCTCAACCAGAAGAACGATGCGGGCGGCAATACCCTCATGCCGCTGGCCACGCCGACGCCTTTTGTCGAGAACGGCTGGAACTTTGTGGCAATGGTGCTTGATGCGGCCAGCATGTCGGCCTATCTGCATGATGGGACCGCTGCGCAATTTGCCACGCAGGCCATCGCGCGGGCAACGCCTACGGGGAAAGCCATCGCGATCGGGTCGCGCTATTATACGGGTATCAGCGATGCGGTCGATGTGGCGGAGTTTCTGGTCTATGACCGTGCGCTGTCCGAGGCCGAACTGGAGGCGTTGGCGGCACGCTCGACCGCCCGTCTGGCGGCGCGCGGGATCACGATCGGTGTCGCACAGCAGAGCCTGCTGCTGGAGACGGCGGCCACAGCGCATTACCTTTTTGGCGCAGACAATCCCGGCCACAGCGATATCGCGGGCGCAAACCCGCTTCTGACAGCCCCCGCATCCGTGTCGCAAAGCCACATCACCACCATGCAGGGTGATAATGGCGGCGTCGAGACACCGGTTCTGGATGCGGAGAGCTTCACGCTCTGTCTGGCGTTACGGGCGACAAGCGGGGCCAGTGGTCAGGGCATTCTGGGCGGCTCGCTGTCCGGCCCCGGGACGGGCAATCACGGCTGGGGCATGTTCGAGAATGGCGGGGCGCTGTATTTCAACGCCAAGACTGCGGGGGCCAATGATGCCATCGTTGCCGAGGCGGCATCGCCGCTTGTGACCGAAGGGTGGAGTTTTGTCGCCATGACCGTGTCTCCCACGGGCAAGAGCTATTTCCGTGGGTCTTCGGGCGGGGCGGTGTTCAAAAGCGATACGCAGACCCGTGACATTGCCACCATTGCCACAATCGGGCTGGGGCCGCTGCGCTATGCCGGATTTGCGGATGCCTATGATATTGCCGAGGCGATCCTGTTCCAAGGGCAGGCGCTGGATCAGGCAGGGTTGCAGGCGGTCTATGAGCGTTCGGTGGCACGTCTGGGCGCGCGTGGGGTGACGCTGGGCTGAGTGTTGGTGACAGGAAGAGCGGGTCTCCTCCCGCAGGGCATTGCCGGCCCTGCGGGAGGATCGTCCTTTTCAGGGGGCGCTTGCGGCGTCGGGCAGGGCCGCCAGTGCGGCCTGCGCCTTGGGGTTGCCGAAGGCCGCAGCCTTCGTGTAAAGCGCCTTGGCCCGTGCCGGATCTTGCGCCACACCCAGTCCGCGTGCGTAAAGCCCCGCTTCTCCGACCATGCCATCGGAGCCGATCAGATCATCGCGTGCGGCGGATTTCCGATACCAGTAAAGCGCCTGCGTGTAGTCTTGCGGGACACCTGCGCCCGTTTCATAGGCCTGCCCGAGATAGAACTGGCTGGTGATATCCCCTGCCTCGGCCGCTTCCGCAAACCATGTGGCGGCGGTTTTGTCATCGCCTTCAGCCTTGGCGATAAGCCCCAGATAACGCGGAGCTTTCATGTCACCGGCTGCCTCGCCCTTGTGGAAATAGTCCTTGGCTTTGGCGGTGTCCACGGGCACGCCCAACCCGTCCATATAGATCTTGCCAAGATAGAGATAGCCACGGCTATCCCCGCCCTGTGCAGCGCGTTCCGCCCAGTCTGCGGCGGCTGCATAATCGGGGGTCAGGCCGGTCCCGCCCTCCAGATACAGGCGGGCCAGCTCGCTTGCGGCACTGGCCTGTCCCTGATCTGCGGCCTCTTTATACAGCGTCACCGCCTGCGCCAGATCTCCCTGATCCGTTGCGGTTTTGGCCGCGCGCATGGTCGGATCCGAGGGCGTGCGCATATCGGCCAGAGCAGGGGTGGCCAGGCTGACCAGCACGGGGACGAAGACCGGCACCAGCACGCGCACCAGCATGCGGGAGGGGGGATCAATCGCGAAAGCTTTCATGTTCGGCCTCATATATCGGTGCGCATGATCCATGCGCGGATCGGCGCGATGGAATAGGCCAGGCGCCATGTGTTGCGATGACCGGCGGCGCCCTGCCCGTTATCGGTTGCGGGAATGACGGTGCCTTTGGCAAAGCTGACATAATTGATCCGTGCCCCCTGCGCGATCAGCGCATCGAAGGCGAACTGGAACTGGTCGTCATCCCAGCGGCCATCCCAGATGGCACGGGCCACATGCGCCCCTGCGGCTTCCAGGGCTTCTGTGTCGGCATTCTGGCCGGGGAACGCGCCCGGGTCATCTTGCGAGGTCACGATAAACAGCCGGTTCTGCGCCATAGGGGCAACAAGCTCCGGCCCCCACTGACAGGCAACAAGGAAACTTGCCGCGAAGAAATCGGGATATTTGATATTCATCGCCATGGACAGCATGCCACCGCCGGACTGCCCCGTTGTGTAGCGCCGCGCAGGGTCGATCGGGAATTCCTCGCCCAAAGCCTTGATCAGATTGAGCGTGGTCTCCAGCATGGACGACGTCCGGTTGTCATCATCCGCGATGATTTCCGCATATTGCGGGGCCAGCACAAAGGCAGGCCGTGCCGCCTGATCTTCCGGCGAGGCCCAGCTGATGGCCCCCAACCCCTGTTTCAGCGTCATCAGCGGATCGGTGCTGGTGGCCCCTGCATCGGGCATGAAATTGACCAGAGGATAGGTCTTGGCGGGGTCATAGTCTTTGGGGGTGAACAGGTTATAGGGCAGGCTATCGCCTGTCTCGGGGTCGTTCCAGACCCGTTGTTCGAACGCATCCAGAACCAGATTGACGACGCCAGAGGTCGTGACATCCCCTTCGGGCGTGGCAATGGTGGCCTGCGGTGTGGCCCATGTGACGCCGCTGTCATTGGGGTCGCCTGCCGACCAGTGCGGCTTCTTGCCCGCGGCGGCTGCCCCGTCGGTCTGGGAGGCCGCCACAGGCATGGCTTGGGGTTGGTCTTCCTGTTTCAGGCGGGCGGCCGCATCATCGGGGGACAGCGCGATGATGAGGAACTTGCCGCTCTGGCTGCGGCTGTCCGGATCTGCGGCCGTGGCGGGGAACACATCGGTAATATTGCGCCCCTCGACGGAGAAGTCCGATGCCTTGATCATATCGGCGCTGAGGCTTTGCGGATATTCCAGCGCGATGGCGACAAATCGCAGACCGTCACCATAGACTTTCGTGATCGCAATGGCTTTAAGCGGGGCGGGAGTGCCGGCCAGAGCCGGAAGCGAAAGGCTGGTGACAAGGCCGCTTGCACCAAGGCCGATAAGAAAGTTACGACGTGTCGTCATGCTGGGTCCTTTCCAAACCGTGTCAGGCCGACCGGCTACCACCTGAATAAACCGGAACCTGGTCGGTTCCTTAAATGAGGGACATAGAAACGATGTCAATGGGCGGCGAGGATGGGGCGAAGGCCAAAACAGCCTCGCGCGGGCGTCCCAAGAAACGTTCGGACGAGGCCCGACAGGAGCAGATCCTTGCGGCGGCCATGTCAGCGTTTATCGATAAGGGGTTTGCCCGTGCCACCATGTCCGATATCGCGCGGCAGGCGGGCATGTCGAAGCGCGATCTTTACAAGCAATTCTCTGATAAACAGGCGCTTTTTGCCGCCACGATCGAGTCCCGCCGCCATCTGATCCTTGGTCTGCCCCGCCCTGACGGAGAGACCCTGCCATTGCGCGACCTGCTGCGGCGGGTGTTCCGGCTGGATCTTGACGCGCGCCATGCTGACGAAAGAGATACGCTTATGGCATTGATCCATCGCGAAAGTTTGATGCTGCCCACGCTGAACGCGCTGCTTTACGACGGCCGGATCCTGCAGTTTCGCGAAACGCTTGTGGTCTGGCTGAAAGACGAGATGCAGACCGGACGGGTGGCGCAGGCGCAGCCCGAGCGGGTGGCAGGGATGATGCTGGATCTGGTGTTCGGGGTGCTGTTGCCCAAACGCCGCCCCACTGTCCCCGTGGATCGCCACCTGCAGGCCGAAGAGATCCTTGACCGGCTGGAGATCCTGCTGGCGGGGCTGGTGGCTCGTTCGGCGCAAAAACCCGTGTGACGGGCTGTGTGGGAACAAAGGCCCCGCACCGGCTGGCGGGGGCCTTCGATCTAGAGGGGTTTAGTAGCCTGCGCGTTTCATCTCGCGTTCGGTCAAGGTCTGGGCCTGCGACAGCGCCTGTTCTGCCGTGATCTGGCCGGACAGCGCCGAAGAGAAGACCTGACCAACCGCCGTGCCGATGCCCTGGAACTCGGGGATACCGACCCATTGCGTGCCAAGATAGGGCACGTCCTGCACCGAGGGATGTTTGACATCGACCGCTTTGATCGAGTCCAGCGTCACATCCGCGAAAGGTGCGGATTTGCGGTATTCGGGATTGGCATAAAGCGACTGGCGGGTGCCGGGCGGAGCATGGCCCCAGCCATCCTCGCGGGCTACCAGATCGGTGTAGTCCTTCGACGTGACCCAGCTGATAAAGGTTTCGGCGGCCTGTGCGTGTTTGGAGCTTGCCGGAACCGACAGGGTCCACGCCCAGAGCCAGCTGCCGTAATTGTCCACGCCGTCTTTATGCGGGAAGCGCGCAAAACCGACATCCTTCGCGAATTTCGCCTCTTTCGGATCGGTGATCACCGAAGCACCGACGCTGGCATCGATCCAGATGGCGCATTTGCCGGTTTCGAACAGCGCGAGATTGTCGTTGAATTCATTGCCCACGGCGCCGGGCGGGCCGTAGTTTTTCATCAGCTCCAGATATTTATCCAAAGCCTCTTTCCATTCGGGGCTGTCGAATTGCGGTTTCCAGTCCATATCGAACCAGCGTCCGCCATAGGAATTGGTCATGGAGGTCAGGAAGGACGTGTTGATCCCCCAGCCCGGTTTGCCGCGCAGACAGATGCCGTAGACCCCTGCCGACGGATCGTTCATCGCCTTTGCCGCCGCGGTGATTTCGGCCCATGTCGGCTTTTCGGGGATGGTGACGCCCGCTTTCTTCGCCAGATCGGTGCGATACATCGTGATCGAGGATTCCGCATAGAAGGGCAGCCCGTAGAGCTTGTCCTCGTAGGAGGCGCTGGCCGCAACCGACGGGATCAGGTCATTGACATCATAGCTTGCCGGAAGGTCGTCCAGCGGCTTCAGCCATCCCTGCTTGGCCCAGATCGGCACCTCGTAATTGCCGATGGTCACCACATCGAACTGGCCGCCATTGGTGGCGATATCCTGTGTGACGCGCTGGCGCAGGAGGTTTTCCTCGAGGACCACCCAGTTGATGTGGATATCGGGGTGTTCTTTGTTGAAGACGCCGGTCAGCCGCTGCATACGCGTGACATCGGCGTTATTGACGGTGGCAATGGTGATCGTTTCTTCGGCAGAGGCCATGCCGGCCCCCAGAAGGACGAGCGCGGTTGTAACAAGCCCGAGATGGGGCATGCGAAGGGTCATTGGTAATATCCTCCCTGATATATCGTGACAGGTGATCCGCTTCGGGCTGGCATATAGCAGGCTATATGCGGCCCAAGGCTCCTCCGGATCAGACTGTCGGGTCGTTGTTCGCCTCTTTACGCTATTGTTTGTTGCTTTTTGACGCAAATAAAAAATAACGTCTGGTGTGATTTAAAAATATGACTGAAATTCTTGACTTTTGTCGCTATGAGCGGTGAGTGAATGCTATTCATAACTCAAATTATGCATATCTCTTTAAAGGGGAACTGATGATGCAACAAATATCCAGCTCTCCGAAGCGAATCCGTCAGACCAATATTCTGGGGGCCTTGCAGGCCTTGCACGAGCACCGCTCGATGAGTCGCGCGGATCTGGCACGGCTCATGGGCCTGAACCGGTCCTCTTCGGGCAAGATCATTGGTGACATGATCGCGCGGGGGCTTGTCCGCGAGGTCCGCGCCACCGCCACGGCAGAGCCGCGCGCGCAGGCCGGGCGTCCGGGGATCTTGCTGGAGCTGATCCCCGAGGCGCTTTGGGTTCTGGGGGTCGAGATTGGTGTCGAGCATATCACAACGGTGCAGGTCGATTTCACCGGCGCGCTGCGCCACTGCCGGACAGAGCCGTTCGAGGGGGACAGGGTTGGTCCGGCAGATGCGGTGCGCCAGTCGATCGCGCAATTACTTGAAGATTTCGATCCGGCTCTGATGGAGCGCTGTGCGGGGGTGGGGATCTCGGTTCCGGCACAGCTGACCACCGAAGGCGACAGCCGCAAGGTCCGCTCGGCGGCCCTGCTGAAATGGGAAAATGTCGACCTGCGGGAATTGGCGCTGTCCAGCCTTCCGGAATGTTTTCCAAAGACAATTCCGGTGGCCGTCGAAAATGACGCCAATGCATTTGCCATCGGCACGTCCTATTCTACCCCCGATGCGGCCAGCGGTGTCACCTTGTTTCTGCTCCTCGAAGCGGGGATTGGCGGCGGCCTTCTGGTCGAGGGAGAGTTGCTGCGGGGTGGGCATGGGCTGGCGGGCGAGATCGGCCATTTGCATATGCCTGACAGTGCGTTGAACCTGGAGCAAACGATCGGGCGCGCTGCGGTTCTGCGCCGCTTCCGAGAGGTTTCGGGGCTGGCAGAGGCGGATCTTGCGACATTGGAGCAGGAGGTGCGCGACAGGGTGCCCCGCGCCGTGGAGATCGCAGAGGACTGGGCGCGCGGTCTGGCTTGGGCGATCGTGCAGGCCAGCCGGTTGATCGATCCCAATCAGGTGGTGCTGGGGGGATCGCTGGCCTTGCTCTATCCACTGATTGCGGCGCGCGTGCTGGCCCATATTCGCGATCTGCAGGGCGAGGACTTTCCGGTTCCGGCGATTCATCTGAATGACAAGGCGATGGCCGGATCTGCATTCGGGGCGGCCTGTATGATGCATAAGGCGATCTTCACAAATGCCGAAGAGCGCCCGGCCATTTTGCTAGACAGTTGAAACGGAACGTTTTTTAGCAGAAAAATATTTGTTGCTAAAAGATGCAAATATAGTCATGCTACGTCCCGCGAATGGAGGAATTCGCGAGGGGGGAAGGCCGGAGCGACAGATGCGTGGCATCTTGTCGGTCGGCGCGGCATGCAGGAATCGTCGGCCCCTCTTTCAGACAGATAAGCCTGAGGAGGACTGCCGCCATGACAGCCTACGCCCCTTGCCGTCGGCATTTCGGGTGTCGCGACCGGCGCGATATAAGATCTTGCTTCTATCCCGCGCGGCACTGGCGCATCCTTGTAGGAAGGATGCGCTAAGATGGCCACGAAGCATTCCCGCGCCGCTGCGAGGTTGATGATTTCTCCTGCCGTTATTCTTCTTCTCGGCTGGATGATCGTCCCTCTGGCGATGACGCTCTACTTCTCCTTCCTGCGATACAACCTTCTCATGCCCGGCATGGAAGAATGGACAGGCTTCCTCAATTACGAGTTCTTTGTCACGGATCCTGCCTTTATCACGGCGCTGCTTAACACCGTGTTACTGGTGGTGGGGGTTCTGGCGATCACCATCGTGGGGGGCATTCTTCTGGCGCTGCTGCTGGACCAGCCCTTCTTCGGGCAGGGGATCGTGCGCATTCTGGTGATCGCGCCGTTCTTCGTGATGCCCACCGTCTCGGCGCTGGTGTGGAAGAACATGTTCCTCAATCCGGTCAACGGGCTGTTTGCGCATATCGCGCATCTCTTCGGGCTTCCGGCCTATGATTTTCTGGCTCAGGCGCCGCTGGCCTCGATCATCGGGATCGTCTCGTGGCAATGGCTGCCCTTTGCGACGCTGATCCTGCTGACGGCCCTGCAATCGCTTGATCAGGAACAGCTGGAAGCGGCCGAAATGGACGGGGCCTCGAAACTGGCGCGGTTTTTCTACATCATGCTGCCGCACCTGTCGCGGGCGATCACCGTGGTGATCCTGATCCAGACCATCTTCCTGCTGTCGATCTTTGCCGAGATCCTGGTGACCACCAATGGCGGTCCGGGCGTGGCCTCGACCAACCTGACCTATATGATCTATGTGCAGTCGCTGCTGCAATTCGATGTCGGCGGCGGCTCGGCGGGCGGTGTCATCGCGATCATTCTGGCCAATATCGTTGCGATCTTCCTGATGCGGATGATCGGCAAGAATCTGGAGGCCTGAGATGTCCCGTATCGTCACTCCCCGCCGCAAGGCGCTGACCACCGTGCTTGCCTGGGCTGTGGGCATTGCGATCTTCTTCCCGATCCTGTGGATCTTCATCCTGTCGTTCAAGACGGAAGGGAATGCGATCGCCTCGCCGCTCAAGGTGCTCTTCTCGGGCTGGACGCTGGAAAGCTACCATACCGTGCTCGAACGCTCGAACTACCCGCTATTCTTCATGAATTCGGTCATCATCTCGGTCGGTTCGACCCTGCTGGCGCTGATCATCGCGGTGCCCGCCGCCTGGGCGATGGCCTTTGTGCCGGGCCGTCGGACCAAGGATATCCTGATGTGGATGCTGTCCACCAAGATGCTGCCGCCGGTGGGGGTTCTGGTGCCGATCTACCTGATCTTCCGCGATCTGGGGCTGCTGGACAGCCGCATCGGTCTGGTCGTCGTGCTGACGCTGATCAACCTGCCGATCATCGTCTGGATGCTGTTCACCTATTTCAAGGAGATCCCCGGCGAGATCCTGGAGGCGGCGCGCATGGATGGCGCGGGGCTGAAGGAAGAGGTGCTTTACGTGCTGACGCCGATGGCGGTCCCGGGCATGGCCTCGACGGTGCTGCTCAACATCATCCTCGCCTGGAACGAGGCCTTCTGGACGCTCAACCTCACGGCTTCCAAAGCCGCGCCGCTGACGCAGTTCATCGCCTCCTATTCCTCGCCCGAGGGGCTTTTCTACGCAAAACTCTCTGCCGCCTCGATCATGGCCATCGCGCCGATCCTGATCATGGGCTGGTTCAGCCAGAAACAACTTGTCCGCGGCCTGACCTTCGGCGCGGTGAAATAAGGACATAAGTCATGGGACAAATCACTCTGAAGGGCGTGCGCAAGACCTTTGGCGAAGTCGAAGTCATTCCGCCGCTGGATCTGGATATCAAGGACGGCGAATTCGTGGTCTTCGTGGGCCCGTCGGGCTGCGGCAAATCCACCCTGCTGCGTCTGATCGCGGGGCTCGAGGATCTTTCGGGCGGGCAGATCATGATCGACGGCACGGATGCCACCGAGGCCCCCCCCGCCAAGCGCGGCCTCGCGATGGTGTTCCAGAGCTACGCGCTCTATCCGCATATGTCGGTCAAGAAAAACATCGCCTTCCCGATGAAGATGGCCGGTGTACCCACCGACGAGCAGGAGCGCCGCATCGCCTCGGCGGCCGAGGCGCTCAACCTCACCGATTACCTGCACCGCAAGCCCGGCCAGCTTTCGGGCGGCCAGCGCCAGCGGGTGGCGATCGGGCGTGCCATTGTGCGCGAACCGGCCGCCTTCCTGTTTGACGAGCCGCTCTCGAACCTTGACGCGGCGTTGCGGGTGAACATGCGCCTCGAGATCTCGGAGCTGCATCAGAAGCTCAAGACCACCATGATCTATGTGACCCATGATCAGGTCGAGGCGATGACCATGGCCGACAAGATCGTGGTGCTGCGCGCAGGCCGCATCGAGCAGGTGGGCAGCCCGCTCGATCTCTACCGCAACCCCGATAACCGCTTCGTTGCGGGCTTCATCGGCAGCCCCAAGATGAACTTCATCGAAGGCGAGCGCGCCGCGGCCCGCGGGGCCCATGCCATCGGCATCCGCCCCGAGCATATCGATCTCTCGACCACGCCGGTCGACGGTGCGATCGAGGGTCTGGTTGGCGTCTCCGAGCACCTTGGTTCGGACACCTATGCCCATGTGCAGGTCGAAGGCATCGGCCAGTTCAACGTCCGCGTCTCGGGCGAGGTCGATGTCCATGCCGGCGACACCGTCTGGCTCACCCCCCAAGAGCATAACATCCACCGCTTCGACGAAAACGGTAAAGCGATCCGGTAAACGTATCGCCTTGCGGAAAACATGCATATGCCGTTTGCAACAAAACCGGCATATGCGTCGTGCTGCCTGATCTTTAGAAAGCGCATATACCAGGTTTCTGGCAAAAATTTTCCGATCCTCTTTCTTATTTGTTGCTAGAAGAAACAAAAAGAGGCACAACCTGTTCTGACATGTGATTCAGGGAGGCACTGAACATGAGACGACTTGGTATCCACTCTTTCGTATGGACCAACGGCCAGACCCAAGAAGGGCTGGAAATGGCGCTTGATAAGACAGCCGAGCATGGCTACCGCATGATCGAATTCGCCTATCTGCGCCCCGAACTCTTCGATCTGGACCGGTTGGCCCGGAAGGCGAAGGCGCTGGATGTCGATATCGTGGTGACGATGGGTCTGCCTGCGGCGGCAGATGTCTCCAGTGACGACAAGGCGGTTGTGGCCAAAGGCCGTCAGCTTCTGTCCGATGCGGTCAAGGCGGTGCGCGATATCGGTGGCATCCGTCTGGGTGGTATCCTTTACTCGATGCATGGCAAATATGACAGCATGCCGACCCGCACCGGCTGGATGCATAGCGCCGAGTCCATCGCGGCCACTGCCGAGATCGCCAAGGATTGCGGTGTCGAGATCGCGCTTGAAGTGGTCAACCGCTTTGAATCGAACCTTCTCAATACCACGGCACAGGGTCTGCAGTTCATCAAGGATACGGGCCGCGATGACGTGTTCCTGCATCTGGATTCCTTCCACGCCAATATCGAGGAAGCCGACCCCGCTGCCGCGATCCGCATGGCGGGTGACAAATGCACCTATTACCATTTCAACGAGAACTATCGCGGTTTCCTCGGCACCGGCACGATCGACTTCGCGTCGATCTTCAGCGCCCTTGTCGATATCAACTACGACCGCGATATCGTGTTCGAAAGCTTCTCCAGCGCAATCGTCGACGAGAGCCTGTCGCGCACCTGCGGGATCTGGCGCGATACGTGGACCGATAACAATCCGCTGGCCGCGCATGCCAAGCAGTTCATCGAGCAACGTTGGGCCGAGGCGCAGCGCAAGCGCGAGGTCAATATCACGGCGTAAGGCCGTCGGGACCGTCGGAACAGGGCAGGGGCTTCGGGCCTTGCCCGTTCTTCGCACAGGAGGAGCTATGCGATGAACAATTCTCATCTTGCGCCCGATGCTTTGGGGCCGACCCTTTGTATCGGCGAGATATTGGTGGAAATCGTGGCGACCATGCCGGGGGAGGGGTTTCGCAACGCCCTGCCGCTGATCGGCCCGTTTCCCAGTGGCGCACCGGCGATTTTCATCGACCAGTGCGGGCGTATCGGCGGGCAGGCCGCAATGATCGGCGCGGTCGGTCGCGATGATTTCGGTCAGGTCAATATCGACCGGCTGGTCCGCGATGGCGTCGATGTCTCGGGGATCGCGATCGATCCCGATTATCCCACGGGCAGTGCCTTCGTGCGGTATCGCGAGGATGGATCGCGCGATTTCGTTTTCAATATCGAACGCTCGGCTGCGGCGCGTTTCGGCTGGACGCCTGCGGTTGCGGCGCTGGCCGCGCGGGCGGGACATCTGCATGTCATGGGGTCGGCCCTGTCGATTTCCGGCGCGTGGGAGGTGATCCGGCAGGTGCTGGCGCAGGTCAAGGCGCGCGGTGGCACCCTGTCGCTCGACCCGAACCTGCGCAAAGAGCTGACACAGGACGTCGAAACGCGCGAACGCTTCCTGTGGCTGGTGGGGCAGGCCGACCTGCTTCTGCCCTCGGGCGAGGAGCTGGAAGATGCGGCGGGCGTGGCCGGAGAGGAAGCCGCTCTTGCCGCCCTGTTCGCGCGGGGCATCAAGGAGATCGTGCTCAAACGCGGCGAGGCAGGGGCAAGCTGCTTCCTGTCCGATGGCCGCCGCATCGATGCGCCGTCTTTCGTGGTCGATGCGGTCGATCCCACAGGGGCGGGCGACTGTTTCGGTGGGGCCTATCTGACCTGCCGCAGGCTCGGCCAGCCTGTGGAGAGTGCGCTTGACTATGGCTGTGCCGCAGGTGCGCGCAATGCCACTCTGCGCGGCCCGATGGAGGGCGCAGGCACCCGCGAGGAGCTGGATGCCTTTATCGCAACCACCCAAAGGAGAGCATCATGAATGTCATGTTGCAAGATCTGGCCCCGTCGCGGGCGGCGGGACATCCGGTCGGAATAAGCTCGATCTGTTCGGCCCATCCTGTTGTTCTGCGCGCGGCCCTGCGTCATGGCGCGCGGACACGGGCGACGGTTCTCATTGAGGCGACCTGCAATCAGGTCAATCATCTTGGCGGCTATACCGGTATGACACCGGCGGATTTCGCCGAAATGGTCTACCGGATCGCCGCCGAGGAAAACTGCCCCGAGGATCTGATCCTGTTGGGGGGGGACCATCTTGGCCCCAATCCGTGGCGCGACCAAGACGCGGAAGCCGCGATGGCCGAAGCCGAGAAGATGGTAGCGGCCTATGTGGAGGCGGGCTTCCGCAAGATCCATCTGGACGCCTCTATGGGCTGTCGCGGCGAACCCGTCGCGCTGGATGACCATCAGACGGCGGATCGGGCCGCGCGTCTGGCGGCTGTGGCCGAAAGAACCGCGTCGGGTGCGGCGGGGCCGATGCCCCTTTATGTGATCGGCACGGAGGTTCCGCCTCCCGGTGGTGCCGATCACGCGCTGGAGGCCATCACCCCCACCGCGCCCGACGCGGCCAAGACGACCTTGGCCGTCCACCGCGAAATCTTCGCCGCCCGTGGTCTGGACGCGGCCCTGTCGCGCGTGATCGCGATTGTGGTGCAGCCGGGGGTGGAATTTGGCAATCATAACGTCATCGCCTATGACCCCGCACCGGCGAGGCCGCTGATCGATGTCCTGCCGGCGCTGGACGGGCTGGTTTTCGAGGCCCATTCGACCGATTATCAGGGGACCGCGCCCTTGGCACAACTGGTGCAGGACGGCTTTGCCATCCTGAAAGTCGGGCCGGAGCTGACCTTTGCGCTGCGCGAGGCGCTATATGCGCTGGATCTGATCGCCTCGGATCTGCTGCCCGACTATGGCGCGCGGCCTCTGAAAGTGGCACTTGAGGCGCTGATGCTGGAAAAACCCGCGAACTGGGCGCGTCATTACGGCGGCAATGCGGCCGAGCAGGGTGTCTTGCGGCATTATTCGCTGTCGGATCGTATCCGCTATTACTGGGCCGAGCCGCAGGCACAGGCCGCTGTTGCCGCCCTTCTCGAGGCGCTGCAGGGGCAGGTCGTGCCGTTGCCGCTGATGTGGCAGCACCTGCCTGCCGCGACAGCTTTTGCCGACAGGCCGCTCGACCCCGAGGCCCTGCTTCTCTGGCGGGTCGAAGAGGTGATCCACAGCTATCATACGGCCTGTGCCGTCTGAGGCCTGCCCGCTGCGAGGCGCGCAAACGGGCGCCGCGCGGGGCTTTGTCATTTGCACAGGCACGGGGCTTGTGCCAACACCGCTTGATCCGCGTCCCGATCGGGGCGGAAAGGGAAAAACGTGGAGGAGATGAAGATGAGCAATGAACTAAGCGGCAAGGTCGCCGCAGTGACGGGTGCGGCCTCGGGGATCGGTCTTGCCAGTGCGCAGATGATGCTGGAGGCAGGCGCTACGGTGGTCTTTGTGGACCGTGACGGTGCCGCATTGAAGGCCGTGACCGAAAAGCTGGGCGAGAAAGCCCTGCCGCTGGTCATCGACCTGCTGGACCCCGAAAGCTGTGCCTCGCTTCTGTCGGGCGTGATGGAACTGGCGGGGCGGATCGATATTCTGCACTGCAATGCGGGCAGCTATATCGGCGGCGATCTGGTCGAAGTCACGGACCCCGCTGCGATTGACCGCATGCTCAATCTGAATGTGAACGCGGTCATGAAGAACGTTCATAACGTGATCCCGCAGATGATCGCGCAGGGCTGTGGCGATATCATCGTCACATCGTCGGTGGCAGGGCATACGGCTGTGCCGTGGGAGCCGGTCTATTCGGCCTCGAAATGGGCGATGACCAGCTTTGTCCAGACCATGCGACGCCAGCTGAACAAACATGGCATCCGTGTGGGCTCGGTCTCGCCCGGTCCGGTGGTTTCGGCCCTGCTGGCCGACTGGCCCGAGGAAAACCTGCGCAAGGCCAAGGAAAACGGCGCGCTGATCGAGCCGTCGGATATCGCCGAGGCGATCCTGTTCATGCTGAGCCGTCCGCGCACGGTCACCATCCGCGATGTCGTGATTTTGCCCAGCAATTTCGATATCTGACAGGATCTCCCCGCCGCAGCCGTCATCCGGTTGCGGCGGGGACTGTCTTTCGGGCGCTCAGCGATGCGTCAGCATATGCGGCACGAACACCGCATTGTTCTCGCTGTCGCGCAGCCATTCCGGTGCGACTTTCCAGAACCGGCGGATCGCGGGCGCGTTCAGCGCCCGTTCCGGCGTCTCTTCGCAGATCAGACGCCCTTCGGCCAGAAGAAGGGCATGGGTGCAAAACCGCGCGGCAAGGTTCAGATCGTGTAGCGACAGCACCACGGCAGTGCCGGTGCGTTCGGCGAAATCGCGCAGATAGCCCAGAACCGCCAGCTGGTGGTGCAGATCAAGCGCCGATGTCGGCTCGTCAAGCGCCATCACCCGTCCGCCCCGAAACAGCCGCTGCGCCAGCAGGACCCGCTGTTGCTGCCCGCCCGAGAGTGCCGACATCGCCCGCGTTGCCAGATCCCCCAGCCCCAGACGATCAAGAAGGCTGCGGGCCTGTGTGACCGCCTGTTGCGGCACCCGCAGCCCCAGCCGTTCGCGCTGTCCCAGAATGACGCAGTCCAGCACGCTGAGTTCGGAGACCACCGCAAAGGCCTGCGGCAGGTAGCAGATGTCGCGCGGGCCAAGCTGCCTGCGCCCGTCAAGGATCTGCGCCCCCGCGGCCTTGCCCCGCGAAAGCGCCTGTAGCAACGTGGATTTGCCCGCGCCATTCGGGCCGAGAACGGCGGTCAGGCGACCGCAGGGCAGGCTGAAACGCATCGGGGCCAGAATGGTGCGTCGCCCGCGGGTTTGTTGCTCGAGGCTTGCATTCAGCATCCGCGATCTCCGTGACGCAGGATCACCACGGCCAGCATCGGAATGCCGGCAATGGCGGTGACGATGCCCACCGGAATGGCGGCACCGCTGGACAGAAGCTTGGCGGCCACCGATGCCGAACACAGGATCAGTGCGCCGATCACGGCGGCCAATGGCAGCCCGAAGCGGTGATCCTCGCCCACCATTGCCCGCGCCACATGCGGCGCGATCAGGCCGACAAAGCCGATGGTGCCGGTAAATGCCACGGCGGCGGCGGTGAGTGCTGCGGTCAGCAGGAAGACCCGTCGCCGCAAGGCATCGGTGTCCAGCCCCAGACTTTCGGCATTGGCCTCACCCATGCGCAGCGTGGTCAGCGCCCATGTGTCTCTGGCGATAAAGGGCAGGCATAGCAGTACGATACAGCCCGAGACTTTCACCGCCGTCCAATTCGCCTTCAGCAACGACCCGAACAGCCAGAACACGATTTGCTGCAAGACCTCCGGCGAGGCCATGAACTGCACAAGAGACAGCATCGACTGGAAGAAGAACAGCACCGCAATCCCCGCCAGCACGAGGAGCTCCGGTTTGGACCCCTTGAGCCGCGCGACGGCCCAGATCATTGCCGTAGCGCCGAGTGTCGCCAGAAAGGCGCAGGCCGGTGTCAGCAGCCAAGGCGGCACCGGCAGGGCAAGGCGGGTGCCGAACAGGATGGCCAGCGCCGCGCCGAACCCCGAGGCTGCCGAGAACCCTAGCGTGAAGGGCGAGGCCAGCGGATTGGCGAGGATGGTCTGCATCATCAGCCCCGAAATCCCCAAGGCCGCACCCACGATCAGCGCCAGCACGGTTTGCGGCAGCCGGATCTGGAACAGGATCACCGCCGACGCCCTGTCGGCCCCGTCCGGCCCGTCCAGCAGGGTCTGCCACAATTTGGCAGGCCCCATACCCGAGGGGCCGGTGCCCAGATCCGCCAGCACCAGAAGCCCCAGCACAACACAGGCAAGCCCCAGTGCGAGGCGGCGCTTGCGGGCACGGATTTCCCATGCCCGCCAGACAGTTGTTGCCGCGCTGGTCATGGCATCTTCGTGATGAAGGTGCCCTGCGCCTCGATCGGCATCCAGTCATGATAATAGGCGCGCAGCTCCTCGGCAGGGTCGATATCGGCAAACAGTTTCGGATAGAGGGCTTTGGCAAGGGCCCGCGCATAGACGAAATCCGACAGGGTGCGGTTGCCGCCGTGATAGATGCCATACACCTCATGCTGGCGCACTGCGGGCAGGTCGGACCAGCCGGGGCGGGTGAGATAGGCCGCCAGACGGGTCTGGGCCAAAGCCTCCTGTGCGCCGAAACCCAAGCTGACCGCCTGCGGCGCATTGCGCCATTCCGACCCTGCCAGCAAGATCACATCCGGTTGCTGGGCAAGGACATATTCGGGCGAAAGCGGCCCCCAATTCTCGATCTGCCCTTTGGCGATATTCTGGCCGCCCACCAGATCGATCACCCCCGCCCACATGCCGGAGCCATAGGAATTGCCAATGGTTTCCGGGCCTTTCTGGGCCAGTTCCACATAGATCTTCTTATGCGACGGGCCTGCTGTGGCAATGCGCGCCAGCGTGTCGCGGGTTTTCGTCTTGTAAAGATGCACAAGCCTCTCGGCACGTTCGGGCTGGCCCATGACAGCCCCGAGAACACGGGTCGAAAGGACATGGCGCTCCAATGTCTGGGCGTTGTAATCCAGCGCCACCACCGGAATGCCTGCCGCTTCGATCTGTGCCACTCCGGCCTGCCCCAAGGCGGCGGTCTGCCAGCTTGACAGGATCGCCACATCGGGGCGGGTGGCAATCAGCGCCTCGGCCGACAGGGTGTTATCATCGGCATTGCCGAAATCCGGCACCTGTTCGAGGGCCGGAAACCTTGCGGTATAGGCCGCCCATTGGTTCGGGCGCCAATCGGCCCAGGGCGCGCGCGACAGAGCGACGATCTTATCGGCTGCGCCCGCACCGGCAACCGCCAGATAATCCTCGTAGTAAAACCCCAATGCGACACGTTCGGGCACATGTTCCAGATGGATTTCACGCCCGTCGAGATCGGTCACGGTGATGTCGGCCTGCGCCACCAGCGGGCAGAGGGCAAGTGCGGCAACCGCCGCAAAGAAAGTCGTTTTCATATTGAGTTCCAAACCTGTTGCGCAGACCCGCAGATCCGCATGCCAAAATCTGCCGCAGGGCCGCAGACCCGAAACGGCGGTGCCAGAAGACAGCGGAATGCCGCGCAGTACGGCCTTCCGCGATCAGGCGGCGCGCGGTGGTGCGCGCGGCTGGACCGGCGCATACAGGCGCAGTATCACAGGCGGCGCGGGGGCAGGGTCGGGACGATAACGGCTGAATTCGGCGGTGCTGAACATCAATTCCGGCACGGCCTGCACCGCAGCCAGAGACAGCGACACGGCAAGGCAGGTCGAGACCTTATGGCGTTGCGGCGCGGGGGCATCGGGGTCTTTGACCGAGCCGTCAGGCAGCATCACCAGTTCTTTGGGGCCTTCGCCGGTGCACAGCACAAGCGTCGTGCCTTCCGCATCGGGGTTGCGCATCATGCCCTGCGGTACGATCCCCGAGAGAAACAGCGCGCAGAGCAGGCACAGACGCAGCAGCCAGACGCCCGCCCCCGCAGAACATGCGGAGCGGCCTCCTGGGGCGCGGGGCGGAGAAGATCGGCCGGACTGCATCATGGGGGCATCTATAGCGGGCAGGTGGGGCAGAGCAAAACGGTTTTTACCTGCCGGAGACTGTGACGGAGGGTGCAAAATGCCGCAGGGGATAAGGCGCGTCCCGAACTGGCCTGTCGAGCGCGGCTTCCGTCCGGACGGTGGCCACACGAAAAACGCGAGCCCGTCAGGGGGGCTCGCGCGGAGAGGTCTCAGACGTCTTGCGCCGGTTGTGCGGCAGGGGCTGCCGCGCTGGCCTCGGGCGGGGCAGAAGGTTTGGGCATCACCTCGTCGAACAGCCCGCTCATGCCCTTTTCCATATTCAGCCCGACCTGCTTGCCGATGCTGTCCAGCGCCGGAAGCTGGAAAGCCATCTTGCGCATCTCGTCAAAGGCCTGATTGACCAGCCCGTCACCGCCCGAGGCCTTGGCCCCTTCGGCCGCCGTGGACGCATTGCCCAGACCATCGACCTTATGGATGGTGATGCCGCCGATCTTCTCGGCGGGTTTGACCATCTCGGCCACGATCTTCGGCATCGCCTCCAGACGCGCCTGCGCCAGACGGTATTCGACAATCGCCTCAGACAGACCGTTCTCGGCCTCGGCCAATGCGCGGGTGCCTTCGGCCTCGGCCAGCTTGCGCGCGCGCATCCCCTCGGCCTCGGCCAGAGCCTCTTTCTTGGCGGCTTCGGCGCGGATGGTGATCTGGTCGGCCTCGGCCTGCGCCAGTTCGCGCATGGCGGCGGCGCGGTCATCGGCGGCCTCGCGTTCGGCCTTGGCGGCCACACGGATCGAGGTTGCCTGACGCTCGGCCTCTTCCTGCGCGGCAAGAATGGTCAGGCGCTTCTGACGCTCACCCTCGGCCACGCGGCGCTCGGTCTCGATCGCCTCGGTCGCCTTGATGGCCTCGGCTTTGGCCAGATCGGCACGGGCGCGGGCCTGGCTTTCGGCCTCGGATTTCTCGGAGACGGCAATCTGGCGGTCCTGCTCGGCCACTTCGATGGCCTTTTCACGGGCGATACGGGCCTGTTGCGCGGCCATCTCGGCCTCTTCGTGCTGGCGGGCTTTCTCGGCCTCTTCGCGGGCGGCCAGCTCTTCCATCTTCACACGCTGGGCAACACGGGCCTCTTCCTGCTCGCGCTCGACCTCATAGCGTTTGACCTCCGCCTCCTGACGCGAGCGGGCCACGGCGACCTCGGCATCCGCCTCGATGGCGGCGCGCTGTTTGCGGCTTTGGGCGATGCGCTCGGCCTGGTTCTTCATCCCTTCGGCGTTGAAGACGTTATTCTCGTCAAGCCCGCTCAGCGGGGTCTGGTCCAGCGCGGTCAGCGAGACGGATTCCAGTTCAAGGCCGTTCTTGCGCAGATCCTCGGTAACCGTCTGCTGCACCTGCTGCACGAAATTGGCGCGGTTCTCATGTAGATCATCCAGATCCATCTTGGCGGCCACAGCGCGCAGACCATCGACCAGCTTGCCTTCCACCATCTCGCGCAGGGCGCGTTCGTCAAAGGTGCGGTCGCCCAGCGTCTGGGCCGCGCGCGCGATGCCCTCTTCGGTGGCCTGAACGGTGACGTAGAATTCCACGCCCACATCGACCCGCATCCGGTCTTTGGTGATCAGCGCGGAATTGCCGTCACGACGCACTTCCAGACGGGTGGTGCGCATATTGATCCGCGTCACTTCATGCAGCACCGGAATGACCAGCGTGCCGCCGTCGATGATGACCTTGCGCCCGCCCGTGCCGGTTTTCACAAGGCTGACCTCGCGGGTCGAACGATTATACATCCGTGAGAAAATCATCGCGATCACCAGAAAGGCCACCACGATCAGTAGCACAGGGATCGCTACACCTAGAATGAGAGTCATTTAAACATTTCCCGTCTCTTACAAACTTTGACGGCAGAAAGCTCTGCCGGAATTTTACGCAATAGGTACCAGACGCAGATCGCCGCCCGGAAGTTTCAGAACCAGCACCTCGGTGCCTTGCGCGATGACATCGCTTTCCGATAGCGGTTCCAGCATGGCATAATGGGTGTTGCCGAAACTGTCTGTCACCCGCACCTGCGCGGGGCTGCCGCGCCGTGCCTCGCCCACCGTGACGACACCGCGCCGCCGCCCCAGACTGCGCTCCGAGATCGCGCTGGTTTCGTCGCGTGGCAGCAGATGGGCGATGACCGATGACAGCCCCCGCGTCAGCGCCAGGGCCGGAACCGCGATCACCGGCACGGCCAGAAGGCGCGGCATGGCCTGCCCAACGATCTGCCACAGGCCGGTCTGGACCGCCAGCCCGAGCCCCGCGAAGAGCGCGCAGAACAGGGTGAGCCAGATTGTGAGCGGCAGTTTGTTCAGCCCCAGCATATCGGTCATGATACCGCCCGCAGAGGGTGTGGCCTCCAGGGCGGCAGGCGAATGGCCGTCAAACGCGCCTTCGATCTGGACCGCGACCTCGGTAGGTAGATCAAGCTCGGCGGCAATTTCGGGGGCGCTCAGTCCGATCAGGTCGGCATCGGCCTCCATATCCAAAGCCAGATCGCCGCTGTCACCCGTTGTCGACAGGCCGGTGAGAAGCATCACCACCTCAAGCAGGAGAAGGGCCACCACAAGGCCTGCGGCAATCAAAAACGGGGTAAGCCCCGGATCATAGAGTAAAGTCATGGATACAAAAGCCAGAAGAGTTGTGCGGTACAATTGCGAAAGATGCCCGCGGGTTCAAGGCAAAACTCTGGCAGGTCACGGGCGGGTTTTCGCCTTTGGTAGAACACAAGGCCATCCGCTCATCCCATGCGGGCCAGAAGCGCGCAGAGGCGGCGAGCCGCGTCCCCAAGCGTATCCTCGTCAAACCCCGCATAGCCCAGAAGCAGGGCTTCTGGTCCGTGCGGCAGGCTGCAATGATCGGAGAGGGCGGCCACGCATAGCCCTGCCCTGGCGGCCTCGGCACTGATCTCGCGGTCGCTGACCCGCCCTTGCAGCTTTGGTCCGAGCCCCGCGCAAAGATGCATCCCGCCCGCATCGGGCGCGAGCTCTACAAACCCCTGCGCCGGTGCCATCGCCGAAAGCAGATAGGCCTGCCGGCGCGCGTAGACCCGTCGCATCCGGCGCAGATGCAGCGCGAATTCACCGCTCTCCATGAAACTGGCGAGCGCGGGCTGCGGGGTCAGCGAGGTCTGCCCTCCGACCGCGTCGAAATAGGCCGCGATCTGCGGCAGCATGCGCTGGGGCACCACCATATAGCCGATCCGCAGGGCGGCGCTGAGCAGTTTCGAGAAGCTGCCCAGATACAGGACATTCTCCAGCCGGTCGAGCCCCGCCAATGCCGGCAGCGGCTGGCCACGATAGCGGAATTCGCTGTCATAATCATCCTCGATCACCACCCCGCCGGAGCGACCGGCCCATTCCAGAAGCGCCAGCCGGCTGGACAGGGGCATGCTGCGGCCCGTCGGATAATGGCGCGAAGGCGTCACTATCGCGGCTCTGGCGCGGGCGGGGATCTGCGCGGGGTCCAGCCCCTCGGGGCCGATGCGGACCGGATGGGCGCGCGCTCCGCACGACATCAGGGTGCGTGCCATTTTCGGCCAGCAGGGATCTTCGATGGCCACGGTGGTTGTGGGCGGCAAAAGCGCGCGGAAGATGATCTCGAAGGCGTCGCGCGCCCCCGAGGTGATCACCACCTGCTGCGGGTCGCAGGCAAGCTGACGCCATGCCAGAAGGTGATCGGCGATTGCAGCGCGCAGCGGATACCACCCCAGCGGGTCGGGGCGGGCCAGCAGATCGGCCGAGGGCGCGCGCCAGGCGCGGTCCAGATGACGCGCCCATTGGGCATGGGGCATCAGGGCCGGATCGGGCAGGGCGCTTTGAAAGGGCCGCCAGCGGGCGACCGGTGCGGGCGGGTGACGCGGCACGCTGGCCACCCGTGACAGATGCGGCAGTTCCTGCGCGACAAATGTGCCTGCCCCCTGTCTGGTGACCAGATAGCCCTCGGAAATCAACTGGTCATAGACAATCTGCACTGTCGTACGCGAGACCGATAATTCGGCCGCCAGAACGCGGCTTGCCGGAAGCCTGACGCCGCAAAAGGCGTTGGAGGACAGGATCTTGCGCCGTAGCCCGTCCAGAAGCTGGGCCTGCAGGCTTTCGGCGGCCGCAGGGTCCAGCAGCAGTGCAAACAGGGCGCTGTCCAGATTGGACTGATATGATTTACCGGAATTGGCCATTTATAAAATACCAATATGCCGCCAGACCTGAGGCGGCAAGTTCAATTTCGGATCCCTTCCCATGTCAGATACCCTGCCCGTCACCGAGCGCACCCGCCTTCGCCGCAGCCATGAGCGCGGCTGTTTCGACCGCGAGGCCATTTATGCCATCCTTGACGCGCAGCCGATGTGCAGCGTCGGCTATGTAATTGATGGAAAACCCTTTGTTACGCCCACGCTGCAATGGCGCGAGGGCAATCATGTCTACTGGCACGGCTCCTCTGCCAGCCGTGCGCTGCGCCATTCCCGCGATGCCGACGTGTGTCTGAGCGTCGCCATTCTGGACGGGTTCGTGCTGGCGCGCTCGGGGATGCACCATTCGGTCAATTCGCGTTCGGTCACGCTATACGGGCGGGCGTTCAAGGTGGAAGACCCTGCCGAGAAGCACGCGAAACTGGGGCGTTTTGTCGATACGCTCTTTCCGGGCCGTTATGGCACCCTGCGCCCCGATCATGCGCAGGATCTGAAGGCGACGATGGTGCTGGGGCTGGAGATCGCCGAGGGCAGCGCGAAGACGCGGAGCGGCGGTCCGAAGGACGAGGATGCCGATTACGAGCTGCCGATCTGGGCGGGCGTCCTTCCGGTGCGCAGCGTGGTGGGGGCCCCCGAACCCGATCCGCGCAATCTGTCGGGGGTCGAGATGCCAGCGCATGTGAGGGGGTTCCGGCTCTGAGCTTTGGGCCCGCCTGCCGGTTACGGATTGCGGCGGGCCTGAGGACGCATTTTGGTGAGCCACTGCGGAAGCCTCTTGCCGGACAGGGGGGCGCATTGTAGCGAACGGGAATGCAGATCGATATTGATATTGACGATTCCCGCTGGGCGGAGCTCGGGCTTGAGGCGCTTTGTGAAAAGGCGACAGAGGCCGTATGCGCGGCGCTTGGTCTTGAGGCTGACCTTTGCGAGCTGTCGGTGCTGGGCTGCGATGATGCCCGCATCAAGGAACTGAATGCGGAATTCAGGGCAAAGGACAAGGCCACCAATGTGCTGAGCTGGCCTGCCGAAGAACGGGGGGCCGAAACCGAGGGCGATGTGCCACAGGTGCCGGAGCCCGATATGTTCGGCACGATTGCGCTGGGAGATCTGGCTCTGGCCTATGAAACCTGCATCCGTGAAGCCACAGAACAGCAGAAATCCGCGCAAGATCACGTTCTTCATCTGATTATTCACGGGTTATTGCATCTTTTGGGCTACGATCACGTGAGGGATGCAGATGCGGTCTTGATGGAAGCGCTGGAAATCCGCATCCTTGAAAAGCAGGGTATCGCAAACCCATATGAATTTTGAGGCCGCCAGGCGCGGTGTAATTTTGGAAAGGACGAATGGGACAGGCCGCTGACGGAGCTCTCTCCGCCGAAAGCCCGGTTTCCGAAGAGGAACCGGGAGAAAATTCCGAACCCCGATCGCGGGGTTTTCTTGGACGTTTGTTCGGGGGCTCTGCCGCGGTCGAAGACGCGGTGTATGACGAACCTGCGCAAACACCGCAACACGCCCCGCTTGGCTTGGGCAATCTGCGCCGCATGCGTGTCGGCGATATTGCCATTCCCAAAGTCGAAATCGTGGCCGTTCCGGACGATATCCCGCCCGCAGAACTGGTCGCTGTTTTCCGCGAACATGGTTATTCCCGCCTGCCGGTTTTCCACGAGACATTGGACCAGCCTCTTGGCCTGATCCACCTCAAGGATCTTGCCTTGCAATACGGGTTCAACGACCATCAGCCCGATCATGTGGTGATGCAGGATCTGATGCGCCCGCTGCTTTATGTGCCGCCCTCGATGCCGATCGGGGTGCTTTTGCAGAAGATGCAGGTGCAGCGCATCCATATGGCTCTGGTGATCGACGAATATGGCGGGGTGGACGGCCTTCTTACGCTGGAGGATCTGATCGAACAGGTCATTGGCGAGATCGAGGACGAACATGACGAGGTCGAAGGCGGAATGTGGCGGCAGGAAAAGCCCGGCCAATGGGTCGTGCTGGCCCGTGCGCCGCTCAGCGATTTCGAGGCCGAGATCGGGCATGTGCTGGCCGATCCGGAAGAAGAGCAGGAGATTGACAGTCTGGGGGGGCTGGTCTTCATGCAGATCGGGCGTGTTCCGGCACGGGGCGAAGTGATCGTGGCCGAAAGCGGGGTCGAATTCGAAGTGCTCGATGCCGACCCGCGCCGCATCAAACGTCTGCGTGTGCGCCTGCCCGGAGTGGCTCCGGCAGAGTGAATGTGCTGGATTAAGATCGGCAGGTAAGGTCAGGATTTCTTGCGTATTTTCGGTTTCATGAGATCTCCGGCCCGACCGGTCTGGAACGTGTTGGGTCTGGCTTTTCTGGCCGGTTGTGGCATCGGTCTGGGGCAGGTTCCTGTGAGCCTGTGGCCGGTGGCAATCCTCGCTTTGGGGCTGCTGCTGCGCTTTCTGTCGCGCCAGCGCCCCGCCCATGTCGCTTGGGCCGCCTTCATGGCGGGGGTCGGCCATACCTGTGTGACGATGTACTGGATCACCGAGCCGTTCTTTGTCGAGCCCGAGGTTTTCGGCTGGATGGCCCCTTTCGCGCTGGCGCTGATGGGGGCGGGGTTCGGGGCGTTCTGGGCGGCGGGGGCCGGTCTGGGGGCGCGGCTTGGGCATGGGCCGGTGACACGGGCTTTGGGGATTGCGCTGGGGCTGGGGCTGACCGATGCGATCCGCAGCTACGCGTTCACCGGCTTTCCCTGGGTGCTGTTCGGCCATATCTGGATCGGAACGCCGGTGGCGCAACTGGCCTCTCTGACAGGGCAACTGGGGCTGAGCTGTGTCACCTTGCTGCTGGCGGTCACGCTGTCTTTCCCGGGCCGCAAAGGGGGCTTGGGCGCGGGGCTGTGTCTGTGGTTGGGCGCGGCGGCGATCTGGGGCTGGGGGCAGGCGCGACTGGCCACCCCTGTCGACTATCCCGCCCGTCCCGCCGAAATCCGCATTGTCCAACCCAATGCTGAGCAGAAGCTGAAATGGCTGCCAAAATATCGCGCCCTGTTCTTCCAGCGCCTGCTGGACGAGTCCTCGGCTCCCGCCAAGACGCCGCTGGATCTGATCGTCTGGCCCGAGACCTCGGTGCCCTTCTTGCTCAACTGGCCCGGCGATGGTCTGGAGATGGTGGCGCAATCGGGCAAGGGGGTGCCGATTGCGCTGGGGATCCAGCGCAGTGACGGGGACCGTTATTACAATTCCCTTGCTGTGCTGGACGGGCAGGCAAGGATCACCGCGCTTTACGACAAGGTGCATCTGGTGCCGTTCGGGGAATATATCCCCTTCGGGGATGCATTGGCGAAGCTGGGGATCAGCGCCTTTGCCGCGCAAGAGGGCAATGGCTATTCGGCAGGGCGCGCCGAAACCGTGCTTGATCTCGGACCGGCAGGGCAGGTGCAACCGCTGATCTGCTACGAGGCGGTGTTCCCGCAGGATATCCGCCATGCGCCCGAACGGCCCGACTGGATCATGCAGATCACCAATGATGCGTGGTTTGGCCAGCTGTCGGGGCCGCGCCAGCATCTGAGTCTGTCCCAGATGCGCGCGATCGAATTCGGGTTGCCGGTGGTGCGCGCGGCCAATACCGGCATTTCGGGGCTGATCGACCCCTATGGGCGCCTGCGGGAGCGTATCGGTATGAACCGCGAGGGGCATCTGGATGTTGCCGTGCCTAAGGCCTTGCCCGTAACGGTTTATGCCCGTCTGGGGGATTGGCCCAGCATCACGGCGATGCTTGTGGCTTTACTTCTCTTAAGGGGTTTTGGGCTAATTATCGTTGACCGGCCCCGCGCAGAGGTCTAGGCAACGGTATCGAACCATCACAACGGCTTCCTGGCGTGGTGGGGATATAACCAACGGAGCACGTCTTTCATGACACGTAAGAACTATATTTTCACCTCCGAGTCGGTCTCCGAAGGCCACCCGGACAAGGTATGTGATCGCATTTCCGACGCCATTCTGGATGCGTTTCTCTCGGAAGAGAAAAACGCGCGGGTCGCTTGCGAAACCTTCGCCACCACCAATCAGGTTGTTGTTGGCGGCGAGGTCGGGCTGACCGACAAAGCCAAACTGGCGCTTTATATGGAAAAGGTTGATGGTCTTGTGCGCGATTGCGTAAAAGACATCGGCTATGAACAAGACGAGTTCCATTGGGCCACTTTGAAGGTCGCCAATTTCCTGCATCCGCAATCGGCGCATATCGCGCAGGGCGTGGATAAGGATGGCGCGGGCGATCAGGGGATCATGTTCGGCCATGCGGTCGACGAGACCCCCGAGCTGATGCCGGCGCCCATCCATTACAGCCACGCGATTCTGCGCCGTCTGGCGGAGGCCCGCAAATCCGGTGCTGAGCCGACCCTGCGGCCCGATGCCAAATCCCAACTCTCGGTGCGCTATGAAAACGGCAAACCGGTCGGGGTGACCTCGATCGTGCTGTCGACGCAGCATGCAAGCGAAAGCCAGAGCTCGGATGATATCCGTGCCATCGTCGAACCCTATATCCGCGAAGTTCTGCCCGAGGGCTGGATCTCGCCCGAGACCGAATGGTGGGTCAACCCGACCGGTACCTTCGTGATCGGGGGCCCCGATGGGGATGCGGGTCTGACAGGGCGCAAGATCATCGTGGATACCTATGGCGGCGCGGCCCCGCATGGGGGCGGTGCCTTCTCGGGGAAAGACCCGACCAAGGTGGACCGTTCGGCGGCCTATGCCGCGCGCTATCTGGCGAAAAACGTGGTGGCGGCCGGGCTTGCGCGCAAATGCACCATCCAGCTGAGCTATGCGATCGGTGTGGCCAAGCCGCTTTCGGTCTATGTGGACACTTTCGGCACCGGTCAGGTGCCGGACGAGGTGATTGAACAGGCGCTGGTGCAATGTATGGACCTGACGCCTCTGGGCATCCGCACCCATCTGGATCTGTGCAAACCGATCTATGCCCGCACGGCAGCCTATGGTCATTTCGGCCGCGCGCCCGAAGCCGATGGCGGTTTCAGCTGGGAAAAAACGGACCTTGTCGAGGCGCTCAAGAAGGCGGTTTGATCTTTGGTCGGAAAAGACGCTAATAAAACGCGCCTCCAATGTGGGGCGCGTTTTTATTAGGATGATTACATGATCAACGATTTGACCAAGTTGATGGAAGCCATGCGGACGCCGTTTTTCCCGAAGGAGGACATGTCCGCGCAAAAACGGCGTCTGGAGGACGAACAGCGGCTACGGACCCTGTTTGCAGACAGCTCTCCCGCAGCCAGCAAGGGCCGGTATTCCGCCTTCGAACTGGAACTCCATCACCGCTACCACCGCTATGGCGAGCGGGCGGTCGCGTTGCTGTCTGCTGTGATTATGACCGATGAAGTCTGCGCGATGCTGTTTCGGGCGGGGCGATACCCCGACATGCCCGAGATCGAGAGCGATACCGCGGAAAGCTTCCTTGCGGATTTCGAGGCTTGTCTGGCCGAACCGCTCGCGCATCTGTTGTCGCTCGAGCCTGCACCTGATCTGAACTGGCTTCTTTGCGATCTGTTCGACTGGCCGCAGCGGCCGCAGACAGATCCGCTTGAATTCGCGCCCGAGCGCATCAAACCTCTGGCCGAGCAGTTTATTGCCCGCTTCCCGCGTCACGGCGGCGAGGCTCTCAGCCAGTTCTTCAACCAGCTGCCGGACGAGATTGCGATTGATCTGGTGCTGGATGTCGAGGTGGAAGATGCCGCGCTTGCGTGGCTTCGGCTCGAACTGGCCGATTTTGCCCTGCTATACGAAGCATACGAGGCGGAAAACTGCGATCTTCCGGGCTATTGGATCGTGCATCAGAGGCCTTGGGCCCTTTTGCAATTCTGGCCGCGTTCGTCGTCTGGCAGGATGGATCTGCCCGACGATGTGTCCGGTCTATGGTTCCGCAAGGTGCCGGAGGCGGGCCTGCCTGCGGCCCATTTCATCCTGTGGCATCTGGTCGAGACGCGGCCCTATTGTGCCGAAATGCAGGTCTCGTCCGAGCACGTTGCCCATCTGGTGGTGCATGACGCGGACGTTTATCATATGGCGCTCGAGGAGGCCTTTGCTGCCTATGATCCCTCGCGCCCCGAGGAGGAGGCGTTTGATCGGGCCTTTGCCGCGATAGACGCCCTGCCGCATCCCGAACCTGTGGCCGAACTGGAGGCCGATCCGGTTTCCGTGCCCCCAACACCGGCGGCGCGGTCCAGACCGGATCGCTCCTCCCCCCGCCTTATCTGGCTGGCCCTGCTGGCCGTAGGCTGCCTCGCCCTGGCGCTGGCGCTTCTGTCCGTGAACTGGTGATCTCATGACCTCATTGAACGCGCTTTTAGCCGCGAACCGCCATTGTTTCGCGCTACCCGATCCGCATTTCCGTACGGAAACCGAGGCTCTTCTGCGCCAGCTTCTGAACAGCCCCGATCCGGCAGGGGCCGCCATGCGCTATACGCCCTTGGAAATTGATTTCGCAAAGAATTTCCGGTCCGAAGGCCAGAAGGCCGCAGCCCTTCTGGCGGCTTTTTTACAGGCGGTGCCCGATTTTGCCTTCCTGTTTCCTCTGGGCCGCCCCGCCGAGGCATTGGTCGGCCCGCATCCGGCCAGTGCGAAAGAGGTCAAAAAGCTCACATCGGTTTTCAAGGACCGCTATCTCGGGTCGATGGCCCATGCGTTGGAGGCGGATAGAGAGGGCGACCTCGACAAGATGCTCGCCAATATGTGCGGTTGGCCGGCCCCCGATGATGATTTTTATATTGATACGTATAAAAATCCCGAATGGCCGCCCGAAGTTGATCGGCTGTGCGAGGAATTCCGTGCCCTGTTTCCCGAGCACGGCGGCGAAGCGCTGGATTACTTTTTAGGTGCGTTGTTTCAAAGCGCAGAAGATCCGGACGGCGCGCCTATCGAGGATTCCGCAACCTCTATGGCGGTTCAGGCGTGGCTCCGGCTTGAGATGATCGGGCTGGCGGTGCTGTGCGAGGCAATGCGGATCGAAGAGGACGATATTCTGGGCTATTGGCCCGCTGCCTTGTGGGAATATAGCCTGCTGGATGTCTGGGTCGGGCCGGTGCTGCCAAAACCCGATGCGCATGATGCGGTTGTCGCGCTGTGGTACGAGCGCGCCGCAGAGATTGGCATCCGCCCCGCGCGCGAGATTTTCGGCATGGTGAAGACGACGATGCCTTGGCTCTTCGCCCCCGAGGCCCCTTTGGAGCACGGGCAGATGCCTTTGCAGGCCGAGCATGCCGAGGCCTATCGCATAGCCTTCGAGGCCGCCGTTACAGCCTATCGCGGCGCCGACACCCAAGAGGAGGGCCTTGCCAAGGCGCAAGCCGTGCTCAGCAGCCAGCCCCGCCCCGCCCAGACCAGCTACACCCGCGCCGAGGTCCATAAAGTCGCTGCAAAACCGACCCCTCGTGCCGTGCAGCCTGCTGCGGGTGGCATGGGCATGGCGTTCATGCTGGGGTTCGCGGTGCTCTGCCTTGTGGCGGCTGGCGTATTTTTGCTGGCGTTCTAAGGAGATCAAAGTGATCCGGCAAAAACCCTTGGAAGAGGTTCTGGAGCAGAATCGCGCGTATTTCGATCTCTACAGGGACGCTGGATTTGAAAAAGACAGATCTCGTGTCAGTCAGCTTTTCAGTGAAGCGCGACCGACGTATCAAACGGTCGCGCATCCGCAGATAGAGCCCGAGTTCATCGCGCGTATCGCGCCTTTCGGCGCGCGCGGGGTGGATCTTTTGGCCGCTTGTCTACAGGTGCCTGAATTCGCAAGGCTTGTCAGGTTTGGCATTGACCCGAGGGATGATCGCCAATGGTGCAGCGCCGACAAAGAGCTGCGTGCGCTTGCGCCATTTCTGGACCGGATGGTGTCGGCGCTTCAAAGGACGCCTGAGCAGTCGTTGAACGATATGCTCTCTGCGGTGTTTAGCTGGACGCCAGTCGAAATGGTCAAGCTGGACGATACGATGCCGCTCTGGGCCTTGCAACGTGAATTCATCGAGCTTTTCCCTGCAAATGGCGCGCCGAAGTGATTGCCTTTGCGGATTGGTGCCAGAGGATCGAACTCAATCATTATCACTGGCCGTCCCAATGGGTGCTTCAGCAGTGGCGCTTCAAGTTCATTTCGAAATGTGTCGAAACAGAGCTTGGGCCGGTCGAAAGCGGGGAAACTCCCAGCCTGTGGTTTGAACTGGCGGAGAATATCGGTTTCGAAGCGGCGGAACAGGTGCTTCACTATATTAAGGAAGATCGCTCCGACCTTCTTCTAAATAACAAAATGGCCTTCAATACTCCCCTTCGGCTGAAAAGCGGCACTGCACGCCAATATGCTCTTCTTCTAAAACGGGCGGAGCTGGCCTTTGGTCTTGATCCGCAGGTAGAGAGAGGTCTGGCGCTTGCGCGGTTGATCATCGGCACGCCGACGGTTGAGGATCTTCAGGCGGCACGGATAGTCCCAGCGGCCAGAAATCCCCAAGCCATGCCGCCGCTCGAAAACCGGGCAGCGAATGATGGCTCGAACCAGACCAGTCTGAAGCCAACCGACTTGCTGATCATCCTGCTTATGCTGGCGGTCGTCTGTGGCACGCTCTACGGGATTGTCGCGATGGTCGCCAAAGTCATTCTGGCCTCGATTATGGCATGAGGATACGCCACCATATTCCTGTTTTACGCATGGCAGGTTTGTGCGTATGGGACCTGCCCCATGCCCATCGGCTGCCGCGTGTTTATAGCCGCTGCGATATTCGTAAACCTTGGAGGAATGCGTTGTCATCGTGATAACATGCCGTTGAATGGACACACCATGTCTGAAACGCTCATCGAACTTGCACATGCCAATCGTCCGTATTTCGATGCCCATTTCACGTATCGGCTAGACGCGGATCGTATAATATATCGGGAGAATATATACAGATGGCGCATGGCCTATGCGCATGGTGGCTACCCCGACGATATCGTCGAAATCAGCCAGTCAATCTTGGATACGGACCGCGTTGGCATTGATTTGCTTCTGGCGTGTCTACAGGTGCCGTCTTTCTCCGACGTCTTCCTTTGCCCGTCGGAACTGGCAAGGGGGCGCGTCACAGAGGTCCCCAAAAGGAAGGCCATTGTTGCTATCTATGCCAAAAGGATACGGACCGTTCTCGAAGAAGAACCACGTAGATCGCTGCCGGATATGCTGTGTCAGGTTTTCGGTTGGAAACGGATAAAGCAGCCCTCACCATATCTATGGCAACGCGGCGAGGGGCGCGACTTTCTGAACCAGTTTATGGCACGTTTCCCAGAACGAGGCGCCGAAATTCTGGCTCTTTTTGCGGCGCAGTTCGAGGCGGGGCGTAGCGGAGCTGGCATCTCGTATTTACGGTTTCGGGCGGAGCTGGCTGGGCTTTTAGCGTGGTGCGAGAGGATCGACCTGAACCGGATGAACTGGCCTGCGCAATGGGTCATGGCGCAGTGGGCACCAGCTTTCAGTGCCTTCGATCTTAAATGCGACATCGGTTCGCCAGAGGCCGAGGAAGCCGCTGATCTGTGGTTTGCGATGGGCGAACGCATAGGCTTTGCGCCTGCCGCCGATATGTTTCGTTTTGTGCAGGCCCATCGGCCGTGGCTGTTTTTCACGGATAGTATGTGTTCAGCTGGTCACCCGAAGCTCAAGATGGGCGCTGCACCGGAATATATGCAAACGCTCAGACGGGCAGAGCTGGCCTTCTGCTTGGAGGATGATATCTCGAAGGGGCTTTATCAGGCAGAGTGGGCAGTCACGCAGCCTTCGGGTCTCGATCTACAGGCTTTGCGCGCAAGCACACGCAATAGCCTGCCGTCCCGTTTTCTGGAATGTGTCATGGCGATTGTCTTCGGTGTGCTCTTCTGCGCCGCGCTCTACGGCATTGTTGCCGCCATCGCCAAGGCCGTGGTCGCAGCGGCTGGCGCATGATGGGCCTTGACCAGAGGGCATGGCATTGGCTATGCGCGCGGGCATGAGCGATGATATCAAAACCCCGGATCACCCCGAACGCGGCTGGCGCAACTTCTATGGTCGCCGCCACGGACCGACGCTGAACAAGGCCCAGAAGGATTATCTGGATGAAGACCTCGAGGCTCTGTCTCCGGGGGCGGTGGATTGGGATGTGAACCCCGAGCGCACGCCCATCGACATGGCCACCCGTTTCAAGGGCAAGCCGGTCTGGCTTGAGGTGGGCTTCGGGGGCGGCGAGCATATGATCCATATGGCCGAGACCTATCCTGAGGTCGAGATCATCGGCTGCGAGCCCTATATCAACGGCGTTGCGATGCTTTTGGGCAAGATCCGGCGGATGGCGGTGCAGAATGTCGCGGTCCATCCCGGCGATGCGCGCGATGTGATGGATATCCTGCCCGCAGGCAGTATCTCGAAAGCCTTCCTCAACTATCCCGATCCGTGGCCCAAGACCCGCCATCACCGCCGCCGTTTCGTGACGCAGGAACATCTGGTGCCTTTGTTCGAGGCGCTGGCCCCCGGGTCCGAATTCCGCATTGCCACCGATATCTGTGACTATGTCCGTCAGGCAGTGCAAGAGGTCCCGAAGGCGGGCTTTATCCCGCAATTCGAGGTGCCCGCGGCTTTTGATTATGACGATCCGCAGGAAGTCTCGGGCGATTGGGACACGCCTTGGGATGACTGGCTGTCGACGCGCTATGAGCAGAAGGCTCTGCGTGAGGGCCGCAAGCCGCATTACCTGACCTATCGCAAGCCCGAGGCATAAGCCCCAAACCCGTTGCCTGCCGCCTTGTCATGCGCTAGCAGAGAGGCGACAAGACAAGGGAGGTCCATATGTCCGGCCATGGTGATCCGATCCGTATGAGTTCGCAGAAATGCGGGCCGCTTTCTGGTGTGGCCGAGGTGCCCGGTGACAAGTCGATCAGCCATCGCGCGCTGATCCTTGGGGCACTGTCTGTGGGCGAGACCAAAATCACCGGCCTGCTGGAAGGCGAGGATGTGCTGGATACCGCCAAGGCGATGCGGGCTTTCGGGGCGACCGTGACCCAGCACGGGCCGGGCGAATGGTCGGTGCAGGGCGTGGGGGTTGGCGGCTTTGCCGAGCCCGAGCAGGTGATTGATTGTGGCAACTCGGGCACGGGTGTGCGGCTGATCATGGGCTGTATGGCGACCTCGGATATCACCGCGACCTTCACGGGCGATGGCTCTTTGCGCAAACGCCCGATGGGCCGTGTGACCGACCCGATCGCTCTGTTCGGGGCCAAGGCCTATGGCCGTCAGGGCGGGCGTCTGCCGATGACGGTGGTGGGGGCGGCCGATCCCGCGCCTGTGACCTACACCACGCCCATGGCCTCGGCGCAGGTGAAATCGGCGGTGCTTCTGGCGGGGCTGAATGCGCCCGGACAGACGGTGGTCATCGAGAAGGTCGCCACCCGTGACCATACCGAACGCATGCTGCGCGGCTTTGGCGCAGACGTGACCGTGGAAGACACGAACGAGGGCCATAAGATCACCCTGCAGGGCCGCCCCGAGCTGGTGGCGCAAACCGTGGCCGTGCCGCGTGACCCGTCTTCGGCGGCCTTTCCCGTCTGTGCGGCGCTGATCGTGCCGGGATCCGATATCACGGTGCCCGGTGTCAGCCAGAACCCGACCCGCAACGGGCTGTTCATCACGCTCAAGGAGATGGGCGGCGATATCGAGTTCCTGAACGAGCGCGAAGAGGGCGGCGAGCCTGTGGCCGATCTGCGTGTGCGTCACTCGGCGCTACATGGCATCGAGGTGCCGGAAGACCGTGCGGCCTCGATGATCGACGAATATCCGGTGCTCTCGGTCGTGGCAGCCTTTGCGACGGGCAAGACCGTGATGAAGGGCGTGCATGAGCTGCGCGTGAAGGAAAGCGACCGGATCGACGCGATGGCACGCGGGCTTGAGGCCAATGGTATCACGATCGAGGAAGATGAAGACACGCTGATCGTCCACGGCATGGGCCAAGATGGCGTGCCGGGTGGCGGGGTGGCTGCAACCCATCTGGACCACCGCATCGCCATGAGCTTCATGATCCTTGGCTTGGCCGCGCAAAAGCCGGTTTCGGTGGATGATGGCTCGCCGATTGCGACCTCTTTCCCGATCTTCGAGCCGCTTCTCAATGGCCTTGGCGCCAAGATCACGCGGGACTGATATGAGCTTTACCGTCGCCATTGATGGCCCCGCCGCCGCCGGTAAAGGCACGATCTCCAAGGCCGTGTCCGCGCATTTCGGCTTTGCCCATCTGGATACGGGGCTTTTGTACCGTGCCGTGGGCGCGAAAGTGGCCGAGGGGCAGGACCCGTTCCGCGCCGCCGAAGGGCTGGTGCCCGAGGATCTGCAACGTTCGGACCTGCGCACTCTGGGCGCGGGGCAGGCGGCCTCGCGGGTGGCGGCGCTGCCGACGGTGCGGGTGGCTCTGGTCGATTTTCAGCGCCGCTTTGCCGAAAGCCCCGAGGGCGCTGTGCTGGACGGGCGCGACATTGGCACGGTGATCTGCCCGCGCGCGCAGGTGAAGCTGTTTGTGACGGCCTCGCCCGAGGTGCGCGCCCATCGTCGCTGGCTGGAGGTCGGCGGGGATGAGGCGCAGGTTCTGGCCGAGGTCATCGAGCGCGACGAGCGCGACATGAACCGCACGGATGCGCCGCTGCGCCCTGCGCCGGACGCGCATCTGCTGGACACCTCCGATCTAAGCATCGAGGACGCCATCGCCCAAGCCATCGCCCTGATCGAGGCCAAGCGCGGTTAGCGTCGGAGGGCCAAGGTTGCAGGCTTTGGCGGGGCTCGTCGATGAAAAATTGTCTTAAATGGCTCGCCAAGGCTGTAGCCGAAAATTTGTTAAACTGGGCGCAGCTGATTGCGGCGGTGGTGCTCGTGCTGGTCTTCGGGCCTGAAGACCCTGATCCTCTGACCTTCTTCTTGGCCATTCTAGGAGTGACGGTCGCGCTGGCTATCCTGACGGGTCTGCTTTGGGGCTTTTGTCACAAGCTATGGTCAGCAGGTAAACGCCGAGACAGCTAGGCCGGATTGCCAGCATATGGCACTTGGGTCATCCTGCCCATATGCGCCTGATCCTCCTTCTTTGTCTGCTTGCATCGCCCCTTCGTGCCGAGGCGCCCGAGACCCCCGAGGGGTTGATGGCCTATCATAGCGATCTGCCGCGCAGCTTTCCGTTGATCGTGAAGACCCCTTCGGAACGGGATGTCTATATCGAGCTGTCCTCCTCTGCCAGCGGCGCGCTTGTGCTGGGTGCGGACCCTTGTCCAGCAACCGGCTGAACCGCTTGATTTCGCGGTCGCGGGGATCTCGTGCAAGGAGGGGTGGGTGCCGGATCTGGCCACCCCCGACAGCCGCTGTCCTGTCGCCATCTGTCCACGCTATCGCCCTGCACGAACGCGGTTCAAGGCCGGTCGTCGCCCGCTCCCGCATGCGCCCGATAAGCGGGAAACAGCCGAATGCGACGGAGCATCACATTTGAGGCGTTACAAACGCATCTGCGAGTGAAATAATTTTCACATAGAGGTGAACCATGCGTGAGCTTTTGCGTTAGATGACGAAGGAGATCGGATTATGCGCAAAGTTGTTTACGGCGTTATCGGGCTTTTCATGCTGATCGGCTTCGCTCTCAGTGCTACGGGTGCCGCCGTTTCCGCCAGTTCGCGCAGTCCGATGCCGGATGTGACATTTCAGGGGATCGAGGGGCAGAATTTCCGCCTTGCGGATTGGTCGGACAAGGTCGTTCTGGTGGTGAATACCGCCTCCCGTTGCGGCTATGCGGGCCAGTTCGAGGAAATGCAGGAGCTTCTGGACCGCTATGCCGATCAGGGCTTCACGGTGCTGGCGGTGCCCTCGGATGATTTCCGCCAGGAGCTTCCGACCAATGAGGAGGTGCGCCGCTATTGCGTGATGGCCTTCGGGATCGAGGATATGCCGATGGCGCAGATTACCGCGATCACCGGCACCAAGGCGCATCCTTTCTATGCCTGGCTGCGCGACCGGTATCACTTCGAACCGGACTGGAATTTCAATAAAGTGCTGCTGGGACGCGGTGGCGAGGTGCTGCGCACCTATCGCGCCTCCGATGCGCCGATGTCCGAGGCGATGCGCCGTGATATCGAAACCGCGCTGAAAGGCTAGGGCGGACAGGGCTGCGGGCCGTATTCAGGCTTGCCTGAAAAGGAAAATGCGCTTATATGGGCGCGTCCGAACTGGGGGGCGAGTCTGTCGCGCCCCTTTTTGACTATCCAACGACAAGACCGGTGGAGCCAACCATCAGGCCTGAATAAATCTGTAAAGGAAACTCTAAACGCATGTCGCATAACGCATCCATGGACGAATTCGAAGCGCTTCTTAACGAAAGCCTCGAAATCGACACCCCGAACGAAGGTTCGGTTGTTAAAGGTAAGGTCATCGCGATCGAAGCGGGCCAAGCCATCATCGACGTCGGCTACAAAATGGAAGGCCGCGTTGATCTTAAAGAATTCGCAAACCCGGGCGAAGCTCCGCAGATCGAAGTCGGCGACGAAGTCGAAGTCTTCCTCGATCGCGTTGAAAACGCACGTGGTGAAGCTGTTATCTCGCGCGACAAGGCTCGCCGCGAAGCAGCTTGGGACCGTCTCGAAGCAGCTTACGCAAAAGAAGAGCGCGTCGAAGGCGCTATCTTCGGTCGCGTCAAAGGCGGTTTCACCGTGGATCTGGGCGGCGCAGTTGCGTTCCTTCCGGGCTCTCAGGTCGATGTGCGCCCCGTGCGCGATGCCGGCCCGCTGATGGGTCTGAAGCAGCCCTTCCAAATCCTGAAAATGGACCGTCGCCGTGGCAACATCGTTGTGTCGCGTCGTGCGATCCTCGAAGAGTCGCGTGCTGAACAGCGTGCCGAAGTCATCGCGAACCTCACCGAAGGTCAGGTTGTCGAAGGCGTGGTCAAGAACATCACCGAATACGGTGCCTTCGTTGATCTGGGCGGCGTTGACGGCCTGCTGCACGTCACCGACATGGCATGGCGCCGTGTGAACCACCCGTCCGAGATCCTGACGATCGGCGAGACCGTGAAGGTCCAGGTTGTCAAGATCAACAAAGACACCCACCGCATCTCGCTGGGCATGAAGCAGCTGCAAGCGGATCCGTGGGATTCGGTCGAAGCGAAGTTCCCGCTGGGTTCGGTGCACTCGGGCCGCGTGACCAACATCACCGACTACGGTGCATTCGTCGAGCTGGAAGCAGGCGTCGAAGGTCTGGTTCACGTGTCCGAAATGTCCTGGACCAAGAAAAACGTCCACCCCGGCAAAATCGTTTCGACGAGCCAGGAAGTCGACGTCATGGTTCTGGAAATCGACACCCAGAAGCGCCGCGTTTCGCTTGGCCTCAAGCAAACCATGCGTAACCCGTGGGAAGTCTTCGCAGAGACCCATCCGGTCGGCACCCAGATCGAAGGCGAAGTCAAGAACATCACCGAATTCGGTCTGTTCATCGGCCTCGACAACGACATCGACGGCATGGTTCACCTGTCTGACCTGTCGTGGGAACAGCGCGGCGAAGACGCGATCCAGAACTACCGCAAAGGCGATATGGTTTCGGCCGTTGTCACCGAAGTGGACATCGAGAAAGAGCGTATCTCGCTCTCGATCAAAGCTCTGGACGCAGACACCTTCTCCGACGCAGTTGACGGCGTGAAGCGTGGTTCGGTGATCACCGTGAACGTGACCGCGATCGAAGATGGCGGCATCGAAGTCGAATATAACGGCATGAAGTCCTTCATCCGTCGTTCGGACCTCGCACGTGACCGCGCTGACCAGCGCCCCGAGCGTTTCCAAGTTGGCGATCACGTCGATGTGCGCGTGACCAATGTCGACTCGAAAACCCGTCGTCTGGGCGTCTCGATCAAAGCGCGCGAGATCGCAGAAGAGAAAGAAGCCGTGGAACAGTACGGTTCGTCCGATTCGGGCGCATCGCTGGGCGATATCCTCGGCGCAGCTCTGAAGGGCGAGGAGTAATCCTCCTCTCCGGATCTGGTTTCAGATCTTTACCCCGTCCGGTTGTACCGGGCGGGGTTTTTATTTATAAAAGCTTCACATGTGCAGATTTTGCCCAAGGAAAAGGCATTTGGGGAAGGGAAGACAGGTAAATTTTCGCGCGCAAGGCCGCTTGATCGCTAATCAGGTAGTTATTACAGTGCTTTGCTGTTTGTCATGCCGAAAATTCTGCCTATAGTCAGAACAGCACCGCCAATTCTCGCAGGGGGAATTCTTACATGATCCGGTCCGAGCTGATCGCAAAAATTGCCGAAGATAATCCGCATCTCTTCCAACGCGATGTCGAGAAGATCGTGAATACGATTTTCGAGGAGATCATCGAAGCGATGGCCCGTGGAGACCGGGTCGAGCTGCGCGGTTTCGGTGCCTTTTCCGTCAAGAAACGGGATGCACGCACGGGACGGAACCCGCGCACTGGCGATTCCGTTGATGTCAACGAGAAACATGTCCCGTTCTTCAAGACCGGCAAGCTGCTGCGCGACCGTCTGAACGGGGTGGAGGAAGAATAAACATGATCCGCGCCCTGCGTTACGCCATCCTTGCGATCCTTGCGGTCGTTCTTATCGTCATCGCTCTGTCGAACACGCAGATCGTCACGCTGCGTCTGCTGCCGGAAGAAACGGCAGGGGTGCTGGGATTTGGCTGGTCGTTACAGGTGCCGTTGTTTGTGGCGATCATGGCGGGCGTTCTGCTGGGGCTCTTGATCGGCTTCGTGTGGGAATGGGCGCGGGAATACCGCATCCGCTCGCGCGGCGCACAAGAGGCCCGTAAGGCCAAGGCGCTGGAGCGTGAGCTGGGGCATCTCAAGCAGCGCCATGAAGGCCCGCAGGATGATGTTCTGGCGGTTCTGGAGCGCGCGCCCTCGGCCCGCTGATCCTCTATGGCCCCCCGCGTCAAAATCTGCGGTCTTAGCAAGCCCGCCCATGTCGAGGCCGTATCCCGGAGTGGTGCGGCCTATGCTGGTTTTGTCTTCTTCCCGAAGTCGCCGCGCAATGTGACGATTGCTCAGGCGCGCGAGCTGGCGTTGATGGTGCCGCTGGGCGTGGCCAAGGTCGCGCTGGTGGTCAATGCAACGGATGCCGAGCTTGATGCCATCACGGCGCAAGTTCCCCTTGATATGCTCCAGCTTCACGGCAAGGAAACGCCCGAGCGTGTGGCCGAGATACGTGCCCGCTATGGTCTGCCGGTGATGAAGGCCCTGGGCGTGGCCGAGCCTTCGGACCTAGAGGCGATCCCCGCCTATGAGGCCGTGGCCGACCAGATCCTTGTGGATGCCAAAGCCCCGAAAGGGGCCGCTTTGCCCGGCGGTAACGGGCTGTCGTTCGACTGGACGCTGATTGCGGGACGCAAATGGTCCAAGCCGTGGATGCTGGCGGGCGGGCTGACCCCCGAGAATGTCGCCTTGGCGATTGCGCGCACAGGGGCCAATCAGCTGGATGTGTCTTCGGGTGTCGAGTCCGCGCCCGGAGTGAAAGAGGCGTCTCTTATCAAAGACTTCGTTGCGGCGGCGGGCGCTGCCTGAGCGGTTTTGGCCAGCCTTGCACAGCGCCAATCTGTGAATAGCCATTGACGGCGCATCTTATTTCGGCAAATCTCCGGCCCTGTCAGGGGAGTCCCGCCTAAGGGACTGAGAGGCTGATTGGAAGCAATTCCGGTGACGCGACCCTTTGAACCTGACCCAGTTGATGCTGGCGTAGGAAGACCGAAGGGCAATTCCGCATTCCATATCCTATGGGCGGTCCTTTCGGGCCGCTTTGGCCCTTGCGGCCCGCAGTGGCCTATTCCCTCGCAGTTTTTGGTTGGGTCTTTTCGAAAGAGGAGACCGACATGAAAGATATCGTCCCGACGATTACCACCGGCGCGCTGATCGGCTCGCGCAAGGTGCATAAGGAAGGCCAGATCCACGCGCTGCGCGTGCCCATGCGCGAGATCGAGATCTCGAACGAGGAGGCGCTGTGCGTCTATGACAGCTCGGGCCCCTATACCGACCCGCTGGCCGAGATCGACATTACCAAGGGCCTGCCCGAGACCCGTGGCGGCTGGCTGCAGGCGCGCGGCGAGATCGAGGAATATGAGGGCCGCGCCATCACCGATGCCGATAACGGCTTTGCCAAGGGCGACCGCCTCGTGGCGCCGTTCCCCGTGCAGCGTCCGCCGCTGCGCGCGATTGGTGACCGCGCCGTGACGCAGCTCGCCTATGCGCGGGCAGGGGTGATCACCCCCGAGATGGAATTCGTCGCCATCCGCGAGAATGAGGGCCGTATGGCCGCCTATACCCGCGATGGTGACCCGATGGGCGCGAACCTCCCCGATCTGGTGACGCCGGAATTCGTGCGTCAGGAAATCGCGGAAGGCCGCGCGATCATCCCCGCCAATATCAACCACCGCGAGCTTGAGCCGATGATCATCGGGCGCAACTTCAAGGTGAAGATCAACGCCAATATCGGCAATTCGGCAGTGACCTCCTCGATGGAAGAGGAAGTCGAGAAAATGGTCTGGGCGATCCGCTGGGGCGGGGACACGGTGATGGACCTCTCGACGGGGCGCAATATCCACAATATCCGCGACTGGATCATCCGCAACGCGCCAGTGCCGATCGGCACGGTGCCGCTGTATCAGGCGCTGGAAAAGGTCGGCGGCGTGGCCGAGGATCTGACATGGGAGATCTTCCGCGACACGCTGATCGAACAGGCAGAGCAGGGGGTCGATTACTTCACCATCCATGCGGGCGTGCGTCTGCATATGATCCCGATGACCGCCAAACGCGTCACGGGGATTGTGTCGCGCGGTGGGTCGATCATGGCGAAATGGTGCCTGCATCATCACCGCGAAAGCTTCCTTTACGAGCATTTCGACGAGATCTGCGACATCTGCCGCCGCTATGATGTCAGCTTCTCGCTGGGGGACGGCCTGCGTCCGGGCTCGATTGCCGATGCCAATGACGAGGCGCAATTTGCCGAGCTGCGCACCTTGGGCGAGCTGACCAAGATCGCATGGGCCAAGGATTGTCAGGTGATGATCGAAGGGCCGGGCCATGTGGCCATGCACAAGATCAAGGCCAATATGGACGAGCAGCTCAAGCACTGCCACGAGGCGCCCTTCTACACGCTTGGACCGCTGACCACCGATATCGCGCCGGGCTATGACCATATCACCTCGGCCATTGGTGCTGCGATGATCGGTTGGTTCGGCACGGCGATGCTGTGCTATGTGACGCCCAAGGAACACCTTGGCCTGCCCGACCGCGACGATGTGAAGACGGGGGTGATCACCTATAAGCTGGCCGCCCATGCCGCCGATCTTGCCAAGGGCCATCCGGGGGCGCAGCGCCGCGATGACGCGATCAGCCGTGCGCGGTTTGAATTCCGCTGGGAAGATCAGTTCAACATCGGGCTCGACCCCGATACCGCGCGCGAGATGCATGACGAGACCATGCCCGCGCAGGCGCATAAGGTGGCGCATTTCTGTTCGATGTGCGGGCCGAAATTCTGCTCCATGAAGATCAGCCATGACATCCGCGCCGAGGCCCAGCGGCAGGAGGGCATGGGCAAGATGGCCGAGAAATTCCGCGAGGGCGGGGCGCTTTACATCCCCGAACCGACCGAAGGCTAACGCCTAAAACTGTGGGCGCAGAAATTTTTGTGCGCCCACAGTGCCGCATTCGAAATATTGCTCTCGTTTTTATGACTGAGGCGCAGGTTTTCTGTGCGCCAGATCACGGCTGCCCGCCTTGCGAAGGCTTCCGTTAGGCGCTAACGCTGCGTTCAGGCCCTTTGGGCATTCTATTTCACGCGGCCACGCAAGGGCGTGATCCGCCAGACGAGACGCAGGAGACGAAAAATGGACTGGACGAAAGTGCTCGCACGCCGCGCGGGCCGGATGAAAGCCTCGGAGATCCGTGAGCTGCTGAAACTTCTCGACCAGCCCGATATCATCTCTTTCGCGGGCGGTATTCCCGACCCCGATCTGTTCCCGTCGCAAGCCTATTCCGACGCTTTTGCCGCCACGATGGCCGATAATAACGGCCATGCGGCGTTGCAATATTCGGTCTCCGAAGGCTATCGCCCGCTGCGCGAATGGCTTGTGGGCGAGATGGAAAAGATCGGCGTGCCCTGTGCCGTTGACAATATCATGATCACCTCCGGTTCGCAGCAGGCGCTGGATTATCTGGGCAAGCTGTTCCTGACCGAAAACGATACCGCCGCCGTGATGCGCCCGACCTATCTGGGCGCTTTGGGAGCGTTCAACGCCTATGAGCCGCGTTATATCCCGCTGGATCCGATGTCGAATATCGACCCCGAGACCCTGAAGACGGAGGCCAAGGCCGCCGGCGGCGCGGTAAAATTTGCCTATCTCTCGGCAGATTTTGCCAACCCGACGGGCGAGACCCTGCCCCGTGACGGGCGCGAGCGTCTGCTGGATCAGGCCGAGGCGCTGGATTGCGCGATCATCGAGGATGGCGCCTATCAGAACCTGCGTTTCGATGGCGAGGCGATCCCGCCGATCCTTGCGCTGGACATCGAACGCAAGGGCGGTATCGAGAACACCCGCACCATCTATTGCGGGTCTTTCTCGAAGACGCTGGCGCCCGGTCTGCGCGTGGGTTGGGTTGTGGCGGCAAAGCCGGTGATCGACCGTCTGGTGCTGATGAAACAGGCCGCCGACCTGCATTCGCCGACCCTCAACCAGATCGTGACGAACCATGTGGCGCGCGCGATCTTCCACGAGCATGTGGCCAAGATCAAGGCGGTCTATGCCAGCCGTCGCGACCGGATGCTGGCCGCGCTCGAGCGCGAAATGCCGGCATCGGTCAGCTTCACCCGTCCCGAAGGGGGCATGTTCATCTGGCTGACCTTCGACCCCAAACTCGACGGGGCCGATCTGCTGGCGAAAGCGGTACGCGATGAAAAAGTCGCCTTCGTCCCGGGCGGGGCGTTCTTTGCCGATGGCTCGGGCCAGAACACCCTGCGGCTCAGCTATTCCTGCGCGACCGACGCCCAGATCGACGAAGGGATCGCACGGATCGGCCGCATCCTGCGCTAAGCCATTGCCAGACAAACGAAACCCCCTGCCATCCATCGATGGCGGGGGATTTTTTATTTGGGGTGCAGGCGGCTTTACCGGCGGAAATTTCCTGGGGTCATCTTCACGCGAGCGTGTTTTGACAGGCCTTTGCCAAGGGCGCAGAAGCCATTGGTAAGTAAATTGGTCAGGAATTCAGGGCCAATCCGGTATCTCGCAGGAGGGATGTGTCTGACGGCCCAGACCCGTCCTTCCGGCCAAGTCGAAAGGTCTGGTCGATGTTGGCAACCTTGGTAATCGCGCTGCGTGAAGGGCTTGAGGCCTCGCTGATCGTGGGGATCATCGCGGCTTTCCTGCGTCGCAACGGGGTGGGCTTGGGGGCGATGTGGACCGGCGTTATTGCCGCACTCGTGCTGTCACTGGCGGTAGGGCTCGGGCTGAACCATCTGGAACAGAGCCTGCCGCAGGCCCGACAGGAGGCGCTGGAAACCGTCATCGGGGCGGTGGCGATTGTCTTCGTGACCGGCATGATCTTGTGGATGGACAAGCATGGCCGCGATATGCGCAGCAGTCTGGAAAGCGAGGCTGCGGCAGCCCTTGGCGGGCGGCGGGCCTTCGCCCTTGCGCTGATGGCCTTTCTGGCCGTGCTGAAAGAGGGGTTCGAAACTGCCGTCTTCTTTCTGGCAACCTTTTCTGCAGCACAATCCACATTCTGGGCCGCCTGCGGGGCGGTGATCGGGCTGGGTCTGGCGGTGGCCATCGGCTGGGGCATCTATGCCGGCGGAGTACGCCTGAACCTGTCGCGGTTTTTCCGTGTGACGGGGGCATTCCTGCTATTGGTGGCGGCGGGGCTGTGCGTGACCGCGCTGCGCACCGCGCATGAGGCGGGTTGGATCAATGCGGGCCAGCAGCTTGTCGTCAACCTGTCTTGGCTGGTGCAGCCGGGCACGGTGCGGGCGGCGTTGATGACCGGCGTTCTGGGTATCCCTGCCGATCCGCGTCTGATCGAGGTGCTGGGCTGGCTGGCCTATCTGGGTCCGGTGGCGCTGATGGTCTACTGGCCCAAATCGCGTCCGCTTGCACCCCGGACCGCGGCGCGTCTCAAACTTGGTGCGGGGGCGGTTCTGGCGCTGGTCGGGGTCGGGCTTCTGCTGACGCCGCAACCGCGGGCCCGTCTGCGCCAGACCGCACCGCTTACAACGATACAGGGCGATATGTCCGGTGAGTTGCGCCTTGCCCATGCCGATCTTCTGGCCCGTTTCGGTACGGCCGAGCTGCGCCTTGCCCCGATCCGCAGTCAAGATGCCAGCCATAACGGGCAGGCGCTGAATATGGGCGATTACGCCGCGACCCTAGCGATCCCGACAGCCCCTGATAGCGTCAGCTTTGCCGATCTGGTGGCACTGAATGGCGGGCGCAGGCCGATCGGGTTGAACCCCACGCGCTATCCCGGACCCTATGCGGCACAATGGCAGGCCGATATCCAGGCACAGGCCACAAGCGGGCAGGGGGCTGTCGTGGCCGCGCAGGCCCGTAGCAGCGTCAGCGTCACCCTGTCGGGCGGCGGGCTCCAGACCCCGCGCAGCCTGCGTGTGCGCGAGGTGCCGGACGCCGTGCAAAAGGCCATCGGCCCCGCCCGCTGGGCCATCCCCGAAACCTACACGACCCAAGCCAAAGCCGCCTATCGCGATTTCGCGGCGGCCTTGCAGGAATGGCAGTTCTGGTGCCGCCAATTTCCGCTTGTTCTTCTGGCGGCGGCGCTTGCCTGCGCGTTGCGCGGTGCACGTCAGCGCCGCCGCCTTTCTCCCGAATCTTTCCACTCTACAGCCGGCGCACGCGCCGAACCCGCAGCAAAAGGAATGCCGTAATGCCGTTTTCCCGCCCGTCCTCTCTTGTCCTTCCGCTTGTCGCAACGCTGGCCGCCAGCACGGCTTACGCACAGACGGCACAGAAAAACGATGCTGGTGCCGCACAGGTTGCCATCACCCTGACCGGCGATAATGGCGGCACCTGCGCCCTGAGCGCCAAGGAAGCCGTTGCGGGTCCGGTCACGTTCACCGTCACCAACCAGACAGCCACAGCCCTGACCGAAGTCGAGCTTCTGTCCGGCAATCGCATCATCGGTGAAAAAGAGAACCTCGCCCCCGGTCTGCCGCCCGTGTCCTTTACCGTGACCCTTGGCGGCGGCGATTACGAGATCTACTGCCCCGGCGCGGCAGAGCAGAAGGTGGCCTTCAGCGTCAAGGGCCAGTTGGCACAGCGCCCGCAAGGCAGCGCCTCCGAACTGCTGGCAAAGGGCACCAAAGACTACAATGCCTATGTCAACGAGACCGTTGATGCGATGCTGGTTGCGGTGACCAAACTCAAAACCGATATCGATGCCGGAAATCTTGAGGCCGCCAAGATCGATTATGCGCGGGCCCGCCCGTTTTACGAGCGGATCGAATCCGATGTGGACGGGTTCGTGATGGACGGGTTCGATGCCACGGACAACCACGGCAATCTCGATTACCTCATCGATATGCGGGCCTCGAATGAAGACCCCGCTGTGGGCTGGTCGGGCTATCACGCGATCGAGCGCGATCTGTTCGAACGTGGCGCCATTACCGATGACACCAAAACGCTTGCGGCGGATCTGGTGAAGAATGTCACGCTGCTGGACAAGCTTGCCCCCAGCCTCGATTTCTGGCCCGAGGATCTGGCCAACGGGGCTGCAGACTTGCTGGAAGAGGTCCAGAGCAGCAAGATCAGCGGCGAGGAAGAAGCCTATAGCCATATCGATCTGGCCGATTTCGCGGGCAATGTGGAAGGGGCGGAACAGGCCTTTGCCTATCTGCAACCGGGTATGGAGCAGATCGACCCCGATCTGACCGCGCGTGTCAGCGATGAATTTGCCAAGGTCCGCGCCCTGCTGGACCAGTATCGCGACAATTCGGTGCCCGGTGGGTATGTGCTGTATACGCAAGAGCTGAAAGCGTCGGATAAGGTCAAGCTCAGCAAAGCCATCCAGTCGTTGCAGGAACCGCTGTCGCGTGTGGCCGAGAAGGTCGCGACCGCAGGCTAAGACGCATCTGGGGGCGGGTGGCCTTGTGCCGGCCCGCCCCGTGAGACATCTGTCAGACCGCCTTCTCCCAGCCTGACTTGCAAAGGAGACATCATGGACATCCCCGATTCCCGCCGCCGTGGCCTTCTGTTCGGCGCGGCGCTTTCACCTTTTGCCGCCCCCGCGCTGGTGTCCGCCGCGCAAGCGGGCGATGCCCCCCAAGACCCGCCCACAGACCAGATAGACCTGACCCATGCCTATCCGTTTTACGGGCCGGGGCCGCAGGCGGGCATCGCGACACCGCCGCAGCGCCATATCGTCTATATGACCTTCGACCTGACATCGACCGACCCGCGCGATTTGCAGATATTGCTGGCCCGCTGGTCGGCCTCGATCGCCCAGATGATGAAGGGCGAGCCGATCAGCAAGGTCGATCCGGGGCGGCCCAATGCCGGTGCGCTGGATACGGGCGAGGCGCTGGATCTGGCGCCGGCCTCGCTGAGTGTGACCGTGGGCTTGGGGCCGGGGGTGTTCGATGACAGGCTGGGATTGCAGGCCTTCCGTCCCAAAGCCTTGCGCCCGCTCAAACATCTGCCCGGAGACGCGCTTTTGCCCGAGATTTCGGGGGGCGATCTTTCGCTACAGGCCTGTGCGGATGATCCGCAGGTGGCCTATCATGCGGTGCGGGTGCTGGCACGGCTGGCCAAATCCACCGGAACGGCGGCCACTCGCTGGGCGATCATGGGGTTCGGTCGGGCTTCGGCAGGGGTCGGGCAGAGCACACCGCGCAATCTTCTGGGGTTTCGGGATGGCACCCGCAATATCGTCACCGAGCAGGACCGCGCGAAATTCGTGTGGTCCGACAATCCCGGCTGGGGGGCGGGGGGCAGCTATCAGGTTGTGCGTAAAATCCGGATGTTCATCGAAAGCTGGGATACCGACCGCGTGGATGACCAGAACGAGGTCTTTGGCCGTTTCAAGGTGTCGGGAGCGCCGCTGACGGGCACGCATGAATTCGATACGCCCGATTTCAAGGCACAGGGGCCGCATGGGCCCGTGATTCCGGCCAATGCACATATGCGTCTTGCGGCGCATGAGCATCATAACGGGCTGAAGATCCTGCGGCGCGGGTATAACTATACCGACGGGATCAACAGTCTGGGCATGCTGGATGCGGGGTTGTTGTTCCTGTCCTACCAGAATGATCCGCATGCGTTCGAGACGCTACAGACCCGTCTGGGGGCGTCGGATGCGCTGAACGAATATATCTCGCATATCGCATCGGGCGTGTTCTTCGTGCCGCCCGCCCCGCCCGAGGGCAGCTATATCGGTGCGCATATGTTTGCGTGAGCGAAGCACCTTCCCCAGCGGCATAAACCCCGCGGCGGCCTGTCGCGGGGTCTTTTTGAGAGACGCGCGGGGGATGTGGGGGCGCAGGGCCGCTGCCCGCACCGTGCCCAGGGCTGCGGCCCGCACCGTGCCAGAGCAGAATGCGGGCCCGCCTTCCGTTGCGCGCCGTCTGTCACGGCGCGGCGGGATCAGCGTTGCGGCTTGGGGGGTGTCATCTTCGCAAGAAAGGCTTTGAATTCCTTTTTCGAGATGATGCCATCGTGGTTGCGGTCCAGCTCTGCGCCGCTGGGCGGTCGGGGATGGTCGGCCTTGCCTTTGGGGGCCGCGCCCTTGGGAGCCGCATGGCCGGATTTGGAAGGCGGCGGGCCATCGGGACGGGGGGCATGTTCGGCCATGAACATGTCGAATTCCTTTACCGTGACCCGTCCGTCATGGTTGCGGTCCATCTCTTTCAGGCTCGGCGGGCGGGGCGGTTCGTTTGCCTCTCTGGCCGGCGGCTTGGTCTGGGCTAGGGCCTGTGTGCTGACGACCGGCCCGCAGGCCAGAAGCGCGGCCAGAGCCACGGTGCCAAAGGGGAGAACACCCGACTGTTTCATGCGCTAATCCTATATGCTTCGACATCCGGCCTTTGTCAGACAAAGGCCGTCTTTTCCGAACGGAACGGGCAGGGGCTTCCGTCGGGCCGGACCGGCCCATGTGGCTGTTAGCGATGGCGGATCAGTAAACTCAGCGCGAGCAGGCAGAGGGCGGTTGCCAGAATGGCAAAACCCGTTGCCAGCGGTGCCAGCGGCAAGGCCAGTGTCAGCAGGCCGAAAATTACCACGGGCACCGAGATCGCCAGATAGCTCACCACGAAATACAGCGAGATCACTCCGGCGCGGTCGGTGTCCGGTGCCGCCGCTCCGATGGCCGCCAGACCGGAGCGGAAGGCGAGGCCATGCCCGAGACCGGCGACCAGCGTGGCCAGAAGGAGCAGCGGCAGGCTCTGCATCTGGAAGGCGAAGGCCATGATCGTCGTGCCCGCGCCCAGCACCAGACAGCCCAGTGGCCCGCGCCAGCCTGCGCCGATATGGCCGACCAAGGCCTGCCCGAGGGTCGAGGCAAGGAAAATGAACCCCGCGACGAAGCCGATCAGAAGCGGGCTGTGATAGCCCATGATCTGCCCCAGAAATCCGGGAATGACGGCCGAGTAGAAGCCGAACACCATGAACCCCGCCACGGCGGCAATCGCGGCGGGCAGGAAGGCGCGGCGCACTTCGGGGGGGAGTGCGAGCGATTGTGGCGACCAGTCCGGACGGGCCGCTTTCGTGACGCGTTCGGGCACATGGCGGAAACAGAGCGCAGCCAGACAGATCAGCGCCAGATGCAGCAGATAGGGTGTCAGCAAGGGCAAAGGCATCAGCAGGGCGGCGGCTCCGGCCAGCAACGGGCCCGCGCCGAGCCCGCCCATATTGGCGGCGGTCGCGACCAGCACGCCCAGCTTCACATGGCGGGGCGGCGCAAGGTCCATGACGGTTGCGGTGGCCGTCGAGGCAAAGATCCCCGCCGACAGCCCCGAGATCATCCGCGCCAGCAGAACCAGCCAGAGCGGCCCTGCCAGACAGAAGACCAGATCGCTTGCCACCGAAAGACCGACACCGGCATAAAGCATCGGTTTGCGCCCGATCTGGTCGGACCAGCGCCCCGTCAGCACCAATGCGGCAATCACCCCGCCCGCATAGACCGCAAAGATCACGGTGATCATCGCCTGCGACAGATCCATCTGCTGCCGGTAAAGCGTGTAAAGCGGCGTCGGCAGGGTGGTGCCCGACATCGCACAGAAGAACAGCAGGGCCGCAATCAGGAACAGGCCGATGCCTGCGCGCGCGTCGCGGGGGGAAGAAACGGCATCGGTCATCAGGCGTCCTCGCATGGGGAGGGTCAGCATGACCTAGCTTATCATTTCGGGCAAGCGGTTCCGATGCGCCTAGAACCACTGGCCCGGTTCGATCAGCCCCAGATCGAGAAGCTGCTGCGAGTTCCACTGGAAGGGCTCGGCATTATACCAGCGGAAATCCTGAATGGCCCAGGACGAACCGGGATTGGTTTTCAGCGCCTTGGCCGCGCGGAAGGACAGGATCGCGCCGGTCAGGTTATGATGCCACGGGCAGGAATAGGTGTTGTATTCCTCGTCGCTGAAGGTGTGATCGGCACGCAGCGTCAGCCCCTGTGCCGCCGAGAACAGGCCGATGCGGTCGATCTTGCGACGGTTCTCGCGCACATGTTCCTCGAAGCGCCAGCGCAACCCGCCAAAGAAATCGAGCTGCCGCTCCTTGGGGTGATTGTGGTTTTCGGGGTCGAGCCGTGCCAGCGCGTAATAGCCCGCGCGGTCCAGCATCGCATCCTCGCGGTTGACGCCATTGGGATTGGCCTCCAGATCGGCGGTATAAAGGTCGATCACATAGGTCAGCATCGCGGGGCGCCGCTCTTCGGTATGGAAGGCCAGCATTTCGCCCACGCGGCGGGTCTCGCTGAACGGATAGAAGAGATATTCGGCGTTATAGCAATAATACAACCAGACCTTGGGCGGGGTCAGGCTGATGGCCAGATTGACCGCCGCCACCGTCGCACCCGGTTCATGGGTGTCGTAATCGACCCTGTGAACCCGCGCCTCGAACCCTTCGGGCAGGGGCAGGGCCTGCGGCATGAAGGCGATCACCTCTCGGAAGCCACAGTTCAGATGATGGGCCAGCGTGCTGTCCAGCTCGACCTCGTCCTCGACAAGAATCAAGGCCACCGGCCCTTTGGCAAACAGGGACTGGCCCTTGCTGGCAAGATCATCAAGAGAAGAAAATAGCATGGAGCGTCCGGTCTTTTGCGCCAGATTTCCCCAAGAGGCAGGTGATTACAAGAGCGTGATCGCCCGAGCCTGCGGCGCGGGGCATTCTTGCACCACCTGTCATTGCCTTTCTGGTCTGTGAAAACATCACTTTTGGCCGCAGCTTGACGGGCGATGCTTGCTCCATAGGGCAATCTCCGGTATCGGGCAGGCTGCCGATCCGCCACATCCGCCCCCAATCTGTCCGCCAGGAGGTTTCTCTGATGCCCGATTCCAAGCTTGATACCGTTGAGACGCCCGCCGTTCCGGTGCTGAAGAAGCTGCATATCAAGACCTACGGCTGCCAGATGAACGTCTATGACAGCGAGCGTATGGCCGAGGCGATGGGCGGCGAGGGCTATGTCCTGACCGACAGCCCCGAAGAGGCCGATATGGTGCTGTTGAACACCTGCCACATCCGCGAGAAGGCCGCCGAGAAGGTCTATCACGAGCTGGGCCGCCTGCGTCCGCTCAAAGAGGCCAATCCGAACCTGAAGATCGGGGTGGCGGGCTGTGTGGCGCAGGCCGAGGGCGAAGAGATCCGCCGCCGCATGCCGCTGGTGGATATGGTGGTGGGCTCGCAAAGCTATCACAAGCTGCCCGCGATGACCCGCGCGGTGGATCGCGGCGAGAAGCCGGTGGATACCGATTTCCCCGTCGAGGATAAATTCGAACATCTTCCCGAGCGCCCCGTGCAGGCGCGCCCCACCGCCTTTCTGACGGTGCAGGAAGGCTGCGACAAGTTCTGCGCCTTCTGCGTGGTGCCCTATACCCGCGGGGCCGAGGTCTCGCGCCCTGTGGCCCGCATCTTGGGCGAGGCGCGCAAGCTGGTCGAGAAGGGCGTGCGCGAGATCACCCTCTTGGGTCAGAACGTCAACGCCTATCACGGCGAGGGCGAGGAGGGCACCTGGTCTCTGGCGCGTCTGGTGCGCGAATTGGCCAAGATCGAGGGGCTGGACCGGATCCGCTATACCACCTCGCATCCCAACGACATGGAAGACGATCTGATCGCCGCGCATGGGGATGAACCCAAGCTGATGCCCTATCTGCATCTGCCGGTGCAATCGGGCTCCGACCGTATTCTGAAGGCGATGAACCGCAAGCATACGGCGGCGGAATATATCCGCCTGATCGAACGTATCCGTGCCGCCCGCCCCGATCTGGTGCTTTCGGGCGATTTCATCGTGGGCTTCCCCGGCGAGACCGATCAGGATTTCGAGGATACGATGGAGCTGGTGCGCAAGGTGGGCTATGGCGCGGCCTATTCGTTCAAATATTCCGCCCGTCCGGGCACGCCTGCGGCAGATCGCACCGATGCCGTGCCTGCCGAGGTGGCCGATGAGCGTCTGCAACGTCTGCAGGCGCTGATCACCCAGCAGCAGCGCGCCACCCAAGAGGCGATGGTCGGGCGCGAATGTTTCGTGCTGTTCGAAAAGCCGGGCCGTCAGGAGGGCCAATGGGTCGGCAAGTCGGATTATCTGCAAGCGGTTCACGTTAAAGGTGAAAATATCCGCCCCGGTACATTGGCACGGGTCCGCATTACGGCGTCGGGCCCCAATTCGCTTGCCGGAGAGCTGATCTGATAAACCGGTTTTGGCGGATCACGTAAAAACCATGCGAATCCGCCAAAATAGAAACAATCCGTGGTTTTTTGGGGACTTGTTTCCATAATCACTACTACATCTTGCGTCTTTACCCTTCCATTGCGTCACTTTTTTGCTAATCTGCCGTGAGTTGGACATTTTGCCGCCCGCTGCATGGAAAATGCCGCTCGGGATGGCATTTAGGGGGACGAGACGGTGATCAGCACTCTCTTGCAAAAAATGAAGCCGGTGGCCGGCTTTGCCCTGGCGGCTGGCATGGTTTTCGCCATTGGCTTTGCCCCGGCACAGGCGCAGCAGACGCGCGCCGAAAAATATATTCCCGGCATCTGGATCGACCCCGATGGCTGCGAGCACTGGGTCATGGATGACGGTGCCGAAGGGTATATGGACAACCGCATCACCCGCGACGGGCGTCCGGTCTGCCACCGCAATGTCTGCGGTATCATTCCGACCGATACGCTGTTTGCCACCGACCGTTCTGCGATCTCGGTTGCGGGGCGTGAATATCTGCGCAACTTCTTCCGCACCGCGCAGGCGCGCAGCTTCATCATTACGGGGCATACCGACAGCCGCGCCTCTGACGAGTATAACATGAAGCTTTCAAAGCGCCGCGCCGAAGCCGTGGCGGGTGTCGCCCGCGAGGTCGGGGCGCCGGTGCTGGCCGTGAACTGGTATGGCGAGCGCCAGCCGCGCGCGACCAATGCCACCCGCGAAGGCATGGCGCAGAACCGCCGCGTTGAAATCATCTGTGTGAAATAAGGGGCCGGTATCATGACTGCCATAAAGACACTCGTGTTGCTGGGGCTGGTTGGGGCAATGGGCGCCTGTACCGCCGTCGGTCCGGACAAAAGCCGTGACCGCGGTTGGGGGTCGAAAGATCTCAGCCAGTTGAAAGCCGGTATCTGGATCGATCCGGAAGGCTGTGACCACTGGATCATCGATGATGGTGTCGAGGGCTATCTCTCGGCGCGGCTTGATGATTACGGCAAGCCGATCTGCTCGGGGGCTGGTCCTGCCGCCACGGCTGTCGGTCCGTTCAAATCGGGCTCGGATATTCCCGACCCGACGCCGGGCTACTGATTCTGTATGACTTTGCCGGAACTTTCGGGGTCCGGCGCGCAATTCTTGAACCGCACGCCTGTCGTGCGGTTCTTTTTTGTCTCAGATTGATGAAATCTCGCGGCATGGATCGTTGCAGACAAAAAGCAAGACTTGCGCAACACACATCTTGGGGGCACCATATTTACTAGGAATCCAGCCAGGAGGATGTATTTGGGCTTCAGTGCGATAACCCCCCCGCCCAGCTCTCAGGATGCCCGCGAGACACTTCTCGAGTTTCCTGATAATAAACTTCTGATCGATCTTTGCGGCGAGTTTGACCGCAATCTCGCACGGATCGAACAGGCCTTATCGGTGCATATCCTCCGACGTGGCAACCAGCTTGCCGTCGTGGGTGCACCAGAGGCCCAAGCCCAGGCGGCTGCGGTTGTGCAGCACTTATACCAGCGGCTGGAAGCCCAGAAACCCATTGAAACCGGCGATATCGATGCCGCGCTGCGCGCCACCGAGCTGGGGGGGACCACGAGCTTCGAAGACCAGCTCGAGATGTTCGCCAAAGGGCAATATGAAATCCGCACCCGCAAGAAACAGGTCGAACCCCGTACCGAGGCGCAGAAAGCCTATGTGCGCAACCTGTTCGAGAACGAGATGGCCTTTGGCATTGGCCCCGCAGGGACCGGCAAGACCTATCTGGCGGTGGCTGTGGGTGTGACCATGCTGATCTCGGGCGAGGTCGACAAGATCCTGCTGTCGCGTCCGGCCGTGGAGGCGGGCGAGCGTCTGGGCTTTCTACCCGGCGATATGAAGGACAAGGTCGACCCTTATATGCAGCCGCTTTATGACGCGCTGAACGACTTCCTGCCGCAAAAGCAACTCGCGAAGCTGATGGAAGACAAGCGCATCGAGATCGCGCCTCTGGCCTTCATGCGCGGTCGCACGCTATCGAATGCCTTTGTGGTGCTGGACGAGGCGCAGAACGCCACCACCATGCAGATGAAGATGTTCCTGACCCGTCTGGGGCAGGGGTCGCGCATGGTGATCACCGGCGACCGTTCTCAGGTCGACCTGCCGCGGGGGATGCCCTCGGGGCTTGCCGATGCCGAGCGTATTCTGGACGGGGTCGAAGGGATTTCCTTCAATTACTTCACCTCGAAGGATGTGGTGCGCCATCACTTGGTCGCGAAGATCATCAACGCCTATGAAAAAGCCGAAGGCTGACGGCGGCTCTATCACAACCACGAGAGCGGGCCAATGGCCCGCTTTTTTATGTCCGTAGCCCGCCAGCTTGGCATTGAACAGCGATCAAATCTTGGGCAGTCTTCCCCTGCCTGCGAAAGAATGCCTAACTTCTCGTAGAAAAGGGACAATCTTCTCTTTCTCGTTATTTGTTATCCGTGGCAGCGTGCAGGGATAAGAACTGTCATCTAGACGTCAAAAACGGCGCTTAAACGCGGCGGGGGCAAACCCACGCCACGACCGACTTCGGGGAGAACGACTTTGAAACGAGTGATGCAAAAGTCCGCAATGTTTGCGGCAACCCTGCTGGCCAGCACCGCGCTGGTCCATGCGCAGGACCTGACCGAGCTGGAAGCTGCCGCCAAGAAAGAAGGTATGCTGACCACCATCGCCCTGCCGCATAGCTGGTGTGGCTATGGTGACGTGATTGCGGGCTTCAAGGCGAAATATCCCGAAATTGAAGTGAACGAGCTGAACCCCGATGCGGGCTCTGCGGACGAGCTGGAAGCTGTGCGCGCCAATAAGGGCAATACCGGCCCGCAGGCCCCCGATGTGCTGGATGTGGGGCTGTCTTTTGGTCCGCAGGCCAAGGACGAGGGGCTGTTGCAGCCCTATAAGGTCTCGACCTGGGACGAGATCCCCGACACGATCAAGGATGCCGACGGCTACTGGTATGGCGATTACTACGGCGTCATGTCCTTCATGATCAACAAGGACCTCATCGACACCAACCCCGAGGACTGGTCCGATCTGCTGAACTCCGATTATGCGGGCTCGGTGGCGTTGGCGGGTGACCCGCGTGCCTCGAACCAGGCGATCCTGTCGGTTCTGGCGGCCGGTATGGCCGAGGGCGGTGCTGCCGGTAAGGACGCGGGCGAGAAGGGGCTCGAGTTCTTCAAGAAGATGAACGAGGCGGGCAATTTCGTCCCCGTTATCGGCAAGGCGGGCACGCTGGCACAGGGGGCAACCCCGATCACCATCATGTGGGACTATAACGCCCTCGCTGCGCGCGACACGCTCAACGGCAACCCGCCGGTTGATGTTGTGGTGCCGAAATCGGGCGTTCTGGCGGGCGTTTATGTGCAGGGGATTTCGGCCCATGCACCGCACCCGAATGCCGCCAAGCTCTGGATGGAATATCTTTATTCGGACGAGGGGCAGAACCTCTGGCTGAAGGGCTATTGCCACCCCGCGCGCTTCAACGCGATGTCGAAGGCGGGCAAGGTGCCGCAAGAGCTTCTGGATGCGCTGCCCCCCGCAGAAGCCTATGAAAAGGCCTATTTCCCGACCCTTGACGAACAGGCGGGCAATAAGGACGCCGTGGTGGGCGGCTGGGATAGCGTCGTTGGCTCCAACGTCCAGTAAGCATTGATCTGTGATGCCCCTGTACCTGTAGCGCGGGGGCATCCACCTGTTTCGAAATCGGAAAACCTGTGGCCGACCACTCTCCTGCCAAACGCCGGATCCGCCTGACATGGCTGGGGCTTTTGCCCTTTATCGCCTTTATCGTGCTGTTTCTGGCCCTGCCGACGATGAAGATCGTCATCGGTGCCTTCCAGCGGCCCGATGGCAGCTTCACCCTGTCAAACCTTGCGGGGCTGTTTACGCCCACAATCCTCAACTCCTACTGGATCTCGATCAAGATCTCGCTGGCCTCCTCGGGCATCGGCTGTCTGGTGGGCTTCCTGATGGCGGCGGGGATGGTGCTGGGTGGCTTGCCCAAGGCGATCCGCGCGCCGCTTCTGACCTTCTCGGGCGTGGCCTCGAACTTTGCCGGTGTGCCGCTGGCTTTCGCCTTTCTGGCTACTCTCGGGCCGCTGGGCCTTGTGACCATGTTCCTGCGCCATGAATTCGGCATCAATCTGCGCGCGATGGGGTTCAACATCCTCAGCTTCTGGGGCCTGACGATTACCTATCTCTTCTTTCAGATCCCGCTGATGATCCTGATCATTACCCCCGCCCTTGATGGCCTGAAACGCGAATGGCGCGAGGCGGCTTCCTGCCTTGGCGCGACAGGGGCGCAATACTGGCGCATCGTGGCGCTGCCGATCCTCTTCCCGACGATCCTTGGCACTTTCGCGCTGCTCTTTGCCAATGCCTTTGGGGCTGTGGCCACCGCCATCGCGCTCACCGGCTCCTCGCTCAATATCGTGCCGATCATGCTCTTCGCGCAGATCCGTGGCGATGTGCTGGGCGACCCGCATTTGGGCTATGCGATGGCCTTCGGGATGATCCTCGTCACGGGGCTGGCCAATGTGATCTATATCGTGCTGCGCATGCGTTCCGAGAGGTGGCTCAAATGACCAAGGCAGCCTCATGGGCCATTATGATCCTCGGCCTTCTCTACTTTATCCTGCCGCTCTGGGGGATGGTCGAGTTCTCGCTCTCGATGCGGCGCGGCGTCTATAGTTTCGACGCCTATGCCGCCGTGCTCTCGGACCCGCAATTCCGCCAGACCTTCAGCTATTCGGTGCTGATGGCGCTTCTGACCATCCTCTTCGGCATCCTGCTGGTGGTGCCCACGGCGTTCTGGGTGCAGCTCAAACTGCCGCGCCTGCGCCCGCTGATCGAGTTCATCACATTGATGCCGCTGGTTATTCCGGCAATCGTCACCGTGTTCGGCTATATCCGGCTTTATAATACATCAAGCTGGCTGCCGCTGACCGGCACCACTTTGGGCACCAATTTCCTTCTGGTCATGGGCTATGCCACGCTGTCGCTGCCCTATATGTACCGCGCCGTCGATACGGGGCTGCGCAGCATCGATGTGGCCACGCTGACCGAGGCCGCGCAATCGCTTGGCGCGGGCTGGGTGCGCATCATCGGGCAGATCATCCTGCCCAATGTGCTGGTGGCGGTGCTCTCGGGCTCGTTTGTGACCTTCGCCATTGTCATGGGCGAGTTCACGATGGCGGCTCTTCTGAACCGTCCGGCCTTCGGGCCCTATCTGCAGCTTATGGGCGCCAATAAAGCCTATGAGCCCTTTGCATTGGCGACCATCGCCTTTGTCATCACTTGGGCCTGCATGGGGCTGATCCAGCTGGTCACACGTTTCACAAACCATACCAAGGCGGGTCGATGAGTTTCCTGACGATTTCCCATCTGGAGAAAAGCTTCGGCGCGACCCGCGTCGTCAAAGACTTCAATCTCGATATCGAGAAGGGCGAGTTCATCTCGCTTCTCGGGCCTTCGGGCTGTGGCAAGACGACCGTCTTGCGCATGGTTGCGGGGTTTGAAACGCCCTCGGCGGGTTCGATCACCATCGACGGGCGCGAGGTGTCGTCTCTCAAGCCCAACCAGCGCAATATCGGCATGGTGTTTCAGGCCTATGCGCTGTTTCCCAACCTGACGGTGGCGCAGAATGTGGGCTTTGGCCTGAAGGTGCAGGGCGTGCCCGCCCGCGAGATCGCGCCGCGCGTGGCCGAGATGCTTTCGCTTATCGGCCTGCCCGAAATGGGCGAGCGCTATCCCTACCAGCTTTCTGGCGGCCAACAGCAGCGGGTGGCTTTGGCGCGGGCCCTGGCGCCCAAGCCGCAGGTCCTGTTGCTGGATGAACCGCTTTCGGCGCTTGATGCCAAGGTGCGGGTGTCCCTGCGCAACGAGATCCGCGCCATCCAGAAAGAGCTGGGCATCACCACCATTTTCGTGACCCATGATCAGGAAGAGGCGCTGTCGATGTCGGACCGGATCGTGGTCATGCATCAGGGCATCGCCGACCAGATCGGCACGCCCTTCGAGATCTACAACACCCCCGCCACCCGCTTTGTGGCGGGCTTTGTGGGCACGCTGACCACCGTGCAGGCGCAGGTGATCGACGGGCCGTCGGGTCATGTGAAAATCGGCGGGAACGAGATCTGGCTCTACCGCGAGGTAACGGGCTCCGAGGTGACGCTGGGGCTGCGCCCCGAGATGCTGCGTGTGGGACCGGCCGATTTCAATGCGGGCGAGGCCGCGCTGGCAGGCACCATTCTGGATGTGGATTTTCTGGGATCGGTCATTCGGTTGCGCGTCGATCTGGGCGGCGAGGTGCTGGCGGTGGATCTGTTCAATACCACCCGCGCGGCCCCGCCTCAGGTGGGCGAGCGGGTCAGCCTTGCGCTCCACCCGTCGGATGCCTTGGTGATCGGGGCCTGACGCCCCGACCCTTGATCTCCCCGCCGTGGGGCTGTGTGACCTCAGTGGAACCGGGTGGGGCGTTCTTCCCAAGGGTCGATGACCAGCAAAAGCCGCGTCTGGCCCGTGCCGGAAATCGGTGGGGAGCGGTGCAAGACGCCGGAGCCTTCCTGTCCGGGCCAGAGCGTGCCGCGCATCAGCCCGACATCGCCCGTGCCAAGCTGGGCCATGATGTCGGTGGCGGTCCCTTGCGTGCCGGACGCCAGCGCGAATTGCGTTGCCTCGCCGCGATAGGTGCACAGCATCCGCGCTTGTAACCGGTCGATATGAAACCGGCGGCAGGCGTCGTTTTCGATGACATCAAGGCGCAGGTTCAGCCGTGTGACGGGGAAAATATCGACAAACACCCCCACCAGATATTCGATATCCGCCTGAAACGCGCGTCGTTCCGGCCCGTCCGGCGTGCGGGCGTCGGCAAAGCTGCGCTCCAGCACCCGCGTCACATCGCGCAGCGCAAGACATTCGGCGCGCAGGGCGGGCAGGCGCGCGGCCGGCAGGTGGTCCAGCCAGTCCAGCAGACCCGCCGGCAGGCGACGCTGCCAGAGGCTGGCCCCGACCCCCGGCGCCTTGAGGCTGCGCAGCACGTTCGCGGTGCTGCCCTGCAAGATGCCTTGTGCCAGATAACGGGCCTCTGGGTCTTCGGTGCTCAGGCGGTCCAGCAGATCATGGGTCATAATAGCCTCGGATTTTACGTTATAGTATAACATAACAAAAGAATCCGGTGAGGCAAGCCCGAAGAAGGGCTACCTTTGGCTGGGGCGTGCCGGGATCGGGTGGCCCGATCACATCCCGCTGGCCAGAAACCCGCCCGATTGCCGCGCCCAGAGACGGGCATAAAGACCGTTCCGCGCCAATAGATCGGCATGGCTGCCCTGTTCCACAATGCGCCCCTGATCCATGACCACAAGCCGGTCCATCGCAGCGATGGTCGATAGCCGATGGGCAATCGCGATCACCGTCTTGCCCTGCATCAACAGATCCAGACGGGACTGGATCGCGGCTTCCACCTCGCTGTCCAGCGCGCTGGTGGCCTCGTCAAGGATCAGGATCGGCGCGTCCTTCAAGGCGACCCGTGCAATGGCAATGCGCTGGCGCTGGCCGCCGGACAGTTTCACGCCGCGTTCCCCCACATGGGCCGCAAGCCCCTTGCGCCCCTGCGCATCCGACAGGCGCGGCACGAAACGATCGGCCTCGGCCATTCGCAAAGCGTGGGCGATGTCCTCTTCGGAGGCGTCGGGCCTGCCATAGGTGACATTCTCGCGCACCGAGCGATGCAGGAGAGTGCTGTCCTGCGTGACCACCCCGATTGCGGCGCGCAGGCTTTCTTGCGTCACCTGTGCCACATCCTGCCCGTCAATGGTGATCCGCCCCTCGGAGATATCATGAAAACGCAAAAGCAGGTTGATCAGCGTGGATTTGCCCGCACCGGACCGTCCCACCAGCCCGACTTTCTCGCCCGCGCGGATGGTCAGGTCCAGGTCGTCCAGCACCGCCAGCGGGCGCGCCCTGTCCTCCTGTTCCCCTGCGTTCTGCCCCCCTGCGTCCTGCCCGTAGCGGAAGGTCACATGATCAAACTGTACGGCCCCTGCGGTGACCTGCAGCGGCTTGGCATCCGGCCTGTCCTGCACCGCGCGCGGCAGCGCAAGGCTGGAGATCCCGTCGCGCACGGTGCCGATATTCTCGAAGAGGGCCGAGAATTCCCACATGATCCAATGGGCCATATTATTGAGCCGCAGCGCCAGCGGCACCGCAATCGCGACTGCGCCCACGGCCAGTGTGCCCTCGGTCCAGAGCCAGAGCCCCACCCCCGTGACCGAGGCCACCAGCCAGACATTCAGCAGGCTGAGGGTGATATCCTGAACCTGTGCCAGCCGCATCTGACGGTAAACCGTGTCGAGGAAGCCGTTCATTCCCTCCCGCATCCAGCGCTCTTCGCGGTCGGAATGGGAAAACAGCTTGACGGTGGCGATATTGGTATAGCTGTCGACCATGCGCCCTGTCATGGCCGCACGTGCATCGGCCTGTTGCTGTGCCACACGCCCCAGACGCGGCACGATCCTCGACAGCATGAGGGCGTATCCCAGCGCCCAGAGCGCAAAGGGCAGGGCCAGCCGCCAGTCCTGATGGGCGGCCAGCGCCAAAGCGCCGAGGAAATAGATGACGACATAGCTGCCCACATCCATCAGCTTCATCGCCACTTCGCGCACGCCAAGGGCTGTCTGCATCAGGCGCTGCGCGATGCGGCCTGCGAACTCATCCTGAAAATACCCGACCGACTGGCGCAGCAGATAGCGATAGGCCAGCCAGCGCACCCTTTGGGGGAAGTTCCCCAGCAGGGTCTGGTGCATCAGCAGACCGCCCAGCAGGTTCAGCCCCGGCAAAAGCACCAACAGCCCCAGCGCCATCAGGGCCAGCCGTGCCCAATTCTCGGCCCAGAACGTCTCGCGCGGGGTGTCGGCCAGCCGGTCCACCAGATCCCCCAGCCAGCCATAAAGCGAGACCTCCACCAAGGCGATCGCGCCGGAGGTCACCCCCAACAGCGCCAGCCAAGGCAGGGCACCACGACTGTAATGGCGCATGAAGGGCCAGAACCTTTCGGGTGGCATCTGCGGCAGCTCTGCCGGATAGGGATCGATACGCCGCTCGAACCAGGAAAACATCGCGCCTCTTTCGGGTTGGGGTGACAGGGGGGGGGGCTGTAGCAAACGGCCAACACAGCCGGACCGGCGGCATTGGCCTGAGGCCGCCTAGGCGCGCGCCTTGCGCACGGCCCGTTCCAGCGCGTCCAGAAAGCGGGACCGATCGGCTTTGGTGAAGCCTTTGTTGCGGCCCTGCAAGAACGGGTCGGCGGCACGCATATCGGTCATCAGGTCGCGCATCGCCAGCGCCTGCCCGACATTGTTCTCGGTCAGGGCATCGCCATCATGGCGCAACACCTGCGCCCCTGCGGCCACGCATTTCGCCGCCAGCGGAATATCATTGGTGATGACGATATCGCCCGCCGCCGCACGTTCGGCGATCCATTTGTCGGCCACATCAGGGCCGGCATCCACCATGATCGTGTCCACCAACGGGTTTTGCGATGGCCGGATGCCACCATTCGAGACGATCTTCATCGGCACCTTATGGCGCGTGCCCACCCGTTCCACCTCGGCTTTCACGGGGCAGGCATCGGCATCAACAAATATGGTCATAAGCGGGTCTCCGTGCGGTCTGTGACAGCTCTAGCCGAAATTCCGCCGCGGGCCAATCCGCCCGAGTAGTAGCGCGAGTAGCGGCGCGCATGGACATCCCCCGCACGGGGTGCGGCAGATTCCGGCAAGGGCGGGGATTTGGCGCTGAATTTTCATGCGACCAATGTATTTTTTGCAAAATAGGCAAGTTATTTGCGTCATATGCAAATTACCCGCTATGCCTAGACATGGCCGGTCCCGCACCGGCCCAAGAAGACTTCCCCAAGACTACTTCCACACAAACAGGGAGCTTTGGACGTGGAACAGGACCTAGCAAATCTGGCGGCAACTGTTGCCGAGTTGAAGGCAAAGGCCGACGGAACCGGCACCACCTTCTCCGAGACATTCTATTTTCTGACGATCCCGCTGATGGTGCTGATCCATGCGGGATTTCTGGCCTACGAGATGGGGGCATCGCGGTCTAAAAACGCGCTGGCCTCTGGGATCAAGAACATTCTGGCCTTCGCGCTGATCGTGCCGTTTTTCTATTTCATCGGCTGGTGGGTCTATTGGGCGTTCCCGACGGGTCTCGACCTTTCGGCGGGGCCGACCGGCGCATCCGGTCTGGCCTATGCCAACGAGGTGGCCGCGCCGTGGTCGCCCAATATGGGGCCCAATCTCGACGACCGGTCCTCGGGCGTGTTCTGGGGCGCCTTCGTGCTGTTTGCGGCCACCACCGCCTCGATCCTGTCGGGGGCACTGATCGAACGGATCCGCCTGACGGGGTTTGTCGTTCTGGCCACCATTCTGGGCGCTTTCGTGTGGATCCTGGCCGCCGCTTGGGGCTGGCATGCGGATGGCTGGCTGGTGACCAAATTCGGCTATCACGATTTCGGAGCCGCAGGCGTCGTGCATATGATCGCGGGGTTCTTCACCTTGGGGGTGACGATGAATCTCGGTCCGCGGATCGGCAAGTTCAACCCCGACGGCTCGGCCAATGCCATTCCCGGCCATTCGATGCCGATGACGCTGATCGGCCTGATGCTGATTATCGCGGGCTTCTGGGGCTTCCTGATGGGCTGTGTGATCGTGCCGGGGGAATCGTGGTCGTGGTCGGTGACGCAGGCGGCGTCGATCTATGGCACGCCGATGACCCTTTCGGGGATGACCTTCAACACGCTGATGGGCATGGCCGGCGGCATTATCGGGGCCTGGATGATCACCCGTGATCCGTTCTGGATGATGTCGGGCGCGCTTGGCGGGATCATCTCCTGCGCGGCGGGGATCGACCTGTGGTATCCGCCGATGGCCTTCGTGATCGGGTTTGCCGGTGCGGTGGCGATGCCGTTCATCGCGTCTTTCGTCGAACGGCGCGGCATTGACGATGCGGTGGGCGCCTTCGCGTTGCATGGCTGTCTGGGCATGTGGGGGCTTCTTGCCGTGGGGCTTGCCGCACAGGGCTATCCGGCGCTCTCCGGACCGGATGTCATTGAAACCAGCTTCACCGGCCAGTTGGTCGGGGCGGTGGTCATGGCGCTTCTTGGCTTTGTGCCGGGCTATGGGGTGTCGTGGTTGCTGAAAATCATGGGCCAGCTCCGTGTGCCTGCCGAAGCCGAAATCACCGGTCTGGACAAGACCAAAGTGCCGGTCGAGGCCTATCCCGAAGCGCTGCATGGCGCGGTTTCGCCCGCCGAATAACCTTTCCCAACGGGAGATAGCCTATGGAAGCCCCCTTTGTTGCAAAATCCTGGGACGGTGTGACCGGCCCGATCTTTGCAGGCTATGGCAGCACAGAGATGCCGTGGCTGGTTGCGACCTACCTTTGCGTGTTGATTGCCGTCATCCTTGGCTGGCGCCACGAGCGTCATGCCTATAAGGCCGCATCGACACATCCTATGTGAGTGCCCTGAGTACGAGTGTCGCGGGGCCACGTCTGACGTGGCCCCGTTCGATATGGCCTTTCTGGCGTAAAGCGGCCGGAGGCTTTCCATTTCCACACCGATGCGCCAAAGTTCTACCAAGCGACCCTGTAGGACATCCCGATGCCGAAATCCGCCAAGACGCGCGCGCCTGCGTCTGTCGACCCCGCCCCGGACCATCTGACCGCTCAGGCGCATGTGCCGATCGACCAGCGCATCGGCACGGCCATCCGGCGCAAACGTCTGGCGCTGAAGCTGACGCTGGCGGATGTGGCAGCGGGGGCCGAAATGTCGGCGGCCATGCTGAGCCGGATCGAGAACGGTCAGGCCAGTGCCAGCCTTGATGCGCTCGAGCGGATCTGCGGCGCGTTGGGCCAGTCGATTGCCATGCTGTTTGCCGAGGTCGAGAACAAGAAGGGCGCGGCACAGCTGATCCGTGCCGCCGACCAGCTGGAGGTCGTGCGCAGCGGCACCCGACATGGCCATACCTACCGGCTGCTTTCCTATAATCGCGGGCCGCAGAAATCTTTCGAGCCGTTCCTCATCGAGATGGACAAGGACAGCGAGAGCTATCCCCGCTTTGCCCATCCGGGCACGGAGTTCATCTATATGCTTGAGGGGGAGATGGATTACCAGTTCGGCACGCAGCGTTTTACCCTGACCGCAGGCGATGCGCTGACCTTTTCGGGCGAGGTCGAACATGGTCCGGCCGAATTGCGCTGTGACAGGGTCAAATTCATCTCGATGATCGTCTATGGCGATTGAGCGCGGGGCTTGCCGCATGCCTGCCGCTTTATTGGGGCCCGTCACCGCATACGACCCGTCACCGGATTGCGGATGCCGTCAACGGGGAAGGTGCCCATAAGGCGGTACTGGACCTTTGACACGGATCGGCCCATCCTGCGGCCAAAGCGGATCGGGCAGGGGTCACAAGATCATGACGCAAGACGGAAAACGGCAGATCAGGGTCACCTCCAGCCATTGGGGGGCCTTCGAGGTTGAAACGGAGGGCGGGCGCATTCTCTCTGCCCGTCCGTTCTCCGAAGATCCTGCCCCGTCGGCCATTCCTGCCGCCGTGCCTGCCGCAGTGCATCACGACAGCCGGATCGCCCGCCCGTCCATCCGCAAGGGCTGGCTGAACGGGCGGCAGGGCCGGCGCGGCGAGGACAGTTTTGTCGAACTGCCTTGGGACGAGGCGCTGGACATTGCCGCGCAGGACATCGACCGCATTCGCAAGACCTACGGGAACGAGGCGATCTTTGGCGGCTCCTATGGCTGGAGTTCGGCGGGCCGTTTCCACCATGCACAAAGTCAGGTGCACCGTTTCCTCAATAGTATCGGCGGCTATGTGGCCTCGTTCGGCAGCTACTCCACGGGCTGCGCGCAATCGATCATGCCGCATGTCTTCGGCACCGATTTCATCAGCCTGCTCTACCAGCATCAGCAAAGCTGGCAGACCCTGCATGATCACACCGAAACGCTGGTGATGTTTGGCGGGATAAATTCCAAGAATGCGCAGGTCAGCATGGGGGGCATCACCCGGCACGACACCGCAAGCTGGCTGGAGCGGTTCCGCGCCAAGGGGATCTATTGCCTCAATATCGGGCCGCAGCGCGGCGATGCCCCCGAGGGCTGCGACTGGCTGGCGCTCCGTCCCGGATCGGACACCGCGCTTATGCTGGCACTGGCCTATGTGCTGGTGCAGGAAGGGCTGGCGGACGAGGCGTTTCTGGCCCGCTACTGCACGGGGTTCGACCGCTTCCGGTCCTATCTTATGGGCGAAAGCGACGGCTGCCCGAAAGACCCCGAATGGGCGGCGGTGCTGTGCGGGGCCGATCCGCAGCAGATCCGGATTTTGGCGCGGCGCATGGCCCGCACCCGCACGTTGATCACCGTGGCATGGTCGCTGCAACGCGGGGAACATGGCGAGCAGCCCTATTGGATGTCCGCCGTGCTGGCCGCGATGCTGGGCCAGATCGGCCTGCCCGGTGGTGGGGTCGGCTATGGGTACGGCGCGATTGGCGGGGTCGGGAAATCGTTTCGGGCGCTGCAGGGTATGACCCTGCCGCAGCTGGACAATCCGGTGAAAACCGTCATTCCGGTGGCGCGCATGGCCGATATGCTGCGTTTTCCGGGGGCGCGCTATGACTTTAACGGCCAGCAGCCCTGCTATCCCGATATCCGGCTGATCTACTGGGCGGGAGGAAATCCCTATCACCATCATCAGGATCTGAACGCCTTGCACGAGGCATGGCAGCGCCCCGAAACCATTATCGTGAACGAACCTTGGTGGACCGCTACGGCCAAGCGCGCCGATATCGTGTTTCCGGCAACGACCCCCTACGAGCGCGAGGATATCGGGCGCTCGTCAATGGATGACTACCTGTTCTACATGCCCCAGCTTATTCCGGCGGTGGGTGAGGCACGCGATGATTACGCGATTTTCTGCGGGCTGGCAGAACGGCTTGGGGCGGCAGAACGTTTCAGCGAGGGGCGCATGGCGGCGGCATGGATTGCCGATCTGTATGCGGAGTTCCACCAGACGGCACAGGCGCAAGGTCTGGATCTGCCCGATCTGGCCACGTTGAAAGCCCGCAACTGGGTGCGTCTGCCTCTTGCGACCGAGGGGCCGGACACAACGTTTTTCGCCCGTTTCCGCGCCGATCCCGAGGCCAGCCCCTTGGGGACGCCCTCGGGCAGGATCGAGATTTTCTCGGACACGATCGAGGGCTTCGGTTATGCCGATTGCCCCGGTCATCCGGTCTGGCTTCCTCCCTCGGAATGGCTGGGCACGGCAACAGCGCAGACGCCCCTGCATCTTGTGTCGCCGCAGCCCGGTGACAAGCTGCACAGCCAGTTGGAATGCGCGCTGGCCGATAGCGAGGACGCGCGCCCCGTGGCGTTGATGATCCATCCCGAGGATGCCGCGGCACGCGGGATTGCCGATCGGGATCTGGTGCGCGTTTTCAACAGCCGCGGTGCCTGCCATGCGCGGGCACGGGTGACGCCGGATATCCTGCGCGGTGTCACCGCTTTGCCGACCGGAGCGTGGCATGGCGACCCCGGCAGTGCCGCCGATGCCGATGGCAATCCGAATGTGCTGACGAAAGATGTCGGCACCTCGAAACTTGGGCAGGGTTGCAGCGCCCATACGGCCTTGGTCGAGGTCGCGCGGCTGACACAGGCGCGGTAAGATCCCTTGCGGCGGTTGCCGAATAAAAATGCGATAACCGTGGTTATGTAACAAAAGTCAAACCAACTCCGGCATTGATCCCGGACAAGATTTCGTGCCAATAAAATTTGGCGACACACTATCTGAAGGCATAGGCCTATGATCTCAACTAGGCTGCGCGGGGCGGTCCCGTATCTTGTTACCGCAGTGCTATTCGGCCTCGGGGCTTTTGCCCTGTATCGGCTGATGGCCCATGTCAGTATGGTCGAGGTCGTCCGGCTGATCCGTGCAACGCCGTTTCATGATGTCGTGCTGGCCGTGCTTTGCACCTGTGGCGGCTATGCGGCGCTGGCGGGCTATGACTGGTCGGCCCTGCGGTTCATCGGCAAGAAGCTGCCGCTGGCGGTGGTGCTGACCGGCAGTTTTCTCGGATATTCCATCGGCAATACGGTCGGGGCCGGACCGGTGACCGGCGGTGCCGTGCGCTATCGTATCTATTCGGCGATGGGGCTTTCCGCCTTTGATATTGCGGGGATCTCCCTTTTCTGCTCGTTGTCGTTCGGTATCGGAGCCACGCTGATCGGGCTTGGCGCGCTGGCATGGCACCCCCATGCGCTGGGGGCGGTGATTTCGGTATCGCCGCATCTGATCCGCTGGGCCGCGATCGGAATTGTCGTGCTAAGCTGTGGCGTGCTGGCGGTGATGTCCATCCGTAAATCCAGCCTGACCCTGCGCGGCATCTCGTTGCAGATGCCGGGACCGGCGCTGTCTGTCGGGCAGTTCTTCTTTACCGCGGCCGAAACGATCCTGTCGGCTGCGACGCTCTATATCCTGCTGCCCGCCGACCAGCTGGGGTTCGCCACCTTCCTTGCGGTCTTCTCGGCGGCCGTGATGGCGGGGGTGCTGTCGCATGTGCCCGGCGGGGTCGGGGTCTTCGAGACGATCATCGTGGCGGCCCTGCCGCATAATGTGCCCGCGCAGGAAATTGCCGCCGGTTTGCTGCTGTACCGCCTGATCTATTATATCCTGCCATTCGCGCTTGCCATGATCCTGATGGCATTGGGGGAAGTGCGTCTGGCCAGCCGCAAGATGATTGCGGGCCGCGCCGATCTGCTGGCCCCCGCGTTTCAGGCGATCAGCGCATTGGCCCCTCTGGCAATGTCGGCCATGACCTTCGTCCTTGGGGCGGCGCTGATGATCCTGCCGCTGCTGCCGCCATCCGCCCCGATGGCCGATGGCCTCAGTGATGTCGTGCCGCTGGTGTTTCTGGAAAGCGGGGCCTTGGTGTCAAGCGCCATCGGGGCTTGCCTTGTCGTGCTGGCGCATGGGCTGTTGCGGCGGGTTTCGGGCGCATGGTGGCTGACACAGGTCGCATTGGCGGTTGGCATGGTGGCCAGTCTGGCACATGGGTTCGACTATCCGACCGCGCTTATGCTGCTGGTCGCTTCGCTGATCCTGCAATCGGCGCGTGGTGAATTCTACCGGATGACCCGCCTGACCCGCAATGTGCTGGGGCTGCGCTGGTTCATGCTGATGGTCTGCCTTGCCCTGACCATTCTGGCGACCCTGTTCTTTGTGCATAAGGCGGTGCCCTATAACAGCGACCTGTGGTGGCAATTCGCCACCGATAAGGCCGCCCCCCGTGCCTTGCGCGCGGCCTTGGTGGGCTTTCTGGTGATGACCCTGCTTTTGCTGCGCTATGCCCTGCGTCCGGGCAATCTGCATGCCGCCCCCGCAAGTGCCGAGGAAATGCAGCGCGCCGCAGCCATTATCGCGCGGCAGGATGACCCGAAGGCCAATATCGCCCTGAGTGGCGATAAGGCGCTGCTGTTCTCGCCAAGCGGCAACAGCTTCCTGATGTATCGCATTCAGGGCGGAAGCTGGGTGGCCTTGCATGAGCCGGTGGGGGACAGGCAAGAGGCCTCGGGGCTGGTCTGGTCGTTCCATGATGCCGCCCAAGCCGCCGGAGCCCGCCCTCTTTTCTACGACGTGCCCGCCACCTCGGCGCATCTGTGGATCGATATGGGGCTGGCCCTGCACAAGCTGGGAGAAGAGGCGGTGGTGCCGCTTGACAGGTTCAGCCTTGAAGGCAGCGCGCGCAAGCGCCTGCGCACCACCCATGCCCGCGCCCTGCGCGACGGTCTGCGCATGGAGGTCGTCCAGCCGCCGCATAGTGCCGCGCTTTTGCAAGAGCTGCGGCAGATTTCACAGGCGTGGCTTGCGGTTAAAGCCGGTGCCGAAAAAGGCTTTTCCGTCGGCTATTTCAGCGAGGCCTATCTGCAACAGACGCCCGTTGCGCTGATCTACAAACACGACGCCATCGTGGCCTTTGCCAATCTGTGGACCACGCAGACGCAGAGCCGCGCCACCATTGACCTGATGCGCCATCTTCCCGAACGCGCTTCGGGGGTGATGGAATTCCTGTTCACCGAGCTTCTGCTGCATTTCAAGGCGCTTGGCTACCAGAGCTTCAGCTTGGGCAATGCGCCGCTTTCGGGGCTGGAAAACCGTCGTGGCGCGCGGCTGAGCAGCCAGCTTGGTGCCTTTATCTACCGTCATGGCGGGCATTTCTACAATTTCGAGGGGCTTCGGGATTTCAAGCAGAAATTCGACCCTGACTGGGAGCCCGTTTATGTGGCCGTTCCGCCACGCGCCAATGCCATCGCCACAGCCACCGATCTGCTGACCCTGATCAGCGGCAGCCGTCCCAATCTGCCGTCTTTGGGGCCGCAAGCCGAAGCTCCCCAGCCCTAGCCCCAGAGCGAGCCCCGGTCCGAGCCTTGCGTCAGGGTGCAGGGAGCTATGCAATTTGCAACGATTGTCCCTGTGGCAGAGGCTGGCATAACGGTACAAACGCAAAACGCACCGGATTTTTATGCTCTTTACATCTTCCGCCTACGGGCTGCATCTCGACCGTCTTTGCGGCATTCTGGCGGTGGTGATGATCGCCGGTCTGGTCACCGGCCAGATTGGTGCGCATATCTGGGCCGGGTTTGGTGCCCTGACATGGCTGGCCGCGGCTGCCGCTGTGGTGCTGGCCCTTTTGCGGCTTGGCTCGGTGCAGCGTATGGCGCAGATTTTCGCGCTGCTTTCCGTGCTGGTGGCCTTGGCCATTGCGCTGCTCCGGCCCGAGGCGCTGCCGCATATGCAGACCGCCCTGTTCCAAGGCACCGCGTTTTCGGCCTTTCTGACCTCGCTCGGGTTGATCCGCGCGCCTGTTAGGGCCTCGCGCCTTGTCGCACAGGCGGCGGCGCGGCTGTTTGCCGCCTCGGCCAACCGGCGGGCCGGTGCGGTGACCTTTGGGGCGCAGGGTCTTTCGGTACTGTTCAATATCGGCACGATCGGAATGATGTCCGATATCGCGGAAAACCACGCGCGCCATGCCACAGAACAGGGGCGTCCGCCGATCAATACCCGCGTGATGACCCTATGTGCCTTGCGCGGCACGGTTCTGTCGACCATCTGGAACCCGATTGGCGTCGGCTTTGCCATTGTCACCACGGCCATTCCGACGCTCGATCCCGTGGCGTTCCTGCTTCTGGCGCTGGCGTCGGCCTTTGTGATCACATGCGGCACGCTCTGGGCTTTGCGTAAAGAAACGGCGGCCGATCACAGCCCCGATCCAGACCGGAGCACCGATCTTGCAGGCGGGCGGGCGCTGGCGGTTATCTTGTCGGTGGTGCTGGGCCTGATCATCGTGACGTTGGTCCTGCACCGTTTGCTGGAGATCAGCTTCCTGGTGGCGGCCTGCGTGGTGCTGCCGATCCTGTCATGGAGCTGGCCATTTGTCGAACCCGAGATCCGCGCCGCGATGAAAAACAGCGACCCGTTGGGCGGTCTGGGCAAGGCCTCGGCCTCTATGGCCAATGAAGCCACGATCTTTCTGGCGGCGGCGGTGATCGGCGCGGGGGTCACGGTCGGCTTTGCGCTTCTGGGGTGGGGGGCGGGCCTTGGCGGTGAGGGTGTTCCCGCGCTTGTGCCGATCTTGGGCTGCCTGTTTTTGGTGCCGCTGGCGGCGGCGCTGCTGATCCCGCATTCGGTGGTTGTCGTGATGATCGCGCAGTTGCTGGGCGCAGGCCCGATTGGCGCGGCCCATCCGCTGGCACTGGGGCTGAGCCTGTGCCTTGCTTGGGCGCTGGCAATTTCGGCCTCGCCAATCTCGGCCATGTCGATCATCACCGGACGCCAGCTTGCCGTGCCTGCCGCCCGCATCCCCTTCGATCTCAATCGCCGCTTCACGCTGGTTGCACTGGGGCTGGCCGCCGCTCTGCTGGTCGTAACCTATTTCTGGCTTTGAAACGGGCCCTGTAACGAAACGGGGCTTATGAAAAAGGGCGCCTTGCGCGCCCCCTTCCCTTATTCCGCAGCGGTGCTTTCTTCCGCGCTTTTCTCGGCTTCAAGCTTCTCGGCCCGTTCCTCGACCAGCTCAACGATATGGTCGATCATCTGGTCATTGGACATCTTGTGGCTTTGCTTGCCCGCCATATAGATCATGCCCGACCCCGCCCCGCCGCCGGTAAAGCCCAGATCGGTCATCAGCGCCTCGCCAGGACCATTCACCACGCAGCCGATGATCGACAGCGACATCGGCGTCTTGATATGTTCAAGCCGCTTTTCCAGCGTTTCGACGGTCTTGATCACGTTAAAACCCTGACGCGCGCAGGAGGGGCAGGAAATGATCTGCACGCCACGGGTGCGCAGGCCGAGGGACTTCAGGATCTCGAAGCCGACTTTGACCTCTTCGACCGGATCTGCCGACAGGCTGACGCGCAGCGTGTCGCCAATGCCCATCCACAGAAGGTTGCCCAGACCGATGGCCGATTTCACCGTGCCTGCGGTCAACCCGCCCGCTTCGGTGATGCCAAGGTGGATCGGGGCATCGGTGACCTCGGCCAGCGCCTGATAGGCCGCCGCCGACAGGAAGACATCCGAGGCCTTGCAGGAAATCTTGAACTCGTGGAAGTCGTTGTCCTGCAACAGCTTGATATGGTCCAGACCGGATTCCACCATCGCATCGGGGCAAGGCTCGCCATATTTCTCAAGCAGGTGCTTTTCCAAAGACCCCGCATTCACGCCAATGCGGATGGAACAGCCATGATCCTTGGCGGCCTTCACCACCTCTTTCACACGCGAAGCATCGCCGATATTGCCCGGATTGATCCGCAGGCAGGCGGCACCGGCTTCGGCGGCCTCGATGGCGCGTTTATAGTGGAAATGGATATCTGCCACGATCGGCACGGGGCTTTCGCGGCAGATCTCGCGCAGGGCCTGCGTCGAGGCCTGATCGGGGGTGGACACCCGCACGATATCGGCGCCCACATCGGCGGCGCGGATAATCTGGTCCAGAGTGGCCTTCACATCCGATGTATCCGTATTGGTCATGGTCTGCACGGAAATCGGCGCATCCCCACCGACCGGCACATTGCCAACCATGATCTGACGGGATTTGCGGCGTTCGACGCTGCGCCACGGACGAACCGGGTTCAGGGACATTGGAGACTCCTTCGGACATGTCGGGGGCAAAGTAAAACAGCCGTCGCACAAGGGCAACGGCTGTCGAGAAGGATTGATCGCCTGACGTGTTTATCTGGCGTGTTTATTCGGTGGCCGGTTTCGGCTCGCCGATCACCTGCCCTGCATCGGCCACCGCAAACATGCTGGTCAGCGCCGCATCTTTCTGCGGATCGGCCACGGCGAAACGTTGCGACAGCGCATCAGGGCTGAGCGTGATATTCTTGGTCACCGCCCCGCGCGCGCCCACCGGCCCATGCGCCACACCATTGACCGCAAAATAGATCGCGCCGGATTCGCCGGTGCGCAGGGTCGGTGGCTCTGCCAGTTTGGGCAGCGTGAAACGCTCGCCTGCATTCATGACTTTTTCCAGCAGGATCGACCCGTCAGCGGCGCGCACCCGCACCCATGAGGGCCGCACAGCCAGAATTTCCACATCCGCCGCATTGGCCGCCGTCACCCGCACCGCATTGCCCGGCGCGTTTTCAGGAGCAGGCTGCGCCTGTCCCTGCCCCATCGCCTGCGCGATGGCCTGATTGATGGCGGATTCGGTGTTGGGAGGGGTCGAGGCCTGCCCCTGATCGACAGACGCGGTCTGGGTCTCGCCGGACAGCACGCCGGTTTTATTGGGATCGATCGCGGCAATCGGCCCGTCGCGGGCAATCAGCACCGGCGTGTCAAGCGTTGCCGGACGGAACAGCCGGTCCAGACTGTCGCCACCGGTATCCGCATCCGCGCTTTTGACGGGATCCGCCGCTTGGGTATCGACCGAAGAAAGCGGGTCCAGCTCGGCCACGACATTGGGCTGCTGGTCCACCGGCGTCAGGTTGACGCGCTGCACCTCTTGCAGAACAGACCAGCCGCCATACCCGATTCCGCCTGCCAAGAGCGCCAGCACAAGCAGCGAGCCGATGGCCCGCGGCTCGATCCGCGACCAGAGGCTGTCGGTTTTCGGAATAAAGACCGCATTGGGATTGCCCAGAGCATTGACGGGCTTTGCCGCAGAGCTAGCTTGGGTTTTAGGGGCCGATGCCTGCGGGGCCATGCCGTGGGTCGGCACAAAGCCCGATTCAAGGCAGAACCTCTCGAACGCCCATTCGGGATCGAGGTTGAGATAGCGCGCGTAGGAACGCACATAGCCGGAGATGAAAGAGGGCGCATCGAAGGCGGAAATGTCGCAGCTCTCGATCGCCGCAATATAGGCCGCCCTGATGCGCAACTCGCGTTGGACATCAAGCAGCGATTTTGAAAGCGTGGCGCGCTCGCCACGCATCAGATCGCCAAGACGCAGATCATAGTCCTCAAAGCCTCTCAGCCCGACATCCTCCTGCGTCGAAGGAGAAGTCCTTCGCCCGATCATTGCTATACTGCCCCTATCGCACTCGAGTGGTCCGATTCGGTTTACTCCGAACTGGTTATCGCAAAGTTATCACAGGCTAGAGAGGTTTACACCGCTAGTTATCGGTCAACCCGCCATTTCGGCGCGATTTAGCTCACAGCGCGACCAGAGGCTATCCAGCGCCCGCACCAGCCCGTCGATCTCCTTGAGCGAGTGCACGGGCGAGGGCGTGAAGCGCAGCCGCTCGGTGCCGCGCGGCACGGTCGGATAGTTGATCGGCTGGACGTAAACGCCGAATTCTTCCAGCAGCATATCCGACAACGCCTTACAATGCTTGGGATTTCCGACATGAACCGGAACGATATGGCTGCCACGGTCAATGAAGGGAAGCCCCATCGCCTTAAGGCGGGTTTTCAGGATACGTGCGTGCTCTTGCTGTTTGTCACGCAGGGCCTGCCCCTCTGCCGTCTTCAGGAAAGCGATCGACGCCGCAGCCCCTGCCGCCACAACCGGAGGTAGCGAAGTTGTGAAGATGAAGCCCGGCGCATAGGACCGGATCGCATCCACCATTTTCGCCGAGGCCGCGATATAGCCGCCAAACACACCGAAGGCCTTGCCCAGCGTGCCGTTGAAAATGTCAATGCGGGTCTCGCCGATCGCCTCGGCATAGCCTGCCCCGCGCGGGCCATACATGCCCACGGCATGCACCTCGTCCAGATAGGTCAGCGCGTTGAACTCTTGTGCCAGATCACAGATTTCCTTGATCGGCCCGAAATCGCCATCCATCGAATAGACCGACTCGAAGGCAATCAGCTTGGGCGCTGCCGGATCATCGGCGGCCAGAAGCTCGCGCAGATGGGCCAGATCATTGTGACGGAAGATCCGCTTGGCCCCGCCATTGCGGCGGATGCCCTCGATCATGGAGGCGTGGTTCAGCTCGTCCGAATAGATGATCAGACCGGGAAAGAGGCTGCGCAGCGTCGAGAGCGTGCCGTCATTAGCGATATAGGCCGACGAAAAGACCAGCGCGGCTTCCTTGTCATGCAGATCCGCCAGCTCGGCTTCGAGACGTTTGTGATAGACGGTCGTGCCCGAGATGTTGCGCGTGCCGCCCGAACCGGCCCCTGTCGCGTCAAGCGCCTCGTGCATGGCTTCCAGAACCACCGGATGCTGCCCCATGCCCAGATAGTCGTTGCCGCACCAGATCGTAATCTCGTGCTTCGTGCCATCATCTTTCGTCCATGTGGCTTTCGGATAGGCCCCCTTTTCGCGTTCAAGGTCGATAAAGACGCGATAGCGGCCTTCTTCGTGAAGCCGGTTGATCGCTGTGTCCAAAGCCTGATCGTAATTCATGGGTTCTGTCCTTGCATCCGTTCGCTGGGTCAGCGTTAGGCCTCTTTAGCACGCCTTACATTGACAAAGGTCAAATTACAGATGCGTGTTTTCAAAGGCTGCTCTTTAAATACGCAATTTTAGAATGATTTCAAATGCACCTATGGTCGCAGCCTATGCATATATGGCAAAGCCGCCATGCCCGTGCTTTGCGCCCGCCTGGGCGGGCGGCGCTGGACAGTGCCGCACACGCTGCTAGGGTCGGCCCAAACAAGGAGTATGTGATGTCTGTGGATGCTGTCCTGAACCAAGTCGATGCCGATCTCGACAATGCCATGAACCGCCTGATGGAGCTTTTGCGCATCCAGTCGATTTCCACCGATCCGGCCTATAAGCCCGAGGTCGCCAAGGCGGCGGAATGGCTGGTGAAGGATCTTCAATCTATTGGCTTCAAGGCAGAAATCCGCCCCACCACAGGCCATCCGATGGTTGTCGCCCGCCATGAGGGCGCAGGCCCGCATCTGCTGTTTTACGGCCATTACGACGTGCAGCCCGTCGACCCGCTGGCCCTGTGGAACACGCCGCCCTTCGAGCCGCAGATCGAGGATACCGCCAAGGGCAAAGTGATCCGTGGCCGTGGGGCGTCGGATGACAAGGGCCAGTTGATGACCTTCATCGAGGCCTGCCGCGCCTATAAAGCGGCCACTGGCACCCTGCCCGGCAATATTACAATTTTCTTTGAAGGCGAGGAAGAATCGGGGTCGCCCTCGCTTGTGCCTTTCATGAAAGACAATGCCGCCGAACTGACAGCCGATCTGGCGCTGATCTGCGACACCGGCATGGTGTCCCCGGGGGTGCCGACAATCGCAGGCAGTCTGCGCGGGATGCTGAAAGAAGAATTCACGCTGAAAGGTCCGCGCATCGACCTGCATTCGGGCTTTTATGGCGGGCCTGCGCTCAATCCGCTGCGCGAAATCTCGAAGCTGATCGCCTCGCTGCATGACGAGACGGGCCGTGTCGCGGTGGACGGGTTCTATGAGGGTGTCTCCGAGGTTCCGGCAGAGCAACTCGCCATGTGGAAGACCTGCGGTTTTGACGAGGCCGCCTATCTGGGCGGTGTCGGCATGACGAAAGCGCATGGCGAAGAGGGGTATTCGACGCTCGAGCAGCAATGGTCGCGCCCGACGGTCGAAATCAACGGCCTGTGGGGCGGCTATCAGGGCGCGGGCTCGAAAACCGTGATCCCCGCCGAGGCCCATTGCAAGATCACCTGCCGTCTGGTGGGGGATATGGACCCCGTCGATGTACGGGCGAAACTGCGCGCGCATCTGGAAGCGCGCGTGCCGCAGGATGCCGAAATTCACTGGGATAGCAGCCTTGACGGGGCGAAAGCCGCCTTCATGGACACCTCCCGCCCCGAATTCGAGAAAGCGCGTCTTGCGCTGACCGATGAATGGGACCGCGAGGCGGTGATCACCGGCATGGGCGGGTCCATTCCGATTGCGGGCTATTTCAAGGATATCCTCGGCATGGATGCGATGCTGATCGGCTTTGCCAATGAGGATGACGCCATTCACAGCCCGAACGAGAAATACGACGTGACAAGCTTCCATAAGGGCATCCGGTCCTGGGTGCGTATTCTGGACCGCCTCAACGGCTGACCCTTCACGGCTTTACGGCAAACCCGCGGGGCGGAGGCCACGGCCCCTGCCCCGCGCGGCCTCAACGCCGTTTCTTGGCCTGCACGGCCAGATCGCGCAGATGGCGCATCGCGGCGGTGTCGCGCTGTCCAGCCCGCGAGATCAGCGAGACCTCGAAGGTGACCGAATAGTTATCCGTCACGCGCCGGATCTCGTTGCGGGTCACGAAAGAGGCCGCTGCATGCGAGGGCAGATAGCCCAGCACCGGCAGCGCACTCAGGATCACCCCCACCGCTTCCAGATTGGCTGCCGTGGCGGCGGCAGGCCCCAAGGCCAGCGGGAAACCCGCTTCGGGGTCCAGCCGGTAGCTCCGGCGCACCCATCGCTGCGCTTCCAACGTCTCGGCATCATAGTCCTGCGGCGCATCCTTGAAAAACGGGTGGAGCGGGCCGCAATGGATAAACTGGCGCTCTTTATAAAGCGGCAGGCGGTCATATTGTGCATCCGACGCCGGAAACGCCCCGATGGCCATATCGAGACTTTTATTCAGGATCTGGTCCACCAGCACCGACTGGATATCCTGCACCACCTGCAAATTGACCTCGGGCGCAAGCTCGTGAAAGCCGCGCAGCAGTCTCGAAACCGAAAAACTGGGCGTGTTCGACAGATGGTCCATCAGCCCCAGCCGCAATGTGCCCACGGTCTTGTTGGTCAGCGCCGCGGCCGTCTGGGTGAAGCTTTCCACCGCCAGATTAAGCCGCGCGCTGGCCTCCAGAAGGGTGCGCCCCCGCTCGGTCAGGCGCAGCCCGCCGGGCCCCCTGTCGCACAGCCGGAACCCCAGACGGCGCTCCAGATTGGCGATCTGCACACTGATGGTGGATTGCCGGACATCTAACTTTCGTTCAGCCGCGGCAAAGCTTCCGCATGCACAAATCGTCTGAAATACGTGCAAAGCGCGTAAATCTGCCCCTGTCAGGTCAGTTAGCATCGGACCCCCGAAAATAAGCATTGATGTTTATCTATGAATTCTTTCGTCCGCAAATGATAGCCCCCTGTCGGCAGAGCTGATAGCCCGAAGCTCTCAATGACAAAGATGATGCGCCGCTTTGCGGTCAAGACATCATCATGCAACAGGATAATGGTATGAAACTTTCCCCCGAGATGCGGGCCGAGCTGAGCTATCGGCTTGAGCGCAAACAGCAAGAGGCCGCAACCGACCCCGCCCTGCGCCCGCTGCCCAAAGCCGATTGGCTCGTCCTTTTCGCGATCACCGCCCTCGCCCTTCTGGCGGCGCTGGTTCTGTAAGGGAGGCGCGCATGACATCGGCATCTTCCCTCCCGTCCCGCTCTGCCCTGCCCGACGCCCATCACGGGGCGATGCGCGACTGTCTTCCGGTGCTGGCCGAAGACCGCAGCTGGGGCCTTCTGGATTTCGTCTGGGTCCAGAGCGGGCTGGCCATCGCCACATGGGCTTTTCTCTTTGGCGGTGTGACCGCCCTTTTTGTCGGCTTCTATGACGGGCTCTGGACAATGCTCGTGGGCAATATCCTCGGCGCGGTCGTGATGATGATGGCCTCGGCGATCATGACCTGCAAATGGGGCACCGAGCATTTCGTGATGCAGCGGGCCATTTACGGCGCAATCGGTGTGCTGGTGCTGGCCATCGGTCTGATCGCGCCCTTCATTCTGGGCTGGACCACCATTCTGGCGCTGATGTTCGGACGCGCCTCGACACAGGTGATCAGCTATATCGGCGGCACCGATCTGAGCGGCAACACCACCGTGATCACCGGCTTTGCCTTTGCGGCTCTGGCCTTTGCATGGCTGATCGTGGCCAAGGGCGACAAGGCCGTGCGGCTTCTCAACCGCTTTGTGGCACCGGGCCTGATCGTGATGAGCGCGATCCTGTTCGCGATGATCTTCACACAGCATAGCTGGGCCGAAATCGTGGCCGCAGCCCCCATCGACCCCGCCGCAAGCCACGCCACCAACCTGATGCTGGCCATCGAACTCAATATTGCCGCCGGTGCGGGCTGGTGGTGCGCGGTGGGCAATATCGCCCGCGGTGCCAGAACCCAGCGCAGCGCCACTTGGGGCAGTTTCATCGGGTTGGTGCCGGTAGCGGTGCTGGCGCAGATGGTGGGGCTGACGGCGGCGCTGGTGATGGGCGATAGCGACCCGACCGTGTGGATGCTGCCGATTGTCGGCCCTGCCGTGGGGGCGGTCCTGCTGGCCTTTCTGGCCTTCGCCAACCTCACCAGCATGTCGAGCTTCGTCTTCTCGGGCGCGCAGACCTTTACCCAGCATCTGGGCAGCTGGACCCAGCGGATCGGCTGGACCGCCCTGACGGGGGCCATGTTCGCCATCTGCGCGCTGCTGATCCTGTTCACCGCCAGCGAGCTTTATGACCGCTTCTTCGTCTTTGTCGCATGGACACAGGCCGTGCTGATCTCGGCCATCGGCATTGTCATTGCCGATTACTATATCCTGCGGCGGCAATGGGTCGATCTGGAGGCGCTTTATACCACAGGGCCGCAGGGGCGCTATCACTTCTGGGCGGGCATCAACCCTGCACCGCTGGTCGCTCTGGCCGCAGGGATTGCCACCTATGCCGCGCTTTTCGACCCCTATGCCCTTGTCGGCAACGCTGTGTTCACCGCGTTTTCGGCCTCGATCCCCGCCTTCATGGCCGCCTTCCTCTGCCACCTCCTGCTTTCGGTGCTTTGGGTCATTCCGGCAGGCAAAGGCGGCTATCGCAGTATTTCCGACCGTAAAGGACCACGTCATGACTAATTCTTCTGCGTTCAACCAGCCGCTGGGAGGCAACACGATGCCGCGCTTTGGCGGACCGGCCACGATGATGCGGCTGCCCGCTCAGGACAGCGCCAAGGGTCTGGACGCCTGTTTCGTGGGAATCCCGATGGATATCGGCGCCTCGAACCGCGCGGGCACCCGTTTCGGCCCGCGCCAGATCCGCGATGAAAGCCGGATGATCCGCCCCTATAACATGGCCACGGGGGCGGCCCCTTTCGAACGGATGCAGGTGGCCGATATCGGGGATGTCCCGATCAATACATTCGATCTGAAGAAATCCATCGGGATTATCGAAAGCTTCTATGACGAGATCCTGTCCCATGACACCATTCCGCTGACCCTGGGCGGCGATCATACGCTGACATGGCCGATCCTGCGCGCGATGCGCAAGAAACACGGGCCGGTTGCGCTGATCCATGTGGATGCCCATTCGGACACCAACGAGGACATGTTCGGCGAAACGGTGGCGCATGGCTGCCCGTTCCGCCGCGCATGGGAAGACGGCTGCCTGCTGAATGACCGCGTGACCCAGATCGGGCTCAGGGCGACAGGCTATGCGGCGGATGATTTCGACTGGGGCCGCCAGCAGGGCTGGCGCGTGGTGCAGGCCGAAGAGTGCTGGTACCAGTCCCTCAAGCCCCTGATGGAAGAGGTGCGCGCCCGCGTGGGCGATGCGCCGGTCTATCTGTCCTTCGATATCGACAGTCTCGATCCGGCCTTCGCACCGGGCACGGGCACTGTCGAGCCGGGCGGTCTGTCGACATGGCAGGCCTACGAAATCGTGCGTGGATGTGCGGGGCTCAATCTTGTGGGCTGCGATCTGGTCGAGGTCTCGCCGCCCTATGACCCCTCGGGCAACACCGCCGTGATTGCGGCCAATCTGCTCTACGAGATGCTCTGCGCCCTGCCCGCGCGCCGCTGACCCCGAAGCGCGGCCCTGTGGCAGATGCGATGCCACAGGGCCGCCCGTCCTTTTCCCGAAAGACCGATAACGCATGACCGACCTTACCCACCGGCCCCGCCCGCTTTTCATTGATGGCCTCTGGCATGAAGGCCATGCCGAGGCACGGATCGCGGTGATGGACCCCGCGACCTCCGAGATCTTTGCCCGTATCGGTGCCGCTGATCGTGACCAGACCGGCATGGCCTGCGCCGCCGCCGCGCGGGCATTTCCCGCATGGCGGTCTCTGACAGGGGCTGCGCGGGCGCAGGTTCTGGAGGGCTTTGCCCAAGGGTTGCGGGCGCGCCATGCGGCGCTTGTGGCGTTGCAGATGCGCAATAATGGCAAACCGCGCGCCGAGGCCGAGCTGGATCTGGCCGATGCGGCGGCCTGCTTTGACTATTACGCGGGACTGGCGCGCGCGCTGGACAGTCCCGCCCCTGTGCAGGATCTGTCGGAGGACGGGCTGACGGGGCGGGGGCTTGCCCATGCTGTGGGGCCGGTCGGGCTTATCGTGCCGTGGAATTTCCCTCTGGTGACAAGCGCATGGAAAATTGCCCCGGCGCTGGCTGCGGGCTGTAGCGTGGTGCTGAAGCTCTCGGAGATGACACCGCTGGCCGAACTGGTCTATGGCGATATCGCGGCCGAAATGGGCCTGCCCGCCGGTGTGCTGAACATTCTCACGGGCTTTGCCGAGGTCGGGCAGGCGCTTTGCGACCATCCGCAGATTGCCAAACTGTCGTTTACCGGCTCGAACCCCGTGGGCGCGCAGGTGATGGAAGCCGCCGCGCGCAGGATCGTGCCGGTCTCGCTTGAGCTGGGTGGCAAATCCCCGATTGTGGTCATGGCCGATGCCGATCCGGCGCGGGCGGCAGAGCTGGTGCTGGACGGGATCTTCATGAATGCGGGCCAGATGTGTTCGGCCACCTCGCGGCTGATCGTCGAGGCTCCGATCGCGCCGGATCTGATTGATGCCGTGGTCGAGGGCGCGCGGGCGCGCCGCCTTGGCGCGCCGGACGGGGCACAGATGGGGCCGATCACCACTGCGCCGCAATACCGCCATGTGCTGGAGCATTTCGCCCGCGCCAAGGCCGAAGGCGCGCGATGTCTGACTGGCGGTGCCGCGCGCACGGATCTGGCCGGACAATTCGTCGCGCCGACGGTTTATGCGGATGTGCCGACAGACAGCTTCCTCTGGCGTGCGGAACTCTTCGGGCCGATCCTGTCTGTCCGGCAGGCCGCATCGGAGCATGAGGCCATCGCGCTGGCCAATGATACGGAATTCGGGTTGGCCGCGACGGTGGTGACCGCCGACGCGGCGCGCGGCCAGCGGATAGCCAGCCAGATCGCCGCAGGCCATATCTGGGTCAACGCGCCACAGATCATCCTGCCGCAAAGCCAGTGGGGCGGCTTCCGCGCCAGCGGCATCGGGCGCGAATTGGGACCAGCCGGATTGCAGGCCTATCAACAGCGCAGCTTTATCACCACACAGGGCTAGACCGCCCGCCTTCCCTGCCTTTCCCCGAGTTGCGGGCCCTGCCGGAAGCGGGGCCCGCAATTTTATATCCGCCCCTTCCGGTGACGGGCCTCGGGTGTGCGGCAAGGGCCCTATCTCTTCAGGCAGGGGGCTCGGGCCTCCCGCCGCCCGAATGAGAGTAACCCAAATGAGAACAGGCGGGGAGATCCCCGCCTGTTCTGCGTCCGTTTGACCGGATCGTGGCTTGCTCAGGCTTCCTCGGCCACGGGCTCGGCGCCCTCGGCAGCAACGGGCTCGGCCTCGTCCTTGGCAAGCGGGGTGATGGTCCAGCCCATATAGCCAAACAGCACCGTCACCAGCGGCGAGAGCCAGCAGAAGAAGGTGAAGGGCAGATAGGCCAGCGTCGCAACGCCCAGCGTGGTCGCCTGATAGGCCCCGCAGGAGTTCCACGGCACCAGAACCGAGGTAACCGTGCCGCTATCCTCGATGGCGCGCGACAGGTTCTGCGGTGCCAGCCCACGGGCACGGTAGGCATCGGCATAGCTGCGGCCACTGATCACGATCGACATATACTGGTCACAGAGCACCAGATTGGCGCCGACTGCGGTCAGAACGGTGGACAGGATCAGCGAACCGGTCGATTTCGCCCGCGACAGGATATGCAGCGCCACGACACGGATCTGGCCGGTACGTTCCATCACGCCCCCAAACATCATCGCAACGAGGATGATCGACACGGTATACAGCATGCTTTGCATCCCGCCGCGCGAGAGAAGGCTGTCAACATCCTCGACCCCCGTGCTTGCGCTGAACCCGTTGAACGAGACCGTCATCAGATGCGCGAAATCCGCGCCCTGGAAAATGACACCGCACAGGGCACCGGCCAGAATCCCGACCGTAATCCCCGGAATGGCGGGCAGTTTGCGATAGCTGACCAGCATCACCAGCACCGGCGGCAGAAGCAGGATCGGCGAGATGGTGAAGTTCTGTTCAAGCGTGCTGAGAATGGTCTGGATACGGGTCAGGTCGACGGCGGTCGCGCTGTAATGCAGGCCCAGACCGATCTCGATCAGCAGCGTCAGGGTGATGGTGACGCCGGTGGTGTAGGTCATATGGCGGATATGGGTGAACAGGTCGGTGCCCGCCATCGCCGGAGCCAGATTGGTGGTATCGGACAGCGGCGACATCTTGTCCCCGAAATAGGCCCCCGACAGGACGGCCCCTGCAACGATGGGCAGCGGGAAGCCCAGACCGGCCCCGACCCCCATCAGTGCCACGCCGATGGTCCCTGCCGTGCCCCAGCTGGAACCGGTGGCCAGTGACGAGATCGAGCAGATCACCAGTGTCGCGGGCAGGAAGACGCTGGGCGACAGCACCGTCAGCCCGTAATAGATCAGCGTCGGCACCACACCGGCAAGGATCCAGACGCCGATCAAGATCCCCACGACCAGCAAAATCATGATTGCGGGCAGGGCATTCGAGATGCCACGGACCATGCCCTGTTCGATATCATGCCATTTGAACCCTGCCCGCACCCCGATCAGGCTGGCGGCAATGACCCCCAGCAACATGGGCACTTGCGGGTCGAGCCCGTAGAGCACGATTGAAACACCGATTCCGACGGTAAGCGAAAGCAAGGAGAACACCGCTTCCCACAATTTGGGAAGGCGCGCCCCTTCGGGCAGGTCTGGCATCATCGACTAATTCCCTGTCTAGGCCCGAAAGGCGGGCCCCTGTCTGACGCCCCTATTGCGGGGCTGTTGTGGTTTAGGACCCGAGGATGGAATCCTCCAGCCCTTTTCGGGGCGTTGCAGCCGGAAATTTCAGGCGACAACGCAGGTTGTGAACGCTTTCGCCCCTCACCGCATGCACAGGATGTCGCCCTGATGCGGGTGCGGGGCGCGCAGGCTCAGTTCGCGGGGGCCACTTCGGCGCGCGTGACCATGCCGAACAGATCACGCGGATCATCGGGGTCTGCCAGCATGTCGAGGCGCTCGGAGAACGCGGTGCCCGCAACCTTGTCGCGCACGTAACGCAGCGCCGAGAAATCCTCGATGGCAAAGCCCACGCTATCGAACAGCGTCAGCTGTTTCGCATCGCGACGGCCGGGGATCTCGCCGCGCATGACCTGCCACAGCTCGGTCACCGGATAATCGTCATCCAAGGCCTGGATCTCGCCCTCGATGCGCGTTTGCTCGGGATATTCCACAAAGATGTCGGACCGCAGCAGGATGTCGCGATGCAGTTCCGTCTTGCCGGGGCAATCGCCGCCGATGGCGTTGATATGCTGACCCGCGCCGACCATGTTGTCGGTCAGGATCGTGGCATATTGTTTGTCTGCGGTGCAGGTCGTGATGACATGCGCGCCTTCCACAGCTTCCTGCGCCGAACGGCAGGTCACCACCTCGAAGCCGCGCGCCACAAGGTTGCGCTGCGCTTTTTCGGTCGCTTTCGAATCGATGTCATACAGGCGAAGCGTATTGATCCCGCAGAGCGCGCGGAACGCCATCGCCTGGAACTCGCATTGCGCGCCATTGCCGATCATCGCCATCACCGAGGCGTTTTTGGGGGCCAGATAGGTTGCCACCAGAGCCGAGGTGGCCGCCGTGCGCAGCGCGGTCAGCACCGTCATTTCGGTCAGCAGCACCGGATAGCCCGTCGTGACTTCCGACAGAACGCCGAATGCGGTCACGGTCTGGTGGCCGGTTTTGGTGTTCTTGGGGTGGCCGTTGACATATTTGAAGCCGTAAAGCGACTTGTCTGCCGTCGGCATCAGTTCGATCACACCGCCGGGCACATGCGATGCCACGCGCGGGGTCTTGTCGAATTCCGGCCAGCGCTTGAAGTCTTCTTCAATATAGACGGCCAGTTCTTTCAGAAAATCTTCGATTCCGATGTGGTTCACGAGGCCCATCATATTTTCTACGGAAACGAACGGCACATAGGCCAATGCGGAAGGCGCGAGTGTCATCAGCCAAAACTCCTTGTCATACGGTCCATTACGCGGCGGCCGAACAGGCTCGCCGTGAGATCACATAGCAGCACGGCCGTCCGGCCGCGTTCGTCGAGGAACGGGTTCAGCTCGACCAGATCGAGCGAGGTCACAAGCCCGCTGTCGCAAAGCGTTTCCATGATCAGATGCGCTTCGCGGAAGGTGGCGCCACCGGGCACGGTGGTGCCGACCGCCGGTGCGATCGACGGGTCGAGGAAATCGACATCGAAAGACAGGTGCAGCATACCATTGGCCGCCTTCACCCGTTCAAGGAAGGCCTGCAGCGGCGGCAGCACACCGGTTTCGTCGATGGCGCGCATGTCATGCACTTCCAGACCGATCTTCTTGATGCGCTCACGCTCGGCCTGATCGACAGAGCGGATCCCCATCATGCAGATATTGGCGGGATCAACGGCATGGCCCAAAGCCGGATAGGCCTCGCAATCTTCCTGCGCCGTGAAATAGGCCGCAGGCGTCCCATGCAGGTTGCCGCTTTCGGTGGTTGCCAGCGTATGCATGTCGGGATGCGCATCCAGCCAGAGCACGAACAGCGGACGCCCTTCATCGGCGGCACGACGCGCCATAGCCGGCACGGTGCCTGCCGCCATCGAGTGGTCGCCGCCCAGAAAGATCGGAACATCACAGGTTTTGCCTGCTTCGAATGCCGCTTTCTGCAGGGCCGTAATCCATGCCGAGGTCTCGGCCAGATGGTGCAGCGCCGGATTGGCATGGGTCTGCGGTGCGACCGGCGCAATGGTGACATCGCCCAGATCCGTCACATCCCAACCAAGCGCGCGTAGCTCGGAATCAATTTCGGCAGTCCGCAGGCTTGCAGGCCCCATCAGACAACCGCGCTGCGATGCGCCTGTTTCAATCGGCGCGCCAAGGATGGCGCAGGTTCTGGACATTGTCTCGTCCCCTCTTCGTCAAATCTTTTGTAAATCATGCACAGGAAAATATCTTATTTGACAATTAAATTGACCATATAGAAAGTATATCTGATCATTTTGAAAATACTGATGGGCATAATGACGAGTTTACGAAAAAATGGTGACATCCTCGGGGCGGATATTTCGGCCAGCGACCACGCGCTGATCTCCGCCCTTCGCGACAATGCACGCATGTCGGTTACCGAGCTTGCGCAGGTCACCGGATTGTCGCGCACCACGGTGAAGGCGCGGCTTGACAGCCTCAAGGCCAGCGGGCGCATCCGCCGTTTTACCATTGAAACCGATGTGGATGTGGAAGGCGGGGTGCGCGCCATCACGATGGTCGAGCTGCAAGGCCGCATGTCGCGGCAGGTTGTGCATACGCTCTCGCGGATCAACGGCGTCAGCACCGTATGGTCAACCAACGGGGCATGGGATCTGGTGGTGGATATCCGCACCGACACCCTTGTGTCCTTCGACAAGGTGCTGCGTGCGATTCGCGAGGTGCCCGGGGTGATCAACTCGGAAAGCTCGCTGCTGCTGACCCATGTAGCAGGCTAGAGGCGCGCCCGCCGGAACGGGCGCACAGGATGCCGGGGCCACAAAATGCAGGGGCCGGAAAGACGCCCTACCCGACCAGCGCGGTCACCAAAGCCGCCACTTCGGATTGCAGATGCTCGCGCGGGACGCCGACGAACCGCCCCTTGAACGACAGATGCACCACCCCCTGCACTGCTGCAAAAAGGGTGCGCCCACGCATGGAGAGCTGATCGCCGCTCAGTCCCGGCACCAGTTGCGACAGCGGGCCGTTGATCTGCGCGATCAACTGCTCGTGGTCCTGTTTGTGCCAGTCGGGGATGTCGCGCCCCTCGGGCAGACGATGCTCGAACAGCGCAATCCACAGCCGTTCATTCTGCGTAGCAAAAGCCACATAGGCATGCGCCAGAGCCAGAAGGGCCGCTTTGGCCGTCATATCGGGCCGCACCGCCTGCGCAAGCTCCTGCCCCAGACGCGCCAGCGTCTTGGAGTTGACGTGCAGCACGAGCATGTCGAGATCTTCCACCGCATTATATAGCGCCCCCAAAGCACATCCCGCCTGTGCGGTTACGGCCCGTGCCTTCAGCCCGCCCAGACCATGCTCCCTGATCTGGTCTTCGGCGGCTGTGATCAGGCGCTGCTTCAGATCTTCACGTTTTGCGTCTTTGTTCATAGGTCCTCGAATTTTTTTGAACATCGTTCACAAAAGGACTTGAACATCGTTCACGACTCTCGTAAACAGTCCTCATGAACAGCGTTCATAACGAAAAACGAATGCAAGTCAACGCGCCCCACGGCGCACCCCGCGTCAGATAAGAAAGAAACGAGGTCTTCGATGTTCAAATTTATCAGCACGCTCGTTCGCGCCCGCAGCCATGATGCGGCCGAAGCCCTGAGCGATGCCAATGCCATGTCCATCCTGCGCCAGCAGTTGCGCGATGCGACCCAAGGGCTGGAGGCCGCCAAGCGCTCTGTGGCAGTGACGATGGCCTATGCCGAGCGCGAGAAAACGAATGCCGAACGGATCGAAGCGCAACTGGCCGATCTGGAAACCCGTGCCTGTGCGGCTTTGGCCCAAGACAAGCTGGATCTGGCGCAAGAGGCCGCCGAGGTGATTGCCCAGCTTGAAGAGGAGCGCGCCGTCAGCCAGCAGGCGATTGCGACCTATACCGCGCAGATCCGGAAATTGCGGGAAGAGATGTCGCTTGCGGAACAGCGCCTGCGCGCCCTGCAACGCGGCAAGCAACTGGCCGAGGCCACCGACCGCACCCAACGCCTGCGTGGCGCGGCCCCTGCCGGTGTGGTCTCCTCGATCGCCGAAGCCGAAGCGACGCTGAAGCGTCTGCAGGACCGCCAGTCCCTGACCGAAAGCACCGAAACCGCCCTTGCCGCGCTGTCGCTGCCCAACGAGGCCGAAAGCACCCGCGACAGGCTGGCCGCCGCAGGCTGTGGCCCTGCCCAGAAATCCTCGGCCTCGGCGGTCCTTGACCGCCTGAAAGCCAAAGCCCAATAACCCTTATTACCGAAGGAACAGACCCATGAACAATTACATCCCGCATGCTTCGAAAGCCTGGAACTACTTCACCTATTTCAACTTCGCTCTGGCCGCGATCATGATGGCTGGCGGGATTTACTCTCTTGAGGCCAGCTTTGCCGCGAAAGGGTTCTATAGCATGGCGGCCATCATGCTGGTCTATTCGACCGCCTCGATCACCAAAGCCCTGCGCGACAAGGAAGAAGCCGACCGGATCTATAACAAGCTCGAGGATGCCCGCACCGAGCGCCTGCTGTCCGAAAGCTCGCAACACGATTGATCCCGATAGCTGCCGGCCCGTCAACGGGCTGGTGGCTTGCTCCAGCCGATGGTGGTTCCCATGACCCTCTTTCTCAAAACCTTTCGTATCATCTGTTTCAGCCTTGTTCTTCTGGCTGCCACCGGCTGGAGCGCCTGCGCCCTTTGGTTCCATCTGGACGGACCGCTGCGGGTGGCCGCGCTCTGTCTTCTGGGCGGGGCCGCCTGCGGTCTCTGGGGGCTGCGCCTATGGCGCAAACGCTGGGCCTATGCCGGTTTTCTGGCCGCGGCCTGCATCATGGCCGGATGGTATAGCACGATCCTGCCCCGTCAGGACCGCGACTGGGCTCCGGAGGTATCGCGCGGGGTGATCGCCCGCCGCAACGGCGATCTGGTCCAACTGGCCAATATCCGCGATTTCGACTGGAAAACCCGCGACACCGCGACACCGCGCTGGATCACGCAGGAATATGACCTGACCCAGCTTGAACGGGTGGATATGCTGACATCGGTCTGGGACAATCCCGATATCGCCCATCTCATCGTCAGTTTCGGCTTTGCCGACGGGCGCGAGGTCGCCTTCTCTGTCGAAATCCGCCGCGAGGCCGGTGAAAGTTTCAATGAGCTGGGCGGGTTCTTCCGGCAGTTCGAAATGGTGCTGATTGCCGCCACCGAAGAGGATATCGTCAAGCTGCGCACGAATTACCGGCAGGAAACGGTCAGCCTCTATCCTGTGAACCTGACCGCTGCACAACGCCGCACGCTGTTCCTGTCCTATATCGACCTGGCGCAACAGCTTGAGGAAAAGCCTGCCTTTTACAATACGATCACCGCAAACTGCACGACAACCGTCTACCGGCTGGCCAAGACGCTGGATGCCGACCTGCCGTTGGGCAGCGATCTGATTTTCTCGGGACGCCTGCCCGAATATCTCGACCGTCTGGGCGTGCTGGACCCCGCCCCTTCGATGCAGGCCCGCCGCGCCAGTGCCGAGATCAGCGCCCGTGCCCGTGCCCTGCCGGAGGGCGGTGACTATTCGGCATGGGTGCGCCGCCCCCAACCGGAACCAGAGCCGCAACTGGCTGCACAATAACGCTCAGGTCTTCAGGTGATTGGTCGGTAGCGCGGTGGTGTATTTCACCTGATCCAGCGCGAAGCTGGAGCGGATATTGGCCACACCGGGGATCTGGGTAAGAAAATTCATCACCAGATCCTGATAGCGCAACAGATCCTCGACCACGACGCGCAGCATGAAATCCTCGGAACCGGTCATCAGATAGCATTCCATGATCTCGGGCCGGTTCCGGATGGCATCGGTAAAGGTCTTGAGCGTCTTTTTCTCCTGCTTTTCCAGCGTCACATGCACGAACACATTGACCAGCAAGCCAAGGCTCACCGGATCAACCAATGCGACCGACCCACGGATCACCCCTTTCTCGCGCATATCGGCCACCCGCCGCCAGCAGGGCGAGGCAGACAGATGTGCATGGGCGGCCAACTCGGCCGTGCTGAGTTCCGCATTCTGTTGCAGCGCCTCGAGAATGCGCAGGCTGGCCATATCCAGATCTTCGGGCTTGCGGTTCAATTTTTCCCTCATTGGCAGATAAGCGGTGAGATATACCTATAAACCGCCATTCCGCAGCAAGAAAGAACAGCTTCACCCGCGATGATACGAAAAGATGGGCCGAACCAGTCACACCGGATATCCCATGCTCAGTTCCCCAGCCCTTCGCCTGTTTCCACCCTCCGATCTGTCGCGCACGGGGGGCGCTCTGGGGATGATGGTGCTGCTTTGGGGGCTCAGCTGGCCCGCGACCCAGATGGCATTGCAAGAGATCCCGCCGCTCTGGCTGGCGACATTCCGCTTCGGCTCTGCCGCCCTATGCCTGTTTGCGGTGCCGGCCGTGCGGGGCGCGATCACATGGCCCAAACGCGCCGACCTGCCGATCGTGCTCAGCATCGCCCTGTTGCAGATGACCGTGTTCACCGGTCTCGGGATGATCGCCATGACGGTGACCGATACCAGCCATGCGGTGCTGCTGGCCTATACCACCCCGCTCTGGACCGTGTTTCTGGGCGCTGTGATGTTGCGCCAGCGCCCGAGCCGCGCCCAGCTTGTCGCTTTGGGGCTTGGCCTTTCGGGCATCGCGCTGGTCTGTTCGCCGCTGGAAACCGACTGGACGCAGCCCGATGCCTTCATGGGGGCGGGCTTCCTGCTGATCGGGGCGATCTGCTGGTCGGGGGTCATCGTGCATATCCGCCGTCACCGCTGGCACAGCAGCCCGCTGGCCCTTGCGCCGTGGCAGATGGCGCTGGCGGCGCTCTGCCTTGGTCTTGGGGCCTTCTGGCTTGAGGGCCCACCCCGCCAGATCCGCTGGAGCCTGTCTCTGGTCGGGATGCTGGTCTTTATCGGCCCTGTCGCCACCTCTTTGTGCTTTGTGATCGCGGCAGATTATGGCCGCCGCATCTCGGCATTCGCCATGTCGAATGTCACGCTGGGTGTGCCGCTGATCGGCATTGCGGCGTCGGTGCTGCTGCTGGCAAACCGGCTGTCACTTCTGTTCCTGACGGGGTTGGCGCTGGTATTCTGCGGCATGGTCCTTGCCGCCCGCGCCACATCCAGAGCCTGAGATCAAAACCCGAGGTCAGAGGCCGACGCCGGAGTGGACGGGCGGCAGCAGGAAGCTCATCTTATGGCCCCGCGCCGTCTGCGCGCAGACCAGACGACAGCCCAGAAGCGCGAGGGCATCCGATGTGATGGCCAGCCCCAGCCCGCTGCCCAATCCGCCAGCAGCGGACGGGCGCAGGAATTTCTCGCCAATCCTTCCGGCCAGCTCCGGCGGCAGCCCCGGCCCGCCATCATAGACGGCCAGTTCAACCCCCTCGGGCCGCAGGCAGACCTCCACGCCGATCTGCCCCCCGGCGGCTGTGGCATGAATCGCGTTTTCCACCAGATTGCGGATGGCCAGCCCCAGCAGGACAGCATCACTGCGGATCATCGGCCGCTCGGGCGCCTCCAAGGCGTAGCCCACCCCTTTCGCATCCGCCATATCGGTCAGCGAGATCATCTGCTCGCGCGCCAGTGCCGCCAGATCCAGTGCTGCGGGTTCCAGCGGGCGGTTCTCGATCTGCGCGAGATCCAGAAGTTGCCGCACCATCCGGTCCGTGCGGGTCACCGAATACTCGATCGCCTGCAGCGCATGAAGCCGCGCGGCCTCGTCAGGGGCATGGCGCGCGACATAGGCCTGCATCTTCAGCCCCGCCAAGGGGGTCTTCATCTCATGCGCGGCATAGCTGACAAAATCCTTCTCGCGCCGTCGCGCCCGATGGAGCCGTGCCAGAAGATCGTTCAGCGCGGCAATCACCGGACGGATTTCGCGCGGCGTGGCGGGTTGCTGCGGGATCTGGCCCGCATCATCGATATGACGGTGCCCCAGCGCCTTGGCCAGACGTTCCAGCGGTTTTAGCCCACGCCCTGTCGACCACCAGATCAGCCCGCCCATCAGGGGCAGCACAACCAAGGCAGGCAGGGCCAGACCTTCCACCACGCCATGCACCAGCCGGTCCCGCATCTCGAGGCTATCGCCTACCGTCACCTGCACCCGCAGATCGGGATTGACGATCGCATAGACCCGCAACGCCTTGCCCTGACTGGTCACATCGTGAAAGCCGGTCTGGTCAAAGGACAGAAGCCGCCCGTCCGGCGCATCTTCCGAGCGTCCGATCATCTGCCCGCTCAGCGACCAGATCTGGCAGAATTGCTGCTGCGTATACCCCGCTCCCGTCAGGAGTGCCCCCGCCGCCTGTCCCCCCGCCGCCTGTGCCCCCCTCGACAGTGCCCCCGCCGTCTGAGCGCTGTCACCCCTGCGCATATCGCTGCTCTCGACCAAAGAGGCCACCATCCGCGCCGCTTCCATCAACCGCGCGTCCAGCACCTTTTCCACCTGCGCACGGGTGACATGTTCGATCCAGACCACCGCCGAGAACCAGACGATCAGCGTCGAGGCCGTGAGGATCAGGAACAACCGGAGCTTTATCGACATGACCGGCCCTCCTCGGGGCGAATACGGTAACCGATGCCGCGCAGGGTTTCGATGAACCCGCGCCCGAGCTTGGCGCGCAGATGATGGATATGCACCTCGACTGCGTTGCTCTCGATCTCTTCCCCCCAACCATAAAGCCGGTCCTCCAGATCGGATTTCGCCAGCACCCGCCCGGGGCGTTCGGCCAGCGCCAGCAAGACCGCATATTCGCGCCGCGACAGGGACAGCTCGCGGTCCAGATAGACCGCACGCCGCTCGGCCGGAAAGAGACAGAGCCCCTGCACCTGCAGTTGCGCTTCGGCCCGCCCGTCCGAGCGGCGCATCAGCGCACGCAACCGCGCGGCCAGTTCGTCAAGCTCGAAAGGTTTGCCCAGATAGTCATCCGCCCCGCAATCCAGCCCTGCCACGCGGTCGGCCACCTGATCGCGGGCGGTCAATAGCAGGATCGGCACCTGATTGTGCCGCCTGCGCTGTTCGGCCACCAGATCCAGCCCGCTACCGTCCGGCAGCATCAGATCCAGCACAAGCGCGGCATAGGCAATGCCGGCCAGCGCATGGCGCGCATCCTCCAGCGTGGCGACCTGATCCACCGTAAACCCCGCGATCCTCAGCCCTGCCACAAGCCCGTCGGCCAGCACATGATCATCTTCAACCACAAGTAAGCGCATGATGTCTCCTTTGGCGTCAGGGGCGGCACCAACCTTAAGACTGACTTAAGGTGGATTTCCTGTCTGCCCCTTATGAAACACACTCCGTCCCTTCTGGCCATTGCCCTGACGCTGACTGTCGCACTTGGCACCGCCGCTTCTGCCCAGCCGGATCTGCGGCACAGCCTGACCCCGCGCGCCCAGCCCCTGCCCCCCGATCAGGCGTTCGGGGTGCAAACCCGCTGGCAGGGGGACAGGCTGATTGTCACGATGGACATCGCCAAAGGCTATTACCTTTATGGGGACAGGCTGACGCTAAGCCCTGATGCGCCTCGGGTGGAGGCCAGCCCGACCCAAAGCAAGCAGGACCCGAATTTCGGGCAGGTCGAGATCTGGCAGAACCATGCCCGCGTCGTTTTCGCCCCAGTCAATCATACCGCAACCCTCAGTTGGCAGGGCTGCGAGGAAGCAGGGCTATGCTATCCGCCGCAGGCGCGTCAGGTGGTTCCGCCCGCAGCCTCGGCCTCCCCCCCGACAGGGCCGCTCCAAACAGAAACCCCGCAGGCAGTCCTTCCGCCCACAGCCCCTGCATTGGCAGACACTGCGCAGACCGGCATTCCGGCGAAAGAAGCCTCGGGGCTGGTGGCCTCTTTGGGGCAGTCGGGCGGCGCGCTCTGGGTGGTGGTCGCGTTTTTCGGCTTCGGGCTGGCTTTGGCCTTTACCCCCTGCGTGCTGCCGATGGTGCCGATTGTCGCAGCCATGATCGGCACCCGCATACAGGGTATCACGCCGCGGCGCGGATTGGGCCTTGCCACGGTCTATGTGCTGGCAATGGCACTGGCCTTTGCGCTGATCGGCGCCGTGGCGGCCGTTTCGGGGGCCAATCTGCAGATCCTGCTCCAACAACCGCTGGCGGTCGGGCTGATGGCGGGGGTCTTTGTGTTGCTGGGCTTGGGCAGCTTCGGTCTGTTCACCATGCAAATGCCGCAGGCACTGGCCGCACGGGTCGGGCAGATCGCGCCACGACCGGGATCTCCGGCCCGCGCGGCCCTGCTGGGGTTCTCGTCGGCCCTGATCATCGGCCCCTGTGTCACCGCCCCTTTGGCGGGAGCCCTGCTCTATATCGCGCAAAGCGGGGATGTCGTGCTTGGCATGGGGGCGCTCTTTGCGCTGGGGCTCGGGCAAGGCATGCCGCTTCTGGCCGTCGGGCTGTTCGGGGCCAGTATCCTGCCGAGAATGGGCCCGTGGACGGGGCTGGTCAACCGCGCGATGGGGCTGCTGTTTCTGGCCCTCGCGATCTGGTTGCTGGGGCGCATCCTGCCCGGTCCACTGACGCTTGCGCTTTGGGCGGTGCTTCTGCTGGGCCTTGGCGGCAGCCTGCTGGGCCGCGGCGCCGGCATGGGCAATGCGCTGGCGGCCATCGCCCTTTGCGGCGGTGCGCTGCAGGGGGTCGGGGCCGCACTGGGCGGCACGGACCCCCTGCAACCGCTGGCCGCGCTACAGGGCCGGACCGAAAGGCCCTTGACCGAAGACGCGGCGGCGGCGTTTCAGGCGATTGGCACGCCGGAGGCATTGGACGCCGCGCTGGCCCACGCCCGGCAGACCCGTCTTCCGACGCTGATCTATGTCACCGCCGACTGGTGCACATCCTGCCGGACCATCGACCGCAAGGTTCTGACCGACCCAGCCATTCGTCACGCCCTGCAGAACTGGCAGCGGCTGGTCGTGGATGTCAGCCACCTTGACCAGAACCGTCAGGCCCTGATGACGCAGCTTGCGGTGATCGGCCCGCCGACCATGATTTTTGTCACCCCCGAGGGCGAGACGCGGCTGCTGGGCGAGATCACCGCAGACCAACTGCACAGCGCACTCGCGGCGCATCCCTCCTAGTGGCCCCCGCCCGGGCCCCAACGGCACAGGCCTGCGCCTGATCCCCCCTTTTTCAAATGAAAGATCCCAAGATGACCCGATCCCCTACAGGGCTTGCCCTGATCTGTATCGCCTTTCTGGCCGCTTGTGCGCCCAGACCGGACCCCTCCGCCACACCGCCCGCCCCTGCGGTGCCTGCCGATGTCCTTGCGAAATACGGGGCCGAGCAGGATGGCACGCGCGTCATCCCTGCGGTGGACCCGAAATATCTTTCCGCCGAGAAAGCCCGTCAGGAGGTCGATTACTGGACGGAGGAGGCGCCCGGCACGATCATCGTCGACCCGTGGGCGCGCAAACTTTACTTCGTGCAAAAGAACAACCGCGCCCTGCGTTATACCGTGGCCGTGGGCGAGGAAGGGCGCGGTTTCACCGGTGAGGCGCATATCCCCTATCAGCGCGACTGGCCCAGCTGGCGGCCCACCCAGAACATGATCAACGATAACCCCCAGCTTTACGGGCCGGTCAAAGACGGGCTGGAGGGCGGGCTGGAAAACCCGCTCGGGGCGCGGGCGCTCTATCTGCACAAGGGCAATCGCGACACCTTCTACCGCATCCACGGCACCATGCAGCCGTGGAGCATTGGCGAGGCGACCTCGGCGGGCTGCATCCGGCTTTGGAACCAAGACATCGTCGATCTGGCCGCACGGGTCAAATCGGGCACCCATGTCGTGGTGCTCTCGCAGGCCGAAAGCGGCAAGGGCACCGTCCCGCCCGGCACGCCCCTGCCGCACCATCCCCAAGATCCGATCCCCAGCAAAGGAGCCGCCCTATGATCGACCGTCGAAATTTCCTGATCCTGTCAGGGGCCGCAATGGTCCTGCCCGCCGCCGCCAAGGCCGAAGCCGAAACAGGGGCGCTTGACCCGCAGATGGTCTTCCACGACCCCGATGCCCCCGCTTTGGGCAACCCGCAGGGCGATGTCACTCTGGTGGAGTTTTTCGATTACCAATGCCCCTTCTGTAAAAAGAACCACCCCGTTCTGGAAGAGGTGATGGCCGAAGATCGCGGTTTGCGGGTTGTCATGAAGGACTGGCCGGTCTTCGGGCCGGTCTCGCTGCGGGCTGCACGGCTGGTGCTGGGCGCGCAGGAAAACGGCGCCTATGCCACCGCCCTTGAAGCCCTGATGGCCACCAAAGGACGGTTGAGCGATGCACAGGTCGACAAAACCCTGAACGCGGCGGGCGTTTCCGTGCCGAAGGCGCAGGCGGGCTATCAGAGCGCCCGCCAGAAGATCGACGCCGTACTGGCGCGCAATGACCGGCAGGCCAGCGGTTTGGGTTTGTTCGGCACACCGGGTTTTGTGGCGGGGCGCATGATCTATCCCGGCGCGCTGGACAAAGCCGCCCTGACCGAGGCGATCCGTGTGGCCCGCCATCCACAAGGGTGACATCTCACGCCCCCGTGAGGGCCGCGCGTGACAATGTCACCGTCGCGGCCCCGCAAAGGGTCTTATGCCGGACCCCGAGCCACCCTCACGACCCCGCCGCGTGCGCCGCGCCCAAGGAGCCCTTCCATGCGCCCTGATCATCCTGTCCGGTTTGCAGCCCCCTCCCCCGCCTCCTCGCTGGGGGCCGCGCAGACCCCGTCGGCGGGCCCCGCCGCACTCCCCCCCGAAAGCTCCGGCTGGCTGGCACATTTTCCGGTCAGCCTGTTCGGCATGACGATGGGGCTTATGGGCTATGCGCTGGCGCTGCGTTCGGCCGGAGCGATGATGGCATCGCATATGGTCTTCGGGCTGGCCTGCGCTGTCTTCGGGCTTCTGGCCACGCTGTTTGTGGCCAAGGCCCTGCGCCAGCCACAGGCGTTGAAAGCCGAATGGAACCACCCCGTGCGGCTGGCATTCTTTCCGGCCATCGCCATTTCGGGCCTGCTATTGGCGCGTCTGGTGCTGGAATATGCCCCGAGCCTGGCCAATATCCTGTGGATGCTGGGGGCTGCGGCGCAATTCGGCCTGACGCTGGTGATCATCTCGGCTTGGATCTCGGCGCGTCCCTTCGGTCCCGAAAGCCTGTCACCGGCGTGGTTCATTCCGGCGGTGGGCAATCTGGTGGTGCCGCTGGCAGGGGTGCCGCTGGGCCATATCGAAGCCAGCTGGTATTTCTTTGCCGCAGGGCTGACCTTCTGGATCATCCTCACCACCTTGGTCATCAACCGGCTGATTTTCCATGCGCCCTTGCCGGGCAAGCTGCGCCCCACATTGGTGATCCTGATCGCGCCGCCCGCGATGGCCTTCCTGTCATGGCTGCTGCTGACCGGCCCCAACCCCGATGCGCTGGCGCGGATCTTGCTGAATGTCGCCTATCTCTTCGCGGCGCTCGTGCTGTTCCAACTGCCGGGCCTGCTGCGCCTGCCCTTCTCGATCTCGTTCTGGGCGCTGTCTTTCCCGCTGGCGGCGCTGACCACGGCGAGTTTCCGCTTTGCGGCCATGACGGGATCGGTCTTCCACCAGAGCTTGGGCCATGCGGGTCTGGCCCTGCTGAGCCTGACCGTGATCCTCCTGCTGTGGAACACCCTCCGCCTCGCGCTGCGTGGCCAGATCTGCCTACCCGAATAAAGGACCGACCCGATGTATGATACCCTGCACTACTCTCTTGGCGCGCTTTCGGGCGGGCTGGTCGGGCTGACGTTAGGCCTCGTGGGCGGCGGCGGCTCCATTCTGGCCGTGCCGTTGATGGTCTATGTGGTGGGGGTGGCCAGCCCGCATGTCGCCATCGGCACCTCGGCGCTTGCGGTGGCCGTGAATGCCGCCAGCAATCTGGCGCTGCATGCCCGCGCCCATACCGTCAAATGGCGCTGCGGGGCGATCTATGCCGGTGCGGGGATCATCGGGGCTTTCGGCGGATCGACGCTGGGCAAGGCCATCAACGGCCAGCACCTGCTGTTCCTGTTCGCGCTGGTCATGGTGGTCGTGGGAGTGTTGATGCTGAAAAACCGCCATGCCGAGGGCATTCCGGGGGCGCAATGCGGCCGCGAGAATGCAGGCAAAGTCGCCGGTTTCGGCTTTGGAACGGGGGCCTTTTCAGGGGTGTTCGGGATTGGAGGCGGGTTTCTGATCGTGCCCGGGCTAATGGCCTCGACCAGAATGCCCACCCTCAATGCCGTGGGCACAAGCCTTGTGGCCGTGACCGCTTTCGGCCTGACCACCGCGCTAAATTACGCGTTTTCGGGGCTGGTGGCATGGGGAATCGCCGCGACCTTCATCGCAGGCGGGTTTCTGGGCGGGATCGCCGGCACGGGCCTTGCGCGGAAACTTTCGGGCAAAGGCACCCTGACCACCGTCTTTGCGGGCCTGATTTTTGTCGTCGCGGCCTATATGTTATGGAAAAGCTGGACCGCGTTGTGATCCGGCTGGAAAGGAGATCTGTCATGCTTACCAAAATCAGCCCCTCCCGTGGGTCCGGCTCGCCGGTCGTGGTCGGATTTTACGAACCGGTTTCAGGATCGTGCCAGTATCTGGTGATCGACCCTGACACCCGTGCCAGCGCCCTGATTGATGTGGTGCAGGAATTCGATGTCACCGCCGCGCGCAGCGGCACAGAATCGGCGGATCATGCGCTGGCGCTGGTCAGGGACCATGAGGCCGATCTGAAGCTGATCCTTGACACGCACCCCCATGCCGACCACCTCACCGCAGGCCGCCTGCTGGCCGAACGCACCGGTTGCCCGCATTGGATCGGCGAGAAATGCACCGATATCGCGAAAATCTGGACCGAAATCTATCACCTCCCGCCCCAGACGCTGGACCCTGCCACGCTGTATGACAGGCTTCTGGCCGATGGCGAGGAATTCACGCTGGGCCGGCTGCCGGTCAAGGTGATGCTCTCGCCCGGCCACACGCTTGGCTCGATCACCTATGTGATCGGTGATGCGGCTTTCGTGCATGACACGTTCATGCAGCCCGATGCAGGCACCTCGCGCGCGGATTTTCCCGGCGGTTCGGCGGCAGAGCTATGGGACAGCCTGCAGGCCATCCTTGCCCTGCCCGACGAGACGCGGATCTTTGTGGGCCATGATTACGGCACCAAAACCCGCGAGGAACCGGCATGGGAAAGCACCGTGGCGCAGCAGAAAGCCGAGAATATCCATATTGGCGGCGGACGCAGCCGTGCGGAATATATCGCATTGCGTGAAAAACGGGATGCCACGCTGAGCCTGCCCAAGCAGATGCTGCATGCCCTTCAGGTCAATCTGCGTGGCGGTCGCCTGCCCGAGCCGGAAGCCGACGGGCATCGCTATTTCAAGATCCCCGCAAACAGGTTCTAGGACCGGTTGCATCTTGGGTCGGGCACCGGACAGCCCGACCTGCCGCCCCGACCTCTGGCATGGGCCGGCATGGTCTCCACGGCCCGCACCCCCTTTGACCCGAAGAACAGCCCCGAGGGGCGCGTCAGGGGGAGGACGGACCCGGGGCCTCGGGGCCGACAAACAGCTGGGCGATTTCACAGATGGCGCGCCAGCCCTGTTCCAGGGCCATGTCGGATGTGACCCTGTTTTCCAGCCACGCCATGATCCCGTTCCAAGAGGCGCTCATCAGCATCTCCGCAAGCACCGCGCGGAAAAGCTGGGTGGATTCGGGCAGGCGGTCCTCCAGCATCTGGGCCAGCCTCTCGCTCATGGCAGCCCGCTCGGCCATATAGACCTTCAGCACCTTCGGCTGCGTCTGCAAGGCAGGGACGATGATCGCCAGTTCGGCCTTGCGCGGCACCGCCCGCATCATCATGGCCCGCAAAAGCTGGTAGAGATCGTCCGCCAAAAACCCGCTGCCCGGAACAAGTGTGCGGCAGATCTCGTCCGTCAGAAACGGAACCTGCCCGAAAAGCGCGGCTTCCTTGTTGGCGTAGTAGTTGAAAAACGTCCGCGCACTGATTCCCGCCTGCTGGCTGATCATTTCGGTCGTAATGGCGTCAAAGCCGTAATCCCGCGAGAGATCGATCGTCGCCTGCTGAATCACCTGCGCCATTTCCGCCTTACGGCGCGATCTCAAATCACTCATGCCTCTCCCCTGAGCAAGTCGGCACATCCCGCTTTATAGGAAGCCCTGGCCGCGTATCAGAACACCTGACCCTTGCTGTTTTTACGTGCATCGGGCCGAAATATTTTCAAAAATCAAGCGCTCGTTATCGCGCCAGATATTTACACTTTCGGCAAATTTTGCACACTCTGCAAGAATTGACCATAGACTTCGTCGCCAGGCCATCGTCAAGAGCGAGTGACAGCGGAACGATAGAAACGAGCGGATATGATGAACACAAAATTACGCATGCCTCTGGTGGCGGCCTTCCTTGCACCGGCGATGGGGCTGGGCACCACAGGGATCGCCTTTGCACAGGCCTACCAACAGCCGAATGCCGAAGTCGGGTATGTCGTGCTGCATCCAAGCGACGTTCCGCAGACCATCGAGCTTCCGGGCCGCGCCGTGGCCTTTGAACAGGCCGATATCCGTCCGCGCGTGGACGGGGTGATCATGCAAAAGCTCTATAAACCCGGGGCAGAGGTGAAAACCGGCGATCCGCTGTTCCAGCTGGACGATGCCAGCTATCAGGCCACGGTCGAGGCGGATGAGGCGACAGTGGCCGAAGCCGAAGCCGATCTGCCTGTCAAACAGGCCGCCTATGACCGTGCCGCCAAGCTTGAGGGGTCGGGCTATACCGCAGCCGATGTGGAAACCGCCCGCTCGGATCTGGCATCGGCAAAAGCGACGCTGCAATCGGCGCAAGCGGCGCTGAAATATGCCAAGATCGAGCTTGGTTGGACCACGATCCGTTCGCCGATTGACGGGGTGGTGGATGTGGCCGATGTCTCGACCGGCGACCTTGTGACCTCGGGGCAGGACACCGCCCTGACCACGGTCACGACGCTTGATCCGATCGATGTCGAATTGCTGGAACCTGCCGCCGATATCCTGTCGCTCCGCTCCAAGGTCAAGAACGGCGAATTGCAGCTTTCCGACAAGTTGCAGGCCAATCTGGTGCTTGAAAACGGCGAGACCTATAAAGCGACTGGCGAGCTGGTCACCCCGTCTCCGACGGTGTCCACCACCACCGGTTCGGTCACGGTGCGCTTCCGCTTCGACAATCCCGACCATATCATCCTGCCGGGCATGTTCCTACGCGGGAATGTGCAGCTCGGCTCGCTCAAGGCCTTTCTGGTGCCCCAGCGCGCAGGCGAGCATGATACCAATGGCAATCTGAGCTTCTTCGTGGTCGATGCGGACGGCAAGGCCAAACAGGTCAGCGTGCCGACCGAAGGCAGCACCGATACCGCGTGGATCGTGACCTCCGGCCTTGAGGACGGGGTGAAAGTGATCGTGGACGGGCAGAAAACCCTGCAGGACGGTGCCACAGTGAAGGCCGTGCAGGTGAAGATTGCCGACGACGGCACCACGCAGGATGTCGCCACCGACGCCGCCTCTCAGGACAGCGCCGAGAGCGCAGCAACGGCGGACTGATCCGATGGCACAGTTCTTCATTCACCGGCCCGTCTTTGCTTGGGTGCTTGCGATTGTCCTGATGATCGCGGGTGTCTTCGGGCTGAACTCGCTTGCGATTTCGCAATATCCCGAAGTCTCGCCGACCACGGTGCGGATTCAGGCCACCTATACCGGAGCCTCCGCCCAGATCGTGGCCAATTCGGTGACATCCGTCATTGAGGACGGCATGACGGGGCTGGATGGTCTGCTTTACATGACCTCGAACTCCTCGCAGGGCAGTTCGCAGATCTCGCTTGTCTTCAACTCCAGCACCGACGCCGATATGGCGCAGGTGCAGGTGCAGAACAAGTTACAGCTGGTCGAGAGTTCCCTGCCTACAGCCGTGACCCAGACGGGGGTCTCGGTCACCCGCTCCACCAGTTCGATCCTGCTGGTGGGCGCGCTTGTCTCCGACGATAACAAGCGCAGCAATGTCGAGTTGGGGGATCTCTTCTCGAACCAGATGGAAGATACCGTCCAGCGTCTGGAAGGCGTCGGCTCGATTCAGGTCTTCGGGTCGGAATATGCCATGCGCATCTGGCTCGATCCGGCAAAGCTTTACAAATACTCGCTGACCCCTTCGGATGTCACCGATGCCGTTTCGGAACAGAACACCAATGTCACGGTCGGGTCGCTGGGCGATCTGCCAAGCAAGAACGGGCAGGAAGTCACCATCTCGCTGAAGGCCCAAAGCCAGCTTTCGACGGTGGATGATTTCCGCAAGATCCTGCTGAAAACCAATGATGACGGCTCTTCGGTCTATCTGGGCGATGTCGCTACGGTCGAGCTGGCCGATGACGATTACTCGGTGCTGGGCCAGTATAACGGCAAGAACGCCACCGGTTTCGGCGTCAACCTGCAAAACGGTGCCAATGCCGTCGAGACCTCCGAGCGCGTCCATACCGCGCTTGACAAGCTGGCCAAGTCACTGCCCGAAGGCGTGACGCTGGTCTATCCCTATGACACGACCCCGTTCATTCAGGAATCCATCCACCAGATCTATCACACCCTCTTCGAGGCCATCGTGCTGGTCTTCGTGGTGATCATGGTCTTTCTGCAAAGCTGGCGGGCGACCATTATCCCCTGTATCGCGGTGCCGGTGGTTCTGCTGGGCACATTCGCCGTGCTTGCCGCCACGGGGATGTCGATCAACACATTGACGATGTTCGCCCTTGTGCTGGCCATCGGGCTATTGGTGGATGACGCCATCGTTGTGGTGGAAAACGTCGAACGGGTGATGGAAGAAGAAAAGCTGGGCCCTGTCGAGGCGACCGAGAAATCCATGAAGGAAATCTCGACCGCGCTGGTGGGGATCGTGGTGGTGCTGTCTTCGGTATTCCTGCCGATGGCCTTCATGTCCGGCTCGACCGGTGTGATCTACCGGCAGTTCTCGGTGACCATCATTTCGGCAATGGTGCTGTCGTTGCTGGTGGCCCTGATCCTGACGCCGGCCATGTGTGCAAGCCTGCTGAAACCCTCGCATGACAAGCCCAAGATCTGGCCCGCGCGCAAGTTCAACAAAGGCATGGACCGCGTCAATTCCGGCTATACCGGCACGGTCATCCGCCTGATCCGCCGTCCGTTCCGGATGCTGGTCGTGGTGGTGGCGGTTGGCGTGGGCATTTATGGCGTCTATTCCCGCCTGCCCTCGAGCTTCGTACCGACCGAGGATCAGGGTGTGCTGATGGCGTCGATCTCGCTGCCGCAGAACGCGACGCGGGCGCAGACCCAGCAAAGCGTTACGGCCATCACCGACTTCATGAAGCAGAACTACCCCGACGCGACCAAAAGCGTGTTTGCGGCGATCGGCTTCGGCTTCTCGGGGTCCGGCCAGAACAATGCGATGATGTTCGTCAAGCTGTCGGATCTGGAAGACCGCAAGGGCATCACGGCAGCCTCCATCGCGATGAAAGCCAATATGTTCTTCGGCTCGGGGCGTTACGGGCAGGTCTTCTTCCTGCAACCGCCGCCGATCCACGGGATGGGCTCGTCTGACGGGTTCGAGATGTATCTGATCGACCAAGGCAACGAAGGGCTCGACAAGCTGCGCGAGACGGCCGCCAAGGTGGCCCAGAAAGCGCAGGAATCGGGCAAGGCAACCGCCATCCGCGGCTATGAGGCCAATTCCAAAACGCAGCTTGCGATCAATCTGGATGCGGCCAAGGCGCAGTCGATGGGGCTGACGATCTCGGATATCAACTCCAACCTCTCGACCATCTTCGCGGGCAGCTATGTCAACGACTTCACGCTGAACGGCAAACTGCGCGACGTGCGGGTGATGGGCGATCAGGCATACCGGATGCAGCCGGGCGATATCAAGAAATGGTATATGCGTAACAGCGATGACGAAATGGTTCCGATGTCGGCCTTCTCGTCGCAAAGCTGGGGGCAGACCTATACCAAGATCGCCCGTTATGGCGGCGTCAACGCGATCGAATTGCAGGGTTCTCCGGCATCGGGCGTCTCGTCCGGGGATGCGATGGCCGAAATGGAGAAAATCGTCGATAGCATGGATGGCAATTACCAGAGCGCCTGGGTCGGCCTGTCCTATCAGGAACAGCTCTCGGGCAATCAGGAACCGATCCTGTATACGCTTTCGGCAGTGGTCGTCTTCCTTGCGCTGGCGGCGCTCTATGAAAGCTGGTCGGTGCCCTTCGCGGTGATGCTGGCCGTGCCGATCGGCCTGCTCGGGGCGCTGATCGCGGCTCTGGTCTTCGGGCAGTCGAATGACGTCTACTTCAAGGTCGGGATGCTGACGACCATCGGTCTGGCGGCGCGTAATGCCATCCTGATCGTGGAATTCGCCGAGACACTCCGCGCCGAGGGGCTGGGCCTGTTCGAGGCGGTGAAAACGGCCGCGCGGATGCGTCTGCGCCCGATCCTGATGACCACCTTTGCCTTCGGGCTGGGGGTTCTGCCCCTTGCCATTGCCAGCGGCACAGGTGCAAATGCGCAGAACTCCATCGGGATCGGCATGTTGGGCGGGATCCTCTTCTCGGCTGTCTTCGGTATCCTGATGGTTCCGGTATTGTATGTGGCGGTCCGTCGTCTTGTTGACAGAAAATCCGGCGCAGGCCGCAAGGAGAATGCATGATGCGCTTTATGAAACTGGTTCCGCTAATGGTTCTCGCGGGATGTGCGGTCGGGCCGGATTACAAAACGCCCGCCGTGCCTGTCACCACCCAATTCGTGGGCGGGGACACCAGCCCGCTGGCGCAGGTGGCCTATCGTGCATGGTGGCGCGATTATCGTGACCCGCTGCTCAACGAGCTGGTCGAAACGGGGATGAAACAGAGCCTCGACATCCTGCAGGCGCAAGAGCGCATCCGTCAGGCACGCGCCCAGCTTCGCCAGACCGGCGTGAACGAGGCGCTCAGCGGGTCGGCCAGCGGGTCCAAGACCCGCTCGGGCGTCACCAAAGGGGGCGGGTCCGGCTGGGACAATGCCACCGGCACGCTGGATGCGGATTTCGTGCTCGACCTGTTTGGCGGATTGCGCCGCGAACGCGAGGCGGCCAAGGCCAATCTGGCAGCCAGCCAGGCCAATGTCGGCACCGAGCGTCTGGCATGGCTGGCCGAGCTGGTCGCCGATTATGCCGATGCGCGCTATTACCAGCAGGCGCTGGAGCTGACGCGCAAAACCATCGCGACCCGTCAGGATACGTTCAACATTACCCAGCAGGAGGTGAATGCCGGTGCCGCGACCACGCTGGAACAGGCCGAAGCCGAAGCCGCGCTGGAATCGGCCAAGGCCGATCTGCCCAACTACCTTGCGCAATTCCGCGCCAAGGTTTTTGCCATCGCGACCTTGCTGAACGTGCCCGCAGGCCCGTTGATGGACCGGATGGAAAAAGGGGCCGCCCCGTTGCGGATTCCGACCGACAGCGCCACCGGCGTTCCGGCGGACCTGCTGCGCAACCGTCCCGATATCCGCTATTACGAAGCGGTGCTGCATCAGGAAGTGGCCACCGTCGGCGTGGATACGGCAGCCCTTTACCCCTCGCTCAGCCTCTCGGGCACCGTGTCGGGCACCAGCAAATCCACCAGCTGGAGCTTCGGCCCCACCATCACCCAGGCCATCTTCAATCAGGGGTCCCTGCGCGCCGCCCGCGATGCGCAGGTCTCCGCCGCCAAACAGGCCGAGATCGACTATCGCTCGGCCATCACCTCGGCGGTGGAAGATGTGCAGGTTGCGCAGTCCAACCTGCGTCAGTACCGCGCGCAGGCCGCACAGCTTAACCGCGCGGCGCAATCCTATTCCAAAGCTCTGGAACTGGGGCGCACCACCTATCGCAATGGCGGCATGACCCTGCTTGACCTGCTGGATACCGACCGTTCCGAAGCATCGGCACGGATCTCGGCAGCCTCGGCGGCCAATAGCGCGGCACAGGAATGGGCGACCTTGCAGATCGCCATCGGCGCGGGCGCAGGCTATGCCGAAAGCCCCGAAGAGGCTCCGGCCCCCAAGGCCGCCGCCAAATAGGCTTTGGGATAGGGGGGCACGCCCCCCTGCACCACCAGAAAAGGGCGGTCCCGTGAGGGGCCGCCCTTTGTGGTTTCGGCAAGCCGCGCGGGCAAACCGTGCCGTCCCTCGGAACGGCGCTTAGGAGCAGCCCCTAAGAGCGGCGGGAACGACAGGCGCGCCGCACGGGCTATTGCGCCGGAAGGGCGGATCGTGGGGCGGCCAGCACGGGCTGTGCCTCGGCAAGAAGTGCCTCCAGCCGGTCGACCAGCCCCTGCGGGTCAAGGCTGGAGCGGTGACTGAGCTTGCTGACCGGAAAGCCACATTCCTGCGCGGCAAGGAAGGGATCGAGCGTCGCATTCCCCTCCAGCGCGGCCATCAGATAATAGGCGGGCACGGCGGGCAGGCTTCCGGCGGCACGAAATGCATGGCGCAGCTTCGCATTGCGGATCATCGCCCATTGGAAGGTGTAGATCATCATGAAATACTTGCGCGGCGTATGGCGCAGGCGGGTCACATAGGCATCGTAATCGGCACACCAGCGCTGGATCAGCGGGTTTTCGGGATGGGCGGCGATAAACCAGTTATCCACCCAGCGGTCATGATAGGGGCCACCAAAGGTGAAAAAGCCGGTCTGCCCGCCCAGAAGCGGCATCCATTCATCCAGCGGGCGGTGGCAATAGGTGGTCACATCGGCCCAAAGCCCGCCATAGCGGGCCAGCAGGCGCAGCCGGAGCGCATTGGCATGCAGACGGAACGCGAGGCTGTCATCGATATCGGACAAATCGACCCATTCGCCGACCGTCTCACGCGTCAGCACGCGCAGATCCCAGCCCGGGTTCATTGCCCGCCACTGGGCAATGCAGCGCTGCACGACGGGGGGGGCGGCCTCGATCCCCTGTGCCCAATACATCCAGATGATCTTCGGGATCGCCCGTCCGCGATAGGGGGCGTAATATGCCGGTGTCGCCTCGGGGGCATTGAACATCATCTGCGCGGTCAGATGGCGGTTATGGCGGTCGATATGGCGGGCGTAAAGTTCAAGCCCCGGCGCATAAGGCAGCTCCGAACGCAGCCATTTCGCGGTGAACCGCGCGGATTTGAGAGCTTTGGACAGGCAGGAAGGAAGGGGCATGGGAGATCCTGAAAACGGTTTTCAGAAGGAATTTAGGGAGAGATGGCGCGCGGGCTACAGGATTGCGTCGAGTTCGCGCCACACACGCAGGGCATTGGTTTCGAAATAGGTTTGCGAATACCGCTCGTGGATTCTGGCACAGGCGCGGGCGCAAAGCACATCGAAAACCTTCGGGTTCTCCTCGAAAGCGGCAATTTGTTGCTCGACCGTCAGCACCATGCCCGCGAAATCGCCTTCGGGGATCGGGAAGCCGGTGCTCCGGTCGAAATATTCCGCAGCCCCCAGCCCGTCATAGCCAATGGCCACCGCCCCCGCAGCCATCGCTTCCGCCGCCGGAAAGCCAAGGCTTTCGCGCCGCATGAGCGAGATGAAAAAGCGGCTTTTGCGCAACTTGTCGATCACCTGTGCGCGCGGGATGCCATCAATCGCTTCCAGCCGGTAGCCCTGTAGCTTGCCGCGTTTTTCCAGCATCTCGACGATCTGGCGCGCCTCTTCGGGACGCTTGCGCGGCATATAGGTGATCAGCCGCTCCTTGTCGGGCATCGGCACGAAACCGATCTCTTCGGGCTTCATGCTGACCGGAAATTTCAGCACCGTCTCGGCCTCGATCAGGTCGAGATGGGTATGGCAGACCTCGGAGGTGCTCAGATAGGCCCGCACCGAGCGCGCCGGATCAAGGCCGCGCTCGACCGCGCGCTGATAGCTTTCCATCAGCAGGAACGGGTTCTGCACCAGAATGCACAGTGTCTGGCCGGGGAACGCCTCCAGCGCCTCGGCCAGAAAGAGCTCTGGCATCACGATCACATCCTCCGGCCGCGCCACGTAACGCGGATTGGGGCCGGCAAGGCGCACCCGGCGGCGCGTCTTGAGATAATATCCCAGACGGCTGCGGCGCGGCTGGTAACGGCCATAGATACGGTCGAATGCGCCGGTCCAGAATTTGGGTAGATCCTGCGGATGGTCGGGATAGCAGCCGGACGGGCTGTTATGCAACAGCGCGCAATCCAGCCCATTGCGTCGCAACAGCGCCACCAGATCATAGATCACCGCGACCCCGCCTGCAGCTTTTGTGATGTCCGGGCTCCAGAAAAGATAGCGACGGGTCATTGAATATCCACGATAAGGAATAAATTTAACCCTGTTTTGGCCTTTTGCTGCGCAGTTGACAAGCATGTAAGCGGATAATCGTCAAGGTTGTGCCGCGACGCAGCGACAATCGTGTGAGGTCTCTTGTCATGGGCGCGCCAAAGGGTCAAACTGCACCAAAGCCGCTTCAATTTCAGCACGGAACCTTTCATGCCCCACTCAGGTCGTCGCTATGCACTGATCACCCCCTGCCGTGACGAGGCGCAATATATGCGCCGCACGCTGGACAGTGTTGTCGCGCAAACCGAACACCCCGCCCTCTGGCTGATCGTCGATGACGGTTCGACAGATGACACCCCGCAGATCCTTGCCGAATATGCCGCTCGGCATGACTGGATCCGCGTGGTTCCCAAACCCAATCGCGGCGCGCGCGCTGTGGGTCCGGGCGTGATCGAAGCCTTCTATTTCGGCCTTGACCAGATCGATATGGGCGCATTCGACTATATCTGCAAATTCGACCTCGATCTGGAAATGCCCAGCGGATATTTCGCGATCCTGATGGACAAGATGGAGGCCAATCCGCGTCTAGGGTCGTGCTCGGGCAAGCCGTGGTTCATGTGGAACGGGGCCAAGGTCTCGGAGAAATGCGGCTCGGAAATGTCGGTCGGCATGACCAAATTCTACCGTGTGCAATGTTTCCGCGAGATCGGCGGCTTCGTGCGCGAAGTGATGTGGGATGCGATCGATTGCCACAAATCCCGCCAGCTTGGCTGGCAGGCCCGCGCCTTTGACGACGAGGCGCTGTCTTTCGAGCATCTGCGCCCGATGGGGTCGTCGCAGAAGTCGGTCTATACGGGACGGATGCGCCACGGCTATGGCCAGTATTTCATGGGGTCGAGCTTCTGGTTCTTCACCGCAAGCTGCATTTTCCGCATGGCGCACCCCCCCTATGTCACCGGCGGGCTTGCCTCGTGGTGGGGATATGTGCGTGCCGCCCTTCAGGGCAAGGAGCAGCTCCCCGACCCCGAGTTGCGCGCCTTCATCCGGTCTTACCAGCGCCGCGCACTGGTCAAGGGCAAGGATGCGGCGATTGCCGAAATCGATGCGGCACAGGCACCGGTCTGGGATGCGCGCGCCGCCGTCTGAGGCGCGGCACTCCACGCCGGTTCCCGCCATCTAGCCACCTAGCCGCCCTGGCGCCGCGACCGAAAGCCTCTGGCCGGCCGCCACAGGCCGCCCGCTCGAACAGCTCGCACAAACGGGGCGCTCAAACGGGGCGCGCTCCCCTTCTTTCCGGGTCAGAAAGGCACCGCGATGACAGGACCACAGAAACGCGAAACGCATGTGGAAACCATGCGGGGACTGACCTGTCTGGCGCTGGTATCCTACCATGTGGTCGGCGCGACCCCGCAGGTCGGGCTGGAGGTTCCCGGCACCGACTGGCTGTTCCGGCTGCAACTGATGCTGGCGGATATGCGGATGCCGCTGTTCAGCTTCATCTCGGGCTATGTCTTCACCGCCGTGCTGAGTGCGCGCAAAAGCTGGGGGCAGGTGCTGACCAGCAAGATGCGCCGCCTGCTGGTGCCGATGATCTTTGTCGGCGGCCTGTTCTGGGTGATTGGCGATGCCACCGGACGGGTGCAGATGCCCTGGGTCGATACTCTTTTCCTGCCCTATGCGCATTTCTGGTTCCTGCAGGCGACCTTCACGCTGATGGTGCTACTTCTGGCGCTCAACTGGCTTTATGCGCAAATCAGGCCCGACGCCTTCGCCCGCGACCCCAAAGCGGTGTCGGTGCGCAATGCCGCGCTGATCGGCGCCCTCGGGGCGGCCATCTTCATCTCGGGGCGGCTGGACGGGTTCCAGATCTTTTCCTTCCCGCGTGCTGCCTATCTGGCGCCGTTCTTCATGGGCGGGCATATCGTTGCGCAGCGCCTGAAACCGGCACTGGCGGGGCTGTCGGATCGCGGCTGGCCGCGTGTGCTTGCCGGTCTCTGGCTGGGGGCACTGGTTCTGTGGGGGGCGCTATGCGCCTTCCAGCTTCTGGGCCCGTGGCAGTCCGAGATCCGGCGCAGCCTGTCGGTGCTGGTCGGGCTGACAGCCGCCCTGTCCTTTCTGGTGCTGCGGGTCCATATCCGGTTTCTGGCATGGATCGGCGACAAGTCCTTTACCATCTACCTGTTCCACGTCTTTTTCACCGCGGCAGCAACCTTGGCGATGCAGCATCTCCTGCCCGCTCTTGACCGACACTGGATCTATCCGGTCTCGCTTCTATGCGGCCTGACCGGCCCGATCCTGTTGCATCAGGTGATCCTGCAGTCGCGCGTGTCGCGCTTCCTCTGTCTGGGGATCGGTATGCCCTTCGCACCGCGTCGCGTGGCCACTGCGGCACGATAGAACGGGACGGGCCTGCCCGCCCCGCCCCGCATCAGAATGTCCATCCCCGCGCAGGGATCAGTCGGCGAAAACCTGCCCCGCAAACAGCTTGCGCGCCGTGCGCACAGATCCTGCGGCCACGGGATAGCCCGCGCCATCGGTGCGCAGGACAATATCGGCCGCCCCCGTCGGATGCTCTATGCGGAAGGTCTCGCCCTCTGGCAGCCGCGCAAGAGGCGCGGCCACCGTGCCTTCAATCGTGCAGGCCGAGGCCACACTGATCGCGGCGAAAACCCCGATAGAAGCATGACAGCGATGGGGAATGAAACTGCGCGTCGCAATCACCCCGTCCTCTTGTGCGGCACTGAGAATGGTCATTTTCGGCACGGATTTCTCGGACACATCGCCAAGCCCCATCAAAGGCCCCACCTGCAGCCGCAGGGCCTCGAGCCTTGCGCGCAGGGGCATGTCCCCTTCCAGCGTCTCGCGGCTTTCCTGCCCTGTCAGCCCCAGATCCTGCGCGGCGACAAGCGCGACCGGCATGCCATAATCGATCAGGGTCATCGCTATGCCATCCACCCAATCGCGCGGCTGGCCGGTGGGAAACAGGTGACCGCACATCGACCCCGCCAGATTGGAAAACAGCAACCGCACCGGTGCCGCCGTACCGGGCACACCGTCAATCGCGGTCGTGCCCCGATAGCTGACCCGCCCTTGCGGTGTCTGCACCGTGGCCTCGGCAATCTCGCCGGTATTGCGCATATGGATCCGCAGCGATGTCTCGCCCTCCTGCGCGGCAACAAGCCCCAGCTCCAGCGCCGCAGGCCCGACACCGGCCAGAATATTGCCACAGGCCTGCGCATCCGACACCAGCGCCTGATCGACAAAGACCTGCAGGAAAAGGTAGTCGATATCGGCATCGTCGCGACTGGGCGGCGAAAGGATCGCCACCTTGGAGGTCAGCGGATCGGCCCCACCGATCCCGTCAATCTGGCGCGGATCGGGCGACCCCATGATCCGCAGCAAAAGCGCATCGCGCGCCTGCCTGTCTGCGGGCAGATCGCTGGCACGGAAATACGCCCCTTTCGACGTCCCGCCGCGCATCCACAGACAAGCGATCCCCTCGGACGCCCCGCCGCCGCCGGACCCGCCGATCTGCGGCTCAGACATAGCGCAGGCCCTTTTCCTTCAGACGCGGGCGCATGTCATAGATATCCAGCCCCAATTCTCCGGCGGCAAGCCGCTGGCGCTTGGCCTCTTCGGCGGCAAGCCGTGCCGTGGCGTTGGCCATCACCTGCGCGGCCTGCGCCCGCTTGACCACCACCACACCATCATCGTCGGCGCAGATCACATCTCCCGCCTCGATGCACTGCCCCGCGCAGACCACCGGAACATTCACCGATCCCAGCGTCTCTTTCACCGTGCCTTGCGCCGAGATCGCCTTCGACCAGACCGGAAAATCCATCGCCTTGAGATCCGCGATGTCACGCACCCCCGCATCGATGATCAACCCGCGACAGCCGCGCGCCTGCGCCGAGGTTGCCAGCAGATCACCGAAATAGCCGTTATCGCAGGGCGAGGTCGGGGCCAGCACCAGAATATCGCCGGGCTGGAGCTGTTCGATGGCCACATGCACCATCCAGTTATCGCCCGGCGCGGCGGAAATGGTCACGGCCGATCCGGCAATCTTCGCCCCCGAATAGATCGGGCGCATATAGCTTTGCAGACAACCGGTCCGCCCCTGCGCCTCATGGACGGTGGCCACACCGGCCTGCGCAAGAGCCGCGATCACATCGGGATCGGCGCGTTGGATATCTTGGACTACCACAGGCATCATTCTCTCCTTCTTTCAGGCTTTCCGGACCGGCGGGGTGCCATGCAGATGGAAGCTCTCGATGGTCTTCAAGCCCCAGGCCTGCCCCTTCTTGCGCTCTGTCTCGGTCCAGGTGACGGTCTCCCAGTCGGGGGCCAGAATGAGCCGCGCGCCGGAATTGGCCAGCTCGACGCGGTTGCCCGCAGGTTCCCAGACATACAGGAAGAACGTGCCCTGAACCGCATGCTTATGCGGGCCGGTTTCGATATGGATGTCGTTTTGCAGGAAGATGTCGGCGGCGCGCAGGATGTCCTCGCGCTGGTCGGTGGCATAGGTCACATGATGCAGCCGTCCCGTGCCGCCGCCATGTTCTTCCGTGCAGGCAAGATCATAGGTCTTGTTGTTGACGGTGAACCAGCAGCCCCCCAGCCGACCGTTATCCAGCTGGATCTGTTCGGTCACCCGCGCGCCCAGACAGGTGGTCATGAAGCGGCGGAATTCGGTCACGTCTTCGGCCAGCAGGTTGAGGTGGTCAAGACGCCGCGGGGCAGCGCCGGTAAAGGACGACGCGGTATTCTTCAGCGCGGCCCGTTCTGCCGCATCCGGCGCGGTATACCAGTTGGTATCGTAATAGATTTCGAACACATGCCCGAACGGATCCTCGAAACGGAACGCCCGCCCGTGCGACAGGTCCCCTTCATTCCAGCCGATCACCTTGAAATCCGAGGCCTCGATGGCCGCAACCCGACGCTCCAGCGCCTCGGGCGAAGAGGCGCGATAGCCGATATGGGCCACACCCGTGACATCGGATCTGGTCAGTTTGAGCGTGCAGAATTCGTAATCATCCCATGCCCGCAGATAGGCCGAGTTCCCGTCCTGCGCCGAAAGCTTGAGCCCGTAGACGCGGGTGAAAAAATCGAGGCTCTCGTCGAATTTGTCGGTGAGCATCTCGACATGGCCGAGATGGGCAATGTCGAAGCTTGGATTGGTTGCCGGATGGCTCATGATAGTCTCCTCCCGAAACGGCCCGAGGGCCGCCTCTCTTACAATTCGTCGACAGTGCGCGGGAAAACCGACTGGAACCCCTCGCCATACTGGCAATCACGCCCTCCCGACATACCACCGGAATTGCGCTTGAAATGGTTGGCGCGCTGTTGGGCCACGCGGGTGTAATATTCCCACAGATGGACCTGCCCGTTCATGCATTCCATCGCCGCCCGCTTCTTGTCCCAGACCGATGTGATGTCGAGGAACGTATCGGGTTTCCAGCCCATCTGCTCGGTCTGATGCGGCTCGAACAGGTATAGCTGCGGCGCGCCCAGCACCTTCTCGCCCGGATTATGCCCCCAAGCCTGCGCCACCATCCGCGCCTCAAGCGCGATGCGGGTGGTATACATATGGTCGGTATTATAGGGGTCATACTGGCTATGGCTGAGCATGAATTTCGGCTGCACCTTGCGGATCAGGTCGACCAGACGGAATTTGTCCTCGCGGTCAAGCTCCAGCGGGTAATCCCCCAGATCGAAACAGTGCAGATCGGCCACGCCCAGAACCGCGGCGGCTTTCTCGGCCTCGTCACGGCGGATCGCCTTCACCTCGTCAAGCGATTTGCCCTCTTTCCAAAGCCGCGCGCTTTCTCCCCGCTCTCCGAATGACAGGCAGGCCACCGTCACGTCATAGCCAAGCGCGGCATGCAGCGCGATGGCCCCGCCGCAGCGCCACACGAAATCCGCCGCATGCGCGCTGATCACCAGCGCCGTTTTACGATCTGACATTCTTTCCTCCGAGATCCCCGAAACCTGTTGCCGCAAACTTCCGGAAAACCGGCAGCGGAGGCAATTCAGAAACATTCGCCAACCCATAAGAACGCGCTATAACCGCTTTGAAATACGCACCGATCGGCCCAAAATTCACACGAGTTTGCAAGGGGCCATGACAGGATGACACAGCTAACATTGATCGGGTTCGGAGAGGCCGCCCAAGCCTTTGCCAAGGGCTGGAACGCCCCGCGAGGCTTTGACTTGGGCTGCTATGACCGGAAGATGGGCGGCGCAGAGCGCGCCACGGTTCTGGAGCGGGCGGCGGCGCTCTCTGTCACCGCGCAGGACAGTCCCGAGGCCGCCCTTTCCGGCGCACAGATCGTGCTGTCGCTGGTGACCGCCGATCAGGCTGTCCATGCCGCGCGCGACTATGCGCCCTTCCTGCGCCCTGAGGCGCTGTGGCTTGACTGCAATTCCTGCGCGCCCAGCAGCAAGACACAGGCGGCGGGCTATGTGCAAGCGGCGGGCGGGCGCTATGTGGATGTGGCGGTGATGGCACCTGTCTATCCGAAACTGCATCATGTGCCGCTGCTGGTGTCCGGCCCGCATGCGGCATCCGCCCTGCCCTATCTTCAGGCGCTGGATATGCGTGCCACGCTGGCAGGCCCCGAAATCGGCGCGGCGTCTTCTGTAAAGATGATCCGCTCGGTGATGATCAAGGGTATGGAGGCGCTCAGTGCCGAATGTCTGCTGGCGGCCCGCCGCGCCAATCTGACCGATGCGGTGATCGCCTCGTTGCAGGCTTCCGACCCCGATACGGATTGGGCCGCACGGGGCAATTACAATCTGGAACGCATGATGGTGCATGGCACACGCCGCGCCGCCGAGATGGAAGAGGTCGCCAAGACGCTGGCCGATCTGGGGCTGCCCAACGACATGGCGCAGGCCGTCACGCGGTGGCAAAGGACCGTCGGGTCACTGGGGCTGGGCGCGGGCAAAGATGGTCTCGAATCCCGCAGCACCGCTGTGCTAGAAGGGTTGGCACATAAAGGGTAAGGGCAATGCTGGGCTCCAATCTGCGCCATTTGCGCGTCTTTCATGCGGTGGCCGAAACGGGCTCGGTGACGCGGGCGGCAGAGCTTTGCCTTGTGTCGCAACCCGCCGTGACACAGGCGATTGCCAAACTGGAAGCCGAGGCCGAACTGCCGCTGTTCCGGCGCACGTCACAGGGGTTTTTCCTGACCGAAGCGGGGGCACTGCTGGCGCGGCGCGGCAAACGCGCGCTGGACATGCTGGACGGGGCGCTGAACGAGATCGCCCCCCGCCTGCCACTCACCGCGACGCGGGCGCAGCTTCTGGCGCTTATTGCCACCTCGGAGGCGCAGAATTTCTCCTTGGCGGCCCGCCAGCTTGGCATTGCCCAGCCGACGGTGCATCGGGCCGTGACCCAGTTGGAACGCGAGGCGGGCAAGGCGCTTTTCCAGCGCAGTGCGTTCGGCATCGTGCCAACCCGCGCCTGCGCCATGCTGGCACGGATCGCGCGGCTGAGCTTTGCCGAACTGGATCAGGCGGTGTCGGAACTGGGTGATCTGGTGGGGCGCGAAGTCGGGGAGATCACCATCGGAGCGATGCCACTGGCGCGGTCGCACCCGATGCCGAAGGTGCTGGCGCGGTTTCGCGAAAAACGCCCGAATCTGCGGATCCGCATTATCGAAGGCACGTATGACGAGCTTCTGGGCCAGTTGCGGCGGGGCGATCTGGACTTCCTGATCGGTGCGCTGCGCAGTCCCGCCCCCATCGAGGATGTGGTGCAGGAAAGGGTGTTCGACGATGATCTGGTGCTGCTGGCGGGCCATCACCATCCGCTCTTGTACCGCCCGTTGTCTCTGGAGGTGCTGCGCCAGCAACACTGGCTGGTCACCCGCACCGGCACCCCGACGCGCACCCAGTTCGACGCGATGTTCCATGCGGCGGGTCTGGCGCTGCCCGACAGCATTATCGAAACGGGCTCTGTCATCCTGATGCGCGAGATGATGGAAATTTCCGATGTGCTGTCCTGTGTCTCGCATCTGCAGGCCCGCGCCGATATCGACCGCAAGCTGGTGGCGGTGCTGCCTTTCGCGGTGCCCCATTCCACCCGCGCCATCGGGTTGACCTATCGCCGTGACTGGATGCCGACGCCTGCGCAAAGCCTGATCATGGAAGAGATCCGGCAGGCCTCTGCCGAGGCGTTATAGCGTAAATTTATGAAGGGGCGCTTTCTTCTGATTGGTAGAGCCCCGATTTAAAATGTGATCTTTCAGGGCGAAGTAGCGCGGGGGGAGCCCGCTACACCAAGGGGAGGATGACATGAAAGCCGCTAATCTCTTGCTGGGTCTGATGATGGGATCCGGACTGGCCGTCACCGCACAGGCCGACGAAATGAAATTTGCCAATTTTATGCCTGCAGGGCATCCTTATGTGGCATCGACCTTCCAACCCTTTGCCGATCAGGTGGCGCAGGCCACCAAGGGCGATGTGACCGTCAAGCTGTATTCCGGCGGCGAACTGGGGGCAGGCCCTGCCGAGCAATATGGCCGTGTCGTGGACGGGGTGGCGGAATTCGCGGTCTCGCTTCCGGGCTATACCGCCTCGCAATTCCCGCTGACGCTGACCGCCGAACTGCCCGGACTGCTGGACGAGAAGACCGGCACGCAGGAGCTGAGCGCCCATCTCGACCTGTTCGCCAAGGAATACCGGCGCGCGCATCTGGTGGCGCTGTGGTCCAATGCCGAAAACATCCTGTTCACCGTGAAAAAGCCCGTTCATAGCCCTGCAGATCTGAAAGGGCTGAAGATCCGCGTGCCGTCGCGCAATACCGGCCGACTGGTCGAGGCATGGGGGGGCACGCCGGTCTCGATGCCGGTGTCCGAAATCTATAACAGCCTGCAGACCGGCGTGATTGACGGGGCGATGATCGATGGCACGGGGATCAATGCCTTCAAGCTGTCCGAGGTCACGAATTACATCACGATGGGCATGGAAACGACCATCTCGCCCTTCTTTATCCTGATGAACCGCGACGCCTATGCCGATCTCAGCGAGGCCGACCAGAAGGCCATCGATGCGGCAGGGCTGGAGGCGGCGAAGAACGGCCATGACAGCCAGCTTGCCGTTGCCAGCAAGGGGATCGCGGATTTCGCCGCCCTGCCCGGCAAGCAGGTGATCCATCTCACCCCCGAGGAAGCGTCCGCCTTTGACAGGCTGTCGGACGGGCTGGTGAAAACCATCGCGAAAGAAGAGGGCAAGGACGCCCAGCATATCGTTGACGTGCTTTCGGCGCAGTAACCGTGATGGAACCTGTATCTCGCCCGCTCTGGCTACAGATCTTCGACCGCGCCAATCTGGTTCTGGTGACCTTGGCAGGGGCCTTCCTGATGGTGGTGCTGGGACTGGTCTTTGTGGGGGTGTTTGCACGCTATGTCTTCAATGCCCCCATCCTTGGCATCAATGAGGTGGTGCAACTGGCCTCGGCGGCGGTGGTCATGTTGGCCCTGCCCTATTGCACCTCCTATTCGGGCCATGTCAGCGTGGATGTGCTGGACGGGGTCATCGGCGCATGGGGGCGCTTTCTGGGCGATATCGTCTCGCGCGTGCTGTCGTCTTTCGTGCTGTATATCCTGTGCACACGGGCCATCGCCAAGGCGGTGGATGCGTGGGACTACGAAGACACCACCAATATGCTGGGCCTGCCGCTTTGGCCGTTCTACGCGATCATCGCGGCGGGCGTGGCGCTGTGTATCGTGGTGATGGCCCTGCAAGCCATTGTTATTATGATTGAAAAGGTGCGCGCATGACCGATCTCTCTGTTGGCCTGCTGGGCATTGGCGGGCTCTTCCTGCTGATGATCTTCCGCACTCCGGTAGCGTTCGCCATGCTGATCGTGGGCTATTTCGGGCTATGGCAGCTTGAGGGCAGCCGCACGGCAGGTGCCGTCACCCTGACCGAGACCTATTCGGCGGTGACCAATTATAACCTGATCGTGGTGCCCATGTTCATCTTACTGGGCAATATCTCCTCGGTCGCCGGATTCTCGCGCGCCTTGTATGATGCGGCCTTCGCATGGGTCGGGCGGTTCAGGGGCGGTCTGGCCTCGGCCTCGGTGCTGGGCTGCGCGGTGTTCTCGGCGGTGTCGGGCTCATCTGTGGCCACGGCGGTGACCATCGGCAAAGTGGCGCTGCCGGAGATGAAACGGCTGGGCTATGGCGATGCGCTCTCGACGGGGTCCATCGCCGCAGGCGGCACGCTGGGCTTCCTGATCCCGCCCTCGACCGGCTTCGTGCTCTATGCCATCCTGACGGAAGAATCCATTGGCCGCCTGTTCATGGCGGGAATCTTGCCGGGACTGCTGCTGATGGGCCTTTTCATCGGCACGATTGCCATCATCGCGACACTCTCCCCCGAAACCGGCCCGCGCGGCGCTCGGGTGCCGCTGACACGGCGTCTGGCCCTGCTGGGGCGGGCGATGCCGCTTCTGTCGATCATCGGCATCTCCATTGGCGGGATCTATGCGGGGATCTTCACGCCGGTCGAGGCCTCTGCCATCGGAGCGGGGCTGGTGACCCTGCTGGCCTTCGTGATGCGGGCCATCAGCCTGCGCACCTTCCGCGATGCCCTCTTCGAGACACTGAAGACATCGGCCATGCTCTATATGGTCGTGATCGGGGCCAATGTCCTCAACCCGTTTCTGGCGGTCACCCATATCCCCGAAACGCTGGGCCATGCGCTGGTATCGATGGAGATCGGCCCCTATGGCACGCTGGCGCTGATCCTGCTGGGCTATATCGTGCTGGGCATGTTTCTGGACGGGCTGTCGATGCTGGTGGTCACCATTCCGATCGTCTTTCCGGTCATCGTCCAGCTCGGGTTCGATCCGGTCTGGTTCGGGGTCGTGGCGGTGATCGTGATCGAAATGGGGATGATCACCCCGCCGGTCGGGCTGAACGTCTTTGTGGTCAAGGGGGTGGCAACCGATGTACCGATGGCCACCGTTTTCAAGGGGGTCACGCCGTTCCTGATGGCGATGGTGCTGGGGCTTTTGCTGATCATCCTGTTCCCGCAGATCGCCCTGATCGTGCCCAATTCGATGTTCGGGCAATAACGGCGGCCTGTTCGTTCCGAACCAGGGCGCGGCACCGGAACACGACCGGTGCCGCGCCTTTTTCTGTGCGGGTGAATCAGCCCCGCCGGTAGCGACAGGACCTGTAAGGCCTCGGAAAAGGTGCCCATCTGCTGTGCAATTCCCCGCAGGCCGCAAATGGCGCGACACAAAATAGCGCGATCAAAGCGTGATCCATCCCGTATCTTTCGCACTCGGGATGCGTTTTGATATCTTAAGCAAAGATACAATAAGCTAGCCAATAACACCCTTGATGTTAGCGCAAAATCACTACAATCAGCAGGCAAGGCAAGGTTTTTCACGTCTTTCGCGCGCACGCGTGATCTCCTGAACGCGGATGGCATCGGGCAGATCCTGCAAGGGCCGCGGCGCCAACAGACGCGAAACCTGACCCAAACGAGAAAGGTACACTCATGATTTCCTCATTGTATGAGAGGACAGGACACGAGGCCGATGGGGCGGCTTCCGGTCGTCTGACGCGCAGGCGTCTTCTGGGAAGCGCAACCGCCATGCTGGCCGCTGCGGCAATGCCGGCGGCGGTCGGGGCTGCGGTGACACAGCCGCTTGATGCAGACGGGTTTACCCGCCTGTCGCAACTGCTGACCGGCCGCGAGACCCTGTCGCCTGTGGTGGGCGCGCGCGCCCTTGCCGCGTTGTCGCAAGACGATGACGCTTTCGCCGCCCAGGCCGCCGAGCTTGCACAGGCCATCGAGGCCGCCGGTTTTTCGGATATGCGGCAGTTCAACAGCTTTGCTGAGGCCAATCCGGCGCTGCGTCCGGTGGCAATGAAGATCATCTCTGCATGGTATCTGGGCTATACCGGAACCCCGTCGATGAACACCACCAAAGACGATGCCCAGTTCGTATCCTATGCGGAAGCTCTGATGTACGAGCCCACCCGCGATGCAACGGTGATCCCCAGCTGGTCGCGCGGCCATTCCAATTACTGGAAAAACCCGCCCGCCTTCATGACCGGCAAGTAACAAGTTTTCGAAAGCAACCCAAATGGCAACTGAATTTGACGCCGACGTTATCGTCGTCGGCTCCGGTGCTCTAGGCAGCAATGCGGCATATGAACTCGCAAGTCGCGGCAAATCCGTGATCATGCTGGAGGCCGGCGAATGGATCCCGCGCTGGAAAGTGGTCGAGAATTTCCGCGCCTCGCCGCGCAAAGGCAACCATAACGACCCCTATCCGAACGCCCCTTGGGCGCATACCTCCTTTGACGGGGACTATCTTGAAAACACCGGCAGCTTCGAATTCAAGCCCGGTATGCTCAAGCTGGTGGGCGGCACCACATGGCACTGGGCGGCGGCCACATGGCGCTATATCCCCAATGACATGAAGCTGAAGACGCTCTATGGCGTGGGCCGCGACTGGCCGATGGACTATGACGAGCTGGAGCCGTGGTATACCAAGGCCGAATACAATCTGGGTGTGGCCGGTTCCGATACCGAGGACCAGTCGGGCCGCGGGGGCGATAGCGCCTACCCGCCCCGCTCGAAACCCTATCCGGTGCCGCCCGAGGCCGAAACCTATTACTTCCAGCGTCTGAAGGCGCGGATCGGAGCCGAAGGCTATAACTTCCTGCATGAGCCCAATGGCCGCACCAACCAGCCGTGGGACGGGCGTCCGGCCTGTTCGGGCAACAATAACTGCATGCCCGTCTGCCCCATCGGGGCGATGTATTCGGGCGATGTCCATGCTCGCCATGCACAGAAGGCCGGGGCCAAGATCCTGACCGATGCCACCGCCTACAAGCTGGAAAAAGGCGAGGGCGGCAAGATTGCGGCGGTGCATTACCGCTCGTCCAAGGGCGATGACGTGCGCCTGACGGCCAAGTATTTCATCATTGCCTGCCACGGTCTGGAAACGCCGAAGCTGCTGCTGCTGTCGGATGTGGCCAACAGCTCGGATCAGGTCGGGCGCAACCTGATGGACCATAGCGGCATGGGGCTGCAATTCCTCGCCGATGAACAGCTCTGGCCGGGCCGCGGTCAGGTGCAACAAGGCGGCATTTTCAACCTGCGCGACGGCGATTTCCGCCGCGAGCATTCCGCCGTCAAACATGCGCTGACCAATACCGTGCCCAACCGCGCCATTGCCGAGCGCCTTCTCAAGCAAGGGGTCGTCGGGCCGGAGCTGGACGAGCGTATCCGCGACATGGCCGCACGTTGGGTGGATGTCTCGACCGTGTTCGAGATGCTGCCGCATCCGGAAAACCGCGTGACACCGTCGCAGAAGAAGGATGCTTTGGGCATTCCGGGACTGAGCGTGCATTATGACGTGGATGATTACGTCAAGGCGGGCGCGGTCAAGGCCAAGGAGAACTTCGCCGATTTCGTCCGCATCATGAATGGCGAGGTCATCGAGGATGATACCGGGTTCCAGAACCGCGACCATATCATGGGCACCGTCATCATGGGCGACGACCCGAAGGACTCGGTCGTGAACCACGAATGCCGCACATGGGATCACCCGAACCTCTTCATGGCCACGACCGGCGTCATTCCGGCCTCGGGTGTCATCAACCCGACCCTGCCCGGCGTCGCACTGGCGCTGCGTTCGGCCGACATCATCGCGCGGGAGATCTGATCATGCGTTACAGTCTTGTTCTGCCCCTTGTTCTGGCAGGGGCGCTGCCCGCCGCAGCCGACGGTCTTTATACCGGCGGTCCGGACGCCGCGCCCGATCTGGTACAGCGGATTGCCGACGACAGCACGTTGGGCACGGAGGCGCTTCTGTCACCGGAGGGCGATCTGATCGCGCAGGGTCGCTATATCGCGACCGCAGCCGATTGCGCTGCCTGTCACACCGCACCGGGTGGCAAGGATATGGCGGGCGGCTATGCGATCGCCTCTCCGATGGGAGCGATCATCGCCTCCAATATCACGCCCTCGAAAGAGTTCGGGATCGGCAACTGGTCCGAAGAGCAGTTTGCCAAGGCGCTGCGTCAGGGCGTCGCGCCGGACGGGCATCTCTATCCGGCCATGCCCTATACCGCCTATGCGGGCATGACCGATGCGGATGTGCACGCGCTCTACAGCTATCTGATGCAACAGGTGCAGCCGGTTGATGTCGCGCCTGCGCAGCAGACACAGCTTGGCTTCCCCTATGACCAGCGCTGGCTGATGGCGGGCTGGAACCTGATGTTTGCCGGCGGCACACCGGCACAGGCCGCCGATGTCGCACCGGGTGCCGAGGGGCGCGGGGCCTATCTGGTCAATGTGCTGGGGCACTGCCAGACCTGCCATACCCCGCGCAACCTGCTGATGGGCGAGACCTCTTCGGCCTATCTGGGCGGGGCGGATCTGAATGGCTGGCACGCCCCCAATATCACCTCCGACAAGATCTCGGGGATCGGCGGCTGGAGCAAGGACGAGATCGTGTCCTACCTGCGCAGCGGGGCCGCACATGGCAAGGCACAGGCGGGCGGCGCAATGGCCGAAGCCGTCGGGAAAAGCTTCCGTCACCTTTCGGATGCCGATCTCGAGGCGATTGCGGGCTATCTGAAAACCGTGCCGGCCATCCATGCCGAGGGCCAGACCATTCCCTCTTATGGCGTGACCAAGGCGGCAGATGTGCAGATGATGGCCTTTGATGCGCCCATCGATCACGCGCCGCGGGCTATGGCCGATGGCAGCTCGACCGACGGAGCCGAGATCTATGCGGGCGCCTGCTCGAGCTGCCACCAGCTGGACGGCGCAGGCACCGCAGACCAGTTCTACCCCTCGCTGAGTACCAATTCGGCAACGGGCGGGCTGTCGGCGGCCAATCTTGTGATGGCCGTGGCCAATGGCATCCATCGCGAGACCAATGGCTATACCGTCTCGATGCCCGCCTTTGGCGACACGCTCAGCGATCCGCAGATCGCGGCGGTCTCGAACTATGTCCTGACCAGCTTCGGCAACAAGGATCTCAGCGTTACCGCACAGGATGTGGCCCAGATGAAAGCCGGTGGTCCCACGCCTTGGCTGCTGCGCGCCACACCTTGGTTGCTGGGCGGGGCCGTGCTTGTTCTGGTGCTGCTTCTGGCGGCTCTGATCGGTGTGATCCGCCGCAAACGCTAACGGGTCTGCGGGCCTCCGGTCATCGCCGGAGGCCACGCGCTCCCCAAAAACACAAGCCCGAACGCGCAGGACAAACGGCGCGTTCGGGCTTTTTCATAGGCAGTCCCATACGCCTCTGGCAGGTCCGGAGGGCGTTTGCGAAAACTCTGCACAAGCACCCTGCCCGAAGACCGCGCGATGTGCAAACCGCCCTCCTGCCCGCCATGACGGGGCAAGAAGGCTCGTTGTGTCCAAATGCCGGAAGGCCCGCAAACGGCGCCCGCCTCACGCTCAGGCAGCGATCGCCCAGCCCGCAGCCGCCAGCACCTGCCGGATGAACGGCCCGACAGACCCCCACCAATACCACGTCGCCAAAGCGGTGATCGCCCATCCCAAGGCCAGCGCACCGATATCACCGATCGGGTCCCATGCCTGATAGCGCCGCAGAAGCTTGGCGCGAAACGGATAGACGCACAGCACCACGCCGACCGGCGCGAAGATCGCCCCCAGCAGGCCGAACCACGCCACGCCCACCAGCAAAAACACCAGTTGCAGCGCGGCAGACAGCGAGGTCAGGAAGAAGTGGTTGCGGCTGTCGCCTTTCGACAGATAGGCCCCGTCATACATCGACACAGAGATCTGTGCCGCCATAGAGAACCCCATCAGCACCACGATCGGACCGGCCTTGATATATCGCTCGTCATACATCACGCCGATCAGCCCGACCCCGCCCAACGAGATCGCGCAGGCCAGACAGAGCGTGAACAGCCGTGTCAGCCGCCGCGCCCGATGGACCTTGCGGCGGTTCTCTGCGGATTGATCCATCGGAAAACGGCGATAGAGCGGAAAGATCACCTTGCCGCCCGCCTGCTGCGCCAGCAGAAGCGGGATGCTGGCCACCGTATAGGCAATCGTGTAGATCCCCAGATCGCCCAGCGGAATATGCGCCCCCAGAATGGCACGGTCGCTCTGGTTGACGATGAAACCGGCAATCGAGCTGAGAAAGATGAACTTGCCGAAACGGATCAGCTCCTGCGCGGCGGGTTTGTCCCAATGGAAGCGGTTCGCAGGGCCCTTGAGCATGACATGCTGCGCCGAGACCTTGAACACCGCGGCGCAGACCCCGCCAATCACCAGCGCCCAGACATCGCGCCAGATGAACGTCAGCACGACCGTCACGATCAGCCCTGCAAATTGCGCGGCCAGCTCGGTCATCACCTGCACACCAATCTGCAGGTTCCGGTTGGCCACGGCGATCTTGGTGGTGGTGAAGCCCGTGATCACCGCCGTCAGGGCCGCGACCGGCATCAGCTCCATCAGGCGCGGCTCGTGGTAAAGCTGGGCGGCAGGCCATGCCAGAGTGCAGGCAATGGCCCAAAGCAGCACCCCGCGCAGGATCTGCACGGTCCAGGCGGTGTTCAGGAACTCGGGTTCTTCCCCGCGTTTGTTCTGGATGATCGAGGCGTTGATCCCCAGATCGGAAAACATCTGCAGGCCGGTCAGGAACACCTGCACCAACGCCATAAGGCCGAACGCTTCCGGATAGAGAAGCCGCGTCAGGATCAGGTTCGAGCCAAGCCGCAGCACATTCTGCCCGCCGAACCCGACAACCACAAAAGCCGAAGACCGCATCGACCGCGCCTTGACGCTATCGCCCCGGATGAGCTCTCCGATTTTGCCGCGCATGGATATTCCTTTTCATGGTCCCCGCAATTTCCGGGGGCTGCCGTTCTGAAATCTTGGTAAGCTTTTCATCCGCTTTCACGGCGGGGACAAGGCCTGCCGCGCGCCCGATCACCCTTGCGCAGCGTCAAATACGTAAACAAAAGCCTCTGCCGGTGGTAGATCGGCGATATTCAGCCTCAATTTTCCGCTTTTGTCGGAAACAAGGTCCGGTTGTGGCTCCGCCACCAGCTTCGCCTCGGGGGCCAGATAGTTGCTGGCCCGATATCCACCCTCCATCCGGTAGCGCGTCACCTTGGGGCCGGTGCCTGCGGGCAGATCCACCGTCAGGGCCAGATGGCCATCCTGACCTTTCGGAATCTGCGGCAGCAGGCGCGAGGTCACCACCACCACCAGACGCGACCCGCGGCGCAGCGCATAGGCCCCGACCATCGGCACATCCTCACGTGCGGCCCGCCGCGCCATTTTGGGGATATCCATGCGGGGCAGGTCCGTGCCACGCACCTCCAGCATCTGCGCCCCCCCGGCCTCCGGCCCCTCCAGCACCAGCCGGTTGATCAGGGCCAGCCAGTCCCATGACGGATAGGCCTGCCCGCCATGATCCCAGCGCGCATGTGACGACCATGTGCGCCCTTCGCCGAAGGTGAAGAAATTCTGCACCTTATAGCCATCCGCAGCCTGCAGCAGAAACGCATCCAGCGTCGCAGTGCCCGCCACCACCCCTTTCATCGCCAGTTCCTGCTGGGCGGCCTGATCGGCACTGACCTTCCGCCCGTTCAGCCCGTTGATCGTATAGCCCGGCCCGGCCTCATAGGTCCCCAGAGCCAAGGGCCGTTTCCGTCCGCGGTCCAGCTGGCGCAGATCCTTCCCGTAGCGCTGCGCATTCGGCCCCCCCATCTGTGGCCCGAAACTGAGAATGGTCGCGAAATTGGCATCATTCGGGCGGACCACGCCCTCGCCCTGATCCCAACCGCCGATATATTCGGCATGGGTCAGCTCGGCGCTATGCGGCGAATGCGCGGCGGCATCCGGCCCGTAATCGCTGCCATTGAACCCGCCCAGCACAGGGATCAGCTCGGGTTCCAGCGCGGCCCAATAGGGGCTCTGGCGCAGGATGGACAGCACATATTCCTGATAAAGCCCGTAGACATCGCCATTGGAATACTGCGCACCGGTTGTGGCATCGCGCATCTTCGGAAAGGTCCAGGGCGCAAAAAGCCGGTTCCATGTCTCATTGCCCAATTCCAGCCGGATATGCGGGAAACTGTCGGTCCACGGGGCCGGATGGCCTTGGGCTGCGCGCTTGTCTGCCATCGGGCCCGCGCCCTCCGGCCCTGCCAGATATTCCGCCAGCCCCAGCCATTCCGCGCGGGACAGATGCGGTTCGATCTGGAGCCAGGGCGACATGCCCGCCGCCGCAATCCCCTTGAGGCTCTGGTCCAGTGTCGCCGTTCCGGGCAGATTGCTGGACCCGCCGGTATTGGTCAGTTGCGCCAGATCATAGCTATCGCGCCCCGTGCGCACCAAAGCATGGGTGCGCAGATCCGACATGCCCGACAGCTTCAGACGCGCCAGATCTTCGGGGCTCCAGTCCAGAAAACCCGCATCGGTGGCATAGATCCGCAGATTGTCCAGATCGACAGCCCCCTGCCCCGAAAGTTCCAGCTGGATCGCGCCGGGCTTATCGCCCTGATAGATGCGGTCGGGGCGGAACTCGACGCTATAGCGCGTCCAGCCATCCTTGATCTGCAATGCGGCGGGCAGGCCCGTCACGCCCAGCTTGGCCAGCGGCCCCTGCAGGACAAATCGCGCCTTCACCCCCGGATCGGCACGCATCCAGACTTCGGCGCGATAGGTCTTTTCGGGGTTGAGCACCGGATAGAACGCCTGCCCCGCACCGGAATGGTTGTAATTGCCCAAAGCGGTTTTGCCGCCCGCAAGATCAAGGTGCAGATAGCTCTGGCCGCCAGCGCCTGCCGCCATACCGGCGGGCTGCTTGCCATCCCACATGCGCAGAGACCACGGCTGGCGGCCCTCCCATAAGGCCCGCCCGATCCCGTTTGGCGCAAGCAGGCGACGAGCAGGCCAAGAGGTCCATTCGGCATCGGTGACAAGCGCATCGCGCCCGCGCCCCGCAAGATTGGCACGCACGATCACCAGGTCTCCGGCCTTCACCGAGGCCCCTGCCTTGTCAAAGACCAGCGCATAGCCCTTCTGGGCCTCGGGGGCCGTGTCCGAGCTTTCGACCACATAGCCTGTCGCGCCGCTCTGGGCCGCCCAGCTGAGCTGCGCCAGACCGGAGGCGGTCAGCCGCGCCGCCAGACGCGGTGCCGAAAGCCGTGACGCATGATCCATGCGCAGGTCCGCCTTGGCCAGTTGGGGACGCGGTGCCTTGCCTGCGGTTTTGGGCACATTCACCACCGCGACATTGGACGGCTCCGACAGGCGCCCCGCCGCATCCACCGCACGCAGCCGGAAATATCGCGCCGATCCGGGACGGGCGTCCTGTCCCAGATCCAGTTGCACACTGGTCTGCGTGCCGCGCAGCATCCGTCCCTCCGCCAGCGGCAGGAACCCGCTGGCATGGAACCCGCCCTGCGCCACATGCCCCAGCCGCACCGAGCGGAACTGGCCGTTCTCGATCCGCAGCACTTCAAGCTCGGCCCCGTCCAGCGCCCCGTCACGCAGGAGGCCATTGGCCGAAATCTTGGCGGGGTCCGCACTCACCCGATCCGTGGCATCCTGTGTTGCCGTTAACATGGTGCGGTAGATCGTGGGTTCGAACCCCATCGGTGCCAGATCCGCGCCATTGCCGAAATCGCCCACCGTCGCGGTAAAGGGGTGCAGATCCTGCTGCAGCACCTGCGGGCTTACCGTGATCTCCGGTCCGGCATGGACCGCCCCCGCCAGAACACTCCCCGCCAGAACGCCGCCCGCCAGCAGCCCGCCCAGCGAAACGGCCCCGAGCGCCAGATGCCGGAGGCCATACCAGACCCGCCCGCCATCAGGCAGACGGGGCATACGGGAAAAACCGGACAAGGAAAGGCGCGACAGGATCATGGGGCATTCCAGAAAGCAGAGCGAAAGAGCAACAAACAAAAAGCACATAGGACCGGTCGGCAGGGCAACAAGACCGCTTGCCTCCCCGCCTGCAAAGGTCACAGCTTTCCACGCGTCCGCGCGATTGTAAACGCGCAAAGGGTGCGGTTTCCCGCACCCTCACCTGCCGTTGATCGCCCTTGATAAGACCGCCTGATCCGGTCGGAGCACGGCGCAAAGCCGCCCTCTTCGCGCTATTCGAAAATCCAGTCGGCATCTTCGAGGCTGCATCCCGCAAACAGGATCGAATCCGTGCCGTTGCTCAGCAAAAGCCCCTCATCCGTCTCGCTCAGAGCCGAGGCAAGATCGGAAACGCCTTCCATGAAATCGCGCAGGATCAGGATATCCTCATCGGTGAAATCGGTGATGGTATCCTGCCCCGTGCCCTGATCGAAGATGAACTGGTCCACCCCCGCACCGCCGGTCAGCAGATCATCGCCCGTGCCGCCCACCAGACCGTCGGCACCGTCGCCGCCCAACAGGGTGTCATTGCCCCCGCCGCCCTGTATCCAGTCGTTATCAGCGCCGCCATCCACAAAGTCATTGCCGTCGGACGTGTTGATCGTGTCGTTGCCCGCCCCGCCATAGACCACATCATCGGCACTGCGCATGTTGAAACTATCCGCCCCCTGCGAACCGATGACCTGATCCACATCCAAAGCCACATCCCCCAGCATCTGCGCGGTGATCAACGCGCTGCTGGTCAGGGCCACCTTGCCGGAATCAAGGCTGTTTTCATTGGTCGTCCAGTAGCTGATCCCGAATTCCTGCCCGTCCACCGTCGCGGTACTGCCCCTTTCGGCGTAGAAATAGTTCTGCGAATCCTGCAACCCCAATTCCTTGCCAAGCGCGCTATAGCGGTTGATCGCGCTGATCGACTGCCCTTCGGTGAGATCCGACAGATCCAGAATATTTTCCGTGGCCACCACTTCGGTCTCGTCAGCCAGCGGTTCGTTGACTGCGGTCGATCCGGCCTCCTCGACAAGCGCTGCAGCCACCAGATCCGGCTCTGCGGCGGCAATCTCGACATCCAGACCCACGACAGTATCGTCGAACTGCAATTCCTCGACATCGCGGATGTAGTCCAGCCCGTCGGCCCCCTCGACCAGATAGACGCCATCGCCCTCGGCGGTGATGGTGTAATCGGCAAAGTTCCCCGACAGGATCAGACGGTCCGTGCCTTCCCCGCCATTGATGCCGTCATTGCCCGCGCCGCCCACAAATGTGTCATCGCCATCGCCGCCAATCAGGTAATCCTCCTGATCGGTGCCGATCAGAATGTCATCCTCGGCGGTGCCGCGGGCCACGATCCCCTGCAGATATTGCGTGCCGCCGGTGGCTTCCCACCATGTATCACTGATCTCGTTCAGCTCGGTCAGCAGATCGGCGCGTTCATTGCTGTCGGAGAGGTTGGCATAAAGCCCCCAAGAGCCATAGGCCGTCACCGTCGAGGCTTCCTGATACTGCATGAAGGGCCCGTCGGACACGGCGGACCACAGGTCGAACGCGGTCTGATACATCTCGGCCATTTCCGGCGTGCGCACCAGTTCGGCCATGAAATCGATCAGGAGGGTCCGCTCGTCGGCGCTCAGCCCCGTGGTCGAGAACCAGCTGAACAGATGCTGCCCGCCCTCATAGGCCACAAGTTCCAGCCCCGCATCATGGGCAAGCTCGGCCTGCTTGGCCCAAGCCGCTGCCAGCGTCGGGATCGAATAGCTTTGTGACGGGTCCATCGTCAGCGCGACGATATAATCGATCGCCGCCTGCGTGCCCTGCGTCTGCAGCAAATCCAGCACCGCGGTGCGCCCCGCAGTGGTCTGCAGCGGGTTGGTGCCGAAGTAATTGGTGATCGCGAATTCCTCGAACAGCTCGGACGGATCGACATAGGCATCCGGCTCGTTCTCGGCCCAGGCCGAGGCCTCCAGCAAGCGGGCCGTGCGCCATGTGTTATTGGCCTGACCGGACAGCACATTGACCAGACGGTCATCGGCCTCCTCGCCAAAGACCTCCTCCCAGATCTGCGCCACCTGACTGGCCATCTTCACATAATAGGCATCCTTGGCTTCCTGCCCGGTCAGCCCCCATTCGGACAGGGCCTGCTCGGCCAGCCACGCATTGACGGCGTAATCGGTGTTCCAGGCCTCGTTCGAATATTCCACCCGCACCACCAGATCCGGATCGAGATTGTCGCGCACATATTCCGCAAAGGCGCGGATATAGCTCTCATCCGCCAGATAGGGGATGGAAAACCACGGGTCCGCCCCGACCTCATTGGCCAGCCGCACCATATCCTCCAGCGAGGCATCGGTGGTCAGCCCGCGCTCGTCGGTGGAAATCTTGAGATCCTCCACCGTGACCGCCGTCGAGCTGTTGGTGTTGAGCCAGTCCATGAAGCGCAACTGGCGGGCGTTGTCGATCAGGTTGATCCAGTCGGGGTTATAGACCGCCCCTGCCTGAAACAGATCATAATTCTCCTCGGCCACCACAGTGACATCACGGATGTAATCGCCCGTGCCTTCGGGGTCGGTCTCGGTGATGGTCAGGGTCCAGCTGTTTCCGGACACATTCTCGAAGACGATCTTGCCATCCTCGTTCGACAGGATCGTCACATCGCCCTGAAGTTTCAGCGTCCCCTCGCCCTCGTATTCCACGATATAGACGCCGGCCCGTTGCTCGGCCAGGGCCGCATCCGCCGTCGAGGAGGTGGTCCAGTCGAACACCGTACCGATCCCGTCCACCCCTTCGGGAATTTCCGTAGGCCAGCCGTTCTCGTCGAAAATACCGGCCTCGATCGCCTCAGACAGGCTACCTCCACCCCAGACACCGTCTTCATGGACAAGCCATTGCCGCATCATCTTCATCTGATCGAGAAACTGCGAGGCAGAATTCCAATCGGTGATACGCGACAAATTGAAAGCCAGTGTCGGATTATCATTTCCGGTCGCGGAAATGGTCGAATAGCTCGTCATCGGGCAGGCCCTTTCTGGTCTCGGAACAAGGAGTGGTTTCAAAATCCGTGAGACGCAGGCGCACCGGTGGAGATACGTCTACGTGAGAACAGGCTGCATGCGCGCGGCGCTAAAGCCGCGTCATGTTCGTGGCGATTATTGGGCGGATCGCGACAATTAATCCAAACTATGCGCGTATTTTCTGCAATGTGGATATGTCTTTTGCATCCTCAGGTTGCGCGCCGCAACCGAGTAGATATTACGCAAAAACCAATAAAAAAAGGGCCATGCCGCGACGGCATGACCCCCTTTTTTGCGTTTTCCATCATCAGCCCATATGGGCGGATACGCGTTCCATAACCGAAGGCACCAGATCCTGCGCCGCTTGGGCGGTTCCGGCCTGGGCATAGATGCGGAATTCGGGCGCATTCCCCGAGGGCCGCAGATGCACGACAGCGCCCGAGGTGAAATTCACCCGAAGCCCGTCAGTCAGGTCGATATCGGCAATCGGGCCTTCGGGCGCGAAGAAGGCGGCCCGCGCCTGCATATCGGTGCTCAACCGGCTCAGGAATGCCCCCGCCTTGTCACGGTCGATATCCTGCAAGCGGTCTGCGGCGGTAAAACAGGGCGGCAGCGCCGCAACCAGCGCCGCCAGCGACAGGCCCGCCGCACGCGCGGCAATCAACGGCACCACGATCGGCAACAGGCTGTCACGCGTCATCAGCGGCGCAAGCGGCTGGCGCTGCTGTGCCTCGAACCCCAGAAGGAAGCCACCATTGGCTTCAAAACCACATATTTTCGCCTGCGGGTCCCGATCACGTGCGGCCTCCATGCCCGCAATCACGAAGGGCGAGCCGATCTTGGTCAGATGCACGTGACGGAATTCGGGGATCTGGCGCACCATGTCATTCGACGACACAGGCGTGACGATCACCTCGGCGCCCAGATAGCGCGCGCTCAGAACGCCCAGAATATCGCCCGACACGACATTGCCCGCCGCGTCGGTCAGCATCGGGCGGTCGGCATCGCCATCGGTCGAGATCACCGCATCCAGCCCGTACTCGCTGCACCATTGCGCCAACTGGTGGCGGGTCCCGGGGTCCACGGCCTCGGTATCGACGGGAATGAAGACATCGGAGTTGGCAAGCGGCACGATCTCGGCCCCCAGCCCCGCCATCACGGCCTCCATGACATCGCGCGCCACCGAGGAATGCCGGTAAACACCGACGCGCAGCCCCGCCAGCGCCTGCGCGCCGAAGCCCTGCACATAGCGCGCGATATAGGCGGCACCGGCATCGGGGGCCGGACGCGCCTGCCCGCCGCTGCCCTGCGGCTTGTGCCCCGCCGCGCGGGCTGCCTTGATCGCGGCCTCGTCGGCTTTGGAAATCTCGCCTTCGGGGATGTAGAATTTCAGCCCGTTGCGATCTGCCGGAATATGGCTGCCAGTGACCATCACGGCGGCACAGCCCGCCGCCATCGAGGCCATCGCCAGAGACGGCGTGGGCTGCGCCCCGCAATCCACCGTATCCATGCCCACCGCCTGTGCGGCAGCAATGACGGCGGCGGCAATCTCGGGCGAGGACGGGCGCAGGTCACGCCCGACATAAAGCGCGCGTCCCTGCGGACAGGCCACAAGAAACGCTTCGATATAGGACGCCACAAGCTCGGGCGTCAGCTCCGTCACAAGGCCACGCAGGCCTGACGTACCAAAAGCGGGTGCCATCCTCGTTCCTTAATCCGCGTGGAAGAGATCGCGCGTGAAGATCTTGGCCTCGACATCGCTGATATCATCCGTGATCCGGTTGGCCACGATCACATCCGCCTCGCGTTTGAAGGCCGCCAGATCATTGACGACGCGCGAACGGTAGAACTCGGGCTCGTTCAGCACGGGCTCATAGACGATGACCTCGACGCCCTTGGCCTTCAGCCGCTTCATGATGCCCTGGATCGAGGACTGGCGGAAATTGTCCGAACCCGCCTTCATCACCAGACGGTAGATACCCACGACTTTCGGGCCGCGCATCAGGATCTGGTCCGACAGGAAGTCCTTGCGCGTGCGGTTGGCATCCACGATGGCGCGGATCAGGTTCTGTGGCACCTGATTGTAATTGGCCAGAAGCTGCTTGGTGTCTTTCGGCAGGCAATAGCCGCCATAGCCGAAGGAGGGGTTGTTGTAATGGCTGCCGATCCGCGGGTCGAGACCGATGCCTTCGATGATCTGGCGGCTGTCCATGCCCCCCGCCATCGCATAGCTGTCAAGCTCGTTGAAATAGGCCACGCGCATCGCAAGATAGGTATTGGCGAAAAGCTTGATCGCCTCGGCCTCGGTCGGACCGGTGAACATGACCGGCACGTCCTTCTTGATCGCGCCGCCCAGCAGCAGGTCCGCGAAGATCTTGGCGCGCTCGCTCTCTTCGCCCACGATGATCCGCGAGGGGTAGAGATTGTCGTAAAGCGCGCGGCCCTCCCGCAGGAATTCCGGCGAGAAGATCACCTGCTGGGTGTCCAGCTCCTCGCGGATATCCTGCACATAGCCCACCGGAATCGTGGATTTCACCACGATGGTCGCCGTCTTGTTGACCGCGATCACCTGCTTGATCACCGAATTCACCGAAGAGGTATCGAAATAGTTCGACTTGGTGTCATAATTGGTGGGCGTCGCGATGATCACATAATCCGCCCCCTCATAGGCCGGACCTGCCTCGGTCGTGGCCACCAGATCCAGATCCTTGTTGGCCAGATAGTCTTCCAGCTCGCGATCCTCGATCGGGGATTTCTTGTTATTGACCATCTCCACGCGGCGGGCATCCACATCGACTGCCACCACCGCGTTGTTCTGCGCCAGAAGCACAGCATTCGACAGGCCTACATACCCAAGGCCAGCAACAACAATTTTCATCCGGATTATCCTTTTTCACCCTGCCCGCGGGAATAAATATCCTCGTAGCGCACAATATCATCCTCGCCGACATACGAGCCGGTCTGCACCTCGATCAACACCATCGGCACCTTGCCCGGGTTTTCCATACGGTGCACCGATCCCAAGGGGATATAGACCGACTGGTTCTCGGTGACGAGGGTCACTTCGTCATCAATCGTCACCCGCGCGGTGCCTTCGACCACGATCCAGTGCTCGGAGCGGTGGAAATGGCTTTGCAGGCTGAGCGCCGCCCCCGGATGGACATGGATACGCTTCACCTGAAAACGCGCACCCACCACAAGGCTTTCGAACCAGCCCCACGGGCGATGGTCTTTCGGGAAATGCGTCGCCTGCTGCGATTTCTTGGCCTTGAGCGCATCCACCGCCTTTTTCACATCCTGCGCGCAGCTCATATCGGCCACCAGCACGGCGTCATTCATCGCGACCGCCATGATGTTCTTCAGGCCGATGCCCACGACTTCCAGACGGTCGCTATCGGAACGCAGCAAGCTGTCCTCGCAGTCGATCGCGGTGGCCGCCCCCGAGAGCCCGACCCCGTTCTCGTCGCGCGCCCCTTCGCGCCAGACGGCATCCCAGCCGCCCAGATCCGACCAGCCCGCCGAGAACGGCACGACCGATAGGTTTCCGGCTTTTTCCATCACCGCATAGTCGATGGAAATATCCTTGGCCCCCGCCCAAGCGGTCGGGTCCAGCCGCAGGAAGCCCAGATCGGGCTGCGCCTCGGTCACCGACGCCTGTACCGGCGGGATCAGATCGGGGGCATGGGTTTCGAAAGCGGCAATGATATCCGCCGCGCGGAACAGGAAGATGCCCGCATTCCACAGATAGGTGCCTGCGGCCAGCATCTCGGCGGCGCGGGCGGCATCGGGCTTTTCGACAAAGCGCTTGAGCGCGACAGGATCGGTGCCGGATGGCGTGCCGGTCAGCTCCAGATACCCATAGCCGGTTTCGGGGCGGTCGGGCGTGATGCCGAAGGTCACCAGATTGCCCTGCGCAACCGCCGCAAGCCCCGCCTCGACGGCGGCGCGGAAGCTGTCCCCGTCGGGGATGACGTGATCGGAGGGCGAGACCAGCAGGATCGCCTGCGGGTCCTTGGCCTGCGCATGAAGCGCCGCCGCCAGCACGGCGGGGGCGGTATTGCGCCCCTCGGGCTCGATCATGATCGCGCCCGGATCAATGCCTGCCTCGGCAAGCTGCTCGGTCACGATAAAACGGAAATCGGAATTGGTCAGCACCACGGGCGCTGCGAAATCCATAGTCCCGACCGCACCGACCATCCGCTTTGCGGAAGACTGGAACAGGGTTTCTTCCCCGACCAGTGGCACGAATTGCTTGGGGTAGGATTTACGTGATAGCGGCCACAGCCGCGTCCCCGACCCTCCCGCTAGAATAACGGGAGTGATCTTTTGACGGGAAAAGACAGTCATGAGAAAGTCCTTGGATAAACTCAGGCTTTTGGCCAAGAAACCCCACCTTGCGAGAAATGCCAAGAGCACTCGCCCGAAAGAGGATGAAAAAACCGTAGGGTAAAATGGTATTTGCGGGGTTTGCAGCCGCTTTCGGTGCCGTTTTGCTTATAGAACGGCCCCGATGCGCCAAGATCCGCCGCGTGATGCCCAACAGGCGGGCAGTGCCCGAATGACAGCCCCCACCACAAAACCATAAGTTGAATCACCTGCGCGCTCCCCGACGAACGGGACAGGCCGCGTGTGCCGCCACGTCAGCGCGAGGGAAGCTCCTGTTCGGACGTGCCAGAGGCGGGGGCGGTATGTGCCAGAACGGTCGGGCGATGTCTGGAGGGCCCCTTGCCCGTCATCAGAAGCCGTGCCACCGGCACATGCCGTGCCATATGTTGCAGCAGCCATGCGGTCACAAAAGACAGCGGATAATTCAGCAAGAATAGGAACAGGAACACACGGTCATTATCGGTGATCCCGAGATGGTCGAGAAGTCGCATATAAAGGATCGTCACGATCCAATGCGAGCAGAACATGAAGAACATGTAAGGCTCGCACCGTCCCAGCAGATGCGACACGGCAGGTTTCGTGGCCAGCGATAGGCAGACCCGCCACATCAGCATCGAAATCGCCAGACGGTGCAGAATGTCGCTCAGGGTTTGCGGCAGATAGCTGCGCCCCGTCCACAGATCCAGAAGATGTGCCGCATAGACGATCCCGATCAGCCAGAATGCAGGACGCGGCGGGGCCTTGGCAAATAGCGAGATCGCGACGCCAAAGAGAAAGAAAATGAAGATGCGGGATTTGATGAAGATCGGCAGCATCGGCAGATGCAGGTTATTCACTCCCCATGCGGCCACGTAGACCGCCAGAAGCACCCCCAGAAGCAAGGCCGGCGCATGTTTGCCCAAGGGCCAAAGCGCCAGCAAGACAACATTGCAGACCAGAAGATCGCGCAGGAAATACAAGGGTGTATTGGCGGGCATCTCGGTCAGGGCGGTGAACCAGCTGATGCGTTGCAGCCAGTCTGTCTGTGCCAGAGCCGCTTGTAAAGCCGCAGGGCTATAGGCCAGAAGCAGGACGAAACTGACAGAACACCAGAACAGCAGCGGAATGCCCAGCCGCGCCAGTTTGGAACGCAGGATCTTGGTGCGGGCGCGGCCCGAGGACATCGCCTGCGTGACCAGAAACCCCGAAACGATACTGAGCAGCGGCACGCTGGCACGGCCGAATTCATCCAGCACCAACCAGATCAGCCCATGCTCGAGCCGCGTCAGCGGCAGGGCAAGAAGCGTATTGATCCCCGGTGCGAAATGGATCCCGATCATCAGGGTGATACAGAGCACCCGCGCCAAACGGATCGCAAGCGAAGAAGTCGTGTCAAGATGGGCCATGAAACCTGTGGGATCCGTTAAAATGGACAACGTGGGCGGGAAGAGTTCAACAATATGCTCGGGAGCACAAATAACAGCCCCGACATTAACCATTCTGCCACGGCTTGCCCATGCCCTTCCATACCCAAATGCGATATTTCCGGAACGGCATTTCCCTCCTTGGTTGCAAAATGCGCAAAAACTGCCCATGCGCCCATCCCCGACGCGCGCTGCGGGATGGCACCGCCGGAGCGCGACGCTTTCTTATGCTTCGGGCGTTCCAAGTCCAGGCGATGGCGGCGCGCGCCATCAGGACAACAGCCGCAAGTCATCTTGCGGCTGTTGCGTGTCTTCACACTATCGCTTCGCGGTTATGCCGCCGCATCGTCGCCCTGCGCCGCAAGGATCAGGATCTCGACGCGATACTCCTCTGTCGCCAGTCGTGCCTCGGCGCAGGCGCGTGCGGGCGGATGCTCGGGGTCGATCCAAGCATCCCAGACCGCATTCATATCGGCAAAATCGGCCATATCCGCCAACCAGATCTGGGCTGACAGAATGCGGGATTTCGAGCTGCCCGACTGCCCGAGCAGGGTCTCGACACGGGCCAGCATATCAGCGGTCTGGGCGGCCACTGTGGCCCCTTCGCCCACCTGCCCCGCCAGCCAGACCAGACCGTTGTAAATGACGGCCTCGCTCATGCGGGGGCCGGGCTCAAGACGTGTAATCGGAGGAAACATGATTATCCTTTGGGAAGTGACGGAGAAAACTGCATGAGGCTGAGGATCTCGAACAGCATCTGGGCCGCGTTCTGCGCGGTATTCGTGGTGCTGTCATAGGCCGGAGCCACCTCGACGACATCCGCACCGACGATATTGGCCCCCTTGAGGCCCCGCAGCAGACGCAGCACTTCGCGCGGGGTCAGGCCACCAACCTCCGGCGTCCCTGTTCCGGGGGCGAATGCCGGATCGAGACTGTCGATGTCGAAACTCAGATAAGTCGGGCCGGTGCCGATCACCGCACGGGCACGGGCGATGATGTCGGGTAGCGATGCCTCGGTGATTTCCTGTGCGGGAATGACCGTCATGCCCGACAGGGTCGAGAATTCCCAGATATATCCCGCCGCCCCGCGAATACCGATCTGGATGGTCCGCTCCGGGTCCAGAACCCCTTCCAGGACGGCATTGCGGAACGGGCCGCCATGATGGAACTTCTCGCCCTCATAGGCCCCGCCCGTATCGCAATGCGCATCGATATGGATCATCCCCACAGGGCGTTCCCGCCCGATGGCCCGCAAGACCGGCAGGCTGACCGAGTGATCCCCCCCGACCCCCAGCGGCAAGGCCCCCGACGCGACAATCCCCGCCACGAATGCCTCGATATCCTCATGGCTCCGCGTCAGGTCGAAGCGGCTGCGGAAGGGCACATCCCCGATATCGGCCACCGCCATCTCATGCACGGGCGCGCAGACCAGCGCATCGTTATAGGGGCCTATCCGCTCGATCGCGCGCAGCGCGCGCGGACCGAAACGTGCGCCATTGCGATTGGTCACGCCCAGATCCATCGGCATCCCGTAAAGCGCGACCTGAAGCCCCTCGGCGCTTCCATCCGCCCGTGCGGGGGCATCCAGCAAGGTCGGCAGGCCGGCATAGGGCGCGGTGCGGCGCCCCTGCGGATCAAAGATTTGCGCCGCAATCCGGCGGAAATCCGGATCGACCATCTCGCCGCCATTCGTATTGCAGAACTGCTGGCGCAGCTTTGCAAGTTTTTCGTCATTCCACATGGGTCCATTCCGGCAAACTGTCTTTATGCGGCCTATCCTAGCGGCGGCAAAAGTTTCTTAAACTTGCAAGAATCAAACATAAGTTGCATATTCATGCACGTCATTGCGCAGGAGAACTCATGGCACGGCGACGCAAGGTCTTTTCGGGGCAGATCAGTGATGTCGACATCCGGCTGATGCGCGTCTTCCGCACGGTGATCGAATGTGGCGGCCTGTCGGCAGCCCAGACCGAACTAGGGGTCGGGCGCTCGACGATCTCGCGCCAGATCGCGGATCTGGAAACGCGGCTTGGGTTGCGGCTGTGCCATCGGGGACGGGCGGGGTTCAGCCTGACACAGGCGGGGCGGCAGGTGCTGGACTATGTGGACCGCTTCCTGAAATCCGCCGATGACTTCAGCGCCAATATCGCCGCGATGGGAAACCGTCTGGTGGGACGGCTGGAAATCGGCCTGATGGATTTTGCGCTGACCGACGAGGCCAATCCGCTGCTTGGGGCCATCAAGACCTGTCGCGCCGATGCGCCCGGCCTGACCGTGAATATCACGGTCGGCACACCCGCCGAAATCGAGCGCGGGGTGCTGGATGGCCGCCTGCATCTTGGGGTCGTGCCGGATTACCACCGGACACCGGGGCTGCAATGCCACCCGCTTTACGATGAACCGGTGGGGCTATTTTGCGGCGGGGACCATCCGCTGGCGCAGGCGCTGGATCGGGGCGCGCCGCTGTCAGAGCGCGAGATCCGCGCACATGCACTGGTCTATCGCGGCTATTTCGAAAGCGATCTGCTGCGTCAGCGCAAACTGGCCTTTCCGCAAGGCAGCACCGCCTATCAGACCGAGGCGGTGATGGGGCTGATCCAAAGCGGGATCTATATCGGGTTCCTGCCCGTTCACTGCCAGCGGCATCTGCACGGGCGCAGCCACGAACTGCTGCCGGAACTTTTCCGCTACAGCACGCCGATCCATGCAATCTGGCGCAGCGATCGGGAACAATCGGCCACCTTATCGGATTTCCTGCCGCTTTTTCTGGGCTGATCGCGCACCGTTCGCGCGCACCCATGCCGTCTCAGCCGCCCGCTCGGGCCGGAGACACCGCTCCGGCCTATGGCGGCGGGGCCGGATCAGCGGATCGCCAGATAATCGGCAGAGACATAGCCCATGACTTGCGGCGCATTCACCAGCGAGACATGGCACCAGAGCTGCCCGACCTCGGTGACGCATTCATGCTTTTTCAACTGGGTGCCATTGGGCAGGCCCATGATGATATTGTAGCCAAGGCCCGGCCCCGCACGCAGCTTCAAAAGCTCGTCCGGCCCTGCTCCTTTAACCACAACACCCCCCGACCCCATGCCGGTGCAGCCTGCCAGCAGCGCAAGCGCCATTACTTTGAGAAAGGTGTGACCACGCATTGATTTGCCTCATCGTCTTTTCTTATTGCCTGACCGCAGGACGTTCCGCGTACCCCGTCCGGCGAGAGCCGCCGGAGCGTTCCAATCGAAACGTCTTTGCGGGCACCAGCCGATCTGCGGGACCGGCCCGACGCGCCGAGAAGGGCCGCAAATCGCAGGATGCCCCCTTGGCTTATGCGATCATGCGCCCCCCGTCCAGAAGCGTAAAGGCCACCCGCCCCTGAACCTGTGCCACATGGGAGAGGCAAATCCCGCGGCACAAAGCACTGCGCCGGTCTCGGGAGGGGCCATAGCAGGGTTTCGCCCTCGCCGATCCGGCATAACAGGGTGGCGGCAACCTCGGGCCAAGGTGCCGCCATTGACCGGACGCCGCAGCACGGGTGCCACAAGCCTCCGGCCAAATACCGAGCGCCTTTCGGTCAGGCCGTCTCTGCGATGACCTCCGCCGCAATCCGGCCCAACCGCTCGATCTCCAACTCCATCCGGTCGCCCGGTTGCAGGAACCGCCCGCTGGGCGCACCGATGCCGCTGGGCGTTCCGCTGGCCAGAATATCACCCGGCTGCAGCGTCATAACCGTGCTCAGATAGGCAATCTGGTCATAGATGTCGTAGATCATATCGCTGGTCCGGTCATTCTGGCGCAATTCGCCATTGACCCACAGTTTCATGGCCAGATCCAAAGGATCGGGGATCTCGTCATCGGTCGTGATCCACGGCCCCACCGGCCCATGCGTGTCAAAGGATTTGCCCAAGGTGAAGGTGGGCGATTTGGGCAGCCAGTCCCGCGCGGAAACATCATTGACGATCACATATCCCGCAATCACCGACCGCGCATCCGCGCGCGCGACATGACGGCAGGCCTTCCCGATCACCACGCCCAGTTCGATTTCGTAATCGACCTTCTCCGAGGCGTCCGGCTTGACCACCGGATCAAAGGGCGCATTCAGGCACGAGACCTGCTTGTTGAACCAGAACTGGCTGGTCGGGGTCGGGATACCGGCCTTTGCGGCCTCTTGGGCATGTTTGGCATAATTCATGCCGATCGCCATGAATTTCTGCGGGTCCGGCACCGGAACTTCCAGCCGGATATCGGCCAGCGCATAACGCGGCCCTTCCAGCGCCTCCAGAGCGGGGCGCAGGGCATCGAGATCGGCCAGCACGCGGCGCATCGAGGCCCCTTCGCCCAGCACAGGGGTCAGATCCAAGATCTCGTCGCCAAGCACCTTGCCGATCCGGGTGCGCGACGCTTCGGTGAAGCGGGCAAGTTTCATTGATATCGCCTTGTTCTACATCGTTTTTCACAAAGGGCGGCCGGACAAGCTCCGGCCACCCGAACCTGCGGGCTTACAGCCCGAACAGCGTCTCGGCATTTTTCGAGAAGATCTTCTCTTTCGCGCTGTCCGAAATATCGAGCGCTTCGACCGTTGGCACACCGTCAAAGAACCAGTCCTTACGGATCGGATAGGAGGCACCGTAAAGGATATTGTCCTCGCCCAGCACCTCGACCGCGCATTCAAGCTGTTTCTTGCCCCATTGCGGCGGGCCGGAAATATCGAAGAACAGGTTGTTCCTGAGCTTTTCGCGCAGGTTGGAATTGCCGGTGTCGAAGCGGTCCACCGCATCGCCATAGGCATGTTTGGGCTTGGGCACCAACATATCGACGAAGGCAAAGAAGCCGCCGCCCAGCATCGAATGGCTCAGCCGCAGGTTCGGGAAACGATCGAACAGCCCCGAGAACAATTCACGCCCGACCGCCGTGCCCTGCGCGATGCAACGGCCATATTGGCGACGCTGGTTGTTGAATGACAGGATCGAGTCATAATCCACCGGCAGCGGTGTATGGTGGACAACGGCGGGGATCTTCCGGTCGTTGAGGAATTCGAAATAGGGGTAGAAGGCCTCGTCATCCAGATAGATGTCGCCGTATTTGCAGGCAAGCTGCACGCCCTTGAAGCCGAGCTGGTCGATGCAGCGCTCGACCTCGTCGATCATGGTCTTGTCGCCCCAAGGCGGGCAGACCGCCAGCGCGGTGAACCGCCCGTTCGAACGGCTGACATATTCGGCCAGACCGTCATTGATGCGCTTGGAGCATTCCAGATCCAGCCACTCCTGCCAGACCGGAATACGGAACACGGCATGGTCGATCCCCGCGCGGTCCATATCCTCAAGCTGGCTTTCGATATTATACTGCCCTTCGGCGTAGTTGATATTCACAAAGCCCTTCGGCTCTTCAATGATGATCTGGTTGAGGTTCTTGCCCTCGATCGGCACCATCTTGACGTGGATATTGTTCTGCCGCGGGATACAGCGCATCATTTTCTCGCGCAGGTCGTCATCGGTAAACAGCGTATCGGGGAGCCAGTGCATATTTGCGTCAATGACGCGCGGTTTCGTAACCATTTTCAGTCTCTCTTTCCTACTCACTCAGCGGATGTCTTCGGCAAATGCCGTTTTCTTCATGGTTTCTTCGGTGAAGACGGCCTTGAACGCGGCCTTTTGGGCATCGTCGGGACGTTTCATCCCGGCCATGCGGTGGTATTCCATGAACAGCGCCTCGACTTCGGCACGGGGAATGACCGTGTCGATATCGTCGAAGGGCTGCCCGCCGGATTTCTCTTCCACCAGCCGGCGGATCACCTCGGGGCCTTCGCCGCGATTGGCGATGACCAGACGGTTGACCCCCTCCAGACGGGCGTCCTGATAGGCCTGAAGGGCCGCAACCGGATCGTCGATCTCGTGCAGTTTCTCGGAAATGACGCGGGCATCGACCAGCGCCTGACAGACCCCGTTGCCGCCGCGCGGATACATGGCGTGGGCTGCATCCCCCACCAGAGACACCCGCCCGAAGGACCATTGCTCCAGCGGATCATTGTCGATCAGCGGGTAGATATAGATCTCGCGGGCCTCGCGGATCATTTTGCCCACATCCAAGAAATCCAGCTTCACGTCATCGAACACATGGGCGATCTCGTCGGGGCTGACGCGCACCGACCAATCCTCGACCCCTTTGGGCTTGCCGCGCTGTTCGCAGACCCAGTTGACCAGCACATTGCCCTGGCCATCCACATCGTTGCGGATCGGATAGACAATCAGGCTGCCCTGCCGGATCGGGTCCCCGATATGCAAGATCGTGCCGCCATCGCGATAGGCGGGCATCACCGTCACCCCGCGATACATCGCGATGCCGGAATAATGGGTGCGGGTGGAGGCGGGCAAAAGCTGCTTGCGCACCGCCGAATGGATCCCGTCAATCCCCAGCATGACATCGGCACGTACGGTCTGCGGCACCCCTTCGGCCTCGGCGAAATGCAGCGTGACGCCGGTCTCGTCCTGCTCGAAGGTCTGCAACCTCGCGCCATAGACAATCGCATCGGGGCCCAGACGTTCGATCACCGCCTCGCGCAGCAGAAACTGCAGCGTCCCGCGATGGACGAAGCGTTGTTCGTGATCATAGCCGATATGCTTGCCGCATTTCTCGCCGAAGATCTCCTGACCGTGGCCGGTATAGAAAATCGATTCCGTCGCCTCGACCGAGATCTCCTGAAACCGTTCCAGAAGTCCCATCTCGGTCAGTTCCTTGGTGCCATAGACCTTGATGTCGACGCCTACGCCGAGCGGTTGCAGATCGGGCACGGCCTCGTAGATTTTCGGACGGAAGCCTTTCTGTTCAAGGCGGAGGGCTGTGGCAAGGCCGCCGGGGCCTGCGCCGATGATGGCGATATCAAGCATAGGGTTCTCCTTTCGGGGGCTTGGTGCGGTGACCAAGCGTTCAATGAGTGGCTTCGACGACAACGGCACGGGCCGCAGAGGTCTTCGGAGCGTGATCGGCCAGACGGCAGACCGGATAGCGCAGTGCACAGACAACCAGCGCACCAAGGAAGACGGCCACCGTGACGCCGGCCCCTGCGGCCTGTGCGGCGAAATAGGCCGGCGGGCCAAGCAACACACCAAGCAGGGTGAACTGGGTCACAAGGCCGCTGGTGGCACCGTTGGTTTCAGGAGACGGCGCGGTATAGGGAACCAGCGTCCACATCCCGACCAGCAGCCCCGAGCCGAACATCAGCCCCCAGACCGCATAGATGGAATTCATGAAGCCCAGATCCGTGCCGTATAGCAGCGCCCCCGGAATGCCGGTGATCAGGATGCCGAGCGTGGTCACCGCGCGGCTGGACACGCCCCGCCGGAGCAGCAGGCCCACGCTGAGGCAGGCCAGCGCATTGACCACCATCGAGACCGCATTCCAGTGCGCCACCGCCACTTCCGGCTGATTGTATTTCGCCGCCAGATAATGGCCGAGCGTGGCCAGAACACCGGTTTGCAGGAAGGAGTCCCCTGCGAAGGAAATCCCCAGCAGATAGACCATCGGTGCGCGCAGCACCTTGCCGACACCACGGCTGCGCACAGCGCGTTCGCCCTCGGTGCGGCGCGGGATTGCCAGCACCGCCAGCACCAGAAGCCCCAGCATCAGCGCGATATGGAAGCCGAAAGCCGCGCGCCAGGTGCCCAGTTCGGCGGCCAGCCCTGCCGACAGGAACGGCAGCAGGAAACTCATCGGCACGAATGTCGACCAGAGCGCCAGCGCCATCGTCCGCTGGTGGCCCTTGGTCAGGCGGATCAGCGCGGTGATCGCGGCGACCGCCGTCAGGACATATCCCACACCGGTCAGCGCACGGGCCGCCAGCAAAAGTCCCAGCGACGGCACCGCAATCGCGCAGGCATCGCCAAGGATCATCACGACCACACCGGCATACAGCACGCGGCGGTCTCCCAGACGGTCCACCAGATAGCCCGCCAGCAATGCCCCAAGGGCCACGACAAGCGACGGCATCGACATGATGAAACCGATTGTCGAATGCGAGCCCGGATGGAATTCCTGTGCAATCTTTCCCAGTTCGGTCACAGCTTCGCTGACGCACATCGCGGCAGCTACACCAAGCCCGTAGACGATCAGAACGCGCCCGAACGGCGACGTGATCACAGTCGACATAAAGTCCCCTCCCAAGATGAAGACGGGCGGTGCAAGCTTGGTCCGGATCTCTCCCGACCGGCAGTCCTCTCTGCGCTTGCGGCGCCCTCTAAAGGTAGTCTGTCGTGCCCTTGCGCCTTCCGCCAATGTTACTTCTGAGATATTTCATATTGCGGAACGCGGCTGGATATCGGGCCTAGCCCGTCAAGGTGAGCTGCGACAAAAGCACTTGCCACCCCTCCTCCCCGAGGGTCGCGACAACCGTACTAAAGCCAATCAGATCAACGGTTTTCCCTGTATCAAGACGCCGGACGCGATTGCGGGTCGGGCCGCTGATAATGGCCCCCGCCGCCGCATCCGTTCCTGTCTGGCGCAGCTCGATCTCGCCCCGCTCGATCTCGACAAAGCCGCCCATACGCGCGACATGCGCCATGAACGCGGCCTTGTCATGCACCATCCCCGTTGAATGCACATGCACCAGATCGGGATGCAAAAGCGCGTGCAATTCGGCCGCATCCGCCGACACCAGCGCGTTACAGCGCCGCGCCTCGAACGCCAGAAGGGCCTGCGCGAGCGCGGTGTCATGAGACAGCCGCGCCATCAGATCAGCCCCTCATACGTGCCGCCATCCAGTTGCAGGTTCTGCCCCGAGATATAGCCCGCCTGCGCCGAACACAGGAAGGCGCAGGCATCACCGAATTCGCTGGCCTGCCCGAAGCGCTTGGCGGCAATGGTCGCAATCGTGCGGGCGCGCACCTCGTCACGGGTCAGCCCCTCGGTCTTGGCAAAATGCGCCGCCACCGCGTCCTGCCGCGGGGTGTCGATCTTTTCCGGCATCAGGTTGTTGATGGTGACGTTATCCGCCACCACCTCGCGCGCGATGGCCTTCGAAATCGCTGTCAGCGCGGTGCGGGCCGCTGTTGACAGCCCCATGAAATAGCGCGGGCTTTTGACCATCGCCGAAGTGATATTGACGATCCGCCCGAATTTGCGCGCCCGCATCCCGGGAATATACTGCCGCATCAGCTGCACGGCAGGGATCATATTCATCTCCATCGCGCCCAGAAGTGCCTCCTCGGTCCACTCCTCCAGACCGCCGGGTTTCGGGCCTTCGTTATTGGTCACCAGAATATCGACCTCGGGCAGGGTCTTCAGGATGGTTTCGCGGCCCTGCGCGCTGTTCAGATCGGCAACGATATACCCCACCACCGCATCGGGATGCGCGGCCTGCAGCGTCGCGACCGCGCGCTGCAATTTGCCTTCGGTGCGACCATTGATCGTCACCCGCGCCCCCTCGCGCGCGAGGGCGGTGGCACAGGCCAGCCCCAACCCCTGTGACGAGGCGCATACAAACGCGCTGCGGCCCTGTAATCCAAGTTCCATATAGCTATCCTCAAGCGAGACAATGAGTGAAGAAATCCGCCATCGCCGCCCATGAACGCTGGTCGGCATAGGCATCGTATCTGGCAAAGGGCGGACGACCGGGGGCATCGGGTTCGGTGAAGGCATGACGCGCCCCGCCATAGATATCGGCCTCCCACGGGACCGCCGCCGCCGACATGGCCGCCGTCAGACGCTGCAGGTCCGTGCTCTGCGCCATCGGGTCATCGCTGCCGGTGCACAGCAGGACACGCCCCGCCGAGGCCGCAGACCAGTCATTCGCGACCAGATCCAGCCCTGCATGGAAGCTTGCCACACAGCGCACAGCCCCGCCCGTGCGGATGAATTCCAGCGCGCTACTGCCGCCGAAACAATATCCCAACATCCCGATCCGCGTGGCATCGGCCTCCGGCTGGGCCGCCAGCGCCTGACGGGCCGCCTCCAGCCGCGCCATCCATGCGGCCCGATCGGCAAGGCAGGCTCCGATGCGGGCCTCGATCTGCTGCGGCCCCTCCGGCAGGGCCCGCCCGCCCCACAGATCCACCGCCAGCACGGCAAAGCCCAGATCTGCCAGCCTCACAGCGGTGTCCAGCATGAACCGGTCCAGACCGTGGGCGCCGTGCACCAGTAGCAGCGCCGGTCGGGGCAAGGGGCTGTCCCCGCAGACAAACCGGCCCGACATGGTGGTTCCGGCAAGGCTATAGGCAAGATCTCTGGCGGTCATCGGGCGGCTCCTGTGGTTCGGGGTGCGCCCATTGGCCCGTGGCAGGGCGATGGGGGCAAGCAGGACGACAGGTTTTGTTCACATTGCGAAACCGCAGGCGAAATCGGCGGCGCTCACACGAAGAGGCTCCACATGATGAACACAACCGCGCGCAGGGATTGATCTCCCGCCGCGCCGCGCAAGACTACGAAAACCCTACCCTTTTCTCTGGCAAGTCAGGACATAGCCATGCCGCATTGCATTATCGAATATTCCAGCAATCTCGAAGAAAGCGGCCAGATCGACGCGCTCCTGCACAAGATCGCCGCGCATTTCCGCACCGCGCCGGAGGTCTTCCCCACAGGTGGCGTGCGGGTGCGGGCCTGGCCGGTGACGCGCTATGTGATTGCCGATGGCAATCCCGAACATGCGTTTGTCAACGTGATGTGCCGGATCGGCGCAGGCCGCCCCGCCGATATCCGCAAGGCCTTCTTTTCCAAGGCCTACGAGATTGTCGTCGCCCATTTCGAGGCCGAAAGTGCGCGGCGTGGTCTGGGCATCACCTTCTATGTCGATCAGGCCGATCCCGAAGGGTCATGGAAGACCAATTCGATCCATGCCCATATGGCCAAATCCCTCTAGGCCGAATATCCGCCCTTCACATCGCCGACCGCCGGAGCCTCGGGCTCCGGCGGTCATGTCCATGAAACGGGTCAGGCAGGACAGGGCCCTAGCTGGTCAGTTCCAGAAAACGCTCGAGTGTCGGAGCTTCGACCGACAGATCCGGCTCGACCGGCGCCGCACCTTCAAAAACGGTCGCCTCGTTGAACCATTTCGCCCGTGCGGGCATGCCCCATTGATCGGCCCGTTTGGGGTTATCGAGGCTCCATGCCACAGGCGGTTCCAGATCGATATGCTGGTAATGGGTGTTGAACAATTCGATGCGGTGGCCGTCAGGATCGCGGAAATACAAGAACATCGCGCCGGAAATCCCGTGACGGCCCGGGCCGCGCTCCAGTCTGCGGCCCAGCCCCAAGGCCCCCGCCACATCACAGGCATGCATCAGATCGGCGGTATCGCGCAGCAGATAGGCGAAATGGTGCAGGCGCGGCCCCGGCCCGTTGGTGAAAACCTGATCATGCGGATTACCCTTGCGCTGCATCCAGACCCCCCACAGGTCCACCTGCCCCTGCGCCCCGTCCGAATAGGTATATTCCGAGGTCCGGAAGCCCAGAGGGTGCCAGAAGTCGAACGCCTTCCGCACATCCTGTGCCTGAATCTGCCAATGGTCGATGCGCTGCGCGGACGCCCCGCGATACTGGTCATAGGCCATAAACATGCGCTCGCGGATCGGCATGGAGGCGGTCAGCTCGACGGGCATCCCGATCGCATCGCGAAACTGCAATGTCTTGCCCTGATACGGCACATCGACCAGCTTTGCCTCGGTGCCGATGCTGTTGAAATAGGCTTCGGCCTTGTGGATGTCGTCTTCGGTCTGCACGCGGAACCCGAGCCGCTGACAGTTCGGGGTCTCGCCCTTGCGCAGCACCAGCGAATGATGCGCGTTCTCCTCGCGCCCGCGCAGCCAGACCGTTTCGCTATCGGCATCACTGACCACCAGCCCCACCAGATCGGTGTAGAATGTCCGGCTGGCCTCGAGGTCACGCACGCTCAGCACCACATGGCTTGAGCGGGTGATATTGAAAGGCGGGGTCAGAACTGGGTCCGGAATATGCATGCTTTCCTCCTCTGGACGGCGGGGCAACCCCGCGCTCGTATGAACCGAGCATTCGTTCCGGAAAGGGTTCGGGCAAGCGCTGCGGGGCGTTCTGTTCACATGCCGGAATACCCTGCCCCGAAACCGGCCAGACCGGTGCCGGAGCAGCACATGGCTCATCCCGCCAGACGGGTCTCGAAGAGCGAGGCGCTGACCTTGCGGCTGGCCTCGCGCAAGGCGGGCCACAGCCGGTTGACCCGTTCCGCCCCCAGCCGTGCCGCAGGCGCAATGACACAGAGCGCCCCGATGGCCCGCCCGCCGATATCGCGCACCGGCACCGCAAGCGCCCGCCGCCCGCGACCCGTCAGGCTGTCCTCGACCAGATACCCCTGTTCGCGCGCGCGCGTGATCCCGTCAAGGATCAGGGCCTCGGGGCAGTTCCATTCGGCATAGCGTTCAAGGTTTTCCTGAAACACTTCGGTGGCGCGGGCCTCGCCCAGATAGGCCATCATGACCCGTCCCGCCACGCTGACCCCCAGCGGACGCCGTGCGCCCACATGCACCCCGCGCGCCTGCACGGGCCAGCTGCCGAAACGGCGGTCGGCATAAACCGCATCATTATGCGATGGCACCGACAGGAAGATCGAATCCTTGGTCAGCTGCGCCAGTTCGTCCAGAACAGGCGAAGAGATGCGGGTGATCGGGCAGCGGTTGAACGGGGCCACCCCGAGCCATGCGGCCTCTGCCCCCAACCGGTAACGCGACGTGCCCCCCGCCCGCTCGACAACGCCTTCCTTTTCCAGCGCCTTTAGGATGCGATGCGCCGTCGGATGCGACAGCTTGAGCGAGCCCGCAATATCGACAAGCTTCTCCCCGTCATGATCGCCCCCCGCCAGCATCCGCATGATGGCGAAACTGCGCCGGATGCTTTGCGTGCCGGTCACCTCGTTGCGCAGCACGCCCCCTGTTTCTTGATAGCCCATTCTGTCCTCCTCCTTTGCCGTCTCCACCCGGCATATGCATTCGGTATCCCTGTCCGGTTCAGACCAGCCCCGCATCCAGCAGATCCTGCGCCGTGCGATGCAGATGTGCCCCCAGAGCCTCGGCCGCCTCCTCGGCCTTGCGCTCCAGCACCAGCTCCATGATCTGGCGATGCTCGGTTTCGGTATCGCGGTCCTGCCGCGCATGGGGCAGCAGGATGCGGCGATACCTCTCGGCCTGCACGTAAAGCTGGTCGCGCAACCGCAACCACCACAGGCTGTCACAGGCCGAGACCAGATCATCATGGAATTGCGCATGCAGACGCGGCCAGTCGGCATGCGCCCGCCCCTCGGCAGAGGCACCGGTCTTCGACAGGCAGTGCCATGTCGCCAAGATCCGCGCCTCCCAATCCAGATCGCCCACCGCAATGGCCCGCCGCACACAGCGCGCCTCGATATCGATCCGCACAGCCGTCAGGTCGATCAGATCCTCGCGCGAGACCGGTGCCACGGTGAAGCCGCGCTGCGGCATCGCCTGCACCAGCCAGTCCGATGTCAGTCGCGACAGGGCCTCGCGCACCGCGCTGGGGCTGACCTCGAAATTCGTCGCAAGGGAGTCGATCGCAAGCTTCGATCCCGGCGCGTAGCCACCATTCAGCAGCTCTTCCTTGAGGTCGCTATAAAGCGCCGCGGTCTTGCTGATGGCCATCCTGCCGCCCTCCGGTCCTGCGTTCATGAGGAAGCTCACCATAAAATATATATTTTTGTCAAAATCTATTTTGTCACAGATCCGAGATTTTCCGGAATATGGAAGATTCCCCCCATGCCGCTTGCGCAGGCCCTCAGGGCTGGCCCTGATAGACGGCGAGGAGCAGCGGAGAGGACCAAATGACTGCACAAGACTATCGCGCCTATATTCTGCCCGAAAGCTATGATCGGGTCGGGAAATCGCATGGCCTCGACCCTGTCACCTATTCCCAGCCGGTTCTAGCCACCCCGCAAGCCATTGCGCTGAAAGAGGAATGGGCACGGCTACAGGATGCCCCCTATATCGGTGTCACCCATGACGGCACCGCAGAGACGGGCCTGTTCGACCTCGCGGATGAAGGGTTCGACGTGGCGCTTGCGGTTTCGGCAATGGAGGCGCTACTGGCCACGCTGCGCCCGCAGGAAAAGGCCGCCGCCATGAAGCCGATCGACCATCGCAACTGGCGCGGCTGGTATAATCCCGAACTGGTGTTCAACACCGAAGGCGTCCGGCTGGAACATCTCGGCCCCGCCTCGCGCGACTGTTTCTGGGATCTGCTGGCGGCCTGCACCTCGGCGCGGGGATTCCAGAAGATCCGGCGTCTGATGAAGGCGAATCTTTTTCTGGGCGAGCTTTATGATCTGACGACGATCATGAACGAGTGGTCCTATCATTTCGAGATTTTCGGCACCCCGTCCGTAACAGAGCCGTGGGGCTGGCATATCTACGGCCATCATGTCGGCTTCAACGTCTTCATTCTGGGACGGCAGATGGTGATTTCCCCCACCTTCATGGGCACCGAACCCAATGAGGTCGTGCTGCGCAGCGGCGAGACGTTTTGCATGTTCAAGGAGGAAGAGGCGCAGGGGCTGGCCCTGATGCGCAGCCTGCCGCCGCCCCTTCAGGAGCGCGCTACGCTTTACAAGGAGATGGAAGATCCCGCCCTGCCGCAATGGCGTTTCAACTTTGCCGACCAGCGGCATCTGGGCGGAGCTTTTCAGGACAACAGGATCGTGCCACTGGAGGGCGTCTGCGCCGCAGAGTTCGACCCCGCGCAGCGGCAGGCCCTGATGGATCTGTGCGAAACCTTCCACATCCATTGGCCGGATGGTCCGCGCAAGGCCCGCCTGCAACAAATCGAGGCCCATCTCGACCGGACGTATTTCAGCTGGATCGGCGGGCATGGCCCCGACGACCCGTTCTACTACCATATCCACTCGCCGGTCGTGATGCTGGAATTCGACCATCATTCCGGCATGTGGCTCGGCAATGAAGCCCCCGCCAAATTCCATATCCATGTCATCAGCCGCATCCCCAATGGCAATGACTACGGCAAGGCCCTTCTGGCCGCCCACCGGCAGCGGGCCTCCCGCTGACACAGGGCCAGCCCCTGCCCGCGCCACCGCAGCACCGCTTCTGAACGGGCCGCCCTGCTGCCCGTCTGTCCTATCCTTTCCTGTTTCGGAGATCCCCTATGAATCTGGTCTCATTCACCGCGCAGGGCACCGCCTTCTGGGGTGTCGCGCGAGAGGATGGCGTTCTGGCCCTGTCGCCGGAATTCCCGCAATATCGCACCCTGCGCGACGTGATTGCCGCGCAGGCCCTGCCCGACATCCTGACCGCCGCGCAAGGCCGCACCGCCAGCCATAAGGCGGGCCTGTTCCGCTATACGGTGCCGATCCCCGATCCCGGCAAGATCCTTTGTGTCGGGGTCAACTTCCCCGACCGCAACGCCGAATATAAGGATGGCAAAGAGGCACCGCCACATATGTCGCTTTTCCCACGCTTCGTGCAAAGCTTTGTCGGGCAAGGAGAAAACCTGATCCGCCCGCCCGAGAGCGCACAGCTGGATTACGAAGGCGAGATCGCGATTGTCATCGGCAAGGAAGGGCGGCGCATCGCAAGGGATCAGGCGCTTTCCCATATCGCCGCGTTGACCCTCTGCAACGAGGGCACGATCCGCGACTGGGTGCGCCATGCGAAATTCAACGTCACGCAGGGCAAGAACTGGGACCGTTCGGGGGCAATGGGGCCGTGGCTTGTACCCTTTACCGACCCCGCGCAGATCCTTGATATCGCCTTGGAAACCCGCGTGAATGGCGAGCTGCGCCAGTCTGACCGCACGGGGCGGATGCTGTTTCCGGTGGCCGAACAGATCGCCTATATCTCGACCTTCACCACATTGCGGCCCGGCGACATCATCGTCACCGGCACCCCCACAGGGGCGGGGGCGCGCCATGATCCGCCCATCTGGCTGACACCGGGGGACAGGATCGACATCACCGCCGAAGGCATCGGCACCCTGTCCAACGGAGTGGCTGACGAATGACCCTGACCCTGAGCCACGCCGAGATCGCCGCCGCCGCCGCCGCCCTGTTCGAGGCCGAGCGCCGCAGACAGCAGACCGGCCTCCTGTCGCAGCAATATCCGCAGATGACGCTGGATGACGCCTATGCGGTGCAGGCCGCCCTGATCGCACATAAACGGGCGGCAGGGCTGGAGGTGATCGGCTGGAAAATCGGCCTGACCTCGCGCGCGATGCAGCAGGCGCTGAATATCGACACCCCCGATTCCGGTGTCTTGCTCAGCGATATGGCCTTTCCCAGCGGCGCGACCATTCCACTGGGCCGCTTCATCCAGCCACGGATCGAAGCCGAGATCGCCTTTGTCCTGAACGCTCCGCTGGCGGGGGCCGATGTCACGCGGGCCGATGTGCTGGCCGCGACCGATTTCGTGGCACCGGCGCTTGAAATTCTGGACACCCGCATCCTGCGCGCAGATCCGGTCACGGGCGTCTCGCGCAAGATCCATGACACGGTATCCGACAATGCCGCCAATGCGGGCATCGTGCTGGGCACGGCACGGCACGCCCCGCAGAGCATCGACCTGCGCTGGATCGGGGCCATCGTGCGACGCGATGGCATTGTCGAGGAAACCGGCCTTGGCGCGGGGGTTCTGGATGATCCGGTTGCAGGGATCGTCTGGCTTGTGCGGCGTCTGGCACAGTACGGCCAAGGGGTCGCCGCGGGAGACATCCTTCTGTCGGGCAGCTTCATCCGCCCGATAGAGGCTCCGCCGGGCAGTTGTTTCCATGCCGATTTCGGCCCCTTCGGCCATGTCGACCTAACCTTTGCGGAGAGCTGATATGCCTGCCCCTGTGAACCGTCTCAAACAGCGTCTGGCAGCCGGCGAGACCACGCATGGCCTGTGGCTGGGTCTGGCCGACCCCTATCTGGCCGAGATCGCCGCGACCGCGCGGTTCGACTGGCTTTTGCTGGATGGCGAACATGCGCCCAATGACATCCGCTCGCTTTCGGCCCAGATCGGTGTGCTGCAGAACGGGCCAAGCGATATCGTGCTGCGCCTGCCCGATGACAATCCCGCCAAGATCAAACAGGCGCTGGATATCGGCGCGCAGACCCTGCTGGTGCCGATGATCGAATCCGCGGCGCAGGCACAACGCGCCTTGGCGGCCTGCCACTATCCCCCCAACGGGCTGCGCGGGGTTGGCTCCGCGCTGGCGCGGGCCTCGCGCTTTGCCGAGATCCCTGACTACCTGAACACGGCGGATGCGCAGATCTGCCTGATCGTGCAGGTCGAAAGCCGCGCGGGACTGGCCGCGCTGGATGACATCTTGCAGATCGAAGGGCTGGATGCCGTCTTTATCGGCCCGTCCGATCTGGCGGCGGATATGGGGCATCTGGGCAATCCGGGCCATCCCCAAGTCCGGCAGGCCGTGCTGGAGGCGCTTGAACGGATCAACCGGTCCGGCAAGGCCGCAGGTGTCCTGAGCACCGATCCCGAATTCATCCAAGCCTGCACGCAGGCGGGGGCACGTTTTGTGGGCGTAGGCATTGATGTCACCGTTTTTGCCCATGCCCTGCGCCAGCTTGCCGCGCGCTACCGCAACAGCGCGGAGAGCACCCGCTAACGCCAGACGCCAGACGCCAGAACGACAACCTGACCCGCCCCTATCCCCGCAAACAGCTTTTGCGGGCGCGTCGGGTCATGTCCGCAAACCGGTCGCCTCGGGGAGGAGAGCGGCCAGACCATCGTCACTATCAGGGAGGAAATAATGAAAGCACTTACTGTTCTGACAGCAGTCGCCACGGGAATCGGCCTGATGACAGCCGCCCCCGTTTTCGCCGATATGCCGGATGGCCGGACAACAGGAGCACAAACGGAACGCTCGGCCATCACATCCCGTTTCCAGCGCAGCTTCGGCCATGCCGGATTGCTGACGATCTGGAGCAGCAACGAGATCTTCGGCATCACGCAGGACAAGATCAATAACGGCATGCTGCATTTCAATCAGGCCGAGAATTCCGGCGTCCTGTCCGGTTATCGGGACAATATCTCGACGGCCGAGGTCCCGATTTCGGCGCTGGTGGGTATCAGCGATCACGCGATGGTCTATACGAACCTGTCGTTGAACGGCTTCTCGGCCTCGCCCGATCTGGCCTATGCCAGCGGCGGGATCGGCACGCTGACTGTCGAATATCTCAATATGCCCAGCGACAACCTGACATGGGGCATTGGCGCGATCGCGCAATATGCCCATACCAATCTCAAGCAGAATGACGGCAAGATCAACAACCCTTGGGGCGGCATTCGGGGTGACCTGCTTTACAAGATGAACGATCACTGGGCGCTGGCCAACCGCTTTGTCGCGCAATGGGGCAACGCACGCAGCGAAATCCCGCTGGGCTTTGCCACGCTGACCGACCGCCAGCACACCGCCCTGACCTATTGGCAAAGCGATCTTGTGGGCACCTATTCCGATGCCGAGATCGGCTTTCTGCCTGCAGGCTGGCTGATGCATCCGCGTCTGGGTTTTGCCATCGAAGAGCTGACCAATTCCTCCTCCATCAACAGCCTCGGCACCAAGGTCGACAAACAGAAAATCCATTACAGCGAAGGCATGGCCACGCTGCGTTTCGAAAAGCCCGTCTACGGTCCGGGCGCATGGTCGCCGCAGCTTGAATTCGGTCTCAAGCATGAATTCGTCAATAGTTTTGACAGCTACTCGAACGAGCAGAACTTCTATTACAGCTCCGTCGGGCTGGGACGGCAGATCGGCAAGGACCTGTTCTTCAACCTTGCCTATGTGCGCTATGACGGCTTCCGCGGCAATGTCCGCAACCAGACCTTCAAGGCGATCTTCTCCTATACGTTCTAGGCAAGCCCTGTCTGCAGGCGGCCCCCTCGGGCGCGGCCTGCAAACCCTTTTCCGGACGGCCCCGCAGAGCACGCGCCGCCGCAGCATCCAGCCTGTGTTCCGGCACACGGGCCTGTGACCGCGCTTTCGGGCAATCCGGCCCGTTCCGGCCTTGGCCAAGCCTGCGGCTTTCGCCTATGCTCTGCGGTGAAGGACCGGATGCCAGGCGTATGGCCGTGGCCCCCTCCGGCAGAAGACCCCCTTGTCCGCCTTGCAGCGGCAGGCCCGCGACCGACGAAGGAGGCAGTTCATGACACTCGGCCACGCCGCCATAACCCGGATCAGCGCCTATTTCGACAACGGGACATTCCAGCGCGATCTGGCCGGACTGGTGGCCCGCCCGACCGAAAGCCAGACCCCGCGCGGCAGGCCCCATCTGCATGCCTATCTGCACGAGGCCATGCAACCGATGCTGACGGAAATGGGCTTCACGACAACGATCCATGCCAACCCCGATCCCGAGGCGGGGCCGTTTCTGGTGGCCTGTCGCCGTGAAGACCCCGCCTTGCCGACCGTGCTGATCTATGGGCATGCCGATGTGGTGCGGGCGCAGGAAGACCAGTGGCGCGACGGGCTTGCCCCTTTCACCCTTATCGAGGAGGGGGACCGGCTTTATGGGCGCGGTGCCGCCGATAACAAGGCCCAACACCTGATCAATCTCCGCGCGCTGGAGGCGGTGATCGCCACACAAGGGCGGCTGGGGTTCAACGCGAAAGTGCTGATCGAGACCGGCGAAGAAACCGGCTCGCCGGGACTGCGGCAGTTTTGTGAGGATAATCAGGCGCTGCTGGCCGCCGATGTGCTGATTGCCTCGGACGGGCCGCGCCTGTCCCCCAAAGCGCCCACCATCTTTACCGGCGCGCGCGGCGCGATCATGTTCGAGCTGGTCGTCGCGCTGCGCGAGGGGGCCCATCACTCGGGCAATTTCGGCGGGCTTCTGGCTGACCCCGCGATCTATCTGGCCCATGCTCTGGCCAGTATCACCGATGCGCGCGGCCAGATCCGTGTGCCGGAATGGCGCCCCGACAGCCTGACCCCGCGCCTGCGCGAGGTTCTGGCGGCCCTCCCGCCGGTAGAGTCGGGCTTCCCCCTTGATCCCGATTGGGGCGAGGAAAACCTGAGCATGGCCGAGCGTGTCTTCGGTTGGAACAGTTTCGCCGTGCTGGCGATGGTGTCGGGCGTGCCGGAGGCCCCGCTGAACGCGATTTCAGGAGAGGCACGGGCCACCTGCCAGCTGCGCTATGTGGTGGGAACCGAGGCCCGCGAGATCCTGCCCGCCCTGCGCCGCTATCTGGATGCGCAAGGCTTCGACAAGGTCACCATCCGGCACACCGACCATGGCAGCTTTACCGCCACGCGTCTGGACCCGGACCATCCCTGGGTGCGCTTTGCCGCAGAGTCCCTCGGCCGCAGCACGGGCGAAGCCGTGCATATCCTGCCCAATCTGGGCGGCTCTCTCCCCAATGACTGTTTTTCCGACGCTTTGGGGCTGCCCACGATCTGGGTGCCCCATTCCTATGCGGGATGCAACCAGCATGCGCCCAATGAGCATGTGCTGAAATCCCTTTCACGACAGGCCCTTATCGGCATGACGGGGCTATTCTCCGATCTGGCCGAACAGGGTGCGCCTGTCCCCCTGACCGCGAAGGCCCCGACCTGAAATGGATATTCTGATTTTTGTTCTTGTGATCGGTGTCGCAGGGCTTGTTGCCGGACTGATCTCCGGCCTGCTTGGCGTGGGGGGTGGCATCATTCTGGTGCCCGCATTCTATTACGTCTTTCAGGGGCTGGGCTATGCGCCCGAACAGCTGATGCAGATCTGCGTGGCCACATCGACAGGCACCATCATCGTCACCTCGCTGCGATCGGTCACCGCCCATCACCAGCGCGGCGCTGTCAGCCTCGCGCTGATCCGCAGTTGGGGGCCCTTCATCGCGATAGGATCGGTGCTAGGCGTGCTGGCCGCTGCCAGCCTGCGCAGCCATGAACTGCAAGTGATCTTTGGCGGTATCGGCGTCTGTCTGGGCCTGTATATGCTGCTGGGCAAGAAAAGCTGGCGCCTGTCCGACAGCCTGCCCGGACGTCGCCTTGCCGCGCTTTATGGCAGCCTTATCGGCTTTTTCTCGGCCCTGATGGGAATTGGCGGCGGCAGTTTTACCGTGCCGCTGCTGACCGCCTATAATGTGCCGCCCCATCGTGCGGTCGGCACCTCGCCCGGCTTCGGATTACTGATCTCGATCCCCGGCTTCATCGCCTATCTGCTGACGGGCTGGCACCTGACCGGCAAGCCCCCCGGCACAGTCGGCTATGTCAACCTGCCCGCCGTCGCAATGATCATGGTCACCTCGCTGATTGCGGTGCCCTTCGGCGTGCGACTGGCGCACCGGCTAAGCCCCCAACGCTTGCGGCTGGTCTTTTCGCTGACCGTGCTGGTGCTTGCCGGAAACATGCTGCGCAAGGCCCTGATGGGGTAACCGCAATCAAGAATCGCCCCGCCACCGCGCGGGGCGTTGACCTGCCTGCAACGCAGATCGGCCCCATCTCCGGAACGAATTGTTTTACAGCGCATGATATAAATTCAGTAAAATCAGCATATTAAATGGTTAATTTATTGCAAGGCCGTGCAGAGAATTGCTACAAAGTACACGCCGTCTGTGGGGTTTTACCTGTGGGGCTGGTGACATTTTGACGAAGACTAGACGACATGCTGAACCGACTAGCCCCACGCGGCGTCCAGACCGCAGCGCCGGGCCGCCACGCAGATCCGCGCGTGCCAGATTGATTTCCTTGCTCTTGTCGAATTCAGCCGCATGCGTATTAAGCCCCAAGCCGCGCGCCACCATTGTCGCCCCGCACGAATGCCCTGCAAGCATCGTGTAAAACGCCTGCGTCGCGCCCAGCCCCTTCACGAAATCCGTTATCTTCCATGCATCCTCTTGCGTGTATCGAATGCACCGGAAGATGCGCGGAAATGGCGCGCGGGCAATGTGGTGTAAGCGCCGCGCGCCATTCTCATATTTAACTGATTTTATGACATTCATATTTAACTGATTTTATGACATTTTTGAGAAAATTGACTTTCCCTTAGCAGGAGAACGCCTTCGACCACTCGGCCACGTCTCCGTTGACCTGTATAGCCGAGCTGCCTGTTGCATACCGTGGCATGACGGCGCTTGGCGGGGCCTCGTCTTTTACGTCAAGGCCACATTGTCTCCCATATCGCGTCAAGCGGTTCGACGAAGCGCGGCGTGACCGAGGTCTTGCTCGGCTGAAGGCGACGGTTCTACACAAAATGGCACGTCGTCCATTGTGCTCTCCGTTTCGGTATGCAATTGCATGCGACAATCTGTGTCATTGAAAGGTGGAACGGCGACTTCCATCTTTGTGGCCCTGAATGATTCGTTTGTGACCCTGGCTCGGTGGTTAGTTTTTATGACCAGATGAAACGAGTCCGGTCAGTTAGCGATAGCATCACGGGCTGCGACAAGCTGACGCAGACCCCATAACGGGCAAGAGCTGCCCGCCTGATGCATAGCGGATTTGCAGATAAGGCGTGAAACGCATATCTCAGATCCAACTTGCGATGCTGCTTTTGCAAAGTAAAATGCTTCCCAAACATAGCTTTAGCCGTAAGACTTTGCGTTTCCTCACAATTTTGTTCAGGAATTCTCGGGCCGCTTATGCTGCAACGCGGCGGTTGCATCCTTTCGCCAAATTCATAGTTTCGCCCCATCGGATCCGCGAAGGGGGCGGTTATCATGGATTTCAAAAACAAAACCGCAGACCGTTCGGTCGACGTACTCCTTGTTGGTGGCGGCATCATGAGCGCAACTTTGGGTGTGCTGTTGCATGAGCTGGAACCGGAATGGACAATCGAGCTGACCGAACGGCTGGATGAGGTCGCGTCGGAAAGCTCGAACGGCTGGAACAATGCCGGCACGGGCCACTCGGCGCTGTGCGAGCTCAACTATACGCCTGAAGCCGAAGACGGCACGATCAATATCGAGAAGGCGCTGTCGATTAACGAGCAGTTCCAGATTTCGCGCCAGTTCTGGGCCCATCAGGTGCGGCAGGGCGTGTTGACCAATCCGCGCTCCTTTATCAACCGCACCCCCCATATGAGCTTTGTCTGGGGCGAGAAAAACGTGAATTTCCTACGCAAGCGTTATGAGGCGCTGGTGCGGAGCCCGCTTTTTGCCGGCATGAAATTCTCGACCGATCATGCGGAAATTTCCAAATGGGCACCGCTCATGGGCGAGGGGTTGAACCCCGACGAAAAAGTGGCGGCCACATGGGCCCCGCAAGGGACCGATGTCGATTATGGTGAAATTACCCGCCAATATATTCGCTTCCTTGAAAGCAGTCCGCGCTTCCAACTGAATACGGGCCGCACCGTGACCGGCATCCGCCGTCGCAAAGAGGGTGGCTGGCGCGTTGTGTGCACCAATTCGCATGGGGGCGACAAGCAGATCGTCGATGCGAAGTTCGTCTTCCTCGGGGCTGGGGGCGGTGCGCTGCCGCTGTTGCAGATGTCCGGCATTCCCGAGGCCCGCGAATACGCAGGGTTCCCCGTTGGCGGGTCCTTCCTTGTGTGCGAAAACCCCGACGTGGTGAACAAGCATAACGTCAAGGTCTATGGCAAAGCCTCGACCGGTGCCCCGCCGATGTCGGTGCCCCATCTCGACCGTCGGGTGATTGATGGCAAGGACATGCTGTTGTTCGGTCCGTTTGCGACCTTCTCGACCAAGTTCCTGAAGGAGGGGTCGCTGTGGGATCTGCCGTCCTCGATTACGCGGCGCAACCTTGTGCCGATGATGCAGGTGGGTGTGCATAACTTCAATCTGGTCGAATATCTGGCCGGTCAGCTGATGCTGTCGGAGAAAGACCGGATGAAAGCCCTGCGTGCTTATTTCCCGCAAGCCCGTGATGAGGACTGGCGCCTGTGGCAGGCGGGTCAGCGTGTGCAGATCATCAAGAAAGACCCGAAAAACGGTGGTCAGCTGAAACTCGGCACAGAGATCGTAGCCTGTGAGGACCGCTCGATTGCGGCGCTTCTTGGCGCATCTCCGGGCGCGTCCACGGCCGCTCCGATCATGCTCAAGCTGCTGGATCAGGTCTTCCCCGAGCGTGTCTCCAGCGCCGCATGGCAGGCCAAGCTGCGTGATATCGTGCCGAGCTACGGGCAATCTTTGCAAGACAGCCCCGATCTGATCGCCAGCGAATGGTCGGAGACCGGCAAGGTGCTTGAACTGCTGGATGCTCCTGTCGAGGACATCCGTAACTTCATCGATCAGTTCCTGATTTCTTCGGAAGCCGAGCTGAAAACGCAGGCGGCCTGACCCCCTGTCTGCGCGGCATAGCGTACCGGAACCCCCCGCCGTCCCTCCGGAAGGCGGGGGGTTCCATATGCAGGCGCGCATGATGTCCCGCCCACCTGCCAGATCCGATGCGCGCCCCGCGCCATCCGGTCTTTTGTGCCAAGGAGGGCGGTTGATCCGCTGGCTTGCCTGCCGAAGAGTCCCTTTAAAAATATGGGGTTGGGTCGGTTGGTCTGCGGGGCTGCGACTGACGTTCTATCGGGTATGCCCCCTGAAACCTATTCCGGAAATTCAGATATTTTACGACATAATGCTCTTGCGGTGCAAAGAAACTGTCGGTAGAAGCACCTTCAGGCGGGCGGTTAGCTCAGTTGGTAGAGCGCTTCGTTTACACCGAAGATGTCGGGGGTTCGAGTCCCTCACCGCCCACCATATAAAACAATCACTTACATGATTATATGACGCATTCAACGAAGCTTTCCAAAGTTCCGTGAACCCAAAATCGTCGGATCCGTCAAAAATCAGAGGACTATCCGCGCCGAAGGTTCATGAAATCTAGCGCCGCAACGGCATCTTGCATCTGGTTCGGCACGAAGCGCCCATAGACCCGACACGTTCGAGCGGCCGATCACCTGTGCGACCTTCTCGATCGGGATTCCCGCGCCGAGCATATCCTAAGCCCTGCGGTGTCACAAAGCTACGGGCAATCCAAGACAAGTCTTAGTTCAGGATTCGCAAGGATCGTGACGCCGGACGTCCGTCCACTCAGATGGTCAAAGAGAGTCTTCCAATCGTCCGACAAACTTGGGGAAGGGTATTGAGCGTGCGCCTCGTCACTCCAACGCGTAACACGGAAATATACTCATTGAGCCACTTCTGGGCGTGCTTGGAAGATTTCAGCTTGCACCGTGCTGGTAACGGTTCTGTCGTATAGTATTGATCGGCAAAATATCGAAGCTCATCAATTGAAGCAAGAGAGTCCGCATTATCAGTTATATTTCCGGCCCAACGAAAAACTGCCGCGGCCTTGCACAATGCCGCAACTTTACGTGGCTGGACCGAGGTTGCCCAACACGCGTTATAAAGACCGGCATTCCAGTTTGCGAATAGGATTTGCGGTGTTAGCGGCGTATTACATGACTGATGGGTTTCAAGCATAGGGACGTCCTTTCTTCTATCGAAAGCAAGTGATGAAGAAGGGCCGACCCTCAGGGCAGATATGCAGAAAGTGCAGTCAAATCGGCGATTGTTGCGTATTTTAACTCAACGGGGCTGCCGGACCATTGAACCATGACCGGTATCCATAAGCGTCATTTCTTTGAGTTAAGTATCGAATTTTTATAACTTTTCTTGAGTGGATCGGGCGCATTGAATGTCGGTATTGTCGCCTCGAGTCATTTTTGATTTTTCCTTTCGTGGACAGCGTGCGCGGGACGAAAGCGATAAGATTTGCCTAAGCGAATAGAAGGATGCTTCCCCGTTTTGAGCGCACGGTAATAATGGGAGGCATCAAGCTTCGTCTCTCGAATGACGGTCTCTCGCCATTCATCCATCGTCAGAAGGTCAGCGCAAAAAATGGCACGACCAAGATCTGTTGTGTCGACCCATTCCCTGATCGCATCATTGACGCCGTCGATCGATAGAACTTCAAGGAGCTCGAAAGACTTCGGCAGAGTGCTGACGTTTGGGTATACCGAAGCGAGAATTGCGCGCACGGTGTCAGGGCCAAGCCGCCAGCGTTGACGTAACTCCTCTTGTGTGAAGCTTCTAAGCGTGTGACGCGATAAGGCGCGGGCATAGCTACGTAAAAGCTTCGCAGTTTCTATTGCGGCCTCTTTTTTGTGACGTGCGGCACATTCGCCGCTGCGTGAATCCGAGTGCTTCATAAGACCTCCTTTGCGCTGACAAGGAGGTGGGATCGTTCTGGACGTCTCAGAAATAGAAGCGGCGAATTCTGGCGGAGTTTTTCAGATCCATGAGCAAAGAACCGAGGACCTATTGCGCGATTGATCTCCGTGGGGATAAATTCCGCGCAAAATACAGCCTTAAGGCGACGATCAGATCCTGACTAAAAGTACCGTAAATCTGGGTGTTTTTCGGCATTTTCAGAGGCTTGAAGGCGCTTTTGTCTTTTTGTCCAAAATCTAAAATTTGCTCTTGTATATCCGAGAGTTGGTCGGCTATACGGGTCAACGGAGACGTGGCCGAGTGGTCGAAGGCGCTCCCCTGCTAAGGGAGTATACCGGGAACGGTATCGAGGGTTCGAATCCCTTCGTCTCCGCCACCAAAACCCGCCTTGCTTTGGAAAGTTACCCAATAAAAACAAGATGTTAGATCGCAACGCCCTGAGCGTGGTCCGTCATTTTTCCTTTTTTTGCAACACATTTCGCCGCACAATCCGCACACACCACCAGCGGGGAAACGGCCATGACCATCATGAAGCGGGGCAGCACTTACCACCTGCACAAGCGCGTGCCGCGCCGCTATGAGGGCGTGGAAGAGCGCAAGAGTATTTGGGTCAGCCTGCACACGGACTCCCTTACCGTCGCCCAACAGAAAGCCCCTATCGCTTGGCAGCACATCGTCGAAGGCTCGCGGAAGCCCCGTGAGCGGGCCACGTCCAAAACCGCCTTCACCAACACAAGCCCTGTACCGTCCCAGACGATCAATTTGAGACGATCGCTGCGTTTCGAACGGAAGACGAAGATTGCGCCCGAGAAGGGATCGAGGTCGAATTCCGCCTGTATAATCCCTGCGAGACCATCCATTCCTTTCCGGAAGTCGACAGGCTGGCTGGCGAGATAGATTTTTAAGTTCCCAGCAGGCACAAACATCTATCCGCGCTCCAGCGTCTGGATAAGAACGACCAGATCGTTCAGAGGGTAGTTGGCTGGGAGCGTCAGATTGACGACTTCTCCGCTGAACGTGATGACGCTTTGCCGCCAAATGAGCTATCGTCGCGATGAGCCGCATACATATAGGATTGCCCAGTCTTTCCCTCACCCGGGCGTAGTATTTTCAACACCGTCTCGTCGAAGAAGATGCGGGACGCATCATCCAAAGTATGGCGTTGGAGTTCAGATGTTACATGCCCAAGTTCGGCGGCAAGTCGGCCTATCTGCTTGCACATAGTCGCGCGATGATAGGTGATGCCGCTATGATTGAGCATGTTTTCAATCCGATACATGGGCATGCCCCATCCGTAGCGCATGGTCACCAAGTAAGCCAGCATGCTTGTTCCGCAGGTCACGCCAGGCATTAGCGTAGGCTTGTACAGAGTGCCGACGGTGACGTCGTCTTTTCGGCAGCGATAGCGAGGATACTTGCGAACTGCGATATAGAACTTTGCGGGTACTACCTCACGTTTCTCGTCAATATCGTAATTTCTAACTGTCCCGCCGCAGCCACATGGACACGTCTCTGGAAACTCCATCGGGACTACGACGCGCTCCAGGTCATCCCAATTCTTCGCGCCACGACCATTCCTGTGACGAGGTTCGGCGGCGGAACGACGGCATAACTCTTGAGACGTCTGGACAAGGCGGGGTCGCTTTCCACACGTTGATCATCAGCACGCATAGCCCCTTGACGTCTTTTTGCTTTTACCGTTTCAGATTTCGGGCTGTACTGTTCATGCAGAAATTCTACAGTGCGCGCCGTTTGTGCCGCCACTTCGGCATTCAAGTCTTCGACTTCCCGAAGGCGCCTGGTCGCCTCGCGTTTGAGTTCGCTCGGCCAAATCCTTTTGCCCGACTGTAGCGCGACACGGACTTTTTCAGTCTGGGACACGGATTTCTTCAGCAAACGATTTTCTGAATTGCGGTGTTCATACCTGCTTCAATAGTCAACGAACGACATGATAATAATTTGATCTAGAAATTCGAACGGTCCCTGCAATTTGCCGAATTTCTATAAGGAAATTGACGACCACGCTTCCGACGGTGACATTACACAGATTGGTCTGTCGGCATGGGAAATTGATAATGCGTCTTCTAACGGTCGTGATCGCAGCGGCATTTTTGGTAACATACGGCGGAAGTTTGCAAGCAAAAGAAGCCATCGAGCGGCCGATTGACGGTCAAATGCGTTCTGAAGAACTTCCGCCACACCTGCCGATCTTAGTTTTGGAGGATCGTGAAGCTAAAGCTCGTGATGATCGAGCCGAAGGACGAGCCGAGCAGAACCTAATACTTGCCACTTATTCACTATGGGTCGCTATCGGCGGGAGTGTCCTCTCCTTGATAGGGACCTTACTGGTGGTTCGCACATATATACTGACAAACAGAACATTCGAATGGACACGGCGAGCAGGGATGGATCAACTACGAGCCTATATCGGAATTGAGGAACCGGCCATCGACGCAGGTGGAGCGCTATCATTTCTAGTCAAGAATTATGGTGGAACTCCAGCCTCATGAGTTACAGTTGAAACCTCTGTGTTTCCAGGAAGCTACGACGATGTTGCTAGCTTCTCCTGGGTCAATCACAGGTTCTCCATCTTAAATCCGACTGCTAGCCGTCAGGGCAATTGCCATCATTTATACAAAGTGGCTTCCGCTGGAACACTTCGTATAGATTTTCGAACAAGTTGGGTTGATGTTTTTGGAAGAAAAACGGTTCGTTATTCGCGATATTTTCGGCCTAACTCGGAAGCTCGTAAGTTGTCTATCAAGCCGAGTGGGGAACAAGAAGCCCATCAAGATCCTGGGAGCAAGACAAATGAGCAGTTCACAAAGCTGCAAGGTATAGGCGTAGCCATACCTTAATTTCAAACTCCAATGCCGTCTTGCGCCAGCGCGATCTGGATGCGTCCATACATCAGAACCAGCTCGTCATCGGTCATCCAGCGCGATGCGGCCATAGCCGCTGCGATCTCTACAGGTGTGTTGCTGGCTGACGATGGATAGTTCGAGCCAATACGCAGGTTTTTTGTGGTTGCGATGATCGCACCGGTTGGTGTCTCGCTGTCGATATGGTAGGCTTCTTCGTCGAGGTCATCTCGCGCATGGATGCAGTCTTCACCGAAGTTTTCCTTTAACCAACTGACCGCAAGCTCACGAAAGCTATCCACGTTAGAGGTTTCGCCAAAAAAATCCTCCAGACCGTCGCCGAAGAATTTTTTGTTTGCGGTCAAGATCACCTCACGCATTGGCCCGTGCTTCGATGCGCGCCAAGGGTTCTTGGGGCCCTCGCTCGTCCGCCTGATGACGTCGGCCTTGCGTCTGCGTTTTTCGAGCGATGCCAGTTCGTTGGCAAAGTTTTCGGCGCGCATCCATTCAACCTCGGTATGCGCCTTCTCAAGCCAATCTACGCCACCGATCAACGGCGGCCGGTTGGGATCAAAGCGGCCCATATCGATATGCCCAAGGTCGCCACCCTCACGGCGACCATGCATCTGGAACTTACCGAGCTGGTGGGGAAACATCCCTTTAAAGCGCAGCACCACAGGGTATTTTGCTAAGGGTGATCCATCCATTTTTGACCTCCTTGATGGTGGAGGTCAGGAATTGGGTTCGAACGCGATTTCATGGTGAAATATTCGTATCGGCGCTCAAAGGAAGCATTCCACAGAAACAAAAGCTGAGTAGTATCAATCCATTGACCTAATCATATTCTCATGTCTTTATCATCGCAAATGGGCCAACGAGATGTGCAAACGATTTGCAGATGATGGTCAAAGGTGTAACGTGATTATTCAACCGGACCTCCTCAAAATTGATGCTCAAAATGTTAACTCGCGCGTCTTTGTTTGTGGTCCGGGATATTCTTCGAACGGCATTGCAGTGAGAGAACAAGCAAGAGAAACCCTCCAGTCTGTGCCGAAGGTCAAAGCAATCTATGGCGAAGAGATTGAAAGCCAATTTAGCTATCGAAACAAGGCCTTAGACCTTCAAACATTGGAAGTTCAATTTGCGCTCGATGTGGATTTCACATTGCTTATACTTGAATCCCCTGGGTCAATTGCAGAGCTGGGTACATTCACCCAGATACCGGCAATCAGGGAACGGCTAATCGTTCTTTTATCGAGTCGATTTTATAGAGCTGAGAGCTACATTGCGCGTGGCCCGTTGAGCCTACTTTCTAAGATCAACCCCAATAGCGTAATTTATTTTGACGCTGAGAATAAATCAGAAATGCTGAGCAAGGTGCGCTATCCTCTCACTTTCTACAAATATGCGCAGTACAAACATAAAGCCGATTACTTAAAGAAAACACGATTGAGCGAGATAAAGCGAGATGGCAAAACGAACCTTCCAGAGATAATTGTAGGACAATATCCTGCTTACATTCGTTCCATCCGAGAAGATTATCATGAAGCGGCTTCGCTGATAGCAATTCTGGCAGCCGACAGACCTCGTTACGCGGAGTTGTTGCTATTGTCAGGCCTACATCCTGACCAACTTAGTAAAGCGCTACATCGTCTTTTAGACAAAAGAAAAATCGAAAAAGTCAACTCGGGGCGTTACCGAGCAATTGAGGGGTTTAGAGACGAAATCTTAAGCCCCTTTAGCACCACAGCATTAAGCAAACTGAGGTCGAGACTATGTTAAGCACTTGACATACTGCAATAAATAAAAGATGGTGCAGTTATTCCTAGCAACCCCTCCGGGGGACGCAATGTTATCGTTGCGGGCACGCGAAGTACGCAGAAGCCTGTCTGCCAATGAAGTCGAAAAGAGACTCCTCTCTTTTAGATTCATTGCCAGACATCGAAATTGAGAAGAAGTAGGAATGAATGCTGCGGCCGAATGCAAAGATCTTCAGTCAACTGCTGATTTTCTGGGCTTCGCGCCGCAGCATCTCTATTATCTCGTAGAGGCGCCGGAAAATTTCTATGTTAGCATCGAAATCCCGAAGAGATCTGATCCAACGCAATTCAGAACACTTGAGATCCCGCGAACTGAATTAAAAGGCGTTCAAAAAGCTATCTATAGAAAGATTCTGTCTGAGCACGTTTTCGATGATTGTGTGCATTCGTACGTTTCATCTCGATCAATCATAACGGCGGCACGGGAGTTCTGCTCCGGAAAAGCAGTCCTGAAGCTCGACATCGAAAACTTCTTTCCCACCATTAGCTTTAAGAGGGTGCTTGGGCTTTTCAAATCCTTCGGTTTTACACCAGCAGCAGCATACATTTTGGCACGCCTCACCACAGTAAATGACCGCATTGCACAGGGCGCACCAACGAGCCCTGTAATATCAAATCTAATCGTACGTGGTATGGACGTTGGTATGAAGGCCTTAGCCCGCACATGGGAAATGAAGTACCTTCGTTACAGTGACGATATTTTCTTTTATAAACATAAGAATTTCAATCACCCCAAGCTTACGACTTTTGCTCAAAAAATAATTACAGACGCTGGCTTCACCGCGAATGGCGACAAAACTAAGTATTATGCGAAGGGTGTGCCGAGAACGACTTTAGGGCTATTGACGCACGGCGACAGCCCTAAAATTCCAGGTAGACAACGACGAATTTATCGCTCGCTATTTTTCAAAGCATCACGAAATGTCCACTGGGCAGACCAAAATAAAGATCGGCTACGTGGCATAGCGGAGTGGTATAAGTGTGTTTACGGTAAAGACGACACCTATCTGCAATACCGCCAAGTTCTACAAAATGTGGCGTTAATCCGTATTCACGACTCCTACCAGAGCAACTGATAGGCCTCGGGCTTGGTTAGTATCTCATTACTTCACTCAACTCTTTCCTACTCCCTTTTATCTTTACTCACTAAGTAGCTGGCGCATCGTCCCTTCGGTCCTTGCTCCAGCTACGCGTTCGTCGGGGGCACAGCCCCCGAACCCCGGCGGCGCTTGCGCGCCGCTCGGGATGTGCTCCGCCCTGTATCGACCCAGCTGAATCTGCTCAGGTTAAGCCGCTAATCTGAATGCCTCGGCAGGCGTGCGCATGGCAAGAGCCTGATGAGGGCGGCGGTCGTTGTAGAAGGCAATCCAGTCACCGATGACGCGCATCGCGTGCTGGATGCTGTCGAAACGATTTCGATGCACGCATTGCTCCTTCAATGTCCGGATGAAGCGTTCAACCATGCCGTTCTGTTGCGGGCAGTGTGGCGTGATGAACTCCTGCTTCAGCCCGTAGCTGCGGACAATCTTCGTGAAGTGGTGGCTGGTGAAGACCAAACCATTGTCCGAGCGTAGAAGGAACGCCTCCTCGACCTTGCCCAGAGTGCCGAACCTGGCGATCAAGGCATGCTCCAAGGCAGCGCTGGCGGTCGTGGCCTTGCCGGATTTTGACAGGTGCCAGCCCAACAGCTCGCGGGTGTGGCAATCGATCACCAACGCCAGAGAGGCCCAGCCGTCCTTGCCGGTCCAGATGCGGGCAAGATCGGTTGACCAACGTTCGTTCGGCGCCGCGGCAACCGACGGCACGGCCTGAATACGGGGGCGCATGCCCACGGCGCGCTTGCGAACCTGCCAGCCCTTGATCTGAAAGATCCGCTGCACCGTGTTCTTGTTGAAGCCCAGGAGCCAGGCGACCGTGCGATAACCGAAGGACGGTTCCTCCTCGATCATCTTCTTGATCGGCTCGGCGAAGCGGGGATCGACCTTCGGCGCGGCTTTCACCGGCTTGTAATAGACCGTCCGCCTCGGAATGCCGAACCAAGCGCAGAGCTTTGTGATCGACACCACGACGCCCTCTGCCAGGAGGCCCTGCTGAATGCGACGGATCAATTCCCGTCCTGCGCATCCAACAGGGCCTGGAGCTTTTTTCGCGCCCGCAGCTCCAGCATCGCCTCGCCGTAGGCCTCCTGAAGGTCCCGGAGCTGCTTCTCGTATTGCTCGCGGATGTCGAGGGGGTTGGCCCGCAGCGAGTTCTCCATGCCGCGCTTGGCATCATCGACCCAGCCCTCGATCTCGGAGGGTGTGAGGTCGAACGACCGGCTCGCTTCCGACACGGTGGTCTTGCCTTGAATGATCTCGATGACGAGCGCCGTCTTTCGCTTCGCCGTCCACCGTTTGATGCTGTCTTCCATCGTCTTACTCATGGCTACGTTCTCCATTGTAGCATGAGCAGGATTTCAGTGGGTCGATACAGCCCTCCCGAACCCGCCCGGGGCCTTCAGCCGGACCTGAGGACGCCCTGCCCCTCTGGACTCCCAAGGCAGGGGAATGTTCGCCACGATCCCCTGCACCCCTTCTGGCGTCTGCCCGACGGGCTCGGGGTGACGTTCCACACTTCCCCGAGACCCCCAGTTCACGGAGGGCCGCTCCGCGCTCGCCTCCGAACCTCCCCCGCTCCCGGGAAGAGCGTAGCGCCTCTCTTCCCGAACCCATCTCCGCGCTCTGGCTGCACATACCCGTAGATCATCAGGCATAGGAGGCAGGGCCAGGCTCCTCAGTCATGCGCGCGCTTTGTGACGCGCATGACAGACGATCCCGGCCGAGAAAGAGGAAGGGAGGTTGGCGCGTCGGTATCCCAACAATATCAAAAGGACCCGACAATGTTCGACAATCCAAACTTGCCGCTGACGATAACGTCTGCCTGGCAGGACCATATTTCGCCCGGCGACATCGTAACTTTCCGCTTCCCGATCCGGAAAGCTACCGATGGCGAACAAGGTCGCGTCGAGGCGGGCAAGAATACCGGGGGTCGCGCATATGGCTACCGCTCCGTCCCCCTACCGGAGGTTGACGGCAAAGGTACCGGCAGCGTGATGGAAATCGTCCCGTCTGAAGCGGCGATTGTCCGCGAGATTTTCGAGCACTATGCCTCAGGCAAGTCCCCACGCGAGATCGCAGCGAACTTAAATCTCCGTGGCATCCCTTCCCCGCGTGGAAGCGGCGCAGGGAGCGGCCATTGGAAGACCAATACCATCTATGGCAACCGGTCCCGCAGCACCGGCATCCTGAACAACGAACTCTACATCGGCCATCAGGTCTGGAACCGGCTCAGCTATCACAAGCATCCGGAGACAGGTCGGCGTGCGTCCAAACCGAACCCGCGTGAGGAATGGATCATTACCGAACAGCCCGATCTGCGGATCATCGAGCAAGATCTCTGGGAGCGCGTGAAGGGACAGCAAGACCTGATCGACAACAGTCGCACCAAGGCGGAAGCGACAGGCAAACGCGGGGCCGGTGCTGCGCAGGCTGCGCGTCGGCGGAAGTATCTGCTGTCCGGCTTGCTCACTTGCGGCCAATGCGGGGGCAATATGACCGTTGCCGGTAAAGGCGAACGGCGTCGCTACTACTGTGCCAACGCCAAGGAGAAGGGCGCGGCCGTCTGCACCGGCATGCCCGGCGTCAAGGAATCTTCTGCGGCCGCGGCGCTGCTCAGCGGATTGCGGCATGGACTAATGCAGGATGAAGCCTATGCGCGCTTTGCGACACAGTTCGAAGCGCACCTGCATAAGGGCCAGAAAGAGGCCCGCGAAGCGCTGAAGGCACATGACAGGAAGATCAAGGATCTGGAGAGAGAGCACGCAAACCTGCTCATGGCAGTTAAGAACGGCAGATACTCGGAATCCATCGCCGACGCACTCGACAGCGCGGCTAAGGATCTCAAAACGCTACGCACCGCGCGCGACAGCCTTGTACCCGTACCGGTAACACTGCCACCGGACCTCCCTGCCCACTATCGGCGTTATGTCGACAACCTGTCTTCGATCCTGATGGATGATACAGTTTCGGGGCCTGCGGCGGATGAACTGCATGGCTTGATCGACCGCGTTGTTGTCACTTGGGACAAAGAACAGAAGCCTCATGAGCTGGACGTATCGGGCAAGTTGTTGGAGATGTTGAGTTTTGCAGATAACAAAAAAGCCGCAGCTCTTTCGGGCGCGGCTTGTTCGCTAAAGCTGGTTGCGGGAGTAGGATTTGAACCTACGACCTTCAGGTTATGAGCCTGACGAGCTACCGGGCTGCTCCATCCCGCGTTATTTTGTGTCTGATTTGGGGGGTGTTATCGTTATAGAGATGAATGACGCTCTTTATTAGGTTTGGCGGTGACCTACTCTCCCACGTCTTGAGACGCAGTACCATTGGCGTGTTGGCCCTTAACGGCCGGGTTCGGAATGGGACCGGGTGTATAGCCAGCGCTATGACCACCAAACCGAATAAAGAGCGTCCAAGTCAAATTGTATGCATGATTTTGATCTGCAGGAGTGTCTGTCTACTACTGGATCAAATCAAGCCAATCGGGCAATTAGTACTGGTCAACTGAATGCATTGCTGCACTTACATCTCCAGCCTATCGACGTGGTGGTCTTCCACGGCCCTCAAGGGATACCTAGTTTTGAAGGGGGCTTCCCGCTTAGATGCTTTCAGCGGTTATCCTGTCCGGACATAGCTACCCAGCACTACCGTTGGCACGATAACTGGTCCACCAGTGGTCCGTTCACCCCGGTCCTCTCGTACTAGGGGCAACTCTTCTCAAGTATCCTACACCCACGGCAGATAGGGACCGAACTGTCTCACGACGTTCTAAACCCAGCTCACGTACCTCTTTAAACGGCGAACAGCCGTACCCTTGGGACCTGCTCCAGCCCCAGGATGAGATGAGCCGACATCGAGGTGCCAAACGGTGCCGTCGATATGGACTCTTGGGCACCATCAGCCTGTTATCCCCAGAGTACCTTTTATCCGTTGAGCGATGGCCCTCCCACTTGGGACCACCGGATCACTATGGCCGACTTTCGTCTCTGCTCGACTTGTCAGTCTCGCAGTCAGGCAGGCTTTTGCCATTGCACTCAACGACCGATTTCCGACCGGTCTGAGCCCACCTTCGCGCGCCTCCGTTACTCTTTGGGAGGCGACCGCCCCAGTCAAACTACCCGCCACACAGGGTCCCGGATCCGGATAACGGACCGCGGTTAGACATCAAGAGTGCGAAGGGTGGTATCTCAAGGATGCCTCCACCGGAACTGGCGTTCTGGTTTCAAAGGCTACCACCTATCCTGCACATCACAATCCTGATGCCAGTGTGAAGCTGTAGTAAAGGTTCATGGGGTCTTTCCGTCTAACCGCGGGTAGTGTGCATCTTGACACACAGTTCAATTTCGCTGAGTCCACGTTTGAGACAGCGGGGAGATCGTTACGCCATTCGTGCAGGTCGGAACTTACCCGACAAGGAATTTCGCTACCTTAGGACCGTTATAGTTACGGCCGCCGTTTACCGGGGCTTCAATTCAGAGCTTGCACCCCTCCTTTTAACCTTCCGGCACCGGGCAGGCGTCAGAC
>NZ_CP135445.1:387500-437164 GCF_045278885.1 Thioclava litoralis
GGATGTTCGTCGGTATCGACGACCACTGGCTCGCCCTTGCGCTGCGGGATGCTGACCGGCACGATCTCCTGCGCAAGCCGCCCGTTTTCCATCGCGCGCCCCGCCGCCTGTTGCGAGCGCAGGGCGAAGGCGTCCTGATCCTCGCGCGAGACGTTGAAGTCTTCGGCGACATTCTCGGCCGTTTCGGGCATCGAATCCACGCCATACATCTTTTTCATCAGCTTGTTGACGAAGCGCCAGCCGATTGTGGTGTCCTCGACCGAATTGGCCCGCGAGAAGGCCGCCGTAGCTTTGGGCATGACGAAAGGCGCGCGCGACATGGATTCCACGCCGCCTGCCACAATCAGGCTGGCCTCCCCCGCCTTGATCGCGCGGGCGGCGGTGATGATCGCATCCATGCCCGAACCGCAGAGCCGGTTCATCGTGGTGCCCGGCACCGTTTCGGGATAGCCCGCCAGCAGAAGCGACATCCGCGCGACATTGCGGTTATCCTCGCCCGCCTGATTGGCGCAGCCAAAGATCACCTCGTCGATCTGCGCGAGATCAAGCGACGGGTTGCGCTCCGCCAACGCCTTCAGCGGGATCGCCCCCAGATCATCGGCACGGACGCTCGACAAGGCCCCACCAAAACGGCCAATCGGCGTGCGGATATAGTCGCAGATATAGACTTCGGTCATCACAGGCCCTCCGGCACGGTCATCTCGCCTACCGAGCCGTCGACATGCAGCGTCGCCCCCGTATAGGATTGCAGCTCTTCCATCGACATGGCGGCCAGTTTCTCGCGCAGCACGAAACGGCCACCCTCGATATCGACCACACAAAGCGAGGTATAGACGCGGGTCACACAGCCCAGACCCGTCAACGGGAAGGTGCAGGCCTCGACCAGCTTCGGCTTACCATCCTTGGTGACGTGATCGGTCACCACCGCCACCCGTTTGGCGCCATGCACCAGATCCATCGCGCCGCCTACCGCAGGCACGCCCTTGGACCCCACCCGCCAATTTGCCAGATCGCCGTTTTGGGCGACCTGATAAGCGCCCAGCACCGCCAGATCCAGATGGCCGCCACGGACCATCGAGAAGCTGTCCGCATGGTGGAAAAACGCGGCACCGGGGTTCAGGGTGATCGCCTTCTTGCCGGCATTGATCAGATCCCAATCCTCCTCACCGGCGGGCGGGGCCTCGCCAAAGCCCAGAACGCCGTTCTCGGTGTGATAGATCACATCGCGGCCTTCGGGTTGGAACTTGGCGATCATCTCGGGGAAGCCGATGCCGAGGTTCACATAGGAGCCGTCCTCGATGTCCTGCGCCGCGCGCCATGCGATTTGCGCGTTGGAAAGTTTCATATCAAGCATCAGTAGACCACTCCCGTCCGGACAAGGACTTCTTCCTGTTGCGGGTCTTTCACCTCGACCAAGGCATCGACGAAAATGCCGGGGGTGATGACTTCCTGCGGGTCGATCCCGCCCGGCTCGATCAGGCTCGAGACCTGCGCGATGGTGCGGTTGGCGGCCATCGCCATCAGCGGGTTGAAGTTCCGCCCTGCCATCCGATAGGTCATATTGCCCATCTTATCGCCGATATGGCCCTTGATCAGCGCGAAATCGGCCTTCAGCCAGCGTTCCTGCACATAGGATTTACCCTCGAATTCCTCGACGGGCTTGCCCTCGGCCAGCTCGGTCCCGAAAGAGGTCGGCGTATAGAAGGCGGGGATGCCCGCACCTGCGGCACGGATACGCTCGGCCAGCGTGCCCTGCGGCACCAGCTCCAGCGCGATCTCGCCCGCGAGATATTTCTCGTTGAAGGCTTCGGCGTTCGACGAGCGCGGGAAGGAGCAGATCATCTTGCCCACCATGCCCGCCTTGATCATCGCCGCGATCCCGATGGACCCATTGCCGGCGTTATTATTGACCACGGTCAGGTTTTTCGGGCTACCGGTCGCGCGGAACCGGTCGATCAATGCGTGGATCAGCTCGATCGGTGCGCCCGACCCGCCAAAGCCCCCGATCATCAGCACGCAACCGTCGGGAATATCCGCGACGGCTGCGGCCACAGACGAAACAGTCTTGTCCATGTAAGTCCTCCTAATTGGGGCCGACATTACGCTTGCGGATGTGACCGGAGAAGCCGTATTGTTCGCATATTGATCTTTGTTCATATAGACGAAAAGGGCGTTCGCATGTTGAACAAACCGACCGATCATATCGGGTCTCTGGCCAAGGCGCTGAAGGTGATGGAGTGCTTTGGCGCCGAGACGCCGCGCCTTGCCATCACCGATGTGGCCGCCCGCACAGGGTTTGACCGCGCCACCGCGCGGCGCTGCCTTCTGACGCTGTATCACGAGGGCTATGCCGAATATGATGGCAAGTTCTTCAGCCTGACGCCCCGCGTTTTACGGCTGGGGATGGGGGCGCTGGCCTCGATGCCGCTGGCGCAGGTGGTGCAGCCCTGGCTCGACCAGCTGTCAGAGCAGATCGGGCAATCCTGTTCGGTGGCGATCCTTGACGAGACCGAAATCGTCTATCTGGCGCGAGCAGCGCAGCGGCGGGTGATGTCCATCGGACTGATGCCCGGATCGCGGCTGCCGGCGCATTGCACCTCGATGGGGCGGGTGCTGCTGGCGGCGCTGCCCGAGCCCGATGCCCGCGCACGGATTGAGGCCTCCGATCTCAGCCCGCGCAGCCCGCAAAGCCTGACCGATCCCGACGAGATCATGGGCGTGATCGCGCAGGTCCGCGCGCAGGGCTATGCCACCATCGATCAGGAGGTCGAGCCTGGCTTGCGCTCTTTGGCCGTGCCGATCCTTGATGCGCGCGGCAGAACCGTTGCCGCGCTGAACACCGGCTTTGCCGCCCTGCACCACGATATCGACGAGGCGCGCGCCGAATATCTGCCTGCCCTGTTGAAGGTGCAGGCAGGGCTGCGCCGGATGATCTGACTGGACCACAACCCTAAGAAGAAATTCCTTGGTCGGCAGGAGGGGCTGTGAGACACTGGGCCTCCGCTCAAGGAGGCCGCGATGCGCCCTTTCGCTCTGGTCATGCTCTGCCTGTGTCTGGCCACCCCTGTCGGGGCCGGACCGTGGATGCGTGAGAAAGGCACCGCTTTCCTGTCTTTCGGTCAGGAGACCGGACAGGAGACCGAGACATGGACCAGCCTCTATGCCGAATACGGGCTTTCGGCACGGAGCACCCTGATTGTCGATCTCGGGCGGGGCGACCGGTCCGAAGACTACTGGATCGGCTGGCAGACGCCGGTTTTTCCCGACACATGGTCGCAGAAGCTGACCATGACCGGCTGGGTCGGAACCCGCAAACTGGATGGCGAGAGTGTCGCCATGTACGGGCTGGGCGCGAATTGGGGCATGTCCGTGCAAGACCCGCTCTGGCACAGGCCGGGCTGGCTGAGCGCCGAACTGCGCCACCTGCAGGCACCGCAAAGCGTGCGCTATGATCCGGCAGCAGAGGGCATCGACCCGATGACCCTGCCGGACCCGAGCCACCTGCCCAGCAAAAGCTTCACCAAACTGGACCTGACGGCGGGCCTGCATCTGCGCGAGGACCTGATGGTCTTTACCCAGTTACAGCTTTACAAACCCGATAATGACGGCCTGTCCCGCAGCCTCACCGCCTCTGTCGTCAAGGAGTTCGCGTGGGCGCAGCTGCAACTGGGCGTCTCCGCCCCGCTAGAAGCGGAACGGCAGCCGCGCGTGAAACTGGGACTATGGTTCGAATTCTAGGACTGGATTTCAACCGGCCCGCCCCCTAGATGCGCCTTATGAGCCCGATAACGATCCTGATTCTCGGCGCTGCCGTCTGGCCCGACGGGCAAGCCTCTCCCGCCCTGCACCGGCGGGTCATGCAGGCGCTGACGCTTTGGCAGGCGGAGCAGGCCCAGCGGATCATCTGCTGTGGCGGGCTTGGCCGCCACGCCCCGAGCGAGGCCGAAGTCATGGCACGGATCCTGATCCGGCACGGCGTTGCGCCAGACCGTCTGGTGCTGGAGGACCGCTCGACCGATACGATCCAGAATATCACCAATGCCAAAGCCCTCTGCCCCGATCTGGCACAGGGGCGCGTGATCCTTGTCACCGACCGCTATCACGGCTTTCGCGCCAGACTGATTGCACGGGCCTTGGGGCTGGAGGCCAGCATCAGCAGCCCCGACCACCGCACAATGCGCCGGCATCGCTATGCCCGCGCCTGGATGCGCGACCGTCTGGCGCTTTTGAAAACCGGCCTCTGGATCATGCGCCACAAGATCAGGACGCGATATTGAGCTCTTCCAGCAGGGCGGCAATCTCGTCCCATGCGGGACTGCGCTTGGCTTCCACGACAGACAGCCCCTGCCCGAGTGTTTCGGCATAGACCACGCGATTGGCCAGCGTGGAGGTCATCAGTTGCGCCTCGAGCTCTGCCGCAGCCTGCGCCACTTCCTGCCCCAGACGCGTGTTGCTTTTGACGCGATTGAGAAGGATGCGCGGGCTTTTGTTACAGCGCCGCGCCAGATCAAGGACCCCTTCGGTGGCCCAGAGATCGACATGGCTGCCTGCCACCGGAACGATGATCTCGTCGGCTTCACGCAGGGCCGGACGCAGATCGCTATCCACTTTGGGCGGCGTATCGACGATCACCACATCGAAATCGCGTTTCAGCTTTTCACATTCATAGCTGACGCCCCAGGACGACGAGGTGCCAAACCCGACCCCCGGATCGTCCAGCGCGTCGCGCCGCGTCATGAACCAGCGGCCTAAAGACCCCTGCGGATCGGTGTCGAGAAGCGCGACACTATAGCCTGCCCGCACCAAGCCTATGGCCAGATTGACCGCGACGGTGGTCTTACCCGCACCACCTTTTTGTTGAGCAACCGTAATGACTTTTCCCAAAACAATCCTCCCCCTGGCTCTCGACGGGGATCGACCCGCAACGAGATGTGCCTTGCAATTCTAGGTTATGTCCGGGCGGATAACAGTTGCAATCGGGAAAGGCACAGACTGCGGACACAACGGTCTTATGCGCATGAAAAAAGCCGGAAAGCATCGCTTTCCGGCTTTTCCCATGAAATCAGTCAGACTGATTAGTCAGCCGCAGCAACTGCGATACCGACCAGCAGCAGAACCGGGATCAGGATCGCTGCGTTCGAGGACGAGCCTTGCTCGACGACGACCGGCTCCGGCTCAACGACCGGTGCGGTGTAACCGCCTGCGAAAGCGGACGAAGCCGAGAGACCGGCGACGAGTGCGAGGGTAGCGAGTTTTTTCATAGTAATCTCCGTCATTACCGTAGAGTGCCGCCAAACATGCAGCATCGAACGCGACGATTACACAGGCTCACGAAATTGCAAAGGGGGAATCTCAAGCTTTGCGCGCGTGACTGTGATATGTGTTGCACTTTGGCACGTTTTTTTAAGCTTTATGGCAACAGCGCCCTTTATACATGGGGGCAAACAGCTTCAGTAAATTGCATAGGTCCATGAAAATCAGAAATTTTCCGCGAATCACGGAACCTTATGCCCGGGGTCTGCGTAATCAGATTTGCCCTGCGCCCGGCGCCTGTCTTACGGGCCGGAAGCCAGTGCGGGAGCGAGAGCGGGAGCGGGCCCCGATCCGGCATGGCATGCCTGCAAAACGACTCAGTGACGCCTGCGGAAAAGCAGGAGCATCACGAAAATAAGAGCACTCCCCACCACGATCGACGGCCCCGCCGGCGTGTCCCAGCGTAGCGAGCCGAAAATACCCGCCGCCACCGAAGCCATTCCGATCAGCGTGGCACTAACCGCCATCGCCTCGGGACTGCGCGCCACCTGACGCGCCGCCGCCGCAGGGACGATCAACAGCGCCGCAATCAGCAAGGCCCCGACGATCTTGATTGCCACGGCCACCGTCAGCGCCAGCGCCACCGTCAGCACAAGCTGTTCGCGCCGCCCGTCGATTCCGGCAGATTTCGCCAGCGCCTCGCTGACGGTCGCGGTCAGCAGATTCTGCCAGCGCCAGACCAGAAGCGCCAGCACAACCAGCCCACCAAGCCAGATGATCGCAAGATCCATGCGCGACACGGCCAGAATATCCCCGAAAAGCCATGCGGAAAGATCCACCCGCAGCCCGCCGATAAACGAGGCCGCCACCAGACCGATGGCCAGCGCCGCATGGGCCAGCACGCCCAGCACGGTATCCGCCGCATATCCGCGACCGGACAGATGCGCCACGGTCAGCGCCATCAGCAGCGCCACCCCCAGCGTTCCGGCATAGACCGAAACCCCGAAGCCCAGACTGATCGCAACGCCCAGAATGGCCGCATGCGAGGTCGCATCCCCGAAATAGGCCATACGCCGCCAGACCACGAAAGCCCCCAAAGGACCGGTGGCCAGACACAGCCCCACCCCCGCCAGCAGCGAGCGCAGAAGGAAATCATCGAAAAGCGCCATCATATCGGTGCAGTATCCTTGGTTGAGCTTGCGCCGTGATCATGGGCAAGGCAGGCTCCGCTTTGCGGATCGTGGCTATGGTCGTGATGGTGCTGGTAAAGCGCAAAGGCACCGCCCGTCCCGATACCGAACAACGCCCGGTATTCCGGTGCCTCGGACACAATCGCGGGGGTGCCCTCGCAGCAGATATGACCGTTCAGGCAGATCACCCGATCCGACGAGGACATCACCACATGCAGATCGTGGCTGACCATAAGAACCGCACAGCCGGTTTCGGCACGCACCTCCTCGATCAGCAGATAGAAGGCCGCCGTACCCGGCTGGTCCAGCCCCTGTGTCGGCTCGTCCAGAATCAGCACATCCGGCTTGGCCAGAAGCGCGCGCGCCAGAAGCACGCGCTGCAACTGCCCGCCGGATAGCCCCGACAGCGGGCGGGACTCGATTCCCTCAACCCCGACACGCGCCAGAACGGCCCGCGCCGCCGCATCGCTGACCCGCTTGGGCAGGGACAGGAAGCGCCGCACACTCAGCGGTAGCGTCGCATCGATATGCAGCTTTTGCGGCACGTAGCCGATCACCAGACCGGCCGCTTTCTGAACGCGCCCCGTCGCCAATGTTTCCAGCCCGATCAGAGCCTTGATCAGCGTCGACTTCCCCGACCCGTTCGGCCCGACAACCGTCACGATCTCTTTGGGCCGGATGTCGAAATGAACCGAATGCAGAACGAAATCATCGCCGTGTTTCACACCGAGATTCTGCGCCGAAAGCAGGCTGTCAGACATCTTTCGTGGTCTCTTTCTCGGGCTTTTGCGCACAGCGCGGGCAAAGGCCCACGGCTTCGATGCTGGCGCGATCCACCCTGAACCCCACCCCCAGCGCGGATTTGTCCAGTTCGGCGCGCACGGCGGCTCCGGGCGCTTCGGCTACGGCATCGCACGTCTCGCAGATCAGGAAAACCGGCGCATGGTCCTCGCCCGCATGTAGACAGGCGATAAAGGCGTTCAGCCTGCGGATCCGGTGCACCAGCCCGCAATCGACCAGAAAATCCAGCGCGCGATAGGCCACGGGGGGCTGTTTGCCAAAGCCCTCCTCCGCCAGCCGTTCGAGCACCTCATAGGCCCCCATCGCGCGATGTTCCTCAAGCAGGATCTCCAGAACGCGGCGGCGCACCGGCGTCAGCCGCAGCTTTTGCGCCGCGATCACGCCTTCGGCGCGCGACATCGCATGGCCCGCGCAATGGGTGTGATCATGCGCCTCGAAGGCACTGACGCTCTCTTTTGAAACCTGCGGCATGTTATAGCATCACAATTCTGCTTGACTTGTTATTCTATTACATAAACAAAAGCACATTTGAAAACAAGTTCGTCCCGAAAGGAAACCACATGTCCCGTCTGCCGCTTCGTCTGGCCGCGACCATCGGTGCATTTGCCGCCCTGCCCGCCTTGGCACAAGCCGACATTCCCAGCGTCGTCACCGGCACGCCGGTCGTGCAATCCTTGGTCCAGCAGGTGATGGGCAACCTCGGGGATGCGAAGGTACTTCTGGATAAAGGGGCCGACCCGCATAGCTTCCAGCTGCGCCCCAGTCAGGCCCGCAGCCTGCAAGATGCCGATCTTGTGTTCTGGATCGGACCGGAGCTGACGCCGTGGCTTGATCGCGCGATCGATACGCTCAACAACTCGACCGCGATTTCGCTGCTGCATGCCGACGGCACGATCCGGCAGGATTTCCACACGCCGGAACTGGTGGAGGATGAGGACGGGCATGATCATGACCACGAGGCGCACGCCGATAGCGATCATGATCACGAGGACCATGATGACGGGCATGACCACGAGGATCATGACGAACATCACCACCATGACGGCCTTGATCCCCATGCATGGCTCAATCCGCAAAACGCCGAAATCTGGCTGCAGGTGATTGCCAAGGCACTGGCCGAAAAAGACCCCGAACATGCGGACACCTATGCCGCCAATGCCGATGCCGCGATTGCCAGGATCAAGGATCTTGATGCCGGTCTGGCAAAACAGCTTGCCCCGGCGCAAGGCAAACCCTTCGTCGTCTTCCACGCCGCCTATGGCTATCTGGCCGACCATTACGGGCTGGAGATCGCCGGCAGCGTCAGCGCGGGCGATGCCGCAGCGCCCGGTGCGGCACATCTGGAAGACTTGCATCAGGCGCTCGGGGCCGATCACGTCATCTGCGCCTTCCCCGAGGCCCAGCACAACCCCAAACAGATCAAGATCCTGCTGGAGGGCACGGAGGTCAAACTTGGCGGCGCGCTGGACCCGTCGGGGAGCACGCTCGACTACGGTCCCGATCTTTACGCGACGCTGCTGTCGGGGCTGACCAAGACCCTCAGCGACTGTCTGACACAGGACTAATCCCTTGCCCCCGCGTCCGGCACATGATTTCTAGGGCTGGATAATGGAGGACAGGATGACAACATGGCTGGCGGGCGCCGTGGATGGCGCCCGACTTTTTCTCTGGGACGAACAGGCCGATTCCCCGCGTCACATCGCGCTGGAAGGCGCGGATGCGCAGACCCTCATGGCGCGCGAACTTGCCACCACCGGCGCCGAACGGGCTGTGCTGGCGGCAGCAGATGGGCCTGCACGCCACATTCCCTGCAAGGCCACCGCCACCACGGAGGGTCCGGCCCAGCAGATCCGGCTTCTGCCGAAGCTGGTACAAAACCATCCCCCCGTCACCGCCCACCCGCGCGAAGTGGCCCTGATCGCAGGGCTTCTGAAGGCACAGCCGCAATTCGACGGGGTCATCGCCATGACCGGCGAGACCACGTTATGGGCACAGATTTCCGCCGAAGAGGTGGTCTCGGTCACCCGCAGCGCCACGGGGCGGCTGTTTGCGGCATTCGGTGGCGGCGCGCCGCTGCCCCCTGACGCCGAATTCGACGCTGCCCTGTCCGAAACCCGCGCCCGTCCCGAACGACTGATGCGCGCTCTGGCCACCCCCGCCCTGTCCCGTCAGGCCCTTCTGGGCAGCCTGATCGGGGCCGAGCTTTCGGACACCCGCCCGTGGTGGCTGGGCCAACGCGTATTGACCTTCGGGCCTTTCGCGCAGGCACTCACCCATGCTCTGGCACAACAGGGGGCCGCCGCGACCGAGGGCGCGGCAGACCATGCCCTGCGCGCAGGGCTTCTTTCGGCCTTCGACTAACTGGAACCCCGCATGACCTCCCTTCCCCCGCTTTCGCGCATCCTGTCAGACAATGCCGCACAGCTTGGCCTGAGCCGACCTGCCGCGATGTGTCTGGGGGCAATCTGGCGCGCGGCACAGAATCCCTCGGCCGATGATCTGGTCACCCTTCTGGGCATTTCGCGCTCGAATGTCTCGACCGCCCTGAAGGAGCTGCGGGAAATCGGCTTGGTCCAGCAGGCCCGCAGCCCCGGCAGCCGGAAGGATTTCTATGTGGCGGATGCGGATCCCTGGGCCCTGCTGCGCAAGCTGATGATCGAGCGCCAGCGCAAGACGTTCGAACCTCTGGCCGAGGCCTTTGCCGCCCATGCCACCGAAGACCCGCGACTGCCCGCGCTGGCCGAGATCTCGTCGCAACTCAACATCTGGCTGCGGCAACTGACGGCGCTCGACCCTGACAGCCTTGCGAAAGCCATCGCAGCCGATCCGACGAAGCTACTGAAAAAGAAGAAAAAGAAAGACTGACGCGCGGCCATACCGTCGCGCCATGCGCCAAGGCCCCGCCCTGCAGAGGCGCACCATGCCAGCGCAGGAAAAAGCCCGAAGCCGGTCTCATGGCTTCGGGCATTCTCTGTCCGGACTTAGCGTTCGGTCTGGATATCGAACCCCAGATGCTTGGCGACCGCGAAGATATCCTTGTCGCCGCGCCCGCACATATTCATCACGATGATATGGTCTTTGGGCAGGGTCGGCGCGATCTTCATGACATGCGCCAGCGCATGGCTGGGCTCGAGCGCAGGAATGATGCCTTCGGTACGGCAGGAGAACTGGAACGCCTCCAGCGCCTCTTTATCGGTGATCGAGACATAGTTCGCACGGCCCGTATCATGCAACCAGGCATGTTCCGGCCCGATACCGGGATAGTCGAGACCCGCCGAGATCGAATGGCCCTCAAGGATCTGGCCATCGGCATCTTGCAGAAGATAGGTACGGTTGCCATGCAGCACCCCCGGACGCCCGCCGGTCAGCGAGGCGCAATGCTCCATCTTCTCGTTCACGCCGTGCCCGCCCGCCTCGACGCCGATGATATTCACCGATTTGTCGTTCAGGAACGGATAGAACAGCCCCATCGCATTCGACCCGCCGCCAAGGGCCGCCACCAGCGTATCGGGCAGACGGCCCTCGCCTTCCTGCTCGGCCAGCTGCCAGCGCACCTCCTTGCCGATGATCGACTGGAAATCGCGCACGATCATCGGGTAGGGATGCGGGCCAGCCGCCGTGCCGATGCAGTAGAACGTGTCGCGCACATTGGTCACCCAATCGCGCAGCGCTTCGTTCATGGCATCTTTCAGCGTGGCACGACCGGAGGTCGCGGGCACCACTTCGGCCCCCAGAAGACGCATGCGGAAGACGTTGGGCGCCTGACGCTCGACATCGGTCGCGCCCATATAGACCACGCATTTCAGACCGAATTTGGCACAAACCGTGGCCGTTGCCACACCATGCTGCCCCGCGCCGGTTTCCGCGATGATACGGGTCTTGCCCATGCGCTTGGCCAGCAGGATCTGGCCGATCACGTTATTGATCTTATGCGCGCCGGTATGGTTGAGCTCGTCGCGCTTGAGGTAGATCTTGGCACCGCCCAGCTCTTCGGTCATGCGGGGCGCGTAATATAACGGCGAGGGGCGGCCGACATAATGCTTCCACAGATCGTCCATCTCGGCCCAGAAGGTCGGGTCGACTTTGGCGCGCTCGTATTCCGCCTCCAGATCGAGGATCAGCGGCATCAGCGTTTCCGAGACGAAACGCCCGCCATAGATCCCGAACCGGCCATTATCGTCCGGCACATTCATGAAGCTGTTGATCAGATCGTCGGCCATGACCTTCTCCCTTATGTTTGCCCCCATGTAACCCTGCTGGGGGCGAAGATAAAGCGGGCGATTGCGCTTTTGCGTGATAACAGACGATCTGCCCCAAAAAACAGCGCGCCGGAAGGGCGATCCGTTCTTGCGCGCGGGGCGGGGAAGATCAGTGGCGCAACGCGTTGAAGGCCTTGCGATAGTGCGACGGCGACGTGTTCTCCCAGCGGCGGAACGCACGGACAAAGGCGCTGGGTTCGGAATAGCCCAGCTCTGCCGCGATATGCGAGATCGACAGGCGCGACCCTTCCAGATAGCGGCAGGCCTGTTCGCGGCGGGTCTCTTCGACCAGACGCGCGAAACTGGTGCCACATTCTTGCAGACGGCGCTGCAAGGTCCAGCGCGGCAGGCCCATCCGGTCCGACAGGCGGTCAAGATCCAGTTCCGCATCACGCAGATGCAGGCGGATCACCTCGGCCACCTCCTCGGTCAGGCTGGGGCCATTCTCGCGCAGGCTGAGGGCGCGCAGATTGCACAGCAAAAGCTGCTGCAGGGTGGCATCGGCCCCCGGCATGGCACGCACACCGTCTTCGCTGCGGAAAACCAGCGCATTGGCGGGGCGGCCAAAGCGCACCGGCGCGCCGAATGCAGCCTCTATTTCCTGACGCGAGCCGGTTTCGGGTTGTTCCAGTTCGATCAGTTCGGGCGTCCAGTCCGCCCCCGCCGCATGACGCAGAACGTTAGAGAACATGCCCAGCGTGACCAGCGCATCCTGATCGCGCAGATGCACACGCTCCGGCGCGATGCGATAGCTCATCCATGTCAGCCCGCCCTGCTGGCGACAGCCGGTCACGGTGCCTTGCTGGTGCCACGGGAAATAGGTCGCAAGATTTTGCGCCGCCGTGCCCAGATCCGGCGAATTTATGGCGATATAGCCGATCAGCCCCAGCATTTCCGGCGTGAACGCCTGCCCATAGGCCAGTCCGAAATTCACATCCCCCGACCGTTCGGCCCCCAGTTCCATCATGCGGCAGTAAAGGTCCAGATCCATCCGGCTCATCGGCTGGCCCGCCGTTTCCGGCGCAAAGCCCAACGTGCCGAAAAAACTGTCGGGGCAAAGCTTGTAACGGCGGATAAACCCGTCGATTCCGGTGGCCGCTGCGGCCAAAACCTGAGGTGTCGGAGCCTGCATCTGAATCCCTCCATATCGCGGACGGAATGAACCTTGGCTCAGGCTAGCGCAATCACGGCCATGCGCCCACACCTTATCTACAAGGCCGAAATACGACTAAAGTCCAAAAGTTAAACCGCTCGCCCAAATCTTGGGCAAGCGGCAATCTTTCCGGTGCGGACGTTGCAAGGGCGGCTTATTCGCCCGCCGTAGCCGTGGCCGTTTCCTTGCGGCGCAGCAGGGCGGCGGTGGTCGTGCCGAGGATCATCAGAACCGCGAAGATCACGAAGATCTCGAAGTTATAGATGATCATCGCCAGCATCGCGAGGCAGGCCAGACCCAGCGCGATGGCCGGCAGGATCGGGAACAGGGGGGCTTTCCACGGGCGGTCCAGATCGGGTTCGGTCTTGCGCAGACGGAACAGCGAGGCCATCGACATGATATACATCACCAGCGCGCCAAAGACGGCCATCGTCACGATGGTTGCGGTCAGCGACATGCCCGCAACCGAGATCAGGCTGTCGGAATAGATCGCGACGATGCCCACGATCCCGCCTGCAATGGTGGCCACATGCGGCGTATGGAAGCGCGGATGGACCTTCGAGAAGACCTCGGGCAGCAGACCGGCGCGCGACAGGGCGAACATCTGGCGGGCATAGCCCATGATGATGCCGTGGAAGGACGCGATCAGACCGAAAAGCCCCAGCCAGACCAGCATATGGGTCCAGCCGCTGCCTTCACCCACCACACGGATCATCGCTTGCGGCAGCGGGTCGTTGAGGTTGGACAGCTGCGACCAGTCGCCCGAGCCGCCCGCCATGATCATTACGCCGAAGGCGAGGAAGACCAGCGTCAGGATGCCTGCGATATAGGCTTTCGGTACGGTGCGGCGCGGGTCTTTGGCCTCTTCGGCGGCCATAGCGACGCCTTCAATGGCAAGGAAGAACCAGATCGCAAAGGGGATCGCGGCAAAGATCCCACCAATCGCCACGGGCGAGAACGCGCTGGCGCCAGCCCAGCCATTGGCTGCGAAATTGGTCACCGAGAAGGCGGGCGCAACGACACCCATGAAGACCAGCAGCTCGAAGACCGCCAGCAGCGTCACCAGCAACTCGAAGGTCGCCGCGATCTTCACCCCCGCGATATTGAGCGCAATAAAGATGACATAGGCGCAAACGGCGGCCAGTTTCGGGTCCAGCCCCGGAAACTGCACATTGAGATAGGAGCCGATCGCCAGCGCGATAGCGGGCGGGGCAAAGAGAAACTCGATCAGCGTGGCAAAGCCCGCGATGGCCCCACCCGTGGGACCGAAGGCGCGGTTGGCATAGGCAAACGGCCCGCCTGCGCGCGGGATCGCGGTGGTCAGCTCGGTAAAGCTGAAGATGAAGGCGGTATACATGGCCGCTACGATGATCGTGGTGATCAGAAAGCCCAGCGTGCCCGCGCTTTCCCAGCCATAGCTCCAGCCGAAATATTCGCCCGAGATCACAAGGCCTACAGCGAGGCCCCAGAGATGGAAGGCGTTGAGGCTTTTTGACAGCCCTGCTTTGCCAGTTGACATGATGTTTTCCCTGTTTGGTTATTATGGACCCGTTCGGGCCTTAGTCCTTTGGTCGTTCTGGTAGTGGCATGATCTCGGAAGCCGCCAGACTGGGGGCTTCTTCCTTCAGCTTGGTGCCGGTCAGGCCCCGTCGGCGCGCCTCGCGCACCAGCCATGCCAGTTTGGAGGCCGCCTGAACCGGCGTCTGCCCCCCACTGAGATGGATATTCGACAGGCAGTTCCGGTCGCTATCGGGGCAACCGGGCTGCGGGTTATGGGTAAGGTAGATGCCAAGGCTATCGGCCACGGTCAGCCCCGGACGCTCGCCAATCAGCACAGCCACCATGCGGGCGCCCAGACCCTGCCCGATCTCGTCGCCCACGGCCACGCGGCCTTGGGTCACAATCGCCACAGGCGCAATCGACAGATCCGAAAGCGCCTCATGCGCGGCCCGCAAGGTCGCACCCGCATGGGCTTGCACGGCCGCCGATGACAGCCCGTCACAGATCACAAAGGCCAGATCATAGCCGCCCTCTCGCAAGGCGCTGCGGCTTTCGTGGGACAGTTTGCGCCCCAGATCGGGGCGACGCAAATAGACAGACCGGTCGGCCGCCGCCGAGGCCAGCGCCAGCGTGTCAAAACCGGACAGCTCGTCCTGCAGAGCCGCCACATCCAAAGGCGCATGAACCGCATCGCGGGCACGCGCCGCATCCAGCCGGAAAGACGCAAGCGCAGAGGTCGGCAGCCCCGCGCCTGACCGCCCCAGCCCGATACGGGCGCGGGTGGCTTGGCGAAGGCGGGCAAAGGGATCGCGGGTCAGATCATCGCTCATGGGCCGACCTCACGCGCTGAGCGCCGGACGGGTCATCTCCGCCAGCAGCCGGTTGGGGGTGGATGCAATCCGGCCCGCCCTGTCGATGATGCCCTGCGCCTCAAGCCAGCTTTCGAATTCGGGCGCAGCCCTGAGGCCAAAGCTTTCGCGCAGGTAGAGGATATCGTGATAGGACAGCGACTGATAATTCAGCATGATATCATCCGCCCCCGGCACGCCGATGAAATAGCGGCAGCCTGCATCGGACAGAAGCGTCAGCAGCCCGTCCATATCATCCTGATCGGCATGCGAGTGGTTGGTGTAGCACACGTCGCACCCCATCGGCACGCCCATCAGCTTGGCGCAGAAATGGTCCTCAAGCCCCGCGCGAGTGATCTGCTTGCCGTCAAACAGATATTCCGGCCCGATAAAGCCCACGACCGTATTCACCAGAAGCGGATCAAAGGCGCGCGCCACGGCATAGGCGCGGGTTTCCACCGTCTGCTGGTCCATGCCGAAATGCGCATCGGCGGACAGGGCCGCCCCCTGCCCCGTCTCGAAATACATCACATTCTGACCCATCGTGCCGCGCTTCAGCGACAACGCCGCATCCTGCGCCTCGGCCAGCACCGCCAGATCGACACCAAAGCCGCGATTGGCCTTTTCCGTGCCCGCAATCGACTGGAACACCAGATCCAGAGGCGCGCCGCGATTGATGATCTCGATGGAATTGGTCACATGGGTCAGCACGCAGCTTTGCGTGGGGATCGCGTGACGCTCGCGCAGCTCATCCAGCAGATGGATCAGCGCCATCGCCTGCGGCACGTTATCGGTGGCGGGGTTGATGCCGATCATCGCATCGCCAATGCCGTAAAGCAGCCCGTCGATGATGCTGGCGGCCACGCCCGCCGGATCATCGGTCGGGTGGTTGGGTTGCAGGCGGCTTGAGACCGTCCCCGCCAGCCCCATTGTGGTGCGGAAAGCGGTGATTACCTCGATCTTGCGGGCCACAGAGATAAGGTCACGGTTGCGCATCAATTTAGACACGGCGGCCACCATCTCGGGCGTCAGCCCGCGCGCCAGAGCCTTCAGCGCCGCGCTATCAGCCTCATTCGACAACAGCCAGTCGCGGAACTGGCCTACCGTCATATGCGCCACCGGCGCGAAGGCTGCGCGATCATGGGTGTCGCAGATCAGGCGGGTGACCTCGTCTTCCTCATAGGGCACAAGCTGTTCGGCCAGAAATTCGGTCAGCGGCAGATCGGCCAGCGCCATCTGCGCCGCCACCCGCGCGATCTCGCTTTCGGCAGCCACCCCTGCCAGCTCGTCCCCCGAGCGCTGCGGGCTGGCCGCGGCCAGAAGCGCGGTCAGGCTGTCGAAGCGGAAGGTTTCGGATCCGATCATATGGCGGTAGCTGGGCATAGGGCCTCCGGTAAGCGTCTGTGACAGATTACCCCATCCTGCCCCGCCAAGACTTGACCGCATATGACAATCGTCGGCCCGCCCCTGCCGCCTTCGGTCAAGTTTGCGCGCCTGTGGCAAAAGCACCGCTCGCGCCAAAATTGCGAGCATCGCGCAAACCATCCCCCGCCGCGCGAAACCCGACCGCTTGTCGGAAATCTTTCACAAAACCTAAGCATGAGTGTCACTTTGCCTCGCCATCTGCTGGCCCAAGCAGAGTTAAAGGAACATGACATGAGCTCCCAATCCGTCACGCTGACGAATATCGGCAAGGGATTTGGCACGACGAAGGTGCTGAAGGGGATCGACCTCGACATTCAGGCGGGCGAATTCCTGTCGCTGGTGGGGATGTCGGGCTGTGGGAAATCGACGCTTCTGCGGATCATCGCGGGGCTGGAAACCGCCGATCAGGGGCGCGTCGCGATCAATGGCGCCGATGTCACCGGCACCGATCCGACCGACCGCAATCTGGCGATGGTCTTCCAGTCCTATGCGCTTTATCCGCATATGTCGGTGCGCCAGAATATCGCCACGCCCCTACGGATGCGTCGTCTGAAGCTGATCGACCGCCTGCCGCTGATCGGGCGCTTGACCGCCAATCGCGCTGTGCTGCGCGAGATCGACCATGCCGTGGAACAGGCCGCCGAGGTGCTGCAAATCTCGGCGCTTTTGGACCGTAAACCGGCGCAGCTTTCGGGCGGGCAACGCCAGCGAGTGGCGCTTGCGCGGGCCTTGGTGCGCCAGCCCGCCGCCTTCCTGATGGACGAGCCGCTGTCGAACCTTGATGCGAAGCTGCGCGCCCATATGCGTGACGAACTGGCCGCCTTGCACAAACGTCTTGGCGCGACCTTCATCTATGTTACCCATGATCAGGTCGAGGCGATGACCATGTCCGACCGCATCGCGCTGATGTCCGAGGGCCGGATCGAGCAGCTGGGCACGCCCGATGAGCTTTATCGCCGCCCCGCCAATCTGACGGTGGCGCGGTTTATCGGTGCGCCCACCATCAACCTGCTGCCCGCCGAAAGCCTGGCCGATGGCCGCTTGCGCCTGCTGGGCGAGGTTCTGGATATGCGTATCCGTCAGGCGGGGCCGGTGACCTTGGGGCTGCGCGCCGAGGACATCCATCTGGCGGCCAAGGGGCTGCCAGCGCGCGTCACGCGGATCGAGACCCATGGAGCCGACCGCTATGTGACCTGCTGTCTGCTCGCCGATGAGACGCTCTCGGTGACCCTGCGCCAGAGCGCCTCTTTGCCGCGGCCCTCGGGGCAGGTGCATCTGGGCTTTGCGCCCGAAGCGCTGCATGTCTTCGGCGCGGATGGCCAGCGCCTGACCCCGCGCCTACGTCAGCAGGTGGTGGCATGAGCGTCCTAGACCTCGGCTACTCCCGCCCGCGCCGTAAAATCAACAAGGGCATGCTTTTTGCCGCGCCTGCCGTTGTGCTCCTACTGACGATCTATATCCTGCCGCTGATCACCTTGGCGGGGTTTTCGCTGACCGACTACCAGCTGGGCGCGGTCCGCTGGCATTTCGTGGGGCTGTCGAATTTCACCAAAGCCTTCCATGATCCGGTCTTCCTGCGCGCCTTCTGGAACACGGTGCTCTATGCGGCCATCGTCATCCCCTTCGGCATCTTTCTGGCGCTTGGCGTGGCGCTTCTGGTGCATGGGCGCAAGCGTACGCGGGGCCTGTGGGAAGTGGCTTATTTCCTGCCCGTGACCGCCACGCTGGTTGCAATGGCCACTGTCTGGCAGTTCCTGCTGCATCCGACCCTCGGGCCGGTAAATGCCGTGATCAGATGGCTGGGCTTCGATGCGGTGCAATTTCTTGGCACCCCTTGGCTTCTGATCCCGACCATGGCGCTGATCGGTGTCTGGCAGGTGGTGGGCTTTAATATGGTGCTGTTTCTGGCGGGGCTGACCGCCATTCCGCAGGACCTTCATGAAGCCGCCCGACTTGACGGCGCGAAATCCCCCATCGACCGGTTTCTCACCGTGACTTGGCCGATGCTGGGGCCGACAACGATGTTTGTGACGGTGACCACCTCGATTTCCGCCTTCAAGGTGTTCGAGACCGTTGCCGTGCTGACCAAGGGCCGCGCGGGGTCGGAGACGCTGCTTTACGCGCTCTACCTCGAGGGGTTTGATTATTCCAACACGGGCTATGCGGCGGCGCTGACGCTGATCTTCCTCTGTGTCGTGCTGGTGCTTTCCATTGGCCAGACGCTCCACCTTGAAAAGAAGGTCCATTACTGATGCGCGCCTCGAAATACCTTCCCCATCTGGTGCTGGGCCTTGGCGCGGTCGTGATGCTTCTGCCCTTCTACTGGATGGTGCTGACCGCAATCCGTTCGCCCTCCGAGATTTTCGATATCTCGCTCTGGCCGATCCCGAAGGAGTTCTCGGGGCCCGAGAACTTCCATCAGGCGGCGACCTCGGTGCCGATGGCGCGCTTCATGCTGAACGGGGTGATCGTCTGCGCGGGCATCCTGATCGTGCAGGTGTTGACGGCTGTGCCCTGTGCCTATGCGCTGGCGAAACTGCGCTTTCCGGGCCGCAAGATATTGCTGTCGGTGATTGTGGCCGCCCTCTGTGTGCCGATGCAGGCGCTGGCGCTGCCTTTATTCGTGGGGCTGGCCAAAGCGCAGATGCTCAACACCTATTTCGCGATGATGGCGCCGTTTTTTCTGTCGGTCTTTGCGATCTTCCTCTTTCACCAGTCCTTCCGTTCCTATCCCGACGAGATTATCGAGGCCGCGCGTCTCGATGGCTTCTCCGAAATGGAAATCTGCTGGCGGCTTGTGCTGCGCGCCTCGCTGCCCTCGCTTGCGGCCTTCGCGGTGTTTTCCGTGGTCGCCCATTGGAACGACCTCTACTGGCCGATGATCGTGGTCAATCGCACCGAACTGGCGCCGCCGCCGCTTGGCATGCTGTTCTTTGCCGATGCCGAAACCGGCACCAATTACGGCGCGCTCATGGCCGGAGCCTGTCTGATCACCGCGCCCATGGTCGCCTGTTTCCTCCTTGCCCGCCGTCAATTCATCGCGGGCATCACTATGGCGGGCGTCAAATGACCCAGCCTGTTTCCTCCCAACCGAACCGGAGTTTTCCCATGTATCCCACCCGCCGCACCGTTCTGACGGGGCTGACCACCTCTGCCGCTTTGCTGATGGCGCTTCCCGCCATGACGCAGGAGGTCACGCTGAATGTGCTCTATAACATGCCGGGCTTTACGAAATTCCATCAGCCGCTGGCCGAGGAATTCGAGAAGAACAACCCCGATGTGAAGATCAACTTCCTCGCCCCCGCCGCCAATTACACCGATGGTCAGGCACAGGTGCTGCGCTCGGCGGTGACGGGCGATCTGCCGGATGTCTATTTCTCGGGCTATAACCTGACGGCGGAACTGGTCCATACGCTGGCCCCGCGCGGCCAGATCACCGATCTTGGTCCCTTCATCGAAGCCGAAGGCGGTCAGGCTTTCCTCGATAAAAACTACTCGCCCAATATGGCGGCGCTTGGCCAGATCGATGGCAAGCAATATGGCCTGCCGGTCAATGCGTCCTCGCCGATCCTCTATATCAACTCCGAGCTGGTGAAAGAAGCGGGTGCCGATCCGGCGCATATGCCCGACACCATGCCCGAGCTGATCGCGCTTGGCGCCAAGATCCACCAGATGCACCCCGATATGGCCGGCATGGCCTATGATATCGCGGGCTGGCCGGATGACTGGCTGTGGCAGGCGCTGATCTTTGAACAGGGCGGCAAGCTGGTGGACGAGAAAACCGGCAAGGTGGCTTTCGACAATGAGATCGGCCTGAACGCGCTGAAGATGATCCGCCAGATGGCGGTGGAGGCCAATGCGCCGACCTTCGACTGGGATCAGGCACGCCAGCAGTTCGGCGCGGGCAAGACGGGCTTCATGGTCTCGACCCCCGCCCATGTGCAGACCATCGAGGGCCTTGTGGGCGACCGTTTCACACTGACCACCGCGACCTTCCCGCTGGATGACAAGGAAAAGGGCGGCGTGCCGACGGGGGGCAATTCGGCCGTGATCCTGACGCAGGACAAAGCCAAGCAGGAAGCCGCGTGGAACTACCTCAAGTGGATCACCGGCCCCGAGGCGCAGAATGTGATCGTGCGTATCACGGGCTATCTGCCGACCAATAAGAACGCCACTGGCGAAGCCTATCTGGCGCCCTATTACGCCGAGCATCCCAATGTGAAGACCGCCTCGCTTCAGGCCGATAAGTCGCTGCCTTGGGCGGGCTATCCGGGTGGGGACTCGGTCCGTATCTGGCGCACCCAGCGTGACATCATCGGCACCGTGATGCGTGGCGAGGTCTCGCCCGAGGACGGTCTGAAACAGATCGTCGAACAGACCAACGCGCTGATGGAATGACCCACATTATGCGGGGGGCTCTGGCCTCCCGCATGACCTTTGAAAGCAGAGCCATGAAGATCATCCAGCTGACCGACACCCATCTGATGCCCGCGGGCCAATTGGCCAACCAGATGGACCCCGAGGCGCAGATGCGCGCCGCCATTGCCGATATCACGGCCCGCCATGCGGATGCCGACCTGATGGTGATCACCGGCGATCTGTGCAATCACGGCGACCCAGAGGCCTATGACCTTCTGCACGAGATCTTGGCGCCTGTGCCCTTCCCCGTGCGGCTGATGCTCGGCAATCATGACGACCGTCCGAATTTCATCGCGGCCTTCCCCGAGCATCCGCTGGACGGAAATGGCTATGTGCAGGGCTGGCAGGACACGGATTTCGGGCGGCTGATCTTTCTCGACACCCATGAGGCGGGCGTGATCGGCGGCATCTTCGGGGCTGACCGGATGGCGTTTCTGGACGAGGCGCTGCAAGGCGCGGGGCCATTGCCGCCCACCATTTTCATCCACCACCCGCCGATGGACGACGGCATCGGCCATTTCGCCAAGATCAGCCTGCATGACGAGGGCCGCGTGATGGCGCGGCTGGCCGCCCACCCGCAGGGCATCCGCCATATCGTCTTCGGCCATATCCATATGCCGCTTGCGGGCACCTCGCCCGAAGGTATCGCCTATAGTGCAGGTCAGGCCTGCGCGCATCGCTTCATCACCGAGATCGACCGATCCGACCCGTGGTGGACCAATGGCCACGCCCATTACCGCGTGATCTTCCTCGACAGGCTGGGCTTTCGGGCCTTCATGGCCGAGGCCGGACAGCTGCCCACGGTGCAGGCCCCCATCTGCGACGGCCCCTGAGCCGCCGCCGCCCGTGCCGCTCTGTGTCCGAAGGCAACGCATCTTCCGGTCAGGGGGCCGTGACGACAGGGGACCTTGACGACAGAGGGCGCGCGGACGGGTATATAGCAACAGGCGCCTTGCGACTGGCGGGAGGTTCGCGACTGGCGCGACCGCAGCCGGGAATGGGCCGGTTCCAGCACGACCACGGCGGCGGATGAAAGGCGGAGGCGGCCCGACAAGGCGAGAAAACGCCTCTTCCGTCAGAATGTTGGCGGTGTACAGGCGCTGATGACGACGCAGGGTTCGGCCCCGACCTGCCGGAAACGGTGCGGCAGACGGCTGTCGAAGTAATAGGCATCCCCCGGCCCGAGCACCTTGCGTTCCTCGCCCACGGTGATCTCGACACGGCCCGAAATGACGATCCCGCCCTCCTCGCCCTCGTGGCCATACATCACACGGCCCGTATCAGCCCCTGGTTCATAGGTCTCTTGCAGGATCATCATCGCGCGGCCAAACAGCGTGCCGCCGATCTGGCGCAGCGACAATTTCCCCTTGCCGATCTCTGTCAGCTCGGCGGATTCATAGAAAATCTGCCGTTCCGCATCGGGCTGGAATTCGAAAAAGGCCGAAAGGCTGATCGGTATCCCGTCAAGGATCTTACGCAAAGCCCCGACCGAGGGGTTCATCTTTCCCGATTCAATCAAGGAGATAGTCGAATTGGGCACCGCCACCTTTTTGGCAAGGGCGCGCTGCGACAACCCCGCACGCTCTCGAATCACGCGCAGCCTGTGGCCAAGCTCCTTATCCTGAGAAGTCGTGTTGTGAGTGTTCACCATTGATCAAACCTTACAAATTCATGACGAGTATACAACACCTTACCCGCAACAAGAAACAGACTTTTTAAGTTTCCAAATCCCGATAGGCTGGGTTCCAATCATTGCTTCTCAACAGGATCACCCTCATGGCAAACGCAGACATCGAATCCCGCCGCAAAGCCGCCCTCGCCCGTGGCGTCGGCGTTCTGACCGACCACTATGCAGTTCGCGCAGAAAACACCGAAATCTGGGATGCCGATGGCAACCGTCTGCTGGATTTCGCCTCCGGTATCGCCGTGCTGAACACCGGCCACCGTCACCCGAAAGTCATCGAGGCCGTCAAGGCGCAGCTGGATGCCTTCACCCATACCTGCCACCAAGTCATCCCCTACGAGAACTATGTGCGTCTGGCAGAGCGCATCAACGCCTTGGCACCGGGCGATTTCGCCAAGAAAACCGTCTTCGTGACGACCGGCGCAGAAGCACTTGAAAACGCCGTGAAAATTGCACGCGCTCACACCAACCGCTCGGCTGTGATCACCTTCCAAGGCGGCTTCCACGGCCGGACCTTCATGACCATGGCCATGACCGGCAAAGTCGCGCCCTACAAAATCGGCTTCGGTCCGCTGATGGGCGATGTCTTCCACGCGCCCTACCCCTATGAAGCACATGGCGTGTCGATCGATGACAGCATGAATGCCATCGAGAAACTGTTCAAAGCCGATGTCGATCCGGCCCGCGTGGCCGCCATCGTGCTGGAGCCCGTGCAAGGTGAAGGCGGTTTCGTGCCCGCACCGAAAGAATTCGTCAACCGCATCCGTGCCCTTTGCGACAAGCATGGCATCGTGATGATCGCAGACGAAGTCCAAACCGGCTTCGCCCGCACCGGCACCGTCTTCGCGATGGAACAGCATGAATCGGCCGCGGACCTGATCACGATGGCGAAATCGCTGGGTGGCGGCTTCCCGATCGCAGGCGTCGTTGGCCGCGCCGAAATCATGGATGCCGCAGGCCCCGGCGGTCTGGGTGGCACCTATGGCGGCAACCCACTGGCCATCGCGGCAGCCAATGCCGTGCTGGATGTGATCGCGGAAGAAAAACTCTGCGACCGTGCAAACCTGCTGGGCGACAAGCTGAAAACCAAGCTGGAAGAGCTCAAGACCATCGTGCCGGAACTGACCGAAGTGCGTGGCCCGGGCTTCATGGTTGCCGCAGAATTCATGAATGATGACGGCACCCCCGCAACCGAGCTGACCAACAAGATCCGTCTGGCAGCCCTGGAACGCGGCCTGCTGCTGCTGACCTGTGGCGTCTATGGCAACGTCATCCGCTTCCTCGCGCCGATCACCATTCCGGATGCGCAATTCGACGAAGCCATGACCATCCTGACCGACGCGGTGAAAGCCGTGAAAGGCGCCAAGGAACTGGCCAATGCTTGATCGCGCAGATCTCGCAGCAAAACTGAAGGACGCGTCTCTGCTGGAGACGCGCGCCTATATCAATGGCGAATGGGTGGCTGCGGCCAAGACCTTCACGGTCGACAACCCCTCGACCGGCGAGAAACTGGCCGAAGTGCCGGATCTTACCGTCGAGGACACCCAACGCGCGATTGACGCGGCCTTCGCAGCGAAAGCGGCCTGGGCGGCGAAAACCGGCAAAGAGCGTGGCGCGATTCTGCGCAAGCTGTATGACCTGATGGTGGCCAATGCCGATGATCTGGCCACGATCCTGACCGCCGAAATGGGCAAGCCCTGGGCCGAAGCCCGCGGCGAAGTCCTGTACGGGGCCTCCTATGTCGAATGGTTCTCGGAAGAAGCCAAACGTCTTTATGGCGACTTCATTCCGGGCCATGCGACCGATATCCGCATGGTTGTGATCAAGCAGCCGGTGGGCGTTGTGGGGGCGATCACGCCGTGGAACTTCCCCAATGCGATGCTGGCCCGCAAGCTGGCTCCCGCCTTGGCCGCAGGCTGCACGATGGTGGCCCGTCCCTCCGAGTTCACGCCGCTTTCGGCACTGGCTCTGACGGTGCTGATCGAGCGCGCAGGCGTGCCCGCAGGTGTGTTCAACATCGTCACCGGTCTGGATGCGTCGGGCATCGGCAAAGCCCTGTGCGACAGCCCGAAGGTCGCCAAAATGACCTTCACCGGCTCCACCCGCGTGGGTAAGATCCTGATGCGTCAGGGGGCCGACACGGTCAAGAAGATCTCGCTGGAACTGGGCGGCAATGCGCCGTTCATCGTGTTCGACGATGCCGATCTGGATGCGGCGGTGCAAGGCGCGATGATCGCCAAGTTCCGCAATAACGGTCAGACCTGCGTCTGCGCGAACCGCATCTATGTGCAGGCAGGCGTCTATGATGCTTTCGCCGAAAAGCTGGCCAAGGCGATGGGCGCGCTGACGCTGGGCGATGGCTTCACCGAAGGCACCACCACCGGCCCGCTGATCAACACCGCGGCTCTGGCCAAGGTCGAGGATCACATTGCCGATGCCGTGTCCAAGGGCGCGACCGTTCTGACGGGCGGCAAACGCTCCAATCTGGGCGGCACCTTCCACGAGCCGACGCTGCTGGCAGGGGTGACGCAAGAGATGAAGGTAGCCTCGGAAGAGACCTTCGGTCCTTTGGCACCGCTGGTCAAATTCGACACCGAAGCCGATGCGGTCGCCTTTGCCAATGACACCGAATTCGGTCTGGCGAGCTATTTCTACACCGGCGATCTCAAACGTGCATGGCGCGTGGGCGAGGCGCTGGAAACAGGGATGGTGGGCATCAATACCGGTGCCATCTCCTCGGAAATCGCTCCCTTCGGCGGGATCAAGCAATCCGGTCAGGGGCGCGAAGGCTCCAAATACGGCTGCGATGACTATCTCGAAATCAAGAATCTCTGCTTCGGCGGGATCAAATAATCTCAAAAGCCCCCGGTCATACGGGGGCTTTTTTCTTGGCCCGTCTTTGCTGGCTCGTCGCACGCGCCCCCCTGCCGGAAGACAGGCCGGATATGGCAACCCAAGCCGGCATCACATAATAAATTGCATTTTAGCTTCTCTCGCGGGTGCAGCAAAAATAGCCCCCGAAGCTGCATTCTATTCCAAATGCTTAGGGGGAATATGCTGCAATCGGAGGCATTTTGATACACGCGGCGCGGGAAAGAGGACTTTAATATATCGCGCCTAATGCTGACAGCACTCCAATAAAGGTGATCCGCAGATGTCAGCTCCGAAACGCCATGTCTCTTTGAAACAGAAGATCTCGCGCCTGCTTGTTCTCCCGCTTCTCGCCGTGATCCTGCTTTCCGGACTCATGATTTTCGAGCGGATTTCCAGCAGCCAGAAAGCCAGAAACCTGAGCGCCCTCATGGAATTCGCGTCCTCCCTGTCCAATCTCGTGCACGAGCAGCAAAAGGAACGGGGCGCGACGAGCGTCTTTCTCAGCAGCGAGGGTAGCCTGTTCAAAGACGAGCTGGCAGCGCAGCGCGGCCAGACGGATCAACGCCTTAAAGCGTTCACACAGATGGGCGACCGCCTCGCCGGCACCTTCACCCCGCGTCTGGCGGCAAGCTATGCCAATCTTCAGGCGGAAATCGCGCAACGTGCGAAAATCCGCGCGCAGGTCGATAGCCTGACACTCCCCATACCCGAAGCGCTTGGCCATTATACAACGATCAATGCGGATGCGATCAACATCATCGGCCAGCTTTCCAAACTGGCGATCAGCGCAGAGCTGGCCAAAAAGCTCGGGGCATTGACCTCTTTCATGGCCACAAAAGAACGCGCCGGCATCGAACGGGCCATTGGTGCGGGCGGCTTTGCCTTGGGCAGTTTCGACATGGCCCGACTGGCCTCGCTCTACAAACTGGTGTCACAGCAGGATATGGGCCTGGAGTTTTTCCGCGATTTTTCTTCTCAGGCACAAGCCGCCGAGCTGGACACGCTGGAACACAGCCCCGAATTCACAGATGTCGCGCGACTGCGCGGCATCGCCTTTGCCTATCCCGAAACCCGAAGCACGCAAGGCGTGACCGCGCAGGAGTTCTTTGATGCCACGACAAAACGTATCGGCATGCTGAAGACCTTCGAGGACGGAATTTCTGCGGATATCATGGCCTCTGCAAAAGAGTTTGTCCGGCATCAAACGGTTCTCTTGGCGCTGAATATCGTGGCGATGTTTGGAGCCTGCGGCATGATCCTGCTTCTCGCACGCCGCATTTCCACAAAAATGGCGCAGGAAGTCGGACATATCTCGCAACGGGCGACCCAGATGGCAACCGGTCAGATGGATAGCGAGATGCCGGAGACGACCATTCTCGAGTTCGGTCGGATCAACGACGCCATCGAAGCCTTCCGTCAAAGCATCCTGCGCGCGCGGCGACAGGAAGAGGCCCATGCCAAAGAGACCCAGATGCGCGAACTCTCGGAGCGGGAGCATGCCGAGCATCTTCTGGAGCAGGAAAAGCTTGCGGCAGAGCAACAGCTTGCCCATGCCGCAGCGAAACAGGCCGAAGATGAAGCGATTGCCGAAGAAATCAACGAGGTTGTCACGGCCTGCGCCAGAGGCGACTTCACCAAGCGCATTCCGCTCCAAGGCAAAACGGGCCTGATGGCCGAACTCTGCAAGGGCCTGAACGAGATCGGCAGCTGCGTCGAACAGGGCATGACCGAGGTCGAAACCTCGATGCGGAGCTTCGCACAGGGCAATTTCACCTATCGCATGCCCGATACGTTGCGCGGCAGCTTCCATCGTGTCGCGCAATCCAGCAATCAGGCCGCCAATGCCCTTTCGATGACCATGCAGACCATCTCCGCGTCCTCGCAGCGCATCGAAAGCTCGACGCAGGAAATCGCGGATGCCTCTGCCGATCTGGCGCGCCGGTCGGAGAAGAATGCCGCCGTTCTGGAAGAGACGACTTCGGCCCTGACAGAGATGTCCGCCTCGGTCACCAGCTCGTCGCGAGCGCTTGACGAGGCCCAGAAGACCATTGGCGATATCAGCGAACGTGCCGAGCGCGGACACCAGATCGTGGTCAATGCAATCGCGGCAATGGACAGTATCGAAAGCTCGTCTGCACAGATCGAACGCGTCTTGCAGGTCATTGACGATATTGCTTTCCAGACCAATCTGCTGGCGCTCAATGCGGGGGTAGAAGCCGCACGCGCGGGAGAGGCGGGACGCGGTTTTGCGGTTGTCGCTTCGGAGGTGCGGGCGTTGGCGCAGCGCTCGGCTGATGCCTCGCAAGAGATCAGCAACATGATTTCGACCTCGGGCACGGATGTCCAGCGCGGCGTCTCCATGGTGAACTCCACCGGATCGGCCTTGGCGGATATCGTCAGCGGTGTACATGACATCCGTAGCCGGATCGAGAGCATCGTGACGGCCACGCGGGAGACGACGATCGGCATCAATGAAATCTCCGGCGCGACCCTGGAACTGGATCAGACCACACAGAAAAATGCCGCCATGTTCGAAGAAACCAATGCCGCCATCGCGACCTTGCGGACGGAAACGGAGGCTCTTGCTGCGGAAATCGGCACCTTCCAGATTGATCCCGGAGATGTCGAATTTTTCGCCCCGCCCGAACGTCTGGCCAGCTAGGCGCGAAAAACGCAGTTCCCGCTTTGCACATCGGCTGCGCCTGAGAGAACATCCGGCAACCTTGCGGCACCGCCCTGCGCGCGCCTACATGCAGGGGAAACGGAAGGATCACTCGTATGAAAAAGATCGGCTTTCTCTCTTTCGGACATTGGGCGAACGACCGCGGCTCGCAAGTCCGCTCGGCGTCGGATGTCCTGTTGCAATCCATCGATCTGGCTGTCGCGGCAGAGCAGATGGGGCTGGATGGTGCCTATTTCCGCGTGCACCACTATGCCCGTCAACTGGCCTCTCCCTTTCCGCTTCTGGCGGCGGTCGGTGCCCGCACCAGCAGCATCGAGATCGGCACCGGCGTCATCGACATGCGCTATGAAAACCCGCTCTATATGGTCGAAGATGCCGGAAGTGCCGACCTGATCGCGGGCGGCAGGTTGCAACTGGGCATCTCGCGCGGCTCGCCCGAGCAGGTCATTGATGGCTGGCGGCATTTCGGCTATCAGCCCGCCGAAGGCGAGACCCCTGCCGATATGGCGCGCCGTCATACGCAGGTTTTCTTGCAGATGATCGAAGGGGAAGGCTTCGCCCAGCCCAATCCCCGCCCGATGTTCCCCAATCCGCCGGGCCTTCTACGGCTGGAACCGCAAAGTCCGGGCTTGCGCAAGCGTATCTGGTGGGGCGCGGGTTCCAATGCCACCGCCGAATGGGCTGCGAAACTGGGGATGAACCTGCAAAGCTCGACGCTCAAGGATGACGAGACGGGCGAGGCCTTCCACATCCAGCAAGCCAAGCAGATCCGCGCCTATCGGGCCGCGTGGAAAGAGGCCGGCCATAGTCATGCGCCACGGGTCTCTGTCTCGCGCTCGATCTTTGCGCTGATGAACGATCAGGACCGGATGTATTTCGGGAACGGCTCGAAAGATCAGGACCAGATCGGCATTATCGACCAGACCCGTTCGGTATTCGGCAGGGGCTATGCGGATGAGCCGGACCGCTTGATTGACCAGCTGCGGCAGGACGAAGCGATTGCCGAAGCCGATACGCTGCTGCTCACCGTGCCCAATATGCTGGGGGTTGATTACAACACCCATGTGCTTGAAAGCCTTCTGACCCATGTCGCGCCCGCATTGGGTTGGCGTTAACCACCTTAAACCGCGCCTTGCCTTGGCGCGGTTTTCTTGCTCTGATCCGGCGAAAATACCACAGCAGGGATTACTATGAGCATCGTCGTCTATCTTCCAAGCCCGAAAACCAGTGCCAAATGGGTGGCGCGGCTGCAGACCGTTCTGCCCGAGGCCGAGGTGGTTTCAGGCCATGAGCCGTTCGACGCGGCGCAGGTGGAATATGCCGCGGTATGGCAACCTGCCCACGGCTTTCTGGCTGGCCTGCCAAACCTGAAGGCGATTGTGTCGCTGGCCGCGGGGGTCGATCATCTTGCCGCAGATCCCGAACTGCCGCGCCAGATCCCTGTCATTCGCACGATCGGGTCGGATCTCACCCAGCGTATGCGCGAATATGTGGCGATGCAGGTGCTCAATCTCCATCGCGGCATGCCCGAAATGCTGGCCAGCGCGCAGCAGGCAAAATGGGCACCGATTGTGGCGCCGGTCGCAGGTCAACGCAAAGTCGGCATTCTCGGCCTTGGCAATCTGGGTGCAGCGGCGGCAGCGCTGCTGGCGCAGATCGGCTTCGAGACCAGAGGTTGGGCCCGCAGCCCCAAGGATATCGCCCAAGTGACGTGCCATCACGGCCCCGAAGGCCTGAAGAGATTCCTGCAAGATTGTGAAATCGTGGTAAATCTTCTGCCACTCACCCCCGAAACCCGCCATATTCTGGACGCTTCGCTGTTTCAGGCCCTGCCAAAGGGGGCCTGTCTGGTGAATTGCGGGCGCGGCGATCACTTGCACGAGGCCGATCTGCTGGCCGCATTGGACAACGGGCAGATTGCCCATGCGATCCTTGATGCCTTCCCTATCGAGCCGCTGCCCGAAGAGCATCCTTTCTGGACGCATCCCAATGTGACGGTCACGCCGCATATCGCCTCGCAGGTCGATCCCGATACAGGCAGCCGGATCATTGCCGAAAATATCCGCCAGTTTGCCAAAGACGGGCGCTGCGGCGATATGGCCGATATGCAGCGCGGTTATTAACTCCCGCTGAGGGAAAACGGGCGCGAAACCCTCGCGCCCGTTTCCTCTGCATTTTCAACATGGCGGAAGCTTCAGAAGCTTAGCATAGCGCCATCGCCCGACGGCGCTCTTTTGCAACGTCAAAACGGTCAAGCATCATCACTTTGTGCCAGGCTTTCACGAAATCGCGCACCAGATAGGCCTCGCCATCATCTGCGGCATAGTATTCGGCCAGTTGGCGCAGCTCGCTATTGGAGCCGAAAACCAGATCGCAACGCGAGGCGGTATAGGATGCCCCCTCTCCCGCACGCGGTCGGATATCGAACATCTCTTCACCGTCCTGCGGGTGCCATGCATAGTCCATCGATACCAGCACACGGAAATAATCATTGGTCAACTGACCCTTCCGCTGGGTAAAGATCCCCGTTTCCGACCCATCATAATTCTGGTCAAGCGCCCGTAGCCCACCGGCCAGTGCCGTCCATTCCGGCGCGGTCAGCGCAAGTTTTGCGGCCTGATCAAGGAAGAGCTGCTCTGCCGGAACCTGATAGCGGATGCCCGGATGCCGGTAATTGCGGAACCCGTCCACCACGGGCAGCAACCAGTCGAAGGTCTCGGCATCGGTCCATTCGTCGCTGGCATCCGTGCGTCCCGCCACGAAGGGCACGCAAATGTCATGCCCCGCCGCCTTGGCCGCAGCTTCAACGGCCGCACAACCTGCCAGAACAATCAGATCGGCCATCGAAACCTTGGCCGCCCCCTTGGCGTCAAAGTCGGACTTTACCTGTTCCAATGCGGACAGCACCCGCGAGAGTTGGGCGGGATTGTTCACCGCCCAATCCTTTTGTGGCGCAAGGCGGATGCGCGCGCCGTTGGCACCTCCGCGTTTGTCGGTATCGCGATAGGTCGAGGCCGAAGCCCATGCCGTAGCAATCAGCTCGCGCAGCGGAAGGCCGGTCGTCAGGCAGGTCTTTTTCAGCTCTGCAATATCGGCCTCGCTGATCGGCGGATACTCTGCCTCGGGCGTCGGGTCCTGCCAGATGAACGTGCCGCCGATCTCCGGCCCGAGCCAGCGCGAGGTCGGCCCCAGATCGCGGTGGATCAGCTTGTGCCACGCCTTCGAGAAGCAATCGGTGAAATAGTCGAAATCCGCCAGAAAGCGCTCGCAGATCTTGCGGTATTCGGGATCGACCTTCAACGCCAGATCCGATGTCATCATCATCAGCGGATTCATCTGGCCCTCGACATGCGCATCGGGCGTTTTCGGCGCGTCGGGGTCTTCGGGGGTCCATTGCACGGCCCCCGCCGGAGATGTCTCCTGCTTCCATTCATATTTGAACAGGTTTTCCAGATAGGAATTGTCCCACATCGTGGGGTCGGGGGTCCAGCTGCCCTCGATCCCGTTGGTCATGGTATATTGCGCAAACCCGAGGCCTTCGGGGTTTTGCCAGCCCAGACCCTGCGCCTGAATCGGCGCCCCTTCCGGCGCAGGACCGATTTCATCGGCGCTAACCATCCCGTGCGATTTCCCGAAAGCATGCCCGCCCGCAATCAGGGCAACGGTCTCTTCGTCATTCATCGCCATGCGGGCAAAGGTCTCGCGGATATCGCGGGCGCTGTCTTGCGCATTCCCGTTGCCATTGGGGCCTTCGGGATCGACATAGATCAGGGCCTGATTGGCGTTGGCCAACGGCGCTTCGAGATCATAATGATCAGACCGGACATCCCCTTCCCAACGCAGGTCACGGGTGACCATCTGGTTCGGATGGCCTTCCAGCGGACCTTGCCCGACCTCCGAAGGACGCTTGCCGTTCCACCCCTCGGGGCCCCAATATGTGGCGCGATCTGCTTCCCACGCATCCACGCGACCAAAGGCAAAGCCTTGGATCGGCAGGCCCATATCCTCCAACGCAAGCGTGCCGGCCAGCATCATCAGGTCGGCCCAGCTCAGTTTTGCCCCATATTTCTGCTTGATCGGCAATAGAAGACGGCGGGATTTATCGGTATTGCCATTGTCCCACCACGAGTTGATCGGCGCGAAACGCTGCATCCCTTCGGCCGAACCGCCACGCCCGTCGGCAATGCGATAGGTGCCCGCCGAGTGCCACGCCATACGCACCATTTGCGGCCCGTAATACCCGTAATCCGAAGGCCACCAGTCTTTCGAACTATGCAAAAGGGCGCGCAGGTCGGCCTTGAGCGCGGCAATATCCAGATCCTTGATCGCTTCGGCGTAATCATAGTCCGGTCCAAGCGGGTTGGCCTGCACCGGATTCTGATGCAGAAGCTCCACTTTCAGCCGGTTGGGCCACCAGTGATCCAGTTGCGGCTCGGAGCCGATTGCCCCCCCGATACGGGTTCCGCGAAACGGGCAAGCGCCTTGGGTTGCGCCATCATGGTCTTTCATGGGGGGTCTCCTTGCACAGTGACTTGGCCCCGAACCGCACCCGAAACTGCGCCAGAGCCTTTGCTACTGTTCCAACACCCGAAAGCCCGATCAGTTTCATAGAGGGCCGAGGAAATTCACCCTCGCCCCGCGATCCACGCAAATGACGCCACGGCAAAACTGAAAAAGGACGGCCTGCAAGCAGACCGCCCTTCTTCACTGGAGATGCACATCTCCTGATGTGCAGCGTGTGGACCTAAGGCCTTATTGGTCCCGGCCTTGGCCCAAATAGGGAACCGGCAGCGGCGTAACTTCGTGACGGGCATCGCCCGACAGGATGAAGGCCGCGTCTTGTGCGTTGTGGTCACGCAGATCGCTATCCACCGTCACCAGCTCGGCCAGCGTGTATTTGCTCGGGTCAACGCCAAGCTGCGCAGCCAGCTGTGCTTTACCGGCAGACACTTCCTGCGCAGGAGCCGCGACACGGTTATCGTGGTTGAGGAAGTAGTTCACGGTGCTGTTGTCGCCGTCGCGGCGGGCCTCGTCGATCGAGGTCAACTCGGCGGTGGTGAAGTCGGCCCCGTTCAGACCAAGCTGTTGCGCCAGTTGGGCATGGCCTGCCCCCTCGGCGGACGCGATCCCTGCACTGGCGGTAAGGGCGACAACTGCGGCAATAACGATATTTTTCATGATCAATCTCCAAGTGATCCGCAAATCGTCAGCACCCTGAATGAAGCGGGCGATCTGCTGTGTTTCTTTCTGAAGACTTATCTAGGAGTGTTCCTCCAAATGTTAAATATACAAAATTAGCACGCTAAGCGTTTATATATGCACATATCTGTTTTCGGGCTTTTTCCCCTGTCGCGCATGAAAACGCGCCCGAGGTTGCCCCCGGGCGCGGCGAAAGCCATCGCATAGGCGTGAATTATTTGGCGTCGGCCATTTGCTTGGGCAGACGGAAGGTCCAGACGGTGCCACCTTGATTGAGGTAGTTCACACGCTTGGCAACCTCACCACCCCAAAGCGGCACAGCGCCCCCCCAGCCGGAAATCACCGAGACATATTGCTCGCCATCCTGCTCCCAGGTGATCGGCTGGCCAACAATGCCCGAGCCGGTCTGGAAGGACCAAAGCTTGTCACCGGTCTCGGCGTCGAAGGCCATGAATTCGCCTTCGGGGTTGCCAGTAAAGACAAGGCCACCCGCCGTGGACATCACCCCGCCCCAGAGCGGTGCAGAGTTCTTATATTCCCATTTCACCTCGCCAGTATTCGGGTCCATCGCTTTCAGCGAACCGATATAGCTTTCGAAAAGCGGCTTGATGGTGAAGCCTGCCCCAAGATAGGCCGCGCCTTTCTTGTAGGAAATCGGCTCGTTCCAGATATCCATGCCCCATTCGTTGGAGGGCACATAGAACAGGCCCGTCTGCTGGCTATACGCCATCGGCATCCAGTTCTTGCCCCCAAGGAAACTGGGCACCGAGAAGACCTGCTGGCCCTTGCCATCCTCGGAGGCCGTATCCGGCGCACCGGGGCGATTCTGCTCGTTATAGATCGGGCGACCGGTCTCATCGATCCCGCTGGCCCAAGAGATATCCTTCACAAAAGGATAAGCCGCGACGAATTTGCCGTCTTCGCGGTTGAGGATGTAGAAGAAGCCGTTCCGGTCGGCAGTCGCATAGCGCTTGTTGCCATCCTTATCGACAAAGCCCACGACCTCGTTCACACCGTCGAAATCCCAGCCTTCACGCGGGGTGGACTGGAAGTGCCACTTGATCTCGCCGGTCTTGGGGTCGATGCCGAGGCGGGACGCCGCGTAGAGGTTGTCGCCCTTATTGCCCTCAACGGGGGTGCCCGCATTGCGCAGGTGGCTGTTCCACGGCGCGGGGTTACCGGTGCCGAAGATCAGCGTATCGGTATCGGCGTCATAAGAGCCACCCAGCCATGTTGCCCCGCCACCGGTTTTCCACATATCGCCCGGCCAGGTCGCGTTCAGCTCGCCGGTCATGGTCGAGGGTTCGCCATTGAGCGTGCCCATATGGCCTTCGATCACCGGACGGGTCCAGACCAGCTCGCCGGTTTCCGCATCGCGCGCCTGCACCTCGCCCACGATCCCGAATTCACCGCCCGAATTGCCGGTGATGACAAGCCCGTTTACGATCAGCGGCGCGGCGGTATAGCTGTAACCCTCTTTGTAATTGGCGATTTTCTTGTTCCAGACGACATCGCCGGTTTTCCGGTCAAGCGCCACGATCCGCGCATCCAATGTGCCGAAATAGATATTATCGCCATAGATGGCCGCACCGCGATTGATCACGTCACAGCAGGGCAGAATGCCCTCGGGAAGGCGGGCATCATATTGCCACAGCTCTTTTCCGGTATGGATATCAATCGCATAAAGGCGCGAATAGGAGCCGGTGATATACATCACCCCGTCATAGACGATCGGCTGGCTCTCCTGCCCGCGCTGCTTTTCTCCGCCAAGGCTGAATGCCCAAGCCGGAACGAGGTTTTTCACGTTGTCACGGTTCAGCGTTTCCAGCGGGCTGAAACGCTGCAAATTGCGCCCCATCCCGTTGGTGAGCACATCGCCCACCGTCTGCTGATCCGCGCGAAGATCCTCCTCGGTAACCCCTGCTTGAGCGTCTCCCAAAGCCCAGCCGCAGGAAATGGCCAGCACTGCGGCCAAAACGAAACGGTTCATTGCGTAGTCCTCCCTGTCGTCCTGTCCGCGCCTCGGAAAAAGAGGGCGGATCAGACATTCCCGAAGTATTGGACAGGGGCACACGGGCGGATATTGTCCATTGGTCTTACTTAGACGTCACGCATGCCCCTGATGAGGGTTACTGACTGTTCAGATAGGTTACGATAAAGTCCTGAACCGTCGGATCGACAATGCCGACATGACGCATTTTCGTGCCTGGAATGAAGACGTCATTATCTTCCATCCAAGCCCGCAGCGCCCCTGGCGTCCAGACGAAATTCGCCTGTTTCAAAGCGTCGGAATAGGGGTAATCGCCATAGCTTCCCGCCTTGCGCCCCACGACCTTCTCCAGCAGCGGCCCATAGCTTGCCCGATCCGCATCGACCGAATGGCACCGCTGGCAATTCGCCTCGAAGAACTGATGCCCCGCGTCGATCTTGATCCGCTCCGTAGTATCGGCCTGCGCGACCTGCACGCAAGCGGCTGCCAGTATTGCACTCAGAACAAGGCTTGTTTTCATGACCATTCTCCTACTTTCTACCCGTCTCGAAAGTAGGTCCGCTGCAGGTCGGCACGGTTGATCCATATCAATGGCCGCATACGACTTTGGTCGCGATTCTGGCTGTTATCCCTGTGGCAGATAGCGCGCTTCGTCGGCATCCGGGGTCACCGCGCGCCAATCATAGTGCGCGCCCTGCAGCTCTTGGGCCTGTGGCAGGCCCGCCCGCGCCGCACGGTCGATCATCGCCTGTCCCTGAGCGATGTCGCGCACACCTCCCCGACCGCGCAGCAGATCCAGACCACGGTTGAACTGCCCGACCGGATCGCCCGCCTCAGCCGCGCGCCGGTCCCATTCGGCCGCAGCCGCCGGATCTTCCACGGCGCCCAGACCATTATCCTCCAGCGCACTCATCCACGTCATAGCCCCTGTCCAACCACGCTCGGCACATAGGCCGAAGACCTCGCGCGCCGCAGCATGATCGCCGGATTTCGTCATGAAATAGCCCGAGGCGCAATTCATCATCGTGACCTCGCCCCGCGCGGTATCACGCAGCACACGGTCCAGGCTCATCTCGGGCGGATTGAGGTCGCCGCCCGGCTCCTCGGCCAAGGCATCCGCCAGCGCGGGACAGGCCAGAAACGACCCAAGAAGCAGGGCCAGACAGCCCCTGTGCAAACCTGCCATCATGGTTTCCTCCCTTGACAAAAAACAGGCTAACACGGCGCACCGCCCCCCAGCCCTAGACCTTAGTCCTATTGCATCCGCCCACCCGAGCAGATGCAGTGTCCTCAGGGAGAGAGACATGAAATTTTTAACAACCGTGGCGGTTGCATGGTTGGCATGTGCTTCGGCGCAGGCCGAGGTGCTACGCCTTGACTGGCTTGAACGTCAGGTCACGCCACCCCCCGTTTTATCCAATCTTGCCGGTGACCCCGATGATCTGGGCATCGCAGGTGCCCGTTTGAGCCTTGAAGACATTACAAAGACAGGCAAATTTCTGGGAATCGACTGGCAGCTTCACGAAACCCGTGTGCCGCCGGACGCACCGTTTCTGACCGCCGCGAAAAAGATTCTGGCCGAGGGGGCACAGATATTGGTGACGCGCGCTCCGGCGGAAGACCTCTTGGCGCTGGCGGATCTGCCCGAGGCGAAGGATGTGCTGATCTTCAATACCAGCGCCGAGGACATGCCGCTTCGTGGCACGCAATGCCGCGCCAATATCCTGCACAGCACCCCTTCCGTCGCAATGCGTACCGATGCGCTGGCGCAGGCACTGGTGGTCAAACGCTGGACGAAGCTGGCGCTTGTCACCGGCCCGCATCCCGAAGACAAAGCCTTTGCCGAAGCGCTCAAGACCAGCTTGGGCAAGTTCGGACTGGCCCTGGCTGGCGAGAAGGACTGGCCCCTGACCGCTGATATGCGCCGTTCTGCCGCCGCCGAGGTGCCGCTGTTCATGCAGGATCTGCCCGAGCATGACATCCTGCTGGTGGCCGATGAACGCGGCGATTTCGGGCGCTATCTGCCCTATAACACATGGCTGCCGCGTCCGATTGCGGGCTCCGAGGGGTTGCAGCCGCTTGGCTGGGCCGGTGTGGTCGAGCAAAACGGAGCCGCACAGCTACAGGACCGGTTCCGCATGGCCAGCGGTCGCGACATGCGCGCCGCCGATTACGCGGCATGGGTGGCGGTGGCCGCTGTGTCGGATGCCCGCACCCGCTCCGGTGCCGGTGACCCGCGCAGCCTGCGCGACTATCTGATCTCCGATAAGGCACGGATCGCGGGCTTTCTGGGCCAGCCGCTTTCCTTCCGCCCGTGGGATGGCCAGATGCGCCAGCCCCTGCCACTGGTCACAGAGCGCGCGGTCATCGCGACCGCCCCCTTCGAGGGGTTTCTCCATCACGCCAACGAGATGGACACCCTTGGCACCGACCGTCCCGAAACCCTCTGCAAAGCTTTTGGAGGCTGAATGCTGCGCATCCTGTTCCTGACGACCGCCCTTGCGGCCAGCCCCGCCCTTGCCGACGAGATCTGGGTGACCAACGAGGCCGATGACACGGTCAGCGTGATCGATGTCCAGACCCTCGAGGTGGTGCGCAGCTATCCTACGGGCGAACGCCCGCGCGGCATCACCTTCTCGCGCGATTTCAAGCGGCTTTACATCTGCGCCTCCGATAGCGACGCCGTACAGGTGATGGACCCCGAAACGGGCAAGATCCTGCATGACCTGCCCTCGGGGGAAGACCCCGAGCAATTCGTGCTCGCCCCCGATGACCGGCTGCTTTACATCGCCAATGAAAACGACGCCGTGACCACCGTCGTCGATACCCAGACCCGCCGTGTGGTGGCCCAGATCGATGTCGGAATCGAACCCGAGGGCATGGGCATCTCGCCCGATGGCAAGGTGCAGGTGACCACATCGGAAACCACCAATATGGCGCATTGGATCGATACCGCGACCCATCAGATCGTCGCCAACTCGCTGGTGGACGCACGCCCGCGCCACGCCGAATTCTCGCCCGACGGGTCCGAGCTGTGGGTCAGCTCGGAAATCGGCGGCACGGTCAGCATCTTCGATACCGCAACCAAGACCGAGAAGGGCAAGATCCGCTTTGCCATTGCGGGTGTGCGCTCGGAAAAACTGCAACCCGTGGGGATGCTGTTCTCACCCGATAAGACCAAGGTGTTCATCGCCTTGGGCCCCGCCAACCATGTGGCTGTCGTGGATGCGAAAACCTTCGAGGTCGAGCAATATCTGATGGTCGGGCGGCGGGTCTGGCATCTGGCCTATTCCCCCGATGAAACCCTGCTGTTCACCACCAATGGCGTTTCGGGCGATGTGACGGTGATCGATGTCGCCACATTGGAACCGAAAGCCACGATCAAGGTGGGCCGTTTCCCTTGGGGGGCCGCAGCCCGCCCCACCCCTCCCCAGCCGATTGCAGACTGACCCAAGCCTATACAGGAGTTTTCCATGCGTTATTTCCTTTCTGCCCTGGTGATTGCCGCCCTTTCGGCCACCACCGCCTTTGCCGATACCGATGATGACAACGAGGCCGGTCCGCCCGCGGGTCTGATGGCGGCAGGCAATCGCGACAAACTGCCCGAGGTGATGCTCTCGGTTGGCGAGCCTCTGGGCGGGCCGTGGCATCTGAAATCAGGCCGCTATTACACCGTCGAGATTACCTCGGACGGGTCGGGCGAGATCGGCCTGTCGGGGGCCGATTTCTTTCATGCCGTCTGGATCGACGAGGTCGTGGTCGAAGGGCTGGAAGTCCGCCCCACCGGCCTCAACTCGGTAGAATTCGATGAACCCGGCACAATGAAAATCACCTTTGTGGCGGTCAAGCCGGGAAGCTATGCTTTGTCCATTCCCGGCTCGTCGGGCGAGGATCAGCGGCTTGACATCACCATCGACTAACCCCGCGCTGAAGGTCAGCGGACTCAGCCACCGCTGGGGGACGAAGCTGGCCCTTGACGGGGTCGGCTTTACCCTGCCCGCAGGATGTTTCTGCGCCCTTCTGGGGCCGAACGGGGCGGGGAAATCCACCCTGATGTCGGTGCTGACAGGGCTGATCCGGCCCCGTCCGGGCGTGGTCGAGGTGGCAGGCACGGATATGGGGCGCGCGCCGCGCAGGGCCTTGGCGGGGATCGGCGTCGTTTTCCAGCAACCCACCCATGATCTGGACCGGAGCGTGGCGGCAAATCTGCGCTATTTCGCGGCGCTTCAGGGCCTGAGCCGTAGCGAAAGCGAGACCCGTATCGAAGAGGCGCTCACCCGCCTTGGCATGGCGGAGCGGGCAGGCGAGAAAGTCGGCAAGCTGAACGGGGGCCATAGGCGGCGCATGGAGATCGCCCGCGCGCTGATCCACCGTCCGGGACTGCTGCTGCTGGATGAGCCGACCGTCGGGCTTGACGCCCCCGCCCGCGCCGCAATCACCGCCTATGTGCATGACCTGACCTCCAGCGGCATTACGGTGCTCTGGGCCACCCATCTGGTGGACGAATTGCGCGATACGGATACGATGGTGCTCCTGCATCGCGGGCAGGTTGCGGCAGAGGGGCAGGTGGGCCGCCTCAGGGGTGGGGTGCCGCTGGCCGACTGGTTCTTGAGCCGCACCGGAGCCCTCCAATGAGCGCGCTGCGCGCCGCGGCGGCGATCATGACGCGCGAGCTTGCCCGCTTTCTGACCCAGCGCGAGAGGTTCTTTGCCGCTCTGGTCCGGCCTCTGGTCTGGCTGGTCGTCTTCGCGGCAGGCTTTCGCGCGGCTCTGGGCATGTCGATCATTCCGCCCTACCGCACCTATATCACCTACGAGACCTATATCGCGCCGGGCCTCTGCGGGATGATCTTGCTGTTTTCGGCCATGCAAAGCTCGCTCAGCCTTGTCAATGACCGCGAAAGCGGCACCATGCGGCTGATGCTGACCGCCCCTTGGCCGCGCTGGTTCCTGCTGGGCGCGAAGCTGGTAGCGGGGGCCCTGGTGGGTCTGGTCCAGGTTGCGGCCTTTCTGGCCATTGCCTATCTCTATGGTATCCACCTGCCACCGCTCGGATATCTGGCCGCGCTGCCTGCGCTGGTGCTTGCAGGATTGATGCTGGGGGCGCTCGGGCTGTTTCTGTCCGCCCGCATCCGCCAGCTGGAAAATTTCGCAGGGGTGATGAATTTCGTGATCTTCCCGATGTTCTTCCTGTCCTCCGCCCTCTATCCGGTGTGGAAGATGCAGGAGGCCTCGCCGGTTCTGGCCACCATCTGCCGGCTGAACCCCTTCACCCATGCCGTCGAGCTGATCCGCTTCGCGCTTTACGGCCAGTTCGCGGCCATGTCCTTCGGGGTCGTGGCAGCGGCCGCCGCCGTGTTTTTCGCATTGGCGCTCTGGGGATTCGAACCGGCCAGAACCCGCCCGCCCAAAGCGCGCTAGGCCCCGCGTCCCGTCGGGCCAAGCCCTTTGGGACGCGCCGTTTTTAAGGGCCGGTTTACGTATTAGACCATTGGACAATACGCGCCGATGCCGCTCTCGGGCAGGATAAGGTGAAACGCGACGAAGGTCGGATGGAGGAGCCGTCCCTTGTCTCGTTATCTGCTGACGAGCAGCCATCAAGAGGGAGAGAGAAATGCTTGATAGCCGGACCCGCCGCAGCCTTGCGGCAATCGTCTTTGCCGGAATTCTGACGCCTGTGCAGCTGTTTGCGCATGGCGATGTGGCACCGCAACCGATCAATACCGACGCCCTGCCCGATGTGGGAGAAGAATGGCTGACCGAGAACCCCTATCGCGCCGACGCCGCGGGCGAAGAGGTCTGGCGCGCCGCTGTGCGGATCGGGGATTCCGGTTTCAATCAGAACTGCGCACGTTGCCACGGGCTTGGGGCGGTGTCGGGCGGTCTTGCCCCCGATCTGCGTTTCCTTGAGGCCGAGGAATATGGCGATGAATGGTTCGTCGAGCGGTTCCAGCACGGCTATACGCAAGACGGCACCACCAAGATGCCCGCGTTCGGCGAAGTGCTGGGCCAGAAAGCCGGATGGGCGATCCGCACCTATATCGAGACCCGCCCCGAGGATGACGCGCTGGAACCCTATTCCGACCGGCTGCACAAGATCCGCGATGACCTGATGGCCGGCAAGGCCGATGCAGGCCCCGTGCACGAGGAACTGGTCGAGATCGCCAGCAAGGTGCAGACCTTCTCGGGCGCACCGGTGGCCGATAGTGCCGTCAGCCGTGCGGCAGAGGCCCTGACCGACGATCCGGCCAGCCAGAAACACGCGGCCGAACTGCTGACCATCGGCCTTTCGGCGGCGCAATGACGATGCGGGGGCGGAGCCTGATGATCGCCTTGGCGCTGGCGGCATGGCCGCTGGCGTCATATGCGGCCTGCGAGGGCGTCGCCCCCGAACAGAAGCTGCAAAACACCTTCGCCCGCGATATCGGGCGCGATCTGGACCGGATTCGGGAGGATGGCTGGATCGAGGTCGCGATGTACGAGGATTTCGCGCCGTGGTCTTGGGAAGACGGCGGCAAGCCGCAGGGAATCGATGTGGAGATCGCGCAGCTGATCGCGCAGGAACTGGGCGTGACAGCGCGCATCCGCATGGTGACCCCCGGCGAGACGCTGGATGCGGATCTGCTGAACTATGTCTATCGCGGGGCGGTTGTGGGTGGCCATGTCTCGGACCTGATGCTGCATGCGCCCTATGATGTCGCTTATGCCTGCCGCTTCGATCAGGTGGTCTTCACGGGTCAATATGCCGTGGACCGTCTGGCGATCGCCTATAAGCCCGCCGATTACCCCGACAAAGGCCCGACGCCGCCGGTCTTCCGCTATGATCCGGTGGGGGTGGAAAACGACTCGATCTCCGACTTTTTCCTGACCTCGGTGGCGCATGGGGCCACAGCGGATAAGGTGCACCGCTACCCCTCGACCCAAGCCGCGATGAGGGGGCTCGAGGCGGGCGAGGTGATGGCCGTCATGGGACCGCGCGCCGAGATAGACGCCGCTTTGCAACCCGACGAGGCCGTGCACGAACCGCCGCTTCTGGGCCTTGCGCGCAATAGCTGGACCTTGGGGGCCGCGCTGTCGATGCAGCACCGCCCGCTGGCCTATGCGGTGGATGATGCGATTGCGGCGGGGCTGGAGGATGGGCGGATCGCGACCATCTTCAAATCTTACGGGGCCGATTTCCGCCCGCCAGAACGCTAGACCCTAAACGTCTCAAGGTTCCCGTCCATATCCACCAGAGAGACCGCGCGCAGGCCAAGCCCCTTGGCCGCGCGCGATATCGCGTGACGGTCCATCAGCACGAAGGCCGTCGAGGCCGCATCGCAGATCATCGCGCTCGGGCCTTCCACACTGACCGTCGACCAATGTGGTTTCTGCCCCGCCGGACCAAGGATATGACTGCCCCCCGCCAGCCAGAGCGCCGCAGGCGACGAGGTCGCGATTGCGCCACGGCTCAGGCTGCGCTGTCCGAGACGTCCGGCCTGCGGATCTTCCAGCCCGATATGGAACGGCCCGCCCAAGGCGCGGAATTCCCCCATATCCACCAGACACCGGCCCAGACCGGCCTGCGCGCACAGCTCGGCCACGCGGTCGGCGGCATAGCCCTGCACGATGCCGTTCAATGTCAGCGCCTGTGCAGGGCCAAGGCGCACATGCGCGCCCATCCGTAGCCGGTCAAAGCCGATCAGCGCGCGGGCCGCCACAGGGTCGCCCCCCTCGGCCAATGCGCGCCAGAGCGGCTGGATACTGGGGTCAAAGGCGCCCTGCGTCTGTGCATGCACCTGTCGGGCGGCATGAAGGACGGTGCGCAGCCGCGCCGATCCCGCGACCCTGCCGCGCTGGTTCAGCTCTTGCAGCTCGCTCGGACGAAAAAGCGAAAACACCGCCTCGATCTGCGCAATCTCCTCGCGGATGCGGGCCAGAGGCAGAGCGCCTGCCGCCGTGATCTGCAGATCCGCCCCGAAGGCCCGCCCCTGCCATGTCTGCGCCTGCACGGCCCCGCCGCAAAGCGCCATTCCCGCCACAATCCGAAGAAACCGCCGCCGCTTCATGAAGGCCTCCTTGCGCGTTTCGCCTCTAGCACCAGTGGCACACAGAGCGTCGGGTCGTCATGGATTTTGACGCAGTCAAGACATTGGAAACATTCCGAATAGCGGATCTTGCCTTGCGGGCTGATCGCACCATAGGCACAGCGCACGCGGCAAAGCTGACAGGGGCTGCCGCATTCGGGCCTGCGCGGGATCCATTGCCGCAGGCGCAAAAACCCGCCGATCCGCATCATGGCCCCCAGAGGGCAGAGCGAACGGCAGAAGCCTTTGAACCAGACCATCGACACCAGAAGCCACCCCGCAGCCCAAAGCGCATAGGGCCAAGGACGCGCGAAATGCATGGTGATCGCCGTCTTGAACGGTTCGATCTCGGCTATGGTCTCGGCATGCTGGGGGGCCACGAAAGCCGTGGCAAGCAGCCCCGCAAGGGCGACAGGGCCACTCCAGAGAAGGGCGCGGGCAAGGCTGGGGGGCGGCTCTATGCGGGGCAGATGCAACAGGCGGCCCAGATGGTGCGCAAATTCCTGCAAGGCACCAAAGGGGCAAAGCCAGCCACAGAAAAACCCCCGCCCCCAGAGCACGAAGCCCGCCCCTGCTGCCGCCCAGACCAGCAGCCCGAACGGATCATAGAGCAGCACCTCAAGCCCGCCCGCCACCAGCCCGCGCGCCACCGCCATGACCGTCACGATCGAGAGCTGCCCCTGCCCCCAGAACCCCACGAACCCGACCACAAATGCCAGTATCGCCAGACGCACGGGCGTATAGGCCCGCAGCCCCGCAAGGCGCGACTGTGCCAGAAGCGCCGCCATCAGCAGCGCCAGAAATCCGGCCAGCAGCCACAGATCGGGGGCGCGGTTGCGCAGGGCCTCGGCAAAGGGGCTCAGCCGTTCGGGCGGGGAGGGACGCAGGAAGAACCGTTCGGGCGTCTGCAGGCCCAGCGGAAAATGCACCGACCCCGCCTCGGGCATCAGCATCCCGTGCAGACGGATGGCCTGCAGGTTCAGCTCCCACGGGCGGGTCGGGTCAAAGCCCAGACGGCGGTCCAGACGCAGCACCATTTTTGTCGCGTCCTGCAAAGAGGCGGGCAGATCCTCGGCCAGTTCGGGCAGGATATCGGCATCACGTAACGCCAAGGGCAGCCCGTCTTGCGTGGCCGTCATCCGGTCGGGCGCGGTATTGCGCACGAAATCGGGCGAGACCAGCCCGTGCTGTCCGGCCTCGATCAGCAGATACAACTCGTCGTCGGGGGCGCGGGCGCGCACATCGGCGATCTCGTCCAGACTGTCCTGTGCCAGCACCGCACGCGCCAGCGCGGGCGGACCAAGGTCGATAACATAGAGGTCGATATAGGGGCGCGCTGGGTCCAGATCGCCGCCATCATCGGCCCATTTCGTCCCCTTGAAGGCCGCATCCAGCGCCGGTTCCGCCACGCGCAGCCGCCCGACGAGCCCCTGCTCCATCAGGCTGCGCCACTCCAGCGGCTCGTCATGCGCCAGATCGGGTTCGGGCGCAGGCCCTGCCCCCACGCCTTGCATCTTTTCACGTGCCACCGCCAACGTGGCGGCAAGGATGGATTCATGCGCGATCCGGACCGAGGCCGTGGCTTTGGTCACCCCGTCCAGATAGACATTATCGGAGGCCGCGCCCCCCGCGCCATAGGGCGTGCCGACAACCAGCGGCTCGTTGATCGAGTGACCGCGATACTGTTCAAGAAAGGCACGAAACGGGGCCTCGCCAAGGCCCGAGACAAAGATCGGCTCGTTCTGCGCGATCAGCCGGACATTCAGAAACCGCCCTTCAAGGTCGAGCATCACCAGCATATTGATCGGTGCGCCGGAGAATCCCGGCAAAGGCGCAAGCGGTGCGGTCTCGAAAACATATCCGGCCTCGCCGCCGCCGGAATTCCGCAAGGACCAGACGCCGCGATCATTGACCGCCTCGCCCAGTTCGTAGGGCGCAAGGACCATCGGGGCCAGATCCGCACGGGTCAACGGTGCCGCATAAAGCGGCCCCGCCAGAAAGAAGAGAAGGATCAGAGCACGCCACATAGGCAAACTGTGACCCTGCTCAGAGCCATTGGATATAGGACTTTGGTGGTGTTAGCGCCCTAAATCCCCCCGCCCCCGAGACATAGGCCGCAGGGGCGGGGCGAGCTTCAGCCGTAGAACTCGGGGGCCTGTTTGAAGTTAGCCCATGCATCGGGGTCATGCCCCGTAACCACGGTCGCGCCGGTCTTCTCGGCCAGCACCCGCAGCTTCTTGACCGAACGCACGGCATCCACCGTCGAGGCAAGGAAACCCGGCAACGAGCGCTCTTCCCAGTGGTCGGTCGTATAGGCGGCATCGACGGTCAGCAGCATCGGCCCCGAATGCGGCAGGGTCACAAGGAAGGACATGTGCCCCGGTGCATGGCCCGGCGTGAAGACGGTCTTCAGAACGCCATCGCCATAGATGTCGTAATGGTCATCCGCCGTGCCTTCGAGGAACTGCCAATCAAGCCCGGGCTTGTCGAAGTCCTTGCGGATGTAGCCGCCCGCCGCGAACCAGTCCGGCGTATAGGCATATTCATACTCGGACCGCTGCACGATATGGGTGGCATTGGGGAAGCGACCAATGGCACCGGTATGGTCGAGATGCAGATGCGACTGCAGGACGTATTTCACATCCTCGGGCTTCACACCGATCTTTTCCAGCTGGGCAACGCAGCCCTCTTGCGCTGTCATCTCGGGCCAGTAGACATCACAGATCCCGCCCCAGTGACCGCGCGGATCGGTGGCACATTCCACCGCATTCCCGCCATCAATGATCGTATGCCCCTTGGGATGGGTGATCAGGAAGAACGGCACCGGAATGGCATAATCCGCCCCCGCGCCCTCGTTCATCTTGATGTTATGGACCTTGCATTTCAGAGACCCGCTCTGGAACATGTAAAGACGAATATCATCGGTCATTCTAAGACCCCCTTGATAGAAATGGCCGTTACCCTCCCCCGCAAGCGGGGGCTTTCCTGCGGCAGGCGGGAAAGGTCCCGCCTGCAACAAGCACTCAGTACGCTTCGCGATAGAGTTCGAGAGCGACTTCCTCTGTCACTTCGACAGGGTTGTTCACCAGAAGGCGCTGCTGTTTCATTGCGTCACTTGCCAGCATGGCAAGGCTGTTATCGGTGACCTTCACATCGCGCAGGCGGCGCGGCGCCCCGCTGTCATCCATGAGCTTCAGCATATGGTCCACGAAGGCCTGCGAGCGGGTGGCGGCATCACCCGTGCCCTCGACACCCAGCACATCGGCCAGCTCGGCATAAAGCGGCGCGGCGACCTTGGCGTTATAGCGCAGGACCGGCCCCAGCATCAGCGCATTGGTCAGCCCGTGCGGCAGGTGGTAATGCCCGCCCAGCGGATAGGCCAGCGCATGGACCGCCGCCACCGGCGAATTGGCGAAGGCCTGCCCTGCCAGCATCGCGCCCAGCAGCATGTTCTCGCGCGCCTCGCGGTTGGTGCCGTCCTGACAGGCCGCAATCAGATTGCCGCCCAGAAGACGCAGCGCCTCGCGTGCCAGCGCATCCGACAGCGGGTTCTTCTTGAACTTCGAGGTATAGGCCTCGATCGCATGGACCATCGCATCGATCCCCGTGGCCGCGGTATGGATCTGCGGCAGACCCACGGTCAGTTCGGCATCCAGCAGCACGAAATCGGCATAGAGCTGGCGCGAGACGACGCCCATCTTGGTGGTCTCGCCGGTGGTGATGATCGAGATATTGGTGACCTCGGATCCGGTGCCTGCGGTGGTGGGCACAAGCGCCAGCGGCAGGCGGCTGCCTGTGACATTGCCGATACCATACATCTGCGACAGATCCTGATCCGAGCCGATCATCACCGCCACCAGCTTCGCGATATCCAGCGACGAGCCACCGCCCAGCCCCAGCACGATATCCACCCCTTCGGCCCGTGCGGCCTCGGTGCAGCCGCGCACGATCGCCTCGGGCGGGTCGGCCACCACCTCGTCAAACAGCGTCACACGGAAGCCTGCGGCCTCGAGCGCCTCACGGATCGGGCTGATCAGCCCTGCATTGACGAGCCCGCGATCCGTGATCAGCAGGAGATTACGCGCCGGAAACCGGCTGCCAAGCAGCTCGCCCAGTTTCGTCGCACCGCCCCATTCCAGATGGATGTCGCCCACCGTCGAGAAACTGAAGGGTGTAAGTGTCATAATGCTATCCTCCCCATTAAACCTGCCCGGCCGGTGGCCAAGCACACATATGTCAACCCAAGATATCCTTCGATGCCCTCACAGGCCCCTGCCCGTCCCCGCTTGGATGGTCTGCCCCCTCAGCCCCGCACGACCTCGCTTGAACGGGTGGCCACGCGGATGGACCACGGCCGGATGGACCACGGCCGGTGATCACCCGAAGCCCCGCCAGTTCGGCAGTCCTGACGCAGAAGCTGCGGATCGTTCAGTTTGATCATTGCGCCGCCTCCTGTAGTTCAATATATTGAACCAAATTCCATATATTAACTGTGCGAAGGAGTCTGGCGTGTCGTCAACAGAAAATCCGCCATCCTTACCGCTAACATTCACAACCAGAGGCGGAGCAAGCGTGCCCGCCCTACGCCGCGCAGTCGCCGTTCTGGACTATATATCAGAGGCTTGCGGAGAAGTTTCCGCAGCACGTCTGGCGCAGGACCTAAAGATCCCCAAAAGCACACTTCACGGTTTGTTGAGCGCAATGGAAGAGCTTGGCCTGATCTATCGCGACCGGCTGGGGCGCATCCAGACCGGTGCGCGCCCGCTGGCATGGAGCCGCGACTTCGTGGCCAAATCCGATCTGGCCTCGGCATTCCACCGCTATTTCAACAGTCCTCAGGCCCAGCAGGGGATCCTGGCGGGCTATACGATGACCATGACCATTCTCGATGGTGCCAATGTCGTCTATATCGCCTGCTCGCAGGCCCATCAGCCCCTCGGGGTGACCTTTCAGGTGGGGATGCGCCTGCCTGCCCCCTTCACCGCAACCGGAAAGATCCTGCTGGCCGCGCTGCCCGAAGCCGAGCTTGCCACAACCTTCGCCGGAACCTTTCCCCCGCCCCTGACCCGTCTCAGCGTCCGTGATCTGGCGGCCCTCAGGGCGGTGTTTCCGGCGCAGGAGGCCCGTGGCTATTCCGTGGATGATGGTGAGGTGCGCGAGGGGATGATCTGCCTTGGCGCGGCGATCTGCGATCATAGCCGGCACGTGAAGGCGGCACTGGCGCTTTCGGTCACGCGCCCCGAGGCGAAGGCAGCGCAGATTTCCACGCTGGGCATGGCGCTCAAGGGGGCCGCCGACCAGATCTCGCATCTGCTGGGAGCGCCCTGATCAGGGGCCGGCCACCTGCGGCTGCGCCCGCAGGAAATCCACAAAGGCGCGCAGCGCGGCAGGCGGGCGGCGCCCGTAGAAATACAGATACGGGCCTTCGAATTCCTCCCACCAATCGGGCAGGACCGGTACCAGATGCCCCGCCTTGAAATGCGGCTCCAGCCAGTTGCGGAAGGTCAGGCATACTCCCAACCCTGCAACCGCATGGCCGATCAGGGCCGCCGACCCGCCCGTGCCGATGATCAGCCGCGCCTTCGGATCAAGGCGGATCTCTTCGCCCTCCTTCTCGAAGGTCCAGGGCACCAGCGCGCCACTGCTGAACCGCGCCCGCAGGCAGGCATGGTGCAGAAGGTCACGCGGATGGGCCGGACACCCTTCCCGCGCCAGATAGGCCGGTGCCGCTGCCAGCGCCGCTTGCTGCCGACGCGGCCCGATGGGCACCGCGATCATGTCCTGCGCCAAGGCCTCGCCATAGCGGATACCGGCATCACATCCTGCGGCCACCGCATCAACCATGCGGTCATCCACCATGATCTCGATCTCGACCTGCGGATACAGGGCACAGAACGCCTCGACCAAGGGCGGCAGGATATCCACCATCACCGCCCCCGGCACATTCAGCACCAAACGGCCATGCAGCGCACCGCTCTGGCTGCGGGCCGCATGCAGGCTGTCTTCCATCTCGGCCAGAAGCGGTGCGACACGGCGGGCCAGCGCCTCGCCCGCTTCGGTGGGCGTGACCGCGCGGGTGGTGCGGGTCAGCAGACGCAGCTCCAGACGCGCCTCCAGCCGCGAGATCGTCTCGCTGACAGTGGCGGGGGACAGACCAAGCTGGCGCGCGGCCCGCCGGAATCCTTTGGCCTTCACCACCGCCACAAATACACCGAGGTCATCAAGATTGTTCGCCATACCGATCAGCCTATTCGGACTGGCCTGTATTTTCAAACAGACAAATGCGCGCCATGTCTTGAGCCACAACAAAGGAGATCTTCC
>NZ_CP135446.1:0-103287 GCF_045278885.1 Thioclava litoralis
ATGCCACAAGTAAGATTTGCTCCCGCAGCCATTCGGGACCTGCAACGGCTCCGCGATTTCCTGCGCCCCAAAAACCCTGATGCGGCCCGCCGTGCTGGTGAGGCCATTCGTCAGGGCGTGAAGATCCTTGGCGCGCACCCCCATCTTGGCCGGATGGTCGATGATCTGCCCGAAGAGTTTCGGGAATGGCCCATCGAATTCGGTGACAGCGGATATGTCGCCCGATACCGGATCGACGAGGATGCCGTGACCATTCTGGTGATCCGGCACCAGAGAGAGGCGGGGCAGTAAACCGGCGCCCCTCTGTCAGGCCCTCGGCCCCTTTGGTGCACAGCCCTTTGATGCACAGGGGGCCTGCCGCGACCATCTGGCCCGAAAGGCGCCTGTCGGGTTTCCAAGGCCCCACCATACGCGCTTCGGACCGTTTTGACAGATCGCGCCGACTGGGGAAGCCTTCGTGTAAAACTGCCTTTTGGGCTCTTTGCGCGCAGGTCGACCCCGATCGTGGTGCCTGAGGATGTCTGATCAAGCGCCTGATTGCCCCGCATATTCCGTCTTCTCGATCGCCTGCTTCAGCACCAGCTTGAGATATTATATCGATAATGAATATACATAAGACGGATTATAAGGCTTATAGGACTACCTTGGACATATTCCAGACCGGGTTGCGCTCCCCCTGTCTTGCTGAGAAGCAAGGAAAACGGGCATGGAGCACGCAGAACTTGGTTTGCGTGAAAGACGCGCGATCAGAGGCCTGCTGAACGTAAAATGCCGGTCAGCAAGATCGCGGCTGAAATCAGCAAGCATCGCTCAACCGCCTAGCGTATGATCGAGCGGAACCATTTTGAAGACGGAGAACTCTTGTATCTGAGTGGCCACTCTGGACTGAATACTCGCAGACACGCCCCTCACGCTTATGAAGCCCCTGACCCTATTTCTGCAATGAGACGGAGCTGCATGGTTTTTTACATCAAAGTTGTCGGCTGTTTTCTGACCGCAGCATAGGTCGTCCGATCCCGGTGGAACGCGTTGGGTGACGAAGTCATCCTTAAAAGAAAATGGTTTAGTTGACGAGCGATCTATTGACGGACAGCGCTTTTATTGACGTTCAGGGCCTGTGCGCCGCGCGCGTATTTTTGAAAATCGAAGCGCTCAACCCCGCTGGATCTATCAAGATAAAGGCTGCACGCGGGATGATTTCCGCCCTTGCGCTTGCAGGCCGCACTGGTCCGCAAACACGGTTGATTGGATCGTCTTCGGGCAATCTTGGTGTGGCTTTGGCGATGATTTGTGCCCCAAAAGGCATCCCCTTCACCTGCGCGCTTGATCTCAATACCTCTGAAAGCAACAGAAAAACGATCAAAGCGCTTGGTGCAGAGGTCGGGATTTCTTTATCGACCACCGCCCGGACACCAAAATCGTTGCCGCAGCGTCCGGCCGGTGAGTACTGAGAGATCCCTTTGAGACGCTGCTGGCGTCTGTGCCTTCAAATGTGTCTATGTATCCAGAGCGGGTGGAACGTCTCTCCCAAGCGCCCTGGACACCAACGTTTCAGAACATAGGATACAGGCTGAAAGGTGCCGAAGGCAGTGTGGTGGATGTTTCAGATCTGATTATCACCACAGGTCATGACGCACACGATGATCTGCAAAGCCGAAGGAAAGCGATTGCGGCTGCGGAGCCGGTCGTTGTGCAGGGGCTTGGATTGACGGCAATGGACGTGCTGGCCGAACCCACTCAAGGACGCGCCGGATGCCACAGGCTTGCCCTTGTGTCCTCGGCGGCGGGCACGCCCAGCCTTGCGGGGCGGGTCGCGGGCTTCCGGCAGGCCGCCCTCGCGGCGGGCCTTGCCATCGAGGAGCGCTGCCTCGGGGCGACCTCCTATCAGACCGGCCTCGAGATCGGCACCGAGCTTTTGTCGGGGGCCACGCCGCCGGACGGTATTTTCTGCGTGACCGATCTGCTGGCCTGCGGGGTGCTGGATGCGGCACGGCGCCGGTTCGGCCTTGCGGTGCCCGAGGCGCTGTCGGTGATCGGCTTTGACGATATCGCGCAGGCCGGTTGGGAAAGCTATGCCCTGAACACCTTTGCCCAGCCCACCGCCGAGATCGTCGCGAAGGCGGTCGAATGGCTGACCACCCCCGAGAGTGACACGCGCATGGTCCAGCTTCCGGTCCGGATGGTCTGGCGCAAAAGCGTGCGCCTGCCCGCCTGAGCCTGCCCGCCTGAGCCGCCCGCCTCTGGCGGGCCCCCGCGCCTGCCCCAAGCGGGCGGGGGGGGCTGCGGCGCGGGGGGTGTTCAGTATGCGAACATCTCTTGCCCGTATTTGAACAACGCTCAACATACGAACGATACAGCTTCTCCGCCCCGCCCCCGCGGCATAGCCTTGCGCAAGGAGGAGGGGCCTGCGGCCGTCCGGCCAAGCCGGAATACGGCACCTGCCGCCGCCATGCCCCACGGGACCGGAGGAGGAACCATTGGATTTTATAACACGTTTTTCGGTACGTCTTGTCGAACGTTACCTGCCGAGCGCCTTCGTACTGGCACTGGCGCTGACCGCGATTGTCTTCGTGCTGGGGATCGGCGTCGAGGGCCGCTCGGCGATGGAGATGGCCCGCTATTGGGGCGACGGCTTTGCGGGGCTGTTCAAATTCGCCATGCAGATGACGCTGGTGCTGCTGACGGGCTATATTCTGGCGATGACACCGGTGGTGCAGCGGATGATCGGGGCCTTGGCGGCACAGGCCAGCACGCCGCGTCAGGCGCTGGTCATCGTGATCGTGACGAGCTTTGTGTGCTACTACCTCAACTGGGGGTTCGGCATGGTGGCAGGCGCGGTTCTGGCACGCGAGGTCGGGCGCCGTGTCGCGGTGCATTTTCCGCTGATCGTCGCGGCGGCCTATGGCGGCGAGCTGGTGCGCGGCCCGTCCTCCTCGATCCCGCTGGTCATCGCCACACCGGGGCATTTCATGGAAAGCAAGATCGGCATCGTCTCGGTGGCACAGACCCTTTACGCGCCGTGGAATATCGCGCTGACACTGGCGCTTCTGGCGGTGCTTGTCGGGTTCTTCCTGATGCAGAAGCAGCCGCCCTGCCCGCGCCTGCTACATGAAGAGGCCCCGAAGGCACCGCAAGAGACCCCCGACAGGGCCGCCCCGAGCCCCGCCGAACGGGTCGAGCATAGCCGTCTGCCCACTCTGGCATTGGGGCTTCTGGTGCTGACCTATCTGGCCGGCCAGATCGCCGAGAGCCGTTTCGCGATCACCTTGGACACGGTGATCCTGCTCTTTCTGGCGCTGGGGCTGGTACTGCATCCCAATGCCGATGCCTATACCGCCGCCGCCCGTAAAGCCGTGACCGCTGCGGCGGGGATCATCGTGCAATTCCCGCTTTATGCAGGGATTGCGGGGATGATGACGGCCTCCGGTCTGGTGACCAGCTTTTCCAACACGATCATCTCCGTGGCCACGCCCGAAAGCTTTCCGCTGCTGACCTTCCTCTCGGCGGGGCTGGTCAACCTGTTCATCCCCTCGGGCGGCGGGCAATGGGCCATTCAGGGGCCGATCGTGATGGAGGCGGCCTATGCGCTCGGGGCCAATCCCGCGCATACGATCATGGCCTTCACATGGGGCGATGGCTGGACGAACCAGATCCAGCCCTTCTGGGCGCTGCCGCTGCTGGGGGTGGCGGGGCTATCGGCACGCGATATCATGGGATATCTGGTGATCTGGCTGGGCCTGTCGGGCGTGCTGATCGCGGGCACATTCACCGCCCTTGCCGTCTTGGGCTGAGCCCCGCCTGCCATCCGGCCCCGCCTAGCGCCGCAGCAGCGCCGCCAGCGATACCCCCAGCACCGAAAGCAGCGCCAAGGCCGCCACCGGCATCAGCACCGCCAGGGGCGCGCGTTCGACATAGGGCAGCATATCGGCCAGAACGAGACCCCATTCCGGTGCCGGAGGTCTGGCCCCCAGCCCCAGAAAGCCCAAAGCCGCCAGCGCCAGCGCGATCCCCGGCAGGCGCAGCATCGCGTGGCGCGTCACGGGGGCCAGCACCTCGGGCAGGATCGAGCGCTGGATCAGCCGCAGCGGCCCCACCCCCAGCACCGGCGCGATGGCGATATGCGGCTTGGCGCGCGCCTCGGCCACCAGCGCCGCCGTATGCGCCGCAAGCGGGGCCCAGGCAACGGTGCTCACCGCCACCAGCGCGCCCATCGCGCTTGGCCCCATCGCCGCCACGGTGACCAGCGCGGCCATTGTGGGCGGCGTGGCCTTGGTGACCTCGATCAAACCGATGCTCAGGCGCGGCACCATCCCCATGAGAAGCCCCAGACACAGCGCGATCCCTGTCGCCAGAACCGCCATGCCGATGGTCGAGAACGCCCCATGCGCGATGCGCGCCAGCACGTCGCGGCCCAGCCCGTCCGCCCCCAGCGGCAGCGCGGGGCCAGGGGCCTGCAGCCGCAGATACTGCGCGCTGAACGGATCGCGCGGCAGCCCCCAAAGCACCAGCCCCGCCAGCAGCAGGACCACCAGCAGCGGCACCAGCCACAGGCGCCGGTCGGGAGGCGCGCTTTGCGGCGGGGTGACCGGCAGCGCCCCCAGCGTCAGCGCCCGCCCCAGCAGCGCCACGCGGATCAGGTTGGCCAGAATGCCGATGGCCAGCGCATTGAGCAGCAAAAGCAGCAGACCGGCCTGCAAGGCGGGCAGATCCTGCGCCGAGGCCGCCCCCAGCACCGCCCGCCCCAGCCCCGGAATGGAAAACACCTTTTCGACAGCGATCGCCCCTCCGGTCATCGCCACCATGATCATGCCGATCTGCGGCATCAGCGCCGGAAGGCTGCGGCGCAGCACCGCCCGCGCGATCCGCGCGCGGCTGATCCCCGCACAGGCCCAGCTGGCAATCCATGCCTCGTGGAAACTGGCCGCAAGCGCCTGCCCCAGCAACCGCCCCAGCAGACCGCCCCCCGGCAGCCCCAAGGCCAGCGCAGGCAGCACCACATGCGACCACCCCTGCCAGCCATAGGGCGGAAACCAGCCCAGCCAGACCGAGAACACCACCAGAAACAGCGCCGAGAGCATGAATTCGGGCAGCGCGGTCAGGGTGGCGGCCAGCACGCCCGCGGTCTGTGTCGGGCGCCCGTGAAGGCCCCGCAACAGCACCGGCAGCGCGATCAGCCCCGCACAGCACAGCGCCACGCCGAAGGCCGCCGCCATCAGCGTCCATGACACCGCAAGCGCCCCCAGCATCCCCTCCAGCACGGGCGCGCCCGAGATCCACGACACCCCCCAATCGCCGCGCACCAGCCCCGCCAGCCACTGGCCCAGATGCACCCAGGGCCCGTCGGCCAGACCCAGCTGGGCACGGATCGCGGCCAGCGCCTCGGGGGTGGGGGTCTGCTCGCCCATCCGCGCCCGCAGCAGGCTCGCCGCCGGATCGCGCCCCGAGATCCACGGCAGCATCCCCACCAGCCCCATCACCGCACAAAGCGTCCCCGCACGCGACAGCGCGGGGAGCATCGCCCGCCCCCTGCCGGTCATTCGAGCAGCGTCGTCTGCTCGGTGATCAGCTGGCGCTCGCGCGGGTCGCGGATCGCCCCCGACACCGTGGCCGCCTCGCCCTGAATCACCCGTTCATGCAGCAACGGCACCGCCGCCCCCGTCGCCAGAATGGCGCGCTCTGCCGCGATGATCGCCGCCTGACGCGCCGGCCCCGGATCGGTGGCGGCGGCCCGTTCCAGCGCGGCATCGACACCGGCATCGCAAAGCTGGGCGATATTGAACGAGCCCGCACAGGAGAAATCGCTGACCATATAGGACACAGGATCACCGGAATCGAGCACGGTCGCCCGCGACAGGATGAACAGGTCGAACCTGCCCGCCAGCATATCGGCCTCGATATGGGCATATTCGCGCACGTCCTGCTTGACGACAAACCCCGCCCGCGTCAGCGATTGCGCCACCAGAACGGCCACTTCGGGCAGCTCGGCGCGGTCGGTGAAGGTGCCCAGCACGATCGTCTCGCCCGCCGGTGCACGGGCGGCAGGATAGGCCACCGGCTGGCGCAGCCCCTCGGCCCAGGGCAGGGCCGGACCCAGAAGGCCCTTGGCGACATCGGCGCGCCCCTCATAGACGGTGCGCACAAGCGCGGCAGGGTCCAGCGCCGTGCGCAGCGCCGCACGCAGCGCCGGATCGGCCAGCGGCCCACGGGCGGTATTGACGTAAAGCGTGTTGGTGCGGGGCATCGGGACTTCGTGGATCAGCGCCGGATCGACCAGAGCCGCCTGCGACACCGGCACCGCCTCGACCACATCCGCCGCCCCCGTGCGCAGCGCCGCGCCGCGCGCGGTGCCATCCCCGACATAATCGGCATCGATCCCCGCCAGCCGCGCAGGCGTCCCCCAATAGCCGTCGAACCGGTCCAGATGGGCGCTGCTGACGCCGTTGATTTCGGTCAGCACGAAGGGGCCGGTGCCGGCCCGCGTCGGCACCACCGTGCCATCGGCATGATAGGCGCGCGCGGCCAGAATGGCCAGTTGCGGGCTGGACAGGCGGTTGGGCAGCAGCGGGTCATCCTTGGCGGTGGTAACGATGACGCCCCCGCCCTCGGCCCGCACGCCCAGATCCACCCCGTCCAGAATGCGCGGGCGCGGCACGGCGGCAGTGGCGGCCTGCAACGCGGCGGCCACACGCTCCGGCGTCAGAGCGGTCCCATCGTGGAATGTCACCCCCTGCCGGATGGCAAAGCGCCATGTCCGCGCATCCAGCCGCGTCCAGCCGGTGGCCAGAAGCGGCTGCGGCGTGCCCTCGGCATCCAGCCGCACCAGCGTTTCGGCGGTGGACCAGCGCGACAGTTTGAACGCGTCATCCGACAGGGGGTTCAGCCCCGAGCGCGGCGGTTGCAGATGCGCAATATGGATGCGCCGGTCCCCCGCCTGCGCGTGCGGCGCGAGAAGGGCAAGTGCCAGCCCCGCGATCAGGGCTCTGCTCAGCAGTCTCATTGGAAAATCCTTGGGAAGAGGCCGCAGCTATCATTGGCGGCGCGGCATTGAGAAGACGGCGGGTTTGCGGGTGATGGGGGGCGGCCAGAAGGGCCGCCAGCGGGCGGTCCTCGACCAGAGCGCCCGCCTCCATCACCATGACGCGGCGGCATAGCGTGGCCACCACGGACAGATCATGCGACACCATCACCAGCCCCATGCCCTGCTCGGCACAAAGCCCGCGCAAAAGCGCGGCCACCTGCGCGCGGATGGTCATGTCAAGGCCGCTGACCGGCTCGTCGGCCAGCAGGACCTGCGGCCTGAGCACGATGGCACGGGCAATCGCCACCCGCTGCGCCTGCCCGCCCGACAGCTCGTGCGGGCGGCGCGCCAGATAGCGGTGATCCAGCCCCACGCTTTCCAGCGCCTCGGTGGCGCGGGCCAGGGGCGCGGTCTCGCCGGTCAGCCTGCGCAGCGGCTCCATCACGATCTGCGCCACGCTCATGCGCGGCTCCAGCGAGGCCACCGGATCCTGCGGCACATATTGCACCGCCCGCCGGTACCAGCCAAGCGCGCGCACGGACCCCGCCCGCAGCCGCCGCCCCTGAAAACGGATGCAGCCCTGCGCGCGCGGCTCCAGCGCCAGAAGGCAGCGCAGCAGGCTGGATTTGCCGCTGCCCGACGCCCCGACAAGCCCCACGGTCTCGCCCGCCGCGATGGTGAAGGACAGATCGCGCAGGACCTGCTGCACCGCATGGCCGGCAAACAGACGACGCGCCGGATAGGCCAGCCGCAGGGACTCCACCGTGTAAAGGCTCATGCGAAGAGCCTTTCGCAGGCGATCCCGCACTGTCTGGCCGAGGCGATCAGCGCCTGACTGGCCGGATGGCGGGGATGCGACAGCAGCGCCCGCATCGGCGCGGCCTCGACAATCCGGCCCCCGGCAATCACCCGCGCCTCGTCGCACAGATGGGCCGCCGCATGCAGGTCATGGGTGATAAACAGCAGCGCCGGTCCCTGCGGCCCCTGACAGATCGCGCGCAAAAGCGTCAGGATCTGCGCCTGCGTGACCACATCCAGCGCCGAGGTCGGCTCGTCGGCGATAATCACCCGCGCGCGGGCAGCCAGCGCCATCGCCAGACAGACCCGCTGGCGCTGGCCCCCCGACAGCTCGGGCGGGCAGCGCGACAGCAGCGCCCCCCCGCCCTCCAGCCCGACCCGCGCCAGCAGATCCAGCGCCGCCGCCCTGATCCGGCGGCGACAGGGCCGCGGCCCCTGCGCGCGCGCCTGACGGCGCAGCGGCTGTTCGATCTGGTAGCCGATCGTGGCCAGCGGGTTCAGCGCGGCCAGAGTGTCCTGCATCACCATCGCGGGCCGCGCCTGCAACGGACGGGCCAGAACCGGCGCATGGGTCACCTCCTGCCCCGCCACATGGATGCCCCCCGTCAGGCGCGCGCCCTCCGGCAAAAGCCCCAGCGCCGCCCGCGCGGTCATCGATTTCCCCGAGCCCGACAGCCCCAGAAGCGCGATCCGCTGCCCCGCCCGCATCCGCAGGTCGAGCCCGTTCAGAACGGGCTGATGGCGCAGCGTCAGGTGCAGATCGCTCAGGCACAGCACATCGGGGGGCATCGGATCGGGCGGCGGGGGGTCAAGAGGCGGGGGGGCAAGAGGCATGGGAGGGGACAGTCCGGCTGTTTTGACCGGATATATTATAACATATCAGCCTCGGTCAATGCCGCTTTCGTGATCAAGGCACCGCAATACCGGCCCCGATCTATTGACTAGGCTGAATGGGTTTCATGCGCGCCAAGGATCTGCCCGCGCAGATAGCTGACCGCGCGCGACAGCCGCCCCGTGCGGGTGGCCAGCTCGATCCCCGCCGTGTAATCATCGTCATGCACCGGCAGCGCCCGCAGCCGCCCCGCCGCCACCATCGGGGCTGCGGCATGCTCGGGCAACAGCCCCAGATAGGCCCCCGACAGCACCAGCAGAAGCTGGGCCTCGATCTCGTAGACGATGCGGTCCGCCTCGATGCGCTGGAAGCTCTGCTGCCGCCGCCCGCTCCAGTAGCCGCGATGCACCCAAGGCGCGGCATAGGCCAGATCGCGGGTGATCTCGGCATCGGGGCGCGCGAAAAGCGGATGCGCCGCCCCGCAGTAAAGCCGGTGCGCCTCGCGGTAAAGCGGATGGTAATGCAGCGCCCCCAAACGGTTGTCAAAGCTGCCGATTCCGATGTCCAGCTCGTTGGATGACAGCGCGGCGCTGATCGCGCCAGGCCGCAGGATCTGGAGCGCGATCTCGATCATCGGCGCCTCACGGGCCACCTGCGCCAAAGCCTCGGGCAGGCGGCAATTCACGTCGCTTGCGACACAATCGACAATCGCGATGCGCACGCTGCCGGCCAAGCTGCCGCGCAACTGGCTGAGCCGGTGGGACTGCTGGTCCAGCCCGCCCAGCACCTCGAGCGCGATCTGGTGCACGATGCGCCCCTTTTCGGTCAGCGCAAAGCCCCGCCGCCCCCTTTCGCACAGCACCACCCCCAGACGCTGCTCCAGCGCGGTCAGGTGATTGGAGATCGTGGGCTGGCTCAGCGACAGCTCCATCTGCGCGGCAGACAGCCCGTTATGGCGCACGACAGAGTCGAACACGCGGAAGAGATGCAGATCGGAACCGGATATTTTCATAGATACATTTGTTACGGCAAATGTATCTATTGGCAAGTCGCGATGGGAGAACAGCCCGCGCTTTGTCACATAAAGCCCACGCCCTGCCGCGCCCGCCAATCGACACCCCGCCCCTGACCGACACGAGGACCCCATGCCCTGCCCCGCCGCTCTGGCCGATACCCGCTTCCACCCGTTCTGGCTTGACCGCCCCGATATGCCCGAGGCCCTGCCGCCCCTCAGCGGCGTCAGACGCGCCGATCTCGTGGTGGTGGGCGGCGGGTTCACGGGGCTCTGGGCGGCCATTCAGGCCCGCGAGACCGACCCCGACTGCCATGTCATCCTGATCGAGGCCTGCCGGATCGCCAGCGGCGCGTCGGGCCGGCCGGGGGGGATCGTGTCGACCTCGGTCATGCATGGTCTGGGCAATGCCGCACGGATCTTTCCCGCCGACATATCGCGGCTGGAAACGCTGGGGCAGGACAATATCGCGGGGTTTTCGGCAACCCTTGCCCGCCATGCCATCGAGGCCGATCTGGAATGGACCGGCGAGATGACCGTGGCTGTCAGCCCCGAGGGGCTGCCGCTGTTGCGCCACGAATACGACCTGCATCGCAGATATGGCCATCAGGTCAGCCTGCTGGACGGGCCGCAGACCCGCGCGCAGATCCACTCGCCGCTTTTCCAGGGCGCGCTCTGGTCGCATCGCGACAGCGGCACGGTACATCCGGCGCGGCTGGCATGGGGGCTGTTGCGCGCGGCGCGGGAACTGGGCGTGGAGATCTACGAGACCACGCCGATGACCGCGCTGGAAGAGCGGGGGTCGCAGCTGGAGATCCGGCTGCCGCAGGGCCTGATCCGCGCGCCAAAGGTGCTGCTGGCCACCAATGCCTTTGCGGCGGGACATCCGCGCATCCGTCGGCGGGTGGCCATGCTGCGCGACCGCATCGTGACGACAGAGCCGCTGAGCGCCGCGCAGAAAGACGCGCTTGGCTGGGCCGGACGGCAGGGGATCTATGACACCCGCACGCAGCTCAATTACATGCGCCTCACCCCCGATGACCGCCTTCTGTTCGGCGGGCGGCTGGGCTATTACCATAACAGCCCGCGCGACCCGCAGCCCGACCGGACCGCTACGCCCTATGTGCCGCTGGCCGCCGCCTTCTTTGCCACATTTCCACAGCTTGAGGGGATCCGCTTTTCCCATGCATGGAGCGGCCCCATCGCGCTGACCACCCGTATGGCGGTGCATTTCCAAAGCTATTTCGGCGGCAAGGCGCTTTATGCGGGGGGCTATTCGGGCTTTGGCATCACCGCCAGCCGCTTCGGGGCGCGGGTCGGTCTGGCACGGCTTCGGGGGCAGGACCTGCCCGAGACACGGATGGATTTCGCCGCCACGGAACCGCGCTGGATCCCGCCCGAGCCGCTGCGGACGCTGGGGGCGGCGCTGACCATGCGCGCGCTCGACGGGGCCGATAGCAAGGGCGGCTGGCGCAGACCGTGGCTGAAGCTCTGCGGGCGGATGGGCTTTCCGCTGTCGTGAGGGTCGTGCACAAATGGGCCGCACACGCCGCGGGCGATCGCTACACGCGGGGCCTGCCGACCGGCGCGGGGGTCAGGGCGTGGACCAGCGTGGCTCCGGCCTCGTAATAGGCCCCGAGCGTCTTGCAGAACGGCTCGGTATAGCAGGCCCGCGGCGGCAGGGGCAGCGCGTCGGGGCGCTGCTCCAGCAGGGCTTCGGCACAGGCCGCACCAAACACCGTTCCGGGCACGATACCGCGCCCCGAATAGCCGAAAACCGCATAGCCCTGCGGCCCGCATTCGACGATTTTCGGGATATGGTCGCGCGTCATGGCAATATCGCCCTGCCACTGATGGACGAAGGGCAGATCGGCCAGCGCCGGATAGAGGTGGCGCAGCTTGCGCCTTGCCCAACTGGCATGGATCCGCGCCCCCGCGCCCGAGGCATCGCACATCCCCCCGAGGATCAGCCGACCGGCCTGATCCATCCGGATCGAGGTCATCACCAGCGCGGTATCCCAGCAGCCCTCGCCCCCCGCCAACACCCGAGCGCGCAGCTCCGGCGGCAGCGGCTGCGTGGCGAACTGGCTGTAGCGGACCTTGACATAGCGCGGCGCGGGCAGGCCCGAAAGCCCGTGATGATAGGCATTGGTCGCCACCAGCAGCGCCTTGGCCGTGACCCGATGGCCATTGGCCACAACCTGCCAGCCCCCCGCATCGCGGCTCACCGATGTGACGGCGCTATGCGCATGGATCCGCGCGCCCGCCGCCTGTGCCGCCCGCGCCAGCCCCGTGCAATAGGCCCGCGGTTGCACCGTGCCCGCGCGCGGGTCCAGCAGCGCGCCGTGAAAGCCCGCGCTGCCGGTGCGGGCGCGGGTCTCCTGCGCCCCCAGCAATTCCAGCGGCGCGCCGATCGCCCTGCCCTGCCGCAGGCGGCTTTGCAGATCGCGCAGCCCTGCGGGCGCATGGGCCAGATGCAGCGTGCCGTTGCGGGTGGCCTCGCAGTCGATCCCATGCGTCTCGATCCGCTCGAACACCGCGGCGGGGCCCGCGCCCAGAACCTGTAGCAGCCGCCCGCCCGCCTCGGCCCCCAGCGCCTTCACCACCGCTTCGGGCGGCAGCCAGAGACCGGCATTCACAAGCCCCACATTGCGCCCCGACCCGCCATGCGCAAGGGTCTTCGCCTCGAGCACCACCACCGAGGCCCCGCGCCCCGCCGCCTCCAGCGCCGCCGAACAGCCGGTAAAGCCCGCACCGATCACCACCAGATCGGCCCGAAGATCCTGCGCCAGCGGCGGGCAGGTGACCCTTTCGCGGCAGGAGGTCGTCCACAGGTTCGTCTCGGCACGCATCTGATGCTCTCCTTTGCTTTTGCGGCGCTTGGGCCGGTTGCGCTGGCAGGGGCAGACATCCGACGGGCGCAGACATCTGACGGGCGCAGAGTTTCATAAATCTCCACACAGGGGGCCCTGCCCCGATCCGGCAAAGCCCTGACGATCCGCGGTAGAAACCCCCTGCCTGTAAGGCTATAGTCCCTGAAGGATACGCCGCATTTTCGCGCCACGAAAAGCGAGTTAAACTCACCATGATTGGAGTTTTTCGTCTATGTCGACCCAAAGACGCTTCCTGCCCTCGATCAGTTGCCTGCGCGCGCTGGAAGCCGTGGACCGGCTTGGCTCGGCGGTGGCCGCCGCCGAGGATCTGGCGCTGACGCCCTCGGCGGTGAGCCGCCAGTTGAAAGTGCTGGAAGAGCAGATGGGCGTCACGCTGCTGGTGCGCGATGGCAAGGGGCTGAAACTGACCGCCTCCGGCGAACGCTATGCGCATTCGATCCGTGCCACGCTCGATGATCTGGCGCAATCGAGCCTGCGCCTGAAGGCGGGCGGCGAAAGCAACAGCCTCAATATCGCCCTGCCCACCACCTTCGGCCTGCACTGGATGTGGCCGCGCATCGCGCGGTTCCTGCGCCACCATCCGCAGATCCTGATCAACCAGAGCACACGGCTGGCGCGGGTCGATTTCGCGCGCGAGAAATTCGATATGGCGGTGTATTTCGGCATTCAGGACTGGCCGGGGGTGGCGTATCTGCCGCTGGCCTATGACCGGCTCGTGCCGGTGGCCGCTCCGGCCCTTGCACCGGCAGCCCCCACCGAGGTCGCGGCGCTGCTGAACGTGCCGCTGCTGCATCTGGAAAGCCGCCCCGGCGCGTGGGAGACATGGTTCGAGCGTCAGGCCGTCAGCCCCGGCCATTTGCACGGCATGCTGTTCGACCAGTTCCTCAGCCTGCAGGCCGCCGCCGTGGCGGGCTTCGGCGCGGCCCTTCTGCCCGAGTTTCTGGCCCGCCCCGAGATCGCCAGCGGCAGGCTGGTGCAGCTTGGCCCCGCACAGCCCGATCCGCCAAACGATCAGGAGGGCGATGCGATGTATTATCTGGTCTGGCCGCGCGACCATGACCCCGACCCCGCGCTGGCGCGGTTTCTGGACTGGTTCCGGCAGGAATCGGAGGTGCTCGACTGAGCGCCCGAACGCGCTCTGCCGGACCTGATGGCCCGGCAGCACCCCCACGATCGGAAGGCCGCAGCGCCCGAAGGCCTAGCCGATATCGAAGACAACCCCCTGCGCCAGCGGCAGGTCTTTCGAGTAGTTGATGGTATTGGTGGCGCGGCGCATATAGGCCCGCCACGCATCCGAACCGGATTCGCGCCCGCCGCCGGTTTCCTTCTCGCCCCCGAAGGCGCCGCCGATCTCGGCCCCCGATGTGCCGATATTGACATTGGCGATGCCGCAATCCGAGCCACGCGCCGACAGGAAGGTCTCCATCTCGCGCAGATCGGTGGTGAAAATCGCCGAGGACAGCCCGCCCCCCACATCATTATGCGCCTCCAGCACCGCGTCGAAATCGCTGTATTTCATCACATAGAGGATCGGGGCGAAGGTCTCGCGTTTGACGGGGCCTGCCTGCGCGGGCATCTCGACCAGCGCGGGCTTGACGTAATAGGCGGTGTCGGGGCCGACGCTTTCGCGGGTGCCGCCATGCACCACACCGCCCAGATCGCGGGCTTCGGCCAAAGCGCCAAGCATGCTGTCATAGGCGCGCTGGTCGATCAGCGGCCCGACAAGGGCGGTGCTTTCCAGCGGGTTGCCGACGCTGACCGAGGCATAGGCCTTTTTCAGCGCGGGCACGAGCTGGTCATAAATGCTTTCATGCACGAACAGCCGGCGCAGGGTGGTGCAGCGCTGGCCCGCCGTGCCCATCGCGCCGAAGGCGATGGCGCGCAGGGCCATATCCAGATCCGCCGAAGGGCAGACGATGCCCGCATTATTGCCGCCAAGTTCAAGGATGCACTTGCCAAAGCGCGCCGCCACTTTCGGGCCGACGGTCCGGCCCATGCGGGTCGATCCGGTGGCCGAGATCAGGGCGACCTTCTCGTGCTCCACCAGCACCTCCCCCAGCTCCGGCCCGCCAATCAGCACCTGGGACAGCCCCTCGGGGGCCTGCGCGCCAAACCGCGCCAGAGCCCGCTCGAACACCGCCTGACAGGCCAGCGCCGTCAGCGGCGTCTTTTCCGAGGGCTTCCAGATGACCGGATCGCCGCAGACCAGCGCAAGCGCGGTGTTCCAGCACCACGGCGCACAGGGGAAGTTGAAGGCGGTGATCACCCCCACCACCCCCAGCGGATGCCATGTTTCCATCATCCGGTGACCGGCGCGCTCGGTGGCGATGGTCAGCCCGTAAAGCTGGCGCGACAGGCCGACGGCGAAATCGCAGATATCGATCATCTCCTGCACTTCGCCCAACCCCTCCGAGGGCGATTTCCCCGCCTCGATCGAGACCATCCGGCCCAGATCCTCCTTGGCCTTGCGCAGCTCCTCGCCATAGAGCCGCACCAGCTCGCCACGGCGCGGACCGGGCACCAGACGCCATTGGCGGAAGGCCGCCTGTGCCTTGCCCACCATCGCCTGCGCCTCGGCCACGCTATGGGGTTTCAGCGAGGCCACGGCCGTGCCCGTCACCGGCGACAGCACGGTCATGTCTCCGGCCTCGAGGCCGCTGGTCACGCCACAGGCGGCCATCGTGTCACGGGTGACGGTAGAGAGGGGTTTGCTCAGCATGATCGGTCCTTTCATGATCGGGAGCGGCCCGCGCAGCGCCCTGTGGGGCGGTATTTTCGGGGCCATGTTGTGGGGGCCATGTTGTAGGGAGAGGCAGGGCCGCGGGTGGCCCGCATCCTGCCAGCGGGGTCAGTCCGGCCCTGCGTCCCGCGCAGGCGGGCGGGCGGCGGGCGGATGGGGGCTTTGCGCCAATGCGGCCCGTGCGCGCGCCAGAGAGGCGGCCTCGGCCTCGGCATAAAGCTGGTGCAGGTCGATGACCGGCGCGCCCAGATCGGCCTCGAAACGGGCGCGGTTGGGATTGGCCTCGAAAGTCTGCGCCGCGCTATCGCCCAGATTGGACTGGAAGATCCCCGCCGCCGAGACCGGCAGGAAATCCTCGTAGGTGATCGGATCGGCGCGCAGCACCCCCGCCGCCACCAGCTCGGCAGCCGGTCGCGTGAGATCGGTCTGGGCCGCAAGGCCGGTGGGCGTATAGCGGAAATAGCCCAGCCCCTGCAGGCGCAGACTGTCCAGATCGTCGGGGAAAGCGGCGAAAACCTCACTGAGCGTGGCAAGATACTGCGCCGCATTCGAGCCATCGGCCTTGGGGGTGACGCGGGCGCGGGTCTCGGCTAGCAGCCGGTCATACAGCGCCTGCCCCTTGCTGGTCAGCGCCAGACCCCGCTGCTCGATCTCGCCGAAACGGGCGGTATGGCGGCCCCGGCTCATGCCCTCCGGCGCCTGCCCTTCCGGCGTCGTCCCTTCCGGCGCCACGCCCTCCGGCGCCAGAAACGCCACCGGCTCCTCCAGCGCCTTGAACGAGGTCTGGCGCAGCAGGATCGGCACGCGGCGCGCAGGCGGGCCCTCGATCACCGCCTTGGGGGTGATGCCTTCGTCCGGCATCCGCGCCTGCACCGCATCGATATCCAGCGTGCGCGGCGTCAGGTGGTTGATATGCGGCCCCCTGAACGCCACCACATCGGCCACCAGCCGGTGCGCCTCATGCAGGCGGTGATAGAGACCGGCGGTGACATTGGCCTCTTCGTGCCAGCGGAAGGTCTCCAGCGCCTCGGTGACAAACTGCCGCGCCTCGGCCGCGGTCAGCCCGCCCTCGGCCTCGGCCCGCGCGATCAGGGCCAGACAGTCGGGCGTGAAAATCCGGCGCTGCGCCAGAATATCGGCCGCCGCCTCGCGCAGCGCCACATCCGCGATCAGCTCCAGCCGCAGCAGCGAGGTGAACACGCGGAACGGATTATGCGCCAGCGCCGCCGGATCGACAGGGCGGAAGGCCGTGGAATGGACCGGCACCCCCGCCACCGACAGGTCGTAATAGCCCACCGGCACCATGCCCATCACCGCAAACAGGCGGCGCATCGTGGCCAGCTCGGCGGCGGTGCCCAGACGGATCGCGCCATGACGCTCCTCGGTGATGCGCGCCAGCTCGCCGGTGGTGGCAAGGCGGGCGGCAAGGGCGGCATCCCCCGCCAGCGCCTGCGCATTCACCGTCTCGACCAGCGTGACCAGCGTGCCATAGGCGGGCACCTCGGCGCGATACATCGCCGACATGGCGCGGGCGAACCGCGCGCGGATCTCGTCGGGGGGGGTATGGGTCCGGGTCATCGCCTTGCTCCGCTTTCGGTTCGGGTCTTGCCGTGGTGGTTTTGCTGCGGTGGTTTTGCCGCGTTGGGCCCCACCCTAGCCGCCTTTCTCGCGCACGCCCAACAAGGGTTCGGACTACCCCCATTCCGGAACCGCATGGCAAAGCCGCAGGCCCGTATAGCCCTCCGCGCCCCCTCCCCCAAACAACCGGCCCCAAACAACCGGCCAATACCACAGGACAGCGGCGGCAGAATCTGCTAGGCCGGACCGCGCAACCACAAGGAAGACCGGCCCCTATGCTCGCGCGTCGCAACCTGCCCGATATGAAGATGCTGCAAACCTTCGAAAGTGCGGCACGGCATGGCAATTTCACCCGCGCCGCCGAGGAACTGTCGCTGACCCAAAGCGCGGTCAGCCGCCAGATCCGCGAGCTGGAGACGCAGATCGGCTTCGACCTGTTCGAGCGCATGCCCGGCAAGGTGGCCGCCACCCCCGAGGGCCAGCGTTTCCTGCACGCGGTCGAGCGGCTGCTGAAAATGGCCGAAAGCACGATGCGCCATGCGCAGTCGATCCCCCCGGGCCGCCGCATGCTGGCCATCAACGCCCTGCCCACCTTTGCCGAGCGCTGGTTGCTGCCACGGCTTGGCACCTATCTTGCCGCCCATCCCGACACCACCGTCGATGTCACCACGCGGCGCGATATTTTCGATTTCGCCGCCACCCAATGCGATCTGGCGATCCATTACGGCCAGCCGCTCTGGCCCGGGGCGGTCTGCACCTATCTGTGCAGCGAGATCGTGCTGCCGGTGGCGGGGGGCGCGCTGCGCCAGAACCGCCCCGTTTGCGTGGCCGATCTGGTCACAGCCCCCAAGCTGCATCTGAACGACCGCCCGACGCTCTGGGCGGACTGGTTCGCCACCGCCGGCCTGACCCCGCCCACGGTCAGGGAGGGGCATTGGTTCGACCAGTTCTCGCTGACCATCGAGGCCGCCAAAGCCGGTCTGGGCTATGCGCTTTTGCCGCGCTATCTGGTAGAGGCCGAGCTGGCGACAGGCGCGTTGCAGGTGGTGCTGGATCTGCCGCATTCGACCGAACAGGCCTATTACATCGTCACACCGGAAGGGCGCGGCGCGGCGGTCGAGGCGTTCCGGTCGTGGTTGCTGACGCAGGTCAGCTTCCGCCCGCTCGCCCGCTAGACCCGCGCCCGCAGACCTTCGCACCGCCACACCTTCGCACCACCAGACCTTTCGGCACCGCAGGGCAAGACGCGGGCGGCCCTGCGCCTAGTGTGCCGCGAACGGGTTCATCCTGTTGGCCGGACCGCCCGCTTTCAGCGCCTGTTCTCCGCCTGCCATCTCTTTGGACCTCTCCCCCAGATCCGAGCCGGCCTCATGCGGGTGGCGCACCACCGCCCCCCGTTGCGGATGTCCTGCCGCGGCTCATAGGCCACCCTCCCGCCCGACAGAGAGACATAGCTGGGCATGGACGCCCGACCAGCCGCCCGGAGACCGGGGGAAACAGGCGGGATCGGACCATCGCGGCCCTCAAGAGGGGTGGCGGCCTGCCCCCGTAGCCGATGCGCCAACGGAACGCCTGCCCCGACCTGTGACCTGTGGGCACGCCCACGGCACGCCGTAAACGCGGGGTGCAATTTATCTTGACGTCAAGCTTCCGACGATTTATCTCGACGTCAAGATGAATCGCCGGACGGGCAGGCGCCCCCGTCCCGCCAACCTTCCCCAAAGGAGATCCCTATGAAACTACTCGTGCTTGGTGCCAGCGGAATGGTCGGGCAATGCTATCTGAACGAGGCGCTTGCGCGCGGGCATCAGGTGACCGCCTGCGCCCGCAATCCGGCGGCGCTGGCCCCTTTGCCGCCGCAGGTCGCAGCCGCAGCCCTTGATGTGCTGGCCGCGCCAGAGCCTCTGGCCGCGCTGGTGGCCGCGCATGATGCGACCCTCTCCGCCCTGCGCCCCGCCGAAGGCTCGGAAGCGGCGCTGGTGCCGATGACACGCACCGTTCTGCAGGCCGCGCAGGCGGCGGACCGGCGCGCCTATATCACCGGCGGGGCGGCGTCGCTTCTGCTGGCCGATGACAGCGGGCATACCGTGCTGAGCGCCCCGGATTTCCTGCCCGAGGCGGTGCGCCCGATCGCCACGGCCTGCGCGGCGCAGGACAGGCTGCTGGACACATATCCGCAGGCCGACTGGATCTGCCTGCGTCCGGCGGCCCTGCTGCTGGAGGCGGCGCGGACGGGCCGCTATGCCTTGGGCCGCGACCGGCTTGTGACCCGAAGCGACGGGCGGTCGGCGATTTCCTATGCGGATTTCGCCGTGGCGATGCTGGATCTGGTCGAACTGGCCCCGCGCCCGCGCCAGAAACTGACGGTCGGCTGGTAAGCCGCCCTCAGGCGGGGGCCGCGCGCAATTCCTGCAACAGTCTGGCCACAAGGGTGGCGGCGGGCAGCGCACGGGCAAGGGGCGCGCCCTGCCCCGCCCAATAGGCCCCGAACCCCGAGACCCCGCGGGCGCTGGCCGCAGCATGCAGGGCCTTGCCCGCATCATAGGCCAGCGGATAGGCCGCAGGCCGCTGCCCCGCCAGGGGCCGCGCCAGATCCGAAAAGCGGTTGGCCAGCACCCGTGCCGGTCGCCCCGAAATCAGGTCGGTCAGCACGGTATGGGCGGTTCCGGTCTCGCAGGCGGGGGGCTCGAAGGCGGGAGGCTCGCAGGCGGCCCCCCCTTCTCTGACGGCCTCAAGCGCCGCCCGATAGGCGGGGTCCGCCGCCGATTCCGGACAGCCGATAAAGGCCGTACCAAGCTGTGCGGCCACCGCCCCAAGGCGCAGCGCCGCCCCGATCCCCGCCCCGTCCATAATGCCGCCTGCCGCAATCACCGGCACATCGCAATGGCGCACGCACAGGCGGGTCAGCGCCAATGTGCCAAGCCCCTCATCCGCGCGCTCGGGGGCGAACACCCCGCGATGCCCGCCCGCCTCGATCCCCTGCGCCACAATCATATCGATGCCCGCCGCCGCGATCTGTCGGGCCTCGGCAAGACTGGTCGCACTGGCCAGCAGCACGATCCCCGCCGCCTTCAGCGCCGCGATCACGGGGGCGGGCGGCAGGCCGAAATGCAGGCTGACCACCGCAGGCTTTTCCTCCAGCACCATCGCCAGCATCTGCGGATCCTCGGCAAAGCTGCGATACAGCCTGCGCAGGCGGACCGGCGGGGCCGCCCCGAATTGCGCGAAATAGGGGCGCAGCGCGTCACACCATGCGGCCTCGCGCGCCGGATCGGGCACAGGCGGGCGATGGGCGAAGAAATTCACGTTGAACGGCGCCTGCGTGCGCGCCCGCAGCGCATGGATCATCGCCCGCGCCTCCTGCACATCGCAAGCCCCCAGCCCGAGCGCGCCAAGCCCGCCCGCATTCGACACCGCCGCCGCCAGCGCGGGCGTGGACACCCCCGCCATCGGCGCCTGCAGCACAGGATGGGAAATCCCCAGCCGCGCCAGAGCCTCGGTCCGTTCCATTCGCGCCTCCCTCCCGCGCGCCCGTTCCGAAACACCGGAGGGCCGGAGGGCCGGAAGGGGCGCGTTTTTTGTTCATATATCAGGAATCATATTTTACTTTCATTTCGTATTAGAGAATACTACCCACGCATTGACAAGGGGGAGACCGCAATGGATCTGGCCGCGCTCGACATTTTCCGCACCACGGCTGCCGAACAGAGCGTGACGCGCGCCGCCACCCGTCTGGGGCGCGCGCCCTCCAATATCAGCACCCGCATCCAGCAGCTTGAAAGCGATCTGGGGGTGGCGCTTTTCGACCGCGACGGCAAGCGGATGGGCCTGACCGAACAGGGGCGCCTCTTTCTGACCTATGCCGAGCAGATCCTCGGGCTTGCGCAGGAGGCCCGCCAGCAGCTGCATCCCGACAGCCCGAGCGGGCGGCTGCGGCTGGGGGCGATGGAGGCCGCGCTGGCCAGCCGTCTGGCCGCGCCGCTGGCGGCATTTGCCAGCGCGTGGCCGGACGTGGCGCTGGAAATCTCGGCCGCGCCAAGCGCGCCCCTGCTGGCGGCGCTGCGCGCGAACCGCGTGGATTGCGCGCTGGTGGCGGCCCCGCCCGAAGGCTGGGGGCCAATGCAGGATCTCGATCTCTGCCCGCTCTACCGCGAGGATCTGCGGCTGCTGCTGCCGCCCGATCACCCGCCGGTGCAAAACGCGCAGGATCTGCGGCTTGACCGTCTGGCCGCCTTCGCGCAGGGCTGTAGCTATCGTCGCTATGGCGAGGACTGGCTGCACCAGGCAGGGCGCAGGGCGCAGGTGCAGGAGGTGGGCTCGTATCACCTGATGTATGCCTGCACGGTCGCCGGAAGCTGCCTGTCGGTGATGCCGCAATCGGTGGCCGGTCTGCTGGGCCATCTGGGGCCGGTGAACAGCCTTGCGCTGGGGCCGGTCGAGACCTGTCTGGCCAGCCGCAAGGGCTATGCCACCGCCGCCTTCCGGGCGTGGCGCGGGCAGCTTCTGGAGACCGCCTGCCCCGCAGCCCGACCCGCAACCCGACCCGCAAACCCGCGCCCTCTGCCCTGAGCGCGCCCGCAGCCCCAGCCCCCACCCAGCCTGCCCGCAGAGGTAGGTCACCGCACCAAGATCACCCTGCCGGGCGAGGGACAGGGCGCGCCGCGCTTCCAGAGCCTGAACCTGCGGGTTTGCGCGGGCACGACCCTGCGCCTGTGCGGCCCGAGCGGTGCCGGAAAAACCAGCCTGCTGCGGGTGGTCGCGGGGCTGTCCGTCCCGAAGGGCACAAGGCTTACCGGCTGGAGATGGCCCGTTATGCGACAATGCGCGCGCCGAGCCTGTCAAAGGGGCAGGCGCAGCGCGCAGCCCTGATCCGCGCGCGGCCTATGCGCCCCGCGCTGCGGCTTCGCGGGGGCGCATGATTGCCCGCCCGAGCGGCCCTTTGCAGGACAGAGGAGAGGCGGTTCAGGGTGCCACGACGGGTGCGACCACGGGCGTGACGGCGGGTGCCACAACAGGTGCGGGCGTCTCGATCCGGGTGATCAGCCCCTGATCCATGATCGCGATCCGGTCCGCCAGCGCATCGGCCTCGGCGCGGTCATGGGTGACCATGATCGCCCCCACACCGGCGCGGCGCTGCAAGGCGCGCACCTGATCGCGCAGCGCCACCCGCACCTCGGCATCCAGCGCGCTAAACGGCTCGTCCATCAGCAGAAGCTGCGGACGCGGGGCCAGCGCCCGCGCCATCGCCACCCGCTGGCGCTGACCGCCCGACAGCTGGGCCGGATAGCGCGCGCCCAGATCGGGCAGTTCGATCATCTCCAGCAACTCGCGCACCCGCATGGCGATCTCGGAGCGCGACGGCCCGTTCTTCATGACCCGCAGCCCGAAGCCGATATTCTCCGCCACCGTCATATGGCGGAACAGCGCATAGCTCTGGAACACCATGCCGAAATGGCGCTGGCCCGCAGGCAGCCGCGTGATATCGCGCCCGTCCATCACCAGCCGCCCCGCATCGGCATGCGCAAGCCCCGCCACGATATTGAGAAGGCTGGTCTTGCCCGAGCCGGACGGGCCCAGCAGGGCGATAAACTCGCCCTTCTGCAGGCTCAGGGAGACGCCCCTGAGCACCTCTGTCCCGCCGAAGGATTTGCGGATATCGTGAATGTCGAAGCTCATGAATGTGCCCTCCTCGGGCCGAAACGTTCCAGCAGGCCGCGCAGCGCCAGCGTCACCAGCGCCAGCCCCGTCAGCACCGTCGCCGCCGCAAACGCGCCGGTCGCGTTATAGTCGTTATAGAGAAGCTCGATCTGCAGCGGCAGGGTCATCGTCTCGCCACGGATCGCCCCCGAGACGACGCTGACCGCGCCGAATTCCCCCATCGCCCGCGCCATTGTCAGCACGGTGCCATAGGCCAGCCCCCACGAGATATTGGGCAGCACGACGAAGCGGAAGATCTGCCAGCCATTCGCGCCCAGCGTCAGCGCGGCCTTTTCCTCGTCCTCGCCCGTCACCATCAGCACCGGAAGGATCTCGCGCATCACGAAAGGCGAGGTCACGAAAAGCGACACCAGCACGATGCCGGTGAGGTTGAACATCAGCTGCACCCCCAAGGGCTCCAGCAGCGCGCCCACCGGACCATAGGCGCCATAGATCAACAGAAAGCACAGCCCCGCCACGATCGGCGAGACGGCAAAGGGCATCTCGATCAGCACCAGCAGGATGCGCCGCCCCGGAAAACGGTAGCGCGCGATGGCCCATGCGCTGGCCAGCCCGAAGACGATATTGAGCGGCAGCACGATCAGCGCGGCCACCACCGTCAGCCGGATCGCGGCCAGCGTCTCGGGGTCGAGGATCGCGGCCACATACCGGCCCCAGCCCTCGGCAAAGGCGCGGTAGAAGATGGCGGCCACCGGCAGGCCCACCATCGCGGCCAGAAACAGCATCGCCACGGCGATCAGAAAACGACGTGCCACGGATCAGCCCTCCACGCGCAGATAGGATTGCAGACGGGTCTGGGCGATATTGATCACCGCCAGCAGCACCAGCGACACCGCCAGCAGCGTGCCCGCAATCGCCGCCGCTGCCGGATAATCGAACTCGTCAAGCCGGATCAGGATCAGCAGCGAGGCGATCTCGGTCTTGTAGGGCAGGTTTCCGGCGATAAAGATCACCGCGCCGAACTCCCCCAGCGAACGCACGAAAGACAGCCCCGTGCCGGTCAGGATCGCGGGCAGAAGCGGGCGCAGCGCCACCAGCCGGAACCGCTGCCACGGGCTTGCGCCCAGCGTCAGGGCGGCGGCGTCCTCGGCGGGGTCCAGCTCTTCGATGGCGGGCTGGATGGCGCGCACGGCAAAGGGGATCGAGGTGAAGATCATCGCAATCACGATGCCCCACCACGTATAGGCCACCTGCAGGCCCATCCTGTCGAGCACCCCGCCAACCCAGCCGGATTTGTCATAAAGCGCCACCAGCGCGATGCCCGCCACCGCCGTGGGCAGTGCGAAGGGCAGATCGACCAGCGCATCCATCACCCCCCTGCCCCGGAAGCGGTAGCGCGTCAGCACCCATGCCAGAAGCAGCCCGAAGACCGCATTGACCGCCGTCGCGGCGGCGGCGGCCGTAAAGGTCACCCGCAGCGCGGTCAGCACACGCTCCGAGCCCATGACCTGCAGATAATCGGCAGGACCGAGCTTGCCGAGATTCCACAACAGCCCGCTGACCGGCAGCAGCACGATCAGGCACAGAAACAGCACCGAGACCCCCAGCGAAAGCGAGAATCCGGGCAGGATATGGGGGGCAGACCGGCTTCGGGGGGCAGAACGGGCGCGCAGCATCGCAGACCTTTCAGAGGGACAAAGCGTATTGAGGGGGCACAGCGTAGGGGGGCACAGCGCCCAAGGGCAAAGCCCCGCCCCTGCAAGATGCACGGGCGGGGCCTATCGGGCAGGATCAGCGGCGCATCAGCCTGTCAAGCGTGCCGCCATCCCCGAACTGGGTCTTCTGGGCCTCGTCCCAGCTACCGAAGACATCCTCGACCTTGATCAGCCGCACCTCGGGGAATTTATCCGCCGTTTCCCGAACCACCTCAGGGTCGTGGACGCGGTTGTTGAACGAGGCGATGATCCGCTGGGCCTCGGGCGAATAGAGGAAGTTCAGATAGGCCTCCGACACATCGGTGGTGCCTTTTTCCTCGGCCACCTTGCGCACCAGCGCCACGGGGAATTCTGCCAGCAGCGACACTTTCGGCACCACGCGCTCATAGGCACCGGGAGCTTCGGCGGCACGGATATTCTCGACCTCCGCCTCGAAGGTGATCAGCACATCGCCCAGACCGCGCTCGACAAAGCTGGTGGTGGCCCCGCGCCCGCCGGTATCGAAAACCACGACGTTTTTCAGCATCTTGCGCACGAAATCCTGCGCCGCCGCATCATCACCGTTGAATTTGTCCAGCGCATAGGCATAGGCGGCCAGATAGGTATAGCGCCCGTTTCCGGAGGTTTTGGGATTGGGGAAGACGATCTTCACATCGTCGCGCACCAGATCATCCCAGTCCTTGATGCCCTTGGGATTGCCCCCGCGCACCAGAAAGGCGGGCAGCGAGTAATAGGGCGAGGCGTTATTGGGCAGGGCCTGCTGCCAGTCCTTGTCGACAAAGCCCCGATCGGCCAGCACCTGCACATCGGTCACCTGATTGAAGGTCACCAGATCGGCCTTCAGGCCCTGCAAGATGGCGCGGGCCTGTTTGGAGGAACCGGCATGGCTTTGCTTGACCTCGAGGCTTTCGCCATGCGTGTCCTGCCATTGCTTGATGAACACGGGATCGAGCGCGGCATAGAGTTCGCGCGCGATATCATAAGAGACATTGAGAATTTCGCGGTCTTGCGCCGCGGCGGGGCTGACAAAGCCGCAAAGCACAAGCGTCAGGGCCGCAAGGCCACGCGGAACAGCGCGCAGGGAACGCGCGCCAAAGACTTTCGGCAGGATCATATCGGGCTCCAACTCGCAGAAGGGTGAATGCCGCCTATAAAAAGATTTTCCCGAATTAACGCAAGTTATGCCGCGTATATAAGGAAAATCACCCGATATGGATCATAAACCGCGCCATATGTTCCGCGTCAGGCAAAGCAATCGAAACGGAATCTCGCGCGGGGCATCGCGGCTCGCAGGCCGGTCACAGGCGCGTGCGGGCCTTTGCCGCCCTCCCCTGCCGTCTTCCTCCCTGCCACCTGCATCCTGCCGCAAGCCGGTCCCGCCTCGGGGCCCCGCCCGATCCCTGCGCCGCAAGGCAGCCCCGCGAGGGCCCCTTTCGGCCTGTCTCAATGCGCGCGGTCGGCCCCGCCACGGCGGGCCAGCCCCCGATCCAGACTGCGATCAAGACTGCGGGCCATACGGCGGGCATGGATCTCGCCCTCGCGGTCAAGCACCTCCTCGACCGGCAGGGTCGAGCCTTCGATCGTCTGCTGGACCAGCCCGTGTAATCGCAGGTCGATATAGCGCAGGCAGCAGACCCGCAAAAACGAGGTGAAATTGCCGATATCATGACCCTCATCAAGGCTTTCATTATAAAGCTGATGCAGGAGCTGCGGCACATTCATGCTGTCACGTTCGGCGATTTCCTCCAGCACCATCCAGAACGCCTTTTCCAGCCGGACCGAGGTCACCATGCCCTCCATGCGGATCGACCGCGTCTGGCTTTCCCACAGATCGGATCTGGCTCCGACGAAAAGCTTGCACATCTTCCTGTCCTCCCTTGGCAAAAAGCGGCGGGCCGGATGGCCCGACCCGCGTTACAGGTTGCCGCGTTTCAGCGCGCCCGCCAGATAATCCGCCTGACGCATGGCCAGCGCGACAATGGTCAGCGTCGGGTTCGCCGCCGCCCCCGTGGTCATCTGCGACCCGTCCGAGACAAAGAGATTGGCGACCTCATGCGCGCGGCCATTGCGGTCCACCACGCCCTCCTCGGGCCGTGCGCTCATGCGCAGGGTGCCAAGGTTATGCGTCGAAGGGTAAGGCGGCGTGCGATGCGTGCCGGTGCTGCCCACCGCCTCATAGAGCTTTTCGGCATGGGCATAGGCATAGTCGCGCATGGCGACATCATTGGGATGGTCGTCGAAATGCACATTGGCCACCGGCAGATCCCACTGGTCGCGCACCGTGCCCGAAAGCGTCACGCGGTTGCTGGCCTGCGGCATGTCCTCGCCCACGATCCACATGCCCGCCGTATTGGCATAAGCCTCCATGATCTTGGCAAATTCCGGCCCCCAGGCCCCCGGCTCGACAAAGGCCGCAAGGAAAGACGGCCCCAGCGCGATGGTCTCCATATAATAGCCGCCGACAAAGCCGCGCGCGGGGTCAAAGCGGCTTTCGTCGGCAATGATCCCCGCCATCGTCTCGCCGCGATACATCCGCACGGGCTTGTCGAAGCGCGCATAGACCGAGCCGGTGAGGTGGCGCATATAGTTGCGCCCCACCTGATCCGATCCATTGGCCAGCCCCGTCGGAAAGCGCGGACTGTCCGACAGCAGAAGCAGCCGCGCGGATTCGATGGAATTGCCCGCAACACAGACCACCCGCGCCGCCTGCCGCTGCAGATGGCCCGCGCCATCGATATAGATCACCGCATCCGCCCGCCCGTCCTTGCCGTGGGTGATGCGGATGGCGGTGCTGTCGGGGCGCAGATCCAGAAGGCCGGTCTCCAGCGCGCGGGGGATCTCGCGCACAAGGGTGGACCATTTGGAGCCGTTCTTGTCGCCCTGAAAGTTGAACCCGTCCTGCACCGAGGCCGGACGCCCGTCATAGGGTTCGGCATTGGTGGCATAGGGGCCGGTGGCATACATCCTGTAGCCCACGCGCTCGGCCCCGTTGGCGAAGACCTTGTAATTGTTATTGGCCGGAAGCGCGGGACGCCCGTGCCGGTGGGTGCTGCCCATCGCCTTCTCGGCGCGGTCGTAATAGGGCTCCATCTCCTCAAGCGTGATCGGCCAGTCCAGCAGCGAAGCCCCCTCGACCGCGCCATAGGTCGAGGCGGCCCTGAACTCATGCGCCTTGAAGCGCGGGGTCGCGCCCGACCAATGGGTGGTGGTGCCGCCCACGGCCTTCACGATCCATGCCGGCAGATTGGGGAAATCGCGCGCTACCCGCCACGAGCCCGATGTGGTGCGCGGGTCCAGCCACGCCATCTGGTTGAAGGCTTCCCATTCGTTATTGATCCAGTCCTCGGGCCTGAGATGGGGCCCCGCCTCAAGGACCACGCATGCGATCCCCTGACGGGTCAGCTCATAGGCCAGCGTGCCGCCGCCCGCGCCCGAGCCGATGATGACCACGGCCTCTTCATCCAGTGCGATCTCTTTCAGCTTCGGCTGTGTCATGGCTGGCCTCCCTCTTGCCCGTCATATTCCTCGATCCGTGGCTCGGGCAGCCAGTCGAGATCGTTGAACCCGCGGTCGATGTAACCGCCCTGATCGAAACTCGCGCCCTCATAGCCAAGCGCCTGCCAGACCTCCGCGTCGTCATAAAGCGTGACCACCGCCTTGGCGCGGACAAGCTGGAAAAAGCCGGTTTTCTCGATCTTGCGCAGATAGGCCAGCGCCGCGTCATCGCCCAGATCGGCAAAGCCCTCATCGGCCAGATTGTCGAGCGCCGCCGCAAAGGCGATCTTCTGTCCGGGCGTCTGGCGCGCATCGGCAATCAGCGCCTTGGCGCAGCGCTCGTAAGGGGCATCGCTGAAGGACGGGTGCGGGAACATCACCCGCAACATGCGCAACAAGATGATGCGGCTTGACTCATGCCGGCCCAGCCCCTGCCCGACATTGGCCGCTGCGGCACTGCCGAACACCGCCGCGACAAGCGCCGTTGACGTGCTGCCCAGCAACACGTTTTTATTCTTCGTTTTCATGGGGTTCCTCCTCCCGAAATCCGGCGCCTCCTACGCCGGTCGTCCTCTCCTATCTGAAGCGGCCTCCTTTCCCGATCACCTCGATCTGGTAGCCGTCAGGGTCCGCGACAAAGAAGAAGCGCGCAACCCGCTCGGTCCCGTTCTTGAAATCGACGATCTGGCGGGGCGCGAACCCCTCGGCTGTCAGACGGGCATGTTCGGCCTCGAGATCCTCCACCACGAAAGCCGCATGACCATAGCCATCGCCCAGATCATAAGGCGCGCGGCGCCCCTTGTTGATGGTCAGCTCCAGCTCGAAGTCGCTGTCCGCATTGGACAGATAGACCAGCGTGAACTCGTCAAATTCCAGTCGGTCCGCCACCGCCAGCCCGAAAGCCGTGCTGTAAAACGCCACCGCGCGCGCCTCGTCCGTCACGCGGATCATACTATGGACGAATTTCGCCATATTCCCTCGCTTGTCTGTTTGTTTCCAAGGCGTTGCCACCCTTGACGGAGGCTGCGGCCGGTTCGGGCCACAGCGCCGCATCGCATCCCGATCGGGGCGTCACGAAAACTGGATGCCGCCGTCGATCATCACCGATTGGCCGGTCATGTAATCGGAATCATCCGAGGCCAGATACGAGACGTATTTGGCCACATCTTCCGGCTCGGACACGCGGCCCAGCATGATCGAACCGGCATATTTGCGCAGCGCCTCGCCCTTGGCCAGCCCCTCCTCGGCGCCCAGTTTCTCGTCGATCAGATCCCACATATTGGTGCCGACAATCCCCGGACAATAGGCGTTCACGGTGATGCCATATTTGGCCCATTCCATCGCAGCGGCCTGCGTCAGCCCGCGCACCCCCCATTTGGAGGCCGAATACGGCCCCAGAAGCGCGAAGGGCCGATAGGCCACAATCGAGGCCGCGCCGATGATCTTGCCGCCGCCGCCCTGCGCGACCATCTGCCGTGCCGCCGCCTGATAGCACAGGAAAACGCCGCGCAGATTGACATTCATCACCTTGTCCCAATCCGCGATATCAAGGTCCAGCAACCCCTGGATATGCGCGATACCGGCATTGGCGACCAGCCCGTCCAGCCGCCCGAGCGCGGCCACCGTCTCGGCCACCATCGCGCGCACCTCTTCGGGGTCCGAAACATCGGCAATCGCGGTGCCGGATCTGCGGCCAAGGCTGCGGATCTCTGCGGCCACGGCCTCGGCCGCCGCCATATTGGCGGGAATATCGTTGATCACGACATCATGGCCGTCTTCCGCCAGACGCAGCGCGATGGCGCGGCCGATCCCGCGGGCGGCACCGGTGACGAGTATCGAACGTGATGTGGTTTTGGGCATGTCTGGTCCTCCTCCTGACCTGTCCGGCGGGCAGGCCCTCAGGGAGGCGCGCCGCCGGAGCCCCAGTCTGGGACGGCCCCGCAGGCAGGAGGTAGCATCCGGTTACTACCTGTGTTCACGATCGCGTGGGGGGACGACAGAGCCGCAGAACCGCCGCAAATGCCGCTTTTGCAGGCAGAATGCCGTAAAACCCCGCAAATCGCGCAAGGGCCTGCCTGTGGCCGAAGGCCGCAGAGCCGTTGCCAAACGCCCTATCGCCCCCCCCAAAGACCGCGAGGGCCGCGAGGGCCGCGCCCGCGCGCAGAGTAATGTGCTTGTGGTCACAACCCCGCCCGAACCGCGCCAGAAGACCCCAAGAATATCGCTTATTTCCAGTGCCTTGCGGCCCCTGCAAAACCGCACATCCGGCCTCGGCCTGCCGGAACGTCACCGCCTCGCAATTGCGCGAGCCCCCCCGCTGCGGCCTTGGATCATCGGGGAAACTCTCCTAGATTCCCCTCCATTGCGGATCGGTAACGATCCTTGAAAGGAGTTTTCCATGAGCAAGACAGTGATCCCCCCCGCCCCGACCCTGCGGCTGTCCAATGGCGTCGAGATGCCGCGTCTCGGGCTGGGCACCTGGCCGATGGATGACCGTGAAAGCGCGCGTGCCGTCGCCCAGGCCATCGAAACGGGCTACCGGCTGGTCGATACCGCCGAGAATTACGGCAATGAGGCGGGCGTGGGCGAAGGGCTCAGGGCCTCGGGTGTGGCGCGCGAAGAGCTGTTCGTCACCACCAAATTCAACCGCAAATGGCACAGCCGCGAGGGCGTGCGCGAGGCCACCGACCGCGCGCTGAAAACGCTGGGGCTCGACTATATCGACCTGATGCTGATCCATTGGCCCAACCCCGATCAGGACCGCTATGTGGAGGCCTTCGAGGGGCTTCTGGAGATGGTCGAGGCGGGCAAGATCCGCGCGGCGGGCGTGTCGAATTTCAAACCCGCCCATCTGCAGAAGCTGTTTGACGCAGGCATGGTGCCGGTGCTCAACCAGATCGAGCAGGACCCCTATCACCGCCGCGAGGATCTGGTGAAACTGCACGAGGCCAAAGGCATCGCCACCGAAAGCTGGAGCCCGCTGGGCCGTGCGGGCGCGCTGCTGGATGACCCCGCCATCGTGGCGATCGCCCGCGCGCATGGCGTGAGCACGGGGCAGGTCGTGCTGCGCTGGCATATCCAGAGCGGCTTTGTCACCACGCCGAAATCGGCAGATGCCCGTCGTCAGGCGGAAAATCTCGACATTTTCGGCTTCACCCTGACCGAGTCGGAATTTGCCGTGCTGAACGGGCTGGGCCGCGAGGATGGCAGCCTGACGGATGCCGACACGTTCGGCCACTGATCCGCAGGCCCTGCCCGCTCCGTTCCGGGCGGGGCTGCGGGCTGTCCGGCAGGGGCAAGCCCCCCGCCGGCGCAGTCGCCCCACCGGCAGGGGTCTCACGCCCCGCCCGCACGCCGGAAATCATAGCGCCGCGCCGATCGTCACCGGCCACCAGATCCAGCAGCCATTCGTAGTTTAAAGCGCCGATTATCGGCAGATCTCGCACGAAAGCGGGGCTGGCACCGGGCTGGCACGGGGCCGCACGGGCGGCGGGTCAAAGGCATGGATCATCCGGCACCAGCTCTTGTCTGATATCGGGCAGCGCGCCCTTGCCTGACCCTGAAGGTCTGCGCATCTTGCATCATCGCGTAAGGCGCGGGGACAGCGGCCCCGTCACACCCGCGTCACGCCCGCGTTACCCGCAGGGGTTGAACTGATCGCGCGCAGCTCACGCGACTTCACTTTCACTCTTTGCACAACAAATGCCCCACTCATAAGCTTGCTTATAAAATCGGTCTGGGTCACCACTTGCCCGTCGGCCTGCCTTCGCCCGCAGCGGGGCATCCGGCAGATTTCCAGATGGAGGAATAGGATGAACGATGTTACCCGCAGGGCCTTTGTGGCCACCGGCATGTTTACAACCGTTGCTGTCGCCTCGGGCGCTCTGGCCGATACGGTGCCCAATGCCGGACGCGACGATCCCGGCCCGCGCAATCCGGTCATCAACAACGACAACCCGCAGCTGATGAACCCGCCGAAAACCGATAACGGCACCCTGCCCAATCTGCGCTTCCCCTTTGGCGATGCCCATGTGCGCTATGGCAGCGGCGGCTGGACCAATCAGGTGACCCAGCGCGAACTGCCGGTGGCCACCACCATCGCCGGTGTCGATATGCGGCTTCAGGCAGGCGGCATCCGCGAACTGCACTGGCACAAGGAAGCCGAATGGGCCTATATGACCTTCGGCAAGGCCCGCATCACCGCAATCGATGCCGAGGGGCGCTATTTCATCGATGATGTCAGCGAAGGCGATCTGTGGTATTTCCCGCCCGGCATTCCGCATTCGATCCAGGGGCTGGGGCCGGATGGCTGCGAATTCCTGCTGGCCTTCGATGATGGCGATTTCGACGAAAACAGCACCTTCCTGCTGAGCGACTGGATGCAGCATATTCCCAAGGATATTCTGGCCAAGAACTTCGCCGTTGCAGCCAGCACCTTCAACACGCTGCCCGCCCCTTCCGACGAATATATCTTTGCCTCGACCGTGCCCGACGCGCTGGACAGCGTGCGCCCGAAAGGCGCCAGCACCGTGCCCAACCCGTTCAGCCACAAACTGCTGGCGCAAGAGCCGATCACCTCGCCCGGTGGCACGGTGCGCATTGCCGATTCCAGCAATTTCAAGGTCTCCAAAAGCATCGCCGCCGCTCTGGTCGAGCTGGAACCGGGGGCGCTGCGCGAATTGCACTGGCATCCCAATAATGACGAATGGCAGTATTATCTGGAAGGCACCGGCCGGATGGGCGTGTTCGGGGCCAATGGCAATGCGCGCACCTTCGACATCCATGCAGGCGATGTCGGCTATATCCCCTTCGCGATGGGGCATTATATCGAGAATACCGGCGATACGCCGCTGCGCTTCCTTGAAATGTTCAAAAGCGACCATTACGCCGATATCTCGCTCAATCAATGGCTTGCCCTGACCCCCGAGGCGCTGGTGCGCGCCCATCTCAACCTTGATGACACCTTCATGGCCGCGCTGCGCCGCACCAAACAGCCGGTTGTCGCGCGTCAGGCAAACACCAACTGACCCACAGGTGCCCTCCCCGAAGGGGGGGGGGCGCAGCCATGCGGGCAGGGGCTTTCCGCCCTGCCCGCAGGCCCCTATAACGGCCGCGTCCCATTCCCAGCCATCCAAGGGGTCGCCATGTCCGCGCTGCATGAACTGGAAGATCTGGCCCGACCGGTCCTGTCCGCGCCCGCCTATGCCTATATCTCGGGCGGGGCCGGAGACGGGGCGGCCATTGCCCGCAACCGCGCGGCATGGGGCGCGTCTCTTCTGCGGCCACAGATCGGGCGGCAGATTCCGGCGCTGCACTGCGGGCTGTCGCTGCTGGGCACGCCGCTTGAGATGCCGGTGCTCATCGCCCCGATGGCCTATCAGCGCCTTGCCCATCCCGATGGCGAAGCCGGTATGGCGCGCGCGGCGGCGGCGCAGGGGGCGGGGTTTGTGCTGTCATGCCAGAGCACGCAACCCGCCGAGGAGATCGCCCCCGCGCCGTTCTGGTTCCAGATCTATCTCCAGCCCGATCCCGAGGCCACGCAGCAGCTGGCCCTGCGCGCGCTCAACGCCGGTGCCACGGCGCTGGTGGTCACGATGGATGCGCCGCTCAACGGGATCCGCAACCGCGAAATCGCGGCGGGCTTCCGCCTGCCCGAGGATCTGCGACCGGTAATGCTGGACGCGCTGCCCCCGCCCGTCCCACAGCCCCCGCCCGCCCCGACAGTTGCCGCCATTCTCGCGCAGTCCTCCGGCTGGGAGGGGCTGGCACAGCTTTGCGCGCGCTCGACGGTGCCGGTTCTGGCCAAGGGGGTGCTGACCCCCGAGGCCGCGCGGCAGGCGATGGCCTGCGGCTGTGCGGGGGTGATCGTGTCCAATCATGGCGGGCGCGTGCTGGAGGGGCTGCCCGCCACCGCCACCGCGCTGCCCGCGATCCGCGCGGCGCTGGGGCAGGCCCCTGTGCTGGTGGATGGCGGCATCCGCACGGGCGAGGATGTCTTTCGCGCGCGCGCGCTGGGGGCGGATGCGGTGCTGGTGGGGCGGCCTTTCTTCTATGCGCTGGCGCTGGAGGGCGCGATGGGCGTGGCCAGGGCGCTGCGCCGCCTGAAGGATGAATTTGCCGTCACGATGGGGCTGATGGGCTGCGCCCGCCCCGAAGAGATCGGCCCCATCCATCTCTGGCCCATGCCTGCCTGACCGCCCGTTCCGGGGCCTTCCCCAGCCCCTTCCCCAGCCCCTTCCGGAGGCGGAACATTTCGGCGGGACTTATCTTGACAAAAACAGTCAGAAAAGCGAAAAGCCGATTTCATTGTCTCCAAAGAAGAGGGCAGCCCGAACAGGCTGCCCTCTTTGTCATGGATGGCCCCCGCAGCGGGCGGCCGACAAACGATTGCAGACCAAAATCCGGGGGGGCCAAAAACCGGGGGCCAAGGACCGGCCCCCCCGCCCTTGGTCGGCCGTGCCTTATTCGGCTTCGAAATGGCCGCACCAGTCATCGGTTTTCACCACCGGCCACAGACCATGCGCCGAGGCTGCGGGCTGCGAGACCGGCGGGTTGAAACGGCACAGGCCCGCATCCTCGCTGGTGGCGGCCGCCGCATTGGTTTTGTGATCTTCGAAGAAGGCGCAATCGGCGCAGGACTTGCTCATGATGTGTTCCCTTTGTGCTCATGGGGCAGAGTTTGCGCTGCGCCCGTCATGGGCAGACCCTAGGGAAAACAAAAATAAAAGTCAACAAAAACAAATAGTTGATACGTTTTGTCGGGCATTCAAACCCGACAAAATCACTTTCCACAGCGCCCGCTTATCGCCACAGCCCCTAGGCCATAAGCCGCCCTAGCCTGTCAGGCCGAACAGCGCGATCAGCCCTTCGGTGATCTTGCCGCGCCAGACATAGCGGTCATGCCCGCCCGACCACGGCGACCACAGCACCTCGCCCCCGCGCGCCGCCAGCACGCTGGCCACCTGACGGTTGCTTTCCCAGATATCTCCGGCCAGCGCATCGCCGCCGCGCGCGGTTTCAGACAGCCCCGCGCCCAGAAAGACCCGTGGCATCTGCGGGGCCTGTAGGAGGCGCTGGGTGATCCATGACGACGCCGCCCGTCCGCGCGGCTCGGGCGCCCACCAATACGACCCCGACAGCGCGATCACCGCCCCGAAGCGGTCGGGGCGCTCCAGCGCCACCCGCAGCGCCGCGAGGCCACCGAAGCTCTCGCCCACCAGCACCGTGCGCGCCGGATCGGGCCGCAGCCCGATCTGCGCGGCGATACGGGGCACCAGCTCGTCAGCCAGCATCGCGGCGAAGGCCGGATCCTGCGGCATCTCCGCCGCGCGACGGGCGGCGTCGATCGGGTCCACGAAGACCACCGCCATCGGCGGCAGGCGGTGCGCGGCGGCAAGCTGGCGCAGCGCATCGGGCAGATGCATCCCCTTGGCGGCCTCTGTCCCGTCAAGCACCACGGCCAGCACCGCGCGCGGGTCCTGCGGCGTGAAATCCGGCGTGGTATAGAGCGCGATCGCGCGGCGGTTGCCCAGATGTCCGGAGCCGAAGACCTGCCACTCAAGCGCCAGAGCCTGCGCCGGAAAGCCCGCCTGCGCGGGGGCCTCCGGCCCGTCAAACACCGAGTACGCCATATAGGCATCGGCGGCCGGTGCCAGCCGGTGCGGATTGAGCGGATCAGCCTGCGCGACCGCCAGAAGCGCCGCGCGGCGGGCCTGCGCGGGACCGGGAATATCGGGCACATCCACCGCCAGCTGATAGCTCAGCCGCGTATCGCGCGCCACGCGGTAGCTTTTGTAGAACAGATCGGTCCCGCCAAGCCGCTCCAGCCAGTCGTGATCATTGCTGGGCCCGCCCAGTAGCCGCACATTGCGCTGCGCCCCGCGATAGAGGAAGGTCACCACCAGCCCCGCCCCTGTCTCTTCGACCAAGGGCGTGCCCCGCGCCACGATCTGCGGCCACAGCCGCTCCAGCGCGCCGCTTTGGCTGGCGATCTGCCCCATGATCGGGCTCGGCCATTCCGGCGCGGGCGGGTGCTGTTGCGCGGGCGGCACGATCCGGGTGAGCGTCAGCGAATAGGCCCCGCCCTGCGCCCCGCTGACCTGAAGAGCCCCCGCCTCGGGCTGCAGGAACCGGAAGCGCTGCTGCCCCGAGACCGCCGCCACAAGCTGGCGCACAGGCTGCCCCCCCTGCCGGAGCCTCAAGACCAGCTCCTGCGCGGCGGTCTCCGGCGCGAAGATCCCCTCGACATAGCTGCCCGCAGGGGCCGCCAGCACATAGTGCGCAGGCACGGCCTCCAGCGTGGCCGTCACCGTCTCGCCCTGCGGCAGGGGCGTGCCCCGCGTGCCGTGGTCCTGTGCCATCGCGCGCGGCCCCGCCCCGCCCCATATCGCCATCGCCATCACCATGCCCCGAAGCGCCGCTATCATCCCTCTTTGCATCCTGCGCCCCCCCCCTTAGAACGTGTAGCGCAGGCTGGCCGTCCATGTGCGCTCGTTGCCCACGAAACAGGCATAGGCGCTGGCACAGGAGGCCACATAGGCCTTGTCGGCAAGGTTCTGCACATTCAGTTGCAGCCGCATCGCATCCTGCGCCGACAGCACCGGCCCGAACTCGTATCCCAGCGCCAGATCATAAAGCGTGACCGCAGGCACCTCGAATGTATTGCCGCTATCGCCCTGCGAGCGCCCGATATAGCGCATCCCCAGCGCGATATCATATCCGGCCTGCGCGCGGTATTTGCCCCACAGGCCCGCGGTCCGTTCCGGCATCCGTGCCGGCGTCTTGCCGATTTCGCTGCTGCGGGCCGAATCCGCCACCTCCGCCTCGATCCACGAGGCCGAGCCCAGCAGGCTCCAATGCGCGTCAATCTCGGCCTGCGCCTCGATTTCCAGCCCGCGGCTGTCGATCCACCCGATCTGGCGCGGCGTGTAGGTGGCGCTGTCATAGGTGATCACGCCGGTCTGGCGCAGGTCGTAATAGGCCGCCTGCGCGACATAGCGCCCGTCCGGCGTGGCCCATTTCACGCCCAGCTCGTATTGGCGGGCCTGTGTCGGGTCGAAGGGCGTGCCGCTGCCCGAGGCCTCTGTCACCGGCTCGAAGCTGGTGGCATAGCTGAGATAGGGGCTCAGGCCATTGTCGAACGCATACAGCACCGCCGCACGGCCGGTCAGCGCCTGATCGGAAAAGCGGCTGCGGCTGGCGGCCTCGTGATCGGTGATCTTGGAGGAGAAATCGTCAAAGCGCAGCCCGCCCGTCACCTGCCAGCGACCGAACGCGATCTGGTCCTGCACATACAGACCGGCCTGCGTGGCGCGGGTGGTGGTGTCGGAGACACGGCTGTTCAGATCGAAGCTGTCATAGCCGTAAACAGGGGCCGTCCAGTCGATCGGGGGGGCGTCATAATCGAAGCCCCACTGGTAGTTACGGGTACTGCGCCGATAGTCCAGCCCCGCCAGAAGCCGGTGTTCGGCCCCGCCCGGATACGCCAGATGCGCGACCGACAGATCGACCAGCGCCTGATCCAGATCCTCGGTGCCCCCCGAGGCCGTGCGCGAGATCGTCCTGCCATCCTCGGCCAGACTGCCCCAGACAAGGCTGCGGAACCCCGTCCGGATGCGCGACAGCCGCGCATTGGCGCGCAGCGTGGTCTGCGGCCCCAGGGCCTGCGTCAGGCTGGCCGAAAGCGCCTTTGTGGTGCGGGTCGAGCTGTCCCATGCCGGGTCCGACACGTTGAACGCCCAAGGGATCAGCGCGCCGGTCGCCGTGGGAAAGAGCGACCCCGCCGCCTCGCGGAAATTGCGCAGCCCCGCATCGGGTTCGTTCTGCACCAGCCCCGCCAGATCCAGCGTCAGACCCTCGCGCGGGTGCCAGCGCAGCGACGGCGCGACCGCATAGCGCTGTGTCTCGCCATCCTCTTCCTGCGTCTGCGTCCGGTGCCCCGTGCCGACCACGCGCCATGACAGCGTCTGCGACAGCGCCCCGCCACGGTCGAAGGCCAGCCCCGCATGCGCACCGCTGCCGGTGCGGGCCTCCACCACCCCGTGATGCGCCCCGTCGGCGCGTTTCGAGGTCATGGCGATCAGCCCGCCCGGATTGCTCTGCCCGTAAAGCGCCGAGGACGGCCCCTTGAGCAATTCGACCCGCTCCAGAAGCCAAGGGTCGATCTGCCCGAAACTGCTGCCCCCGAAGGCCAGCCCGTCCAGAAAGCGCGGCACATAGGAATAGCCGCGCACGAAGGTCTCGTCGGTCAGGTTGGAGGTGCCGCGATATTCGGTCAGGATGCCCGGCGCATAGCGCAGGGACTGGGCCACCGATTGCGCGCCCTGATCGGCGATCTGTTGCGCCGTGACCACCGACACCACCTGCGGCGTCAGCGACAGGGCGGTGGCGGTTTTGCTGGCGCTCAGGCTGCCTGCGGCAATATAGCCACGGGTCTCATGGGCCAGATCCTCGCCCCGCACGACCACTTCCTCAAGGGCGACGACCGCCTCCTCGGCCAGCGCGGGTGCCGCGCAAAACAGCGGCGCGACAAGCGCCAGACGGCCCCAGAGGGCGGAACGGACAGGGGGCGGGACACAGGGTCGGGACATGGCGGCTCCGGCGCGGATGAATACTTGATGTTTTCACTTGGTTATTATAGCGAAGCCGGACCCCGCACCATGCGCGGCACGGGCGGTTTTCCGACAAAGCCCTGCGTTTTTCCGACAATCGGTCAGGCGCGGCCGACGGAAGACACCCAACGGGACGATTCAAAAGGGCAACCGGACGCATCATGAGTATTCACCGCTATCCTGGCAATTTTCGGGTGGGCGTGCTGGACGAGCCCCGCGCGGCGGTGCTGGAGACGGACGTGTCGATGCTGGAGCCGAAGGTGATGGTCTTTATCCTGCTTTCGGGCTACCAGCGCTTCCGTCTGGCCACGCAGCGCTGCGTGCTGGATGCCGCACAAGGGCCTGCGGGGCTTTTGCTGCGCATCAACCGCCCGCTTGAACACCAGTTCGAGGAAAACCACGGCGCCCCGCTGACCAAGATCTCGATCGCGGTCAGCACGGAATGGGTGGACGGGCTTGCCCCCGCCCCCCCCAGCGCCAGCCCTGAGCCCGCAGAACACAGCCCGCCCCCTGCCGGACCAAAGCACGCCGACCTGTGGGTGCAGCCCTTCGTGCCCGCGCCGCAAAGCTGCAATCTGGCGCAGGCCATCCGCAGCGCGCCCAGCCCGATGCAGCGCATGAGCCTTGGCCTGACGCTGCTTGACAGGGTGCTGGCGGCCTCGGCGCAAAGCGCGGCGGGCGAGGCACCCCCCCTCACCGGCCCGACCGGAACATCCCGCCCGATCCCCCCGCCCGACCCACTGGTGCCCGACCTGCTGGTGCCCGACCCACTGGTGCCCGCCCACCCGCTGCTGGACCGCCTGCGCCGCGAAATGCGCAAGGCCCCCGCGCGGACCCGCACCGCCCCCGCCCTTGCGAAAGCCTGCGGCATCGGCCTGCGCACGCTGGAACGGCAGGTGCAGCAGGATACGGGGCGCGGCCTGGGGGCGGTGCTGCGCCGCGAGCGGCTTCTGATCGGCTTTCACGCCCTGTCCCGCGGCATGCCGGTGATGCAGGCGGCGAGTGCGGCGGGCTATCAGTCCCGCACCAGCTTCGGCAGCGCGCTCAAACGCGAATTCGGCCTGTCACCTGCCCAGATCCTGCAACAGGCCGCGCGGCAGATCTGGTAGCCGCGCGCCCCGTGTTCCACCCGCTCACCCCACCTTTCCTGTCCTATGAAAGACCCGACCCATGCCCCCTTCCACCCGATATATCGTTCAGGCCAGCCTGCTTGTGCTCTGGGCGCTGACGCTGCTGGTGCCGCGCCCTGCCGCCGCCCAAAGCCAGCTGGCCCCTGTGCCCCCGATCCGCAGCTGCGCGGCCCTTGCCGACACCGATCTTGCCGCCATCGCGGGGACCGGAAGCGCGGTCACCGCCACCGAAGAGACCCTCTCGGACGGGATCGCGGTCTGCCGCGTCACCGCCACGCTGGCCCCTGCGATCACGCTCGAGGTGCTGCTGCCCACACGGACATGGGCGCAGCGCTATCTACAGGTCGGCTGCGGCGGGCTTTGCGGGCGGATCAGCCTGCGCTCGGGGGCCTCGAACGGCTGCGCCCTGCTGACCGATGGCGGCTTTGTCATGGCGGCCACCGATATGGGCCATGCGGGCGATGACAGCGGCGCATGGGGGCTCGATGCGCAAAAGCGCCGCGATTTCGCCTATCGCGCCCAGCATCTGACCGCCAAGGCCGCCAAGGCGCTGATCACCGCCTTCTACGGCCAGCCCGCGCGCTATGCCTATTTCAACGGCTGCTCGGATGGCGGGCGCGAGGCGTTGATGGAGGCGCAGCGCTACCCCGAGGATTTCGACGGGATCATCGCCGGTGCACCGGCCATGCTGTTTACGGTGCAGAACACGCTCTATCACGGCTGGCAGGCGGTCTCGAACACCGGCGCCGACGGCACGGTGACGCTGCTTTCGGACCGTTTGCCGCTGCTGCACAAGGCGGTGCTTGCGGCCTGTGATGCGCTTGACGGCGCCGAAGACGGGCTGATCTCCACCCCCGCCGCGTGCCATTTCGACCCCGCCAGCCTGATCTGCCCCGCAGGCCAGAGCGACCACTCGGCCTGCCTGACCGCCGCCGAGGCCGAGGTCGCGCGCCGGTTCTACCAAGGCCCGACGGACCCCGAAACCCACCAGCCGCTGACGGCGGGCCAGCCGCTTTACGGCTCGGAGCTGAACTGGGCGGGCGTCTATGTCGCCGATCAGCCGCAGGACGGGCTGATGAGCACCAATGCCGCGCTGCCCGCGATCCGCTATCTGGCCTTCGACCCCGCCCGCCCCGAGGCCGATCTGGCCAGCTTCGCCTTCACCCGCGCCACGCTGGAGGCGCTGCGCGCGCGGCACCCGCTCTTTGATGCGACCGATCCCGATATGTCGGGCTTCGCGCGGGCGGGGGGCAAGCTGATCCTGTGGCACGGGCTGGCCGATCCGCATATCGCGCCCGCCAATACCGTGGCCCTGCACGAGGCGATGATCCGCCAGATGGGGCCGCAGAGGGTGGACGGGTTCGAACGTCTCTACCTGCTGCCGGGGGTGGCGCATTGCGGCAATGGGGAAGGCCCCTCCAATCTGGATCTGCTCTCGGCGATGATGGCATGGGTTGAACAGGGGCAGGCCCCCGACGCCATTCTGACCACCACCGCCGCACAGCCCAGCCGCTTCGGCGCGCCCGATTTCGCCCCGGACCGCGCGCAGGCCGCAGGCGCTGCCCTGCCCGAGGGGGCGGCCGCTGGCCCGCGCGCCCAAAACGGGCCGGATGGTGGGCGTCAGGGCCGGACAGGGCCCCGCCCCGAGGGCCCGCGCGCCGAAGGGTCCGCACAGGTCACCCCGATGAGCCGTCCGGTCTATCCCTATCCGTTCATCGCGCAATGGGATGGCAAGGGCGATCTGGCCAAGGCCGAAAGCTGGTCCAAAGGCCCCGCGACCCAAAGCGTGACCCTGCGCGACTGGGCCGGTGCCGATCTCTTCGGCACGGCCTCCTATGCGGCGCGCCAGACCCAGCCAGACCCGCAATAAGGCGCATCGCGACACAGGCACGGGCGGGGTCTCCCCGCCCCTCGCCGCAGGTCGCGCGCCCTGCCTGCCCCGCGCGCCATACTCGCCCCTGCGCAATCCCGCATATGCGTTCCGACCCCTCCCGCCAAGCGCGATGTGCTGGACCGTTTGCTTCAGGTGCAGCGGCGAAGGGCAAGGCGCATCGCAGCGCCGAGCTCCGCATCGCTCACCTGCGCTGAAATCCGCACGTTATCGGCCTCGGTAAGCTTGCCCAGATCCCACGCTTCAAGTTTGACATGATTATTCGGCGCTATGTCGATTTCGGCCTTATCCATGTCGAGTTCGACATGACACAAGCGCATCTCGGCAAACATCTTGCGCTTGGTCTTGTAACCACACCGCGCCATCGTTTCTGCCACCCAGTTGAGATAATTTGCCTCATGGTTGCCGCTTTTGAATTCGGGAGCAATCTCGACAAATGTCGGCCATGTCATCCCGTCCGGTGCGGGGTTTAAGGCCACTACTCGGCTGGCAGAAAGTGAATCGCGCAAGGCTGCGCCAAGCTCCGCATCGTCAGTCGCAACCTCAAGAATATGTTCGCGTCCCTTCGGATCGTGAAACATACCGCTGCGAAGGCCAGAACGAGTCTTGATAAAGTAGAAATCCTGGTTTTGCATGATTTGGCACCAACGCCGGGTCTGAGTAATTTCGCGCATATTCAGTCCTTCACAACGTAAATTTCCACGCTGACGCCGCTTGATGCACCAGAACGGGTGACGGTCCCATAAGGGGCCTTTGACGGCAATCAGAAAGCCATAACGGGACAGGCAACAGGCAAGGACATCCGTGGCGCGTTCGTGGCCTGCACGGCTTGCGTCAGGCATCACTTACGCTTAGTCAAAAAGCGTTCGCGCTTTCACATTCAGACCTTCGGTCTTTGAGAGAGGCCCCCCCCCGTTCCGGACCGCATCCGGAAGGACTATGAAATGAAACGAAGATATATCGTCATAACGTGCCTTGGCCTCGCGGGTGGGAGTGCCGGCTTCCTGTTTTGGAGCGCCGTTGAAAACAACAAAATACGTACGATGACGCTCAGCTTCGGGGCCGATAGCACCTCTCCGGCGGTGGTAACGCATTTTGCCATTGAAAGTCCCATAACGCCCGTCGAGCCGTTCATCGCACATGGCATGGCGGATATATCTATGCCGCGTTCGTCTAGCGCAAATGTGCTTGGCGTACCGTGGGATGCCAAGCATGATGGGATCTGGCAGGTATCTGCACAATGGGTCGAATTGCCGACAAATATCACTTGGACGGCGACGGTCGATGTGCCTATCAAGGACCTGACCATCGCCTATCATGCCTATGAACTGACAGTATTGTTCGGGCCGAATGGTGCGCTGACAATCGCATCGGATAAAATCGGGAATGCCCTGTCTGATCTCCGCGATGTCGCATTTGTCTGCGCAACGATGGGCCCGCCGCCAGAACGTGTGTGGAAAGAGGCCACCAACTATTTCCCGCAATTACCACAATATATCATGACCTTCTCGGACGCCGAATTCCAAGCGGCGCGGCGCTCCCCGCGCTGCCCCGCACCCGAAGGTCCGTCAGAGGAGGGGGAGTGAGATCGATGCTGCCGCGGCAAGTGCCGCAGGGCCAGACCTGTCCGGCGAAGCGGGCAATCCCGTCCGGACCTGCCCCGAGATTACTCTGGAAATCGGGGGGGGGGGCGACGGCCCCCTGAACAACCGCTAAAATGTTCTGGCCATCAGGTCTTCCACCGCGATCAGGTCCCGTTCAACCCGCCTTTGGTGAAGGGCCGCCATCTCTTGCGCGTTGCACGAAAATGGCGGCCTCGCCAGTGGAAGATCGTCGCGCCTCGCGTCCTTGGCCCGCTGCAGCCACAGACCATCCTGCTGCATATCCGGACGCGAAAATGCCGATCCGAAGACCAAGCCGCTGCGGACCACATTCGCGCCATTGCTTAATTCACGCGGTCGTCCGATAGTCCCCCGACCCCAACCGGAGAGCCCGATGACAGATCTCAGCATCCCGCATATCTTACGGCAAGAAATCCGCGCCCGCCGTTTCCGCGCACCGACCACAGGCGTGGGTGGTGATGCGCTTCAGGCCAATCTGGTGATCCTGCCCGAGGCCGAAGCCAGCGCCTTCCTGCGCTTTGCCCAGGCCAATCCGCAGCCGATCCCGCTGCTGGCCGTCAGCGAACCCGGCGCTGTGGCCCTGCCTTCGCTGGGGCAGGATATCGACCTGCGCTATGACCTGCCGCGCTATCGTGTGTGGCACGAAGGGGTGCTGACCGAGGAGCCCGAAGAGATCGCCGCGCTCTGGCGGCCCGATCTGGTGAGCTTTGCCATCGGCTGTTCGTTCAGCTTCGAGGCCGCGCTGGCCAAGGCGGGCCTGCCGCTGCGCCATCAGGAGGCGGGGCGCAATGTGCCGATGTATCGCACCACTCTGGCCACCCGCCCCTCGGGGGCGTTTCACGGGCCCGTGGTGGTGTCGATGCGCGCGATGCCCGCCGCTGCGGCCATCGAGGCGGTGCAGATCTGCGCCCATATGCCGCTGGCGCATGGCGCGCCCGTGCATCTGGGCGATCCGGCCCAGATCGGCATCACAGACCTGATGCAGCCCGATTATGGCGATGCGCCGGTCATCGAACCGGGCGATATTCCCGTGTTCTGGGCCTGCGGTGTCACCCCGCAAGCGGCTATTCTGGCGGCCAGACCCGCCTTCGCCATCACCCATGCGCCGGGCTATATGCTGGTCACCGATATCGCCGCCGATCAGGCCGAGCGGCATCTGCGCGGTGTGCATGGCCTCTAGCTGACCGCCCCCCCGACGCAGGCCCGTGTCCGGCGCCGCCGCACACGCCGCGCCGGAACGCCCGCCACGGGCTGAGAGGCGCGGCTTTCTGTCATGGGCTGCGGCCTGTGTGGCGCGGCGTCGGGGCGGTTTTTGCGGTGCTGCGGGGGTGTCACCCGCCCGCATCGCTGAAAAAATAGATCAAAAATATATCATATTTCCCGCAGCTTATCCGGCAAGCCCGCCTTTGCGCCGTGGCAGTGGCGCAGGAAAGAGTTGACTGAAAACCGGATTCGCATAGGCTCGTCTGGAATCGTTTCCACATGTGAGGAACCCGGAAACGATCTGGAGGAGAAAATCATGAAACAGGCGCGGATGAACCGCCTCTTTGCCCCTTCGGGCAACTGCTTTGACGTGGCCATCGACCACGGGATGTTCAACGAAAAGGGCTTTCTCAACGGCATCGAGAATATGAAACAGGCCGTCGAGATCGTGGCAAAGGCCGCCCCCGATGCGATCCAGTTGCCCCCCGGCACCGCGCCGATCCTGCAGGCCCGCCCCGGCAAGGACCGGCCCGCGCTGGTGCTGCGCACCGATATCGCCAATGTCTATGGCACCCCCCTGCCCCGCCTGCTGTTTTCCGAGGTGATCGACAAGCCGGTGGAGCAGGCGATCCGGCTGGATGCGGCCTGTGTGGTGGTCAATCTGTTGATGCTGCCCGACGAGCCCGAGGTCTATCGCGCCTGTATCGCCAATATCAACGCGCTCAAACATGTCTGCGATCAGGCCTCGATGCCGCTGATGGTCGAGCCGCTGGTGATGCAGGACAACACCAATGGCGGCTATATGGTCGATGGCGATATCGACAAGATCCTGCCTCTGGTGCGGCAGGCGGTGGAGCTGGGCGCCGATATCATCAAGGCCGACCCCTGCACCAATCCGGCCGAATATCACCGCGTGATCGAGATCGCGCAGGATATTCCGGTGCTGGTGCGCGGCGGCGGCAAGGTCTCGGATGAGGAAATCCTCAGCCGCACCAAGGTATTGATGGAACAGGGCGCGCGCGGCATCGTCTATGGGCGCAATGTCATCCACCATGCCGATCCGGCGGCGATGACCCGTGCGCTGATGGCGGTCGTGCATGAAAACGCCACCGTGCCGCAGGCGCTGGCGCTGCTGGGGGCGGGGGCATGAGAACCATCCGTTTCGGCATTATCGGCTGCGGTCTGATGGGGCGCGAATTCGCCTCTGCCGCCGCCCGCTGGATGCATCTGACCAAGGCCAGCGCGCGGCCCGAGATCGTCGCGGTCTGCGACACGAACAGCGATCTGATGGGGTGGTATCGCGACAATATCCCGACCCTCTCGCAGATCACCACCGACTATACCGAGCTGCTGGCCAATCCCGATGTGGAGGCCGTCTATTGCGCGGTGCCGCATGTGCTGCATGCCGAGATCTATCCGGCCATTCTGGCGGCGGGCAAGCATCTGCTGGGCGAGAAACCCTTTGGCATGGATCAGGCGCAGAATGCCACGATCATGGCCGCGCTGAAGGCCCGCCCCGATCTGCTGGTGCGCTGCTCGTCCGAGATGCCGTTCTATCCGGGGGCGCAGAAGGTCATCGATTTCGTGCGCTCGGGCGCCTGCGGCCGGATCCTCGAGGTCGAGAGCGCCTTCCTGCACAGCTCCGACATCAACCCCGACAAGGTGATCAACTGGAAGCGCATGGTCGAGGTGAATGGCGAATATGGCTGTATGGGCGATCTGGGGATGCATGTGTGCCATGTGCCGCTGCGCCTTGGCTGGAAGCCCGCGCGGGTGCAGGCAAGCCTTGTCAAACGTGTGCCCGACCGCCCCGATGGCCGTGGCGGGCGCGTGCCCTGCCGCACATGGGACAATGCCACCATCACCGGCATGGTCGAGGATGCCGACGGGCAGGGCCGCTTCCCGCTGGTGCTCAAGACATGGCGCATCGCGCCGGGCGAGTCCAACACATGGTCGCTCAGGGTGCTGGGGATGGAGGGCTCGGCCTGTTTCTCCACCAAGAACCCGCGCCAGTGGCAGTTCATGCGCTATAGCGCGGGTGGCGGCCAGACATGGCAGGTCGAGGATCTGGGCTTCACGCCGCAATTCCCCACCATCACCGGCGGCATCTTCGAATTCGGCTTTACCGATGCGATCCAGCAGATGTGGGCGGCCTTTGTCGAGGAACTGGCCGGCGGCACGGCCTGCGGTTTCGGCTGTGCCACCCCCGAAGAGGCGGCAGACCATCACGCGCTGCTGACAGCGGCGCTTGCGGCGGGCCTGTCCGGTCAGGCGCAAGACGTGGACTACCCCTCATGAAGCGGTCGGAAATCAACACCGCATTGCGCAGCGCGGAGGCGATGCTGGCGCATCACCTCTGGGCGCTGCCCGACTGGGCGGGCTGGGATATGGCCGATGTGCTGCGCCACCGCGACCACAGCCGCTGGCTGGCCGAGCGGCAGCTTGGCTGGGATGTGACCGATTTCGGCTCGGGGGAATTTGCCGCGCGCGGGCTGACGCTGTTTTGCGTGCGCAACGGGCTGGCGCATCTGTCCGGCGAGGAACGCCCCTATGCCGAAAAGCTGCTCTTTGTGGGGGTGGGGCAGGAAACGCCCTTCCATGCCCATAAGCACAAGCTCGAGGACATCATCGTGCGCGGCGGCGGCACGCTCTGCGTCGCGTTCACCCCCGAGGGCTATCTGGGCACCGGCGCGCCGCCGCAGCAGATCCGCATCGACGGCGCCGCCCATCCCGCCTTCGACCGCATCCACCGCCTGCGGGCGGGCCAGAGCATCACCATCCCGCGCGGAGTACAGCACCGGTTCTGGGGCGAGGAGGCCCCCGTTTTCGTGGCCGAGGTCAGCCAGTGCAACGACGATCAGGGCGATAACTTCTTTCTCGGCGGTCAGGGGCGGTTTTCCGAGGTAGAGGAAGACGAGCCGCCCTATCGCCTGCTGTGGAACGAGGTGCCGCAATGACCGCCCCGACACGGCGCGGCATTGCCTGTATGGGCAACTGGATCCTCGATATCGTCCATGACATCGGCCATTGGCCGGAGAAATCCGATCTGGTCGGCATCTCGCGCCAGACCAGCGGGCTGGGGGGCGGTGCGGCCAATGTCTCGGCGGATCTGGCGGCCCTGGACGGGGGCTATCCCGTCTATCCGATCGGGCTGGTCGGGGACGACAGCTTCGGTGACGAGGTCCATGAGCGGGTCGCGCGGACCGGCCTTCAGGCGCGGCATCTGCGGCATCTGCGGCGGGTGCGGGCGGGCGTGACGGCCCATACCCATGTGATGAACGTGCCCGGTGACAGCCGCACTTTCTTCTATCATGCGGGCGTCAACAACGATCTGGCGCAGGACAGCGTGGATCTGGCCGCGCTGGCCGATGCGGGCTGCAAGCTGTTCTATCTGGGCTATCTCAACCTCTTGCCCGCGCTTGATAAAATCGGTGCAGACGGGCGCAGCGCCGCCTATCACCTGCTGCGCGGGGCACAGGCGGCGGGGATGATGACCTGCGTCGATCTGGTGTCCAGCGCCGCCCCCGGATACCGCGCGGTGGTGCAGGCCACGCTGCCCGCGATCGATGTGCTGTTTCTCAACGAGGTCGAGGCCGCCCGCGCCACCGGACAGCCGGTCGCAGGCCCCGCCGACCGCCACGGGCTGGAGGCCGCCGCACGGGCGCTGCTGGCACAGGGGGTGGGCCATGCGGTGATCGTGCACACCCCCGCGCTGGCGCTCTGGGTCGCGCGGGAGGGCACGACGGTCCATGAGGTGGCCCCCGTGCCGCCCGAGGCCATCCTCAGCCCCGTGGGGGCGGGCGATGCGTTTGCCGCCGCCGTGCTGCATGCGCTCCACGAAGAAAGACCGGCGCCGGAGGCTCTGGCGCTTGGATGCAAGGTGGCCGCCCTGTCGCTTGGAGGAGCGACGGCCACCGATGCGATCCCGTCTCTGGCAGAGCTGGGGGACACAGCCCGCAGCCCCTGCCTGCGCGGGCAGGCCCATATCGGTTAGGCCATAGCGGGGAGACCCGTATCGGGGAGGTCCGCATCCGCGTGGCCTTCTGAAACCGGACATAAAGGGAGGAGAAAACAATGGGTTATATTATCAACAGACGGAACGGCCTTGGCATGGCCACGGCCTTGGGCCTGCTGGGGCTGCTGGGTGGCCTGCTGGGCGGGCTGCCCGCGCAGGCACAGGACACACCGGCGCCGGACGCGCAGGGCAAGACGGTGATCGCCAGCATCGTCTTCATGGGCGACCAGTTCATGACCTCGATGCAATCGGGCATCCGCGATGTGGCCAAGGCGCATGGCGCGGAGGTGCTGGAGCTGAATATCGATGGCGATATCACCAAAGAGGCGCAGGCCATCGATACCTATATCTCGCGCGGGGTCGATGCGATCCTGATCGCGCCGGTCTCGGCCACCAATTCGGCGGCGGCCCTTGCGCGGGCCAAGGCGAAGGGCATCACCATTGTCGCGCTTAATGGCGGGCTGGCCGATCCGGATCTGGCCGATGCGACATTCGCCACCGAGGACCGCGAGCTGGGCACCCATACCGGCGAGGCCGCCGCCGCCTTCATCAAGGACAGGATGGGCGGCCGTGCCAAGATCGGCATTCTGGCCTTTTCCAGCCTGCTGCCCGAACAGTCGGCCGCCCGCGTCGGCGGCTTCCGCGACACTGTCACCAAGGGCACCCAGATCGACATCCTCGGCACGCAGGATGCGTGGATGCCCGAGAAAGCCGTGCAGGTGGCCACCGATATGCTGACCGCCCATCCCGATATCAACCTGCTCTTCGCCGCCAATGAGGGCGGCACCGTGGGCGCGATGCAGGCGGTGCGCAATGCGGGCCGGATGGGCAAGGTCTATGTCTTCGGCATCGACGGCTCGGAACAGCTGGCGCGGGGCCTGATGGCCAGTGACGATGTGCTACAGGCCACCACCGCGCAAAGCGGTCAGGCGATGGGGCGCGCCGGTGCCGAGGCCGCCTTCGCGCTGATGGATGCAACGGGACAGGTGGCCAAAATGAACAAGGTGCCGGTGGTGCCGCTGCAACGCGGCCAGAAAGACGCCATCATGCGCTATGTGGCCACCCTGCGTTAAGCCGCCATCTGCCTGCCAACCGCCGCGCGGCGGTTGGCACGTTCCCCTCTGGCTGCAAGGAGAGAGAATGAGCCGCCTCGAATTCACCGATCTCACCAAACATTACGGGCCGATCAAGGCCCTCGAAGGGTTCACCCATAGCTTCGCCTCCGGTCAGGTCCATGCGCTGATCGGCAAGAACGGCTCAGGCAAGAGCACCCTGATCAAGATGCTCTCGGGGGCGATCCGGCCCAGCCGCGGGGGCCTTGCCCTTGACGGGGTGCCGATGGCCTTCGACACCCCCGCCGATGCGCTGGCCGCAGGTATTGTCACCGTGTATCAGGAACTGTCGCTGGTGCCGGGGCTGACCGTGGCCGAGAACCTGTTTCTCGGACGTCTGCCCAAGCGCGGGCTGCTGGTGGACTGGGCGCGCCTGTACCGCGAGGCGCAGGCGCTGCTGGCCGATATCGGCGCACAGGATATCGACCCGCGGGCCGAAGTCGCCAGCCTCTCTGTCGGGCGGCAGCAGATTGTCGAGATCGCCAAGGCGATGAGCCTGCATCCCAAGGTGCTGCTGCTGGACGAGCCGACCTCGGCGCTGGCGCAGGCCGAGGTGAACCAGCTTTTCGATCTGGTCAGACGGCTGGAGGCGCGGGGGGTGACCATCCTCTATATCTCGCACAGGCTGTCGGAACTGCCACGGATCGCCAGAACCGTGACCGCCATCCGCGACGGGCATTTCGTGGGCTCTGTCGCAATGGAAGAGGCCGACCCGCAGACCGTTCTGGACCTGATGTTCGGCGATCTGCCCCCGCTCGAACGCCCGCAGCGCAAGATCGACACCCGCGCACCGGCGCTTGAGCTGCGCAACCTGCGGCTGGCCCCCTATCTCAAGGATGTCTCCTTCGATCTGCATCGCGGCGAGGTGCTGGGGATTGCGGGCATGCTCGGGGCCGGACGCACCGAGCTTTTGCATGCGCTGTTCGGCGCGCGCCCCTTTGACAGTGGCCAGCTGACGGTGAAGGGCAGGCCCTATCCCCGCCCCACCATCGCGCAGATGAAGGCGGCGGGCCTTGGCTATGCCTCCGAGGACCGCAAGGCCGCGGGGCTGGTGCAGGAGCTGTCAAGCCATGCCAATCTCTGCCTTGCCGCGCTGGACCGGATCGCCCCCAGCGGCTGGACGAGCCTGCGCCATGAGGACCCCCATGTCGCCAAGCAGATCAAGCGGTTACAGATCAAGATCGGCGATGCGATGCTGCCGGTCTCGGCCCTGTCGGGCGGCAACCAGCAGAAAATCGTGGTGGGCGGCTGGCTGAACAACGCGCCCGATATCCTGCTGTTTGACGAACCGGGGCGCGGCGTGGATGTGCAGGCCAAGCACCAGATCTACCAGATCATCTGGGAAATGGCCGAACAGGGCCTGTCCTGCATCGTCGTCTCCACCGAACTCGAGGATCTCACCGAATGCTGTGACCGGATCCTTGTGCTGCATGGCGGGCGGATCACCGAGGAATTCCACAACCACGGCCTCGACCCCAAGGCGCTTTACGCCGCCTGTATGCGCCCCGACCCCGAACAGCCCCCACAGCCCCACCCCAAACGCCTGGCCCCCGAACCGGAAGGAACCCCGCTATGAGCCTGCCCACCGCCTCGACCATCCCGCCCCTGACGCAGCGCCGGCTGGCCCTGACAGACCTGCTGCGCCGCCATTCCATGCTGGTGATCCTCGCGGTGCTCTACGCCATCGTGGCCAGCACCGCCAACGGCTTCATGACAGTCGATAACCAACTGAATATCCTGCGCAATATCGCCGTTCCCGGCATCATCGCCTGCGGCATGACGCTGGTGATCATCGCAGGCGAGATCGACCTTTCGGTGGGCTCGATGGTGGCGGTCTCGTCCTGCATCACCGCATGGGTGGTGCAGCGCGCCTCGGGCCATGCCTTCGAACCGCAGTGGTATTTCGTGGTGCTCGGGATCGTGGTGACGCTGGGCTTTGCCGCCGGTATCGGCTGGCTCAACGGTGCCCTGCGCCACCGGATCGGAGTGCCCACCTTCATCACCTCGCTGGCGATGATGGCCACGCTTGCGGGGCTGGCCAACCTGATCACCAACGGCTCGGCCATCGAAGCTTTCCCCTCGTGGTATTACATCATCGGCAGCGGGCGCCTGCTGGGGGTGCCGGTGCCGGTCTATCTGCTGCTGTTCACCTTCGTGCTGACCTTCGTGATTGCCAATTACACCACGCTGGGGCGGGCGATCTATTCGGTCGGCGGCAATATGGAGGCCGCGCGCCTGTCGGGCATCAATGTCTGGCGCACCAAGACGATCTGCATGATGCTGGTGGCGGTCTTTGCGGCGATTGGCGGCATCGTCTATTCCTCGCTGATCAATTCCGGCAATCCCACCATCGCGCGCGGCATGGAGCTCGAGGTGATCTCTGCGGTGATCATTGGCGGCGTCAGCCTGTTTGGCGGGCGCGGTTCGGTTTTCGGGGCGTTTATCGGCGTGCTGTTTCTGGGCGTGGTGATCAATGCGATGACGCTTTGGGGCTTCAACCCCTATGCCCAGCAGGTGGTGCGCGGGGCGCTGATCCTTGCCGCGGTCTTCGTCAATTTCACCATCGACCGCCGATGAGCCCCCCGCTTCCCCCTGCCCCGCTCCCCCCTTCCGCGCAACTGACTCCTGCGCGCGAGATCGGCCCCGTGCAGGAGCTGCGCTGGGACAGGGGCTATCTGGCGGTGCAGAGCCTCGGGGCGATGATCCGCGATCTGGCCCTGACCCTGCCCGATGGGCGCCTGCATCGCCCGCTGGCCCGCGCGCCGTGGCTGGACCGGCCCGATCACGGGCAAAGCGGGCTGATGGCGGGGCTGTCCGGCGAATGGCCCTGTGTGCCCTTCGGGGCCGCGGGCGAGCCGGTGGCCGCGCAATGGCAGGGCGCGGCAGGCATCTGGGAGGACCCGCTGCCACATGGCACGGCCGCCCATCTGCATTGGGATCTGGGGCTGGCCCCCACCCCGTCCGGTCCTTCCACCCCGATGATCACGGCCGAGATCGCGCTGCCCGCGCCCCATCCCGTCGCCCGCCTGCGCCGCACCCTGCGGCCACGGGGTTGCGGCCTCGAGATCGGGCTCGAGATCCTGCCACGGCGCGACGGCGATCTGCCCATCGGGCTGCATCCGGTTCTGGCGCTGCCCGAGCGCAGGGGCGCGGCCCGGATCGAGATCGACGGGCTGAGCCATGTCTGGACCCATCCCGCCGATCCGGCGGCCGACCCCTCGCCCGTCCGCCCCGCCCGACGGGCGGCGGGGCTGGCCGCGCTGCCGCTGCGGGACGGGCATCGGGGCGATGGGCTGGATCTGTCGCGCCTGCCGCTTGCAGGGGCCAGCGAGACGCGGCTTCTGGCGGTGGCAAAGGGCGGGGCGGTGCGGCTGCATGACCATCACGCGGGCCTGTGCACCGAGCTGCGCTATGACGCGGCGCTGTTTCCCGCGCTGATGATCTGGGTCTCCAATCGTGGCCGCGCCCATGCGCCGTGGAACGGGCAGCATCTGGCGCTGGGGCTGGAACCGGTGCGGGCCTGTTTCGATCTGGGCGTCGCGGCCTCCCGTGCCGCCACGCCGCTGCGTCAGGAGGGGGTGGCCACAACCTATCCCTTCCGCGCCGGCCACTGGCTTGCCACCCGTTACCACATCGGCATACGCGCCCTTTAGGGGCCTGCCATATGCCCCCCCGTCGCGGGGCGAAGAGACTGGGCGAAGGAAACAGGACAGGGTCAGCCAGAGCGCAACGGGGCGGTGGAATGCCGCTCGATCAGGGTCACATCCAGCGTGATCTCTTCGGCCCCGCCATGATCGACGGCCTTGATCCGCGCCAGAAGATTGTCCACGCTCTGGCGCGCGATCTCGTCCACCGGCTGGCGGATCGTGGTCAGGTCCGGCCAGACGCAGCGCGCCATCGGATTGTCGTCAAAGCCCGTCACCGACAGATCCTCGGGCAGCTCCAGACCCAGCCGCTTGGCCGCCCGCATCGCCGCCACCGCCGCGATATCGCTGGTGGCAAGGATCGCGCTGGGGCGGGCCGCCTGTGACAGAAGACCGAAGGCCAGCGCCTCGCAGGAGCGCACGTTATGCGTCTCGCCCAGCACCAGCGCGGGGGGCGCGAGCCCCTCGGCCTCGAAGGCCTCGATCATGCCCTGCGCCCGCAGCCGGATCGGCTCGGAATGCGACGGGGCCCCCAGAATGACCACCTCCCGATGGCCGAGCGCAAGCAGATGCCGCGCCGCCAGCCCGCCGCCCATCTTGTGGTCCGACCCGATGGTCAGCACCGGCGCGCCCTGCGCATGACGGTCGATGGCCACAATGGGAATGCCGGTATCGGCCAGCGCCTGCAACCCTTCCGGCCCCGCCCCGATCGCCGCCACCAGCAGCCCGTCCACCTGTTTGGCGGCAAAGGTGTCCACATAGGCTTTCTCGCGGGCGGGGTCTTCGGCGGTGGAACAGATCAGCGCCTGATAGCCCTGCTGGAACAGGCATTGCTCGATACGATGGGCCAGACGGGCGAAGAACTCGACCTCGAGCGAGGGCAGCATCACCCCGATCAGGTTGGACCGCCCGCTGCGCAGGGTCCGCGCCCCCGCATTGGGCTGGTAATTGAGCGCCCGCGCGGCCTGCTCGACCCGCGCGCGCACCTCCTGCGAGACATAGCCGCTGTGATTGAGCGCCCGCGAGACCGTGGACACCGAGGTGCCTGCCTGTCTGGCGATATCCTTGATGCTGACCATATGCCCCCGCTTCCGGACCTCTGCCTGTGCCACCGCTTCCCCGCACGGCCCGATCCCGGGGCAGGCCGCAAGCGGCGCGCCGCGTGGCGGAAGGCAGGGCCATAGCAAAGCCATAGCAAGACCCTCGGGCCTGTTGCCAATTCTCCCGCTTTTCGGGCGCAGGCGCAAGGCAGAACGGCAGGGGGCCAAACCGCGAAAGCGCGGCATAGAGGCAGGCGGCATAGCAACCGGCGGGGGCCCGACATCGGAGCTATGCCCGAGCGCAAAGCCGCCCTATACAGGCCCGCCCCGCTGCATCGGCCCATCACGCTCGGACCTGTCGCGTTCGGGCCCATCGCGTTCGGACCTGTCCCCGATCCCCCTGTCCCTGCCAGATCCTTCCCCCGATGATCCCGGCCCCGATACCCCCGGCCCAGATCCCCCCTGTCTTGTCCCCCGCAGCCCCGCCGCAGGCGGCGTGGTTTCGGCCAGAGCCGTGCCCAGATGGCGCGCGATGATCTCTTCGGCCAGCACCTCCAGCGAGCAGCGCCGGTTCATCGCGGTCTTCTGCAGATGGCGGTGGGTCTGCTCCGGCGGCAGGCCCTCGACGCGGGTCAGCAGGATCTTGGCCAGCTGCACCACCGACAGCGACAGATGCCGCCGCTCGACCTCGGCGATGCGCTGCGCATGGGCCTGCCGCCGTTGCCGGATGTCGCGCGCGATCAGCAGATTGGTCAACAATCCGAAGGGCTTGACCGGACGCTCGATCACCGCGGCCGCACGCAGCCCCAGCACGATCTGCAAGGTGGCGGGGTCTTCGTATCCGGCCAGCGCGATGATCGGCGGATGGCGGTCATCGACATGTTCGGCCAGCGCCAGCAGCTCGGCGCGGATATCGGTATCGACCGTGGTGATCACCACATCCACATCCAGCGGCAGCGCCTGCGGAACGGGCCAGCTCAGCTGCGGCAGGCAGCCGATGCGGATCAGGTGGCTCACAAGCTCCTGCGCCTCTTCCTCCGGAGGCAGGAAAACCAGCACTTTCATCCCCTTGAGGTCGCTGATCTTCGGCATGTTGCGGGCTTTAGACATGCTCCGGATAGGCCCCTCCGAAATGGTGCTGCACCATGAAGGGCTCGGGCTTGACCCTGCGCGCGGCCTCCCCGATCACCTCGAACACGCCCTGCGCGGAGGCCTGCGCGATGCGGGGCCACAGATAGCTGTGATGGGTGTCCATATCCAGCTTGACCGGCCCCTGCGGCGCGTCAAACCGCACCGTGCCGAGCGCCTCCAGCAAGGGCGATAGCCCCGCCTGCCCTGCCCGTCCGGCAAACCCCGCCTGCGCCGCGGCAAGGGCGAACATCCAGACCTGCGAATAGGCCGCCTCCGCCCCTGCGGTGATCGGGGCCTGCGCCCCGAAGCGCGCGCGATAGGCGGCCACAAAGCGCAGGCTGGCATCGCTGCGCAGCGACGAGAAATAGGGCGCCGCCGCCAGACAGCCCTCGGCCAGCTCGGCGCCCATCTGCGCCAGATCGGCCTCGTTGGTGGCCACGCTGGCAATCGGCACGCCCCGCCCGCGCAGGGGGCTGCGCGCGAAGGCCTCGTGCAGCTTGACCGTATCGCGCCCGACAAGGGTCGAGTAGATCACATCGGGGGCCAGTGCCTCGGCCTGCGCCATCACCTGTTGCAGCGCCTCGGCAGAGACCTCGAACGGCAGGTAGATCTCGGCGCAGACCGTGCCCTGCGCCTGTTCGAAAAGATCGCGCATGATGCGGTTGGATTCATGGGCGAACACGTAGTTATTGCCCACGAAAAACACCCGTTTGCCATAGCGGGTCAGGATATGCGCGGCCAGTTGCACCGAATTCTGGTTCGGGGCGGCACCGGTATACAGGCAGTTGCGCGAGAATTCGAACCCCTCGTAGAGCGTGGGATAGAACAGCAAGGCCCCCCGCCCCTCGACCACCGGCAGCGTGGCCTTGCGCGAGTTCGACATATGGGTGCCGAAAAACACCTGCACATCGGCCTCGGCGCAAAGCCGTTCGGCGGCGCGGCGGTAATCGGCGGCACCGGCCCCGATATCGGGCAGATGCGGCACCAGCGGGCGGCCATTCACGCCGCCCTGCGCATTGACCTCCTCGATCGCCAGACAGGTCGCGCGGATCTGGGTTTTCTCGACTTCGGCGGTCAGGCTATGGGGCGAGAACAGCAGCCCCACCGGCAGCCCGTCCGGTCTATGCGTCATCGCCGCCATCACAGAACCGTCCAGTCCTGCGCCGCCTCGAAGGCCGCCCCCGCCTGATAGAGCCGCGCCTCCGAATGGTCCGGCCCGACCAGCATCATCCCCACCGGCAGCCCCGCGCTGCGGCCACAGGGCAGGCTGAGCGCAGGCAGCCCCGTCGCGTTGAACGGCGCGGTATTGGCATTCATCTCCAGCGCACGGGTCACGAAGGTTTCCGGGTCGCAGTCCGGACCGGGCAGCACCGGAGCCTTGAGCGGAACAGTGGGCATCAGCAGAAGATCGACCTCCTGAAAGGCGGCAAGATAGGCGGCTTTCAACCGTCGTACCAGATTTTGGGCTTTGGCATAGTAATACCCGTCATATTTGCCACCAAAATGATGCGCCGCAAGCAGAACCGACTTCATATCCGGCGGAAAAAGCGCCGCATGGTCGCGCCAGTCGCGTTGTGCGCGCATCAGGCTGGTCACATACAACCCCTTCCAGTTCGAGCCGTAATTCAGCCCCTCCAGCAGCCGCACGGTGCCTTCGGTGGCAATCGGGGTCCAGATCGCATGCCCCTGACGGTGCAGCGGCACGCTGATCTCGTGCAGATCGGCCCCCAGACGGGCGAAGACCTGCGCGGCTGCACGGATTTTCGCATCGACATCGGCCTCGGAATTGGCCCAGCCGAACGCCTCGCGCAGCAGCCCGATCCGCAGCCCGCCACAGCCCGCCGCAAGGCCCGCGCCATAGCGGCCCGCCCGCACCGGCTGCGCGCCCTGACGCGGGTCCAGCCCGTCGGGGCCTGCCAGCACGTCCAGCACACGCGCATTGGTGGCGATATCGGCGGTCATGATGCCCGCATGGTCCAGCGTCTGCTCGACCGGCATGATGCCGGTATAGGGCACCAGACCCCAGGTCGGTTTCATCCCGACAAACCCCGCATAGGCGGCAGGGATACGCACCGAGCCGCCCTGATCGGTGCCGATACCGATCTCGACCTCGCCACTGGCCACCAGCGCCGAGCAGCCCGAAGACGACCCCCCCGCCGAGCGCGTCTCGTCATGGGGGTTGCGCACCGGCCCCTGATCGCTGGTATGGCTGCTGCCCGAGACGCAGAAGAATTCGCATTGCGCCTTGCCCTCGATGCGCGCGCCCGCCTCCAGCAGGCGGGTGACCACGGTGGCGTCGATCTCGGGCAGATAGCCGCGCAGCGGGCCTGCGCCATTCATCATCGGCACGCCCGCAAGGCAGATATTGTCCTTCAGCGCCACCCGCAGCCCCTTCAGCGGGCCTTCGGGCGCGCCCGCCACCGTGCTGCGGATGGCCCAGGCGTTATAGGGGTTGTCCTCGGGGGCGGGGCGCTGCCCCGGCAGGCGCGGGAAACGGGGCGCGGGCGGGGTGTCGGTCAGCGCATCGACCATCGCGTAGTCGGCGGCGACCCCCTCCAGCAGGCGGTGATAGGCGGGCAGCTCCGCCTCGGGGATGGCCAGTTGATAGGCGTCCGAGGCGGCCCGAACCGCCGCAAGATCCGGTTTGCGGATAGTCATGATATTACCCTTCAATTCCGATAAAGGTTTTCGCCTGCTCGATCGAGCCGGCGGCGGCGGGCTCGATCCCCCCCACGATCCGGCCCTTGTTCACCGTCAGCACGCGGTCGCAGATCTGCCACAGGAAATCGATATCCTGCTCGACCAGCAGGATCGCCAGCCCGCGCTCGCGGCGCAAATGGTGCAGCACGTCCAGGATCTCGTCGCAGATCGAGGGCTGGATGCCCTCGGTCGGCTCGTCCAGCAAGATCACATCGGGCGCCCCGCACAGACAGCGCGCCAGCGCCAGAAGCTGTTGCTCGCCGCCCGACAGCATGCCCGCCTGCCGCTCGAACAGCCGTTCGAGCCGCGGAAACAGCGCCCGCGTCTCGGCCAGAGCCGCGCGCGTCCGGCCGAAATCCTTCACACAGCCCATGCGCAGGTTTTCCTCGACGCTTAGCTGCAAAAACAGCTGCTTGCCCTGCGGCACATAGCCGATCCCGCAGCGGGCGCGGGCTTGCGGCGGCAGGCGGTCCAGCGGCTGGCCGGCCTTTTGCACCTGCCCCGACCATGCCGGAAGCCCGCCCATGATGGCACGCAACAGCGTGGTCTTGCCCATGCCATTGCGCCCCAGAAGGCCGAGACATTCCCCCTGCCCCAGCGAGAGCGTCACCCCGTTCAGCACCGGCACCCGCGCATAGCCCGATTTCAGATCGCGTATCTCAAGCATCCGCCTGCTCCTTCCGTCCTAGATAGGCGGCCCGCACCTGCGGATCGCGGGCCACCTGCGCAAAACTGCCCTGCGCAATGATCCGGCCCCGTTCGAACACCGTCACCTCCGCCCCGAGCAGGCGGATGAACTCCATGTCATGCTCGACCACGATCACCGCGCTTTCGCGGGTGATCTGCCGGATCAGCGCCACCGTCCTGAGGCTTTCGTCATGGGTCATCCCCGCCGCAGGCTCGTCCAGCAGCGCCAGCTTGGGCCGCGAGGCAAGGATCTGCCCCAGCTCGACCCATTGGCGCTGGCCATGCGCCAGCTCGGCACAGGGCGTCTCGCGCAGCTCATACAGCCCGATCCGGTGCAGCACCGCCTCGACCTCGGCGGCCAGCTCCGCCCCGCGCAGCCTGCGGCTGGCGGCCAGTTCGATATTGGCGCGCAGGCTCAGCCCCTCGAAAAGGCTGGGCACCTGCGTCTTCACCCCGATGCCGCGCCGCGCGATCTCGAAGGGCCTGAGCCCCTGCAACGGCTGCCCGTCAAAGCGGATCGTGCCACGGCTGGGCGCATATTGCCCGCTCAGCAGCCGGAAGAAGGTGGTCTTGCCCGCCCCGTTGGGGCCGATCAGGCAGCGCAGCTCGCGCGGGCGCAGGTCGAAATCGACCGCCCCCACGGCATCGACCCCGCCAAAGCTGATCCCCAGCCCGCGGGCCTGCAACAGCGTGTCATGCGTCATGGCCGGACCCTCCCTCATGTCTTGCACTCCTTTGCGGCCCCGCCGCAGCCAATGGCCCGCCTTGCGCCCGCGCCGCCCGAAGAGGACGCACCCATTTGCCAAGGCTCGGCAGCAGACCCGCCGGCACCAGCAGCACAAAGGCGCTCAGCACCACGCCCAGCACCAGATTGACCTGCACCACCTGCTGCGTGCCAAGCTGGGTGGTGGCCCATTGCAGCGCGATACAGCCAAGGATCGGCCCGACCAGCGTGCCGCGCCCGCCCACGATCACCCAGATGATGATCTGCGCCGATTGCAGCAGGGCAAAGACCGTGGGGCTGACAAACGCGCCCCAATTCGCAAACAGCCCGCCCGCAAGCCCCGCCACCGCGCCACCAATGGCAAAGGTGCTCAGCTTGCTCAGCGCGACGTTATAGCCCAGCAGCTCGGCGCGGTGTTCGTTCTCGCGCACCGCCAGCGCCAGCTTGCCCGCAGGGCTGCGCAGATACAGCCCCAGCGCCGCCAGAACCGCCACCAGCAGCCCCGCCGTCAGCCGGAACAGCGCCGCAGGCGACAGCGGCGTGCCATCGGGCCATGCCAGCGTCGGAATGCCGGTAATGCCGTTGAACCCGCCCAGACGCGCCTGCCCGATATGGTAGTGCGGCCCCGAGGTGGAGTTCATCAGGTTGAACAGGATCAGGGTCACCGCCAATGTGATCACACCGACATAGATATCGCTGATCCGCCCGTAGAACATGAAATACCCCAGCAGCGCGGCCCCCAGGGCGGGCAGCGCGACCGCGGCAAGGCAGGCCACCACTCCCGGCCCGAAATTGAGCGCGGCAACCGCATAGGCATAGGCCCCCAGCCCGAAAAAGGCCGATTGCCCCAGACACATGATCCCGCCCTTGCCCCAGATGAAGGCCAGACTGAGAGCAAGGATCGCCATCACCAGATAGACCGTCGCCTCGTAGACGGTGTAAAGCTGCATCTGCGCGGGCAGCGCCATCGCCAGCCCGAACACCGCCACAAGCGCCAGTACCGGATATTGCTGTTTCGTCATCAGATGGACCTCTTGAAGAAGCGGCCGGTAATGCCCTTGGGCAGAAAGCGGATCAGCACCATCGCCGCCACCAGAAGCGCGACCTGCCCGATGACCGGCGTGTAGAGATAGGTAAAGACCTGCGAGACCACCCCATAAAGCACCGAGGCGCTGAGATTGCCCGCGATCACGGCCCCGCCGCCGCTGATGACGGTGATGAAGGCTTTGGCGATATAGCTGGCACCGATGGTCGGGATCACCCCTGTCATCGGCGCAAGCGCCGCCCCGCCCAGCCCCGCCAGCGCCGCGCCCAGACCGAAAGTGCTGGCATAGATCCGGCGCGGATTGCCCCCGAGCGCGGCCACCATATCGGCATTCTGGGTTGTGGCCCGCGCCAGAAGACCGAAGGTCGTGCGCTTGAACAGCGCGTAAAGCAGCGCGACCACCAGCCCCGCCAGCACGATCAGATACAGCACATAGCCGCTGGCCGAATAGGCCCCGATCTGCAGGCTGGGCAGCGGCGTGGACAGGCCCTGCGTGGTATTGCCCACCAGCATCGTCATCGCCCCGACCAGCGCCAGACTGATGCCCCATGTGGCCAGCATGGTGTCGATCATGCGCCCGTAGAGATGGCGCACCACCAGCCATTCCAGCCCCATACCGACCGCGCCCACCACAAGCGGGGCCACGACCAGCGAGCTGACCCAGAAATTCAGCCCCGCCCAGTTGGTGCCATAGATCGCCACATAGCCGCCGAGCATCAGAAACTCGCCATGCGCCATGTTGATCACTTTCATCATCCCGAAGACGACCGCCAGTCCGATGCTGATCAGCACCAGAATGGCGATCGACCCGAGAAATTCGATTGCGAGAACCGCCACGAAATCCATCTTGTCTTTTCCTTATGGCTCGGAGGGGCTTAGAATTTGACCACATATTGCTGTGTGTCCCCGGGATGTTCGCGCAGGTTGCACGAGACCGCCGTATCAACCGGTGCCTGCTGGGCGAAGGTCTGCACGGGGATCAGCCCGCCATTCTCGACGCGGGCGATATGCACATCCATGATCGTGTGATGGGTCTGGGGATCAATCGTCACCTGCCCGCTCGGAGCGGCAAGCGACAGCCCCGTCTCGAGCGCCTCGATCACCGGCATACGCTCGGCACTGCCCGCCTTCTCGACCGCGGCAGCCCAGAGCAGGAAGCCCTGATAGGCCCCCATGCCCAGCTCGGTGATATAGGGATAGTCCGCGCCATACATCTTGTGGAACGCCTCGACAAAGCGCGCATTCTCCGGCGTGGCCAGCTCTTGCAGGTAGTTCTGGCAGACCATGAAGCCGTTGCATTCCTCGGGCGTCAGCACCACATGTTCGTTGCCACCGGCAAAGGTGGTCGAGGAAAGCGCGATCTTGCCATGCATCCCCGCCGCCTGCCATTGCCGGTAGAACGAGATATGCGCCCCGCCCACCAGTGCCGACCAGACATAATCGGGTCTGGCGCTCTGGATCTTCGAGATCGAGGTCTTGAAATCGGTCACATCAAGGGGGAAGAATTCGACCTCCAGCACCTCGCCGCCGCCCTGCTGGGTATATTTGCGCACCCAATCCGCGACGATCTGGCCGTAATTGTAATCCGCCGCCACGATATAGACCTTCTTGCCGAAATTGCGCAGCGAATATTCCACCAGCTTGTCGACCGTCTGGCCCGGGGTCACGCCGGTGGCGAACATGTTGCGGTCGCAGACCCCGCCCTCATACTGGTTGGCATAGAAATACAGCCTGTTGAACTGGCGCAGGATCGGGCGCACCACCTCGCGCGAGGAGGAGGTGATACCGGCAAAGACCACATCGGGCGCATCGGCCAGCGCCGCCTGACGGGCGAATTGCGAATAAAGCTGCATGTTGGATTGCGGATCATAGACCTTCAGATCGATCTCGCGCCCCAGAAGGCCGCCCTTCTCGTTCTGCTGCGCGACCGCGAATTTCAGCGTATCGACGATCGGCTGGCCATAGACCTCCAGCCCGCCCGACAGATCGTACAGGGCGGAAATGGTGATCGGGCGGGTTTTGGCCAGAAGCGGGCTTGCCAGCGTAGACAGGCCAGCGGCACCGAACGCGCCAAGCACATGGCGACGGGTCATAGTCATGGAACTTCTCCACTGTTGGGATTTTTTGTTATGCGCCCGCCAGACAGACCCTGCGCGGCCCCCCTGCCCCGCGCCAAAGGCGGACAGGTCAGGACGGCCAGAGGCGCAGCGACCGGCCAAAGCCATCGCGGACAAGCCTCAGGGATCTGGAACAGGAAGGCGACGCCGACATTATTGTCTGCGCGGATCGGGACACCGGATGGCATTATTGGCAGGCGGTGTCAGCAGGTGCCAAAGGCACATCCCTGATCTTCAATAGAAACGCCGGAAAGTAAACCCTGTTTGTGCAGACATGCTGTCAAACACGCAAGGCGGGCCGCAAACCGCCTGCAAATCGGGCACCCCGCCCCCTTTGCGTGAGGGACCCCTTCGCCCTATGGCGCAAGCGTGGTGCGAGCGTGGGGTGCGGGGCAAGCCCCAGAGACGGCGGTGACAGTGACAGACCCCGCCCCAATTGGAAAAGAGCGTTTCCTTTCTGCGGGCACAGGGCGCTCCCCCCTGCCCGCAAAGGCCCCCCTGCCCGCAAAGGCCCCGCGTGACCCCGATGCCACGCTGCCCCCGCGCGGGAAAAAGGCATATTGTCGCCGCCCCCCTGCGGCGGTATCTGCGCGAGACCCAGCCAGCCAAGGCCTCTGTGACAGAGCCGCGCCAGCCATCCTTTCTCGGTAACCAAGGTAGAAACATGGCTTCGAAATCTCGTTATGCAACGGGTGTCCTCGCCTCTGTCGGGGCGGCAGGGCTGATCGGCACCGCCCCCTCGGACGCGCTGGCGCAGGATACATCCACCACCACATCCAATGCCGGTGCGGTCACGCTGGACCCGATCTATGTCGAGGACAGCAGCGGCAGCAATGCCAATGGTGCCGTCGTCGAAGGGGCGGGGCGGATGCTGGGCGGGTCGGTCAGGGACACGCCGCAAACCGTTTCGGTGGTCTCGGCCGAAACGATGAAAGAGCAGCAGATCACCACGCTTGAAGAGGCGCTGAGCAATGTGCCGGGGGTGACGCTGTCCAGCGGCGAGGGCCGTGGCGGCCTTGAGGGCGACCAGTTCAAACTGCGCGGCATCTCGGCGGCGGGCGACATCTATACCGATGGCCTGCGCGATTTCGGCACCTATGCGCATGACACCTATAACACCGAATCCGTGGCCGTGATCCAGGGGCCCACCGGCGAGGCCTTCGGCGTGGGCAATCTGGGCGGCGTGATCAACCAGCAGACCAAGAAAGCCCATCTGGGCGATGCCAATTCGGTTTCGGGCAGTGTCAAATCGGGCCTCAGCACCCGCGAGACGCTGGATATGAACCGGCAGCTTTCCGAGACATCGGCCGTGCGCGTGAATATCATGAACCAGAATGGCGATGCGGCGGGGCGTGACAATGTCTCGGTCGATGCGCGCGGGCTGGCGGTGGATTACGGCATGGGGCTGGGCACCAGCACCACCTGGCATCTGGGCTATGAATATTACCACGGCGACGGCACCCCCGATCAGGGCCAGCCGATGGCCACCGGCTCGGACGGGATCGCCCGCCCGCTTCTGGAATACGATATTCCGGGCTATGACAGCAGCACCTCCTATGTCCGCGACAGCGACAAGGACGAGACCCGCAACCACACGCTGACCTCCAGCTTCGAGACCACGCTTTCGAACGGGGTCACGCTGACCAATGACACGCGGCTCAAAAACTATAACCGCGATTTCGCGATCACGTCGCCGGGCTCGGTCAGTGCCGCCAATCTGGCGCTTCTGCAGGCGGGCACCAATGTCGATATGAGCTATGGGGCAGGCGGCGGGGTTGCCTACAGACAATCCGGCTGGGGCTTCGAGAACATGCTGGCCGCCCATGCCGAGGGCGAGCTGTTCGGGATGCGTCACAAGGCGCTGCTGGGGCTGGACCTGACCTATCAGACCGACCGTCGGGTGCGCGGCAGCACAACGGGCCGCGTCACGCAGACGGTGATCGACCCGTCCCATTCGGGCGCCGGTGTGTCGCGCAGCTATGATTACGATACCGCCTCGGATTCCACCGCGACCGATATCGGCATCGTCGCCGCCGACCGGATCTATATCGACAAGCAATGGTCGGTGCAGGCCAGCGCACGGGCGGATTATTTCCGCAGCACCTTCGACGGCTACACCATCGGCTCCAGCACCGAAACCAACACCGATACCAGCGCGGGCCGCATCAGCCCCTCGCTGAGCGTGATCTGGGAACCCAATGCCGATACGATGGTCTATGCCACCGCCTCGCGCTCCTACCGCCCGATCGGCACCGATATCGCGCAAAGCTCGCAAGGCACCAGCGCGACAGTGGCCAATGATGCCTATGACCCCGAGCGGTCGGACAATCTGGAAATCGGCGGCAAGATGGACCTGTTTGACGGCACTCTGGGGCTGACCGGCGCGGCCTTCCAGATCCGCAAGAAGAACTCCTTTACCGTCAATGATGACGGCACCGTCTCCACCGGCTTCTCGGATGCGGGCAATGCGGTGCGGATCCGTGGCGTGCAGCTAGGGGCGACCGGCCAGATCAACGACGACTGGACCGTCAGCGCCAGCTATGCCTATCTTGACGGCGAGGTGATCAACGGGCGCGGGATCGATGCCGCAACCATCGGCAATGACGCTCCGGGCGTGTCGAAACATAACCTTACGCTGTGGACCGCCTATCATTTCGGCCCCGAGAAGACCCACCTGTCGGGCGATCTGTCGGTGGGCGGCGGGATCAAATATGCCTCGGCCTATTATGTGAACGCGGCCAATACCGCCGAGATCCCCGAAACGGTCAGCCTTGATGCGGCGATTTCCTACACCACCGACAGCTACCGCATCGGCTTCAACGCCTATAACCTGACCGATCACGACAATTACAGTGCGGCCTTCAACGGCACACGGGCCACGCCCACCGGCGGGCGGTCCTTCGGGCTGAGTTTCACCAAGAACTTCTGACCGGACGGGGCAGGGCCACCCCCTGCCCCTTTTTCTTTCCAGACGAGACATCCCATGTTGATCCATGTTCCCAATATTCTCAGCGCCGAGGACGTGGCGCAGTTCCGCCATGCGCTGGAGACCAGCCAATGGGCCGATGGCCGCCTGACCGCCGGCGATCTGGCGGCGCAGTCCAAGCACAATCTGCAGATCCCCGCCGACAGCGAGATCGCGCAGCGGCTGGGCGAGCATATCCTGCGCGCTCTGGCCCGCAACGATCTCTATAATGCCGCCGCCCTGCCCCTGCGCGTGCTGCCGCCGATGTTCAACCGCTATGACACCGGCATGACCTTCGGTGCCCATACCGATAACGCGATCCGCACCGTGGCCGGAGGTGCAAGGCTGCGGGCCGATGTCTCGACCACGATTTTCCTCACCGATCCCGAGGCCTATGATGGGGGCGAGCTGGTGATCGAGGATACGTTCGGCCAGCAGCGGGTGAAATTGCCAGCCGGCGATATGATCGTCTACCCCTCCTCCAGCCTGCATCACGTCACGCCGGTGACCCGTGGCAGCCGCTGGGCCTCGTTCTTCTGGGCGCAATCCATGGTGCGCGAAGATGACAAACGCGCCATGCTCTACAATCTCGACACCGCGATCCGCCAGATGCGCGCCACCTATGGCGACGAGGGCGAGGCGCTGCAACGCTTTGTCAGCCATTACCACAACCTTGTCCGGCTATGGGCGGAGCTATGAGCGCGCCGGCCTGCCGCGCATCGCTTTGCGAGGTGCAGCTTGGCCTCGGGCAGATGCTGCTGAGCGCCGGAAACCCCGAAGCGGCATGGGAGGCGTTTTCGGCGGCGGCCCGTCAGGACGAGCCACGCGCCTTCAACATGCTGGGCCGGATCGCCCATCTGGGGCTGCGCGGCGGGCGCAAGGACCTGCGGCTGGCAATCGCCATGTATCGCCGCGCCATTGCCCGCGGGCATGTCTGGGCGCGGTTCAATCTGGCGGATCTCTACCTTCAGGCACCGGCCCCGTTTGGCGATCCGGCAGAGGCTGTCGCGCTCTATCATCAGGCGGCAGAGGCGGGGCTGGACAAGGCCTATAACATGCTGGGGCAATGCTATGAAACCGGTCGCGGCGTGGCCCCCGATCTGCCGCGCGCGCGGATGTATTACGACATCGGGGCAGGGGCGGGCGATTGCTGGGCCAGCTTCAATCTGGGGCGTCTTGCGGCGCTTGCAGGGCAGGAGGCGCGTGCCTGCCACTACTGGACCGAGGCGCTGGGGCAGGGGTTCAGGGGCTTCTGGGCGGGGCTGGCCGAGGCCATCGAGGGGTTCGGATTTCCCGCCGCTGCCGCTCTGGCGCAGAAAGCCCGTGCCTTGGAGGCGCAGGGCCGGAACGGGGGCTGACCCGTCCCTTTGTGACAGCGCGGCCGTGCAAGGGGCGGGCAGGCGCTTTCGTCTGGCCAAAGCGCGCAGTCCCGACGCCGGACAGGAATTGTCAGCTGACAATTCTCCCCGTTTCCCGCAGCAAGCGTGCCACCACCTGCCCCCGCGATCCGGATCTGTCGGAACGGGCGCACTGTGTCAGATGGCGCAGGAACCCGCCCGGATTTTGCAGCCTCTCGAAGCGTTCCAACAGGCATAGCACGGCGATAGAGGCGATCTCGGCTCCCATGATATGCTGCGCCTCTTCATAGACCTGTGCGTCGATCCCCATCATCGCGACAAGCTGGGTTGTCTGTTGGTGCAGCTCTCGCCAGTCCCGGGCGGTTTCGGGATACATCTTGCGGTATTCGGTGAAGTCCGCGAGCACCGGCAGAGCCGATCCCAGCCGGTTGCCGCGATCCGCCTTTCCATAACCTTGCTGGGCGGCACCTTGCTGTTCAGGGCGTGAGGTTTCGGGCCCTGAAGCTTCGGGGTCCGGATCTTCGGGGCGAATATCCGTTGCTTCGCTTGTTCGAGGCTCTGGATTTTTTTTATTGATTACCCTCTGTTGGTGCCGCTCATTTTCGCTGTTGCTGGCATCCATTTCCGCTGCTTTTTCAACATATCCCATTTGTGGATGACCCGTTTGGCCCAGCTTTGCGAGCGCCTCGGTATAGTCCTGCAACAGGGTCTTGAGTGCGGCGGCATTGTTCTTGTGGCGCAGGATCAGCTTGGTCCGTGCCAGAAGCGCGCTGTGGCTGTGATGCGCGCCCTCGTCCCGATCCGCCTGCGGCAGATGGCTCAGCAGGTCGTGTCGCGCCACAAGCACGTCCTGACGCAGGGCCGCATGTTCCTGCGCGCGGGCCTGAGCGTCACAGGCCTTCTGGTGGATGCGGCGCGCCAGTTGGGCCAGCGGTGCCAGATCGAAACCGAAAGCCCGTGCGATCGTGCCGCCGATGCGCTTGGCATAGCGTTTGCGGTTGGGGCTGTCATGGCGGGCAATCACACCGGCGCTGACCAGCGCGGCCAGATGACGGCGCAGGGTGCTTTCGGGCATGCCGCCCAGACGGGTGCCCAGACTGTTATTGGAGGCAAAGACAATCGCGCGTCCGGGCAGGGCAGGGAGGCTGCGCTCGGGGAAAAAGGTCAGCATCGCCCGCAGCACCGCAATGCTGCGATGCGTCAGACCGAAATCCGCCGCAGCCTCGGTCAGATCCTCGACAATGGCCCATTTGTCAGCTGACAATATTGAACCATCGGGCAGGGCCTGAACCGGCTGCCCGTGCATACGCGTGGAGAAATATGTCATGAACGTTCACGCAGGACGCAAAAAATCAGGCCCTGTCCAAGCGGCAGAGTTGACGTGGCGCGAAAGGCAAGGTATCCCGTAGGTGCTAACGACGAGAAGGGCCTTCCAATTTGCTTGGGGGGCTTTTCTTATTTGGGGGTCCCGAGATGTGCCTCCTGTTCTGGTTTCATTGCTCTTGCTCGGCCTGCATTATTTTTCGGCTTGCCAGCGGGCAAACCATTCATTGAGCAGGTCTTCGGCATTCTCCTCGATCCACGCATCAAAGCCTTCGGTCTTCACCGACAGGCTCAGCCCCTTATCGGTGGCCCTGAGCTGGGCAAGCGGGGTGCCCTGTGCCGTGGTGATCGTGGCCTTGCGCGGCTCTGCCTTGACGGGGGCAGGGGCGGCGCGGTGTTTGTTCTGGGCGGCGGCCAGCACCGCCTCGAAGCGCGCATCCGTCTGGAGCACCACAAATTCGGGGCGGTTCATGAATGTATGGGCACGGCTGCGCGCGGCGGCATCCTCGAACAGCTTGACCAGCGTCATCCAGCGTTCGCGCCCGATCGATGGCGCGCGCCCGATCTGGCGCAGGAAGGGCAGGGGGAAGGCCTGACCGACCTTCAGCATCCGGCTGACCATCGGCAGATCCATCGCAAGGGCTGCGGCAATCGTCGGGCGGTCATAGCCCGAGGCCTGTAACTGCGCGGCAAAGCTGGCTTTTTCGATAAAGCTCAGATCCGTGCGGGTGTTGTTTTCCTGCCCCTGCGCCATGACCAGCGCGTGATCATCAAGTTGGCGCACCATCGCCTTGACCGGCAGACCCAGATCTCGCAGCGCGGCCAGACGGCGGCGCCCATAGACAATCTCGAACCGGCCCGGCGTCTTGGGATGCGGGCGCAACAGCACCGGCACCTGTTGCCCATAGGTCTGCAGGCTTTCCTTCAGCCGCGCCTGTTCCACAGGGTCCAGCCCCAGACGGTCTTCCAGACCGGCATTGTCGATCAGCGCAGGGTTGATCTCCTGCACCGCATTCTCTTGCAGCTTGGTCAGGCTCGATTGCAGCGCCCCCACCGCCCCTTGCGGCATAAGTCTTTGACGAGGTTGGGTTTCTGCCGCCGGCGTGATGTTGCTATTCAGGATACCTTTGCGTGCCATCTCGGTGTGTTCCTTTCTCAGCGACCCCATGCCGCCTGAATCAGCGATTCAAGCTCATCATTCACTCCATTGAGTGACTCTAGCGCACGATCATAGGTGTTGCGGTGGAATTGGCTGCGTTCGACCTCGTAAATTGTCTGATGGGTCAGACCGGCATCCGAAATCGCGGTCGATTTCAGCATCGCATTGGTCATCACTTCCTTGCCGAAGAGATTGCGCAAAAAGGCCACAACCTGCTGCTGCGGCCCGTCATTGGGTTCCATCCGGTTGATCAGGAAGCGCATGAAATCATATTCCATCGGCGCACCGGCATCGCTGACGACATCCAGCAGATCGGCGCTCATCTGCAAGAACTGCGACATCGACGCGACATCGAGCATGTTCGGCACCACCGTGATCAGCAATCCGGTCGAGGCACACAGCGCCGACATCGTCAGATAGCCCAGCTGCGGCGGGCAGTCGAACAGGATCAGGTCATAGGCCGCCTCGACCTCGGCCAGCGCCATCGCCATCCGGCTGAAAAAGGCGGGCTGGACATTGTTCATCAGCGCGCGCGGGGTCTCGTGTTCGAATTCCTGCAAGATCAGACCGGCGGGGGCGAGGTCGATCCCGTGGAAGAACGTCTTCTGGATCACCTGCGCCAGCGGCACCGGATCGTCGTATTTGATCGCGTCATAGATCGTGCCGGTGGTCAGGAAATCCACCTCGGGGCGGTATCCGAACAGCGTGGTCAGCGAGGCCTGCGGGTCGATATCGACACATAGGACCCGATAGCCTTTCAGCGCCAGCCGCTGTGCGGCATGGACCGTGCTGGTGGTTTTGCCCGACCCGCCCTTGAAGTTGAGGAAGGACAGCACCTGCACCTTGTCGCCCGCGCGCCGCCCCTTGAGATAGCTTCCGGGCACTTTGGCACCGCTATCGAGATGGCTGCGGATGCTGGCCAGATCCTGCGCGCTGTAAAAACGGCGTCCGCCGCCGCTGGTCTGGACCTCGTGGATCTTGTCCTCGAAATGCAGTTTGCGCAGGAACGAGGTGGAGATCCCCAGCAGATCGGCGGCCTCACCGGCCGAGAACAGGCGCAATTCCTTGCGCGCATCGGGCGCGAAGACCGAAAGCATATGGTTTTCCAGCGCAGACGCGATATTCTCCGCATTCCGGCGAATGCGCTCGTTGATGCGGATCGTGGTCTCGCTCATCGGATCACCTGTTCTGCGCGCGGTTTTTGCGCCGCTCTTCTTAAGAACGCTGTTTAGCGTCATGCTCGTTTTTACCGTTTCTATGGCGAGACTCGGCATTTTAGCAAATCTTTTTTTACTTTGAATGGCGTAGCCACGGCGGCCGTTGCGGCCCCGCCTACGCGCCAGAACGCGCCAGACCCCTTACAAGCCGTTGGAAAATAGTCCAAAAAACAAAGGGTCTGCGGTTTTTCCGCCGCCGGTCATGGCCGCAGGGCGCGCGCCATATTTGCGACATACCCGCGCCCTCCACCCTTGCGGGGCGCGTTGATTCTGTTTGCACGCATCGGGCGACACCGCCCCCTGCGCCGGTTTCGGGGCGCAGGAGGGCACGCTCTTGCGCCGTGCCCCCACGCACGATTCCCGCCTTGCATGGGGCAGGGGGCTGCCCCCCTCGGGAGGATCTCGGGTCATCGCTTCAGATCACACGACCCGCCGTGATAGGTGTTGGTTTGCACCAATCCAGCGGCGGCCTATACCGGTTTGCAGACCGCGCCCCGCTCATGCCACACAAGGAGGGCAGCGGAGGAGGACGACCATGCTGACATATCTTGTGCTCGCTCTGGCGGGGCTGGGGGCGGGGGCGCTGAATGCGGTGGCGGGGGGCGGGACATTCCTGTCTTTTCCGGCGCTGGTCTGGGCCGGCGTGCCTCCGGTCATGGCCAATGCCACCGCGACCTTTGCCGCGCTTCCGGGCTATGTCGGCAGCGCATGGGCCTATCGGGGCGAGATCGCGGGGGCGGGGCGGCCCTCGCTGGCGGCGCTGAGCGGCACCGCGATTGCGGGCGGTCTGGTCGGGGCGGGGTTGCTGCTGGTGACGCCCGAGGCGCTGTTCTCCGGCGTCGTCCCGTGGCTCTTGCTGCTGGCGACACTGGCCTTCGCGGGCGGTCCGCTCCTGATGCGCGGCTTGGCGCGGCGCGGGCACAGCGCCTCGACGCCGGTGGCGCTGGCGATCCTCTTTGGCGTCTCCGCCTATGGCGGCTATTTCAACGGCGGGTTGGGGATCATGCTGCTGGCCGCGTTCGGGCTGATCGGCATGACGGATCTGCACCGGATGAACGGGCTGAAAAACCTGCTGTCTCTGGTGCTGTCGCTGGTGTCGGTGGTGACCTATAGTCTGGCGGGGCTGATTGCCTGGGAGAGCCTCGTGCTGGTCGGGCTCTGTTGTGCGATTGGCGGCTATATCGGGGCCGGACTGGCCCGCCGGATCGGCAATACCGTGCTGTTGCGCCGCTTTATCATTCTGGTGGGGCTGGGCATGAGCGCGCTGTTCTTCCTGAAAGGGGCCGCCTGAGAGGGGAGGGCTCGGGGGCGGGAGCCCCTTTGCAGGCGGGACCATGCGCCGCTCCGGCGCGCGATCTCAGGGGCCCTGCACGTTGGAGGATGCGTTCGGGAGCGGGGCCTCGGATCGGGCCGCCGCTTCCTTCTTCTGCCGCTCTTCCTCCTCGCCATCACGATGCGATTTGATGGACAGGAAGATCGTGGCCCCGAGCGCGCCAAATTTGAACACGCCAAACAGGATGGGAACCCAGATCATTGTCGCTCTCCTTCTGCCGGAGCAAGGCCGCGTGGCGCGGGCATGCTTGCGGATTGTATGGGTATTGTATGACTTCACGAGTCGTCACGATCCTACAAACGCGCAAAGGCTGGGGCAAGGCGATTCCCTTCCTTAGGAAAAATACAGAGATATAAGGCGGATTCGGGCCTTTGGCCGGTGTATCGGCCTTTTATTGTATGCACATTGAATGCACAAGCGCCGCCTTGCAGGGCCTTGCCGCCCGCAAGGGCCGCTCAGCCCATATAGCCTTGCGCCGAAAGCGCGTGGCCCAGATGGCACAGCGCTGTCTGGAGCTGCGCGCGCGAGATCGAGCCCCCCAGCGAGACGCGCAGCCTGTCCTGCGGGACGGCCCCCACGGTGAAGGCATCCGATGGCATCAGCCCCAGCGGCTGCCCCGCCATCCGCGCGATCACATCCGCCCGCCCCAACCCCTGCGGCAGTTGCAGCCAGATATGGAACGCAGACGTGGCGGTGGCATAGTCGCAACCCTCCAGCGCGCGCCGCGCAATGGCCTGACGGGCGGCGGTCTCGTTGCGCAGCGCCTGACGCAGCGCCTCGGCGGTGCCCTGCTCGATCCAGCGCGTTGTCAGGGCCAGCGAGAGCGGCGCGGGCATGACCGATAGCGCGCGGATCGCCTGTGTCAGCCGGTGGGTGGCGCGCGCATCCGGCGTGACGGTAAAGGCCAGCCGCAGCCCCGCCCCGAGGCATTTCGACAGCCCGCCGATATACCATGTCAGCTCCGGGATCTGCTGCGCCAGCGGGGCGGGCGTCTCGGCGGGCACGAAGCCATAGGCATCATCCTCGATCAGCGCCAGCCCCTCGGCGCGCAAAATCGCCGCCAGCGCCGCGCGGCGCTCGGCGGGCAGGGTCAGCGTGGTCGGGTTGTGCAATGTCGGGTTGAGATAGAGCGCCTTGGGCCGATGGCGGCGAATGGCCGCCTGCAGCGCCTCCGGCACCACGCCGCGGGCATCGGTCTGCAGCCCGACCAGCGTCACCCCGAACCGCGCCGCGATATTGCGGATGCCGGGATAGGTGACCTGTTCGCACAGCACATGGTCTCCGGCCTTGCAGAGCATCGACAGCACCGCCGCCATTGTCGCATGCGCCCCCGGTGTAACCGCAATCCGCTCGAGCGCCACATCCAGGCCGCGCGGCGCCAGCCAGCTTCGGGCGGCAAGGCGGTCGGGCTCGGTGCCGATGGGGGATTGATAGCGCAGCAGGTCGACCAGATGGCCCGACACCGCCATAAGCCCCGCCCGCATTCCGGCCAGCAGATCCGGGTCCGTCGGCTCGGGCGGCATATTCATCGACAGGTCTTCGGCGGCACGGCGCGCAGGGTCCGCAAGCGGCGCGGCGGGGAGGGCGGCGGGGGGGTCGCTGACAAAGCTGCCGCGCCCCACATGGCTGGTCACCAGCCCCCGCGCCTGCGCCTCGGTATAGGCCCGCGAGACGGTGGTGAAATCGATCCCCAGCGCAGCGGCAAGGCGGCGCTGCGGCGGCAGACGGTCCCCCGCCTTGAGGCGGCCTGCGGCGATATCCGCCCCGATGGCATCGGCGATGGCAAGGTAATGCGGCTTGCCGCTGTCATTCGGCTTGGGGGTCCAGTCGGTCATCTTGCACTCCTGTCGCAAGATGCCTAGTCCAAAGCGCCCCGCGATTGAAGGGAGAATTGTCTGCCCCCGCCCCGCGCCTGTCCCGTGCCTGTCCCGCGCCGCTTTGCGCCGCTTTGCGCCCTGCCGGAGCGGGGTGCCGGTTGTCCGGCTTCGGGCGGCGGTCAGCTGACCTTGGGCACGAACACATAGCCCGCGCCATAGACGGTGCGGATGATCTGCGGCGCGCGCGGGTCGTCGCGCAATTTACGACGTAACCGCGAGACCCGTGCATCCATCGCGCGGTCGAACGGGTCGTCGCCGCGGGTGGCGGCGGCATCCAGAAGCTGGTTGCGGGTCAGCACCCGCCCCGCCGAGCGCACGAAAACCTGTAGCAGATCGGCCTCTGCCGAGGACAGTTGCAGCACCTCGCCATCCTCGTGGCACAGCGCGCAGGCATCGAAATCGGCGGTCCATGCGCCAAAGCGCACAACGGGGCGCTGCGTGTCGGACCGCGCGGCGCGCTGCTGGTCGCTGCGGCGCAGGACCGCATGGATGCGGGCGGTCAGCTCGCGCGGCTCGAACGGTTTGACGATATAGTCATCCGCGCCGATTTCCAGCCCGAGGATGCGGTCCTCGGCCCCGCCGCGCCCGCTGACCACGATACGCGGCACCGAGCGCGGCAGGCTGGCCGAGCCCAGAAGGCTCAGCCCGTCCCCGTCGGGCAGGCCCAGATCGATCAGGCACAGATCGGGGGCCCCGCTTTTCATGGCGCGCAGGAATTCGGCGCGATGGGAGAAGCACTGCACCTCGAACCCGTCCGCCTGCAACGAGCGTTGGATGGTCTGGCGGATATCGGCATCATCTTCGAGAAGGAACACATGGGTCATGGTGCAGCGTCGCTTTCCAGAGGCCAGGGAGAGGGAAGGCGGTCCAGCAGGATCGCCGGATCGAAGGGCTTTTGCACAAAGCCCACATGCTCGGGCCAGGGCTGCAGCGGCTTGGGCTTGCCGCTCATCAGGGTGACCGGAAGATCGGGGCGATGGCGGCGCAGATGCACGGCCAGATCAAGGCCGGTCATGGTGCCGGGCATGTCGATATCGGAAATCACGGCGCGGATGTCCTCGATCTGTCCGATCAGCGCGAGCGCCTCCTGCGAGGAGGCGGCATCGATGACCGCATGGCCCGCATGGGCCAGCCTGCGGCAGAGCAGGTGGCGCAGATCGGCATCATCCTCGACAATCAGCGTCACGCCGTGGCGCGGGGGCGCGGTCTGCGCGGCGGGCGGGAAGGGCGGGCGCGCGGGAAGGGGGGCCGAACGGGCGCGGGGCGGGGCGGGCGACAGGTCCACACTGGGCAGCAGGATGGTGAAGCTGGTGCCGATGCCGGGGCGGCTATCGACATGGATCGTGCCATTCGACTGCTGCACGAAACCATAGACCATCGACAGGCCCAGCCCCGATCCGGCCCCGCCCTGTTTCGAGGTGAAGAAGGGCTCGAAGATCCGTTCGAGGATCTCGGGGCGGATGCCGCAGCCATCATCCTCGAACAGGATGCGCAGATAGCGACCGGCGGGAATGCGCGAGACCTCCGCCTCTTCGGCGGGCAGGTCATGGGCCGACAGGCAGATGCGGATCGTGCCGCGCCCGCCGGTGGCGTCCCGCGCATTCAGCGCAAGGTTCAACAGCGCCATCTCCAGTTGCGAACGGTCCACCAGCGCGGCCGGCAGCACAGGGTCGTGCAGCAGCTCCAGCGTCAGTGTCGAGGGAATGGACGAGCGTAAGAGCGCGCAGATCTCCTGCGTGGCCTCGCCGATATCGGTGGCCAGCGGGTCCAGCTCCTCGCGGCGCGCCAGCGACACCAGCCGCCGCGTCAGGTCCGAGCCGCGCCGTGCGGCGGAAATGGCGGGGCGCAGGAATTCCTCGCGCAGCGGGCTTTGCCCGAGCTGCTCGGACAAGGGCACCAGATTGCCCAGAATGATGGTCAGCAGGTTGTTGAAATCATGCGAGATCCCGCTGGCCATCCGGCCAAGCGCATCCATCTTCTGCGACCGCATGAGCGCGTTCATCGTTTCCTTGCGCCGCGTCACATCGATCGACACCAGATAGAAGCCGATCACCTCGCCGCTTGACGGTCTGGCAGGGCGCAGCAGGGTGCGCACATCCTTGAACCGCGCGCCGGGCAATTCGACGCGCATCTCGAAATCCACCACCATACCGCGCCGCGCCTGTTCGAAAAACCGCGCCGATTGCTCCATCGTGTTGCAATGCAGCACATCGCGGGTATTGCGCCCGATCATCGTTTCGGGGGTCAGCCCGTAGGCGCGGGCAAAGCGGCGGTTGGCATAGAGGATCGTCAGATCCTCGTCGATATGGGCAATGCCTGCGGGCACCTCATTGGCGATGATGCGCAGCCGTTCCTCGCTGGCGATCAACTGGCGGGTGCGGGTTTCGATCAACCGTTGCAGCGCGCCGGGGTCCTGTGCGGGCGGGCGGATCTGGCGGCAGGTCACGATGGTTCCGGCCCCGTCCATATCGTCGAGCTGCAATTCCAGCTCGGGCAGGCGGTACAGCCCGCCGCCCATCGCCTCGGGCACCGCCCCGAACAGAGACCCGTCCAGCACCTGCGCCAGATCGGGCGCGGCCCCGTGGGCGCGATAGAGACGCGCGAAAGCCGCATTGCACCAGATCATCCGGTGATCAGTGCCAAAGGTCGCGATCGCCTGCCCGATCCGGCCCTCGCCTTGCGGATATGCCTGTGCCTTGCCCATTCTGCCCCTTCTCCCCGCCGCCATGATTGCCAAAATCGCGCGCAACTCCAAGCGGATTCAGAGCCGCGTCACAATTCGTTACATTTGGGGCAAATTTGCGGAAGATTTCTATGTCCTGCTGGCGCGAGGCACCGTGTGCAGGGAGCGGCACCGGAGGACCCGAGGGAGGAAATTTTGGATCTGCACAGCATTTATGACGCATCTCTGGAGCGGGGCGCGGCAAATTTCGAAGCCTTGAGCCCATTGAGTTTCGTTGCGCGCACCGCGCATATCTATCCGGAGTTTCCCGCCATCATTCATGGCGATCTCCGTCTGACTTGGGGCGAGAGCTACGCCCGGATGCGGGCGGTGGCCTCGGCGCTTGTGCAGCGCGGCATCGGCAAGAACGACACCGTCTCGATCATTGCCGCCAATATCCCCGAGATGTTCGAGGCCCATTTCGCCGTGCCGATGGCGGGCGCGGTGCTCAACACCATCAACACCCGTCTCGATGCCGAGGCCATTGCTTTCACGCTGGCCCATGCCGAGGCCAAGGTGGTGCTGGTCGATCCCGAATTTTCCGAGCTGGTCGCGCGGGCCATCCATATGTCGGGCCTGACCGATCTGCTGGTCGTCGATATCGAGGATGCCAGTTTCGAGGGCGGGCACAGGATCGGGGCGCTGACCTATGCCGATCTGCTGGCCGAGGGCGATCCGGCCTTTGACTGGGCGGGGCCGGCCGAGGAATGGGATGCGATCTCGCTCAACTATACCTCGGGCACGACCGGCAACCCGAAGGGCGTGGTCTATCACCATCGCGGGGCCTATCTGAACGCGATCTCGCAGATCATGACATGGGGCATGCCCCATCATGCGCGCTATCTGTGGACGCTGCCGATGTTCCATTGCAACGGCTGGTGTTTCCCTTGGGCGATTGCCGCCAATGCGGGGGTCTGCATCTGCCTGCGCCATGTCCGCGCCGAGCCGATCTTCCAGCTGATCCGCGACGAGAAGGTCAGCCATTTCTGCTGCGCGCCGATCATCCTGAACATGCTGGCCAATGCCCCTGCCGCGCTGCAGGCGTTCGACCACGAGGTCAAGGCGATGACGGCAGGGGCCTCGCCGCCTGCCGCCGTGCTGGAGAAAATGGAGGCGATGGGGATCGCGGTCACCCATGTCTACGGGCTGACCGAAACCTACGGGCCCTCGGTCGTCTGTGCATGGAAGGACGACTGGAACGCGCTGCCGCCCGACCAGCGCGCCACCCGAAAGGCGCGGCAGGGGGTCCGCAATCTGGGGCTGGGCGATCTGATGGTGGCCAATCCCGACACGATGGTCCCCGTGCCCGCCGATGGCACCACGCTGGGCGAGGTGTTCATGCGCGGCAATGTGGTGATGAAGGGCTATCTGAAAAACCCCTCGGCCACGCAGAAAAGCCTGCGCGGGGGGTGGTTTGCCTCGGGCGATCTGGGGGTTCTGCATGGCGATGGCTATATCGAGCTGAAGGACCGCTCGAAGGATATCATCATCTCGGGCGGCGAGAATATCTCGTCGATCGAGGTGGAGGATGTGCTGTATAAACATCCCGCCATTCTGGAAGCCGCCGTTGTGGCGCGCCCCGACGAGACATGGGGCGAGACCCCTTGCGCCTTTGTCGATCTGCGCGCGGGCGAGACCGCCAGTGCCGCCGAGATCATCGCCTTCTGCCGCGAGCGCATGGCGCATTTCAAAGCGCCCAAGGCGGTGATCTTCGGCCCGCTGCCGAAGACCTCGACCGGCAAGATCCAGAAATTCGTGCTGCGCGAGCGCGCCCGCCATCCCGAACAGGGGGGCGGTAGTGCTGCGGCAACGCAGGATCTCAGCGGCACGACCGCTTGAACAGGCCAGATTTGGGTGAGGCCGAAATTTGCGTAAGGATTGAAGAATGAAGGTTTTGGTGCCGATCAAACGGGTCATCGATTACAACGTCAAGCCGCGGGTCAGCCCCGACGGGTCGGGCGTGGATCTGGCCAATGTGAAAATGTCGATGAACCCGTTCGACGAGATCGCCGTCGAGGAGGCGATCCGGCTGAGGGAACAGGGCGTGGCCCATGAGGTGGTCGTTGTCTCGATCGGCGAGGCGAAGGCGGCAGAGGTGATCCGCACGGCGCTGGCAATGGGCGCCGATCGCGGCATTCTGGTGCGCCATGACGCCCCGCTCGAGCCGCTGGCGATTGCCAAGGTGCTGGCGCGGCTGGCGCAGGAGGAAGAGGTGCGGCTGGTGATCGCGGGCAAACAGGCGATTGACGATGACATGAGCGCGACGGGCCAGATGCTGGCCGCGCGGCTGGGCTGGGGGCAGGCCTGTTTTGCCTCCGAGCTGCGCATTGCGGACGGGGTCGCGCAGGTCACCCGCGAGGTGGATGGCGGTTTGCAGGTGCTGTCGGTGCCGCTGCCTGCCGTGGTCACCACCGATCTGCGGCTCAACGCGCCGCGCTATGCCTCGCTGCCCAATATCATGAAGGCCAAGAAGAAACCTCTGGCCGAGCGGGACTTTGCCACGTTCGGCGTGCCTGCCGACCCGCGCCTGCAGGTGCTGGCAACCGACGAACCCGCCGCCCGCGCGGCAGGGCGGAAGGTGGGCTCGGTGGCCGAGCTGCTGGAGAAACTGAAAGAAGGGGGGCTGGTCTGATGGCGGTTCTGGTCATGGCGGAAATGCAGGGTCAGGCGCTGGCCCTTGATGCAACGGCCAAGGCGGTCACGGCGGCGCAGGAACTGGGCGCGGTCGATCTGCTGGTCTGCGGGCCGGACGAAGCGGCGCAGACCGCCGCGCGCCTGACGGGGGTGGCGCAGGTCCTGCAGGCCGGCGATGCCGCCTATGCGCAGGGCAGCGCCGAGAATATCGCCGCCCTCCTTGCGGGGCTGGCCACGGGCTACAGCCATATTCTGGCCCCCGCGACGGCCTATGGGCGCAATATCCTGCCGCGACTGGCGGGGCTGCTGGATGTGATGATCATCCCCGATGTGGTCGAGATCCTCGATGCCCAGACCTTCCGCCGCCCCGTCTATGCCGGAAACGCGCTGCAGACGGTGCGCTCGCAGGAGGCGCTCAAGGTGCTGACGCTGCGCGGCACGGCCTTCGCGCCTGCGCCCACGGGGGCAAGCGCGCCGGTAAGAGCCGTGGCGGGGCCGGGCGATCTGGGTCTGTCGCAGCCTGTGGAGGACCGCGTCCTTGCCAGCGAACGCCCCGAGCTGACCTCGGCGAAAATCGTGGTGTCGGGCGGGCGCGGGATCGGCTCGGAAAGCGATTTCGCGCTGATCGGCGCGCTGGCCGACAAGCTGGGCGCGGCATTGGGGGCCTCGCGGGCGGCGGTGGATTCGGGCTTTGCGCCCAATGACCTGCAAGTGGGCCAGACGGGCAAGGTCGTGGCCCCCGATCTCTATATCGCCATCGGGATTTCGGGGGCGATCCAGCATCTGGCGGGGATGAAGGAGTCCAAGGTGATCGTGGCGATCAACAAGGATGAGGACGCCCCGATCTTTCAGGTGGCCGATTACGGGCTGGTCGCGGATCTGTTTCAGGCCGTGCCCGAACTGACCGACGCCCTTTGACCCTGTCCCGCCCCCCGAGCCTCTCCGGCCAAAGCCTCTGTGGCACCGGATGCGGCACTGTCTGGGGGCGGCGTTTTCTTACCCCCTATCCGAAGAGAGCCTGATGACCTATACCGCCCCGATCGAGGACATGATGTTCGTGCTGGAAGAGCTTTGCGGCCTTGACGACATCACCCGACTGCCCGCCTTTGCCGATCTCGACCCCGAAACCGCCCGCGCCATCCTGCAGGAGGCGGGCAAATTCGCAGGCGAGGTGCTGGCCCCGCTGAATGCCGCCGGAGACCGTGCCGGACTGGGCTTCGATCAGGGCAGGGTGACCCTGCCCGAGGGCTGGGCCGAGGCCTATCACAGCATGTGCGAGATGGGCTGGAACGCGCCCGTGGCCCGCGACTGCGGCGGGATGGGCCTGCCGGCGCTGGTCAACTCGGCGGTGCAGGAGATGTTCTCCGGTGCCAATACCGCCTTCCAGCTCTGCTCGATGCTGACACAGGGCGCGGTGGAGGCGATCGACCTCTATGCCTCGCAGGCGCAAAAGGCGCTCTATCTGCCCAAGCTGGTCAGCGGCCAGTGGAGCGGCACGATGAACCTGACCGAGCCGCAGGCGGGCTCCGATCTGGGCGCGATCCGCACGCGGGCGGTGCCCGAGGGCGATCATTACAGGGTGTCGGGGCAGAAGATCTTCATCACCTATGGCGCGCATGACATGACCGAGAATATCATTCATCTCGTGCTGGCGCGCCTGCCCGATGCGCCGGCGGGCACCAAGGGGATTTCGATGTTCATCGTGCCCAAGCGGCTGGTCAATGCCGATGGCACGCTGGGGGCGGCCAATGACCTGCGCTGCGTCTCGCTGGAACACAAGATGGGCATCCATGCCAGCCCGACCGCCACGATGTCCTTCGGTGACGCGGGCGGGGCCATCGGTTATCTGGTGGGCGCCCCCAATCAGGGGCTGCATTACATGTTCGCCATGATGAACAATGCGCGTCTGGGGGTGGGGCTGCAGGGGGTGGGCATTGCCGAACATGCCACGCAGGGCGCGGTGGCCTTTGCGCTGGAACGCCGTCAGGGGCGGGTTCCGCAGGGGGCCAGCAGCACCGCGATCATCAGCCATCCCGATATCCGCCGGATGCTGGGGCTGATGCGCGCGCGCACCGAGGCGGCGCGGGTGCTGGCCTATCGCGCCGCGCGTTCGCTGGATCTTGCCCGCCATAGTGACGATGCCCGCCAGCAGCACTGGCACCAGCAGCGGGTGGATCTGCTGATCCCCGTGGTCAAGGCATGGTCGACCGAGCTGTCGCTGAGCACCGCCTCGCTGGGGGTGCAGGTGCATGGCGGGATGGGCTATATCGAGGAAACCGGAGCCGCCCAGCATCTGCGCGATGCCCGTATCACCTCGATCTACGAAGGCACCACGGGGATTCAGGCGCTGGATCTGGTCGGGCGCAAGATCGCGCTGGACAAGGGGGCTGCGGCCTTTGCGCTGGTGGCCGATATGCGGGCCTCGGCGGCGCGTCTGGAACAGGCCGGTCTGGAATGGGCAAATCCGGAACGGGCAGCTCCGGATGGCCCCGATTGGGCCCGCCTCGCGGCGCAGGTCAACGAGGCGGCGGCGCTGGTCGAGGAGGTGACGCAATGGATCATCGGCCAGAACGGGCAGGAACCGCAGGCCTCGGCCTGCGCGGTGCTGGAGCTGTTCGGCCTGTGTCTGGGGGCGTGGGCGATGGGCGATGCCGCCTATCACGCGGCCAAGCGGCTGGCGGCGGGGCGGCAGACAGCCCATGCCCGCGCGAAACTGGCGATGGCCGATTTCTATATGGCGCAATGTTTCCCGATGGCGCGCGCCCTGCGCAGGATGGTCGAGGACGGGGCCGCCAGCATCCTTGCGCTGGAGCCGGAGGATTTCGCGATCGGCGCCTGATACGGGCCTGATACGGGTCAGATCCGGATCTCGCGCTGACGGGAACGCCGCGCCGTGGCGGGGTGGGGCGGGGCGCGGCCGCACGCCCCGCGATGCCGGTAGCGGGCGCGGGCCTGCCCTTTGACCCTGCCCGCCTATCGCCCCCCGCGCGCCGTGAAGCGGGCGGGGGCGAAGGGGGTGAGGTCGATCTGCGGGCGCGCGCCTTGCGCCAAGGCGCAGACCAGCTCGGCGGTGCCTGCCGATTGGGTCAGGCCCAGATGGCCGTGGCCGAAGGCATAGATCACGCGGTGCGTGGCGCGCGCATGTCCGATGGCGGGCAGGCTGTCGGGCAGCGAGGGGCGGTAGCCCATCCATTCGGTGCCGCCCGTGCCCTGTAGCCCCGGCAGGAAGGTCATCGCCTTTTGCAGCAGGGTCTTGGCGCGTCTGTAATCGGGCGGCAGGTCCAGCCCGCCCAGCTCGACCGCCCCGCCCACCCGCAGGCCATTGCCGATTTTCGTCACCACGAAGCCGTGCATCGGGAAGGTGACATGGGTGCGCAGATCGACTGTCGCGGTGGGGAAGGTGGTGTTATAGCCGCGCTCGGTTTCCAGCGGCAGGTGATGGCCCAGATGTCTGGCAAGCCTGTGCGACCACGCGCCCGCCGCCAGCACCACCTGCGCGGCATGGCGGGGGCCGCGATCGGTGGTGATCTCGACCCCCGTCTCGGTCGGGCGCAGGCGGCGCACCTCGGCCCGCTCGATCCGGCCGCCAAGGTCGCGCAGGGCCTGCGCCAGATGCTCGGTCCACAGGGCAGGGTCGGTCACGTTGACCCAGTCGGGGGTGAAGCCCGCGCGGGTGAAGCAGGGGTTCAGGCCGGGCTGGATCTCGGCAATCTCGGCGGGGCTGTGCAGATAGGTGCAGCGGATGCCGTGGCGTTCCTTCTCGGCCCAGTTGGGCTGGCTGGCGCGGAACTCGGCCTCGGTCGCGTAAAGCTGCAACTGGCCCTCGCGGCGCAGCATCGCCTCGCCGCCGACCCGCGGGACCAGCCGCTCCAGCGCGGCGCGCGAATGCTGCATCATCGCGCTTTGCGCCGCCACCCCCGCCGCATAATTGCGGGCAGAGCTGGCACGCCAGAATTTCCACATCCACGGCAGCATCCGCATGGCATAGGCGGGCGGCATCGACAAAGGCCCCAGCGGGTCCAGCAGCCATTTCGGCGCCTTGCGCAGGATGCCGGGCGTGGCCAGCGGCTCGATATCGGCAAAGGCGAAGGCACCGGCATTCCCGCGCGAGGTCTCGGCGGCCACGCCCTTGCGGTCGAGCACCGTCACCCGAAACCCCGCGCGCGCCAGCTCCAGCGCCGAGGTGATGCCCACGATCCCCGCGCCGATGACGGTGATATCGGTCGTATTGCTGTCTGCCATAGGGCCTATGCTCCGGTCTGTGCGGGGCGCGGCGCGCCAGTAGGGCCGGACCGCGAATGGAAAGAGGGGATGCCGTTTACGAAAGGATCGGCGGGATCGAAGACCAGCCTCGTCTCGGCCATGATGAAGGCCTGACCGGTGATCGAGGGGATCACCCCGCCCGTAGGCCCCCACTGGTAGGACAGCCGGTAGGGGCTGCCGATCACGCTTTCCTGCACGATCTCCTGCCCCGCCGCCAGAAGGCCATCGGCGGCCAGACAGGCCAGCCGCGCCGAGGACCCCGTGCCGCAGGGCGAGCGATCATAGGCCCCATCGGGACAGAGCACGAAATTGCGGCTATGCAGGCCCGGCCTGTCGGACGGCCCGTGCAGGATCACATGGTCGATCACCCAGCCATTGCCGTCTTGGGCATTGCCCGCCTGCGCATTGCCCGCCTGCGCATTGAGTGTCTCGCGCAGCGCCACGCCCAGATCGGTCAGCGCGCGGAGATTGTCGGGGCGCACCGGCTCGGGCGAGGGATCGACGATATAGAACCAGTTGCCGCCATAGGCGACATGGCCCGAAACCGTGCCGTAACCCGCGATCTCGACGCTGACATCGCGCGCCACGCGGCGGCTTTCGATATTGGTGAGCGTCACGGTATGGGCATCGTGCAGCACGACCGTGACCACCCCCGCAGGCGTCTCGATGCGGTGGCGTCCCGGCCCGATCCGGCCCAGATGCGCCAGCGTCACCGCCAGCCCGATCGTGCCATGCCCGCACATGCCCAGAACCGCATCGGCGTCGAAATAGATCACGCCCGTCACGCAGCTTGGATCGACCGGTTCGACCAGCAGCGCGCAGACCATCGCCACCTGCCCGCGCGGCTCGCCGATCACGCCCTCCAGAAAGCCCCGATGCTGCCGGGCCAGCAGGGCCGCGCGTTCGCCCAGCGGGCCGGTTCCAAGATCCGGCCCGCCCGCAAGGATCACCCGCGTGGGCTCGCCCACCGTATGGCTGTCGATCACATGCATTCGGCAATCACCCCGCCCTGTGTGACCCATGCGCCGAACCAGCGGGTGAACCGGTGGAACTGCTCTTCGCAGAAGCTGGCCTGCGAGGGCGAAAGCGCATCGGTCCGGTTGATGTTCAGGCGGTATTCCTCATGGCCTTTGAGCACCATGAGATGTTTGAAATAGAGCACCAGATCCACACCCTCGTCGAAGGCCGCAAGAACCGACAGCGCGTTTTCCAGCTCGCGCGCGCGCAGATCCGCCTCGGGGCAGCCCGCGGCGGCTTTCTTCGACAGCGCCACCTGCAACAGCACCTCTTGCGGGAAAATCGTGCCGATACCGGTGATCGCGCCAACAGCGCCCGCCTTGACGATGCCGTGATAGACTTCGGTATCCACCCCCACCATCAGCAGCACATCCGCCTCCTGATGGGTGATATGTTCCGCCGCATAGGACAGATCGGCCTTGCCGCCGAACTCCTTGAACCCGATCAGGTTTTTATGCTCGGCGCGCAGCGCGAAGAACAGGTCGGCCTTGGTGCTATAGCCGTAATAGGGGCTGTTATAGATGATCGCGGGCAGATCGGGGGCCGCCGCGAGGACGGCCTTGAAATGGTTGCGCTGCGCCGCGACCGACTGGCCACGCGACAGCAGGCGCGGGATCACCATCAGACCGGCCGCGCCCACCTTCTGCGCATGGGCGGCCAGTGTCACGGCGGAAGCGGTGTTGACCGCGCCGGTGCCGACGATGACCGGCACACCCGCGCGGGTCAGACGCGCGACGCCCTCCATCCGCTCCGCCTCGCTCAGAAGCGGCCAGTCCCCGCAGGAGCCGCAATAGACCACGCCCGACATGCCCGCCGCCATCACCTCCTGCCCCCTGCGCACCAGCGCGTCGAAATCGGGTTTGCGGTCGGGGGTGCAGGGGGTCAGCAGCGCGGGAAGGGTGCCGAAGAAGACATCTGTGTTCATGGGGCTCTCTCTATCTGTGGTGCGGGATCTGTGCGGTGTTTGTGTGGGGCCTTTGGCAGCTTTGGGGGAGGGCGGTGACGTGGCAGAAACGGGCGCAGGGCCGAAGAACGCGGTTGTTCCCGCGTCAGGAATATGCTTAAACAACCATAATTGGTAAGAAAAGAAAAATATGACCGAAATAGAAAAATCCCTTCCGGCCATGCCCGAGGAAAGCTGGGAACAGGAGCGCCAGCAGCTGCGCAGCGATCTGGGGGCGCGGATGAAGGCGGTCCGGCAGGAATGCGGCTACACGCTGGAGGCCGCTGCACAGCGCACCGGTCTGGCGCTGTCGACCATCCACAAGATCGAGAATGGCCGCGTCTCGCCCAGCTACGAGAACCTCGTGCGGATCGCGCGCGCCTACGGGATCGGGATGGAGCGGCTGTTTTCCTCGGGGGAGGAGATCAGCCCCACCACCCGCATGACAGTGACCAAGGCGGGGCAGGGGCGCAAGGTGCGCACCACCAATTTCGAATATGAGGTGCTGTGTAACGCCTTGTCGGAAAAGAAGATCATTCCGCTTGTGACGCGGGTCGAACGGCGCGCGCCGCTGACCCTTGCCGATCTGGAGGCGCATAATGGCGAGGAGACGCTGTTTGTGCTGAGCGGGCGGGTCGAGCTGTATGTCGAACATTACGCCCCCGTGGTCCTGGAACCCGGCGATTGCGCCTATTTCGACAGCACGATGCGGCACGGGCTGCGCGCGCTGGAGGACGGCGAAACCAAGGTGTTCTGGGCCTGCACCTATATCGATGTCTGATCCCGCCCGCCGAGACCCCCCCAAACCCCCACCCCGATTGCGCGCCCGCACAGGCGCTTGAACATGATGAGGCGCCGCCTGTCGCGGTGACCGGCAAGGAGACCCTGATGGAACAGATGCAGACCGTGACGGTCGAGGCGCTGGAGCGCCGCGTGGAGACGATCCTGCTTGCGCATGGCATGAGCGCGCCCAATGCGCAGGCCGTGGCCCATGTGATTGTGGCGGGCGAGCGCGATCACTGCAAATCGCATGGTCTTTACCGGCTGGAGGGCTGCCTGAAGGTGCTTGCGGCGGGCAAGGCCTCGGGGGTGTCGGTGCCGGTGGTGCAGGACGCGGGCGGGGCCATTGTCGAGGTGGATGCGGGCGGCGGTTTCGCACCGGCCTCGTTCAACGCGGGCAAGGCGGCGCTGGTGGCACGGGCGCGCGACTACGGTCTGGCGGCGCTGGTGATCCGCGACTGCCTGCATTTCTCGGCATTATGGCATGATGTCGAGGCGCTGGCCGAAGAGGGGCTGGCGGGGCTGTCGATGTGCCCGAGCTATGCGTTCGTGGCCCCGTCGGGCGGGAAAGTGCCGCTGTTCGGGACCAATCCCTTTGCCTTCGGGTTCCCGCGCAAGGGCGCGCATCCCTATGTGGTGGATTTCGCCACCTCGGTGGCCGCGCGCGGCGAGATCGAGCTGCACCGCCGCGCGGGCACGCCGATCCCCGAGGGCTGGGCCATCGACACCGAGGGCCGCCCGACGACCGACCCCGACGCGGCGCTGGCGGGCGCGATGCTGCCCTTTGGCGGGCATAAGGGCTCGGCCATTGCCACGATGATCGAATTGCTGGCAGGCGCGATGCTGGGCGAATTCATGAGCCGCGAGGCGCTGGACTTCATGGGCACGGGCGATCTTCTGCCGCGCCACGGGGCGCTGATCCTTGCCTTTGATCCGGCGCGTTTTGCCGCCCGTTCGGGGCGCGACCCGATTGCCGAGGCGGAGCGGCTGCTGGGCGCGATCGAGGATCAGGGCGCGCGCCTGCCCTCGCAGCGCCGCTTCAAGGCCCGCGCACAGGCGCTGGCAGAGGGCATCGCGCTGACCGCGGCGGAGCTGGCGCTGCTGGAGCGCCTGTCCCGGCCCGATGCCCTGCGCTGAGTGGCGTGTTTCCGCGCGGGAAGGGGGCCCCTGCGCCGCCCTTCCCCTGCGGCGCGTCTGCAAGAGGCGTATCGGGGGCCCTTCTCAAAGCCCCGTCCCACTGATCCCGTCCCGTAGGGCCCGTTCCACTGTGCCCTGCGGAGCGCCCCTGAAAAAGGCGCTTGCAAGCGGCGCGTATTTCAGCCAGCAGTTGATCCTGTCGCCTGAAAATGCGGCCGCTTCGGGGCCGGCTTTGCGGGACATGGACAGGCAAGAGACAGGCAAGGTTTTACAGGCAGATCCCCGATGTCGCCCGATGACGAAGATGATTTCTGGCAGCGGCTGTCCCTGCCGCAAGACGGCCCTGCCGATCCGGCGCAGCCATCGCCTGCGCTGTCTTTTGCCTGCCTGCCACTGGCCTGCCCGCCACTGGGCGACGGGGGGCCGCGGGCCGACGGGGGGCCGCTGCCCTCCGGTGATCTGCCGCCTGCGGTCGGGGCGGCGCTGGCCCCGCTGCTGGCCCAAGGCCACCATCTCTATGCGGTGCTTGACGGGGCCGCCACGCCCAATCTGCGGATGAGGGTCGAGACCACGGGGCTGGACTGCCGCTCGCTCCTGCAGGGCCGCAAGGAAAACGAGCTGGCCGAGGTGGCGCCGATGCTGGTGCGCCTTGCCCCGCCCGACCGCCTGACCCGCGCGCTTTTCGCCCGCACGGGCGTGCCTGGCCCGCTTTGGGGGCGCAACGCGGCCAGCCTGTTCGTCTCGCCGCTGGACATCGACGACCTGCGCGCGCATCTGCGCAAACTGACGATGCTGCAGACCGAGACCGGCGGGTGGCAGTATTTCCGCTTCTATGTGCCCTCGGTGCTGCATGGTCTGCGCCCGCTGCTGCACAGCGACCCCGCCTTTGGCCGCGCCTTCGCGGGCGAGGCGCTGCGGGCGGTGCTCTATCAGCCGCCGCTGCGCGATCACCTGCTCATGCTGGGCTTTGCCCCGCAGCCGCGCGGGCCCGCGCCGCTCTGCACCGCCCCCCTGCGTCAGGCCGCCGCCCGCTGGGTGCCGCTTGTGCAGATCGACGGGCTGGGCCGCGAGATCAGCGCCTTCCTGCACAAGGAGGATATGGCGCTGCACCTGCAATTCGAGCGGCTGGACAGGGTCCGGCGCTTCGGTCTGGTGAAAGACCTCTGGCGGCTGGGCATCCGCGATTTGCGTCAGGCCGCGGCCATCGTGTCGATCATCCTGATGACCGGTCTTGATCTTCTGCGCGAACCGGCCTTTTTCTATGCCACACGCAATCCCTTCCTGTCGGGGCGTGCCAAGGCGCGGCAGCTGATCAGCGCCTATCAGATGATGTCCAACTGAGGAGACACCCAAAATGGGGGCAGCAGCCTTACCTTTGACAGTCGCGGGCCCGCCGGGCTGGGCGGTGCTGGCGGTGGTGACCGTGGGCAGCGTGGCCTGGTTTGCCGCGACCCGCGACCGCTCGGACAGCGTGCCCGCCACCGGCACCGACACCCAGACCAAAAAATGTGACCGCCCCTGGACCGCGCATGTCCATGCGCAGGGCGAGGATTGCGGCGGCTCCTCGGCCTCGACCATCGGCGCTCCCACTTTGGTGAAGACCGCCGCGCCGGTCACCCGTGCCGAAGGGATCGCGCTGTCGGAGGCGACATGGGCGATGCTGAACAAGAACCAGCAGAAAATCCGCGTCAAGGCCAAAGAGCAGCTTGAACGCTATCTCCAGAACCGCCCGCCCTTGGGCCAGAGGTCCTTTCCGGCCTCCGACCGCAAGGGGGGCAAGCGACTGGATCTCGACAATTACGGCTGTTCGCCGAATTTCATAGGGTAACGCATGGACCGTCACGCCATCGAAGCTTTGGCAAGCTTTCCGTTTTCCGGCTTCCGCACCAATACGGCAGAGTTCCTTCTGCTGGAGCTGTACTGGCCTGCGGTGCTGCAGGCGGCGCTTGGCGCCGACCTCAGCGCGCAGGTGGTGCCTCTGGCCGAGGCCGATCAGGATGTCGAGCATTTTGGCACGCCGACCCTGCTGAACGTCTGGCTGCCGCAGAAGGGCCGTGGCCTCAAGCTGCTTTACAACGACCCGCCGGAAGAGGATGTCGCGCCGGAAAGCCCGCTGTTCGCGGCGGTCTCGATCCGCCAGCAACCGCCCGGCTGGGATCTGCCAACGGGCGGTCAGCCCGCCCCCGCGACCGACCGGATGGAGGAGCTGGTGCTGATTGCCGCGACCGACCCGCAGGTGGCCGATGCCGTGGCCGAGGCGGCACGGCGGTTCCTGATCGATGAGCTGCCGATGGCGGAGATGGAGGCCTATTGCACGGCGCTCGAAGCGGAATGGGCCGCCCGCTAGTGGCGCGGCCCCCTGAAAGCTGGTCCGAAAGCTGGCCCGAGGACTGGCCCGAAAGCTGGCCCGAGGACTGGCCCGAGGGTCGGCCAGAGAGAGGGCCCGAAAGCTGGCCTGCCTATTGGTCGCGCGCTGGCACCTTTCTGGCCAGCGCGCCGATCGCCCCCGAGCTGCGCGACTGGCTTGCCCCTGGCGTGGTGGACGGGGGCCAGAGCCTTGTCTGGTGGGCTGCGGCGCCCAGGACTGCGACACCAAGGACTGGGGAGCCGGTTGCAGACCCCGAAGCGGGATTCGCGCTGATCTACCATCCCGCCGCGCTCCAGTTCGGCTTTTTCCTCTCGAGCCGCCTGCGGGGGCAGGGTTGGGGGGCACGCGCCCTGCAGCGCGCGCTCGGCCAGCTTCCCGAGGACGGGGCGCCCTTGGCACTGGCACAGGTCGCGCGCAGCAATCACGCGGCCTGTAGGACGCTGACCGCCTGCGGCCTGCGTCTGCTTGCGGAGCAGAAGGCGCGGGTGGTGTTCTGCCTCGACCGGCCCATGCGCCAGAGCCGGAGGGCCTGCGCGGGGATGTGAGGACCGGCCGCCCCTCGGAGCCACCAAAGGGGCAGCCGGTCTGCGCCCCTCACAAAGGGGGGCGCATCGCCACGGCACAAGCCACCGCACGGGACCCACGGCATGGGCCCGCCCGTGGCGGCCCGTGGCGACCCGTGGCCCTAGAGGCTGAGGAAGGTCACATTGGCGGCGGCGTTCTGCGCCACCCGTGACACCTGCGACAGCGTGCCATCCTCGGCCACGGCCAGCGTCAGGATCTCGTCGCTATAGAGGCAGGGCACGATGAGGAAACGCCCGTCGGGGCTGAGCGCACAGCCGCGCGGCCAATGGGCCTCGAGTTCGAGCGTCTGCAGGGGCGACAGCATCCCCGTCTCGGGATCGATGCCGAAGACTGAGACGCCATCGAAACCGTGTTCGTAATGGCGCTTGCCCCCCTGCATGTAATCGCGCGAGCCGCGCGCGACGCTATAGAGGAAGCGCCCGTTGGGATGCAGCCGCATATCCTGCTGTTCGAAATGCCCGCCAAGGGGGATCTTGTCCAGCAGGGCCTCGGGCACCACGGGGGCCTGCCCGACCCGCTCGAGCCGCCCCGTGCTGTCATAGCGCAGCACCGCGATTTCATTGGCGCGTTCGAAATTCACATAGACCAGCCCGTGATCGGGGTTGAACCGCGCATAGCGCGGCATCGCGCCGGCCTCGAAGCGGAACGGGGCGGCGGCCTGCACCAGACGGCCCTTTTGCGCGTCGATGCGCATCGAGTAGATGACATCGCGCCCCTTGTCGCAGCTGATGAAGAAATCCGCATCGGGGGCAAAGACCACGCAATGCGGGTGCGAGACGCGCTGGTTTTCGGCGGGGTCCTGCGGCTTGGTATGGAACACATCGACCGGCGCCGCCACCGTGCCATCGGCATTCAGCGGAAACAGGTTGATCGAGCTTTCCGGCATATCGATTGCAATATCATAGACATGGGGCACCCGTTCCACGATCTTGGTCAGCGGGTCGCCGCTGCCATGAATGGAGACCACCATGAATTTGCCGCTGGGATCGACCGCCATCATCGACGGGTTGGCCCCGAAGGCGCGCTGGACCGGCAGCGCGGTCAGATCGCCCGTGGCCGGATCGATCCGGAAGGGCGCGATGGTGCCGCCCCCGCCCACGCGGAAATCCGGCTGGTGGTCGTCCTCGTCGGCAAGGTAGAGGGTGCGCGTCCGGGCATCTATGGTGACGCTGCCGACGCTATAGCTGTCGGTGACATGGCGGAGCTCCGTCAGCGTGCCGGTCTCGGGATCGAAGGCATACTGCACGAAGCTGCGCTTGCCGCCTTTCCAGTTCCACGATCCGGCATAAAGCGAGATCGGGGGGTGGGCGGTGCTGGCACGGGCGGGCGTGGCCAGCGGTCCCAGCAGGGTCGTCGCGGCAAGGGCCGCGCCCGCGCGCAGGATCTGGCGACGGTCGATATCGGATGTCATGGTGTTCCTCCCCAGTATGACAGTAACGGGTGCGGGCCGCTCCCTCCCCGGAGCATCGGGCCACCCCCGCGCAGATGGCGCCGCATCGCGCCGCTTCGGGCAAGGCAAATGCCGCGCGCCTGTCATATGGTGGACAGATCACCGCCTGACGGGGCTGTGCGGGGACGGTGTGGGGGGGGTGTTCAGCGCGGGGCAGGGCCGCAACGAGCCCCGCCGCCAGAGGGTCCTGCCGTGCGATTGCCACCGAGGTCAGCCCGAGCCCCGCCAGAGGGTCCAGAAGGTGGGCCAGAAGGGGGGCCAGATTACGGGCCAGAAGGGGGGCCACAAGACGGGGCGGTTGTGGGCCTTGGCCGGTCAGGGGGAAGCTCCTGCGGCGCAGCCCCTCCCGCGCGGTGAACCGCCACACCTGCCGCTCCGACGCGCGCAGCAGCGCATTGACCCCGCGCGGAAGGGCCGTGCGGGGCCGCTCCCGCACCACCACTTCCGGTAGGCCGAATGCGAGACGGTGGAAAAATCCCGACATCTGCGCCAGAGCGCGGGTCTGGCCCGGCCTCGTCTGCAGGCTCAGCCCCGCCGCGCGATCCCGCCGCCATTGACCCGCGATCGGGGTCGCGCAGGGCACAGGCCCCGCGCGAGATGCCAGAGGCGATGATCGCGTCGGTGCAGGGCGGCGTCACGCCCCAGTGGCAGCAGGGTTCCAAGGTGACATAGAGCGTCGCCCCCTTGGCACGCGGTCCGGCCAGCGCAACGGCCTGACGTTCGGCATGGGGACGGCCACCGGCATGGGGACGGCCACCGGCATGGGGACGGCCACGGCGACGGCCTGCCCCCCGCGCACGGTCACGCAGCCCACCGGCGGGTTGGGTCAGACCCGCCCGCGCCGACGCGCGCCCGGATCCAGCGCGCGCCGCATCCACAGGCGATCCGCGCTGGCGCCGTCACAACCGTGTGGGGGTCGGGGCATCGCCATAAACCTCCTGCGGCTCGAAGGTCTTGCGGGATTCGGTAAAGACCAGCGGCGCACCGGCCTCGGCCCGCAGCGGCACCGCGCGATAGAAGCACGAGCGGTAGCCTACATGGCACGACGCCCCCGACCCCGCGACCCTGACCCGCAGCCAGAGCGCATCCTGATCGTCGTCGATCCGCGCCTCGACCACCTGCTGCACAAGGCCGGAGCTGGCGCCTTTGTGCCACAGACAACCCCGCGCGCGGCTGAAATAATGGGCCTCGCCCGTGCAGAGCGTGCGGCGCAGCGCATCGGCATCCATCCAGCCCAGCATCAGCAGCTCGCCGCTTTGCGCATCGGTCGTGATACAGGGCAGAAGCCCGTCGCGGTCGAATTTCGGGGCCAGTTGCGTGCCCTCCTCGACCTGCGCCACGGAGCGGCGCGTGTGGAAATCCGGTTGTGTCATGGGAAAGGCCTCGGGGGTTGGTTTGGGCAGGAAACAGGGGATCAAAGGCAGGGTGATCGTCAGGGCTGATAGGGCAGCGAGGAGTGGTGCAGCACGATCCGCAAGGCCCCCATGCGATCGCGCCGGTAGCCGAAGCTCTTGTCGACCGTGGTCACCGAGCCGTCCCTGTTGGTCAGCTTGATCCAGCCCATCCACATCGCCACATCGCCTTGGATAAAGCTGGCAGACGTGATGCTTTCGGTCGAGACCCAGCCCATGATCGCGAAGCCGTTATCATTGGGGTATTCCTGCGAGTGCCCGCAGAAATAGGCCAGAGCGCCCGCTTTGGTGGGGCGGAAAGTCTGGTCGCCGCCGGCCATTGTGGGCTTGAACAGCACCGGCCCCAGATCATAGCCGTAATAGGCATCGATATTGGCCGAGGCCACCTTGCGCGCGGCCTCGATGCCGCCCTCCGCATAGGCCCTTGAAATGGCGACCTTGCCATCGCCCCATGTTTTCAGGGCCTTGCGGATGTCATCTTGGGTGATCGTCATCGGGTTTTCCTTCCGTGGTCATCGCTATGGCGAGGGGGGCGGGCGGCGGCCAGCAGCGTCTCGACCGCCGCCTCCAGAGCAAGGGTCTGCGTGTCATTGCTGCCGTGGCGGCGCAGCGTGAGGGTGCGGTTTGCGGCCTCGCGCCCGCCCAGCACGATCTGCAACGGGATCTTCTGCAGGGCATGTTCGCGCACCTTATAGCCGATCTTCTCGTTGCGCAGGTCGGTCTCCACCCGCAGCCCCGCTTGGCGCAGCGCCTGCGCGACCTCCACAGCCCAGTCATCGGCGGCCTCGGTCACGGTGGCCACCACCGCCTGCACGGGGGCCAGCCAGAGCGGCAGATGGCCCGCGACATGTTCGATCAAGATGCCGGTGAACCGTTCGAGCGAGCCGAAAAGCGCGCGGTGCAGCATGACGGGGGCGGCTTTTTCGCCCGAGGCTGTCACATAGGTCGTGCCGAAACGTTCGGGCAGGTTGAAATCCACCTGTAGCGTGCCGCATTGCCAGTCGCGCCCGATCGCATCGCGCAGCACATATTCCAGCTTGGGGCCGTAAAACGCGCCCTCGCCCTCGAAAACCGTATAGGGATGGCCTGCCTGATCCAGCGCCTCGCGCAGGGCACTTTCGGCGCGGTCCCAGCTTTCCTCCGCGCCGATACGGTTCTCGGGGCGGGTGGACAGCTTGATGCGCACCTCCTCAAAGCCGAAATCGCGATAGATCGACAGCACCAGATCATTGACCTTCAGACATTCCGCGGTCAGCTGGTCGGGCGTGCAATAGATATGCGCGTCATCCTGGGTAAAGCTGCGCACCCGCAACAGCCCGTGCAGCGCGCCCGAGGGTTCATAGCGGTGCACCTTGCCGAATTCGGCCAGCTTCAGCGGCAGATCGCGATAGCTTTTCGTCCCCTGCCCGTAGATCAGCATATGGCCGGGGCAGTTCATCGGCTTGAGCGCGTAATCGCGGTCATCCTCGGTTTTGGCGAGAAACATGTTCTGGCGGTAATTCTGCCAGTGCCCCGAGGTTTCCCACAGCGCGCGGTCCATGATGTCGGGCGAGTTCACCTCCTGATAGCCCGCCTGCTCCTGCCGGTCGCGCAGATAGGTGATCAACGTCTGGAACAGCCGCCAGCCCTTGGGATGCCAGAACACCGCGCCGGGGGCGACCTCCTCGAAATGGAACAGATCCATCTCGCGGCCCAAGCGGCGGTGATCGCGCGTCTCGGCCTCGGCCAGCATGGTCATATGCGCCTCCAGCGCGGGCTTGTCGGCAAAGGCCACGCCATAGATCCGGCTGAGCATCGGGTTGTTGCTATCGCCGCGCCAATAGGCACCGGCCACGCGGGTCAGCGCGAAGGCGGTCCCCGCATCGCCCGTATCGCGCAGATGCGGGCCGCGGCACAGGTCCAGCCAGTCGCCCTGCCGGTAAACCGTCACCGGCGCGTCCTCGGGGATGGCCTCCAGAAGCGCCAGTTTATAGGCCTCGCCCGCCGCCTCGAAATGGGCGCGCGCCTTTTCACGCGGCCATTCCTCGCGGATAAAGGGGGTGCGGGCGGCGATGATCTGGCGCATCTCGGCCTCGATCCGCGGCAGATCCTCGGGGGTAAAGGGGGGATCACGGTCGAAATCGTAATAGAACCCGTGGTCGATCGCGGGGCCGATGGCGGCTTTCGTGGCGGGCCAGAGCCTTTGCACCGCCTCGCCCAGAATATGCGCCAGATCATGGCGGATCAGCTCCAGCACGCGCGGATCGTCCCGCGACAGCAGCTCGACCGAGGCCCCGTCGGGCAGCGGGGCCGCCAGATCGCGGGGCTGGCCATTGACCAGCACCGCCACGCTGGCTCGGACAAATGCGGGGCCGAGGGCCTTGGCCAGATCGGCGCCCGTGCTTTGCGCGGCGCAGGCCGGGCGCGGGGGCGGTGCTGTCCTGCCGTCTGGGGTGATGACCGTCATCTGTGTCTCCTGCCATATCGGGCTGCCTCAATGTCCGGAAGTGTTATAATATAACATTTATGGACGCAAGACAGTCGTGCCCCCCAAAGGCACAGGCGGCGATGCCATCGCAGGAGGTGCCATATTTCCCTGCCGTATCAGATGCTTGAGGCGCAGACCCTTGGGCCTCACGCGGTCAGGAAGGCGCGCACGAAGGCCGTGGCAGGACGCGCGCGGATCTCGGCGGGCGGGCCGATCTGTTCGATCCGGCCCATCGACATCACCACCACCAGATCGGCCAGTTCCATCGCCTCGTCCTGATCATGGGTCACAAACAGTGTGGTCAGCCCCGTCGCCTCATGGATCTGGCGCAGGCTGCGGCGCAATTCCTTGCGCACCTGCGCATCCAGCGCGCCGAAAGGTTCATCCAGCAGCAGCATCCGCGGCTCGATGGCCAGCGCGCGCGCCAGCGCCACCCGCTGGCGCTGCCCGCCCGAAAGCTGGGCCGGATAGCGCGGGCCGATCTCGGGCAGCCGGATCAGCGCCAGCAGGCGGTGCACCCGACGGTCGATCTCGGCGCGGGCGGGGCGGGTCCTGCGGGGCCGCGCCCGCAGCCCGTAGGCGATATTCTCGAACACCGTCATATGGCGGAACAGCGCATAATGCTGGAACACGAACCCCGCGCGGCGCTCCTGCACCGACAGCCCCGTGGCCGCCACCCCGTCAAAGCGCACCTGCCCCGCGCTGGGGGTTTCCAGCCCGCCCAGCAGGCGCAGAAGCGTGGTCTTGCCAGAGCCGGACGGCCCCAGCAGCGCCACCAGCGCCCCCGAGGGCAGCGACAGCCGCAGCGGATGCAGCGCGGGCTGTCCATTGTCATAGGTCTTGGCGAGATCTTCGATATCGATCCTCATAGCGGTTCTCCGGTTGAACAGGGGTCAATGGCGGCGGGTGGCCGACAGCATGTCGGCATAGCGCCATTCCAGCAGCGATTTCAGGGCAAGCGTCACCAGCGCCAGCCCCGCCAGAAGGGCGGCAAGGCTGAAGGCGGCGGTGGAGAGATATTCGTTATACAGCATCTCGACCATGATCGGCAGCGTCGTGGTCTCGCCACGGATCTTGCCCGAGACAACGGCCACCGCGCCGAATTCGCCCATCGCGCGGGCATTGCTGAGCAGGACCCCGTAAAGCAGCGCCCAGCGGATATTGGGCAGCGTCACCGTGCGCAGCATCCGCCAGCCCGACGCGCCAAGCGTCAGCGCGGCCTCTTCTTCGGCGGCGCCCTGTTCGAGCATGATCGGGATCAGCTCGCGGGCGACAAAGGGAAAGGTGATGAACAGCGTGGCCCAGACAATCCCCGGCAGGGCGAAGATCAGCCGCAGATCATGCGCGGCCAGCCATGCGCCCAGCAGCCCGTTCGACCCCGCCAGCAGCACCAGCGCCAGTCCCGCCACCACCGGCGAGACCGAGAAGGGCAGGTCGATCAGTGTCATCACAAGGGTCTTGCCGCGAAAGTCGAACCGCGCCACCGCCCAAGCGGTGGCAAGGCCCGCAAGCGCGTTCAGCGGCACGGCCAGCGCCGAGACCAGCAGCGTCAACCGGATGGCCGAGCGCACATCGGGCGTGCCAAGCGCGCGCCATGCGACAGCCACCCCCTCGCGCAGCGCCTCGACAAAGACCAGCACCAGCGGTGCCAGCAGCACCACGGCACAGACCAGCAGCACCGCGCCGGTCAGCAGCAGGCGTGTTGGTCGGGATTCGGTGGTGACCGGCGGGGGCTCGGGGGCCGGGAAAGCGGACATGGGCAGGCACCTTTCGCAGTACAGGAAGGGAGGAAGGGGTAGCGGCGGGACGGCGGGCTCAGCCCTGCCGCCGCGCCCAGAGTTGCAGCAGGTTGATCACCAGCAGCATCCCGAAAGAGACCGCCAGCATGGCCAGCCCGATGGCGCTTGCGCCGTCATAGTCGAACTCCTCGAGCTTGATGACGATCAGCAGCGGCGCGATCTCGGTATGGAAGGGCAGGTTGCCGGCGATGAAGATGACCGAGCCATATTCCCCCACCGCGCGCGCCAGCGCCAAGGCAAAGCCCGTCATCAGGGCGGGGGCCAGCATCGGCAGCACCACATGGCGCAGTGTATAGCCACGGCTGGCCCCGAGCGTGGCACTGGCTTCCTCGAGGGTGCGGTCGATCTCTTCCAGCACGGGCTGCACCGTGCGCACCACGAAGGGCAGGCCGATAAAGACCAGCGCAAGGCAGATCCCCGTCTGGCTATAGGCGATCTGCAGGCCCAAGGGGGCCAGCATCCGCCCCAGCGCGCCATTCGGGGCGTAAAGCGTGGTCAGGGCGATGCCCGCCACGGCGGTGGGCAGCGCGAAGGGCAGATCGACCGCCGCATCCAGCGCCCTGCGTCCGGCAAAGCGGTAGCGCACCAGCACCCATGCCAGCGCCAGCCCGAAGACCAGATTGAACAGCGAGGCCAGCGCCGCCATGCGGAAAGACAGCTCCAGCGCCGCCCTGATCCGGCGGGTATCGACCATCTGCCACAGCTCCACCGGACCGATCGCCACCCCGCGCCCCAGCAGCGCCGCCAGCGGCAGCAGCACGATAAGCGTGAGCGCGCAGACCATCCCCCCTGCGGCCAGACCGAAGCCCGGCAAAGGGGAGCTGCGCAACAGCAGGGCGCGCATCTCAGTTATCCTCATAGATCTGGTCGAAGATCCCGCCCTGCCCGAAGAAGGCGGGCTGGACCTTCTGCCAGCCCCCGAAATGGTCGATCGGGACACGTTTGAGCGGCGGGAATTGCGCCAGATCGGCAGGGTCGGCGGCCGCACTCTCCCATGCGCGGTAATGGTGCTTCATGGCCAGCGCCTGTGCGGCAGGGCTATAGAGCCCCTCCAGATAGGCCTGCGCGGCCTGCGCCTGCGCGGGCGAGGTCAGATTGCCCGTGACCACCGCAACGGGCGGCTCGGCCAGAATGGAGACCGACGGCACGATGATGTCGAACCCCTGCCCGCCGGATTTCTGTTGTGCCAGAAGGGCCTCGTTCTCCCAGGCCAGCAGCACATCCCCGATCCCGCGCTGCACAAAGCTGTTGGTCGCGCCACGCGCGCCGGTATCGAGCACCGGCACATGGGCGAAGAGCGCCTTCAGATAGGCGCGCATGCGGGGCGTGTCGCCGCCGTAATGGTCCTGCGCCCATGCCCATGCCGCCAGCACGTTCCAGCGCGCTCCGCCGGAGGTTTTGGGATTGGGGGTGATCACCGAGACACCGTCGCGCACCAGATCATCCCAATCCCTGATCCCCTTGGGATTGCCCTTGCGCACCAGAAACACGATGGTCGAGCTATAGGGGGCCGCGTGATGGGGCAGGCGGCTTTGCCAGTCGGCGGGGATCTTGCCGCTTTGGGCCGCGATCGCGTCGATATCGGCGGCAAGCGCCAGCGTGACCACCGTCGCGTCCAGCCCGTCGATCACCGCCCGCGCCTGCCCGCCGGAGCCGCCATGCGATTGCCGCAGGATCGGCGCGGGATGGCCCTGCGCCTGCCAGCTCTGGCGGAACATCTCGTTATAATCGCGGTAGAATTCCCGCGTCGGGTCATAAGAGACATTGAGAATATCGACCGCTGTTTCTTTCGCCGTCTCGGCACGGGCCAGCGTGCCGCCCATCACGATGCCAAGCCCCAAAAGCGCGGCCCCGAAGGCCCATTGCACCAGCGTCGATCTGCGGTCTGGCGTGGCAGGTCTGGGCCGGAGTTTGGGACTGGGTCTGGGGCTGGGTGGCGGGATTTCGTGCACCCAGTCGGGCCGGATCTGGGCCGAAAGCGGAAGGTCGGGCGAATAGCTGCGGGTCATGGGACCCTCCTTTGCGATTGTTTACACGACAATTACGACAGAGTCAGTCGTGTTTTACAAAAGCAAATCCTCGGCCTTCTGCTCCCCGATGGGAGAAGTTTATTCTCCGGCGGGGGGCAGGGGCAGGGAAAACCGCTCCAGCGGCTGCGCGTCTTCTTGCAGATCGGCCAGTGTCAGCGATTCGATCATCAGCAGATAGGCCGCATAATAGCCGCCAAACACCGCCCGCACGCGGCAGGTGGCCTCGTCGCAATCCTCGCATTTGCGATAGGCATTGCGCGACAGGCAGGGCAGCGGGGCCAGCGGGCCGTCGATCAGGCGCAGCACCTCGGCCAGCGAGACCTGAGCGGCGGCCTTGATCAGCTCGTAGCCGCCATGACGCCCGCGACGGCTGCCGATGATCCCCGCCCGTTTGAGATCCAGCAGGATATGCTCCAGAAAGCGTTTCGGCGTGCCCGAACGGGTGGCGATGGCCTCGATCCGCAGGGGCTGCGCCTCGGGCAGGGCTTTCTCGTCTGCCAGAACAGCCAGCGCCTTCAGGGCATATTTGGTCTTCAGGGTCAGCATGGCGGCAGGTCCTCTGGCGGCGTTGACGGGGCGCGGATGGCCCTTGGCCGGGGCAAGTCTAAAGCCTTGCACGGGGCTTGGCGAGCCATAATCCCTAAATCACGATAAAGATGGTCGACATTAAGGAAAAACCTGTCATGCTCTGCCTCGGGCAAGAGATGTCTTGCGAAAAGGGGAGGGTAAAATGCCATTTGACCGCATCGATCTGAAGATCCTCGATCTGCTGCAAACCGATGCCACCCTGCCGGTGGCCAGAATTGCCGACCGTGTGGGCCTGTCGCAGACGCCGTGCTGGAAACGGATCCAGAAGCACGAGGAGGCCGGCACCATAAGGGGGCGTGTGGCGGTGCTGGACCCGCGCGCCTTCGGGCTGGATCTGACCGCTTTCGTCTTTGTGGAGGCGGCCGAGCATAGCGCGCACTGGCGCCAGAACTTTCTGGACGTGACCGACGCGATGGAGGCGGTCCGCGATGTCTACCGCCTTGCCGGCAGCCATGATTTCCTGCTGCGGGTGCTGGTGCGCGACATGGCCGCCTTCGACCGTTTCTACGAGGAGCTGGCCGCGCGGACCGGTCCGCGCAGCGTGAATTCGTCTTTCGTGCTGGAGCATATGAGAACGCGCCCGTCGCTGCCTCTGGCGGCTCTGGCGCCGCAGGCGCGCTAGCGGCGGCGACGCCCCCTTGCGGTCGGTTTTGTTATATTATAACATTTTTCGGACCCCGCGCCCTGTGCTCCTGCGGCGCGGCCCCCGCCTGTTTCCGGCCCGAAAGTCCCTGCCATGCCCGCCCCGATCCCCTGTCCCCTCACCCTGATCACCGGCTTTCTGGGCAGCGGAAAAACGACGCTTATCAAAGAGATGCTGGCCCATGAGACCTTTGCGAACACAATGGTTATCGTGAATGAATTCGGCGAGATCGGCATTGATCATAGCCTGATGCGCGCCAGCACCGAGGAGGTCATCCTGCTGCCGTCGGGCTGCCTGTGCTGTACGCTGCGGGGCGATCTGCGCGATCTTCTGCGCGATCTGGTCGCGCGCCGTCTGGCCGCAGAGATCGGCTTTGACAGGGTGGTGCTGGAGACGACGGGGCTGGCCGATCCGGCACCGATCCTGCACACGCTGCTGACCGACCCCGTGCTGGCCGAGCATTACCGGATGGACGGGGTGGTGACGGTGGTGGATGCGGTGACAGGGGCGGCCAACCTGCGCCGCTCCACCGCCGCACAGCGGCAGGTCGCGCTGGCCGATCTGGTCGTGCTGAGCAAAACCGACCTTCCCGAGGCGCAGCCACAGGCCCGGAGCCCGCGGCCGCAGATCGCGCGGCTGAACCCTGCCGCAGAGATCGTGCCGGTGGTGCAGGGCCGCCTTCCCCCCGACAGGCTGCGGCATCTGGGCCATTTCGATGCGGCCATGTCCGGGAGCATGTCCGGCGTATCGGCCCGCGCATGGATCGCGACACGGGTGCCGGCTGCCGACCCCGAGCACCTGTCGCGGATCCGCACGGTGTCCTGGGAGGTCGAGGCCCCGCTTACGGCCAGCCGGTTCGATCTGTGGATGGATGTGCTGATGGCGCGCAGGGGCGCGGATGTGCTGCGCTTCAAGGGGATCGTGCATCTACAGGATATGGCCTATCCTTTTGCCGTGCATGGCGTGCAGCATATCTTCCATCCGCCCCTGCCGCTGACCGGCTGGCAGGCCCCCGACAGGCACAGCAGATTCGTCATGATCGTGCAGGATTTCTCCGATGACGAGGTGGCCGCGCTATGTGACGCGCTGGCCATCGTGCCACTCACCGAACATCTTCTGACCACGGGCTATCTGGGCGAGAGCACCGCCTGAAAGCCCGCCACCACCGCCGGAGATTGCACTTTTCCGCCGCTCTGCCCATATGGCCGGAAGCGGCCCACCGCGAAAGGACCTTCCATGACCAGAGCCTCCCAACAGATCCCCGTTTTCCTGCTGACCGGATTTCTGGGCGCGGGCAAGACCACATTGCTCAACCGCCTGCTACAGGACCCGAGGTTTCAGGACTCGGCACTGGTGATCAACGAATTCGGTCTGGTGCCGGTGGATCATGATCTGGTGCGCAAGGGCCGCGAGACGCGCGCCACCGTCACCACGACGGGCTGTATCTGCTGCACGGTCGGCAGCGACCTGCGCGCCTCGCTGGACGAATTGCTGGTCGGTCGGCGCAATGGCAGCCTGCCGCCCTTTGCGCGGGTGATCGTGGAAACCACCGGCCTTGCCGATCCCGCCCCGATCGTCAACAGCCTCATTCCGGGCGGGCTGGCGGCGGTGTCGCTGGCCGATCATGCCGTGGCGCGCGCCTTCCGCCTGTCTGGGGTGATCACGGTGGTCGATGTGCTGGGGGTCGAGGCCGCGCTGGAGGCCCATCCCGAAAGCCTGCGCCAGATCGCCTTCGCCGATCATGTGGTGCTGAGCAAAACCGATCTTGCCCCCGCAGGCGATCTGCCGCAGGCGCTGCGCGCGATGAACCCCGCGGTTCTCGTGCATGATACGCAGGCGGCAGGGTTCGATCCGGCCGTGCTGCTGCAACCGGGCAGCTATACCGCCCTTGGCAAGGGCGAGAAGGTCGAGGACTGGCTGGCCGCAGAAACCGCGCAGGAACCGCAGGGGGGCGGCCATTTCCACAGTCTCAACCGGCACGGGCAGGTGCTGGCGGTGCCGCTGACCAGCGACGCACCGCTGGACGAGACGGCGCTGCGGCAGTTTCTGATGCGCCTGACCGCCCGTCCCGATAACGGGCTGCTGCGGATCAAGGGGCTGGTGGCGCTGCGCGATGACCCCTCGCGTCCGGTGGTGGTGCATGCGGTGGGCCACAGGCTCTACCCCAATCTGCGGCTGGAGGGCTGGCCCGAGGGGCAGGCCGGAAACCGTCTGGTGGTGATCGGCACGGCATTGGACGAGGCGGGCCTGCGCCAGCAGTTCGACGCCCTGTGCGGCAAGGCCCCCCTTTTCGGTCTGGCAAGTTTCGCGGCCCTGCCGAAAGCGTGAAACGGACAGCCCCCGCCGCGCCACATGACAGGCCGTATGTCGCGGAAGACCTTCTGCGCAAGACGGCGCACGCTTGCCTGTCGATGATTGCGGGGCAAACCATTCCTTCTCGGCTTTGGTTATCAGGCGTCACAGGCGAGCTGGCCCTAGACGACTCTGCGCGAAATAGCATATGGTATCGAAAGGTATTACCTTTCGATACGGAGGAACGCATGGCATCGGCAACATCCATCAAGCTCGATGATGACATGAAGGGCCGCGTTCGGCATCTGGCGCAGGCACGGCAGCGCACGCCGCATTGGATCATGCGGGAGGCGATCTCGCAATATGTCGAACGCGAGGAGAAGCGCGAGGCCTTGCGCCGCGACACGGCACAGGCTTGGGAAGAATTCCAGGAGACGGGCCTTCACGCCACGGCGGAAGAGGTGGACCGCTGGCTGGAAAGCTGGGGAACGGATAACGAGCTGCCCGCGCCTGA
>NZ_CP135447.1:0-73840 GCF_045278885.1 Thioclava litoralis
ATGAGAGTTCGTGCGCAAATCGGCAAGGTCCTGAACCTCGACAAATGCATCGGGTGTCACACCTGCTCGGTCACCTGCAAGAACGTGTGGACGACGCGCGAAGGTGTCGAATACGCTTGGTTCAACAACGTCGAGACCAAGCCCGGCACCGGCTATCCGACGGACTGGGAGAACCAGAAGCGCTGGAACGGCGGCTGGGTGCGCTCGGCCTCGGGCAAGCTGCACCCCAAGCAGGGGTCGAAATGGCGGATCCTGGCGAACATCTTTGCCAACCCGGCCATGCCCGAGATCGACGACTACTACGAGCCGTTCGATTTCGACTACGACCACCTGAAATCGGCGCCCGACATGACCGCTTTCCCCACCGCGCGGCCCCGCTCGAAGATCACGGGTGAGCGGATGGAGAAGATCGAGAAGGGCCCGAACTGGGAGGAGATCCTCGGTGGCGAATTCTCGAAGCGCTCGCAGGACTACAACTTCGACCAGGTGCAGAAGGACATCTATGGGGAATATGAAAACACCTTCATGATGTATCTGCCGCGGCTGTGCGAGCATTGCCTCAACCCGACCTGCTCGGCGTCCTGTCCGTCCGGCGCGATCTACAAGCGCGAAGAGGACGGCATCGTCCTGATCGACCAGGAGAAATGCCGGGGCTGGCGGATGTGCATCTCGGGCTGCCCCTACAAGAAGGTCTATTACAACTGGGATACCGGCAAATCCGAGAAATGCACCTTCTGCTATCCGCGCATCGAGAGCGGCCAGCCCACGGTCTGTTCGGAAACCTGCGTCGGGCGCATTCGCTACTTGGGTGTGATCCTTTATGACGCAGACAAGATCGAAGCTGCGGCAAGCGCCGAGCGCGAGACCGATCTCTACGGCGCGCAATTGGATGTGTTCCTCGATCCGAACGACCCCGAGGTGATTGCCGCCGCGCGCCGCGACGGCGTGCCGGAGGACTGGATCGAGGCGGCCAAGGTCAGCCCGGTCTGGAAGATGGCAATGGACTGGAAGGTCGCCTTCCCGCTGCATCCCGAATACCGGACGCTGCCGATGGTCTGGTACATCCCGCCGCTCAGCCCGATCCAGAACGCGGCCCAGGCCGGACAGATCGCGATGAGCGACCAGATGCCCGACGTGCGGTCCCTGCGCATCCCCGTCAAATACCTCGCCAACATGCTGACGGCGGGGGACGAGGAACCCATCGTTCACGCCCTCGAACGCATGTCCGCGATGCGGCTCTACATGCGGGCGCTCAGCGTGGAGGGCGTGCGGGACGAGGCGATCGCCGCTCGTGTCGGCATGTCCGGCCGGGTGATCGAGGACATGTACAAGATCATGGCCATCGCCGACTACGAGGACCGTTTCGCGATCCCCACGGCGCACCGCGAACAGAACGAGCATGGCGCCGACATCCGCGGCGGCTGCGGCTTCACCGACGGCAACGGCTGTTCGACCGGCGAGGCGGGCAAGACGACGCTCTTCGGCGGCAAGAAGAAAAAGTTCGCCCTTCCGCAGGAGACCTTCTGATGCTGGACCGTTCCCTGAAAGCCCTGTCGCTGATCCTGAGTTATCCCTCGCGGGAACTTCAGGAGGCGATGCCCGAGATCGGGGCCATTCTTGGTTGCGATCCCCGCATCGCCACCGATACACGCGCCGCGCTGCGCTCGTTGACCAATGGCTTCGCAGACGCCGACCTCTACGATCTGCAGGAGAGCTATGTGATGCTCTTCGACAGGTCACGAACGCTATCGCTCAATCTCTTCGAGCACGTCCACGGCGAAAGCCGAGACCGGGGCGGCGCCATGGTCAGTCTGATCGAAACCTACCGGGCGGGCGGGTTTGAACCTGCCACCTCGGAACTGCCGGATCACTTGCCGGTGCTGTTGGAATTCCTGTCGACGCGTCCCTTCGCAGAAGTGCAGGAAACCTTGGCGGACGCGGCGCATATCCTCGACGCTCTCGCAGCCCGGCTCGTCCGGCGCGACAGCGGGTATGCCGCCGCGTTCGCCGCTCTTTCTCAGCTCGCCGACACGCAGGCCGACGCCGAAGCGGTGGCCGACATGCTGGCCCAGCCCGATGATGATCCGACCGACCTCGCGGCGCTCGACGCCGTATGGGAAGAAACCGAGGTCACTTTTGGCCCCGATCCCAATGCGGGTTGCCCGCAAGTCCGCGACATGCTCGCGGCGATGGACAAACCGAGCCTCCGCGCAATGGATGCGCGGCCCGTGACCGAATAATGGAGGCAGACATGCACAACTTTCTTTTCGGCATTTATCCCTATATCGCTCTGTCCGTTCTTCTAATCGGATCGATCGTGCGCTACGAACGTGATCCCTTCACCTGGAAGACTTCGTCGAGCCAGATGCTGCGACGTAAGCAGTTGATCATCGGTTCGATCCTGTTTCATGTCGGTGTCTTGGTGATCTTTGTCGGACATCTCGTCGGCCTGCTAACCCCGATCGCGGTCTTCGATGCCATAGGCATCAGCCACGGGGCAAAGCAGCTTTTGGCCGTGATCGCTGGCGGTATCGCTGGCGTGATGGCCCTCGTGGGCGGTGGGATGCTCATGCACCGCCGCTGGACTGATCCGCGCATTCGCAAAACGTCCAGCTTTGCCGACATCGCCATTCTAGCGCTGCTGCTGGCACAACTGGTGCTCGGTTTGGGAACGGTGTTCGTATCGCTCCAGCATCTCGATGGTCACGAAATGACTAAGTTCATGTCCTGGGCTCAAGGAATATTTACCTTCAGGTCCGACGCTGCGGCGCAAATCGAGGATGTGGCCGTGATCTTCAAGCTGCACCTGTTCCTAGGACTGACGATCTTTTTGGTCTTCCCGTTTACAAGGCTAGTCCATATCGCTTCGGGCATCTTCGCTCCGCTGCGTTACCTGTTCTTGCGGGCGGGCTATCAGCTTGTCCGTTCGCGCCGCCACCGTCCGCTGGAAGAACGCCGCCGCGCCTATGACAAGGTGCAAGCCAAGCGCGGACCCACCGCCACGACGCCGGCGGAGTGAGCCGGATGAATGTGGCCCTCTTCCCCGATGTCGTCGTGAACGGCGAAACCATCCCCTCGGCGGCAATCGCCGCCGAGGCCCAGAACCACGAAGCCCCCAAGGACAAGCCGGGCATCGCCTGGCGCAAGGCCGCGCAAGCATTGGCCATCCGCGCACTGCTGTTGCAAGAGGCGAACCGACGGGGGTTGACGGCCGATCCGCTCGAGCTGGCGCCGGGGCGGTTCGAGACGGAAGACGAAGCCCTGATCCGCGCCCTGCTGGACGAGGCGCTCGTGATCGCGCCCGTCGGCGAAGATGCCGTGCGCGCGGAATGGGAGAAGGACCCCGCCCGATATCGTTCGGCACCGCTCTGGGATGTCTCGCACATCCTGTGTGCCTGCGATCCGCGCGATGATGCCGCGCGTGAGCTGGCCGAGGCACGGGCCGTTGCTCTGCTGGCGCGGCTTGATGGCGACGCCAAAGGGTTCGCCGCCGCTGCCCGTGAAAGCGATTGCGGCTCAAAAGCCTCGGGCGGCCATCTGGGTCAGCTTGGTCCGGGCGACACCGTGCCCGAGTTCGAGGCGGCGCTGCGCACTCTGACCGATGAGGGCATCACGCCCGCACCCGTCCTGTCGCGGCACGGCTGGCACATCATCCGCCTGAACGCGACGGCGCCTGGGCAGGTTCTACCCTATGAAACCGTTCGCCCCAAGATCGCGCAGGCGCTGGAGAAAGCCGCCTGGGCCGATGCGTCTAGGGCGTTCGTTGAAAGCCTCGCCAACCGGTCAAGCATCACCGGCGCAAGTCTTGCGCCGATCTGAACCACGCGAAAGGACGTGTCATGCAACCGTCAGAGCCTCTGCTGCGAGGGAGCGGTGAGAAGCCGACGAGCCTGGGCCTGCTTGCTAATCCTCTGGATTTCATCAGCGAAGACCACCTGCGCGAACGTCAGGTTTGCGCAATGATCGACGGGCTGGCAGCGGCGGACGCTCTCAATCGCCAGGAAGTGACAACGGTGCTGCGCTTTGTGAACGAGGAACTGAATGTCCACCTGCGCGACGAGGCAGAGGACCTGTTCCCGCTTCTTGCCCTGCGCTGCACGGAGGAGGATGCGATCGAGGGTGTGATCGACCGGATCAGGGCCGATCAGGATGAGGCGATGCGTCTGCTGCCGGATGTGCGTGCAATGCTGGGTGGTTGCCTCGATAGGGAGGGCGCTCTGTCTGCCAAGGAGCGCGGGGTATTGTCCAGGTTTGCGGGGCACATGCGCCGCCACCTGGTGGCCGAGAACGCAATCCTCTTGCCGATCGCCCGGGTCCGGTTGACCCGGGCCGATCTGCGGAACCTGTCGAAACACATGCGGTCAAGACGCGGACTGCCAGATTTTCCGGAGACGACCGATGCTGAATGACCTCCTGGCGCGCAACGTGGCGTGGTCGAAACAACGTCACGACGAGGAGCCTGACTATTTCACCCGCCTTGCCGCCCTTCAGGCGCCCGAGTTCTTCTGGATCGGCTGTTCGGACAGCCGGGTTCCGGCCAACGTGGTTGCGGGGCTCGATCCGGGCGAAGTGTTCGTCCATCGCAACGTCGCCAACATCGTTCATTCCTCGGACATGAACCTGCTCTCGGCGCTGGAATTCGCGGTCGATGCCTTGCATGTGCGCGAGATCATCGTTTGCGGCCACTATGGCTGCGGCGGGGTCAAGGCCGCGACCGAGGATCTGCCGCACGGTCTGGCCGATCACTGGCTCGAACCGATCCGGCGCCTGGCCCGCGCTTACGCGGTCGATCTGGGGCGCGAAGTCGACCTCGAAGCACAACGCGATCGGTTGGCGGAACTCAATGTGGTCGAGGGCGTGCGGCGCGTCTGCGAGACGCCGATCCTGCAGAGGGCATGGCGCCGCGGAGCCAATGTCCGCGTGCACGGCCTGATTTACGGGCTCAAGGACGGGCGCCTGAGAGATCTCGATTGCAGCATCGGGCCCGGGCATTTCCAGCCTACCCATTCCGCCGAGGAGGTAGCACAATGACCATCCATCAAGCCATGACGTCACCGGGCTGCGGCTGTGACAGTCAGGACATGCTTCACGCGCTGATCGGCATCGACGAGGCCCTGGCCCGGATTGCAGGGCATGTGGCCCCGGTCGGCCGCACCGAGGCCTTGTCGCTCGACCACGCCTTTGGCCGCATTCTTGCCCAGCCGGTCCGGTCCCGGTCCATGGCACCGGCTTTCGACAATGCGGCGATGGATGGCTATGCGATCGCGACTTCGGCCCTGACTGGCGCCGGACCCTGGGTGCTGCCGGTCGTTGCGCGCGTGCCTGCAGGGCAGGCGTTGACGACACCGGTAGCAGGAGCCGTGGCGGCTCGGATCTTCACGGGCGCGCCGATCCCGGATGGCGCGGACGCGGTCGTGATGCAGGAGGAAGTTCAGCGTGACGGGGACGTCATTCATCTGTCGCGCCGACCTGAATCGGGATTGAATATCCGTCGTGCGGGCAGTGACATGGCCAGCGGCGCGACCGTCCTCGACAAGGGGCAGAGGCTCGGCCCGAGGGAGATCGCGGCCTGTGCCGCCGCCGGTGCAGGCATCCTGCGCGTTCGGCGCAGGCTCCGCGTGGCACTGCTTGTCACCGGCGACGAGGTGCGCCGCGCTGGGGGCGCGCGTGAGGCCGCCCAGATCTGGGACGTCAACACGCCGATGCTGACGGCAAGCCTTGCAGCCGCAGATGTCGACATCATTGCCTCGGCTCATGGTGCCGACAACCTTGCCGGCCTTGTCCGTCAATTGGGCGACATGGCGGCGCAAGCCGATCTGGTCATCACCACAGGCGGTATCTCGGTGGGCGAAGAAGACCATGTGAAGCCGGCCGTCAGTGCTCTTGGCGGCGAAATCCTGTTCAGCGGCGTCGCGATCAAACCGGGCAAGCCGGTGTCGGTCGGTCGCATCGGCAAGGCACACTGGCTTGGATTGCCCGGCAACCCAGTATCGGCTTTCGTCACATGGCAGGTCTTCGGACTGGCGCTAGTCCGTGCCCTGAGCGGCGAAGAACTCGCCCCAAGCCGGCGGCATGTCGTCACCTCAGGCCCGATCCGTCGCAAGCCCGGGCGCTGCGAACTCCGACCCGCCACGCTGGCCGGTTTCGATGCCCATGGCCGCGAGATTGTCAGTTTCGAGGATGCCACACATTCGGCCCGTGTCGGGCTGCTCTCACGAGCAGACGGGCTGATGTTTCTGCCCGCCGACGCCGAATGTTTGCCAGCCGGCGCGCTGGTCGAATTCCAACCTTTCTGTCAATCCTGAAGGAGCGCTGATATGAAACTTGCCTACACGATGGCGCCAGGACGTGGCGATACGGATCTGGTGCTTGAACGGCTGGTAGCCGACCTCTCAGCCCAGGGCCTCAGATGCTGCGGAACCGTCCAGATCAACAGCGAGCGCGCCGATGCCGGCCCCTGCGACATGGATGTGAGGGTGCTGCCCGATGGTCCCGTTCTGCGCATCAGCCAGGACCTCGGGTCGCAGGCGCGGGGGTGCCGCCTCGACCCGGCCGTACTGGAAACGGCGGTCGGACTGGTCTCCGCCCGGATGTCCTCCGGCGCGGACCTGCTGATCGTCAACAAGTTCGGAAAGCATGAAGCCGAGGGACGGGGTTTCCGCAACGTGATCGCCGAGGCGCTGGCAATGGATATCCCGGTTCTGGTGGGGCTCAACACGCTTAACCGACCAGCCTTTGATAACTTCGCGGAGGGGCTGGCAATCCAGTTGCCGCCCGAACCGTCAGCGCTAATGGCGTGGGTGGACGAGGTGTCAATGTCGGCTAAAATGCTGGTTTGATTTCGGTCGATCGTCGGGATGGGAGTGGGCAAAACTTGGGGGTCATGCGGCTGCTCTTTGGTAGGCTCCGGTTAGCCGACCGTCGAGAACGGCGGCGCGGACAACAGCCACCCGGTGGGCTCCATTGGGCGACCATCTCATGCGGCGTCGCTTTCCCATGCGGGTGTTGCCGATGTCGTCCACGCAGCCCTCAGCCCGGGACGAAGAAATCGGAAGACCCGTGCGGTACCGCCGACCATAGTCGGTCAGGCTGTCCATGCTGTTCGCAAGGTAGGAATAGAGGTCTCGGCACCGAGCTTGCACTCGCCTAGCCGCTTCAGTCACCACGCGGTCATCTGTAACCAGCCGCGAGCAATCGACCATCAACCATTGCAGACTGGTCGTGGCCGTAAGAACTTTTCCATGCCAAAGGTACCTTCGCAGCGTTTCGGCCGGACGTTTGAACAGCACTGGAATGCCGGAGAAATTCCTGCTCTGCAGCAGGCCCTTTACCGCGTTCTCGACATGCTGAATGCGCATCGAGATATGCCACCAGTCGAGGATGTGGCGGACCTTCCCACCGACGGCATTGCGGACGAGGTTTGGCAGGGCTGGTTCCCCGTCAGAAATTACCGTGACGGCTTGTTCGTGATCCCACCCGAGAGCACTCAAGTCCTGGCGAAGCTGATTAGAAGGTGACAGGATCGCCTGTTGCACCAAACCGAAGCGACGGCACCTATCGTGGCTTTCGATCTTGCCGACCACAACATCGAGGTGTCGCTTCTGATATTCCGGCCTGCATCGGATATGCGCACCGTCTAGGAAAACCGTCAGCGCAGGCGCCTCTTCGGCGGCAGAAGGACCCAATGTTCGTTTTGGGGTGGCCCGTCTCCGTCGTGTTATGCCGGGGATTGCCCGTACGGCACGGAGCAGAGCCCCATACACGAGGAGACGAACCATGGGAAAGGATACAGCATTTGTCGGTCTGGACGTGCACAAAGAGACGATCGCGGTGGCGGTGGCCGAGGACCGTCGCGGCGGCGAGGTGCGCTATCTCGGCGAGATCGCGAACTCGCGCGAGGCGATCCGCAAGCTGGTCGCCAAGCTGATGAAGACCCACGACGCGCTGCATTTCTGTTACGAGGCCGGCCCTTGCGGCTATGGCATCCATCGCCAGCTGACCGGGATGGGCCACGACTGCGACCTGGTCGCGCCCTCGATGACGCCCTCGCGCCCCGGCGACCGGGTCAAGACCGACCGGCGCGATGCCGTGATGCTTGCGCGGCTGCATCGGGCTGGCGAACTGACCGCCGTCTGGGTTCCGGACGAGGGCCACGAGGCGATGCGCGATCTGGTGCGCGCCCGCACCGCGGCGATGGAGAACCTGCGGCGAGCGCGCCAGCAGCTCTCGGGCTTCCTGCTGCGCCACGACCGGGTCTTCCGCACCGGCTGCAACTGGACGAAGAAGCACCGCGTCTGGCTTTCCGGCCTGCGCTTCCAGCATCCCGCGCACCAGATCGTGCTGCAGGAATACATTCACGCGGTCGACGACGCCGCGATCCGGCTCGCCCGCATCGAGGATCAGATCCGCACACTGGTTCCGGCCTGGTCGCTGGCGCCCGTGGTCGAGGCCATCCAGGCGATGCGCGGCGTCAGCTTCATTTCCGCCGTCACCATGATGGCCGAGACCGGCGATCTCGGCCGCTTCGACAACCCGCGCCGGCTGATGAGCTGGCTGGGGCTCGTACCGTCGGAGTTCTCGAGCGGGCCGCGCAAGGCGCAGGGCGGCATCACCAAGGCCGGGTCGAAGGACGCGCGGTGCGTGCTGGTCGAGGGCGCCTGGACCTATCGCTGCCATGCCGCCGTCGGAAAGGCCCATGCCGAGCGGCTCGAGACCCTGCCGCAGGAAGTCCGCGACATCGCCTGGAAGGCGCAGGTGCGGCTCTGCGCCCGCTATCGCAAGCTGATCGCCCGCGGCAAGCCCGCGACGCTGGTCGTCACCGCCATCGCCCGCGAACTCGCGGCCTTCATCTGGGCCATCGCCAGGATTGTCACCCCGAGCGCCCAGCCCGCAGCGGCTGATTGCTGAGAACGGAAGGAGAAAGAGACCACCCGACATCCCCGGCGCGTATAACTGGGGGCAGAGCCATCCGGGAATCCACGCGGTTCCTTTGTGGCCGGCGATCCGCTCCGGATCCCCGACGCCCGCAGGAAGACAGTCGGCAAGCCCAAGACGGACAAGCGGTCATGCGGTACCCAACCCGCGCATCAGTGTGTGATCTACCGTCGTCTGAAAGGCTCTGCCCCCAGCCATGCGCGCCTGCATCGCGAAAACCCCGGCGTCGAAACCGGCGCCGGACCATCGCACCGCGCGAAAATCTTGACAAACGAACATGAGAGGAACCAGCGGCTCAGTCTGCTCGCTGTCGCAGATCTCCCGGGCAACTTTACCCAGTCGATTGCGCACCGATGTGTTCACCTGCTTCGCGCAAGGCAGAAAGGTTTCCAGGATACGCGCCGCTTCCCGGAAGGAATGACGCGCCCCAAGTTCGGCTTGGAGGCGTCGCAGTTCCGGGGTCGATCGATCCGGAAAAAAGTGCGCGAGAGGCGAAAGCGGTCCGCCCAACACAACATCGGATTTTGCATTGCAGGCACAGCGGCGAATGCGCGGCACCTTGACCTCGAACTTGCCGAAAAGCGTGTCGAGCACCCGAGACCGATAATCATGTATGGCCCGGACCCCGTCGCAGTCGGGACAGATCCTGCTTGCTTGAGAAATCTCCTCGATCCGGTCAGGCAGGATCGCTTTCTGCAATTGCCCGAGGATCGTCCTTGCATCTTCGAGCAACAAGCCGAACCCCTCAGGCTGCGTGCGTCGAAACGGGCGGGATAAACGGCCGAGATGATGCCTCTTTGTGGTTCCGTTCTCAAAGGTTGTCTCGACAATAATCCGCACTTCCATGGCAGTTCCCTTCTCAATGAACCACCAACATACACGGATACCCCCAAGTTTTGCCCACTCCCCGTCCAGCCCCGCCGCACTTGCTCTTGTGTTCGTGGTCTCGGTCTATGGCGGCTATTTTAACGGTGGCCTCGGAATCATGCTGCTGGCGGCTTTCGGCGTCATCGGCATGACCGACCTGCACAGGATGAACGGGTTGAAGAACCTGATGTCCGTGGTCCTGTCGGTGGTCTCGGTCACGACATATGCCGTTGCGGGCCTGATCGACTGGGGCAACTTGCTGATCGTCGGTCTGTCCTGCGCCATGGGCGGATACATCGGCGCGGTTCTGGCAAGACGGGTGCGGAACACGGCCGTGCTGCGCCTGTTCATTATCGCAATCGGCCTGATCATGGCCGTCGCCTTCTTTATGCGCCCCGCAGGTTGATCTTTTGTCAAACCGGTGAAATTTTCGGCAAAAACTGATCTTGAGGCATCGCGTTGCACATTCTGAAATCACTTGGCCCGGCAGTGGCCCGCGTTCCAGTCAGGGAGGCGCTGCGCGCGGGGCTTGGCGCGTTGATCGGATTGGGGCTGAGCGGGTTATTCCTGTTGTCGCCTGCCGTCGATCTGGACCTTGGCCTCTATCTCGTCGCGCCCTTCGGGGCGTCCTCGGTTCTGCTTTTCGCCGTACCAAACAGTCCTCTGGCGCAGCCGTGGTCGGCGATTGTCGGGAATACCGTCGCGGCCCTTGTCGGGGTTGCAGTCTGCCTTCTCGTGACGGACCCCGCCTTGCGCATCGCGCTCGCCGTCGGGCTCGCCATCACCGCAACCATCCTGTGCCGCGCAGTTCATCCGCCCGCTGGCGCCGTCGCCATGACCGCGGCCATGTCCCCGGACGCCATCGCGCATCTGGGGTTCTGGTTCGCCTTGGCACCGATCGCGGTTGGCACAATATCGCTGGTCCTGCTGGCAACCGTCTATGCCCGACTGACGGGGCGCCACTATCCGTTCAGGCAATTCGACGATCCCAGTAGCCATGGAACCGCAGATCGCAATCCGACCGAGCGCCTTGGACTTTCGGAAGAGGAGCTGACCGGGATTCTCGAACGCTATCGCCAGTCGTTCAACCTCGGCGTCGAGGACCTGGCCAGGCTGATCGGGGCCGCAGAGCTGCAGGCGGCGGCGCATTCTTCAGGCCCGTTGACTGCGCAGGACATCATGTCGCGCAATCTCGTCACCGTCACGTCGAACACCCCATTGGGTGAAATCGCGGATCTGTTCCGGCAGCATCACTTCACATCGCTGCCGGTCGTCGGCGTGGATCAAACCTTCCTGGGCGTGATCTTCCAGATGCATCTCATCAGCCAGGCCCGCGACGATGCCCTGCGCCTTGATCGAGGCTTTCGGGCAGCGTTCCGCAGGTTGTTGGATCGGGACCGGGAGAGACCGATGACCGCCGCCGATATCATGAGCGTCGCCGGCCCCCGCGCCACCGGCGACACCCCGATCGGGGCCTTGCTGCCGATGATGGCCGAGGGCGATACAGATGCCGTTCCGGTCCTCGAATACGGCAAGATTGTCGGCATTGTCACTCGGACCGACCTCGTGGCAGCGCTGTCCCGGAGCGCGGCGCGCGCCGGCTCCGCCTGACCGGGGTGCCTGTGACCTGGATGCGGCTCAGACCACGTCTCTGACGGCCTCGATCCCGTTCTCGGTCACGATGAGATCGAGCGGGACATCATGAGGTTGCGGGTAGATGGTCTGAAGGCGCGACTCTTGAAACCCGATACCGACGACAAAGGGTTTCGGTTTCAGCGCGGCCAAGGTTCGGTCGAAATAGCCCCCGCCATATCCGAGGCGATAGCCTTCTGCGGTCCAGCCGACGAGCGGCGCAAGCGCGATGTCGGGCGTAACGACGGTCGCGTCCGGGGGCGGGACGGGAATGTTCCAATCTCCGCGCACCATGCGCGTTTCGGGCGTCCAGCGGCGAAAGGTGAGCGGGGCCGCCCTGGTTTCGACCAGTGGCAGGGCGACGGATATACCGGCCTTGTGAAGCTCGGCCATCAGCGGCCGCAGATCGGGTTCGCCCTTGATCGGCCAGTAGGCCGAAAAGACCATGCCACGCGCCCCGTTAAAACGGTCTTGCAACAGCTGTCGCAGATGCCGGGAGAGCGCCTCACCGACCGCCTGGCGCTCCGCAACCGACAGAGCCAGACGCGCGGCGCGCAGGCGGGTGCGTTCGGCCTTGCGCCAACGCGCGACATCACGTGCCTGTTCGGGATCAACGGCCAGCGGATCGAAATAATCCGGGGCGACCTCGGCGGCATAGCAGGGTGGCGAGGAAAAACCGCTTTGGCAGCGGAAGCTCTTGAAGTCGTCGCTCATGTCATCGCCTTGGCCCTGGTGCAAGCCGTCCCCTCGAGGATACGCCGGGCCTGCGCGACCATGGCGTTCAGGCGCGCGGCCGCAGGCACGATGTCAGGAATTTTTCCCGCGCCCTGACCGGCATAGAGCGCCATCGCTTCGACATCGCCGGTTGTTGTGCGCAAAGGCGAATCCGTGCTGAAGCGCAGGCGCGGCTGGTCGCCGTCGTGGGCGATGGTCTCGCGCGGAAGGCTGTCCGGGACGTGGCCCAGGTAGTTTCCCTTGAGTCTCTCCGTCACGCTGTTGCCGATCACCCGCACTGCGGCGCCCTTGGGCCAGTTCAGAACGAAGACATCGGTCAGCACCGTGTCCTCGCTCGTCGCGTCCGCAACGCGGGACTTATGATAGGGATGCGCAAAGGATTCTTCGGTCGCCAGAAAGGCAGTGCCGCATTGCACGCCGGTGGCCCCGATCGCCAGCGCGGCGGCCAGGCCTTCACCCGTCGCGATCCCGCCCGAGACGACGACCGGCAGGTTGGTCCCGGCCAGTATCCGTTCCGCCAGCCCGAAGGCCGGGCTTCGCCCGTGTACGTGGCCGCCTGCCTCGATCCCCTGTGCGATGATCACATCTGCCCCGGCCTTTTCGGCCAGTCGTGCGGCCTCGACTGAGCCGACCTGATGCAATACGAGACATCCCGCGTTTTTCACCCGCGCCACTACATCCGGCATCACATCCCAGAAAAAGCAGAAGGCCGTCACGCCAAGATCGAGGCAACAGGCGATCTGTGCCTCAAGCAACTGCGGTTCGGTCGCCGCCGGGATTATATTGACGGCAAAGGGCCGGTCCGTTGCCGCCTGCATCGCGGTGACTTCCCGTGTGATCAGGTCGGTGGGTTCGCGCACCATCCCCAACATCCCGTAGCCGCCCGCATTGGCCACCGCCGCCGCCAGTTCCCATCGGGAAACGCCGCCCATGCCCGCCAGCAGAATGGGCACCTCGCATCCAAGCAGATCGCAAAGCGGCGTTCGTAGAGGCTCGTTACTATGTTGGCCCGTCATTTTTCCCCTCCCTTTCTAACCATTGGCGCAGGTAGTCCCGCAGCACGATGGCGTTATTGTGGTCTTCGTCCTTCGAAGCATACAGCAGCGTGACGACATCGCTCTGCGCGTATCCGGCAAGCTCGCACACCAAATCTTCGCGCGTGGCGAGTTCCGCCCGGTAGCGCGTGATGAAGTCCTGCCACTGATCGGGATTGGCATGAAACCAGTGCCGCAACGCATCGCTCGGCGCGATGTCCTTGCACCAGTCGAACAACCGGGCGCGGTCCTTCGCCACGCCGCGTGGCCAAAGACGATCGACCAGAATCCGCTTGCCGTCAGAGACCCGCGCCGCGCGATAAATCCGCTTGATGCGGATGCGCCCGGCGGGGGTGTCGGAGACGGACGGTCGGGGCGGCATCAGCTGTCCCTTTGGCCCGCGTCGTCGATCAGATCTACCGCCTTGAGCGCATGTGCCCAGGCCGCCCCGGCGCGCATTTCGGACGCAACCCAAATGGCTTCCATGATCTGTTCGCCCGAGGCCCCCTCACGTTTGGCCGCCTTGACATGGCCCTCGATGCACCACGGGCATTGGGTCACATGCGCCACGGCCACCGCGATGAGCTGCTTGGTGCGTGTATCGAGCGCCCCTTCGGCGAACACCGCCTTTGAGAACGCGCGGAATGCGTCTTCGGTATCGGGTGCCAGGGCATGACGCCGGTCGACAAGGTCCCGGGTGGGTTTTGGGAGGTGTAGCTCAGACATGGCCGGTTGCCCGCGTTTCGAATTGCGGAAACAGCACATCGTTTTCCAGCCGGATATGCTCTTCGAGGTCGTCAAGGAATTCACCGACCCCGGTATAAAGCCGCGTCCAGCTTCGGCAGGCGCCGTCCGGCAATGTCAGGTTGTTGGTCAGGTGCCGGATTTGGCCGACTTCGGCTTCGTGGTCGTCATGATCCGCGCGCATTGCCGCAATCGGCGCATCCAGCTCCGCCGCCGCGTTGCGAATGGCGGGGAACAGGATCAGTTCCTCTTTCTTCATGTGAACTTCCAGATCACCGATCATCCGGTGCAAAAGGTCGGCCAATCCCGCGGGAACATCCGTTTGCCCGGCATGGACCGCTTCGACCTTTTCCGACAGGGTCGCCAGTTCGGGAAGCTGGGCACGGTGTTTTGCGTGATACTCGGTCTCGATGAAACTGGTCAGCTCGCTCGGGTCTTGCGGGGGCAGTGGTTTTGTCATGTTCGTATCCTCGGGTCAGAGCAGTGATGGAATTGTCCGCGGCTTCGCATCCTCGACCGCCATATGCAGCGAGCGCGCGATACGCTCGGCGCGTTCGATGACATGCGCCGCGCCTTCGGGCGGGCAGGTTTCTGCCGCGGTTTCGCGAAACAGCACCAGCCAGCGCTCGAAATGCGTCCATTCGACCGGCAGGCCGACATGGGCCGGCACCGGGGCCCCGTGATACCTGCCTGTCATCAACGCAACCGAAGACCAGAAAGCCACCATGCGCTCCAGGTGCGGACCCCAGTCGGTAATGCGGGTCGCGAAGACCGGCCCGAGAACGGCGTCAGCGCGCACCTTGTCATAGAAGCGGTGCACCAACCGGGTCAGCTTTTCCTCGTCCAGCCCCGTCTGCGCCATGATCTCGGCGGTCAATTGTGGGCGGGCGGAGATGTTCTGTGGATCGGAAGATGGCATGGGGTCCTCAAGATTTTGAGCTTGAGTCTCATGTTATCTCTGTTAAATAGGTATTGTAAATGCCGATTTGAAAAAGCAGAGCGACATGAACCTCACCTCCTTTACAGACTATGGGCTCCGAATGCTGATGCGGATGGCGAGTGCACCTGACCGGGCTTTCTCGACGGCTGATCTGGCCGAGGAGTTCAAGCTGTCACGCAACCACCTGACCAAGATCATGCAGCGGCTCGCACAAAGCGGGATCGTCGAGACCCGGCGAGGGGTGAACGGCGGCGCGATCTTACGGTCCAAGCCCGCCGAGGTCCGGCTTGGCGACGTCGTGCGGCTGCTCGAACAGGGGCAGGCGCTCGTCGAGTGCTTCGGACCGGATGGAGGAAACTGCTCAATCGACGGGTGTTGCCGCCTGAAAGCCCGGCTTCGGCAGGCTGAGGTCAGCTTCATCGAGGACCTGAACAGATCGACCCTCGCGGATATCGCATTGCCCGAACGGGTCGCCGCGTGACGACAAAAGGCAGACCGAGATGACCGCAATCCCGTCCGTGCAGCCCGTCACGACGCAAGCCCTATCACGCCGCCGCCCGTCCTGTGCCACAGTCAAACGCGGGTGGAGATGAGTAACCCGGCCGATCTGAAGCAATTGCCGGATGCCGAGCGAAATTGAGCAAAGCCCGGCCTCACCTGGAAATCTCCCCCGCCAACACCGCTCGCCCATGCACTGCCAACGTCGCTGAAAACCTCTGACACCCAAACTTGCGGATTACATCCAGTACTCGCGCTTCGTAGGCAGCGTGACCGATCAAACGACACAGGTCGGACGCGTGGAACTGGCGGTTTGCAGTCGGGGCGGCTTGCATCTGTCTCAGCAATTCGCGCTCTTTGGGGTCTGGTACCCGTTTCTGCGATGGTTTCACCTCGGGACGAGGCGGTGTTCCCGACGAATTCCGCCATCGGCGCATGAAGCCAAGCAGGAAGCCTGCCGGCACCCTGCCGTTGCCTCGGGACCGATTGAAGGCGAGGAAGCGGTCCCAGATGACCTGGGTGTCGACGTTCCAGCAGGGCAGCGTGGCCTTCGCTGCTTTGATGAGCTCCGCCCAACTGGTCTGAAAAACGTTCGAATTCGCGGTGATGTCGATCAGCCCTGAGAAGATAGTTTTGTTATTATTATCTCTAGATAGTGATGTGTCGCCTTCACCTGACACGATATCATGGGTTTCAATCTCCTCGTCGAAGGCGGAAAACCGAAAGATCCAAGGCGCGAACTTGCCATTCGTCTTCGCCCGCTCGAGCTGCAACTCCGACGTCTCAAGTTCGCTCAAAAGAACTGAAAGATATTGTCGTGAGACACCCATCTTCTCCGCCAGAGCAGAGAGGGTGAAGGCTGCCGTTCCGCGCGACAAACCGTTGTAGCCATCCTTCCAGGCGATGGCATCGAGGATAAGGGTGGCAAGCTTGTGCGCTGCAACAGAGAGATTTGTCTGAGTGATCCGTCGCAAGATCAGGCCGGTCGTAGGTTCCATGGTCGAGGTCTCCTTGGAGATCCGACGCCATGTCGTGAGGCAACAACATTCTTGCCAGCAAAACAACTTTGCTGGTTGCAGGTGTTTTAGCGGTGCGCTAGGAAACTCTTGTTCACGGAGTTTTCTTGCACGGCGTCAGGCTTCACGGTCTGGCGTCGTCTCCTTTTCGGGGGTTTTGCACAGCCTCCCGTGCGGGGTTGTGAGGACGCGCGCGGCGGAACCGCGCGCAGATTTTGTCAGTAGCGAACTTCTTCAGAGCCGTAGTTCCCGGCGTGATCACGCCAGTCGACGAAGACGGAGCGGTAGAAGTAGCTGCCACATCCATTCGGGATTCTCAGGTCGGATGCGGTCGGCACCTGGCCCACGTTGGATCTTGTCCATCGGTAATCGCCTTGCACTCCGTAGGACCCCAATCGCGTGGAATCGCTACGATTGCAGTCGCCATCTCGGTTTTCGTGCTGGCGGTACTGGATGTGATAAACGCGAATGCTGCGAACGAAATCAAAGGCGTCGCCTGAGATGTCGATGTCGGCTTGTTCATCCGCCTGGACGCGAACAAGGGGTATCGGAGTCGATTCCTGCGGTTCGGGCGGATCGCGGAACGTGATGTCATAAAGGCGTTCCATGGGCGACATCGGGCTGGGATCGTTGAACGACACACCCATCGGACACCGCCAGATTTGTAAGGGTGGCTCGATCGGCCATGGCGTGATCCGCCGAATGAAGACCGCTCTGGCATGGGCGCAGGGCGCGGAGGCAGGCCATCCGCCCGCAAGGCAGAGGAGGATCGCACAGTCCACCTGATAGGCCTGAGCAGGTGCTGACGAGGCCAATAGTCCGGATATGCTTATTGCCGTGGCCGTGGCCAGGCCGTGGATCACGTGCTTCATGATGCCGACTCCATCTATAATGGTGCAGCGATACGAAACAACATTAATGATAGCAAGGAGATTTGATTGATGATTGCTTGCTGGTCTTGCCTTTGTCGCTCGTCATATTCTCGAACCTGACGCCGGCTTGGGCTCTTGTGGCGTCTTGAAAACGGCCAAAATTGCGGCCTTGTTTCACGTTATCTCCCAAATAAACATTTGCGAAAAAAGGAAAATGTGGTGTTTCCATGCGGCCCCGAAAGCGGTCACGGAAGAACAGACCGCATGAGCCCGTCAAACGGCGTGTCGCAGCGCCCATGGTCCCGGGAAGGGCAGCGTCGGAAAACTGTAGGGCTTGGTTCCACGGCTGGAATCCGGGAACGGAAGGGCGGGTGGAGCAACGATCCTGTGTTGTGGCCTATGTTGGGATCGAACATGCGCTTGAAGATTTATGGCAGTATCTGATACGATTGAGCATGGATAGGAGAGTCTGATGCCAAACGTCCACCTGACCGAACCGATGCAGAAATATGTGCAGGCACAGATCGAGTCTGGCGCCTACGCCAATCTGAGCGAAGTCGTGCGCGCCGGCGTAAGGATGTTGATGGAGAAGGATGGCGCACGGCAGTTCTATGCCCTCAAGGCCGATCTCGAGATGGCAGCCACCCTGGCCGAAAATGGGGACTTCGCCGAGTTCGATGCCCAAGTCTTCGAACCGGATGCGTTTGATCGCTGACCCGCATGACGATTCGGCTTTCCGGACAGGCCAGGCCCGACCTCGAAGAGATACGCACCTACACCGTCGAGACCTGGGGCAGGGACCAATGGCTCGTCTATTACCGCCAGTTGGTCACCGCCTTCGAGCGGATCACTGGGGATCCCGACGCGGGCCGGGACAGGAGCCTCTTTGTCCCAGGGATGCGGTCCGTCAATTGCCAGCGTCACGTGATCTTCTACAAGCGGCTCGATGCGGCGGATGGCGCGGCAGTCATCCTGCGCATCGTGCATCAGCGCCGCAACATGCCCGCGCTCGTCTACTACGAGGATCTCGACGGCGGTTAAGCCCATGCGTTTGCTCAGTCCAATAGCTCGACCAGTCTTCCATAGTCTTCACTGACCTCGCGCGCCTCCTGAAACGCGCGTTGGCGCTCGGCATCAAGACAGCGGAAGTATTCCTGAATGTCGGCGATGTAGCCCTCGAAATCAGAACGCAGCAGATCGGCATAGGCGCGCATGTCTTCTTGCGACTGAGGCAAGAACGGTCGTTCGGGAGGTACGCAATCCGCAGCCGCGGCTACCGGCATGCTTCCCAGCAGGAGCGCGAACAGCAACGGTGCGTTGCGCGCAATAAACAAGCGCAGGGCAAAACTCCTTTGCCGCCTTTAAGATTATCATTCTGTCGGCTATCACCGTTATCGGAGCAAGGCGAACTTCGTCAACACGATATTATTGTCTTGCTATCATTAATGTTGTTTTGTATCGCTCACGGTATTGCGACCCCGTGGGCCAGATACTGCACCCAGGCAGAACAAGGACCCAAGGGAAGGCCATGATAGAAGAAGCCCCGAATGTGGTTACAGAAGACGGACTGCGCGGCTTGCTTGCCGAGGGCTACCTCATTGAGGTGGTCTGCAAGGAGAGAGCGGAGAAGCGCCATAACAGCTGGTACGGCTCGTGGGTCATCCGCGCCGTCGCCACTGATGAGCGTGACGATAAAATGCTCGTCACCAGCCGAAGCGTCCTCAAGCTCCGCGACTTCAAAACCATCGTTGGTCTTGTCAGCTTCCTGGCCGACATGGGTTGTACGACCGCTAGCATCCCACTTGAAGAAGGTGGCCGCGAGCGCCACGCCGCGCCTCCGGTCAAAGGCAGCTGACCGCGCAACTGCGCTCGTCGTTGCTTTGGGTACAGGCGTTTGTTCCGCGCCCCCGGCCCTGGCCGACGGTTTCATCTTCTCGGTCCGCCCCGACGGCCAATTGATTTCCACTTCTCAAGAGGCAAACGGGCGCCTTTTTCTCTTCGCAGAACCTCGCGTTCCTGACGCAACGAGCGAGACAGCGATCCCGGCTCGATCCGCCGCCCGCGCCACTCCAGAAATCCTCCATGCGATCGAGACCACAGCTCTACGCTATGCCGGGCATGGTGCGCTGCGTCGCGCGGGGCTTTCCGTCAGTGATTGGACGCTCCTTTACCGGGCCAACATCGAAGTCGAGAGCGCATACAATCCGGCTGCACGTAGCCCTGTCGGGGCCATAGGCCTTGGGCAGCTTATGCCGGACACCGCCCGCGACCTCGGCGTGGACCCACATGACATTGCGCAAAACCTCGACGGATCAGCCCGCTACCTGCTGATGATGCTCGACCAGTTCGGCGAGGGCTCTCTGGCTCTTGCGGCCTACAACGCTGGCCCGGAGGCGGTCACGCGCCACGGCGGCATTCCCCCTTTTCGCGAAACCCAGGGGCATGTGGCCCGTGTGACTGCCGTGTTTGAGCGGCTCAGAGGAGATCTTTCATGACACCGAGACCTTCGACCGTTGCGCTCGGCGCAATGGCCCTTATCGTGCTGGCGGGTCCAGCGCTTGCGCAGAGCATCGACCTTTCGCCGGTGCAGACCCTGCTTCAAGGCATTGTCGATGCGATCACCGGTCCCTTGGGAATCGTGATCGGAACGCTTGCGCTGATCGGCGTGTTCCTTTCCTGGCTCTTCGGCATCCTCGATTTCCGTCAGGCGCTCTGGGTCGTGGTTGCAATCGCGGGCATCGCCGCAGCACCCACCATCGTCGCCGCCATCTGGACCACCTGAGCTCCATCCATGGCTGACCAGTCCCGCGTGTTCATCGGTCTTCTCAGGCCACCCAAGCTGATGGGATTGCCGATCATGTATGCCATGGTCTGGCTCTTCGGCTCGACGCTGCTGTTCCTCTGGGTGCAGAGCTGGGTGGTGGTCGTCTTCGCGGGGCTGGCCTGGCCGGCGCTCTGGAAAGCCGCGGACTGGGATCCGAACTTCCTCGATGTCCTGGTGATCACCCTGCAGGAAACCCCACCCACGACGAACCGCAAGCTGCACGGAGGCGACAGCTATGCCCCGTGATGGAATTGCCGATGAGGTTGAGAACGCCATCGATCCGCTGACCGCGCTACCCGCATGGGTAAAGGGCGAGAAGCGGCTCTCAATGATGCTGCCTTATGTGAGCCTCGTGAACGACCGAACGATCCGGACACGCGGCAACGAGCTGATGCAGTGCATCCGCCTCGAAGGGGTGAACAGCACCACGAGCGAGGACGGGCATCTCGACCGGATCGGAGGGTTGCTGGCTGGCATCGTCGCGCAGGTGGGGACGGAGTTCTCCTTCTACCTGCACAAGGTGTCGAAAGCGGTCGATGTGACCCTGCCGCCCGTTCCGGGCGAAGGGTTTGCGGCTGCCGTCGACGAACGATGGCACGCGCATCTCGGCCGCGCGGGTTTGCGCGACAAGACGCTGACTCTGACCGTGCTGAAGCGCCCCGAGGCGAGCAGCCGTCTGCCCTTCGGTCTGGGGGCGTCTCGCTCGCGACATGCGGCCGACACCACCCGCCGCATGCGCAAGCTCGACGAGGTTGTGGGGTTTCTGCTGTCGTCCTTCGATGAGCTGAAGCCCCGCCTGCTGGCCGCAAGCACCGGCGAGCTTCTGGGCTTCCTCGGTTCACTCAACACGGGCGAGGAGCACCCGCTCTTCCCCCGGTCGCGCCTCGGTGTGATTGCCGAGGACGTAGCCAATACGCGCGTCACCTTCCGCGGCACGACCATCGCACTCTCGGACGGTGCCGTCGGCGACAAGCTCGGGGCGATCTTTGCGGTGAAGAACTACCCGGCCAAGACCGATAGCCTGATGCTTGACGAGTTGAATCTGCCCGTCGACATGGTGGTCACGCACTCTTTTGTGCCGATCAACGCCAACATCATGGCGGGCCGGATCAAGCGGCAGCTGCGGCTAATGCAGGCCGCCAATGACGGAGCCGTCAGTCTCGCCCAGGAACTGGAACTCGCGCAGGACGATCTGGAATCCAAACGCCTGATCTTCGGCGAGCACCACATGACCGTGGCCGTCTATGCCCGCACCCAGACGGCGCTTGACGACATCGCGGCCGAAATCCGCAACATCTCCGCCACTTCCGGGATCAACCTGATCTCGGAAGCCTTCGGGGCACGCGCGCATTTCATGGCGCAGCATCCCGGCAATACCGGGGCGCGCAGCCGCAAGGCCGCAATCACGAACCACAACTTCGCCGATCTCGCTACCTTCCACCGCACCCCGCTCGGAAAGACTGGGCGAGAGGTGCCGTGGGGCGTGCCGATCACACTCTTCCCGACGCCGGAGCGCAGCGGTTTTCGCTTCAACTTCCACGAACAGGGCGCGCCGGATCGCGAGCCCACGGGAGGCCACACGCTGATCCTCGGCCGTCCCGGCTCTGGCAAATCCGTCCTGGCGGCTTTCCTGATGACCATGGCACGGCGGGCAGGTGCGCGGGTCTTCGTATTCGACTATCGCGCGGGCATGGAGATGGCCGTCCGCGCGCTCGGCGGCAGCTATTCGACCGTGCGGGCGGGGAGCCCCACGGGCCTCAATCCGCTCCAGACCGAGATCGACGTGCGGGGCCAGGCATGGCTTGCTGATTGGCTCGCGAGCCTCTTGGAGCGGCGCGATCGACCGCTAACCCCGGTTCAGACCAACCGATTGCAGGAAGTCGTGCGCCAGAACGCGAGCGCAGGACATGCGGGCCTACGAAACTGGTCGGATTTCGCCTCGCTGCTGGTCTCGACCGATGACGAGGGCGATCTCTTCGAGCGTATGCAGGAATGGACGGCCGAGGGTCGCTACGGCTGGATCTTCGGGGCCAATGCCGAGGACAGTTTCAGCATCGAAGGAGACGTCGCGGGCTTTGACCTCACCGGCATCCTCGATTCCGAGAGCGAGCGGGAACGCATGGCGGTCCTGTCCTACCTCTTCCGCCGGGTCGAGCGGGTGATCGAGGACCGCAAGCCCACCATCATCGTCATCGACGAGGCATGGAAAGCCCTCGACAACGCCTACTTTGCGGAGCGACTCAGCAACTGGCTGGTGACCGCCCGCAAACAGAACGCCGTCGTCGTGATGATGACGCAATATGCCAGCCAGCTCGAGCGCACGCGCACCGGCAAGACCATCGTGGAAGCGGTGCCGACGCAGGTGCTCTTGCCCAACATTCGTGCTTCCGCTGCTGACTACGCGATGCTCGGCCTGACCGAGAAAGAGCTCGACGTGCTTCTGGGCGTCGGCTCGGCCTCGCGGCTCGCGCTTGTTCGCGACGACCGTGGTTCCGTCGTGATCGATGCCGATCTCAGCGCGCTCGGCCCGCTCGTGACCATCCTTGGCGGAATGGAGAAGGGCGAAGCGCTTGCCGGCGCCGATTATCGCGAACGTCCTGATTTCTGGAGAGTGACATGACCAGTACCATCATTCGCAGCGTCGTGCTGCTAGGGCTCGGCCTGACCCTGACAGCCTGTGCACAGCATAACCCCCCGCAAGCCAACTGCTTCAATTTTCGCGAGGCTCCTGCGCAGGCAGGAACCGCCACCGCCACGATCTCGACCATGGGGGCGGAGGTCACGCGCCGCGACACGGCCTGCGATTTCGTCCTCTTGGGGGCGGGCGGCTGAGCCAATGCGGACCTGGCTTCCTCTCTCGATGATCGGCTTTGCGCTGGCAGCTCCCGCGGCGGGGCCAGCCATCGCCCAAGGCGTGCCAACCTTCGATCTGCGCCTCTTCACAGAGCGGCAGGCGATCCTTGAGCAGACCGATCGGGACCTGGCTTTGCAGCAGGACCGGCTAAGCCGCGAGGAGGAACTGGCCGAGATCGAGCGCCAGCAACTCGCCTCCCTCGAAGGGCTCATGGATGCCATGTCGCTTGGCGCTGGAGATGTGGCCGGCACCGTGGCCGGGCTCGAGGCGGGGCAGGGGGCGGTTGACGACGTCGAAAGCGCGGCCGCCAGTCTTTATGCACCCGAGGACACCAATCCAGCGGCGGCGCGGATGTTCGGCGATGCCCGGGAGGGGATCGAGGAGCTGATCATCCGCGCAGCACGCGACACCCATAGTCTGTCCGGGGTCGGCCGCGCGGGTCTTTCGCTCGTGCAATGGCGCTGTCTCTTGCAGGCGCTGATCTGGCAGGAAAGCCGTTTCCAGATCGGGGCACGCTCACCCGTGGGGGCCTTCGGACTTACCCAGATCATGCCCGGTACCGCAGGCGATCTCGGGATCTACCCGGCCTATTACGACGATCCCTATCTGCAGGTCACCGGTGGTGCGCGATACCTCGCCCAGATGCTGAACATGTTCGATGGCAACATTATCCATGCGCTCGCCGCCTATAACGCCGGTCCGGGCAATGTGCAGGATTATGGCGGTGTGCCGCCCTTCGCGGAAACCCAGCACTATGTCGTGGTGATCCCGCAGCAGTACAACAGCTACCTCGCCGCCGTGGGCGGCATTGATGCGCTTGGCACCATCGACCCTGTGCTCCTCGCCAACGCGAGTTTCAGCCTCTCGGCCCACGGCGCAGGGGTCTATGGCGACTATTCGCTGGTCTCGGTCCGTGCCGCCGCCCTGCGGGTGCAGGACATCATCACCCGCATTGGTGAGACCGAGGATCTCCACGAGGCCATCGCTCTCAACACCTATGCCCGGGCCGAACTGGCCCGGCTGGTCGCAATCCGGACCCGGATTAAGGCCGCCCGAACCGAGCCACTCAGCGCCGAGCAGATCGCCTTGGCGGCAGCGCAAGCTGCCGAGCGGCAATACATGGATTTTAGTCAGGAGGATTTGCGTTGAACCTGCGCCTGCCCCGTTCCCTTTTCGCCGGTAGCATCGCTCTCGCGCTTGCCCTCGATGTCACCGGACCTGCCGCGGCACAGGGTGTGCCCACGGTGGACACCCAGAACATTGCCCAGGAAATCCGCCAGCTTCAGCAGATGTTGCAGGATTTCGGGATCCAAACGGATCTTCTGGACAATGCGTTGGAGCAACTGGACATGCTGCAAAGTCAGCTCGATCAGCTGAACGAGATGTATGCCTCACTCACCGGGCCGCGCAGCATCCTCGGGCTTGCCATGGGCGGGGACCTCGACACCTTGCTTGAGGCCAACTTCGAAGACATCCCCGGCCTGATCCGAGGCATCCAGGCGGGCGATTGGAGCGCGCTCATCGGGCCCAATGCCGGGCCCATGCGCACGCAGATGGAACAGGCGCTGGCAAGTGCAGGGTTCGACGAAGATTCTCTCCGCGAAATCGCCACCAGCGGCAATCCGGGAGCTGAAGGCGTGGCCACCCGGGCAACCACAGGTGCTGTGATGTCGGCGGCGGCGCAGAACAGCCACGCAGAGGCGGAACAGTCTCTCGAACGAGTGGAACGTCTTGTCGAGATGATCCCGGACATGGAGGATCTCAAAGCCTCGATGGATCATAACACGCGCGTCACGGCCGAACTCGCCATCGCCATGACCCGGATGTGGGAGTTGGAAGCGATCCAAACCCTCGGCGCAGGCAATGCAGGCGTGGTTGATGCCGCCACCGTTGCCGAAGAACGCCGCTACATGGACTTCACCTTGCCGGATCTTGAGCCATGAGCGGGGCAGGGCTGATGACTGCGCGCGAACTCGTGGAAGAGGAACTTGTCTACGGTGCCCTGCGCCGGGAACAGCTTTGGCGGATGATCGGCCTTTCCGGGGCAGGCTTCGGCGTATTTGGTTGTTTGACGGCTGCGGCTGTCGCGCTGATGGTCGAGACGCCGCCTCCCGTGGTTGTCCCCTACGATCCCGCGACCGGGATGGCGCTCCCCAATGCCACGGTTGAAACCGTGTCGCTCGCCGAACGGCCTGCCGTGATCGAAGCGCAAATCTACCGCTACATTCTCGACCGCGAGACCTACAACCAGCTCGACAACGATCTTCGTGTTCGCCGTGTCCTGTCACAGTCTTCCGGGGCAGCCGAGGCCAGCATGCGCGCCATGTGGACCTCTGGGCAGGAGAGCTATCCGCCGACGCGATACGGAGCTGCCGCCGAGATGGCCGTTGAGATCGCTTCGATCACCCTGATTGGCGAAAACCGCGCCCAGGTCCGGCTCAGAAAGCGTCTGACAAGCCCGCAAGGGGTACAAGATGGATCGTTCACTGCCACGTTGATGTTCGAATTCCGGCCGGAGCGGACCCGCGCGATCGACGACGTCTGGCAAAACCCTTTCGGTTTCACCGTCACCCAATATGCCATCCGATCGGACCGTTCTGAATGACTCGCACTGCAATCTCTGCGCTGTTGGCCGCCAGCATTCTCGCGCTCGCGGGGACGACCGCCTTGGCCGAGACCACGCCCCGCCCGGGTTCTCACGACAATCGCGTGCGCGTGGCGACCTGGACTGAAGGCCAGGTTTACCGTGTCGTCACAACCCTGACCCGCGTCACCACAGTCGAATTTGGTGAGGGCGAAACCATCCGGTCGATCATCGCCGGTGACACGGTCGGTTTTCAATTCGACGGTGTCCCGGGTGGCCGTGCCTTCGCCATCAAGCCGACAGCATCTGGCGTCGCCACCAACATCACCGTCTACACCAACCGCCGCTCCTACTACTTCCATGTCGTCGAAGCCCGGGAGACGCCACATTATGTCGTGCAGTTCCGCTATCCTGAAAACCGCGTGCAACCCACCAGGGCGGTTGCGGCCGGTGCGCCGAATGCAAACTATGCGGTCAGTGCCCTAGAAGAGTTCACGCCGACGGCCATCTGGGATGATGGTACCTTCACGTATTTCCGGTTCGCACGGAATGCGCCGGTTCCCGCCATCTTCCGATATTCGAACGGCAGGGAACGCGCGGTGAACAGCCACACCTCAAGTGACGGCGTCATCCGCGTGTCTGGCGTCAACCGACAATGGGTTCTTCGCCTTGGCGAAGAGGTGGTTTGCGTCCAGGACGCAGGGCAGGCCACATCATGACCGAAGGTTCGGAAGACCTCGCCGCGCGCCTCGCGGCTCTCGAAGGTTCGACAGGCAAAGCGAAGGCAAACAAGCGGCCTGCACCACTTGCCGCGATCCTTGGAGTCGTCGGCATCGCTGCAGCAGGTGGACTGGCATGGGCTGCCCTGCAGCCGTCGGCGGAAGCACCAATGGCGACCGCCGCGCCGGAAGAATTCCAGAGTAGCGGCCCCGGATTCGGAGATCTGTCACCGATTTCTGCCCCGGAGCCCCGCCAAGCCCCGCCTGCGGACACAGGTCCGAGCGAGTCGGAACTCGCGCTGATGGAAAGTCTTGCGACATTGAGAGCGGAACTCGAGGAACTGCGCGCAAGACCGGCCGAGGCCGCGGATAGCGGGGCTGAGCAGGCTATTGCGGACCTGACGGCGCAAATTGCCACCTTACAGGAAGCATCCGCCGAGGCTCAGCGTGCCCTCGAGCGGCAGCTGACCGAGCGGGATCGCGAATTGGATCAGCTGCGCATGGACTTGGAACTTGCACGGCTTGCACCACCAGAGCCTACCTCATTGGGACCAAGTGAAGAAGAATTGCGGCTGGCCGAACTCGAAAGGCGTCGCGCAGCCGAAGCCGAGGCCCGCGCAGAACGTATCGCGTCTCCTATGATCGCGTTCTCCGGGATGGGCGCGGGTGCGGATAGGGAGAACACGCTGGAAGCCGCACGTCTGAATGCAGACGAAGCCTTTGTTCGTTCGGGCGCACAACCTGCACAGGTGACCCGTGCCGAAGTGATCGCGAACCCATCGAACACGGTTGTTCAGGGCACCATGATTCAGGCTGTGACCGAGACGGCCCTCGACAGCACACTGCCCGGCGCGATCCGCGCCACCGTCTCGGAAGACGTCCATTCTTTCGACGGCACGCGCGTCCTGATCCCGCGTGGCGCGCGGCTGATCGGGCGTTACCGCTCCGATGTCGCACTCGCCCAATCGCGCGTCATGGTGGCCTGGGACCGGATCATCCTGCCCGACAACCAGACCGTGGAAATCAGTGCCTTCGGCGGGGATGAGTTGGGTCGCACCGGCACAACCGGCTTTGTCGACACGCGTTTCGCGCAGCGCTTCGGCTCGGCCGCGCTGATCTCCTTGATCGGCGCCTTGCCTGCGGCTGCAGCGGGCCAAATCGACAGCGAGGCGGCCGCCGATGTTGCGAGCGATGTCGGCACGGACCTGCGCGATAGTACGCAAAGCGTGATGCAGGACTATCTGGCGATCCGGCCCGTGATCCATGTCGATCAGGGTACACGGATCACGGTCATGGTCGATCGTGACCTGGAGATCTTCTGACATGGCTGCAAGTTATCTGGAAGCGTCGCTCGACCGTTTCGGCCCCGAGGTCCTGCGCGACGACACGATCGAGATCTGCATCAATCCCGACGGACAAGTCTGGGGCGAATTCCAGGGCGATCACTTCATGCGAGGTCTCGGCAGCCCGCTTAGCCAGACCGAGATCAAGGACCTCGGCAATCAGATCGCCTCGGCCGCCTCGACCACGCTCAGCACCAAGAAGCCCATCGTCTCGGTCTCGATCCTATATCGAGATCGCCCGATCCGCGCGCAGGTGATCCAGCCGCCGGCCGTCGAGGGCGGGTTCTCGATTTCTCTTAGGTTCTTCTCCTCCCTGCCGCTTGAGAAGATCAAACTCGGATTCCTTTTCGGCAAGGAACGCAGCCTTGAGGGTCTGCGCCGGGAACGGAACGCCGCGCTGCGCAATGTGGTGAGGTCCGGCGACATCGACGCCGCGCTGCGGTTTTGCGTCGAGAACAAGCTAAACATGATCGTCTCGGGCGGCACATCGACCGGCAAGACGGTCGCGGCGCGCAAGATCCTTTCGCTGATCCCGCCCGAAGAGCGGATCATCACCATCGAGGAGGCGGCCGAGCTGCGCCCCGAGCAGCCCAATGCCGTGACGTTGATCGCGGACCGGGACACGGATGCCCGCAGTGCCGATGTTCTCTTGGCCTCAACGCTTCGCATGCGACCTGACCGGATCGTCCTAGGCGAAGTCCGCGGGCGCGAGGCGATGACGTTTCTCGAGGCAATCAACACCGGCCACGGTGGATCGCTGACCACGCTGCATGCCGAGACCCCACAACTTGCTGTACGCCGCCTCGCCATCGCCGCCCTGAAAACCGATGTGCCGATGACCTATGCCGACATGATCGATTACATTGAGGGCTCGATCGACGTGATCATTCAGGCAGGCCGCCATGAAGGCGCGCGCGGAATCACCGAGTTCTTCCTCCCAGGTCAAACCAGAGATTTGAACCTCGACATGGTCGACGGCAGAGGCAACAAGAGCCCCTCCGTTGCCGCTGAGTAAAAAAGGAACCCCCCAGATGCGAAAACCAATTCTCGCACTCATGCTTGCCGCCTTGGCGGGCCCCCTTGTGGCGCAGACTTCGCCTCAGGTCTCAAACGATCTCACAGTCGATATGTCGCCTCAACAATACCGGATCTGCAACGAACGTCCGGCGCGCCCGACCTGGATGGACGAAATCAATCCGCGTGAAGCTTACAAGGCAGCAGCTTTGATGGAGTTGTACGAAATTCGTGCCTGGGAGGAGATTGCAGAATCTGGCGACTGCAGCTGTGAAACCCGCTTTCCCGCTTGGGATAGCTCCGATGGCGAATATCATGAAAGGTATGCAGGCCTTAGCCAAGCCGAGCATTCAGCGTTTCGCCGCGACTGGATTGAAGTAAGGAAGCAACTCGAGCCGAGCGTGCGTACAATCTGCGAAGCTCAAGGCAACTGGTAATGGGCGTCGTCAGCTGGATGGTCGGAACGGCAGACGCGTTCCTTGTCGATGCGGCTGAGTCCCAGTTCGGGGCCGTGGCAAGCAATACCGGCACGATCGTCCTGCTGATGGTCACGCTTTCGCTAATCGGCGTCTGCATCAACATGGCATTCCAGTTCCGCAGCATGGATGGGGCCAGCTTCTTCTGGTACCTGATCAAGCTGACCCTTATCGGTCTGTTCGCCTTCAATTGGGCAAACTTCAATGCAGTAGCAAACGCAGTCATTGGAGGCTTGGACTACGTCGCTGGCGCACTGGTGTCTTCGGTTGGCGGCGGAGGAGCCGGAGCCACACACTTTGCCGGCGAATTCGACATCCTGATCGAAAAATTCAGCCAGTACCTGAATGCCATCGGCAGCAACCTGAACTGGATGACGGGCGCGATCCTAGGCGGAATCGGGCTTATTCTTTTGAGCTTCCTTGGCTTCATGACCGGCATCGTCCTCATATTCGCCAAGATGATGCTGACACTCATGCTTGGCCTCGCTCCGATTATGATCGCTCTGTCGCTCTTCGATGCGACCAAAGACTTTTTCCATAGGTGGGTCTCGACGACGGTCAGCTATGCCTTCTACCCCATTGTCATCGCAGCCATGTTCTCAACCGTCGTTGGCATGGCAAACTCCCTCCTCGCTCAGTTGGGTGACCCTAGCTCCGCGACCAACATCGGATCGCTGGTGCCGTTCTTCGTGATGGTGTTCCTGGCCAAGGGCTTCGTCGCCGCAACGCCCCTGATCGTGCGGGGGATCTCGGGCAACTTGATGGTGGCAGCCGCGCCCGCCGTTGTCGCCGGATCGACCGGGATCATGCGCGGGCTCTTCAATACCGACGGCGTGAAGGGCCGGGCGCGGATCGGTGCGCTCACGACAGGCGAAGTGATCGGGCGAGGCGCGATGCAGACGCCTGCCGCTGTGCGGAGCGCCGCGGCAACGGCAAGCGCGCAGGTGGTCAGAATGGCGGAACGGGCAAAACGTTTGCGAGAGTAGAAAGGAGAAAGTAGCCTTTCGCCGCACTGTGCATGAACTCACACAATGCGGACCTTCCGGACATTCAGCGATCAGCCGGTACAAATGCAGTATGACGATGAAGTGGCTCCCAACCGCAGAAAACTGGGAGCTGCGCCGTGGCGCAACTCCCGGAAGGGGTTGTTCGAGACCGCCCCAGAAAGGGGAGCCTAACCCCACCATTCGGTGCGTAGAAATCCGTCCACTAGCTAATCTGTTCTGCTGCAGGGCCAAAGAATTCATAGTGGATACGCGCAGCCGGAACATTGGCAGCCTGAAGACCGCCGACTATGGCTTTCATAAAACCGACTGGACCGCAAACGAAGTAGTCCGTGGAGCCCGTATCACTAATACCGGCCAGCCAGCTTACGTCAATCTGACCAGGGCGGACACCCGCGTCCAGATCCGCATCTGTGGGTTGCTCATAAAAGACGTAACTTTCGGTCGCTCCGAGGCTCAGCGCGTTCCGCATTGCATGGCGCTCGCGATCGCGGGCCGCGTGCACGGACACGATACGTCGATTTCCCCCACCATAACTTTCCAACATCGACACCATAGGCGTAAGACCGACGCCGCCGGAGAGAAGAACAACATCATGCTTACCGGCAGGATCGAGAAAGAATTCGCCCGCAGGAGCGGAGACGTCAATTTCGTATCCGACGCCCACGCTGTCGTGAAGCCAGTTGGAAATCCGGCCTCCTGGCTCACGCTTAACGGTAATACGGTAGGTCTTGCCATTTGGAGCGGAGGAAATCGAATAGTTCCGACGAAACTCTTCTCCCTCTTCCGGGGCGAAGCGGAAACTCAAATACTGGCCGGGGCGATGGCGCAAAACGGATCCTCCGTCAACCGGGCGCAGGACGAAGGATGTAATCTCTGGGGTTTCCGGGGACTTCTCGATGACCTCAAAACGTCGCCATCCTCGCCACCCTCCTTCGGCCGCCGCTGAAACTGAGTAGATTTCCTCTTCCCGCTCGATCAGCGTATCCGCAAGGAACCAGTAGGCTTCGCCCCATGCCTCAAGGATAGCAGGAGTGGCAGCTTCTCCAAGAACCTCGGAGACAGCGCCTAGCAAAGCTTTGGCAACGTGGGGATAGTGTTCCGGCAAGATTTGTAGGCCCACGTGTTTCTGCGCAATACGTTCCAGCGCAGATACCAAGACGCCCGGGTTTCGGATGTGGGTGGCATAGGCAATTAGCGCTCCTGCCAGCGCCTTGTGCTGTGGAGAGTTCCCGTGCTGATGGGACATGTTGAAAAGCGCCCTGATTTCGGGGGCGGCAAGCAGCCGTTTGTACATGCTGGGCACGATCTGATCTGCGTGAGCAGCCACGACCGGCGCTGTTGCTTCGATGATTTCCAGAGTTGCCTCGGTGAGGGGCTTGGCCATGCCGTTCTCCTGTCTTATAGGTTCCGATCATTGGAATCTATAAGGCGGAATAAAATGATTCCAACTGACGGAATGTATTTAACAGTGCGTCATACTGTCGCATTTTTTTCGCGAAGACTCCGAGCGGAACGGAAAGGGCACAACTGATGAGGCTAAATGACACCACAGACCTGGCGCTACGAATTATGATCTATGCCGCGTCGGTCCATCCGCGGCGCTTCAACATTGATCAGATCGTGCAGACCTATGCTCTTCCGCGCAGTACAATCATGAAAGTAGTCAGTTCCCTGACCCAAGGAGCTCTGCTTTCCGCGCAGCGAGGACGTGGAGGCGGTTTATACCTCGCGCGTGAAGCCTCAGAAATCTCTGTCGGCGACATTATTCAACATATGGAAACGGATTTCGACCTGGTGGAATGCATGCGTACCGGTAACCGCTGCACGATTACCGAAAGCTGCAAACTGATCCCACCGTTAATCGCCGCGCGAAAGGCATTCATCGAAACGCTTGGCCGATATTCTGTTGCTGATGTCGCACTTGCTCCAAGCGATTTCGGTATGGATACAGCCTAGCTCAAGCCAAATCTGAGACGACGATGTCGGTGGTCAGGTCAGTGTGCTCTCTGGCACCAGCTGCTCCAGCGCTTGGTACCAGGCAGCGCCAACATTTCTTTCTAGAACGGATAGGTTCGAGCTTGCACATTCTGAAGTCATTAGGTCCCGCCGTTGCTCGCGTCTCGGGCATTGAAGCGTTTCGCGCAGGGCTGGGGGCATTGATTGGCCTCGGGCTGACCGGAATTTTTCTTCTTTCTCCCCAGATTGACATGGAACTGGGTCTCTACCTCGTTGCGCCTTTCGGGGCATCGTCAGTATTGCTGTTCGCCGTTCCCAACAGCCCGCTTGCACAGCCATGGTCGGCGATTGTCGGGAACACGGTTGCGGCGATTGTCGGCGTCGCCGTCTGTCTGACTGTTTCCGATCCAACCTTGCGGATTGCTTTGGCAGTGGGGCTCGCTATTACTGCAACCATTCTGTGTCGGGCAGTCCATCCTCCTGCGGGTGCGGTCGCTATGACTGCAGCCATGTCGCCCGACGCCGTCACGCATCTTGGCTTCTGGTTTGCTCTCACCCCAATTGCAATGGGCACATCGGCACTCGTAGTTCTAGCCGTCATCTATGCGCGCCTGACTGGACGTCACTACCCGTTCAGGCAGTTTGATGATCTCAGCAAGCACGGAACTGATGATCGTAACCCCACGGAACGCCTGGGACTGTCGGAGGACGAACTGACCAATATACTTGAGCGTTACAGCCAATCGTTCAACTTGGGCGTCGAAGACCTCGCACGGCTAATCGGTGCAGCAGAACTACAAGCCGCCGCGCATTCCTCAGGACCTTTGTCAGCTCAGGACATCATGTCCCGAAACCTCGTCACCGTCGGTCCGGGCACATCCCTCGGTGATATTGCCGACCTCTTCAGACAGCACCGGTTCACCTCTCTTCCAGTGATTGAAGCCGACAAGACATTCTTGGGGGTGATTTTTCAAATGCACCTCATCACTCAAGCCCGTAGTGACGCGATGCGCCTTGATAGAGGATACGGGGCAGCCCTGCGACGGCTGCTGGATCGCGAACGCGAAAAACCAATAGTGGCAGGGGACATTATGAGCGTGGCAGGGCCCCGAGCAACAACCAACACGCCGATTGGGGCTCTTCTGCCAATGATGGCAGACGGAGACACTGACGCCGTCCCCGTCATTGAGTACGGAAAAATCGTGGGCATCGTCACACGCACGGATTTGATCGCTGCTCTGGCGCGCAGCGCTGCACGCACTAACCAGTGATCAGTCAAGGCGGGAACGCTATCAAGAGACCAAGATACAGAAACAGGACCAGGTTCCCTCGGCTTTGCCTCGGCCTTTTGCGACGCCCGCCCTGCCCACAACCTGCTCGCTTCCCGTGGCGATATGGGCGCTGTCCAGCATCGCAGGATGCAAGGCGCGGCCCTAGGGGGCCACGCTGGACAGCGCGGGCTTTTTCTCGATTGAGATCCCCGGTTGCGGGACTCACGGCTGATCTGGAATGTGGCCCGGGGCCACACTTCGCGCCGTTGGCGCTGCGCGGCGGTCAGGCTGTCGAACGTCTAGCGAAAGCGACTCCAAGCTGCGGTTTTCTGAGTGTTGGCAGCGTGGCGTGGCAAGCAATCCCGACCCAACCGCCGAGCATTTCCGACCCGGACCGGACCTTGGACGCAGGGCAGGCGAAGGCTCAAAATGCGGGACAAAGCTGGCCTACGGCGAATGGCAGCTTCCCGTGCGTACAGAAACGTGTGGGTTTGGAACCTTTTTGTTCGCTATCGTTATTCCTTGTCTTCCAGAAGCATTTTCCAGCTCTGCTTCACCAAGACCTCCCCCGATCCGTTGTCGAGCGTCTCCACCAGCAGAAGTGCAAAGTTTCTACCGGCACTCCGCGGCAAGATTTCCTGAAGGGTCACGCGCGCTCGAATGACCGTGTCGGGTTTTACCGGACGAGCGAATTTGATTTCCTTGATCTCTGCACCGATAAGAGGATGTTCGCCAAAAGGTCGGGCATCGACCACAAGCCGCATCGTGGCCGAAAGAACATGCCAGCCACTTGCGACCAGCTGCCCGAAAAAGCTGTCTTCGGCGGCATTATGATCGACGTGCATGGGCTGCGGATCAAACGACTGCGCGAATGCCACACAATCAGCCGTGGTGAGAGCAGCTGTGCCGCTCTCGATGCTTTGTCCTACTTCCAGCATTTCAGTTCACTCCACAATCAAGCATGCATTTTTGCGCCCTTGGTGATCTTGTCGATGATCTTCTTCTCTGCCCGCAGGGCGATGCCAACGACCTTCGCATCTTCAGGACCATGTTCGGCAAAGACGGCCCGGTTGGCTTCGTCGTGACCTGTCGAGAACATCTCCTCGATGTAGAGGCCATGAGGCACGTCGCGTGAAAGGGCGCGGTTGTGGACATTCTTCAGCGTGCCCTGGTCAGCCGACAACACAATGACGGGCTGGATGCAAAGGCTGTGATAGGTGTGTCCCGCCGCGTCGCGGTAGGGTTCGCCCATGATCTCAGGATTGGCGCCGGTGATGCCGCTCATGAGGAAGGCGGTGACATTCAGCTTCTGCCAAGTGGCGAGGTCTTCCCGAACGACGATGGCGATTTTGGTATCGAACATGAATTTTTCTCCGTTTTTTGTTGTGCCTGTCGGCATTCGATTGACTAGCGCGGGGCAGCTCCGCAGATGCTGGCGATCATGCTCCACGCGAGTTCCAGCCCCGAAGTTTTCCAGCCCAGCCCTACGGCGACACCAATTGGCAGGAGCAGCACCAGAGGCAGGGAGACTTCCCATTTTGACAGTGAAGGCTTCATCCGGTGTTTTTCTGAGTTCTGGAGACAACAAAGGGGCTGTCATTGATTGGCCAATGGAGAGCCGCTGCCACAAGGCCGAGGGCCGCAGCGACGGCCCAACCGAGCTGATACGAGCCATAAGCCTCGAAGAAAATGCCGCCCAGGCGAACTCCGATGAACGAGCCGATCTGGTGGTTCAGGAAAAGGATGCCGAAGAGAGTGCCGATATAGCGGACACCAAAGACCTGCGAGACAAGACCGTTGGTCAGGGGCACGGTTCCCAGCAACAGAAAACCAAGAGCGGCCGAGAAGGCGTAAATGCTGGCTCCGCTCATGGGCAATAACAGGAACAAGCTGATAGCTGCGGTTCGCGCGAGATAGATGCCAACAAGCAAGTTCTTCTTGCGGTAAGTTCCACCCCAAAGGCCGAACAGATAGGTGCCAGCGACATTGAACAGGGCCATGAGTGCTAGGGCCATGACCCCGACCGAAGCATCAAGTCCGTTATCGGACACATAGGACGGAAGGTAGGTCTGCGCGAAGGTCAACTGAAAGCCGCAGACGAGGAAGCCGAGGTTCAGAAGCCAGAACCCCTTGTGCCGAAGCGCGTCGGCAATTCCCGGTCCGCCCTGATGTGGCACTTCTGCCGTTGAGGTGCTGCCAGCTCTGAATGTGAAGACCAGCGGCAACATGACCGCAGCGGCTCCGCTGAAAATTAACAATGCTGTTTGCCAATCTGTCATGTCGATCAGCATCTGCGACACCGGCACCATGACGAACTGGCCCATCCCACCAAGTGCGCCTGCCAGACCGAGCGCCCAACTGCGGCGATCGCTTTGCACCGTGCGGCTGAGGGCCGCGTAGACCACACCGAAGGTCGTGCCGGATTGCGCAATGCCTACGCAGACGCCTGCGGCCAGCAGGAATGCCCCCTCGGATGCGCTGTAGACCATCCCGGCAAGTCCGAGGCAATATAAAATCAGGCCACCCGCGATGATCCATAGTGCGCCGAAACGATCAGAGAGCCAGCCTGACAGAGGCTGGCACAGACCCCAGGCGAGATTTTGCAGGGCAATCGCCTGAGAGAAAATCTCACGGTCCCATCCACGATCCATTGTCATCGGGATCAAGAATAGGCCTTGGACATGTCGCGCGCCGAGGGCCAACCCCATGATCAGCCCTCCCGCCAGAATGGGTGTCCAGTCCCGCCGCGCGGCGGATGTCCCGGGGGCGGTCATTTCAGCCAGCCCTCAATGCGGTCGAGCCCTTCGCTCACATCTCTCTGGCTGCCTGCGTAGGACAGTCGGATATGTTGCGGGCCGAGGATGCTGTCGAAGTCGATGCCGGGCGTTACGGCGACGCCGGTATCCTGCAACAGCTTGCGCGCAAACTGCATGCTGTCGCTCGTCACGTGCGCAACATCAGCGTAAAGGTAAAAGGCACCGTCCGCTGGATGGAGCTTGCCAAGACCGAGAGAAGGCAGCCTTTCCAGAAGCAAGTCCCTGTTGGCGGCATATCCCGCCTTCACCTGCTCCAATTCCTCGGTAGCATCGAACGCTGCCTGCCCGGCAATCTGCGCCACCGCGTTCACGCAAAGGGACAGATTCTGGGAGAGACATTCCAGAGTGCGTGTGAACCGTTCCGGCACAACCATCCAGCCTATGCGCCAGCCGGTCATGCAGTAGTATTTCGAGAAGCTGTTGATCACGACCACCTCGTCCGAGAATGAGAGTGCGGTTTCCGTGGGGAAGCCGTAGACGAGGCCGTGATAGATTTCGTCCATGATGAGACGAATACCGAGGCGCTTGCAGGCTTCGACAATGGCCGCCAGGTCCTTCGGCGCAATCATCGTGCCGTTTGGGTTGTTCGGGCTTGCCAGGATCAGTCCTTTGAGATCATGGCGCGCATGGGCCTCCGCCAGCATGTCCGGGGTGATCGTCCAACGGGTATCCTCCGTGGTCGGGATCTCGATGGCTCCCAGCCCGAGCGTTTTAAGGATGTTTCGGTATGCGGGGTAGCCGGGTGCAGGCAAGGCAACATTGTCGCCAACATCGAACAACGCGAGGAAGGCAAGGTTGAAGGCTCCTGATGAACCCGTCGTGACTACGACCCGGTCAGGCGCGATCTCCAGCCCGTGAGTCTCGGCGTAGTAGCATGCAATCCTTTCGCGAAGCGATGGAATACCAAGCGCCTCAGTATATCCGATCTTGCCATCCCGAACGGCGCGCTCTGCGGCCTCCCGGACCACCCACGGCGTCGGCGCAGCAGGTTGGCCGACCGCCATGTGGATGACTGAGCGTCCTTTCCTCTGAAGGTCGAAAGCCGCCGTCATCAGGTCGATTGCCTGGATGGGAGCGATCACACTCCGCTTCGAAAGGTCATTCATGCTTGCCTCAATAGCTGGAGACTGCACCTGCCGATGATTCAGTCCTTGAGGGTGGTGTTCTATGCCAAGATCGTGGCGAATGGGTTGCGTTCTTGCGCGATCAAAGTGATATTTTGGGCAATCTGAAGCCAACATTTTCGATTCTTGTAGCTCTGAATGCCAATGCACCTCGACTCCATTGACCGCGCCATCCTGCGCACGCTTCAACGCGAGGCGAAAATCCAGAACATCGAACTCGCGGATCGTGTCGGTCTGTCTCCGTCGCCGTGTCTTCGACGCGTCCGCCTTCTGGAAGAAGCGGGTGTGATCGAGGGTTACTCCGCGCGGGTGAGTGCGCAGAAGGTGGGCTATGACCTGACCTGTATCGACCCAGCTGAATCTGCTCAGGTTAAGCCGCTAATCTGAATGCCTCGGCAGGCGTGCGCATGGCAAGAGCCTGATGAGGGCGGCGGTCGTTGTAGAAGGCAATCCAGTCACCGATGACGCGCATCGCGTGCTGGATGCTGTCGAAACGATTTCGATGCACGCATTGCTCCTTCAATGTCCGGATGAAGCGTTCAACCATGCCGTTCTGTTGCGGGCAGTGTGGCGTGATGAACTCCTGCTTCAGCCCGTAGCTGCGGACAATCTTCGTGAAGTGGTGGCTGGTGAAGACCAAACCATTGTCCGAGCGTAGAAGGAACGCCTCCTCGACCTTGCCCAGAGTGCCGAACCTGGCGATCAAGGCATGCTCCAAGGCAGCGCTGGCGGTCGTGGCCTTGCCGGATTTTGACAGGTGCCAGCCCAACAGCTCGCGGGTGTGGCAATCGATCACCAACGCCAGAGAGGCCCAGCCGTCCTTGCCGGTCCAGATGCGGGCAAGATCGGTTGACCAACGTTCGTTCGGCGCCGCGGCAACCGACGGCACGGCCTGAATACGGGGGCGCATGCCCACGGCGCGCTTGCGAACCTGCCAGCCCTTGATCTGAAAGATCCGCTGCACCGTGTTCTTGTTGAAGCCCAGGAGCCAGGCGACCGTGCGATAACCGAAGGACGGTTCCTCCTCGATCATCTTCTTGATCGGCTCGGCGAAGCGGGGATCGACCTTCGGCGCGGCTTTCACCGGCTTGTAATAGACCGTCCGCCTCGGAATGCCGAACCAAGCGCAGAGCTTTGTGATCGACACCACGACGCCCTCTGCCAGGAGGCCCTGCTGAATGCGACGGATCAATTCCCGTCCTGCGCATCCAACAGGGCCTGGAGCTTTTTTCGCGCCCGCAGCTCCAGCATCGCCTCGCCGTAGGCCTCCTGAAGGTCCCGGAGCTGCTTCTCGTATTGCTCGCGGATGTCGAGGGGGTTGGCCCGCAGCGAGTTCTCCATGCCGCGCTTGGCATCATCGACCCAGCCCTCGATCTCGGAGGGTGTGAGGTCGAACGACCGGCTCGCTTCCGACACGGTGGTCTTGCCTTGAATGATCTCGATGACGAGCGCCGTCTTTCGCTTCGCCGTCCACCGTTTGATGCTGTCTTCCATCGTCTTACTCATGGCTACGTTCTCCATTGTAGCATGAGCAGGATTTCAGTGGGTCGATACAACCCAGCGCTACAGCGAGATCAGCAACATTCGAGCGTATAGTCCTTTGAATCTGCGTTTTCTGACCCGGCGCGTTGTAGGCCGATCCCCACAGTTCAAGCTTCCCCGCGAGCCGCTCCTCGGGAAACGTCATGTTGCCCAGGTTCTTGATAGCTTGGCCGACCGAGACATGAAAGGAACTGGCGCCGAGAGACAGTTCGCCGTGTTTCGCATGATAAAAGGAAATCTGCGTGAGCCCCGCGCTCTCAGTAATGCCTATGAAATCTGCCCATTCGTCGCCGAGATCGTCGCAAAGCAGAATTGGATCGGCTTCGGCAATGTGATCGACAATCGCCCCGAAGCTCGATGTGGCATCGAACGCAGTGTGTGCTGCGGTGAACGCACCTTTTTCGCTGGTGACCGCCGCTAGCGACACGCTTGCGGTGAAGTGCCGCAGGAAAGACTCACCACCGTCCAAAAGCGTCTCGTCCCGAAAGACCTGTCCATCGATGTAAGCCAACCGTACATCGTCAAAGAGAACAATAAGCGCATCGATTTCATCCAGAAGCTCGCGCAGTTTCTGGCGGTCTCCTTCTTCATTCGGATTTTCGCTGGCTCTTTCCACGTAGATGTCAGATGCAGGAAGCACGGATAGGGACCTAAGGGCAATGCGGTTCTTATTTAGGCTGATCGATGCGGCCTGCTCGCCCGTCGCAGGGTCGCGAACAGTCCTTACTCGCTCATCCCCTTCAATGTTCAGAGGTCGATCGAGCTGTTCCATCAATTCCGTCAGCTCACCAGCAGAGAGTTCTACTGCCGTATCGCCTTGTAGACGGATTAGCCGGATGTCTGGTTCATCACTGCCCATTGCATCTCGCAGCTTGTTCGTATCAATCGCCATGGTTTGGGGGGTGGACGCCACCAACGCTTCTTTCAAGGAGACCGGTCTGGCAAACGATCTAATGAATGGCGAGACGTCCGCATTATCCTCAAGAAGTGCATCGATAACACTCTTGGCGAAAGTCACGGCGCCAGGAAGATCGGCGCGTGCTGAGCGAATGCCGATGCGGCCGGTGCTCGGTGTCGCTGTGCTCAGCGTTCCGTTCGCAACAACGCTGTAGGTGCGAGGTGCATATCGCCTACTTCCTGCCGGCCCAACGACATTGGCGAGGTTCTGCGCTTCGAGGGTCTTTGACCGCATCGCGTGAGGCGAGATGGACATGTTGCGCATCGTCATGCGCTGGAAAATCGCATCCGCCCCAGCTATAGCGCCTTCGACACGCGTCGTCGCAATCGCCGAAAAATGGTTCGTCTTGAATGACGACGGGAGGCTCAATCGAGAAGACAGTACCGCCGCATGACCCTGATACTCGATCAGCAAGAGAAATCCGCAAAGGCTCTCCCTGATCGCAGTCGTATCCTCAAGAAACGAAGGTGAGCTTTCGTACTTGAAGCACAACGCAGACCACCGAACGCCGTTGTGCTGCTTGCGCGTATGCTTAAACTCGTTATTCCCCTTAGCGCCGTGAATGGCGCGCAGAGTAACAAACAAATCTTCTACGGATTTGTCTGACAGTTTCTTTCGTATCGAATAAAAACTGGCAGACGTCGCGACGGAGAGGTCGTTTATCATCTCAATATCCTTAAACACAGCATGCATAGCGTGCTGCAGTCCCCGTGGAGTCGAATCCTTTAGCGTGATTGTACGATGCTTGAGCAATCGGTTGGCGCCGTGGCGCGTCAGCCTTCGCCAACTTGGCTCTCGTCATTGCCGCTCAATTAGACTCATAGCTAAGGTCTCTCACAGTGAAGCAGTCTCATCTAGACGCCGGATCAAGCGACCATCAAATTTTATAAGCTGACACTGCTTGTTACGAAGAGCCGCCTCTACGGATTCCAACCGTTCGCTGGTCGCAATAAGAACCTGGGCGCCCTTGCTAGCCACGCGTGCTGCCTCCGAGAACAGGCCGGCGACGCTCAATTCAGCGGCTTCCTGCTGGCGCGGTTCGTCCATCACCAAGATATGCGGATGGTTGGTGTCGCTACTCATGGCCACGTCCAGCAACCCTAGCTGATATGCCCATTTCAGTCTGATCGTGTCGCTTGCCGAAAGCTCGAAGCCGATTTCAAAACCTTCCTTTTCCGGGCGATAAGTGTCCTGTGAGACGGTCAATGCTATCGGGTTAAAGGTATTGAATTGGTATGCGGCAAGCTGGCGACGGATGGATGCTTCCAGCTTGGTTAGTTTGCTTTTGTCAGACGCGCTCAACCGATCATCCGGAAGATCTGCCTTGTCTTTGAGTAGTTCTGTCCACGTTTCGGCATAATCACGCAGTCGGACAATCTGCTGCTCGAAACGGGCTCGTGTACTGTTCAGCAACTCCACTCGGTGTTCGATGCGCAGTTTTTCTTCAATGAACGAGGCCGAGACCGCGTGGGACGGCGCGATCAAATCCGTCTTCAATGCCCGCAATCGGGTCGTCTTTTGGCGAAGCTCTTCGCCAGTGGTAAGCAGCTCGAGGTCCAAGCCATGGATCGCCTCCACCGAGCGGTCGGCAAGGCGCTCGAAAGTTTTTCGCTGGGCGTCGATATATTCAATGTTTTCATCAAGCGTCATGACCGCCTCGATGGTTCCTTGCGGCAAGAGAACATCGTCGAGCAGTTGGTCGCATGTCGGACAATGATGTGGGCTAAGGTCTCGGCCTAGGGTTGATCCAAGGGTTTGTAGCTTCTTGGCGTCTTTGTGCTTCTGCAGGTCTTCCTTCAGGTGCGTGATGCGTCGCTGTGTTGACACCTGCTGAATCGTCTCGGCCTGACGCTCTCGGAACAACTCGTTTCGGACTCCGTTCAGCTGCTGGATCTCGCGGTTAAGCTGATCTGCTGCCTGACGAGCTTCCTCTGCCATGCCTTCTACTTCGGGAATGGCCTGATCTTGAAGTTCGGCCAGTTCCTCCCTGAGCGAAGCTAGATGTTGATCCAGGTTTGACCAAGTTCCCGCAACCAAGACTTGGAGGAACGAGGCACTTACTTCATCTGCCATCGAAGTTGGTGTTTTCGGCAGACCGAGAACCCGCAATCCTGCCGTGCCCGCTGTTGTTTCGATGGAGACAACGGTCTTCGACCATTCTTGGCGCAAAGCGTTGATCTTGAGATCCAGATCCTGACGTTTTAGCTCGATCTCGTGGGTATCGAAACCCATCAGGTACTCGACGCTGCGGCGGTGTACGTCTCGTATCTGAAATTGGGTCGGAATAGCGGCGGGGATCGTTGTCCAACCGATTTTCTGCTCGACGAAGAAAAGTGGAAACAGCGTCTCGACGTAAAGCAGGCAATCCTTGCCATCGTAGCGCTTCACTGTGGGCAGATCCCAACCCATGAAGTGGGCGAGCATATGATGAAACCCAAGCTCACGCTGGGCTGCGCCGGGATCGTGAACGAAGTAGTCCTTACGCTCATATTGCCCGCCTGCGGTGAGCTGCGGCCCTTTAGCAACCTGAACCAGTTTCTTGTCGGTGGCGGCTGTTACAAAGCGTTTGATAGTTATCCGCTCCCCCGCAGCATTCTCGATTTCGACCGCCACATAGGATTCAATGATGGGATATTCCTGCTCAGTGTAAGGATCCTCCACATGCGTGCGCATAGTGTATGATAGAGGAATACGATCCCTCTTTGGACTGAGCATTTGCTCGAGACCTAGCGCGTAGAGAACAGCATGCAGTGCTGTCGACTTTCCAGATGTGTTTGGCGCGTGCAGGACGGTGAAGCCACCTTTGAGACCAATGTCGGCGCCATAGAGTCCAGCCGACGTATTCGCGCGCAGCCGGATGTGCCGAACAGACAATGTCATCAGAAGTCCTCCATCTTCATGATGTGTTCAACAACCTGCTCAGTTGCCAGCTTGCCAACTGTCTGCAAGAAATCGAACTCCACCGCCAGAACCCCTTCTTTCTGGAGAACCGCGGCCGCCTTATTCCCCAACTCAGTGAGCTGAAATTGCTTTCCACTGGACGACACGTAGCCGTTAGCGATTGCGAACGCGGCAGCACGATTGATCCATGGCTCAACACGGATCGAAAGATCCTTGGCTTCTCTGGTGCGCGCAAGAACATCGCGTGTGAGTTGGCGCGATGCCGCCGTTCGGCTCAAATGCGCCAAGAAATGAACCTTCTGCAAGCTGCATCTCTGTGATCTGGAAGAGGCTAGAAGCAGCAACAAAAGAGACTGGCCCCAGCCAATCCGCATATCGCCGGCCACTGGTGCTGGGCGCTCCGTAACGGTGAAATTTCCCGAGTATAGGTCGCGCAATGTGTCAATGTTGGCCATCTCAATCCAGCCTCAATGGGCAGCGCATGAGCCATTCACTCACGGAGCCGAAGCACACGGTTTCAGCCAAGCCGGGATCCAGATTTGGGACTGCTTCAATCAGTTTGGCTTTAAGGTCATTGATCTCGGAGTCAAGTCGGTCGCCTCCACTGCCACCTGCGCCACCTCTGAGGCGGCGAAGGCGTTCGGCCTTGAGCCGTTCAACATGCTCGTAGGCTTCTGGCGCAATCTGGCGCAGAGCTTCAATGGCGTTGCCTGATTCCATGGAAGCGCGTAGCGCCTCGTTGATGGCGTCGTCCATTGCCGTTGTGTCAGCAATTCGAGCTGCTAGCTTTCGCCTCAAATTGCCTTCCAGTGAACTATCGGTCTTGGCGAGATGCTCTATCTGTTCGAGTGTGACAGCATCGAAACTGGGACGGATTCTGGCTCGCATGGCGTTACGACGGGCGATAGATTCCGGGTCGAACGCGGTCAGGTCATGCACGAGTATTTGGAATTCTGCGTCAGCATGGGCTAGCCTCTTCAGACGGACGTCTTCGGTCTTCCTGTTGGCGTGTGCTACAACTTCCCGGCTATCGTGGTTCGGCACAACTAGTATCCAGCGTTTGACCTTTTGGGTGCCCAAGACCATGGCGGCCCCTTTCTCAGGGTCGCAGAACTTACCGATGTCAGTGGTGATCTTGTCGCGCTGTTTTTCGGCTCTGGTGGGGACGTCGATGGGCTCTTCGCAGGCGTAGCATTGATATACAATGCTTTTGCTGACGCAAAAGTAGTCGATCCCACAGTCGCCCTTGTGCTTGGCAGGTACCGGCTGGATGTTCTCTGGCCCGTGCATGTCCTGAAGAAGCCGAAAAACGTGGTTCTCCCAATCTTTTCCGTCCCAGAATTCAATAACGCTATGCATAGAATCGTGGCCTCACCCGACGTGTCATCCGTTCTCGTTTTGGATCGAGAGATGATTGCTCATAATCACAAATCGCTGCAAGCCTTACGCACGCGAACGACCGCTCTTCCAAGATTGCTGCGACCGCCATGCTGCACTACGGTCAGGCGGCTTTCCGCCCATCGCGTCCTACGACGTGCGCAGGTGGCACACAGGTCTACCAAGATCGGCACCGCCGATCACTCTATCCGCGATAGGCCCGGAGGCGCATCCGCGCCGTGCCGAGCCCTCGGAAAGTGAGGCCGAAGCCTCACCCGAAGGGATCGTATTCCGAGACGATCACGACCTCGTCGCCGTCGATTTCATCGGCGGGGACGGCGCCGAAGGTTCCATCCCCTGCCTGGAAGACGACGATCGAGACCATGAGCGTGGCGGCGAGGGAGGCGGCGAAGGCGTGAGCATCTTTGCGGGACATATGTTTGGCTCCTGTCTTGGAGGCGGGGGACCATCCCCCGCGCGACAGGACCCCGCAGGCCCGAAGACTGGCTGACATCACCGGGTGCGTTCGGCTCGCCCGAATCCACCCGGCGGCACGGGCTCGCCCGTAGTCCGACCCCTCGCGGGTTGATCTCGAAGACGGGATTCGGGGCAAGGAAGGGAATGGCGAGCGGGGGATGGTCCCCTGACGACTGGAGCCGGTTGTCTCGCTGATGCCTGGAACGCCGCCAGCCTCCCGGGAAGCCTCTTGGTTGATAGCCTTTGTACTGGGGGATGGATCCTTTGGTGCCCCGCGGCATCGCGGGACGAGATTGATGTGGTCGGTGAAGGGCCCGCCCATGGGTAGGCCCCTCACGCATTGTCAGGGCTCAGGCGGCTAGGTCTGCGCCCCCTGCCCCATCGCCGCCCTCGGCATCGACGATCTCGAGCCGCGCGTTACGAAAGCCTTCCCGTGCGATCCAAAGCTCGGCCGCGGTGACGGACTCTGCCAGATGCAGCAGTTCAGTGTTGCCCCCGAAGTCGAGGAGCACACGCACCTGCCCGGCCTTCGGTACCTCGGCCACCTCGAAGATCAGACGGCTGTCCGCCGAATGGCTGCGCATGATGGTTACGAGGATCACCCCGTCCGAAGAAAAGTTCCCTTCATGCAGCGTGAAGGAAGCTGGAGCGGTCCAGGTCGGATAAGCCCTCGGCGGTTCCTTCTTTACAAGGCGACCGACCCCGTTCGAGCGCTCCCAGGCCGCCAGCTTCTTGGTGAAACGTGCCGGCGGCTTGGGACTGCCGTCGGTGTAGCGGATCAGCGCCCCCAGAGGGGCTATGTCGATGATGGTTGTTGCAGACATGATTCCTCATCCCGAATGCGAGTGTTCGCATTCATCATATTGATATTGCTGTATTTTGTGTGGGTGAGGGCGGATTTCCCCGCCCCCGGATGGATCAGATCACTCTGCGGCCAGCATCGACGCGGCGGTCTCCGGCAGATCGGCCGTCAGGAAAGCCGGGAGATCGATGTCGTCGGGCGCGCTCTCGTCCTCCCCCTGCCCTTCCGAGAGATCCTCACCGTCGTCCACCGCCAGATCGGTCCGGCGCAGGACCTCGGGCAACCAACCGCTGCCCTTGAGAAGCCGCTCGGCCTCCGTGGCCATCTCGCCCTTCTTGAGGTGATCGAGAAGCTGCGCAGTCCCCTCGCCTTTCGCCTCGCGCACGGCTTCGAGGATCCGGGCCTTCGGCACACGGTTGAGATAGCCATCGACCGTCGGCTCCCAGCCCGCCTCGACCATGTCTAGATCCACCGCGCGGGCCACGAGGTCGGCATGCGCCATGCGACGAGTCAGACTGCTGGCGGAGATGCCACCACCATAGGGGTTCACCTTCTCATGGAGCGCGTTGATCCCGAAGCTGAGGCAATGTGCCAGCAGCGCCAGACGGCTGCCTTGGTCGAGAACGGACAGATAGTCCCAGAGGGCGGCATCATCGCCGAGAGGCAGATCGGCCTCCCAGGCGGCATGACGTTCGTCGACCAGCTTTGCGACGACGCTGTCTTTCAGATCGGGCGCCTGGGCCGACATGTAGACGTGACGTACGGAGGCTTCGAGGCAGCTGCCCGTGGCAGAGGAGGTGCGGAAGGTATCCGTCACCAGCTTCAGGAGTAGGAGTGTGAGAGCCACGTCGGGAGACCGCCCCACAGCCTCGCGCAGCGCGAGGGTCCGATGGGCGGTCAGTTCCATGACCAGCCGCTCGGGAAGCGGCTTCAGCGCCCCGTCGTCTTCCTCGTCGGATGCGTCCGCGCCGATCGGGTGACCACCCGAGGTGATGACGATACCCCCAGCGGAGGTCGCCGACGGGTTCCAGTTGGAAACACCGACATCACCCCCCTGCCCCATGGCATCCGCGCAATCACCATCCTGGACCGCGGTCTCCTCGCGCGGCTCGTCCTCGGGCCGGACATAGCCGCGATAGATCGCAAGGCTGCCGTCCCGATCCAGCGTGACGAAGACGCCCGCCCGCGCAACCTCGGCCGGATCGTAGATCAGCGGCCGCTGTTCGAGTGCCTCCATCGCGATCTCGAGTGCCCCAAGCCGGGCATCGATCTCCTCGGGATATTCGTCTTGGCCGGAGTATTCTTCCTCCAGCGCGCGATATTCGGCGAGGAGCGTCGCATGGGCCGCGCTTTCCTCATCGGTCATCGGCGCGGGCTCACCAGAGAGACGCCGCAGGCCATGGCTGTAGCCATAGGGCAGGTCGGTCGCGACCTCGATCCACTTCCAACCCTCAGAGGCCAGCGCCTCGGCTTCGGCCTGAAGTTTCTCGGAGACCAGCCGGTCGAGCAGGGCAGGGTCCTCGAGCCAGCCACCGTCATCGCCCTGAAAGAGATCGCGCAGCACGACACCACCTGCGGCCTCATAGGCATCGACACCGACGAAGACCGCGCGGCGATCTGAGGCCCGGACCGAGGTCTCCGTGAGCATGCGCCGGATGGCATAGGGCTCCTTGTTCCACGAGTTCTTCACCGCATCCCAGACCTGCGCCTGACGCGCGTGATCCGGGTTCACGGTGAAGGCCATCAGCTGTTCCAGCGTCATGCCGTCCTCGGCATAGACCTCGAGCAGGGCAGGGGCCACGGAGGCGAGTTTCAGGCGCTGCTTGACGATCTGCGGCGTCACGAAGAAGGCCGCCGCGATCGCTTCCTCGCCCTGACCCTTTTCGCGCAGGGCCTGGAACGCACGGAACTGGTCGAGCGGATGCAAAGCCACACGCTGCATGTTCTCGGCCAGCGAGTCGTCCTCAGCCAAAATCTCGGAGGCGGCATCCCGCACGATGCAGGGGATCGGGGCGGTTTTCGCCAGTCGCTTCTGCTTCACCAGAAGCGACAGCGCCTGGAAGCGACGGCCACCGGCCGGGATTTCGAACATGCCGGTCTCGACCCCGTCCGTATCGAGCGTGGGCCGGACGTTGAGGCTCTGCAGGAGCCCGCGCCGCGCGATGTCCTCGGCCAGTTCCTCGACCGAAACACCCGCCTTGATGCGTCGCACGTTGGACTGGCTCAGCACGAGCTTGTTGAAGGGGATGTCCCGCGACGGGGACAGGGTGATGTTCTGGGCTGCTTTCGCCATCAGATCTTCTCCACGACGGGCGTCGGAAGCCACTCTCCCGATCTCACTTCCCGTCACCCCTCAAACCCCCAACCTTTCCCTCTCTTCGTCGGTCTTGACCGCGGTCAAGACGTGTAAGCTGCATGCTCTATGCGCGCAGGATCGTTTCAAAGTATGCCTCGGGCTGCCTGATCGCTTCGCCTTTCCCCAACAGGTAGTCCAAGATCAGCAAAAGCCGTCCAGCCCCAGCTTTCTGAAGACCACGCATCAGTTTTTCTTGGCGTATTCTAAGCAATCGACCGATGTCGAAGAGAACGCGGTTGAGGGCTTCGCCTGTTCGTGGCGGATCTGGGAAGAAGTCCGCGACATGCGAAAAGTCCGTCCACGCCATTTTTGCAGGGTCCCGGTTCATGGTCGCTGTCCCAATGCTTTGGGGAGCGTTGGTCTTCATTACGTGCGTGTCTTTCTTTATATGTTCTTTTTTTACAGACTCTATCTGCCGGTCATTTTGTCCGTTCCTGGCGGACATTTCGCTCGCGCATTCACGTCCGAGGGTTTGGTCTTGCGATTGCTCTCGGTCCGCACGGGTGTTTGAATCGTGGCACTCTCCATAGCTCGGCTTGGCGTTGGCTCCGAGCTCACGGAGACCAGCGATGATTTGCAAGACTGTGTCGGCAGTCAGGGTTGCTCGACGAAGCAAGTTTCGGATCGTTTCCAGTGAAGCCCGCCGTGCGTCATGGAGCTGTTCGTCCTGTAGGAGGGACGCGCGCAGCGCCAGTGCTTCTGCCTTGAGGGAGCGCAGGCGTTCACGCTCTTCCGTGACCTCCGATGCTCTGGCCGCAAGAGCGTCGTGGCTCTGCATTAACGGACCCAAGTCGATCCCAAACGCATCCCTGATGATCCCTCCGTAGCGGAGAGGGAAGCGTTTCCCGTTCGCTGAACTCTTTCGCTGGATGAGTCCGGCAGCCTCAAGGCGCCCGAGGCAGCGGCGAAGCGTTCTTTCATCAATGCCGTTTGCGCGCTCTGATAAGGAGGCGTTGGAAGGAAACACAACGGTCAGCTTGCACTGTATTTCACCAGAGTTGGGGCTCTGATCGCGCGGAAGAAAGCTGATGAGCGCTGTCAGTACGGTGACGTCGTTGCTCGTGAGGTTCAGGTCTTTCCGAAGAACCCGCACCGGCCCCAGAAGCTCGTAGGGGTTAGGGCAGGCAATAGCTGCCTGTTCCGCCAAGGCGGTTCGTGCTTGAGTGACATGTCTCATGGTGTTTCGGAAGAAAAAGCTTCCCCGGTCACCGCGAGCGGTGTTGAACTCGATTCGTTTTGGGGGTATCAATCAGGTGTCGAGACTGATTGAGGCCCTTCGGAAGCACCGCTTTCGGGGGGTCTTTCCTTTTCTAGCCGTTCCTCCTTTCGTTTTCTGCTCGTTGCTCTTGATGTCTTGACCGCGGTCAAGACACGGGGTCGTCACTTTGGGCCGTCTTGACCGCGGTCAAGAAGCTCTCCGATCAGCTTTCGGACCGCCTCTTCGACGCGTGGGGCAAGATTAGCGTCCACATCGATAGTGATGCGATTGCCTTTGCGGCCGATCTTTACGCGCTCACCTGGCTCAGCCTTGGGCGGAGTTGTCTTGGTGGCCGTGAGTAGCGTAACCGCTGCGTCAAGCCGCTCTGGGCCAGGCAAGCTACGGGGGATTTCGTGGGCGACTTCCTTGGCTCTCGAGACGTCCTTCTCGCACAGCCTGAAAAGCTTCTCCCAGACCCGCCGACCAACGCCATGTGCTGGTCCGATGGCCTGGATCAGCTCCATCGGAATGCCCGTCGCGATACGGTTCATCCGAGAGACGAGAGACTCATCGATCTGGAGTGCCCGATAGGCGATGGTCTGGGCGTTCTTGCGCGTCTCTTCTGTTTTCCCAAGTTCTCGAATGATGCCGGCGACGAACAAAGCCCTCTCGATGAACGAGGGGTCTTGGCGGGCATTGTTCTCCACGCCTTGGGCGATCAGTGCTTCCTCTTCGGTCATTTCCATGACCGTGGCCCGCACCTTCTGACCAAGCTCACGACAGGCGAGAAGCCTGCGGCGCCCATAGACGATTTCAAGTGCGCCATCCTGGGTTCGGCGGACAAGAATGGGAACCTTTTGCCCATGCTCCCGGATCGAGGACACAAGTTCCTCGAGGCCATCGCTCGGATCGATACGGTCCATGACCGCGGACATCCGCACGGCGCTCGGGTCGATCAGGCGCGTGGCGTGTTTGTCTTCCTCGAGCACGGATGCTTGCGCACGAGCGACTGTCGGGCTCGTACGTTTCAGATCAAGATCCACGTCCTCTTCTGCAGTCGCGGCATTGCCCATCGCGTTCTTGAGGGAATCTCCGAAGACCTTACGCGCCATGGCTACGCCCCCATGCCTTTAGGATTTCGCGTTCGACTTCGTCGGTCACGCGTGAAACGGACTCGATAGCACGCTCGTATGTTCTGCGGTTCACGTCGCGAGGTTCGACCTCAAAGATGCTCTGCTGGGTGTTTGCGGCATCACCTACCGCCGTCGACTTAAGGAACTCGGCAGGGAGGACTGCATCGCCAAGGACCGTGCGAAGCAGAGAAGAGATCTGGACCTGTGGACCGTCGGTGTTCTCGTAGCGGGTGATCAGCACCCGCACGAAGTTTAGACCGTGTTCGGGAGCATGCGCCTCGACGACGCCCATCAGGTTGCTTGCCATACCGAGGAAGCTTGCCAGAGACATGACATCAAGCATGGACGCGTTGAGCGGGATCAGGACTCCGGTGGAAGCAAAGAGGGCAGAGATCACCGAGAAGTTCAGCTGCGGCGGGGTGTCGAAGATCACCACGTCATATCTGTCTAGGACAGGCTCAAGTGCTTCGCGGATCCGGCTGTGGAACGTGGTGGCTCCGTGCCTGAAGCTCAAAGCGACCTCAAACTCATACTCCATGATGTCCATGGAGGCGGGGATAAGGTCGACCGTCGGGAAGTTCGTTTTGCGAATGATTTCGGAGGCGGGCAGGGGACCTTCCGACCGGATCAGATCGTAGGAGGTCGGCATGTCCGGATCGAGTTCAGGAGTCACCCCAAACAGGTTTGTCAGACTTGCCTGGCTGTCGAGGTCGATAAGCAGGACCCGATAGCCGCGAAGGCCCAGTAGCTGACCAACATGAGCGACCGTCGACGTTTTTGCGGACCCGCCCTTCAGGTTGAAGATTGTCACGACCTGGCACGGTTCGCCGGCTCTTCTGTGAGGGTGCTCATCGGGCTTAATCCTGCCCGTCTCAAGAAGGACGCGTTGGGCCTCGACCATTTCCTCGGCAGAGAAACTGCGGCGGTTGCCACCCTCGAGTATACCTTCGGGAAAGCCTTCGAGGTTTGACACATGGTGGCGGAAGGTGTTCTGGTTGAGCCGTAGGAGATCTGCCGCTTCCCGCATCGCGAAGCGGCGGAGACCCTTCTGGGCATCCGGTGGAAAAGTCTCCTGAGCATGTTCTCGCAACCGGCTACCAAGCCGCTTGGACATGACATCGAATCTTTGAGAGGCTCGTATCCCGCTCATCACTGCCCTCAAGTCTTTATTGTTTTGTAGACCTTAACAGTTTTGGTAAGTAAATCCAGCCCAAACCGTTGAACGGCGTATGCGCGTTGAAGGGGCTGATTTCTGACGAGAGAAAACCGTTAAGTATCAGTGCGTTAGGCGGCCTTGTTCGCAGCGTACTTCAACAGCTCGTGGGTCGTGGCGTCGTGGCCACAACATGTATTGTGGACGCCTACGGACTGCAGATCATAAGAATCGCATGGCGATTCCCGCGACTTCAATCAAGCAGCCCCAGCCTCTCGGCTCGCTCCAACAACATCTTCACGGATGACGGCTGCCAGCTGGTCCGCCCACGCGGCGTCCGCTCCCGCATTTTCTCGAGCCGGTTGCAGATTTCTTGCAGCGTAATCTCCGGGTTTGCGCCCTTGATGCCGGCAACGATGGCCGGCAAACGGTCGTCGGTATCGCGGCGACCGGCACGGCCCAACACGGTTTCGTCCAAGAACCCATCCCGCACATACGCGTTCACAGCGCGGAGCAATCGGCTTTGTGTCCACTGACGTTCATGGGGCAGGGGAGCGTTGATGATGCGCAGCACGTCCTCCCAGGCCATGTCGGGCCGCAGGCGACGAACGTGCGGTACCCAGTCCTGTGCCGTCTCGTTCAGGCGATCCATGTAACCGTCTTGCCTCGCCAGCCGCACTTTGCGAAGCGCCGCGGGATCGCGGGCGCGCAGTCCAGGGTTGCCGCCAATCCGACCCTTGCTGCGCGCCGAGGCCAGCCCCGCCTTGGTGCGTTCGCGGATCAGGGCGCGCTCGAACTCGGCCGCGGCGCCGAGAACTTGCAGGGTGAACTTGCCCTGCGGCGAGGACGTGTCGATCGGATCGGTCAGCGAGCGAAAAAAGGCACCTTTCGCCTCCAGCCGCTCGATGACCTCGAGCAGATGCGACAGCGATCGCGCCAGACGATCAATGCGCACGACGACCAGCGTATCGCCCTTGCCAATCCGCTCGAGCACGCGGGCCAGCACGGGCCGTGCACGGTTGCCGCCCGAGGCCTGCTCTTCGTGGATCTCGACGCAGCCCGCGGATTTCAGGGCCTGCGACTGGGGCAGGGGGGTCTGCTCGTCGGTGGACACGCGCGCATAGCCGATCAAGGGCATGGAAAAGGGCCGTTTGCAGTTTCAGATATCGCTAATAAACGACCGTTTGTAAACGAATGCAAGCAGGTGCTCTCTCGTCGTGCTCGTCTAAAAACCCTTGGTTTTCTCGTGCTGAGCGCGATCTGAGAGGTTCCACCGGCAGTCGCGCGCACACTATATAAAGAGCAAAGGCAACCGCCACAAAATCACTTGGGTAATGTGCAAAAGAACAGTATTTTGCACATATGAAGGACCAAGCATCCGTGTTAACTGATGATTTCAATGACCCCCTCATCACCATCGAGGAGGATGAAGAGGCTCACGAAGAGGATCTCTGGTTCCTGCCTGGGCCATCCGAGGAAGAACCGGATGATTTGCTTCCCGGGCCACAGGCGGAACCGCCAGACACTGCTGTCATCGATGACTGGGCAAAGGCAGAAGGCGTTCACGCTGCGCGACTGGCAAGAGTGGCTGGACGCTTAGGAGCTCTGGATGATCGGCTGCTGCGTGGCCCGGAAGGCTGGCGGCATCGGCTCGCTCTTCTCGAGGCGGCGGATCTTAGCTGGTTCGCAGGGGATCGGGTGAGTTCTGATCGTCTGGCGCTCTGGGTGTCGATGCGGCTCTCAGGAGCACAGGATGACCCAAATGCACTGGCAAGAGTTGGATGGGCCGTTCGACGCCTGACAGGCGGTCCCGGACCCATGGCTGACTTGGCTGCCTTCCTGGATCGCCGCGATCCCGAGAACATCGAAGACAGCGCTGAGCGTTTCGAGGATCGCGCGGGCGGATGGCTAGACGTAATGATAACTGCCGCCGATCTCCATCCAATCACCCGGGCTTGCATGGGCTTTCATCTCTGGAGCCTGGCAGGCCTCGGACAACACGGCGACCAGATCGAAGCCGCCGTCACCGCATCCAGGATCGCTGCCGGCGATCAAAAGGGTGCCATTTTCGCACCGCTCGCCATGGGCGGGGCAGGGGGGCTGCGCGTCTCGGGCTCGCCAGCCGAACGCTTGGCCCGTTGGTTGGATGGGATGAGCAGCGCAATTCTGACGGCGATGCGAACACTTGACGATATTGAAGCGTGGACCGGTCGGGCAACAAACGTCATGGCGCAATTGTCTGGCCGCACGCCGGTTGCCTTGCGAAGAACTTTCTCTCAGTGGCCATTGGTCTCCGCCCCAATGGCTGAGGCCATGACCGGAGCCAGTCGCGCAGCCGTTCAGCGCAATCTGGCGTGGATGGAGGCAAGCGGCTTGATCCGCGAAGTGACAGGGCAGGGGCGGTACCGAATGTGGAAAGCGACAGACTGACCTATCGCCCAGTAATGGATGATGGCGATTCAGACTGACTTTCAAAGAGTTACTTGGCGGCGTGTGCAGATCATATTCATTTTTTGAATGCACTCTTTCGTGGTCTGTCACGTGATTTTCTGCCAAATGCGTTCAGCTGCAGCACATTTGGCGTCGCGTTCGACGCTGTTTTTCTACCCCTGCGACCGGTCAAAGCTCGCCCAAATTCTGGATCGGAATGATTGTCCGCTAGGTAATTTCCATTGGTCTCCTTTAATTCCAGCTGTTTCTGTTTCTTGAGGGGGCGAGGTGGGTCAGCGACCTTCTAGAACGGCAGCATTGACCCGTTTCCTCGGCCGAATATCCTCGAGCGCTGCATAGAATGCGGGCAACACCAAAAGGATCAGAACCGTTGCTGCTAGCAAGCCGAAGACGACTGAAATTACGAGTGGCTTGAGTGTTTGAGCCTGGGTCGAGGATTCCAGCAGCAAGGGTGCCATGCCCATGATCGTCGTCGAGACCGAGACGAAGATGGGACGGAACCGCGATCTCACAGCTTCACCTGCGGCCAGCGCAGCTGACAGTCCCTCGGCGCGGCGGGTGTTGATGACGCCGACCAGCAGGATCGCGTTGTTCACCACAATGCCCGCGAGCGACGCCGCGCCCACCAGAGACGGCATGGAGATGTTGTAGCCCATCAGGACATGACCCCAGATGACGCCCAGGAACGCCAGCGGGATGGTGATCATCACGATCAGCGGCTCCACATAGCTGCGGAACTGGAAGCTGAGGACGATGTAGATGCCCACCAGTCCGATCAGGAACCCGCGTAGGATCGAGACGACGGTTTCCGCCGAATTCGCGGCCTGCCCACCGATCTCGAAGATCAGGCCGGGGGTGGCAGCCGCGAGGTCCGGCAGAAAGCCCTCGGCCAGCCGGGCGGTGATCGCGTCGGCATTGCCGATGCGGCCGTCCACATCGGCCGCGACGGTCAGCGTACGCAACCCGTTGCGGCGCGTGATGGTTCCCCACCCACGTGCTTCGGTGACGGTGGCGATGCTCGACAACGGCACGGTGCCGCCACCGGGCAGCGCGATCTCGAAAAGGTTCAGGTCAGCGCGGTTGGCGCGGTCCTCATCGGCAAGCCGCAGCTCGATTTCCCAGGCCAGATCGCCGCGCCGGATTTCCGCAAGCTGTGTGCCGAGAAAGGCCGCGCGAAGTTGGCTTGCCACATCCGTTGCGGTCAGCCCCAGCGCCTCGGCCCCCGGCGACAGGCTCAGCCGCAATTCGGGCGCGCCCGGGCGCAAATCGAGGATCGCGTTGCGCACACCGGCATAGGTTTCAAGCTCCGCCAGCGTGGCGCGCCCCGCCGCCTCCAGCGTGGCGAGGTCGGGGTGGCTCAGGCGCAATTCCACCGCGATGCCCTGCGGGCCGATCCCCGGCTCGGTCAGGATCAACGAGGACACACCGGGCAGAGTGCCGATTTCCGCGCGCCAGAGCGTGACGATTTCGTCCAACGTGCTGCTGCGTGTCTCGGCGCCGAGCAGGTCCACCGCGACGGTGGCGACATGGGCACCGGCCTCGCCCGCCGAGAGGTTGCGGCCCAGCCGGGTGATGCGGCGGATCACCAGCGGTTGTGCCTCGGGCTGGTCTGGGGTGAGGCGGGCGTTGACCCGGTCCAGTGCCGCCTCGACCTGCGCGACCGCCTCGGTCGTGCGCGACAGCGGGGTGCCCGCGGGCAGCATCAGCCGCGCCTCGAGCACGTCGCCGTCGATTTCGGGCATCGCCTCACGTTTGACGACACCGCTGCCCAAGGCGCCAACGGTCAAGATCAGCGCCCCGATCGCCAGCCCTGCGACCAGCCAGCGCGCCTTGATCGCGGTATCGGCCATTCGGCCCATGCCTTCGCGCAAGGCGCCGAACCCTGCATCAAAGCGGATCCGAAAGCGCGACGGCTTGGTTTCCTTCATCCCGCCTTTGAGGTGGTGCGGGAGGATCAGGAAGGCTTCGATCAATGACGCAAACAATGCGGCTAACAGGACAATAGGCAGAACTTCGAGGACGGCGCCCAGTTCGCCTGCAAGGAAGGCCAAGGGCAGGAACACGGCAAGCGTCGTGAGAAAGGATGAGATCACGCCTGGCGCCACGGTCGCGACCCCGGCAGCCACGGTCTCGACAGTCGCGCCCTTGGCGGCGTGTACCGCGATGGAATCCGCGATCACGATGGAATCATCCATCACGATCCCGATCGCCATCAGAAGCGCGACCAGCGTCATCATGTTCAGGCTGAGCCCGGTCAGCCCCATCCAGACAAACGCCCCGGCAAAAGCCACGGGCAGGCCCATCGCAGCCCAGATTGCGAAACCGGGGCGGAAGAACAGACTCATCACGACGACGACCAGCACAAGCCCGATGACGCCGTTCTGTACCAGCATCACCAGCCGGTCGCGAATGATGGAGGTGACATCCTGCACCACCTCCACCGTGATCGCGCCCGGTAGGCGGGCGGTTTCCTCGGCTACCAGCGCGGCGACGCCGTCGAGCACCCGCAGCGCGTCGGCATCGAGTGCCTTCGCCACATCGATCACGATGGCCGGGGTGCCATCGACAAAGGCGCGGTCATGCGGCGGCTCAAAGCGTTCTTCGATCATCGCCACGTCGCCCAAGGTCAGCGTCGCGCCGTTCGGCAGCACCAGCACGGGGATTGTGGCCAGCGCCGTCACCGTGTCGCGTTCGGCGGTGAAACGCAGGGTCAGGTCCGCGCCCGACCCCTCCAGCGTGCCGGCGGGCAGGTCGATGTTCTGCGCGGCGATGGCGGCGGTCAATGCGGCAGGCGTCAGCCCGTGGCTGTCAAGCGCGGCGCGGTCTGCCGTGATGGACAGCGTCCGGACGCCCAGTCCCCCGCGAGTTACACCGGCAACGCCCGGCAAGGCGGCGAGACGGTCCGACAGCGCGTCGGCGTAAAGATCCAACTCGCCCAGCGGTAGATCGCCCGATATGGCGACCGAAGTGACCGGATCGGAGCGGTGCAATTCACGGACGACAGCCGGATCGGCGCGGTCCGGGAAGGTGTCGATGGCCGAAACCTCGGTGCGCAAGGAATTGACGAAGCGCAGCGCGTCATTGCCGGGCGCCATGGTCGCAACGGCGCGCGCGCGGCCGGTCTGAGCGGAGCAGGTGAAGGTTTCCAGCCCCTCGACACCCTGCACGCCATCCCAGAGCGGCGCGCAGATGGCGGTTTCGACATCTTCGGCGGCAGCACCCCTATCGGGCACGGTGATCTCGGCCTCGACCGCGCGGAAATCGGGAAATGTCTCGCGCAAGAGACCGGGTGCTGCAAAAACGCCCGCTGCAAGGAACAACAGAAGCAGCAGGTTTCCCGCCGTCGGGTGGCCGGTGAACCAGCGTATCATGGCCGGACCTCAACCGGGGTGAGGGCCATGCCGGGGATGGCCGGAGCGATATCGTCGATCACCACGCGGTCGCCCGGCGACAGCCCCGCCGCGATGACGACGCGGCCATCCTGCGCGAAGACGGCGGTGACGGGGCGCAATTCCAGCAGATCACCGGGGCCGAGGATCCGCACCATGCCGATGTGCAACGCGGCCTCGGGGATCGCGATGACGCCGGCGAGGGAAGCGCCCGAAAAGGCAAGCTGCACCTGCATGTTGGGCACCAGCGGCAGGCGGCGGGGCGGGTCGGCGCCCTCATAGGGGTCGTCAACCCTGACCACGACCGGCACGGTGCGCGCACGGGCATCCAGAGCGCCCTCGATCCCGACAACGCGGGCGGTCCATACTTGGGTCGGGTCCGACAGAGGGCTGAGCGTCACCTCGATTTGCGTGGCGGGCAGGTCGCGCATCATGTCAGCAAGGGTAATGCCTTCAGGCGCATCGCCCAGAAGGCGGCGAAAGCTGTCTATCGGCAGATGCGCAACGACCTCGGCCGCCGCGATCCCGTCGGCACGGATCACCACCTGACCGGGGGCGACGGTCTGAAACAGCTCTGCATTGACCTCGGTCACCCGCAGGTCGAACGGCGTCGTCAGGGTCGTGCGGTCGAGCGAGCGGCGCGCCCGGTCGATGGCGGCCTCGCTTCGCGCGACCTGTGCCGCGATCCGCGCCTCGCGGGAGGGGATCAGCGCCATCGTGTTTTCCAGTTCCGCCACCGTGCGGCGGGCCAGAAGGGTCGCGCGCTCGGCCTCGTCGGCGCGCGATTGCGGAACGGCGCCTTGCGCGACGAGTGTGCGCGTGCGTTCCAGATCGGTCTCGGTCAGGGCCAGCCGGTTCTGTTCCAGCGAAAGGATGCGCCGTGTGTTGTCCGCCTCTGCCGTAAGCTGCACGCGCTCGGCCTCCAGCACCGCGAGGTCGGCCTGCGATTGCGCCAGCGCCAGCTCGTAGTCGGCGGGGTCGGTCCTCAGCACTCCCGTCCCCGCCGGGATCAGGCGACCGGGCTCAAGGTCCGGATGGCGCCAGATCACCTCGCCCTGCACCTCGGCCACGGCGACCCAGGTCTCCGCCGCGCGCAGGCTGCCCCAAGCGGTCGCGGCGGGCTGAATATCCTGCGTCGCGACCGTCAGCACCCGAACGGGCAGCGCGGGCGCGTCGCCCCCGACCTGCGCGGGGCCGGGGGCAGACGCGATCATCCAGACCGCCGCGGCAATGCCGAGCGCGATGGGTGGCAGCGCCAGGAGCGGGGCGAGGCGCATGGGTTCAGCCCTGCGCCCGGCGCATCCGCGCCAGCGTGTCGTCGCGCAGGATGAACTGGTGGTAGAGCGCGCCAATCACATGCAGCGCAACCAGCGCCAGCAGGATGATCTTCATCACGTTATGCCCCTGCGCCGCGGCCTCGACCCCGCCGAACCACGCGACAGACCCGCTGAGTGGCATAAGGATCATCAGCGCGTAAAGCCCGACATGGGTGAGCTTCGCGAGAATGCCTTGTACCTTGCTGGCCTCGATCGCCGGGGGCACGCCGCGCCTGGCGCGCAGGGTCAACCGCCACAGCGCGAAGATCATCACCAGCGCGCCGCCCGCCACATGGGCCAGCACGAGCGGGTCGAACCCAGCCTCCAGCCCATCGGTGATGCGGTCCCATGCGGCCGACATCGCGTCCTTGAAAAGATATTGCTGCGCGATCAGTGCGAAGATGAGCCAATGCAGCGCGATCTGAAGGCGGGAATAGCCGGTGGGGGCGGTCTTGGCGGGCATGGCTAGGATCCTTTCGGTCAGGGTGCGCGACTCGGGATAGAGGTTGCGGTTGTCAACAGTATATGTTAGTGATTTATAACTAACAAGAGGTGAGACATGTCGGGCCGTCAAAGTGCTGAAGAGAGAAAGGCGCAAATCGTGGCCGAGGTTTTGCGACTGGCCGACGAGATCGGACCCGACCGGCTGAGCACCACAGATGTCGCGCGTGCCATCGGCCTAAGTCAGCCTGCGATTTTCCGGCATTTCCCCACCAAGGGCGCGCTCTGGCTGGCGGTGGCCGAGGATATCGCTGACCGGTTGCAGAGTTGCTGGGCTGCGGCCGAGGCCGAGGCCGGGGCCACCGGGCCGCACGAACGCCTGAAAGCGCTAATCGGTGCGCAACTGTCAGCCATATCCGAGACGCCAGCCCTGCCATCGATCCTGTTCTCGCGCGAGTTGCAGGTGGACAATCAAGCCCTGCGCGACGTGTTCCGGGGGCTTCTGGGCGCGTTTCAGGGCCGTCTTGTCGCCGCGATCCGGGAACTTCAGGCGGCGGGTCACCTGCGCCGGGACGTCGGCCCGGAGGATGTCGCCATCCTGTTGACGTCGCTGGTGCAGGGCGTTGCGATCCGCTGGACGCTTGGCGCGCGGGGCTTTGTGCTCGTGCCTGAGGGGTTGCGGCTGTTTGACGTGCAGATGGAACTTCTACGCGCAAAGGAGGGCGCTTGCGATGCCTAGAACCAGTCTGACGCTCCGCATTGCGGGCGGTGTTGCGATTGCCTTTGGCGTGCTGACCATTTTCTCTGGTGGCCGAACATTGCTCGGATCAGCCGACATGGGGGCGGTCGTACCCTTCGTGCTGTGGTTCAACACGCTGGCCGGCCTTGCCTATTTCGTCGCGGGCCTTGGCCTTTGGCAGGGGCGGCAATGGGCATGGCCCCTATCGTTCGCAATCTTCGCCGCAACGCTGTTGGTCTTTGCTGCCTTCGGTCTGCACGTCGCACGGGGCGGAGCCTTCGAGATGCGGACCGTTTTCGCCATGGCCCTGCGCGGCGCGGTCTGGGGCTGGATCGCGTGGGTGGCGCGTCAGGCGTTTTCCGGTCGGTAAACGCAATCGGCCAGGGTGCTGCGGTTGAGGTCGGCGACAAACGCCGCCTCGGCATGGGCTAGCCGCGCTTTCAACCGACATTGCGGGGTCAGGGTGCAGCTGTTGGTGCCGACCGCGAAGCATTCCACCAGAGCCTGATCGGCTTCAAGCAACGCCACCACATCGCCCAGGCGAATGTCCTCGGGCGCGCGGGCAAGCATGGCGCCGCCGCCGCCGCCGCGCCGGGTCTCCAGAAGACCTGCCGCGGCAAGTGCCGAGATCACCTTGGCCAGATGGTTGCGGGAGACACGGAATTCATCGGCGAGTTCCGACGTGGTGAAGGCCCGGTCGGGTGCGCCCGCCATCCGCATCAGAACGCGCAGGCCGTAATCGGTGAAGGAGGTGAGGCGCAAGGTCGCGATCCTGATTTGGTAGTTGAAATGCGCATTCACGAGCGGTATGCGTATCTCAAATACCAATTTGCTACGGCCCACGCAAGGACCCGGCGATGCGCCAGTGAAAGGGCTCGCGATGAAAGACCTCCACGAAACGGATGTGCCGCAGGACACCGGCGCGCTGATCGATCATATCCTGACACGCTATCACGAGATGCACCGGGAGGATCTCGCCTCGCTCATGCCGCTGGCCGACCGAGTCGAACGGGTGCACGCGGACGATCCCGACGCGCCCACGGGGCTCGCCGCCGCCATCCGGACGCTCGCCGGCGAGATGGAGGATCACATGATGAAGGAGGAGATGATTTTGTTTCCGGCCATGCGCGCGGGCGGCGGGCCGGGCATCGAACACCCCATCGCGGTGATGCGCGCCGACCACGATGATCACGCCGAAAACATCGCGCTGATCCGGCGGCTCACCTGCGATCTGACGCCGCCCGAGCACGCCTGCGGCTCCTGGCGCTCGCTCTATGGCGGCCTGAAGGCGCTGTTCGACGACCTTGCTGCCCATATCGCGCTAGAGAATGACGTGCTGTTCCCGCGCTTCGAGCACGCTTGAGACGAAGATGCGGCTCGCGGGAGTGACAGTCGAGGGACGAGGCGCGACGGATCGTCTTCTGCACGCGGTGGCTGACCGGCTGACGCGGGACGGCGTCCGGCTGGTGGGAGCGTTGCGCGCGGCATCGCCCGATGCCGGATCGGGGTCGTGCGACTGCGATCTCTGGCTTCTGCCCAAAGGGCCGCGCTGGCGCATCACGCAGGATCTTGGCCCAGGAGCCACCGCCTGCCGTATGGACGCGGGCGCCTTCGAGCAGGCCGTTGGGGTGGCGATGTCGCGGCTGCAGGCTGGCCGGGCGGACCTTGTGATCCTGAACAAGTTCGGCCTGAGCGAGGCGGAGGGGCGCGGCTTCCGCGCGCTGATCGCCGAGGCGCTGGCTCGCGGTGTTCCTGTCCTGACGGGCCTCTCCGAAACCCACAGGGCCGCGTTCGACCGCTACGCCGATGGGATGGCGACGAGTCTCGCACCGACCGAGGCAGCCGTCATGGACTGGTGCAACGCCGCCGTCGCAACCGTGGCCGAGGAGGGCGCGACGTCATGAGCGGACAGGGTACCTACGCCTCGCCCCCCTGCATGGCGGCGGAGGTGGACCCGACCTATTTCGATCCGCTTGGCACGGATGCGCAGCAGGCGCGCGATGTCGCGCGCTGGCGCCGGGCCGAGCGGACAAGACTGGCCGACCTTAGGGAGGGGTTGGGCCAGACAGGACGGGCGCAGGCGGCAGCCCGACTGACCACAATCTACCCGCAGCCCCATGACATTCCCCTCGACAGGATCGTGACCGAGACGGGCGTATCGGGGGAGCGAAAGGACCCATCATGATCACAACGAGCGAACCAACTGCCCGGTTGCGGCCCGGCGAAGGCGCGATCGCGCGGCTTGCCTGCCTTGTGCTGCAACCGGTCCTGACGCGCGTTGTCCGTCGGGTCGCGGCGCGGCACCCGTCGCTCTTCGCGCGGCTCGGTCCGCACCAGGCGACCGATTTCCTGGTCGACCCCGTGGAGCTGCCCTTTGCGCTGCATCTGCGTCCCGACCCGCAGGCGCTGATCTTCCGCGCCGTTCCGCGCGATGCGGCGCCACAGGCCGGTGCCACGATCCGCGGGCGGTTCCTGCTGCTTCTGGAACTGATCGACGCCGAGCAGGACGGCGACGCGGCCTTCTTCTCGCGTGATCTGGAGGTGAGCGGGGACACCGAGGCTGTCGTACGCCTGAGAAACGCGCTCGACGACATGGACGGCTCGCTGGCCGAAGAGACGTCGGCGATGTTCGGGCCAGTCGGACGGGCGGTTCTCGCACGTTTGCGGCGGGCCTATCCGGATGCCACCAAACCGCAGGAATACGCATGAGCCTTGCCGAACTGATCTGCCCCGCGGGCACCCCCGCCGCACTGCGCACCGCCGTCGACGCCGGCGCCGATGCGGTCTACTGCGGCTTCCAGGATGCGACCAATGCGCGGAACTTTCCGGGGCTGAACTTCACACCCGATGAATTGGCCGAGGCGGTAGACTACGCCCATGCGCGCGGCACCAAGGTGCTGCTGGCGCTGAACACCTATCCGCCCGCCGGCAAGGTGGATCTCTGGCGGCAAGCGGCTGACACCGGCGCGCGGCTGGGCGTGGATGCGTTCATCGTCGCCGATATGGGCGTGGCCGACTACATCGCCCGGACATATCCGGGCATTCGGCTGCACCTGTCGGTGCAGGCCGCGGCCTCATCGCCCGAGGCGATCCGCTACTATTGCGAGAATTTCGGTGTAAAGCGCGTGGTCCTGCCGCGCATCCTGACGATCCCTGAGATCCGCCAGATCCGCCGCGAAATCCCCTGCGAGATAGAGACCTTTATCTTCGGCAATCACGGGCTGATGGTGGAAGGCCGCTGCAGCCTGACCAACTACCTGACGGGTCAATCCACGAACATGGACGGGGTGTGCTCGCCCGCCTCGGACGTGGAGTATGTGCGCGACGCCGACGGGTCGATGTCCTCGCAGCTGGCGGGTTTCACCATCGACCGTTTCGGACCGGACGAGAAGGCCGGCTATCCCACGATCTGCAAGGGCCGCTACACCGCGCCCCATCGCCCCGAGGGCTACTACGCCTTCGAGGAACCCGTCAGCCTGAATCTGTCGAGGCTCCTGCCTGAATTGATCGAGGCGGGCGTACATGCTTTCAAGATCGAAGGGCGTCAGCGGTCGAAGAGCTATGTCCGCGGTGTTGTGCGTGCCTTCCGCGCAGCAGTGGACGACATCAAGGCCGGACGCGAAGCAAACATCGCCGATCTGATCGCCCTGACCGAGGGGCAGAAACAGACCCAGGGCGCCTTCGAGACAAAGAAATGGCGGTGAACGACATGACCCAACTGACGCTCGGCCCGATCGCCTACCACTGGTCCGCAGATGCGCGGCGTGACTTCTATGCCCGCATCGCGGATGAGGCGCCCGTGGACGAGGTTTATCTGGGCGAGGTGATTTGCTCCAAGCGCGCGCCCTTCCACGAGGCAGACCTGCCCGCCACGATCGAGCGGCTGGAGCGCGCAGGCAAGCGCGTGATCCTGTCGACGCTGGCCGAAGTGATGCTGAAGCGCGAGCGCCGCTCGACCGAGGACATGGCCGCGATGGAGGCGCCCGAAATCGAGATCAACAATGCCGCTGGCCTCTTTGCGCGCGGCAAACGCCCGCACCGGATAGGCCCCTTCATGAACGCCTATAACGAGGCGACCATCGCCTGGATGGCCGGGCAAGGCGCAACCCATGTCTGCCTGCCTGCCGAGATGCCGGCCACTGCCATCACCGCCGCGGCGCGGGCCGCGGGCGCGCTGGGGCTTGGCGTCGAGGTGCAGGTCTACGGCCGTGCCTCTCTGGCTGTGTCGGCGCGGTGCTATCACGCCCGCGCGCACGGCCGCACCAAGGACAACTGCCAGTTCGTCTGTGAAGATGACCCCGACGGCATGGCGCTGCGCACCCGCGACGACCGGCCGATCCTGCGGGTGAACGGCATCCAGACCCTGTCGGAAAGCTATATCGACCTGCTCCCCGAAGCTGCCCGTCTGGTTGCCGATGGCGTTACGCACCTGCGGCTGATGCCACAGGCGGTGGACATGGTCGCGGTGACGCAGGTGTTCCGCGATGTGCTCGATGGGCGTATGCCGATTGGCGAAGCCGATTCTCGCCTTGCGATGTTGAGCGGGGATGCGGGCCTGAGCAACGGTTTCTATCATGGCACGGCAGGCTACCGCCGCATTGCCGCCGCCGCGCCGGCCTGAGCGCGCAAGGGACGCCACAAATGACCTCGACCGCCGAACAGATGCGCGCCTGGACCGGACCCGTGATCCTGACCTACGGGTTCCGCCCGTTCTTCTTCGGTGCGGCCGTCTGGGCTGCGCTGGCGATGGTGCTTTGGGTGCCGATGCTGTCAGGGCACATGATGTTGCCCACAGCCTTCGACCCCGTGTCATGGCATGCGCACGAGTTCCTCTACGGTTATCTCGGCGCCGTCGTCGCAGGCTTTCTTCTGACTGCGGTGCCGAACTGGACGGGGCGCCTGCCGATCGTCGGCTGGCCGCTGGGCGGGCTGGCGGCGCTGTGGTTTGCGGGCCGCGTGGCGGTGATCTTTTCGGCAGAGTTGCCGGCGCTGCTGGTGGCGGTGGTCGACCTGGCTTTCCCGGTCATGCTGGCCATGGTGATCGGGCGCGAGATCGTGGCGGGTCGGAACTGGCGCAATCTGATCGTGCTGGGGATGCTGGTCGTCTTCGCCGTTGGCAACGCGCTGTTCCATTGGGAGGCCGCGCGAGGCGAGTACGCCGCGCAAGGTTACGGCCTGCGGCTGGGCCTCGGCGCGGGCAACATGATGATCGCGGTCATTGGCGGCCGCATAGTGCCGTCCTTCACCCGCAACTGGCTCGTAAAACGGCGCAGCGCCGTCCTGCCCGTGGCGCCGATGCAGTCCTTCGACAAGGGGGCGCTCTTGGCTCTTCTGGTGGCGCTTGTGCTGTGGGTTGCGCTGCCTCTGGGGACGCTGACCGGGTTCGCGCTTGCGCTGGCAGGCGTGTTGCACGCTATGCGATTGGCCCGTTGGGCGGGGCACCGTACCTTTGCCGAGCCGCTGGTGACTGTGTTGCACGCAGGCTATGCCTTCGTGCCGTTGGGGGCTCTCGCATTGGCCGCAGAAATCTTGGCTCCCGGGTCCTTTGGAATGGCGGGCGCGCAGCATTTCTGGATGGCGGGGGCAATCGGCCTGATGACACTGGCGGTGATGACACGCGCCACGCTTGGTCATACCGGGCAGGACCTGAGGGCGGGAGCAGGGACCGTCGTGATCTATCTGGCCCTGATACTGTCCGTATTCGCGCGGGTCGCGGGGGGCGTATGGCCCGAATTTTCCAGCCCGTTGCACACGGTGTCCGGGCTGTCGTGGATCGTCGCCTTCGGCAGCTTTGCGGTCATTTACGGCGGGCTTTTGCTACGTCTGCCCGCCGCCAAGCGGATCTGAGGCGCGCACCGATGGGATGGTTCGAGTTCGCCCTGGCCTATGTCGTGTTCTTCCTGTCGCATTCCTTGCCCGTGCGCCCGCCGTTGCGGCCTCGGCTTCAGGCCCGACTAGGCGCTTCCGGCTTCACACTGGCCTATTCCGCCCTGTCGCTGGCGGTGCTTTCCTGGTTGATCGGGGCGGCGGGTCGCGCACCGCATGTCAGCCTTTGGGATTGGGCCCCATGGCAGGTCCATGTCCCACTGACGGTCATGGGGCCGGTCTGCCTGATCCTTGCGCTTTCCATCGGCCGGCCCAACCCTTTCTCGTTCGGGGGGGCACGCAACGACCAGTTCGACCCGGCGCGGCCGGGCATCGTCCGCTTGTCCCGTCATCCGCTGCTTCTTGCGTTGGCGCTTTGGGCGGCGGCCCATGTCGTGCCCAATGGAGATCTGGCCCACGTGATCCTGTTCGGCACCTTCGCCGCCTTCGCGCTGCTGGGAGGCCGACTGATCGACCGGCGCAAACGCCGTGAGATGGGGCCAGAGTGGCAACGGATGCGTGATCGCGTGGCGGACGCGCCGCTCGTCTCGGCGTCCCCGTCGGGGGGCACTCTCCTGCGGCTTGCGGCAGGCATTGCGCTTTACGGGGCGCTGCTCTGGGCGCATCCATTTCTTTTTGGAGTCAGCCCGCTTCCCTGAACGTCAATCCTTGATGTCTTCGATCCAGGTCTTCGCGGCGACGGCACGAGGCAGGCCAAGCGGGCCGATGGCCAGCATCGCCACCTGCATGATCGCCTCAGCCTCAATCCCTTCCGATCTGGCGCGCCGGGTGTGGGAATGGACCGCGCCTTCGGAGCCCGCGCCAATCGCGAGGGCGAGTTTGACGAGGCGCTTCTCGCGGTCCGTCAGGGGGCCGCAATCGGCCGTTGCCTTGCCCAAGGCGGCATAGGCCTTCCAGACATCGGGGTGTTCCTCAGCGAGATCTCCGGCGGCGCCGGGCATGGATTTGGTCATCTGTCAGTCCCTCAGGTTGAAAAGTCATCAATCAGTGGATTTGGTTTCGCAAAGCGCTCAAGGTCCGCCTGGTTGTCGATGGCGATGCGGGTGCCGGTCACGGTAACGCCGTAGGGCTGCAGGCCCTTGAAGGCGCGGCTGAGATTTTCAGGGGTCATCCCCAGCACGGAGGCCAGGCGCCGCTTCTCGAAATCCAGATCGAAGACAGCCTCGCTGCCGGCACGCCCTTGTTGCCTGAGCAAGTAATTCGCGAGCCGCTCGAGCGAGGTTCTGAGTTTCAGGTCCTTCTGCGCCCGGATAACAGAGTGATAGCACTGCGCCAGTTCCGTGACGATCGCGCGGGCAAAGTTGCTGTCAGTATCGAAGATCGCGCGCACGTCCTGACTGGGGATCAGCGCGATCCGGCTTTTCTCGAGCGTGCGGGCCGACATCAGGTAGGGCGCATCATTGATGGTCGCGGCAAGAATGAAGGTCGAGATCGGGCGGACAGTCGCCATGCTGGTCTCGCGACCGTTCCATGACGAAAACAGATCGACTGAGCCCGAAATGACGATATGAAGAAAATCGCTCGGTTCTCCTTCGGTGATCAATTCGATCTGCGCAGGGAAATTCTGCACATAGGCGCCACGCATCAAGGATGTGAAATTATCATCCGCCATATGCGCAAAGAAATCGAGTTTTCGAATATCCCGGTATTCGGAATCGGGCAAGTCGGTCCCCCTTCTACTTTACGCGATGAACAATTGTCGCCAAATCAATTGATGTATGTCAACCCTTCGGTTGACCCTCGCGACCGCAGCCTTGATCTGCGCCCGCGCACCGGATGACATATTTCTGTAAGTCATTTATTTCGTTGTCTTTTTCCCGGTTTGTGATCTAGATCAAGTCACGAGCGTCGCTGCAGCGTCAGGTCTGGCGCTGATCCCCTCACAGGGGTGAATGACTTATTTTGCCGGAGACCCGCCATGCAGACCGTTGCAACAGCCTCACGCGCCGATCAGACGCGCGCCCTGAGCCTGAGCACGATCGCCTTTACCGCCTGTTTTGCGGTCTGGACGATCTTTTCCATCATCGGTGTCGCCATCAAGGCCGAGCTTGGCCTGAACGACACCCAGTTCGGCCTGCTGGTCGCCACGCCGATCCTGACCGGATCGGTCACCCGCCTGTTTCTCGGCGTTTGGACCGAGAAATACGGCGGGCGGCTGGTGTTCTCGAGCCAGATGATACTGACGGCGCTGGCCACATGGGCACTCACGCTGGCGGACAGCTACATTATGTACCTAATCGCAGCGCTTGGCATTGGCCTCGCAGGTGGGTCGTTCATCATCGGCGTGGCCTATGTCAGCCGCTGGTACGATGCGGGCCACCAGGGCACGGCGCTCGGTATCTTCGGTGCGGGCAACGTCGGTGCCGCGGTCACCAAGTTCGTCGCTCCCTTCGTCATGGTCGCCTATGGCTGGCATGGCGTGGCCTATGTCTGGGCGGCGGGGCTCGCCATCATCGGCGTGTTGTTCTTCCTGCTCGCCAAGGATGATCCCGAACTGGTCGAACGCCGCAAGACCGGCACCAAGGCACCGTCGCTGGCACAGCAGTTCGCGCCGCTGAAGAACCTCCAGGTCTGGCGCTTCTCCCTCTACTACTTCTTCGTCTTCGGTGCCTTCGTGGCACTTGCGCTCTGGATGCCGCACTACCTGATCGACGTCTACGGCATCGACGTGCGCTTCGCGGGCATGGCGGCGGCGTCCTTCAGCCTCTCGGCCTCGCTGTTCCGCGCCTATGGCGGCGTGCTGTCGGACAAGTTCGGCGCGCGCAGGGTCATGTACTGGACCTTCGGCTTTTCGCTGCTGTTCCTGTTCATGCTGAGCTATCCGCCCACGGACTACGTCATCCAGGGTAAGGACGGCGCCATCGCCTTCTCGACACAAATGGGTCTGTGGCCTTTCATCGTGACGCTCTTCGCTCTGGGCTTTTTCATGAGCCTCGGCAAGGCGGCCGTCTTCAAGCACATTCCTGTCTACTACCCCAAACATGTGGGCGCTGTCGGCGGGCTTGTCGGCATGATCGGGGGCCTTGGCGGGTTCGTCCTGCCGATCTCCTTCGGCGCACTCCTCGATCTCACGGGCATCTATACGTCATGCTTTGCGCTGCTCTTCGGACTGGTCGCCATCGCTCTGACCTGGATGCACCTGTCGATCCGCGCGATGGAGCGCGCTGCTCATGGTGAAGTGCTCGACCAGCTGCCGCAGCTGCCCGAAATGCAGGATATTCACCATCCCGAACGCACCGCCATGCCGCGCGTGCTGGAGGATTGGCGGCCGGAGGACCAACAATTCTGGGCCGAAAAGGGCCGTGCTGTTGCACGCCGCAACCTGTGGATCTCGATCCCCGCGCTGCTTCTGGCCTTCTCGGTCTGGATGGTGTGGTCGGTCGTCGTGGCTCGCTTGCCCGCCATCGGGTTCGATTTCACCCCCGGCCAGTTGTTCTGGCTGGCGGCCTTGCCGGGCCTGTCGGGCGCGACGCTGCGGATCTTCTACAGCTTCATGGTACCGATCTTCGGCGGGCGGCTCTGGACGACGCTGTCGACAGCCTCGCTTCTGCTGCCTGCCATGGGCATCGGCTACGCAGTGCAGAACCCCGAGACGCCTTACCTGATCTTCCTCGTGCTGGCGCTGCTCTGCGGCTTCGGCGGCGGCAACTTCGCCTCGTCGATGGCCAATATCGGCTACTTCTTCCCGAAGGCCGAAAAGGGCAACGCACTGGCGCTGAACGCTGGGCTCGGCAACCTCGGCGTGTCGGTCATGCAGTTCCTCGTGCCCATCGTCATCACGGCCGGCGTTTTTGGCGCCATCGGCGGTGAGCCCGTGACCCTGTCCGACGGCGGTCAACTCTGGATGCAGAACGCTGGCTTCGTCTGGGTGCCCTTCATCCTCGCGGCGACCATCGCGGCCTGGCTGGGCATGAACGACATCGCCGATGCACGCGCCAGCTTTGCCGATCAGGCGGTCATCTTCAGCCGCAAGCAGAACTGGCTGATGTGCATCCTCTACACCGGCACCTTCGGCAGCTTCATCGGTTATTCGGCCGGTTTCCCGCTGCTGACGCGGCTGGCCTTCCCGGATGTGAACGCCCTGAACTACGTGTTCCTTGGACCGCTGGTCGGTGCGCTGAGCCGCGCCGGAACCGGGTGGATTTCGGACAAGTTCGGCGGTGGGCGAGTGACCTTCTGGACCTTCGCGCTGATGATCGTGGCCACCTTCGGCGTGATCTCCTTCCTCGGACTCGGCTCCTTCGTCGGCTTCTTCGCCTGTTTCATGGCCCTGTTCTTCCTGACCGGTGTCGGCAATGCCTCGACCTTCCAGATGATCCCCGTGATTATGGGCCGCGAAATTCCGCGCCTGATGCCGCACTTGGGTGCTGAAGAGCGCAAGCGGCAGATCGCGATGGAGTCCGGCGCGATCGTGGCCTTCACCTCGGCCATCGCGGCCTACGGCGCCTTCTTCATCCCCAAGGCTTACGGAACGTCAATCGCGATGACCGGATCTGCCGTTGGGGCGCTGTGGGGTTTCCTGATCTTCTACGTGATCTGCGTCGTCATCACCTGGGTGGTCTACACGCGCCCCGGTGGCCTTCTCCACGACATCGAACATGGCCGCACGCCGCAGGGCACCGCAGCCAAGCCCGCTGAATGATCCAGTTGATTTCCCGGGCGGCGGAGCTCGCCGCCCGGACCCAGACACCCGAAAGGACAGCCCAATGAGCCATCTGCTCGACAAACTGAACTTCTTCCAGAGCAAGGAACTGGAGCAATTCTCCGACGGTTGGGGTCAAACCACCCGCGAGAACCGCGACTGGGAGGACACCTACCGGAACCGCTGGAGGCACGACAAGATCGTGCGCTCGACCCACGGGGTGAACTGCACCGGGTCGTGCTCGTGGAAGATCTACGTCAAGTCCGGGATCGTCACCTGGGAAACCCAGCAGACCGATTATCCGCGCACCCGCGCTGGCCTGCCCAACCACGAACCGCGCGGCTGCGCGCGGGGAGCGTCCTATAGCTGGTATCTCTATTCCGCGAACCGCGTGAAGAACCCGCTGATCCGTGGCGCGCTGATGCGGGCGTGGCGGAAGATGCGCGAGACCATGACGCCGGTGGCTGCCTGGGCCGCGATCCAGAACGATCCCGCGCTGCGCAACGCGATCAACAAGACCCGCGGCAAGGGTGGGTTCGTGCGGGCAAGCTGGGACGAAGCGACCGAGATCATCGCCGCTGCCAACGCCTACACAACCAAGACCTACGGGCCAGACCGCGTCTTCGGTTTCTCGCCGATCCCGGCCATGTCGATGGTCAGCTATGCTGCGGGCTCGCGCTACCTGTCCCTTCTGGGCGGCACCTGCATGTCGTTCTACGACTGGTACTGCGACCTGCCGCCCGCCAGCCCGCAGACCTGGGGTGAACAGACCGACGTGCCGGAATCGGCCGATTGGTACAACGCGGGCTTCCTGATGCTCTGGGGTTCGAACGTGCCGCAGACGCGCACACCGGACGCCCATTTCTACACCGAGGTCCGCTATCGCGGCACCAAATCCGCCGTGGTCAGCCCCGACTATTCCGAGGCGGCCAAGTTCGGTGACATCTGGCTGAACCCGCAGGCGGGCACCGACGCGGCGCTGGCGATGGCCATGGGCCATGTGATCCTGCGCGAATTCCACCTCGACCGGCAGGCCGAGTATTTCGAGGACTACGCCCGCAAGTACACAGACATGCCGATGCTTGTTCGGCTCGACGAAAAGGACGGGCACCTCGTGCCGGGCCGGATGCTGCGGGCCGATGATTTCGACGGCAAGCTGGGCGAGACCAACAACCCCGACTGGAAGACCGTCGCCTATGACGAGACGTCTGGCCAGATCGTGGCACCCAATGGGTCCATCGGCTTCCGTTGGGGTGAAGAAGGCAAGTGGAACCTCGAAGAGCGGGCAAAAGGGGCAGAGGCCAAGCTGCGCCTGAGCCAGATCATGGATGGCGACCACGACGAGGTTGTGGGTGTCGACTTCCCCTATTTCGGCGGCGCGGCCACGGGCGATTTTGTCAAGTGCGACCACCCCGAGGTGTTGTCCCGGAACATTCCGGCTCGGCGCGTGAAACTGGCCGACGGATCCGAAGCGCTGGTTGCCACCGTGTTCGACCTGTTCTGCGCCAACTACGGGCTGGATCGGGGTCTTGGCGGTGACTGGGTGTCCAAGGATTTCAATGACGACAGCCCCTACACCCCGGCCTGGGCCGAAAAGATCACCGGCGTGGAGCGCGAAAAGATCATCGCGGTTGCGCGGGAATTCGCGGGCAACGCCGAAAAGACTCATGGCAAATCCATGGTCATCCTCGGGGCCGGTCTGAACCACTGGTACCACATGGACATGAACTATCGCGGCATCATCAACATGCTGGTGATGTGCGGCTGCATCGGGCAGGAAGGCGGCGGCTGGTCGCATTACGTGGGTCAGGAAAAGCTGCGCCCGCAGACCGGCTGGCAGCCGCTGGCCTTCGCGCTCGACTGGAACCGACCGCCGCGGCACATGAACTCCACTTCCGCCTGGTATGCGCACACCGACCAGTGGCGCTATGAAACCCTGCGGGCGGGCGAGATTCTGTCACCCACCGCGCCCGAGGGCGACTGGGACATTAGCTTGATCGACTACAACATTCGCGCGGAACGGATGGGCTGGCTGCCCTCGGCTCCACAGTTGAAAACCAACCCGCTGGAAGTCTCCAAAGCCGCAAAGAAGGCCGGCAAAGAGATCAAGGACTACGTCGCCGAACAGCTGAAATCGGGCGATCTGGAAATGTCCTGTCAGGACCCCGACGCGCCGGAAAACTGGCCGCGCAACCTGTTCGTCTGGCGCTCGAACCTGCTCGGGTCGTCCGGCAAAGGGCATGAGTATTTCCTCAAGCACCTCTTGGGCACCGACCACGGGGTGATGGGCAAGGATCTGGGCGAAGAGGGCGGCGTGATGCCGAAGGAGGCCGTCTGGCATGACGAGGCGCCGAAGGGCAAGCTGGACCTGCTCGTGTGCATCGACTTCCGCATGTCCACGACGGCCGTGTATTCCGACATCGTCCTGCCCACGGCCAGCTGGTACGAAAAGGACGACCTCAATACCTCGGACATGCACCCCTTCATCCACCCGCTGCAGGCGGCAGTGGACCCGGCTTACGAGAGCAAGTCGGACTGGGAGATCTTCAAATCGATCGCCCGGAAATTCAGCGAAGTCGCGCCCGAGGTGTTGGGTGTGGAAACCGACATTGTCCAGCTGCCGCTTCTGCATGACACGGCCGCCGAACTGGCGCAGGCTCATGTGAAGGACTGGAAGAATGGCGAATGTGACCTGATCCCCGGCAAGACCGCGCCCAACTACATCGCGGTCGAGCGGGATTATCCGAACCTCTACAAGAAGTTCACCTCGGTCGGGCCACTGCTGGAGAAGCTCGGCAACGGTGGCAAGGGGATCAACTGGGACACCAAGACCGAGGTCAAGCACCTGCGCGACCTGAATGGTGTCGTGCTGGACGAGGGCGTGTCCAAGGGGCAGCCCAAGCTGGAAACCGCCATCGACGCGACCGAGATGATCCTGATGCTCGCCCCCGAGACCAACGGCGAAGTGGCCGTGAAGGCCTGGGAGGAGCTGGAGAAACCTACGGGTCAGCACCACGCCCATCTGGCCGAAGGGGCGCATCACACCAAGATTCGCTTCCGCGACATCGCCGCGCAACCGCGCAAGATCATCTCCAGCCCCACCTGGTCGGGCATCGAGAGCGAGGAGGTCTGCTACAACGCCGGCTACACCAACGTCCACGAACTGATCCCGTGGCGGACCCTCACAGGGCGCCAGCAGCTTTACCAGGATCATGAATGGATGCGGGCCTTCGGCGAGGGTTTCGTCAGCTATCGCCCGCCGGTGGACCTCAAGACCATCACCAAGGCCGTCAACAACGACGCGGCCGAGGGCAGCCCGCATGTCGTGCTGAACTTCATTACGCCGCACCAGAAGTGGGGCATCCACAGCACCTATACCGACAACCTGCTGATGCTGACGCTGAACCGGGGCGGGCCGGTGGTCTGGATGTCCGAGGTGGACGCGGCAAAGGCGGGCCTTGTCGATAACGATTGGGTCGAAGCCTACAACACCAACGGCGCGCTGACCGCGCGGGTGGTGGTGTCCCAGCGGATCAAGCAGGGGACGCTGTTCATGTATCACGCGCAGGAAAAGATCGTGAACACGCCCGGTTCGGAAAAGACCGGCAATCGCGGCGGCATCCACAACTCGGTGACCCGCGCCACACTGAAACCCACGCATATGATCGGCGGCTACGCGCAGCTCTCCTACGGCTTCAACTACTACGGCACCGTGGGCAGCAACCGCGACGAGTTCGTGATCGTGCGGAAAATGAAGAAGATCGACTGGCTCGACAAACCCGCAAGCCGGTCCGCAACCCAGAACGTGGAGGCAGCGGA
>NZ_CP135448.1:0-6606 GCF_045278885.1 Thioclava litoralis
ATGCTCCAAGTCGCCGATACAGATAACGCTCGTCGCTATCAGTCCGTTGTTGCGGAGAAAGCAGATGGTGCGACCTATACCCCTCAGATCCTCGCGCGTTTCGTGTCTGAGCGGATTGTGGACAATGCCTCGCTGGAAGACCGCAAGACCATCACCATTCTTGATCCTGCGATTGGTGATGGCGAGCTGGTGCTGGCCTTGCTGGAGAGCTTGCAGGGCAGAACGCAGGCCGCATTGAGCGTGCGCGGATTTGATACGAATGCAGCGGCGCTGAAAGAATCCTCACGCCGTATCCAGGCCGCGTTCCCGGACGTAGCGCTTGAGCTGAGCTCTAGCAACTTTTTGGATTTTGTGCTGGACGCGGCAGGAGACTATGCAAGTCCCTCGCTCTTTTCGCCCAAAGAGCCGCCCCTGTTTGATTTGATCATTGCCAATCCGCCTTATGTGCGCACCCAGATCATGGGATCGGAACGCGCACAGCAACTAGCTGTGCGTTTCGGGCTGACGGGGCGCGTGGACTTGTATCAAGCGTTCCTGCTTGGCATGGCGCAGGTTCTCGACCCTCACGGCATAGCAGGGATCATTGTTTCAAACCGCTTCATGACCACTAAGGGTGGTGGCGCATTGCGCGCAGCATTGCGCGAGCGTCTTGGCCTAACTGAGATATTCGATCTCGGGGATACGAAACTCTTTAACGCTGCGGTCTTACCTGCTGTTCTGGTTGCGAAAGGATCTGCCAGCAGCATTACCGAGGCAGCACGTTTTGTCTCGATTTATGAGACCAATGATAAGGCACAAACTGCGGAAGAGTTGCGCGATCCTATCGAGGCACTTGCGCATGCAGGAATTGTCAGCATCGCAGACGGACGGCGCTTTTCTGTGCGCCATGGTATCCTGGAATCTTCAAGCGATACTGGAGAAATTTGGCGACTAACCAGCGAATCCGGTGATCAATGGCTGGCATGTGTAGATGCCCATAGTTGGAAGCGCTTTGGCGAGATCGGTAAAATTCGTGTGGGCGTTAAGACCTGCGCTGATAAAATCTTCATCCGCCATGACTGGGATCACACAATGGGTTCCGATAAGCCGGAACTTTTACGACCTTTGACCACGCATCATGGCGCCGGCAGATTCCGCGCGACGATTCCTAAAAAAAGCCGTTCCATTCTCTACACCCATGAAGTCGTGCAGGGCAAACGTCAGGCTATTCCGCTTGATGATTTCCCGAAAAGCCGCGCTTATCTGGAAACCCACCGCGCAGCGCTAGAAGGCCGCTCTTATGTGATCGACGCAGGGCGGCGCTGGTACGAAATCTGGGTGCCCCAAGACCCGCAAGCCTGGAGCGCTCCCAAACTAGTGTTCCGTGACATTTCCGAACGCCCAACCTTCTGGCTTGATCTGGATGGCTCTGTGGTCAATGGCGATTGCTATTGGCTGGTAGCCAAAGGCAATGGCGATGAAGATTTGCTATGGCTGGCCTGCGCAGTCGCCAACTCGACCTTTGCAGAAGCCTTCTATGATCATCGCTTCAACAACAAACTTTATGCTGGGCGCAGGCGTTTTATTACACAATACGTAGAGAACTTTCCGCTGCCTGATCCTGCATTGCCGCTCTCGCAGGACATCATCGCCCTCGCCAAGACCATCTATCATTCCAACCATGGGCCGGATGCAGAAGGTCTTGAACGCGAGCTAGATCAGTTAGTCTGGGAAGCCTTTGGCCTACCCCTCGAAAAAGTCAGCAGGTAGCGGAATTTGTAGCTTGGCGTTGAGAACCTTCCCCTGAAACTGAGGAAAGCGCGAAAAAAACGCCTCGCCAGTCGAGAGGAAAAAATGCGTCAGCGTCACCATGCCGTTAGCCACATTTGCGTAGAAAATCCCGTAGCGCACGTCACAATGACGGATTTGCTTTCCGCCGATCATAGGCACATCGAGCGGCTCGACGCTTTCAGGCGTAACAAGCCCAAGATCAATGGTGGGCGAGGTCTGCAGCTTTACCTCCAGCAATTGATGGCGCACATCTGGAAACTGCCCGTCGTCTTGATAAGTGCGATATCCCATTGCCTGGCAGACAAGGCGGTGTAGAGCAGCCCCGCGATTGCGCTCCTGATCCGCTCCAGCATCCACAAAGCTCGCCCCGATCAGTGTGCTGAGTTTTTGATAGACCGACTGGATCGCAAGAACTTCGCCCTCAGCCGGATGGAGGATAGGCGAGGCAACACCCGATAAGTCAACAGCAGGCGCTACGAAGGGCGAAATGTGCGCTGTATCATGAGGCGCGATCAGCTCTGTCGCGACAGTACCTGGAATGCAGCGTGCCTGATACTTGCTGGTCAACGTTCCGGTCTTATCCAGCAAGGCCAGCGTATCACCCGTCACCACTTTAACCTTGGTGATCTCGGCATGTTTTTCCTTGGTGAGCTTGTCTTCATATTCAGAGATGCGGATAACCACATATCGACGCGAGGCGGAAAGCTCTTCGTTCCAGACTTGCAAATTATTTGATTTCTGGGTGTAGGTATCAAACATTTGCCCCGGAAAGCGGGGCTGGCTCTTCTTGAAGGATTTAGGAACAGGATAGCCAAGAACCTCGCAAATACGGATCTTTACGACTTTCGATCGCGTGCGTAGCGGTAATCCTGTCAGAGAGAGGCCGCGCAGGCCGTCATCCAGCAGCGCTTGAAGCTCAGGTGTGGGAATCCAGTAGTCCGGATCACCGATGGCAACCGGATCGTAAATCGTCAGACCTTTTTTGCGGATGGCTTGAATATAGCGTTGCGGGTTGGTCGGTGGTGCGACAGTCATTTTTCCTCGGGCGTCAGAAGATCAATCACAGAGACGCCAAGTGCAGTGGCGAGCAATTCCATAGTGCTTAGGGTCACGTTACGTTCGCAGCGTTCGACCGAGCCGATATAGGTGCGGTGAATGCCGCACAGATCAGCCAGTTCTTCTTGTGAAAGGCCTTGCGTGTGACGAAGTCGCCGCACGTTATCAGCGAGCGTACCGATCAAGGTGCGGCTGGGCTTCCTAAGTTTTTGAGGAGACATGCTTCTTTGCAAAATAACGAATCTAATAGAAAAATCGTCACTTGATGCCTTTAAGTCTACAGACCATGAGTAGCCAAAGAGAGGCTTGGCGTTGCCAATTTGCTGTCTCTGGGTACGAGGTCATACCCTGACAGAGCCTGCAGTATCTGCGTGGGCAGCCTTTGCGGCGGCGGAATGGCCTCAAGATGAACAATTCCAATCCGTGAGCTGATGGCCCGTAGGTATCAGAACATCCCTATTTGGCTAGTCGTGATACTAGATCACGACATCAATAAGCTTCGCCTAGCAGGAGATCCAAGAGGGCGCAGCACCTCTGGCCCAATGGCAATTAGCGGAGCGGCTCGTAGAGAATTGCCTAGTGGGTTGTCATTTAAAATGACAATTCTCCCCCACCGGCCTACGCTGGCCCCATGTTCAAAGCAGCCATACGCGTCAACAAGATCTCCACCATCGCCCAGCTTCGCGGGGCGTCCCTCCATGCGCAGCGTCACGACGAGACCGGCAAGGCCCGTGTACGCGAGGATGCAGAACCCGGCTTCGGCCTTGCCTGGTCAAAGGCCGAGAACGACCGCGACTACCTCGCAGCCTTCAAGGCGCACAAAGCCGAGCTGGGAGCCGGCGAGCGGAAAGGCTCGCCCCTCTGCCTGCAAGCCATCTGCGTCGTGTCTCCCGAATGGGTGCAGAAGGCTGGCAACCTCCACGACCCAGAGAACCCGCACAACCGCCAGCTCTTCGATCACGCGAAGGCATGGGCCGAGAGCTGGGGCGGCAAGGGATCGGTGATCGCCACCCGCCTCGATCTCGATGAGAAGGGCGGCGCCGTGGTCGACGTGATGGTCTCCCCGGTCCGGGAAAGCCGGGGCAAACCGGTGATCTCGACCAACAAGGCGCTGCAGGAGCTGAAACAGGACACCGGCGAGCGCAACGAATACTCCGCCCTGCAAACATCCTGGGCCGATTGGTGCCGCGAACACCTGGACGCCGAGATCGTACGCGGTACCCGGAAAGAAATCACGCAACGCCAGCATCTGTCTCCGGAAACCTATGGTGCGGTCATGGACAAGGCCCGTGAGAGCGTCAGAGCGCCCTCTAAGGGGCTCTGGGAAGCTATCAGGGACACAGACCTCTCAGAGCGCGATGCAGAGGCCCTGAGTGAGTATCTCATGCTCAAGGGGGAGGTTGCCCGCCACAAGGCCTTAGGCGCGTCCTACGAGCCTCCTAGGGGCGCTCTGGGCCTTCACCGCGTCGAAGGGGATGAACACACTGACCCGTGGCCTTTAATCGAGGCCGTTCGATCTGGGGCGGAGCGGGTGTACGAAGCGGCCCACGGGATAGGCATGGGGCTACTTGCTAACATGAATGATCGCTATGAAGCCGGGCGCGGTCTCTTCCCCAGCTTATCCGACCGAATGCACTTGGCGGCGGTGGTCGCAAAATGCGGAGCCTTCATGGCAAAAGTCGAAGCTTCTGTGAAGAATCTACTTCGACCGGATGGGGTCCAGATCGAGGAAGGTATGTGCTGGCCTCAACAGGCCGCAACAGAGGTTCAGCGTCATGACCGGAACCTTGGCCTTGAAGCACCGCATGTCAGGGAAGAACCTCAAGTAGAGCGTGAGCATGATTTACCTGAGCGGGTTGATCGAGGCCGAAGCCACGGTCTCTGACCCCTAGTGTTAATAGTGTTACCTACGGAGTATGTTACGGGGCCAAAAATCACCCGTAACATGCCGATATCAAAGCAATAAAGTATCCACAGGGTTCCGAAACTAACGAATTTGGGTTCCGAAACTAACGAATTTGGGTTCCGAAACTAACGAAGCCAAAACGCTCTCACGCAGGGTCCTGATATAACGAACTTGACGAATGGGTGAGCCATGCTTGATGTTGGTTCCTGATGTAACGAACAGCACTAAGGCAGATGGATGGCTCTACTCCCTGACAGGCACCCCCAGAAGGATTTCTTCATCCTCGACATCTCTGATGTGGTGCCGAAGGACGATATGGCCTCAATGGAGCATCCGCTGTTCTCGCTCGCGACGAAACCTGACATGCGCCACCTCGAATATCGCGGTGGCGACAACAGGCTGAAGATCGTCCCCTCTGGGGTCGGCCTGCCCACGATTTTTGACAAAGACATCCTGATTTTCTGCGTGAGCCAGCTCATGCACCGAAAGAACCGAGGGGAGAAAATCGGCAAGCGGGTCCGTTTCAGTGCCCGTGAGCTGATGATCACAACCAACCGTAAGACAGGCGGGGTCGAGTATCAGCGCCTGGAACAAGCCTTCCAAAGGCTCATTGGCACCACGTTCCAGACGGACATCCAGACCGGCAACAAGCGTGAAACACGCTTTTTCAGCCTGCTGGAATCCGGCAGCGGCTTCGTGATGAAGGAGGAAGGAAAGTGGCGGCTCGATTACTGTGAAGTGATCTTGTCTGACTGGGTCATGCGCGCGATCGAAAGCGACGAGGTCGTCACGATCTCCAACGACTATTTTCGCCTGCGCCGCCCGCTGGAACGCCGTCTGTATGAGATCGGCCGCAAGCATTGCGGCAGCCAGCCGAAGTGGCAAATCGGCCTCGCTAAGCTTCAAGAGAAGACTGGCAGCAACGCCCCCTTGAAGAAGTTCCGGCTAAACCTGCGTCAGATCATCCAGGACGACGACACCCCGTTCTACCGCATGGAGCTGACGGCTGATGACTTGGTGATCTTTCGTCCGCGCTCTCCGCAAGCCAGCCTCACACCCGACATCAAGCTCCCAGAATGGGCCGAAGAGAAAGCGCGGGATATCGCCAGAGAAGGAGGCCGGGACTACTATGCCCTCCGCTCTGACTGGCTGGCATTTGCTAAGAGCGAAGCGGCCAAAGGGAACCCACCGAAGAACGCGGGCGCTGCTTTTGTGGCCTACTGCGGGAAGCAAGACAGCCTGCGCTAACCCCGCCAAAGGCGCATTCGCTTGGCATTGCGCCACGCAACACGCTACCTTGATGCGCAACACCACAATACAACGGCGCGCAACACCATGAAATACTCACTCTCCGAGGCCGCAATTGCCACAGGCAAAAACAAGACAACAATCCAGAGGGCAATTAAAAACGGCAAGATATCAGCCTATAAAGGCGACAGTGGCTCTTATGAGATAGACCCGTCAGAGCTTCACCGTGTCTTCCCTGCCGTTGCAGCAGCATCTGTTGCAAAATCCACCCAAAGCAACTATGCGCAACACGCAAAAAGCACCAGCACAAACAGTGATTTAGCCCGCATTCTTGAACTCGAAAAAGAGCTGGCCGTCGCACAAGAACGAGCCAACGGACTAGAAGCCCAGAAAGACCAAATGGCGGACACGATCAGCGACCTGCGCAAGCGCCTAGATAGCTCCGAGGGACGAATAACTGCACTTCTAGCTGACAGCAGACCGAAGCGCAGTTCTTGGTGGCCATGGAAACGAAGCGAGACGTGAGGCCTGCTTCAGGCGCATCGCTTCGTGTCCACGAAGGAGATTTCCTTGACCTTCAGTCGACGAAAAGACTACTATAAGTAGCACCAAATTTTGAGGTTTGC
>NZ_CP135449.1:0-4689 GCF_045278885.1 Thioclava litoralis
ATGGTTTCGGCCATTTGGGAAATTGCGGCAGCCTTGGATGAGCAGCGCATCCCGGCAACCTTGGAAAATGCCATCTGGCTAGAGGTGCCGACAAAGCGGCTGCGCGGAGAGGGGTCTAGGGCTGATAACGTTTGGCTGCGGGAGTGCCTTCGGCGTCTGACAAAAGTCGAACTCTCAGGCGAGCACAAAGGCGATCCCTGGGGCGCGGTGGTGCTAGCTCAGTGGCACATCGTCCAAGGCGGGAGCGTTGCCCGCCTATTGATCCCCCCGGCTGGCGTCCATGCTCTTCGCAGCCCGACAACCTTCACGAAAATCGAGGCCACTGCCGCGCACCAATTGAGCGGCCATGGGCGGCGCCTCTACGCAATTCTCGCCGACAAGAAACGTCTCGGCCGTCCTTACTGGACATTCAGCCTAGAAGAGCTTCGCGCCCTGCTCGGCGTCGATGATAAGAAATCATACTCTCGCTGGAATAACTTCCGGCAATGGGTCCTCGAACCAGCGCTAGAAGCGATCAACGATTACGGGACGGTCACGGTAAAGATGACCCCTGAGAAACGAGGGCGCTCAGTTCACGCTGTTCGCTTTGACTGGCGTTGGAAGGACCCCCACGACGCGGCTGAAACTGCAACGGAGAACGAGCGGCATAGCTCGACGCGGCGCAAGCAGCAGGAAACCGAAGACGCTCCGCCGATGATCGAGGACCCCAAGGAGGCCGCACGGCTCTGGTGGGAAGACCTATCCGAAGACGAACGTGATTCATGGGCGAACCAGGTGGGCAGGGAGGCCGAAATCGGCGGCGTTATGCGACCCCGACCAGAACGGATCATTCGGGAGATAGCCTTTGCCGCAAGTGGGCAGGGTGGGCAGGCTGCCCAGTGAGCGCGCCCACCCAAGAAATGCTCTCACCTGCCCAGGTTGCCCAGCGTTGCGCAACCAGTCGGCGCAGCGTCATGCGAGCCATAGAATGCCATGATTTAAAGGCAATACGCGACAACAGGAACCACTGGAAGGTCCGCGCCGGAGACGCCGACAAGTGGGCGGCCGAGCAGCGAGCGCCCAGTGAGCAGCGCCCACCAGAAGCACCCACCGATGCCCACCTTGAGATCACGTCCAAACTTGCTGCCATATGCGCCGAGAACGCCCAGTTGAGGGAGCGGTTAGAGACGGCTGAAACAGATCGGGATCACTGGCGGACCTTGGCAAACAAGCTCGCGGATCGCCCACGGTGGGTTTGGCCGTGGCAAAGAAAATAGGCTGGCGTGACAGCTAAGCTGAACGCATCTCCACAGTGACGCTGTAAGCCACCTGCCCAGCCAGCTCTCGGATGCCCTGTAGCGCACTAGAGTTCATCGCCTCGGCTGTCAGATCAGCAATCCTTTCGGGGTCCACGTCACCCAAGCGCTCTAGGTCCTTAAGCTGACGAACGATGAAGGCTGCTCCCATGCTGAACATTTCAACATGGGTCAGCTTAATCCCTAGAGCTTGGACAGTACCGTCAAAAGCACCCAAAGCAGCCGCGGAGAATTCTTCATCATCCACGTCACGCTTGATCGCGTTTAGGAAGCAGACATGCGCGATACCGGCTGCAACGTACAGATCCTCGCGCCTTTCCTCATCCGATGCCTGCTCACTTAGGTGGGCAAAATCGTGCTTGGTGCTACCGCTGTCTATCGCGAACCCTTTAGTCCTTGCTTCGTGTATCCATGGAAGCTGTTTCCCTTGGGTCCACCTTTGCGCGCGGTCTTGAGCAAAGCGGATAGCTTGATTGTCAGCATCAGCATTTGAGTGTTTTGTGAATAGCTTAGCAACGACACCGTTTGCTTCATCTGGTGTTGCACCGCCGTCTAAGGCATCCAAAAAGTGCACGGCTCGCACAAATCTTTTTGCTCTTCTCAGGTTGCTTCGCCAAAGCCAGAAACCCGCTACGACAATGACGAGGACGATCCACATATTTCGGGCCTATGCTCTTTCTAAAATTACTTCACTGACAATGGCCTGAGTTCACCTCAACCCATTTTTCGGCTTCTTCCTTCGTTTGGAAGGCGAGGTCCGCATTTCGGTGCAACCGCTCTTCTCCTTCCACCGAGATTACGTCCCATACTTCATAGAAAACAGGCTGAGTTCCATCAGGAGCCGTTATGTTGGCAACTCTTTGAATTCTAAATTTTCGGTGGCCCATGTCACTCTTCCTTACTGAAGACGTTCTGCGATCCATAGCTTGATAAGGGATTGCCGCGTCACGCCAAGGTGCCGAGCCTGCTTGTCCAGGCCCTCGACTACCCATGCCGGAAAATCCACGTTCACGCGCTTGGGCTGGTCATTCGGGCGGCGCGCCTGGGACCAGTCAATTGCACCGCTCATGTCCTCACCAGCGTCGAACTTCTTGTCGAACTCAGTTGCCTTCATAGTATCCGATCTCCTCTTTCCGGGCGCGGCGCACCGAGATGAGCCGCACCGCATTACCGCGCGGCGTCCAGACCGCCGCCCAGTGCTTGCCCTCGATCTTCCCAATCGAGATGAAACGCGGTTCATCCTCGGTCTTGGCGGGCGCTTCGAGTATCCACGGGTCATCCCAAAGGGCCTGTGCCTGATCGAAGTCGATGCCATGCTTCGACAGATTCGAGGCACTTTTGGCGGGGTCATACTCAAAATCCATGTGTAAATATGGTATATTAATTATCCATTTTCAAGCATGGTTCTATGTGACCACCGCCGCCAGACCGGCCCTCCGATATTCGGAGGTATCCGGTCCGAGCTGGCTTCGCGCATCATTCCGACCGGCCCGCATATGGCAGGGGCGGAATGATGCGCAGCCGCCCCTTGGGCGGCTTCCGGCGGGAGGTCCAGGAGGGCGCAGCGCCTCCGGCCCAACGGCAATTAGCGGAGCGGCTCGCAGAGAATTGCCTAGTGGGTTGTCATTTGAAATGACAATTCTCCCCAGCCTCCCTACGCTGCCCCCATGTTCAAGGCAGCTATCCGCGTCAACAAGATGACCACCATCGCCCAGCTTCGCGGGGCGTCCCTTCATGCGCAGCGTCACGATGAGACGGGCAAGGCCCGTGTCCGGGAAGATGCGGAACCCGGCTTCGGCCTCGCCTGGTCGAAGGCCGAGGACGACCGCGACTACCTCGCCGCCTTCAAGGCGCACAAAGCCGAGCTCGGGGCCGGCGAGCGGAAAGGCTCTCCCCTCTGCCTGCAAGCCATCTGCGTCGTGTCCCCAGAATGGGTGCAGAAGGCCGGAAACCTCCATGACCCGGAGAACCCGCACAACCGCCAGCTCTTCGACCAGGCGAAGGCATGGGCCGAGAGCTGGGGCGGCAAGGGATCGGTGATCGCCACCCGCCTCGATCTCGATGAGAAGGGCGGCGCGGTGGTCGACGTGATGGTCTCCCCGGTCCGGGAAAGCCGGGGCAAGCCGGTGATCTCGACCAACAAGGCGCTGCAGGAGCTGAAACAGGACACCGGCGAGCGGAACGAATACTCCGCCCTGCAAACATCCTGGACCGATTGGTGCCGCGAACATCTGGACGCCGAGATTGTGCGCGGGACCCGGAAAGAGATCACGCAGCGCCAGCATCTGTCCCCGGAAACCTATGGCGCGGTCATGGACAAGGCCCGGTCGGACCTACAGAGGCCCGTAGAGAGCGTCAGAGAGGCCCTACAGGGCGCTGAGCTATCTTGGGACGATACAGACCTCCTGAGGGACTACCTGCTTCTCAGAGGCGAAATTAGCCGCCACAGGGACGATCCCCGCGGCTACACCCCGCCGGAGGGGGATCTCGACCGGGAGGGGGTCGAGGTCTACACCAACCTCGAGTCAAACACGTGGAAGCTCATCAGCGCCTTCCGCAGAGGCGCTGAGAGCGTCGTGTCGGCAGCTTACCGCTTCGGGATGGGGTGGGACCGCCTGAAGCAGCAGGACGGCCACGAGGCGGGCCGTGCGTGGTTCCCTGCGCTTGCCGACCGGCTGCACCTCGGGGCGGTGATCGCCCAATGCGGGGATTTCTGCGCCAAGGCGGAGGCCTTCGTCAAAAACCTGCGCATCGAGAACCCCGAGAGCCACCTGTCATCGCGCATCCTCTGGCCACTGGGCTCAGAGGAACTGGTGGAGCGCTACGATCGCCATCTGGGCCTTTCCGCTCCCCAGCACATCCGACCTGCCCACCAGGAGCGAACCCCGGAGGTTCAGAAAGCTCGTGATGTGGAGCTGCCTCAGCAGCAGCGCAGTCGTAGCCGTGACCGTGGAGACGATCACGGTCTGTAGGGGTGTGACTGTAGCAGGAAATGCAATTTGGCAGCGTTACACTTGCCAACCAGACCACCGCCCCTCAGCGCAGCGCTTCCATCCAGCGGCAAGCTGAGGGGCGGTCGGCGTTAGCCGCCGTGTCGATCCTGAGTGTCGGGTGTCGCGTGTCGCGTGTCGCTTCGCTCCCCGCGACACCCGACACTGACACTAGGGGCCCTGAAGACTAGGGTTGGGAGGGCTGAAGACTAGAGTTGGGAGGGGTAGCGACTAGAGTTGGGAGGGGTAGCGACTAGAGTTGGGAGGGGTAGCGACTAGAGTTGGGAGGGGTCAGACTAGGTATTTACAACTAGTTGCCTGTGAAATAACCTAGTCAAATGAGAGAGATTACGGTGCCATCTAGCGTTGTCGCGCTTCGATCCGATTTGCCCCTCGCCCCGGCG